>NZ_LMSX01000008.1:59565-1128783 GCF_001429655.1 Terrabacter sp. Soil811
CGCGGAGTTCGCCCAGCACGCGACGGTGACCCAGCTGCAGCGCACCGTCACCCGCTACGACTTCACCCTCCAACCCGACAGCGTCGACGACCGCGGCCGAGGCCTGCCCGGCGAGGTCACCAACAGCGACGCGGAGGTGAAAGCGGTGCCGGTCGAGCCGGCGCACCTGAGCATGGGCCTCGACGTCGACGGGCGGTTCCGGCTGCGCTACGACGCCCCGGCCGAGGTCGGCGCCCTCGTCGAAGCCGCACTCGCCGAGGCCAAGGACCACCTCTTCCACACCGTCACCCCCGAGAGCGCCCGCGACGCTGACGGCGGTGTGAGCGACGAGCAGAAGCAGGCCCTCAACGGGGACGTGCTGCACCCGGACCGGTACTGCACCGACGGAGGCCGGCCCCGCGTCACGTGGGCCGACGCCCTGCTCGTGCTCGCCACCCGCTCCCTCGACGCNCAGCCGACGATGCGAGGTGTGAGCGACGAGCAGAAGCAGGCCCTCAACGGGGACGTGCTGCACCCGGACCGGTACTGCACCGACGGAGGCCGGCCCCGCGTCACGTGGGCCGACGCCCTGCTCGTGCTCGCCACCCGCTCCCTCGACGCCGCAGGCAGTGACGGGGCAGGTGGTGCTGCCCGCCGGGCTCGCTACCGGGTGCAGGTCCACCTCGACACCGACGGTGGCTGGCTCACCGGCCGGCCCCGCCTGCCCCAACACATCACCAACCAGCTGACCTGCGACGGACAGCTCACCCCGGTCTGGGAGACCGACGGGCACCCCGTCAACGTCGGCCGCGCCCACCGCGTCGTCCCCCACCGCACCCGCGTCCTGGTCCTGGACCGCGACCGCGGCTGCCGCTTCCCCGGCTGCGCCTCCACCCACCACCTCGAGATCCACCACCTCCGACACTGGCGCGACGGCGGACCCACCGACACCAGCAACCTCCTGGCCCTGTGCACCTTCCACCACGACGGACACCACCGCAGCGAGTTCACCCTCACCGGCGACCCCACCCACCCCGACGGGCTCACCTTCCACACCGACACCGGCCTGCTCATCGGCCCACCCCAGAAACCGCCCCGACAACCTCCCAGCCTCGCCCTGGCGCCCGATGTGGCGCCCGACCCGGACGCTGAAGACCACGGCGACCACAGCTCTGCCCCGGGCGCACCACATCGACGCAGACCCCCAGCCCGACTCGGCCGGCGCTACCCGGCCCCGACTGGCGGCCACCTGCACCTGCACCTCGTCGACTTCACCCCGACCTGAGGCCCTCCAGCGCGTGCCGCTCGGCTACTCCGCCTCCGGTCGGAGCCGGGCCGCGTCGAGCCGATGGCTCCCACCCGCGAGCAGGTGCGCCGTCTCGGCTCGGGACACCGCACCGAGCGTGTGCATGAGCACCGAGACGTCGGCGGCGACGGTCCGCAGCGAGACGGCGAGATCGCGGGCGATGGCCGAGTCCTTGGCCCCGAGGACGAGCCTCCGGGCGACCTCGCACTGGCGGGCGGTGAAGGGCGGCTTCTGGCCCGCGGGCACACCGGGGTGCGACAGCTGCCAGGTCAGGTCCCAGATGCCTCGGACGAGCGTCAGCACATCGGCGCGGGTCGTGAGCCACGCCGTCGGATAGCCCTCTTCGCTGTGCGGCCCACCGACGACGGCGACCGCCTCGTCGACGAGGATGAACTGTGAGCGGGCCGGGCCGAAGCGGACGTGCGGGATCTCCGAGGTGAGCAGGGGGTAGAGGTTCAGGCTGCGTTCGGTCGTGATGCACCGCATGTCGACGCCTCGGCGTCGGGTGTGGTCGTCGAGCAGCGTCATCTCGTTCGCGGGGTCGTAGCTGAGGATCGGGTGCATCGTCCAGACGCTGCGCTGAGCGGTGGGCTCGAGGGCCGTGAGCCCCTTGTCGATCTGGTCGATGCCCACGCCGAGCCGGCGGAAGCCAGGCGTCGGTCGACCGGCGAGCAGCCCGACGACGTGGTCGCTCACGAGCCGGGTGAGATCGGCAGCCGCCGCGTAGAGGTCGAGCCCGGCGCCTGCGGTCAGGTGCCGCTCCCTGTCGCCGCGCAC
This sequence comes from Terrabacter sp. Soil811, assembly GCF_001429655.1. Lineage (NCBI taxonomy): Bacteria > Bacillati > Actinomycetota > Actinomycetes > Micrococcales > Intrasporangiaceae > Terrabacter > Terrabacter sp. Soil811. Next base: position 61,628 of record NZ_LMSX01000008.1, read on the forward strand.
CGGCACCTCCTGGTCTCTCTTGGTCTTCTCCGGGCCTCTCCCGGCTTCTCCGGTCCCGGCGAGGTGTCACGCCCGCCCACGGACCCGTCGGTCGGACGGGCCCTCCAACCGTAAGGGAGCCGAGCCGGGGCCCGTCCGTGGGCACCGCTTCTATTCACTGGTGCTCCCGCCCCTTCCGGACGAGCATGGGCCGCGTGGCCGGCGCATCGAGACCTCCCCTGCAGGGCGGCCTGCCGCCCGCACGCGATCTCGCCGGCGCCGTCGTCGAGATCGCCTGCGACGAGTCGGGCTTCTCGGGCAGCAACCTGCTCGACCCCGCGACGCCGGTGTTCACGCACGCCAGCACCGACCTCAGCCGCACCGAGGCGACCGAGCTCGTCGAGGCGCTCAGGAGCGACTCACGCTGGTCCCTCGACGAGCTCAAGTCCGGACAGCTGCTCCGCGGCCGCCACGCGGACGAGGCCCTGGTGTGGCTGCTCTCGCGCCTCGAGGGCCGTGCCCACGTCGAGGTCGTCGACAAGGAGTACTTCCTCGCGACCCGCGTCGTCGACCTCTTCCTCTCGGAGCCGTCGTGGGCGGCCGGCACCCGCCTGACGGCGCACCAGCGACCCGCCGCCATCGCGCTCCACCGGTGCGGCCGGTCACGCGCACCGGAGTGGCTGGCCTTCCTCGCGGCCTTCGTCGACCTCGTCCGCACCAAGCGCCGACACCACGTCGACCGCAGGGTGCTCGAGACCTTCTTCCAGGCCAGGGACGCGCTCGCGCCCGGGGTGGACCCCGAGGCCCGGGCCGTTCTCGCGGCGTTGACCCGGACCAGGGTGCGTGGCGTCGTGACGCGGCTCGTCCACGACGACCGCACGATCCCACCACCGCTCGAGCCCCTGCTGACAGCCCTCGCCGACACCGTCCTCACGTGGAGCGACGGTCGACGGCAGGTGCTCGTAGTCCATGACGAGCAGAGCGCCCTGACCGCCGACCGGCTCCGCCGCCTCCAGCAGGCCCTGTCGGACGGCACCGACGACGGCGGCCACGGCGGCGGCCACGGCGGCGTGTCACCGCTCGCCGGGCTCGTCACGGTCGACTCCCGCGACGACGCGCGCGTCCAGGTCGCCGACCTGCTGGCCGGCGTCGCCCGGCGGTGGCCCGACCTGGGCGTCGACAGCCCCCTTCGCCCGTTCCTCTCCCCGACCTCGCTCCGGGTGCCCTAGCCGGCGAGGACGTGGGCCTCGCCATGGGTCTGGCGACGCAGCGCGGCCGCGCACTCGGCGACGACCGCGAGCGCCAGCGAGGCGGCCGTGTCGTCGGCAGGCTCGGGCACGATGCGGCTGACGATCCCCCGCGCGGCGAGATCGAGGACGCCCACCTGCTGGAGCTCGGCCATCTCGGCGGCGTGCGACACGTCGCCGTGGACGATGGCGCTCGCGCCCTCGGGCGGGAGTGGCGAGAGCCAGGCGTGCTCGGCGGCGATGACCTCGCGGGCCGGCAGCAGCGCGAGTGCCCCTCCCCCGCAACCCTGCCCGAGGACGACCGACACCGTCGGCACGGTCATCGTCGTCAGGGTCGCGATGCACCGGGCGATCTCGCCCGCGATCGCGCCCTCCTCGGCGTGCGCCGACAGCTCGGCGCCAGGGGTGTCGATGACGGTGACGAGCGGCATACCCAGCTCTTCGGCGAGGCGCATGGCGCGCCGGGCCTCACGCAGCGCGCCCGGCCCCATCGGCGACGTCGGCGACTGCCGCGCCCGGTCCTGTCCGACGAGGACGCAGGGCTGTCCGTCGAGGCGCGTCAGCGCGACGAGCATCGTGGAGTCCCGCTCGCCCTCGTCGGTGCCCCGCAGCCGCAGGGTGCCGGTCGCGCCGTAGCGCAGCAGCTCACGAACGCCGGCGCGGTCCGGACGGCGAGTGACCTCGATGGACTCCCAGGCGGACAGGTGCCGGCTCGGCTCGCCGGCACGGTGGTCGAGACGCGGCAGGGTCGGGCCGTCGACGAGGACGCCCAGGGCCCGGTCGACGAGCATCGGCAGGTCCTCGGCGGCCACGACGGCGTCGAGCACCCCCTTGGCGGCGAGGTTCTCGGCGGTCTGCACGCCGGCCGGGAAGGGCACGCCGTTGAGCGCCTCGTAGACCTTCGGCCCGAGGAAGCCGACGAGCGCTCCGGGCTCGGTGACGGTCACGTGCCCGAGGGACCCCCACGACGCGTACACCCCTCCGGTCGTCGGGTGCCGCAGGTGTACGAGGTAGGGCAGCCGGGCGGCGCGGTGCGCCATGAGCGCCCGCGAGATCTCGACCATCTCGATGAACGCCGGGGTCCCCTCCTGCATGCGGGTGCCACCGGAGGCCGTCGAGGCGAGCACGGGCAGACCCTCGGCGGTCGCGCGCCGCACGGCGGCGGTGATCCGCTGGGCCGCGGCCCGACCGATCGAGCCGGCGAGGAAGCGGAACTCGTTGACGACGACGGCCACGGGCCGGCCGCGGACGAGGCCGCGCCCGGTGAGCACGGACTCGTCGGTCCCGGCCCTGGCCGCCGCCGCCTCGAGCTGGCGGCGGTAGTCCTCGGGCTGGCCGCTGATGTCGATCGGCTCGTCCCACGACTCGAAGGAGCCGGAGTCGAGCACGAGGTCGAGCAGCTCGTGCGCGGTCCACGGTCGGCGCGCCATCACTCCTCCTTGAGCCAGGCGCGGATGGCCGCACCGTCCTCGTCGAGAGTCGGTGGTGCGTCATGGTCGCCGCGCGTCACCTCGGTGCCGTCTCCGTCGAAGAACCGCAGTGGCGGACCCGGCAGGGTCAGCGGCCCGAGGGTCGGGTGCTCGACCTCGACGAGCAGGCCCTGGCTCGCGGTCTGGTCCCACGCATACACCTCGTCGAGGCTGCGCACCTTGCCGGCGGGCACGCCGACCTCGGCGAGCCGGGCGAGCAGCGGCTCGGCGTCCCAGTCGGCGAAGGCCGCCTCGACGACCTCGATGACCCGCTCGCGCTCGGCGACGCGCTCGGCGTTCGTCGCGAGTCCCTCGGCGGCCGGGTCGAGGCCGAACGCCGCGCAGAGCCGCTGCCAGAGGCCCTCGCTGCCGACGGCGATCTGGACGAAGCCGTCGCGGCAGTGGAAGAGGCCGTACGGGCTGATCGACGGGTGGTGGTTCCCGGCCGATCGGCCGACCTCTCCGGCCACGGTCCAGCGCGTGCCCTGGAACGCGTGCACGCCGACGACCGCTGCGAGCAGGGAGGTGCGCACGACGGAGCCCGTCCCGGTGCGGTGCCGCTCGTTGAGGGCCGCGACGACGCCGTAGGCCCCGTACATCCCGGAGAGCAGGTCGGCGATCGGCACGCCGACGCGCTGCGGGTCGTCGGGCCCGGAGCCGGTCAGCGACATGACGCCAGCCTCGCCCTGGGCGATCTGGTCGTAGCCGGCGCGGCCGCCCTCGGGCCCGTCGTGGCCGAAACCGGTGATCGACAGCACGACGAGCCGCGGGTTGCGCTCCATGAGCGAGTCGATGCCGAGGCCGAGCCGCTCGAGCACACCGGTGCGGAAGTTCTCGACGAGCACGTCGGCCCGGTCGACGAGCGCGAGCAGCACGTCGCGGTCCGCCTCGTCCTTGAGGTCGAGGGTGATCGACTCCTTGTTGCGGTTGGCCGACAGGAAGTACGTCGACTCACGCGCGCCCTCCTCGCCGACGAAGGGCGGGCCCCAGCCGCGGGTGTCGTCCCCGCGGCCGGGGGCCTCGACCTTGATGACGCGCGCGCCCTGGTCGGCCAGCATCATCGTCGCGTGCGGTCCGGCGAGGGCACGCGAGAGGTCGACGACGACGATGTCGGAGAGGGGTCCATGAGCGGTCATTCGGTCACCATCCGGGGAGGATCAGGGCGGCCCACACGAGCAACGGGCCGGCGACGACCACGATGACGCTGTAGGTGAGGATCTGCTTGTAGTACACCGGTTCGCTGATGCTGTCGGGCCGGTTGGCCAGCATCAGGGCGCCGTTCGTCGAGAACGGGCTCACGTCGACGATCGTCGAGCTGATCGCGAGCGCGGCGACGAACGCCGCAGCGCCGATGCCGCCGTTGGCGATGAGCGGCACGGCGATCGGGATGATGACGGGCAGCAGGGCCGTCGACGACGCGAACGCCGAGACGACGCCGCCGACGTAGCAGAGCACGAGCGCCCCGATCACGGCGGCGCCGAGGCCTGCAGCCCAGTTGCCGACGAACTCGGGCGCCTTCGCCTCGGTCAGCACGGCGGCATACGTGCTCACGCCCGCGACGAGGAGGACGGTCGGCCACGCGACCTGCTTGATGGCGTCCTTGTGCTGGGTCGGCGCGAACATCGCGAGGATGACGGCGGCCGTGATCGAGACGAAGCCGATGTTCTTGTCGAAGGCCAGCGCGATGAGGGCCACGAGCGTGAAGGCGACGAGCGTCAGCACCTGGTCGCGCTTGACGCCGAGCGCCTGGGTGCGGGTCGCGGTCATCGTGCCGGTACCGCGCGTGGCGACGCCGACGCCGCCGCGGTGGAGGTCCTCGGAGATCGAGTCGCCGCCCATCGGGCCGTCGACGTCGTCGAGGTCGTCGGCGCGCTGGTTCATGAGGCGCCGGCCACCGAGGACGAGGAAGAGGATGACGGCCATGAGGACGTTGACCGCCAGGCTCGCGAGGAAGACGGTCATCTCGCTCGACGGGAGGCCGTTGTCCTTCATGACGGAGTTCGTGATCGTGCCGTAGATGCTGATCGGCGAGAAGCCGCCGCCCTGGGCGCCGTGCACGACGAACATGCCCATGAGGAGCGGGTTGATCTTGTAGCGCCCGGCGAAGCCGAGGGCGATCGGGCCGATGATGGCGCAGGCCGCAGGGCTCGCAGCGCCGATGGCGGTGAGCAGCGCCGTCACGAAGAACATCACCCACGGGATGAGCGCCACGCGCCCGCCGACCGCCTTGACCGCGGATCTGACGATGAGGTCGACGGTGCCGTTGTTCTTGGCGATGGCGAAGAGGTACGTGACCCCGATCAGGGTGAGGATGAGGTCACCGCTGACGCCGCCGAGGATCTCCTTCTCGCTGAGGCCGAGCGAGTAGACCCCGACGAGCCAGGCCGCCACGTAGGCGAGGGCTCCCATGTTGATCGGCAGCAGCGTGCCGATCACGAAGAGTGCGACGAGCGCGATGATCGAGACCCATTCCGGTCCCATGCGTGTCCTCCGTCGGTCGCGGCCAGCGCGCCTGGTTCCACGCCCTTGTGACGAGGCTCATGGCTGGCTCAGTGGCCTAGCCAATAGGTCAATGGGCCGACTGTCAATAGAGTGACCCCATGTCGACATCGGGCATGTCCCGCCTCACGCGCACCCGGCTCTACGAGCAGGTGGCCGAGCAGATCACCGCGTGGATCGAGTCGAACGGTCTCACGACGGGCGACCGGCTGCCTCCCGAGCGCGAGCTCGCCCAGCGCCTCGGCGTCAGCCGCGCCACACTCAGCCAGGCCCTCGTCGCGCTCGAGGTCATCGGTGTCGTCACGGTCCGGCACGGCGACGGCACGGTCCTGTCGGACGCCCCCGGACCGCGGCGGATCGTCGAGGCCATCCGCGCGCACGCCCACCGGCTGCCCGAGATCATCGACACGCGTGACGCCCTCGAGACGAAGATCGCCGCCCTCGCCGCAGCCAGACGCACGGCCGACGACCTCGCCCGCATCGACGAGGCCATCGAGGAGATGGCCCGCGACGTCGAGGCCGGCGGGCGCGGGGTCGAGGGCGACGAGCGCTTCCACGGCGCCGTCACCGCCGCCGCCCACTCGCTGCTGCTCGCCCGGCTCATGGACGAGATCCGCGACCTCGTGCGCGAGACCCGCATCGAGTCGCTGAGCCAGCCCGGCCGCCCTGCCGACTCGCTCGTCGGGCACCGCGCCATCGCCGACGCCATCCGCTCCGGCGACCCGGAGGCGGCCGCCGCGGCGATGCACGCCCACGTCGTCATGGTCAGTGACGTGGCGGTGCTGCGAGACGGGTCGTGACGCCCCTCGAGATGCTCGCCGTCCTCGGCGCAGGTCTCGGCGCCGGCATCCTCACCACGACCGTCGGGGTGGCCTCGCTGCTCAGCTTCCCCGTCCTGCTCGCCGTCGGGCTGCCACCCGTCGTGGCCAACGCCTCCAACACCGTCGGCCTCGTGCCCGCGGGCCTCAGCGGGTCGTTCGGCTACCGGGCCGAGCTGCGCGAGCACCCGCGCATCACGTGGACCGTCGTCGTCACGTGCGCGCTGGGTGCCGTCGGCGGCGCGGTGCTGCTGCTGGCCCTGCCGTCCAGCGTCTTCGAGGCCGTCGCGCCGTGGCTCATCCTCTTCACCTGCCTGCTCGTCGGCGTGCAGCCGTGGGTCGCCCGCTGGCTCCGGTCGCGCGGCGGCAAGGACGTCGGGCCACGCACCCGGATGGGACCGGTGACGACCTTCTTCGCCCTGCTGACCGGCGTCTACGGCGGCTACTTCGGGGCGGGCTCCGGCGTCATGATGGTCGCCGTCCTCGGGCTCGGGCTCGACATCGACCTGCGGGTCGTCAACGCCCTCAAGACCCTCGCGATCTTCGCCGGCAACGTCGTCGCCGGGCTCATCTTCATCGCCGTCGCCGACCTCGACTGGCAGGCCATCGGGCTGCTCGCGGCCGGCTCGGTCGTCGGCGGCTACGTCGGCGCCCGCGTCGGACGCCGCCTGCCGCCGACCCTCTTCCGGGTGCTCGTCGTCGTCGCAGGCGTCGTCGCCGCGGTCCTGCTCCTCCGCTGAACCGCCGTTCGAGGTGATGCCGGCACCGACATCGCTCGCGACATCACCTCCATCCAGCGGAGGGTATGCCGGGTGGCCCGCCGCCGCGCGTGCGCGCGCTCAGGCGCTGGTGGCGTCGCGGTGGCGGCGGGCGAGCTCGACGTAGACCTCGGCGTTGGCGCGGATGCGCGCGAGCCCCGGCTCGTCGATCTCGCGGCGGATCTTCCCCGGCACGCCGGCGACGAGCGACCGGGGCGGGATGACGGCACCCTCGGGCACGACGGCGCCCGCGGCGATGAGGCTGCCCGCGCCGATGCGTGCTCCGTTGAGCACGATGGCACCCATCCCGACGAGGCAGTCGTCCTCGACGGTGCAGCCGTGGAGGATGGCACGGTGGCCGACCGACACGCCGGCGCCGATGCTCGTCGGGTGTCCGGCATCGGTGTGCACGACGACACCGTCCTGCAGGTTGCTGCCCTCGCCGAGCACGATCGGGTCGAAGTCCGCACGGAGCACGGCGGTGTACCAGACGCTCGAGCCCGCGCGGAGGTCGACGGCCCCGACGAGGTCGGCGCTCGGCGCCACCCAGGCGGTCTCGTGGACCACCGGGGTGACGCCGGCGAGGCTGACGATCACGTCAGTGCACCGAGACGCTGTCGGCGCGGTCGCTGCTGGCGACGCGGTCGGTGGCGTGCAGCTCGGCCGTCGACATCTTGCGACGGATCCACGGCACGAGCGCCAGGAGCACGCCGGCGACGACGAGGGTGATGACGCCGTTGACGAGGTAGTACACCGCGTCGCTGAGGCCGCCCATCGCCTGGATGAGCTGCGCGGCGATGGCCTGGCCCGCGGCGCTGCCGAGGAACCACAGCGCCATGGCCTGGCTCGCGAAGGCGCGCGGCGCGAGACGGGTCGTGGCCGAGAGTCCCACCGGCGAGAGGCACAGCTCGGCGACGGTCTGCATGACGAAGACGCCGCCGAGGATGTAGACGGGCGCCGTGTTGTCCTGGAACGTCGCGAAGGCCCACGACATGGCGAGGGCCGAGAGGCCGATGATCGTGACACCGAGGACGAACTTCATCGGCGTCGAGGGCGAGCGTCCGGCGCGCTTGGTCCAGATCCAGCCGAAGACCGGCGCGAGCAGGACGATGGCGAGCGGGTTGATCGACTGGAACCACTCGGGGTTGATGGTGATGCCCGCCGTCTCCTTGACGGTGTTCTCGGCGGCGAAGATCGCCATCTTGCCGGCGGCCTGCTCGAAGATCATCCAGAAGAGCATCGCGCCGATCCACAGCGGGAGGTAGGCGGCGAGGTGCGACTTCTCCTCGCGCTCGACCTTGGGGCTGCGGAACATCATCGTGAAGTACGCGATGGGCGTCAGCACGGCGACGATCGAGATCGCGTCGATGACCTGGTCGAGGACGGTGTCGCGCCACAGGCCGGCGAGCACGACGATGACCGCGAAGGCGACGACGGCGCCGACGGCGAGGGCCGACACGCGGCCGCGCTCCTCGGGCGAGAGCGGGTTGGGCACGTCGTCGACAGCGGGGCCGAGGGCCTTGCGACCGAGGACGAACCACACGATGGCGATGGCCATGCCGACGGCCGCGGCCGAGAAGCCGGCGTGGTAGCCGTAGTGCTCACGCAGCCACCCGACGACGAGCGGCGAGAAGAACGAGCCGATGTTGATCGACATGTAGAAGATCGAGAAGCCGCCGTCGCGACGTGCGTCCTCGGGCTTGTAGAGCGTGCCCACCATGGCGGAGACGTTGGGCTTGAGCAGACCGGTGCCGAGGGCCACGAGCGCGATGCCGAGCCAGGCGGTCGCCGCGGCCGGGACGGCGAGGCAGACGTGGCCGGCCATGATGACGACCGCGCCGTAGAGCGTCGAGCGGCGGGCGCCGAAGAGCCGGTCGGCGGTGAAGCCGCCGATGATCGACAGGAGGTAGACGGACGCGCCGTAGATCGCGACGACGGCGGTGCCGGTGGTCTCGTCGATGCCGAGGCCGCCGTTGGCCACGGTGTCGATGAGGAAGTAGAGCAGGATGGCGCGCATCCCGTAGTAGGAGAAGCGCTCCCACAGCTCGACGAAGAAGAGGGTCGACAGTCCCTTGGGGTGCCCGAGGAAGGCCCGGTCGTCGGCGCTGGCGCCCGAGTCGGGAGTCGGTGGTCGGTCCTGGGTCTGTGTGGTCATGCGAGTCTCCCAGCCCCTCGTGGGGGCAGTTCGATGGTTGGACAACCACACAAAACTAGAGGGGTCCCGCCGTCGGACTCAAACCGTGGAGGTGCGCGCGACGCCGGTCCGCAGCGCCAGCGCGTCCTTGACGAGGCCGGTCGCGAGGGCCGCACCGACGCCCTCGCCCGCACGGATCCGCAGGTCGAGGAGGGGCTCGAGACCCAGCTCGCGGAGCACGAGGGCGTGGGCCTTCTCACGTGACCGCTGGCCGGCGACGAGGTGCGCCGCGACCGCCGGCTCGAGGCGCACGGCGGCGAGCGCACACACCGACGTGGCGAGGCCGTCGAGCACCACGACCCCTCCGGACTCGGCCACCCCGAGCACGATCCCGGTGAGGACGGCGAGCTCTCCCCCGCCGAGGCGACGGACGGCCTCGTCGGGGCCGACCCGCCCGACCCGGGCGAGCGCCTGCGTCACGACGTCGCGCTTGCGGTCGAGCATCGCGGCGTCGGCGGACGACCCGCGGCCGACGACGTCGTCGGCCGGCACGTCGAGCAGGGCTGCGGCGAGTGCGGCCGCCACGGTCGTGTTGCCGACACCGACCTCGCCGAGCGCCACGGGTCCGGCGCCCGCCAGCGCGCGACCGCGGTCGCGACCGAGGGCGAGCAGGGCGGCATACGCCACCTCATCGAGTGCATCGGAGGTGACGAGATCGCCTCTGCTGCAACCGATCCCGGCGTCGATGAACTCAACGTCGAGGCCCGCAGCGCGAGCCGCGACAGCCCCCATCGACGTGCCCTCACGGGTCGCGCGAGCGACGTCGGCAGTGACCGTCGGGTCGAAGGCGGAGATGCCGTATGCCGTCACGGCATGGTCGGCGGCCGCGACGACGAGGGTGCCCCGACCGTCCACGGCCGCGAGCGCGGTGACGCGGTCGAGGACGGTGTCGAGGACCCCGAGCGAGCCCGGCACCGTGAGGAGGTCGTCGGAGCGGTCGCGGGCGGCGACGACGTCGGCCGGCTCCGGCGCACGCAGGTGGGAGGGCGGGGCGTCGCGCTCGGTCCAGCGTTCGCGCATGACGACCTGCTCGAGCGGGAGGCGCCTGCTCCAGCCGGCCCGCTCGAGGCCGGGCTCGGGCGGCCGCTCGTCGGGCCAGCCGAGGCAGAGCCAACCGAGGGTCTCGACGCCGTCGGGCAGGCCGAGCAGGTCGGCGAGCTCGGCCGGCTCGAAGAGGGTGACCCAGCCGAGACCGAGGCCGTGGGCCCGGGCCGTCAGCCAGATGTTCTCGATGGCCGCCGCGCACGACCAGAGGTCGGCGTCGGGGAAGGTGGCCCGACCGAGCACCCCGGCGGCCGGGGTGCGGCGGTCGCACGCGACGACGACGCCGACGGGCGCCTCCCGGATGCCCTCGAGGCGCAGGTCGAGCAGGCCGCGCGCCGACTCCTCCGTCATCCCGGCGGCCTGGCGCAGGCGGCTCCGGTCGGCCATGAGGGCGGCGGTGTCACGGATCGCGGCCTCGGTGACGACGACGAAGCGCCACGGCTGGCTGTGCCCGACCGACGGACCGAGGTGACCGGCCGTGAGCACCGCGGTGAGCACGTCGTCGGGCACGGGGTCGGGTCTGAAGCGGCGGATGTCGCGGCGAGCGCCGACGACCCGCTCGAGCGAGGCGAGGTCGTCGCGCAGCGCCCACGCGTCGGGCGCCTGGGCCCGCTCGGCGGCCGACGACGGGTCACCGATCGTCGGGACGGGCCTGCGGTAGCTCACGGGGCCGACTCTAACGAGGAGCTCACTCGATCCAGGACCGGGTCACGCCGAGCACGCGGCTGCCGTCCGTGTCGGCGAGCGACATGCCGACGAAGGCGGTCGCGCCCTCCGAGGTCTGCCAGCGGAAGCGGTGCTCGGCCGACGTCGCGGCGTCGGCGATCGCCACGGCGGCGTCCTGCGAGGACTGCGCGTTCGCGAAGGCCCCGGCGGAGCGCGCGAGGTAGGCGTCGAGCTGGGCGGCATACGGGTCGGCGGTGTCGGCGCCCCCGGCGGCCCCGGCGACCTCGGGGCGGGCCACGTTGCCGACGAAGTCGCTCGCCACGGCGGCCGGCTCGATGACCGACACGTGCACGCCGTGGGCGAGCATGACGACGGCGAGCGACTGCATGAAGCCCTCGACGGCGAACTTCGCACCGCAGTAGGCGTCGGCGAAGGGCTGCCCGACGGCGCCGCCGACGCTCGTCACGGTGAGCACGGTGCCGCGGCCCGCCGCGCGCATGGGCGGCAGGACGAGCTTGGTCAGGGCGACCGGGCCGAGGTAGTTGACCTCGAGCTGCGCGCGAATCTCGTCGAGGCTCAGCTGCTCGGCGGTCGCGACGGCGCCCCGGCCGGCGTTGTTGACGAGCACGTCGATGCGGCCGTGGTCGGCGAGCACCCCCTCGACGCAGGTCCGCGCGGCGTCGTGGTCGGTGACGTCGAGGGCGCGCACGTCGAGCTCGACCCCAGCCTCGACCGCGGCGTCGGTGAGGGCGGCCGCGCGGGAGGTGTCACGCATCGTCGCGACGACGACGAGGCCACGACGGGCCAGCTCGACCGCGGTGTGCAGGCCCATGCCCGAGGAGGTTCCGGTGACGAGGGCGACCGGCTGCCCGTTCTGGTTCATGCCGGCGACGCTACGCCTCCAGCCACTCGTCGGTCAGGCGTCGATCTCGTCGAGGCCGGCGATGACGATCTCGAGGAGCCGCGCGAGCTCGTGGCGCTCGGCGTCGGACAGGTCGCGCAGCGTGTCGCTCTCGACGACGTTGGACTCGCGGACGGCCGCGCTGAAGAGGGCCCACCCGTCCTTCGTCAGCGAGACGAGCGTGCGGGTGCGGTTCGACTCGTCGGGCCGCCGCTGCAGCAGTCCGCGCCCGGCCATCTTGTCGAGACGGTGGGTCATCGACGAGGGCGCCACGTTGGACAGGTCGGCGAGCTGGCTCGGGGTGAGGCAGGTGTCGCCCGCGCGGGCCAGGGAGGCGAGCACCGACCACTCCCCCTGGGTCAGGTCGAGGTCGGCGAACTGGCGGACGTACCACTGGTCGAGCTTCTTCGTCACGGCGTACACGGCGGTGATGACGCGCTGGACCGACTCCTCACCACCGGCGGCGACGTAGGTGGAGACGTCGGCCGCGTGCTCCTGCTGGGCGGTCCGTCGTCGCTTCGCTGCCATGGAAAGGCATTGTCGCACCCGTGGGGGCTGGTGCTAGTCTTTCGAAATCGAACTTCGATGACGAAATATTCGATACCGAAGCTGCGTTGACTCCCGGAGTCCGCCTCCCCATCCCGGAAAGGGTGTGAAACCCATGCGCACCAAGCTGCTCATCCTCGCGTCGTCCATCGGCATGCTCGGATGGGGCACCGTGCTGCCCTACCAGTACGCGTATGCGGCCAACACCCGCGGATGGGGCGCGCTCGCCGCCGCCCTGGCCAGCACGCTCTTCTCGGTCGGCGCGCTCGTCGCTGCACCGTTCGCCGGGCGCCTCAGCGACCGCTTCAACCCGGTCACCGTCGCCGTCGTGGCCAAGCTGCTCGCCGCCGTCGGCGTCGGCAGCCTCGTCTGGGCCGGGTCGGCGCCGGCCTTCCTCGTCGGCATGTTCGTCTTCGGCTTCGGCCTGACCGCAGCCGGCCCCGCCGCGTCGGTGCTCGTGCTGCGCTGGGCCGGGAGCGACGACCGTCGCAAGGTCTTCGCCTACAAGTTCACGGCCGAGGCCATCGGCATGGCCCTCGGCGCCTTCGTCGCCGGCCAGTTCGTCGACCTCTCGCGCGCCGACGGCATGACGTTCGCGTTCATCGCGGCGGGTGCGGGCTTCGCGATCTCGGCCGTCCTCATCCACGTCGCCGGCATCGGCGCCCCGAGCGAGGTGGCCCCCGACCTCGCCGCCGGCGAGGCGGAGACGCAGCTCGGCACGATGGAGGCCCTGCGCCGCATCTTCGCCGTGCCGGCCCTGCGCTGGACCGCGGTCGTCGCGGTGGCCCTGGCCCTCGGCTTCTACGCGCAGTTCGAGTCCGGCCTGCCGGCATACGCCCTCACCGTCCTCGACGTCGACGAGTCCGCCATCGGTCTCGCGGCCGCCGTCAACTGCGTCGTCATCGTGGCCCTGCAGGTCGTCGTCGTGCGGGTCACCGCGCGCCGCAACGCGGCCAGCCTGCTCATGGTCGTCGGCGCCATCTGGACCCTGTCGTGGGTCGTCCTCTCGGTCGCGCAGCTCACGCCGCAGGTCGCCTCGGCCCTCTTCGTCACGACGTTCGGCATCTTCGCCGTCGGCGAGACGATGTACGCACCCGTGCTCAACCCGCTCACCGCGAGCCTCGCTCCCCGCGGGCTCGTCGGCACGACGCTGGGCACGTTCACGGCGATCCAGACGACCTTCTCGGCCGTCGGGCCGCTCGTCGCCGGCGCCCTGCTCGGGATGGGGCTCGCCAACGGCTTCCTCGGTCTGCACCTCGTCATCAGCCTCGTCGCCGTCTACGGCGCGTGGCGCCTGCGCGCCGCGCTCCGGGACCGCCGCGTCGAGGAGCGTCGGGAGGCTGCACACCGAGCCGCCGCCGAGCCGTCGCTCGAACCGGACCCGGCGCCGGTCGCCGCCTGACCTCGCCGGCCTCGCTCCCTCACGGGGCGAGGTCGGCGACCGGCGTCAGCAGGTAGCGCCCGGCCATCCCCACGGTGCGCGACAGGGTGGCGAGGAAGTCGGTGCGCAACGGCTCGACGCCCTCCAGCGACCACAGCACGCGGGCGTTCGTCCACGCGGCGTCGCGGGCGCGCGCGATGCTCCAGCCGCTGACGAGGTTGGCGACCGGGCCGGCGTACTGCTCGTCGACGGTGAGCGCGATGCCGTCGAGGAACGATCGGCGCACGTCCTCCTGGACGGCGGCGAGCAGGTCGTTGACCCGGTGGTAGTCGTCCTCGACCCCGGGGCTGTCCGGCGACAGGCCCAGCTGGCGGCACGTCGTGACGACGGCCAGCGGCAGGTCGTGGTTGATGTGGGCGTTCATCCCGGCGAGCGCGAACTGGATCGGCACCCGGCCCTGCTCGAGCCGGCACGTGAAGAGCGGCGCCCACGACGGGTCGGGAGTGCCCGCGCCGACCGCGTCGAGGTAGAGCCCGGCGAAGACGAGGTCGAGCCGCGTCACGAAGGCCGGGTTGCCGAACCACCCCTCGACGAGCCGGTCACGGACGAGCTCGGTGACGCGGAGGTACATCCGGTTGAAGGCCACGACACCGTCGCTCCCGGGCAGCGCGCGGTCGATCTCGTGCATCCGCTCGACGAGCGCGTCGACCGTCGCCGGCTGGCCGGGCGCCGGCGGCTCGGGCCGCGGCTGGCCCCCGATCCGCGAGCGGACCCACGCCACCGCGCCGGAGAACCACCCCATGGGCCGACGCTAGCGGCTCAGCGCGTCCCGGGTGGGCAAGACGCGGGACCAAGGCCTCTGACGCGCGCGCTCCGGGTGAGCCACGCTGGAAGGAGACGAGGAAAGGAGGTGAGGACGATGTCACAGCTCCTTGAGAAGGAACGTGTGGGGACCGAACGTCTCCCGAGGTTGTTCCGCAACCGCACGTTGGACTACACGCTCTTGACCCTGGGTCTTCTGGTTGCAGCCTTCGGCGCGTATGCATACCTCGTGCCGGCCGGCTGGATCCTGGCGGGCCTGAGCGAGGCCTGGTACCTCGGCAGCTGGATCGCCGGCGGCGTGCTGCTCACGGCAGGCTTCGGCCTGTTGGGTGCGAGTGTCCGCGACCGGTCCGGCTACTGGACCGCGGGCGCCATGATGAGCTTCGTGCTCGGCACGCTGAGCCTGGCCGGAGCGATCATCGCTGCGGTAGTGCTCATCCTCTGACCACCCGGAAGGGGTGAGGCCAGATCGAAGCCCCCAAGAGGTTGGGGGCTTCGACGCGACCGGCGACGCATCCGGGTCAGCGGGCGTTGAACGCCTCGATCCGCTCGATCGCCTCGCTGACCGCGGTCGCTCCGGCGGCGAAGCTGAGGCGCACCGAGTGGCCGCCTGCCCGGTCGTCGAAGTCGCCGCCCGGCGTGATCGCGACGCCGACCTCCTCGAGCAGGGCGCTGGCGTATGCCGCCGAGCCGCCCCACCGGCCCCGTTGCGGCCCGAGGTCGGCCCAGTAGTAGAACGCGCCGTCCGGCGGCGCTGACTCACCCCAGCCGAGGCGGGACGCGTTGTCCAGCAAGAGCTTTCGCGTCCGCGCGAACTCGGCGACCGCGTCGTCGCACTCGCGGTAGGACTCCTCCGCGAAGGCCGAGACGGCGGCATACTGCGCCGGTGCGGGTGGGCACAGCGCGACGTTTCCGGCCAGCGCGTCGACGGGGCGCACGAGGTCGTCGGGGAGCAGCATCCAGCCCAGACGCCAGCCCGTCATCCCCCAGTACTTGCTGAAGGAGGAGATGACGAGGGACGTGTCGTCGGTCTCCCAGGCGCAGACACCGCGGGGGTCGGCGGCGCCGGGGTCCGGATAGGTGACGCCATGGTAGATCTCGTCGCTGACCAGGCGCACGCCGTGGGCCGCGCACCAGTCGGTGATCGCCGCGAGCTCGGCGCGGTCGACCATCGTGCCGGTCGGGTTGGCGGGCGAGGCGACGATGAGCCCCGCGAGCTCCCCGTCGGCCTGCGCGGCGTCGAGCAGCTCGGGCGTCGGCTGGTAGCGGGTCTCGGGGCCGCAGTCGATCAGGGCGACCTCGCACCCGAGCGAGGTGAGGATGTTGCGGTAGGCCGGGTAGCCGGGCCGCGCGAGCGCGACACGGTCCCCCGCCTCGAAGGCTGCGAGGAAGGCGAGCACGAAGCCGCCCGACGAGCCCGTCGTGATCGCGACGCGGGCGGGGTCGACGTCGAGGCCGTACCACCGGCCGTAGTGCGCGGCGATCTCGGAGCGCAGCTCTCGGATGCCGAGCGCCGAGGTGTAGGTCAGGGCGCGGCCCGAGCCGTGGATGCGTGCCGCGGCCTCCGAGACGAGGCTCGGCGCACCTCCCGACGGCTCACCGGCACAGAGGGACACGACGTCGCGCCCCTCGGCCCGGAGCACGGCCACCCGGTCGAGCACGTCCATGACCTCGAACGGGGGCACCTGCGAGCGCCGGGAGGGCCGGAGCGGTCGGGTCGGGCGGCTGGCGCGGCTCGGGTCGAGGGTCACCCGGCCAGTCTGCCCGAAGCCTCGACACCCGAAACACGCCGTTCACGTGACGTGACCAGCCTTCCTCGCATGACGATCGCCTACCACGCAGACGCCTCCACGCTCGTCGACAAGGAGGTGCTGACGTGGGAGCAGTTCGGCGTCGCGATCCGCGAGCTCGCGACCCTCGTCGCCGACTCGAGCTTCCGCCCGGAGGTGCTCATCGCCGTGGCGCGTGGCGGGCTCATCCCCGGCGGCGGGCTCTCGTACGCGCTCGGAGTCAAGCTCACCGATGCTCGACCTGCTCCAGGAGCACGGTGCCGAGGCACGCAGCGCGGTGCTCCACGGCAAGCCCGGATCGGTCGTGACGCTCGACTACGTCTGGCGCCAAACCGACCAGTGGATCGTCTTCCCGTGGTCGGCCGAGCCGCCCGTCTCCGGCTCCCAGGTCACCGCGACTCCAGGATCCGCCTGATCCTCGCGAGGTCCTTCGTCATGGCCCCACGCATCGCAGCGGCCATGGCCTTGGCGCCGAGCGCCGCGAAGCCGGTGGGCTGCCCCGTGTTGCGCAGCACCATCCGGGTGCGTCCGTCGCCGGCGTCCTCCCACTCGTAGGTCGTGCGCATGGGGAACGGCTTGCCGTCGGTCTGCATGACGAGCCGCTCGCCCGGAACGAGCTCGACGACCTCGTAGACGTACTCGATGCGTCGCCCGAGGAAACGGGCCACGAAAGCCAGCCTGCTGCCCACACCCGTCGGCGGCGCCGTCTGCCAGTCGACCGAGTCGATGTTGGCGTACCACTCGGGAGCGTGGGACGGGTCCCCGGCGTACGCCGCGACCTCGGCCACCGGTCGGGCTATCACCGTCTCGACCCGCACGTCGACCGCCATCGTCCGCCTCCTCGTTCTCGCCCGCCGGACCCGACCATCTTCCCGCACGAGATCGAGGCGCTGCTCCCACGCCGATCCCAGCGAGCGGACGTAGTGTCGGAGGATGCATCTCGGACTGCACCTCGCCAACTTCACGTGGAGCGGCGGCTCCTCCACCTTCGTCGACGACCTCGTCCGCACGGCGCGGACCGCCGAGGACGTCGGCTTCACCAAGCTCTCGGTCATGGACCACGTCTGGCAGATCGGCATGGTCGGGCCCAAGGAGCACGAGATGCTCGAGGCCTACACGGCCCTCGGCTTCCTCGCGGCCGTCACCGAGAAGGTGCAGCTGCTCGCCTGGGTCACGGCCGCCGTCTACCGCGAGCCCGGGCTGCTCGCCAAGGAGGTCACGACCCTCGACGTGCTGTCGAAGGGCCGCGCCATGCTCGGCATCGGCGCGGCGTGGAACGAGGAGGAGTGCGTCGGTCTCGGCCTGCCCTTCCCCGCCACCGCCGAGCGCTTCGAGCGCCTCGAGGAGACGCTGCAGATCTGCCTCCAGATGTGGGGCGACAGCGTCGAGCCGTATGCCGGCAAGCACTACCGGCTCGGCAGCACCCTCAACTCCCCGCAGTCGGTGCAGCGCCCGCACCCGCCCATCCTCATCGGTGGCGGCGGCGAGAAGAAGACGCTGCGGATGGTCGCGCAGTACGCCCAGGCCTGCAACCTCTTCGACAGCCCCGACCTCGCCCACAAGCTGGAGGTCCTCCGCGGCCACTGCGAGGCTCTCGGCCGCGACTACGACGAGATCGAGAAGACCGTCATGGGACCGGTCGACCCGGGCCCGAACGGCGAGAACGTCGACGCCACCCTCGAGCACCTGCGTGACCTCGCCGGACTGGGTGTGACGCACGTACAGCTGGGCATCGGTGACGGGTCGAAGACCGACGTGCTCGAGCTCATCGGCGAGCGCATCATCCCCGAGGCCGCGAAGCTCTGAGCCTCGTCGGGCTCCGACCCAGCAGTCCCGCCGTGACTGGATGGTTGCGGCGAGGTCGGGTGATTGGCCGCATCCATCCACCCACGGCGGGTATGCCGCAGAGCTCGCTCAGTCGGTCGCGACCGCGGGCGTACGCGTCGGGCTAGCTGAGGATGTCGCTGCGCCGGAAGCGGCGGTAGGCGAGCATCGTGAAGGCGACGGCCCACACGAGCGCCCACAGGGCGCCGTGCACCATGTCGGTGTAGTCCGGTGACACGGCGAGGGCGTCCTGCCAGGCCCGCGAGTAGTGGCCCGGGAAGGCGTTGCGGTAGGGGTCGAGCGCGTCGAGCTGGTCGAGGATGTTGAGCAGGATGCTGACGAGCACGGCGCCGCCGACCGCGGCGAGCGGCGCGTCGGAGCGGGTCCCGATCCAGAAGGCGATGGCTGCGATCGGCAGCAGTGTCACGAAGATGTAGGCCATCGCGAGCGCCAGGCGCGGCAGGAACTGGCCCCACGAGAGGTTCTCGCCGAGCGGGTTGGTCAGCGGGTCCCATCCGTAGGCGACGCCGCCGACGAGCAGGCCCCACGCCGGCAGCAGGACCGTCGCGACGAGGGTCGAGGCGATCCCGATCGCGAGCTTGCTCGTGAGCAGGCGGGCCCGCTGCACCGGCGCGATGAGCAGGTAGCGCAGCGACGACCACGACGCCTCGGACGGCACGGCGTCGCCGCAGAAGAGGGCGGCGAGCAGCACGAGGAGCAGCTCCGAGGCGAGGAAGACGAGCACGAGGCTGAAGTTCGCGGCCCCGCTCTGGGCGAGGTCGAAGATCCGGGTCGAGGCACCGCCACGGCTGTTGCTCGACCGCTGGCCGAAGGCGAACGACCCGACGAGGACGAGCGGCAGCGCGAGGAGCAGTCCGAAGGCCCAGATCGTGCGTCGCCGGCCCCACTGCCGGCGCAGCTCGGACCGCCACGACAGCGGGTCGCGCACCTGGTGGATCTCGCCGCTCCCTGCTGCCGGAGCCGGCTCGATGACGTCGAGCAGCGCGTCCCCGGGGCTCACGTCCGGGCCCTCTGCGTGGGTCTCGCTCATCGCGCCCTCACCTGCCTCAGTCGCTCGACGAGGGATGCGCCCTCGTCTCCGGGCTCGCCGGCCGCACCCGGTGCGGACGCCGACGAGATGACGCCGAGGAAGACCTCCTCGAGGTGGCGGCGGCTGCTGACGCCGACGACGGGCAGCCCCGCCGACACGGCAGCCGCGACGACCTCGGCCCGGCCGCGGTCGGCGACGACGACGATCCGGGTCGGGGTGTCGACGCGCACCTCGGTGACGCCACCTGCGGCCTCGAGCGCGTGCACGCCGGCGCTGACGACGTCGTGGGCGACGTGCTCGGGCAGGTCGAGGATCGTCGTGTCGTCGCTGTCGACGAGCTCGGCGACGGGGCCCTGCGTGATGACCCGGCCGGCGTGCATGACGACGACGTGGGTGCACGTCATCTCGACCTCGGCGAGCAGGTGGCTCGACACGACGACGGTGCGCCCGGTCTCGGCGTAGCGGCGCAGGATCGGGCGCATCGCCGCGATCTGGGGCGGGTCGAGGCCGTTGGTCGGCTCGTCGAGGATGAGCAGCTCGGGCAGCCCGAGCATGGCCTGGGCGATGCCCAGTCGCTGCTTCATGCCGTGGCTGTAGGACTTGACCGGCCGGTCGACGGCGCCGCCGAGGGCCGCGACGTCGAGCGCCTCGGCGATGTGGGCGTCCTCGGGGTCCCGGCCCGTGGCGGACCAGTAGGCCTCGAGGTTCTGGCGCCCGGTGAGGTGCGGCAGGAAGCCGGGTCCCTCGATGAGCGCGCCGACCCGGCCAAGCACCCGCGAGCCGGCGGAGACGGGCTCGCCGAGCACGTGGACGCTGCCGGCGTCGGAGGAGATGAGTCCCATGACCATCCGCATGGTCGTCGTCTTGCCGGCGCCGTTGGGGCCGAGCAGCCCGACGACCTGACCCTTCTCGGCCCGCCACGACACGTCGTCCACGGCGCGGTGGCCGTCGGCGTACGTCTTGACGAGTCCCTCGATGACGAGCGGGACGTCGGCGAGGTCAGGCCGCGCGGGCAGGTGCATCCGGCGGCGCCGGCGCACGAACCAACCGGAGAGCGCCGCGAGGAGCAGCACCGCGAGGGCGCCGGAGGCGAGGACGGTCTCGGTGTCGACGCCGCCGGCCACGGCCCCGTCGACCGCGGCACCGGTCGCGACCGGGAGGGTGAGCGCCGAGGCCCCCGAGATGCGGATGCCGCTCGGGGTCCGCGAGTTGGAGTACGTCGACTCGGTGCTCGTCAGCAGGACGCGCCACCGGGTGCCGGCCGGCAGGTCGTAGGTCGCTGCCGGGAGCGAGATCGTCACGGGGGTGGGCCGGCCCGGCGTCACGGTGAGGCGCACCGGCGCGACGAGCGGGTTGGTCAGCGTCACCGAGCCACCGGTGACGCGCCACACCGACGCGAAGAGCGTGACGTCCGGCGCGTCGGACGTGACGGTGAGTCGCATCGTCGGCGACCCGACCACCGTCTCGGCCTCGGCGACGGGCTGGGTGTCGAGGGCCGTCGACTGACCGGGCAGCGCCGCGATCTGGTACGTCGAGAGGCTGACGCCCAAGGCGGCGAGGCCGGGCACGGCGATGAGCGAGGCCGGCTGTCCGCCGGGCGGGTGCAGCAGCGCCCCGGAGGTCGTCGTCAGGGGCAGCTCGCGCGTCCGGAGCGCCGCGCCGGACAGCCCCGGGTATGCCGTGAGGGTGTGGAGCGTCGTCGGCTGACCCGCCCGACCGGCGGGGGTGCCGTAGGTGAAGGCCGCTGTGGGCAGGGCCGATCCGCGCGCGCCCTTGTCGCGCACGTAGTGGTCGAGCCACGTGTAGGAGGCCTCGACCTCCTCCGCCTCGTGGGTGCTCGGGGCGTCGTGGCCGCCGTCGCTCCACCGGACGGCATACGGCGTGCCGGAGGCGGCGAGCGCCGACGCGTTGGCGTCGGCCTGGTCGAGCCCGAAGAGCGAGTCGCCGACCCCCTGGACGAGGAAGGTCGGCGCGGTGACGGCGTTCATCGTCGGCTTCGGGCTGTGCGCGCGCAGCAGCGTCGTCAGCTGTGGTGAGGCGGTGCCGGTCTCGGAGGCCTGGACGAAGAGGCGGCAGATCGTCGGGTCGAAGCGGCCGCAGTCGGCGGCTCCGGTGCCCGCCCCCTGGCCGCCACGGAGCGCCGAGAGGAAGAAGTTCGTCGCCCAGACCTGCTTGAAGGGTCCGACGACGTCGATCGGCGAGCGCCCGGCAGCGGTCGTCGCCGGCTTCGTCACGGCGGCCTGCGGGAAGAAGGCGTCGGCGAGGTCGTTCCACGTGATGGCCGAGACGACGCCGTCGACCCGCCGGTCGGAGCCGGCCAGCATGAGGGCGAGGGCGCCGCCGTAGGAGGCACCCATGACCCCGGCGCGCGGGTCTCCCGGACCGTCGAGCTCGACGTCGGAGCGCTTGGCCGCGAGGTCGAGCAGCGTTCTCGCGTCAGCGATCTCGTAGGCCGGGTCGTTGAGGTGGATGCGACCGCCGGACGCGCCGTGCCCACGGGCGCTCCACGCGATGACGACGTAGCCGCGGTCGTGCAGGTCGTTCGCCTGGCTCGTCACCGAGTCCTTGCTGCCGCCGAAGCCGTGGGCGAGCAGGACGACCGGGTGCTTGCCGCTCGACTGCGGCCACACGGAGACGTCGAGGCGCACGGCCGTGCCGTCGGGCTCGGCACCGACGGGCACCGTCGTGACCTCGGGCGAGACCGGGTCGGCGGCCAGAGCGGCCGGGGCGGGCGCCATCGCCAGGCTCGACCCGAGGACGAGCGCGGCGAGGAGGGAGGCCCGGACCGACATGCCCACATCACATCACGGGCTCGTCGTTGAACGGTCACCGACCGTCGAGGGTTGGACCCGGGTCAGTCGCGGGAGAGCCGCTGCTCGAGGACGTAGGCGACGACGATGCACGCGACGAGGACCATCCCGGGCGGGAGGAACCGCGCGGCCCCCTCGAGCTGGAGCCACGCGTACGGCGCGACGGTGAACTCGAAGAGCGACAGGTCGAGCAGGTAGCGCACGATCGGGAGCACCCCGAAGACGATGCCGATGACGCCGACGAGGTTGATGACGAAGCGCGAGCGTGCTCCGGTGTCCTGCGGGTCGGTCACCCTCGGTCCTCTCCGTCGATGAGGTGCTGCTGCCCGAACAGCTGGGCCGTGGCGCGCGCGGTCGGCGACCCGGTGTCGAGGTCGGCGCCCGCGGCGACGAGGACTCGGACGACCTCGTCCTCGCCCTTGAACATCGCCCCGGCCACCGGGGACTGGTCGCGGTCGTTGCGGCGGTCGACGTCGGCGCCGCGGTCCACGAGGCTCGTGACCGTGTCGAGGTGACCGTGGTAGGCCGCGAGCATGACGAGCGTGTTGCCGGCGGGGTCCTGCTGGTCGAGCGGGAAGCCGTGGTCGAGGAACTCGACGAGGTCGGCCGTGCGCCCGTCGCGCGCCATGTCCATCGCGACCGCCACGATCTGCTCCTGCTGCTCCGGCGTGAGCGGCGACTCCGTCATGCCACCAACCTACGGGTCGCCCAGTGGCGGGCGAGGCACCACCCGGCGACGGCGCCGAGGACGTGCCAGGCCGCATGCCCCTGCAGCGGGCTCGTCGGGTCGCAGAGGACGCCCCACTGGTCGAGCAGCCAGAGGACGTATGCGGTCACGAGCAGTCCCAGCCCGACGTGCAGCCAGCGCGCGCCGCCGGCACGGCCCCGGGCGGCCACCAGCTCGAGGACGATGCCGGGCAGCAGGACGGCGGCGAAGAGCACCCGCCGGGACTCGGGCCAGACCGGGAGCAGGACGCCGAGGGCCACGAGGAGGGAGACCCCGCCGAGGACGGCCACGCGCGGCGTGACCCGGCGCAGGCGCACGAGGGCACCGGCGAGCAGGACGCAGCCGACGGCATACATCGGGAGGACGTCGACGAACTGGCCCCACAGCGTCAGGGTCGCGTGGAAGGCGAAGCTGCCGATCCCGACGGCGACGAGCGAGACCGCGAGGAGCGGGACGAGGACGCGCTCGGGACGCGCGGCAGGACCCAGGAGCACGGCTGCGGCGACCCCGGCCACGACGAAGGCCAGGGACGACCACGCGTCGGCCGGCTGGGCGATGCCGTCGGGGCGGGCGAGCTCGCAGAAGCAGCGGGTCGCGAGGCACGTCGCGCCGTCAGCGGGCATGCCGCGACGGTAGCCCCAGGCGACCCGTGTTAGATACGTCCATGGCCACCACCTCCCTCGGAGACACCACCGTCCACACCGTCGGCGACCTGCCGGCCGTGGGCACCCCCGCTCCCGCGTACACGCTGACCGGCACCAACCTGCGCGACGACGTGACGCTGCCCGACGGCAGCCGCGTGGTCCTCAACATCTTCCCGAGCGTCGACACCGGCGTCTGCGCGGCGAGCGTGCGCCGCTTCAACGAGATCGCCGCCGGGCTCGACAACGCGGCGGTCGTCTGCGTGTCGGCCGACCTACCGTTCGCGCTGAACCGCTTCTGCGGCGCCGAGGGCATCGAGAACGTCGTCGTGGCGTCGTCGTTCCGCTCCGGCTTCGGCTACGACTACGGCGTACGGATGGAGAACGGCGGCTTCGCCGGCCTCCTCGCCCGTGCGGTCGTCGTCATCGACGCGGACGGCACCGTCGCGCACACGGAGCTCGTCCCCGCCATCGGCCAGGAGCCCGACTACGACGCCGCCATCGCCGCCCTGGGCTGACGCGCGGGTGAAGCCGCGGACGCTGCGCACCAGCAGCGGCCAGCAGCCGGCGACGAACATCCAGACGGCGATGCCGACCATGAGGTCGGGCGTCTCGACGGAGGCGCTGAGCGGGCCGGCGATGACGTTGCCGAGTGGCAGCGCGACGAACGAGATGAGCACGTCCCACGAGACGACGCGGGCCAGCCGGTCGTGGGGCACGCCCTGCTGGACGGCGGTCTGCCACCCGACGTCGAAGTAGAGCAGTCCGGCCTGGCCGACGAGGGCGAGCGCCATGATCGCGACGAGCCCGCCGGGCCAGGCGAACGCGAGCGGGAAGAGCGGGAAGAGGCCGAGGGCGGCGAAGGCCCAGAGGAGCATCCGGCGCGGCTGGAGCCGCATGGCGACGAGCCCTCCGACGAGCCCGCCCACGCCGAGCGCTGCCGTGACGAGGCCGAGGGCGTGGGCGCCGCCGAGGTCGCGCACGGCCGTCACCTCGACGAGGACGATGAAGACCCCACTGGCGACGTGGAACATCGCCGCCGCGAGGAGGCTCGACCACAGCCAGTCCCGACTCCGGATCTCCGCGAGGCCCTCGCGGATCTCGGTCAGCATGCCGGTGCGCTCCGCGACGTGGTCGGCGCGAGCCCGGAGCCGCGCGACGCAGACCGCCGACCAGGCGAAGGTCAGCGCGTTGACCGTGAAGCCGGCGACCGGGCCGAACCGGGCGACGACGAGGCCGGCGAGGACCGGGCCGCCCACCTGGGCGCTCGACTGGAGGAAGCTGATCGCGCCGTTGGCGGTCTGCAGAGCCGCAGCCGGGACGATGAGGGGCCTCAGCGAGACGAAGGCCGGGTGGAAGAACGCGCCCGCACCCGCTGTGACCGCGGCCAGACCGGCGAGCACGGCCACCGGCGGGTCGCCGAGCGCGAAGGCGACGGCCATGGCGGCGACGGAGCCGGCTCGGGTGAGGTCGGCGCCGACCATGATCCGGTGCGGCGTGACGCGGTCGGCCCAGACGCCGCCGACGAGGGTGCACAGGAGGCGGGCCACCACGGCGCTCGCGAGGACGACACCGAGCTCGCCTGCACCCCCGCCACCCAGGACGACGGCCACGGACAGGGCGATGGGGTTGAAGGCGTCGCCGACCCACGAGAGTCCCTGACCGGCCAGCAGGAGTCGGACGTCGCGGAGGTGGAGCAGGTCGCTCATGGTCATGACCTGACATTAGTTAGACGTCTGACTATCTGTCAATGAATAGTCAGGGATCTGCGCTCCCCGTGCTGCACCTCTGCGAGACTGACGCCATGGCGAGAGCACGGCAGGACTCGGTCGACCGGCACGTCGCACGCTGGAGCGGACTCCTCGAGGACATGGACCCCGAGGTCGAGGGTGCCGTCACGCGCATGCAGGCGATCACCAAGCGGCTCAAGGCCGCCGACCACGCGAGCTACGCCGGCACGGAAGACACGATCGAGGACTACCACACGCTCCACGCGCTGATGATCCAGCCGTTCCCCGAGGAGGCGACACCCGCACAGCTCGCCGACGCGTGCGGCGTGACCCGGGCCGCGATGACGTCACGCGTCGACCGGCTCGTCCAGCGGGGCCACGCGACCCGCGAGGTCGACCCCATCGACCGGCGCCGCATCCTCATCCGTCCGACGCCATCGGGACGGGCCATGTGGGAGAAGGGGATCGAGGCCGGCATGGCTCGTGAGCAGGAGGCCTTCTCGGGCCTGACCGCCAAGGAGCTCGTCGCCCTCAACGGCCTGCTGCGCAAGGTCGTCCTCCACCTCGAGGGCGAGGCCTGAGCCGTCAGGGAGTGTCGTCGTCGACCCAGTCGAGGGTGCGCTCGACGGCCTTCTTCCACGTGCGGAAGAGGCGCTCCCTCTCGGACTCGTCCATCGCGGGGGTCCACCGGCGGTCCTCGCCCCAGTTCTCACGGATCTCGTCGGTGCTCTGCCAGTAGCCGACAGCCAGCCCGGCGGCATACGCGGCGCCGAGAGCGGTGGTCTCGGCCACGACGGGTCGCACGACGTCGACCCCGAGCAGGTCGGCCTGGAACTGCATCAGCGTCTCGTTGACGACCATGCCGCCGTCGACCCGCAGCTCGGTGAGCGGCACTCCCGAGTCGGCGTTCATCGCCTCGAGCACCTCGCGCGTCTGAAAGGCCGTGGCCTCCAACGCGGCTCGGGCGATGTGGGCCTTGTTGACGAAGCGGGTCAGACCGACGAGCGCACCGCGGGCGTCGGGACGCCAGTGCGGCGCGAAGAGGCCCGAGAAGGCCGGGACGAAGTAGGCGCCGCCGTTGTCGTCGACGCTCGCCGCGAGCGTCTCGACCTCCTTGGCGTCCTTGATGAGGCCGAGGTTGTCGCGCAGCCACTGCACGAGCGACCCGGTGACGGCGATGGAGCCCTCGAGGGCATAGACGGGCCTGCCGTCACCGAGCTGGTAGCAGACCGTCGTCAGCAGCCCGTTCTTCGACGCGACGATCTCCTCACCCGTGTTGAGGAGCATGAAGTTGCCCGTGCCGTAGGTGTTCTTGGCCGTGCCGACGTCGAGGCAGGCCTGGCCGAACGTCGCCGCCTGCTGGTCGCCGAGGATGCCGGCGACCGGCACGTCGATGAGGATGCCCGGCTTGCACGAGCCGTAGACCTCGGACGACGAGCGGATCTCGGGGAGCATCGCGAGCGGGACACCGATCACCTCGGCGGCCGACGCGTCCCAGTCGAGGGTGCGCAGGTCCATCAGGAGGGTGCGCGAGGCGTTCGTGACGTCGGTGACGTGCACGCCACCGTCGTCGGCGCCTCCCGTGAGGTTCCAGAGCAGCCACGTGTCGATGGTGCCGAAGAGCAGCTCCCCCGCCTCGGCCCGTTCGCGGGCGCCGTCGACGTGGTCGAGGATCCAGCGCGCCTTGGGCCCCGCGAAGTACGTCGCGAGCGGCAGACCGGTGACGTCCTTGAAGCGCTCGATGCCGCCGTCGCGGGCCAGCTCGTCGCAGATCGCCTGGGTGCGGGTGTCCTGCCAGACGATGGCGTTGTGGATCGGCCGGCCGGTCGCACGCTCCCAGACGACGGTCGTCTCGCGCTGGTTCGTGATGCCGACCGCGGCGACGTGGGTGGCGTTGAGGTTGGCCTTGCCGAGCACCCCACCGACGACGACGCGGGTGTTCTGCCAGATCTCCATCGGGTCGTGCTCGACCCACCCGGCGCGCGGGAAGATCTGCCGGTGCTCCATCTGGTCGACGGCCACGACGCGGCCCCTCCGGTCGAAGACCATGGCCCGGGTGCTCGTCGTCCCCTGGTCGATCGACACGACATGGCTGCGCTGCTCCGTCGGCATGACCAGACCGTACCGTCGCGCGCCTACATCTCGTCGCGTCCGAGCTGGCGGTGGCGCTCCCGGGCCTCGGCCACGGCGCTGATCGCGTCGCACCGTCCGCACACGATGACCGACCCGTCGTCGCGGCTCTCACGGCGCCACCGGTGACCGGCGAACAGGCAGATGATCCACATGAGTCTCACCGACCCAGTGTCGTCCCCCCTCGGCGTCTACTGCACCACGATGAGAACCGCAGCGTCATGAGCCGCCGCGCGGACGTAGAAGGCGCGCAGCTGCTGGACGTTCGGCAGGAGGTACTCGTCGAGGATGTCGCTCTCCTCCCAGATCTGGGGATAGATGTCGAGGCGCTGCATCTCCTCGGGGTCGAAGCGCGCGCGGAGCTCCGCGTCGGTGACGACGCCCAGCGCCTCGGCCACCTCACGGACGAGGTCGGGCTCGAGCAGGCGCGGCGGCCCGTAGCCGTCGTCCTCACCGACCTCACGGCCGCCGAGGACGGCTCCGCCGAGAGGGTTGTCCGTGCCCCACGCCGCACCCGTCAACAGGAAGTGGACGCCGTGCCACGCCTTGTCGAGATCGAGCCAGCCGTCGCTGCCGTCCTCGTCCTCGTCCTCGTCCTCGTCCTCGTCGAGGATCAGGTCGTTCGCGATCGAGGGGTCCGCGAGGAGACTCGCGAGCTGCTCGGAGTCCAGTTCCCGTGCCACCACCGTCATGCCCATGGCGCTGAGGGTACGGGCTGACCGCCCGGTGAACAGCCCGGAGTCGACACGGGGCCGGTCGTTAGAGTGTCGTTCTCGGCACCGACGTGAAGGGGAACCGATGACGAGCCCAGTGCGGCTGGACACGGACTACCGGGCGCGGGCGTGGAAGCGCCTCGCCACGAAGCAGTTCGACGTGCTCGTCGTCGGTGGCGGCGTGACCGGCGGCGGCGTGGCCCTCGACGCGGCCACCCGCGGTCTCTCGACGGCACTCGTCGAGCAGCGCGACTTCGCCTCCGGCACCTCGTCGCGGTCGTCCAAGCTCTTCCACGGCGGCCTGCGCTACCTCGAGCAGATGAACTTCGACCTCGTCCGCGAGGCGCTCAAGGAGCGCGAGCTCATGCTGAGCCGCATCGCACCGCACCTCGTCAAGCCGGTCTCCTTCCTCTACCCGCTGACCAGCCGCGGCTGGGAGCGCCCCTACGTCACCGCGGGCCTGACCCTCTACGACTCGATGGGCGGCGCGCGCTCGGTCCCGCGCCACAAGCAGCTGACCCGCACGGGAGCGCTCAAGCTGGCCCCGGCCCTCAAGCGCGACGCCCTCACCGGTGGGCTGCTCTACTACGACGCCCAGGCCGACGACGCCCGCCACACGCTGACGACGGTCCGCACCGCGGCCGCCTACGGCGCCACCGTCGTCGCCTCGGCCCGCGTCGTCGAGCTGCTGCGTGCGGGCGAGCGGGTCGTCGGCGCCCTCGTCGAGGACGTCGAGACGGGCGAGCGCACCGAGGTCCGGGCCTCCGTGGTCATCAACTGCACCGGCGTGTGGACCGACGACATCCAGACCATGGCGGGTGGCCGCGGCCGCTTCCACGTCCGCGCGAGCAAGGGGGTGCACATCGTCGTCGCCCGCGACCGGATCAACTCCGAGACCGGCCTCATCCTGCGCACCGAGAAGTCGGTCCTCTTCGTCATCCCGTGGGGCACGCACTGGATCATCGGCACGACCGACACCGACTGGGAGCTCGACCTCGCCCACCCGGCAGCGACGCGCGCCGACATCGACTACATCCTCGAGCACATCAACACCGTGCTCAAGGTGCCGTTGACCCACGAGGACATCCAGGGCGTCTACGCCGGCCTGCGCCCCCTTCTCTCCGGTGAGAGCGAGGACACGAGCCAGCTCTCCCGCGAGCACGCCGTGGCCCGCCCGCAGCCCGGGCTCATCTCCATCGCCGGCGGCAAGTACACCACCTACCGCGTCATGGCCGCAGACGCCGTCGACGCCGCACGCGAGGACATCGGCGGCGACGTGTCCTACAGCGTCACCGAGTTCATCCCCCTCTCGGGCGCCGAGGGCTACGTCGCTCTCGTCAACCAGATCGACCGCCTCGCGCGCCACCAGGACCTCCCGGTCTGGCGCATCACGCACCTGCTCGAGCGCTACGGCTCGCTCGTCCACGAGCTCTTCGCCCTCGCCGAGGACGACCGCTCGCTCTACGAGCCGCTCCCCGGGGCGGAGGAGTACCTCCGGGTCGAGGCGCTGTATGCCGCCACGCACGAGGGCGCGCTCCACCTCGACGACGTGCTGGCCCGGCGCACGCGCATCTCCATCGAGACCTCGAGCCGCGGCGCCGACAGCGCCCGCGCCGTGGCCGAGATCGTCGCGCCGGTGCTCGGATGGGATCCCGAGCGGGTCGAGGCCGAGGTGTCCGGCTACATCGCCCGGGTCGAGGCCGAGCTCGAGTCGCAGAAGGAGCTCGCCGACTCCGAGGCCAACGCCGAGCGCCTCAGCGCCCCGGACGTGCGCCGCATCCCGGTGAGCCGCGCGCCGGAGCAGTCCTGAGGACCAAACGCTCGACAACCGCTCCGCAGGACGGCCTCGTTCCTAGACTGACGGGATGAGGACTCGACGCGGCCGGACCGCGGTAGGGGCTACCGTCGCGGCGGTCGCGGCCGTCGTCCTGCTCGTCGCGGGCTGCGGCACGCCCAACCCGACCGCCCAGGCCCGGCTCGAGGGGCACGCGACCGGGCACACGGCGGGCGCCACCGACCACCCGGCGACGGCTGCCACGGGTCACGCGGCGAAGCCCGTCGCTCCCGCCAAGCCGGCCGCGCTGCGGGCCGGTGAGTCGATGCGGACGGTGACGTCGCCGGTCTCCTACACGCCGAAGGCGCCGACGACCGGCACCGACGACTACCGGTGCTTCGTCCTCGACCCCCAGGTCACCCGCGACGCGTTCGTCACCGGCTTCGACATCGCCCCCGGCCAGCCGCAGGAGGTGCACCACGTCATCCTCTTCCGCGTGCCACCGTCGGCGGCCGCTGCGGCCCGCGCCCGCGACGCCGAGTCCGGCGGCAACGGCTGGACCTGCTTCGGCGGCACCGGGCTCGGGTCGCGCGGCGCGAGCCTCGACGACGCCCCGTGGGTCGGAGCCTGGGCACCGGGTGGTCGCGAGAACGTCCTACCGGCCGACGTCGGCATCCCCCTGCAGCGCGGCTCCCTGCTCGTCATGCAGGTGCACTACAACCTCCGGCACGGCGTGACGCCCGACCGCACCTCGGTGAAGCTGCGTCTCTCGTCCTCGTCGAAGCTCAAGCCACTCGAGACGATGCTCTACCCCGCACCCGTCGAGCTGCCTTGTCGCGCAGGCACGTCGGGCCCGCTGTGCGATCGCAACGCGGCAGTCGCCGACGTGACCGAACGCTTCGGCGCCATGTCGTCGCGCATCGTCAACGGCCTGCTGCTCGTCTGCAACGGCACGCTCATCCCGACCCCGGGCGCCACCCAGTCCTGCACGCGCAGCGTCGAGCAGGCCGCGACCATCCGCGCTGTAGCCGGCCACATGCACCTGCTCGGCTCGTCCCTGCGCATCGACCTCAACCCCGGCACGGCGCGCGCGAAGACGCTGCTCGACATCAAGGTCTGGGACTTCGACAACCAGGGCTCGGTCCCGATCCCGGCGACGGCGATCCGCCCCGGCGACTCGATCCGGGTCAGCTGCACCCACGACCAGGCCTGGCGCGACAAGCTGCCCGACCTCCAGGGGCTGCCCGAGCGCTACGTCGTCTGGGGCGAGGGCACGACCGACGAGATGTGCCTCGGTCTGCTCAGCGTCACGCGTCCCTGACCGCGTCCGGCCATGCACAATGAGGCCGTGAAGACTGACGTCCTCGTCGTCGGCGGTGCCGGCGTCGACACCATCGTGCGCGTCGAGGCCCTGCCCGTTCCCTTCGCCGACTCCCACGTCGTCCCGCCCATCGACACCGTCGTCGGGCACACGGGCAGCGGCGTCGCGCTCGGCTGCCACCGCCTCGGCCTCGCCACGCGCTTCGTCGACGTCATCGGCGACGACCACGAGGGCCGGATGCTCCTCGACCGGTTCGCGGCCGAGGGGCTCGCCTTCGACCATGTCGTCGACGCGAGCGGCACCCGTCGCGCCGTCAACCTCGTCGACGCCACGGGCCGTCGGATGTCCTTCTACGACCCGCGCCACCGCTACGACCTCGCCCCCGACCCGACGCTCTGGCGCAGTCCGCTCGAGCAGTCACGTCACGTGCACGCCTCGATCATGCCGTGGGCCGTCGGCGCCCTCGAGGACGCCACGGCCGCCCGGGCCACGACGTCGACCGACCTGCACGACTGGGACGGGCGCAACCCCCACCACCGCCCGTTCGCGTATGCCGCCGACCTCGTCTTCGTGTCGGGCTCGCGTCTGGACGGGGTCGAGGACGATGTCGTCGCCGACGTGCTCGACCGCGGCCGTGCGCGGCTCGTCGTCGTCATGGACGGCGCCCGGGGCAGCCGGGTGACGGTGCGCGAGGGCGGCTCGTTCGCGGTGGCCGCCGTCGACATCGACGGTCGCCCGGCCGTGGACTCGAACGGCGCCGGCGACGCCTACGTCTCGGCCTTCCTCCACGCGTGGCTCGCCGGCGGTGACGCCCGCGCGGCCGCCCGGGCCGGGACCGTCGCGGGGTCGTGGGCGTGCGGCACCGCGGGCACGCACTCGAGCCTCATCGGCCCGGACGAGCTCACCCGTCAGCTGGCGCGCCACTACGGCGGCGCCGGTCGGGACTGAGGCCCGACCGGACCGCCTCGACGCTCACCCCTTCGGCGCGTCGTCCGTCATGCCGCTGCCGATGTTGACCATCCAGCCGATGCCGAACCGGTCGGTCACCATGCCGAACTCGTCGCCCCACGCCTGCTTCTCGAGGGGCATCATGACGGTGCCGCCGTCGGCCAGCTTGTCCCAGTAGCCGTGCAGCTCGTCGCTGTCATCGCCGCTCAGGCTCACCGAGATGTTGGTGCCCGGCTGGTAGGGCATCTGCTCGGGGGTGTCGGACGCCATGATCGTGTAGCCGCTCGGCGTCTCCAGCTGGGCGTGCATGACGTTGTCGGCGTTGGGTC
The DNA here is from genome assembly GCF_001429655.1 of Terrabacter sp. Soil811. Lineage (NCBI taxonomy): Bacteria > Bacillati > Actinomycetota > Actinomycetes > Micrococcales > Intrasporangiaceae > Terrabacter > Terrabacter sp. Soil811. The sequence goes on from NZ_LMSX01000008.1 coordinate 93,740, forward strand.
CGCTGTCGCCGAACTCGCCGAACGTCGACACCGTCAGCTCGCCGCCGAAGACGGACCTGTAGAACTCCATCGCCGCTCGGGCGTCGTCCTTGAAACCGATGTACGGGTTGAGGCGTGATGCCATGGCCGTGCTCCTCTCGATTGCTGCGGTCCCAAACACCCTAGGACCGTGCGCCGACACGTAGGTTGCGTTTCGGTGGGCACCGACGCCCACCACGAAGGAGCGGGTCCGCCCGCACACACCGTCAGGGGATGGTCTTCATGACCCAGCAGCAGCACGTCCGCACCCGATCGCCGAGGTTGCGGCGACGCGCCCTCGCCGTCGGCGCCACTCTCGCCGTGGCGGCAGCCACCGCGGCGACCGTCGCGACGACGACCGCCGCGCCGGCCGAAGCCGCGACGTACGGCACGATCTCGGCCCACCGCGGAGGCGGCTGGGGTCCCGACAACTCGCTCAAGGCGTTCAAGGGCGCGCTCGCGGCCAACATCGACGACATCGAGGGCGACGTCTACTTCACCACCGACGACGTCGCGGTCTTCCGGCACGACAACTCGCTGTCGGCGTGCGGCCTGAACCGGACGATCACCGGCTCGTCGTGGGCGCAGATCGACCAGGTGCGCTGCAGCGGCGAGCCCCTCGCCCGGCTCACCGACGTCGCCGCGGCGTTCCGCGCCTCGCCCAACACGAACGCGGTCCTGCGCGTCGAGCTCAAGCACCCGGCATCGCAGACGGCCGCCGCCGCGCAGGCCGACGCACGGCTGCTCGTCTCGCGGCTCGTCGACCGCGGGATCGCCAGCCGGAGCATCATCCAGGACTTCGACTGGCGCACGACGGCCGCGACGATCCACGCCGCCCGGTCGACGATGCGGGTCTCGTGCCTCGAGTCGTCCGTCACCGACGCCGAGGTCGCGACCGCAGACTCCAAGGGCTGCTACGACCTGTCCTACAACTACGCGAACTGGCGCGACGGGCTCAACGCGACGATCCACGGCAAGGGCATGCAGGTCGCGGTCTGGACCGTCAACAGCGCCTCGACCTTCACGCGCTTCCGCGACGACCTGCACGCCAACGTCATCATCACCGACTACCCCGGGGCCGCCAAGGGCTGGTGACGCTCAGTACGAGCGTCGCGACCGGGCCGCTCCCCGGTTCGAGCCGAGGGGTGCCTGGGGCCGGCCGTCGTCGGTCGGTCCCAGGCCGCCCTGGCAGCCGGGGCAGTAGAACATCGTGCGTTCGCGGGTGGGCTCGCCGATCATCGCGACTCGCACGGTTGCACCGCAGCGCCGGCAGGGCCTGCCGCTGCGCGCGTGGACGTAGTGCGCCTCGTCGAGGCGCTGGCTGCCCGTGCTCGACTGCACCGCATGGCGCCGGCCGTTGTCGATGAGGCGGTGCGCGCGGGCGACGACCCGCTCGACCGTCTCGCGCCCGAGCTCGTCGGCGCGGCTCCACGGCGGCACGCGCTCGAGGAAGAGCGTCTCGGCGCACCACATGGTGCCGACGCCCGCGAGGTTGCGCTGGTCGAGCAGGGCCTGACCGACGGGCACCCGCGCGCCCGCGACGTTGTCGACGGCACGGGCGAGGTCCCAGTCCGGGCCGAGCACGTCGGGCCCGAGGTGGCCGACGAGGTCGCCCTCGTGCGCGGTCGGCACGAGGTCGAGCATGCCGAGCCGCAGCCCGAGCGCGGTCCAGTCGGGCGCCGCGACGAGGGCCCGCAGCTGCGGGTTGCGTCGCCAACGGGCGGGCAGACCGGCCGTCGCCTCGACGCGCCACTGCCCCTCCATCCGCAGGTGCGAGTGCAGGGTCAGGCCACCCTCGACGCGGTGCAGCACGTGCTTGCCGCGGCTGACGACCTCGAGGGTCGTGCGACCCGTGAGGTCAGCCGTGGCGATCTCCCCCGGCCAGCGCAAATCGGACTCGACGATCTCGCGGCCGGCGAGGGCCTGGTCGAGGCGGGTGGCGGTGCGCCACACGGTGTCTCCCTCGGGCATGCCACCTCCTGATCACCGGTCGTTCACCTGCGCGGTCGCGCGCCCGTCCAGCCTATTCACATCGCGCGACTACCTTCGCCGGGTGCGTGACCTCTCCGTCGTGGTGTCCGCCCACGGCTCCTGCGACCGGATGGCCGCGTGCCTCGGTGCGCTGGCAGCCCAGACCCTCCCGGCCGACCGGTTCGAGGTCGTCGTCGTGATCCACGGGTCCGGGTCGCGCGCCCGGGACGCCGTCGAGCGCGTGACCCGGGGACCGCTCGCGGGCCACGAGGTCGAGCTCGTCGACGCCGTGGCCGACTCACCCGGCGCCGCCCGCAACGTCGGTGTCGGGCTCGCGCGAGCACCGTGGACGACCTTCGTCGACGGGACCGACGCCGTCGCGCCGACGCACCTCGAGGCGTTGTATGCCGTCCGCCACCCCGAGCGCATCGTCGTCAGCACGACGTCGGCGGCCGACGACTCCCCGCGACACGTCGCGCCGCACCTCGCCCCCGGGGCGTTGCGCGGGCAGGGCGGGAGGCTCTACCCGACCCGGTGGCTCGTCGACACCCCGTTCGTCGAGGGGCTGTGCGGCAGCGAGGACACGGTGCTCCACGGACAGCTGCTCAGCCGGTTCGACCGCCAGTTCGCCGAGCTCGACCTGACGCCCGGTCCTCCTGACGCGCAGCCGGACCGGCCCGACGACGCCGTCGACGTCGACCAGGACGCCGCCGTCCGGGCGCACCTGTCCGTCCTCACCGCCCTGACCACCGGCACGCAGGCCGACCCGGCCGACCGCACCGCGGTCACCAACGCCCTGGCCGCCGCCGAGGTCGCCGACCTGCGGCAGATCAGCGACCTCCACCCCGGCGGGCACGCCCACGTCGAGGCCGCTCTCCGGGAGGCCGGCATCCGGGGCATCACCTCGCTCGGGCCGGCCCACGTCGACGGGACCGCCGACGACTTCGGCCTCTTCCACACGCCTCCGTCCGGCGCCCGGTCCCTCGTCGTCGTCGCGGGCAGCGCCGGGTCCGTCAACGAGCACGCGCGGATGCTCGGCTTCCTCGCCCGCAGCGGGCACGGCATCCGCGTCCTGCACTATCGCGGGCGGCTCGAGCACAGCCTGCGCAAGCTCCCCGAGACGCATCGGGTCGAGGTGCTTCCCGCCTCCCTCGGCTGGATCGAGACCCGGGTCACCGCCGGTGCGCCCCGCCGCCGCCGGATCGCGCTGCGGGCCTCGCGGGAGGGCCTGCGCCTCGGTCGCCGCGCGCTCCCCGAGCTCGTGCCCGCCCGGCTGGCCGCACCCGCCTTCGGCCGGGTCGACACCCGCGCGGCCACGCTGCTCGCCGAGCCGGGGACGCGGGTCGTCCTCGACCGCGCCGGATCGACCCTGCTGCGCGCGTGGGGCGACGACAGCCCCACCGTCGGCGCGCCCGAGCTCGCCGACCTCGTGCTGCGCACGGCCGCCAGCCAGCTGCGCGGGTCGCTCGCCGACGCTCACGCCGCCCGTGCGGCCTCGCGGCTGCTGCGCGGCCAGACCGCACGGACCCGCGGCGAGCTCGACCCGGAGCTGTGGACGATGGTGGCCTACCGGCTGCTCCGCGCCGGCCGGCTCGAGGCCGCCACCGCTCTCCTCGACGACCGGGAGGCCCTCTTCGGCGCGCTCCCCCACCCCGCTCTCCAGGCACTTCACGCCGTCCTCACCGGCGTCGACCCGTCGACCGTCGACGTCGTCGACGCCGCCCGTGTGACGCTGCGTCACACCGACGACGCCCTGGCCGACGGCGACCTCGACCGCGCCGCCTTCCTCACGACGGTTGCTCTCGACCTGCTCTTCACGCGGCGCCTGCACACGGCCGAGACGCGCTCGGCCATCGTGTCCGAGCCCGACGCCTTCCTCGCTCCCGTGAGGGAGACCGAGGTCGGACGCCTGCTCGGCCGGCGCACGGCCAGCCCGACGCCGCGGCTGTCGCGGCAGCAGCCGAGGGAGACCGACCGCCCTCGCGTCACCGTGCTGCCCGGCGCCTACCCGAAGTTCGCGGCTGCCGTCGTCGCCGGCCTCGACGACCACGCCGACGTCGAGCTGCTCGACCTCTCGGCCCGGCAGAAGCGCTTCGCCAACACCGGGGTCGACCCCGTGACGGTGCGCGAGCGGCTGCTCGCCGCAACCGGGCAACCCCCGACACTCGACCTCGCCACCGCGGAGGCGCTCTCGGCCGACGTCGTCTTCGTCGACTGGGCCGACAAGGGCCTGACCTGGCTGACGCAGGTCGTCCCCGAGGGAACGCGCGTCGTCGTGCGGCTGCACGGCGTCGACACCTTGAGTGCCTGGCTGCACACCGCCGAGTGGGACAAGGTCGACGACGTCATCTTCCCGAGCGACCACCTGCGGCGCGCAGCCGCGGCGGCGCTGGGAGGACGTCTGGACGGCATACGCCAGCACGTCGTCGCCAACCCCGTCGACGTCGAGCGCTACGTCCTGCCCAAGACCGAGTCCGCTCGCACGACGCTCGGGATGGTCGGCTGGGCGCAGCAGGTCAAGGACCCGCTGTGGACCCTCGACGTCCTCGCCGCGCTGCGTCGGCACGACCCCCGCTGGCGGCTTCGGCTCATCGGCGCCGACTTCACCGTCGACGACCCCAACCCCGTCGAGCGGGAGGCCGCTCGCGCCTTCCACGCCCGGATGGGCGACCCCCTCGTCGCCGACGGCGTCGACTTCGTCGGCTACACGACCCGGTTGCCCGAGCACCTCCGTGAGGTCGGCTGGGCCGTGAGCTCGAGCCGACGCGAGGGCTTCCACATCGGCCTCGTCGAGATGGCCGCGAGCGGCGCCGTCCCCGTCGTGCGCGACTGGCCGGTGTATGCCGGCATCGGCGGTGCCACGAGCCTCTTCCCGGCCGACTGGGTGTCGACCACCCCGGCCGAGGCCGCCGAGCGGATCCTCAGGTTCAGCGGCTCCGGGACGTGGGACGACGCGAGCGGGCGCACCGTCGACACGGTGCGCGAGCGCTTCAGCGGGACGGACTCGGCAGAGCGGCTGCGCCGGATCGTGCTGGGAGAGCGCTGATCCGGCGGAGCACCTGCACCGCCGCGCTGACGTGCTCGATCGGCGAGCGGTGGTCGAGGGGCTGCTCGTCGAGGGCGCTGCCCTCCTCGACGACTCCCCACACCTGGGTGCCGCTGCCTCGGTAGTCGCTCCACTTCGACGGCAGGAAGGGGTTCGGCGCCCCCGGTGGGCTCACCGCGTCGTTGACGAGCAGGCAGTCCATCCGGCGCGACAGCGCGAGGAACTCGAGGTAGCCGACGAAGGGCCCGACGCGGACGCAGTCGGCGAGCCCGCGTGCGACGACGACGTCGTGCAGCTCCTCGGGCTTCGAGGTGAAGACGTGGAGCATGAGGCGGTCGCGGGACTCGCGAGGGAGCAGAGCCAGGGCGTCGAGCACCCCGGAGACGCCACGGTTGGCGTAGAAGTTGCCGAAGTAGCCGATGTGCCGCCGGCCCGGGTCCAGCTGGTGCGTCGACGGTTTCGCGTCGTAGAGCGCGGCCGGCGGCGTGGGGTGCGGTGACACGACGGCGACCTGCTCGACGCGGGCAGCGAGCTCGCGGTCGTGGCAGCTCTCGAGCATGACGTCGCGCTGGCGCGTGTTTGTGAACATCACCGAGTCCGCGAGGGCGAACGCCGCGACCTCGCACCACTCGAAGGCGTTGAGGCCGTCAGGTGGCCGGAACCCGGCCCCCTGCACGGCCGAGCGCAGTCGGGCGAGGGTGCGGTCGTCGTGCGCCGGGGCGGCACGCACCTGTCCGAGGACGTCGTGCGACAGCGGGTCGGAGAACTCGGCGTCCCAGTGCAGCCCGGGCCGCGCCGACTTGAGTGCGACCGCAAGGAAGTGGGATGCCGCGAACTGCGCTCTGCTGTAGACGGACTCGTACTCACCCTGCAGCGACTCCCAGCGGACGAAGGTCTCGAGACCGAGCTGCTGGTAGTCGACGATGGAGACCCACGAGCTGAAGGCCGTGCGTGAGGGCACGGCGGCGAACCGCCGGACGAGGCCGCCGCAGAGCTGGACGAGGTCAGGGTCCTGGTGGCGGATCGAGTCCATCGCGTTGCAGATGACGTCGACGGGCTCGCCGCGGTCGTGGACGCGCTTGGCCGCGACGACCGCAGCGGTGTCGCTGTAGGGCGGGAAGCAGTACGACGCGACGAGGCGACGGGCGGGTGCGTTCATGGTGGGGTCCTCAGACGGTGACGTGGACGGTGGGGTCGCCGTGGAAGGCGAGCACCCCACGGCGGGAGAGCAGCTCGACGTCCGAGATCGGCCACGTGTGACCGTCCGGCGTCGACGCGCGCACCGACACGAAGTTGAAGCGGTCCGTCGAGTAGACGCGGCCGCCCTCGGCGCGCACCTTGTCGAGGAACGTCGTGTCGACCCGCCGCGGCAGGTCCTCGAACCGCAGCCGCGCCGCGAGGTCGCGCTCGAGGAGCAGGGTGCCGCCCTGGACGAGGTCGACGTAGCGATGCTCGGCGTCCGGGAAGCGCAGCAGGGTCGCCCCCGTCGCGGTCAGGTGCGCGTAGTGCGCCCACTTCCCGACGACGGCCGCGTCGGTGTAGTCGAAGGCGCGGACGAGGTCGCGGAGGTAGTGCGCGGCGTAGACGTTGTCGTCGTCCATCTTGGCGACGAAGCGCCCGGACGCCGCGTCGACGCCGGCGTTCATGCACGCGCCGAGGGTGTCGGTGGACGGACGCGCGACGACGACGACGCGGGTCGGGTCGAGCCCGGCGGCCTCGGCCCGACGACGCAGCTCGTCGCCACCCACCTCGAAGCCGTGCGTCACGAGGACGAGCTCGGTCTCCGCGTGGGCCTGCGCCGCGACGAAGCCCAGAACGTGATCGACCTGGCCGGGACGCATCGTCGGGACGACCGCAGAGATGCCGAGGTCGCGGGACGGCGTCTCGAGACCGACGGCGGCCAGCACGGTGTCGATGCGGTGACCGTAGGTGTGGGCGTCGAGCACCCGGCGGTGGGCGCGCAGCCCGAGCCGGTCGCGGTAGTCCTCGTGCTGGAGGAGGGCGCGCAGCTCGCGCGTCGTCTCCTCGGCGCCGCGGGTGACGCGGACCGTGTCGCCGAAGAAGGGCTCGACCGAGGCGGCCGGACCGGACAGCACCGGCGTCTGCGCGGCGGACAGCTCGAAGAGCCGCCGGGCGCACATCGTCGGCGACTCGGTGACGGAGTTGACGTTGAGGAAGACCTTGTAGGCCGTGTAGGCGCCGAGCATGCGACGGTACGGCAGGCTCCCGACGAGCGCTCCGGCATACGCCCTCGGGAACTGGTAGCGCTGGTCGCGGCCGGCAAGGCGGGAGAAGACCTCGAGCCCGAGCGGCAGGGCGGGCTCGAGGACGTAGGCCATCTGTGCCCGGCGCTCGTCGTGCTTGTCGGCGAAGTAGCTCCCGGCGAAGGCGACCTCGCGGGTGCGGCCGGCGCCGTGCCGCACCGGCGTGTGGATGCGGGGCTGGGCACCGAAGGGCAGCAGGCCGATCCGGGTGTGGCCGAGGTCGCGCTCATAGTCCGGGATGCGGCCCGCGTCGACGGTGAAGACGTGGTCGAAGAGGCGGGCCGTCTCGACGAAGAGGTCGTAGTTGGGCGGGTCCTCCTTGTTCCAGAAGACCGTCGGGACGCCCGTCGAGCGGCAGTGCTCGACGAGCGCGCGCAGCTCCGGTGACGGGCCGGCCTCGGTCGTCATGGCGAGGCGCCACGTGCCCCCGTTGCCCGCCCACGCCGACTCGACGAAGAGGAGGTCGACCGGCCGGGCCGCGAGCTGGTCGCGCCAGTCCTGCGGCGTCACGCAGACCTGCGTCCACTCGTAGCCCAGCGCGAGCTGCGAGAAGTCGTCGAGGACCACCGCGGCGACGACCTCCGGACGCGCCACGGGACCGCTCGGGATCTCCGGGCGCGGCACGTCGACACGCAGCCGGGCCGACCTCACCCGGGGCAGGCGGCGTTCGACCTCCTTGCGCACCTTGCGCGGAAGAGCCTGTCGCGCTTGGGGATCCCGCGCCGCCCGCACTGCGGCACTGCGGGCCCGGTCGAGGTCGGACAGCACTCGCTGCCGCGTGTTCACCACAAACTTCTCTCTCTGTTCGACTGACGTTCCGCCCGGGCCGGTCCGCCGTTGGGGGTGGGACTGCAACGTTCGGTGCGTGACCTCCAGACTCGGCGCCAGTGTGGCATCCGCGCTCGGCGCCCCCGGTCCACGCGATGCAACGGGGAGTCGAACAGTTGGTGACGTCCCGACCACGACGGCACTGATCGTCGCCAACCTCCCCGTCGCCGCGTGCGTGGCCCGCTCCCACCTCGCCCGCAACCCGTGGCAGGCGGTGTGGGTCGGCGCCCGGGTGCTCCCCGCCGGCGCGCAGCGCGAGCTGAGCCGGCGCAGCCGCGGACCACTGTCGGTCATCGCCGCCGCGGCCTCCGGACAGCGCGAGCTCGCTCGCCGCCGTCTCACGGACGAGCTGCGTGGCGCGGGTCCCCGGCGGGCACAGCACCTCCTCGCAGCCGCGGCCGCGACCGGCCAGCTGGACGGGATCGATGGCGCCACAAGCGGATTCACGCAGGCAACGACGGGCTCCTCCGCCGCCTACCTCGCCCACGCCGCCGGCGACGTCACCGGTGCGCAGCGCGCCCTCGACGGCCTGCGCAACCCTGCCGCCCGAGTGCACCGTCGCTGGCTGGCCGGCGAGCGCTCCGTCCTGACGGGCGCGGCACTCGACGGACTTCCCACGACGACCGACGGCCCGCACCGCGCTCCGTCCACGGCGACCCGCACCTCCGTCGTCCACGTCGTCACGAACTCGCTGCCCGAGGTGCAGGCCGGCTACACGGTGCGCACGCAGGGCCTCGTCGCCGCCCAGCGCGCCGCTGGGATCGACGCGCACGTGTGCACCCCGCCGGGCTTCCCCGTCGCCCAGGGACACCTCGGCGCGGCGCCGTCCACGACGCTCGCGGGCGTGCCCTACCACCGTGACCTCGCGGCCGGGCGCCGTCTCGACCTCCCGGACCGCCACCTGGAGGCGTATGCCGTCACGGTCGCCGCGCTCGCCCGCGCCGTCGGTGCCGACGTCGTCCACGCGCACTCGAAGCACGTCAACGCCCAGGCCGCCCTGCTCGCCGGCCGGCGCCTCGGGGTGCCCGTCGTCTACGAGGCCCGCGGGTTCCTCGAGGACACGTGGCGCACGCGCGGCGGGGACGCCGACAGCGACTTCTACCGCTGGACGCGCCGGACCGAGACGCGCTGCCTCTCGCTCGCCGACGCCGTCGTCACGCTGTCGCAGAGCATGCGCGAGGACGTCGTCGCGCGCGGCGTCGACCCGAAGCGGGTCCACGTCGTCGGCAACTGCGTCCCCGACGCCCTGCTCACCGACGTCGTCGACGGCGGACCCGTGCGCGCGGCCCTCGACATCCGCCCCACCGATGTCGTCATCGGCACGGTGTCGACGCTCAACGCGTACGAGGGCATCGACGTGCTCCTCGACGCGGGTGGCCTGCTCGACGACGCCCGGCTCGTCGTGCTCGTCGTCGGGGACGGTCCGGCCCGCGAGCGTCTGACCCGTCGCGCTGCCGAGCTGCGCCGGTCGGGCACGCGGACGCGCTTCGTCCTCACCGGGCGGGTGCCGCACAGCCGCACCCACGAGCACCACGCGGCCATCGACGTCTTCTGCGTCCCCCGCCGGGCCACCCCGGTCACGACCCTCGTGCCGCCCCTCAAGCCCGTCGAGGCGATGGCGCTCGGACGTCCCGTCGTCGTCACCGACCTCCCGCCGCTGCGCGAGCTCGTCGGCCCCGACCGCGGACTCGTCGTCGAGGGCGCGGACCCGCAGCTGCTCGCGCAGGCGCTGGGTGAGCTCGTCGCCGACCCCGACCGGCGGCACCGGCTCGGGGCGAGCGGACGCGACCACGTCGCGAGCGAGCGGACGTGGTCGGTGGCCGCGGCGGCATACGGACAGGTCTACGAGCAGGTGCAGGCGGTGGCGGCATGACGATCGGGAGCGGCAGCGTGGTGGAGAGCGTCGAGGCGCCGGAGGCACGGACCGAGCGGGCCCGGCTCACCGCCGAGGAGGCGGCCGCCCTGGCGCGCCGTGCCGGCCTGGAGGAGCTCGGCGTCCGGCCGGGCCTGCTCGGCTACGCCCGCGAGGTCTGGAGCTACCGCCACCTCGTCTGGCACCTGTCGTCGGCGCAGGCCTGGGCGACGAACCAGAACAACTACCTCGGCCAGCTGTGGGCGGTCCTCAACCCGCTGCTCCTCGTCGGGTCGTACTACCTGATCTTCGGGCTGCTGCTCAAGACCCGCGGCGGCACGTCGAACTACATCGCGTTCCTCACCATCGGCATCTTCGTCTTCGGCTACTCCGCGAGCGCGATCATCGCCGGCTCGCGGGCCGTCGTCGGGCAGATCGGGCTCGTGCGCGCATTGCGCTTCCCCCGGGCCGTGCTGCCCATCTCGGTGACGCTGACGCAGTTCCTCGTCAACGTCCCGGCGTTCGCCGTGCTCATGGTCATGATCCCCCTGACGGGAGAGCCGTTCTCGCCGCATTGGCTGCTGTTCCCCGTCGCGCTCGTCTTCCAGAGCCTCATCAACCTCGGTCTCGCGTTCTACCTCGCCCGCGTCGTCAACACGGCCCGCGACTCGGCCAACCTCGTGCCCGTCGGTGTGCGGCTCGCCCGCTACGTCTCGGGCGTCTTCTTCTCGATCCCGCACTACGCCGGCTACGGGCTGGTCAGCGCCCTGCTCCTCTACCAGCCGCTCGCCGTCAGCATGACGACGGCGCGCGAGGCCCTGATGGACCAGTACCCGCTGACGTGGGGCAGCTGGGTCGCTGCCGCGGCCTGGGGCGTCGCGCTCAGCGTGACGGGAATCGTCTTCTTCTGGCGCGGGGAGGGTCGCTATGGGAGCAACTGACGTGGCTGACACGACGACGCCGAGCGTCATCTGCTCGGGGCTCGACATCGTCTACACGGTCTTCGGCGCCAAGCAGAAGGGCACCGACACTGGCGGCCAAGTGCCGCTCGTCGAGCGCCTGCTGACGAAGCGCAACCCGGTCAGCTCGGTCCGCAAGGTGCACGCCGTCAAGGACGTCTCGTTCGTCGTCAACCACGGTGAGGCCGTCGGCATCATCGGTCGCAACGGCTCGGGCAAGAGCACGCTGCTGCGCGCCGTCGCCGGGCTCATGCCCCCGACGAACGGGCGCGTCTGGGCCTCTGGACGCCCGTCGCTCCTCGGCGTCAACGCCGTGCTGCTCACGGGCCTGACCGGCGCCAAGAACGTCATGATCGGCGGTCTCGCGCTCGGCCTGACGCCACGCCAGGTCCGTGAGCGCTACGACGACATCGTCGACTTCAGCGGCATCGGGGACTTCGTCAACCTGCCGATGAGCGCCTACTCGTCGGGCATGGGGGCACGGCTGCGCTTCGCGATCTCGACGGCGGCCGCCCCCGACATCCTCATGATCGACGAGGCCCTCGCGACCGGTGACGCCGAGTTCCAGGCACGCAGCCGCGACCGCATCGCCGAGATCCGCCGCGACGCGAGCACCGTCTTCCTCGTCAGCCACAGCAACGCCGCGATCCGCGAGTCGTGCGACCGCGTGCTGTGGATGGAGCAGGGACGGCTCGTCATGGACGGCCCCACGGACGAGGTCGTCCGGGCCTACGAGCAGTCCCACCGGAAGGCTCCCGCGTGAGCCCTCACCCCGCACCGCGACGCGACGGGACCCTGCGCGCGCTCGTCGTCACCGTCGTGCACCACCCCGAGGACGCCCGCATCCGGCACCGCGAGATCGGCGCCCTCCTCGACGCCGGCGTGCAGGTCACGTATGCCGCCCCCTTCGTCGCGCATGGCCTCGACCTCCCCGACGTGGCCGGACTGCGCTCGGTCGACCTCCCGCACGCCACCGGGCGCTCGCGCGGCGAGGCCTTCCGGGCCGCCCGGCGGCTGCTGGCCCACGAGGCCCGCGACCACGACGTCGTGATCGTCCACGACCCCGAGATCGTCGCTGCCGCAGCGGGTCTGCGCCTGGACAACCTCGTCTGGGACGTCCACGAGGACACCGCTGCCGCCATCGAGGCGAAGCCCTGGGTGCCGGCACGTGCCCGCGCTCCTCTCGCCAGTGCGGCCCGCGCCATCGAGCGGCACGCGGAGCGTCGGCACGAGCTGATCCTCGCCGAGTACGCCTACGCCGACCGCTTCGAGCGCGAGCACGTCGTCGTGCCCAACACGGTGCGCGTCCCGGCCACGGCGACGGCGCCCGGCGCGTCGCGTGCCGTCTACCTCGGCTCGCTGACGATGGCCCGCGGCGCGGCGACCCTCCTCCAGACCGGGCGGCTGCTCACGGTCGCCACCCGCGGCGAGGTCAAGGTCGAGATCATCGGCGGCGCCCGTGACACCCGCACCGCCGACACCCTCGACTGGGGCGTCAAGTGCGGCCACGTCGTGCACCACGGCTTCGTGCCGAGCGCGCGGGCCCTCCCGATGCTCGACGGTGCCCTCGCCGGCCTGTCGCTGCTCGAGGACCGCCCGAACTACCGCCACTCGATGCCGACCAAGGTCATCGAGTACATGGCCCACGGCCTGCCCGTCATCACGACGCCGCTGCCGCTCGCGGCCGACCTCGTCGAGCGATCGGGCTGCGGCGTCGTCGTGCCCTTCGACGACGCCGAGGCCACGGCCGCCGCCCTCATCGAGCTGGCGCGCGACCCCGAGCGACGCGCGGCGCTGGGACGGGCCGGACACGCGTACGCCCGAGAGCACCACGACTGGAACGTCATCGGCCGCGACTTCGTGCGCCACGTCACCGACCTCGCCCAACGCCACCGCGGCGCGAGCGAGCCCCGTGACGTCGCCGAGCGACCCAGCACCTACGCCCACCCCGCCACCCACCAGCAGCACTGACAGCACAGGGAGATCCACCATGTTCGAGGACGGAATCGCCGTCATCGGCCTCGGCTACATCGGCCTGCCCACCTGCGCCGCCCTCACCCGCCACGGACTGCGGGTCACGGGCGTCGACGTCAACGAACGCACCGTCTCGGAGATCAACGCCGGACGCGTGCCCATCGTCGAGCCGAACCTCGACGTCGCGATCGCCTCGGCCGTCGCCGACGGCCTGCTGACAGCGACGACGACGATGCCGCACGCGTCCGTCTACCTCATCGCGGTGCCGACCCCGTTCATGGGCGACCACGAGCCCGACCTGCGGCACGTGCGCTCGGCCACCGAGGCGATCGCGCCGATGCTCCGTGGCGGGGAGGTCGTCATCCTCGAGTCGACGTCGCCGCCCGGGACGACCGAGCTGATCTCCGAGTGGATCTCGGACCTGCGCCCCGACCTCAAGCTGCCGCACCTGGGCGGCATCTCGGACGTTCACGTCGCACACTGTCCGGAGCGGGTGCTGCCCGGCCGGATCATGGTCGAGATCTTCTCCAACGACCGCATCGTCGGCGGTCTCTCCCCCGAGTGCGCGCTGCGCGCCGCGGAGGTCTACCGGCTCTTCGTCACGGGCGAGATCATCCTCACCGACGCGAAGTCGGCCGAGATGTCCAAGCTGACCGAGAACGCGTTCCGCGACGTCAACATCGCCTTCGCCAACGAGCTCGCCGAGATCTGCGAGCACATCGGCCTCGACGTCTGGGAGGTCATCTCGATGGCCAACCACCACCCGCGGGTCAACATCCTCCAGCCCGGCCCCGGCGTCGGCGGGCACTGCATCGCCGTCGACCCGTGGTTCATCGTCTCGGCGGCCCCCGAGCAGGCGCGGATCATCCGGGCCGCCCGGGAGACCAACGACGCCCGCCCGGGCACCGTCATCCGGAAGGTGTCCGACGCCCTCGTGGCCGCGGGCCGCGGGGACGGGCAGGGCGCGACGGTGGCCTGCCTCGGTCTCGCGTTCAAGGCCGACATCGACGACCTGCGCGAGTCGCCGGCCCTGCTCATCACCGAGACGCTCGCCGCCGAGCTCCCCGGCACCCGGGTCCTCGCCGTCGAGCCGCACGTCGGCGCGTTGCCCCCGGCCCTGGCCGCCCTGCCGAACGTCGAGCTCGCCGCGACCGGACAGGCCATCGACGAGGCGGACGTCGTCGTCCTCCTCGTCGACCACGCCGCCTTCCGGTCCATCAGCCTCGGCGACCTCCGCGGTCGCGAGCTCGTCGACACCCGCGGCCTCTGGCGCTGAAGGAGATCCGGACATGAGCACTGCACTGCCCACGGCCCGACACCGCGTCATGACGGTCTACGGGACACGACCCGAGGCGATCAAGATGGCCCCGCTCGTGGCGGCCCTCGAGGCCGACGAGCGCATCGAGCCGGTCGTGGCCGTGACCGGTCAGCACCGCGAGATGCTCGACCAGGTCAACGCGCTCTTCGGGATCCGTCCGGCCCACGACCTCGACCTCATGGCCCCGGGGGCGACGCTCGCCGAGATCACGGCCCGCACGGTGCTCGCCACCTCGGCCCTGCTGCGGGAGACCCGCCCCGACGTCGTCGTCGTCCAGGGCGACACGACGACGGTGCTCGCGACGGGGCTGGCCGCCTTCTACGAGCACATCCCCGTCGTGCACCTCGAGGCGGGCCTGCGCACGGGTGACGTGCGCTCGCCCTTCCCCGAGGAGGCCAACCGGCGCCTCACCGCGCCGCTCGCCGACCTGCACCTCGCCCCGACGGCGACGTCCAAGGCGAATCTCGTGCGCGAGTCGATCGACCCGAGCCGCGTGCCCGTCACCGGCAACACCGTCATCGACGCGCTCCAGTGGACGACCGCCCAGCCCGTCGAGTTCGACGACCCGCGCGTGGCCGAGGCCGTCGACCACGCGGCGGATGGGCGCGACCTGCTCCTCGTCACCTCCCACCGGCGTGAGTCGTGGGGTCCCCGGATGGTCGAGACGATGACGGCGATCCGCGACCTCGCGCTCGACCGGCCCGACCTGCAGGTCCTCCTGCCGATGCACCGCAACCCGATCGTCCGCGACGTCATCGAGCCGCTGCTCGGGTCGCTCGACAACGTGCTGCTCACCGAGCCGCTCGACTACCACCAGTTCGCGCACGCCCTCGCCGGCGCCACCGTCGTCCTCACCGACTCGGGCGGCGTGCAGGAGGAGGCCCCGAGCCTCGGCAAGCCGGTGCTCGTCATGCGCGACACGACCGAGCGCCCCGAGGCCGTCGAGGCCGGGACGGTCCGCCTCGTCGGCACCGACGGCGGCACGATCCGCGCCGCCGTCGAGGAGCTGCTCGACGACGCCGATGCCTACGCCGCGATGGCGAACGCCGTGAACCCCTACGGCGACGGTCGGGCCGCCGAGCGGTCGGTCGCCGCCATCGCCGAGCTGCTCGGCCTGGGCCACCGGGCCCCGGACTTCGACCCGAGCGAGTCCACGCGGGAGGCTGCGTCCGCCAGCGACTCCCGACTGGTCCGTGTCTGACCGGCGACGCCACGACGTCGTCGTCGTGGGGCTTGGCTACGTCGGCCTCCCGCTCGCGCAGGCCGCGGTCGGCGCGGGCCTGTCCGTCGTCGGTCTCGACGCCAGCGCCGTCGTCGTGGCCTCCCTCGCGAACGGCCGGTCGCACGTCGACGACCTGACCGACGAGGACGTGACGAAGATGCTGGGCGCCGGCTTCGAGCCGACGACCGACCCGACCTGCCTCGCCGAGGCCGCCGCGGTCGTCGTCTGCGTGCCGACGCCGCTGGGCGACGAGGGCGGCCCCGACCTCGCCGCCGTCCGGGCGGCCATGACCGAGCTGTCCCGGCACCTGACCCGCGACACCCTCGTCGTCCTCGAGTCGACGACCTACCCGGGCACCACCGACGAGGTGGTGCGCCCGATCCTCGAGACGACCGGGCTGCGCGCCGGGGTGGACTTCGCCCTCGCCTTCTCGCCGGAGCGCGTCGACCCGGGCAACACGGCATACGGCATCGGCAACACCCCGAAGGTCGTCGGCGGGCACACGCCCGCGTGCACGGAGGCGGCCTGCGCCTTCTACTCACGCTTCGTCGACACCGTCGTGCCGACACGGGGCACCCGCGAGGCCGAGACGGCCAAGCTGCTCGAGAACACCTACCGCCACATCAACATCGCGCTCGTCAACGAGATGGCGCGCTTCTGCCACGACCTCGACATCGACCTGTGGGAGGTCATCGCGGCAGCGCGGACGAAACCCTTCGGTTTCCAGGCGTTCTACCCGGGCCCGGGCGTCGGCGGCCACTGCATCCCGATCGACCCGAACTACCTCTCGCACAACGTGCGCACGCGGCTCGGCTACCCCTTCCGCTTCGTCGAGCTCGCCCAGGAGATCAACGCCTCGATGCCGGCCTACGTGGCGCGCCGGGTGCAGGACGCGCTCAACGAGGACGGCAAGGCGCTGCGCGGGGCGCGAGTGCTCCTGCTCGGCGTCACGTACAAGGCCGACATCGCCGACCAGCGCGAGTCGCCCGCCGTCCCCGTCGCCCGCCGCCTCCTCGAGCAGGGCGCACGCCTGTCGTTCCACGACCCGCTCATCGACCACTGGGACGAGCTGGAGGCCGAGCTCGGGGACGCCGCCATCTCGGTGCCGCACCTCGAGGCCGCCGTCGTCGACGCCGACCTCGTCGTGCTGCTGCAGCGCCACCGGGACTACGACGTGGACGCGCTCGCGCGAGCGTCGCGCCGCTTCCTCGACACCCGCGGCGTCGTCACACCCAGCGAGCACGCTGAGCGTCTCTGACGCCTCCTCGCCCACCTCGACGCTGCCGCCGACCTGCATCACCTCGAGCAACTACGACCACGTCGTGGCCGGGCGGGCCTACCAGTCGGGTGGTTACGCGTACGCCCTCGGCTCGAACCAGAAGCTCGGGCTCTACAACACCTTCTACACAGCCACGCTCAAGCAGTCCTCCCCCGGCTACTGGGAGAGGTGCTGAGCAGGCTCAGTTGAGCGTGCGGGTGCCCTCGGGCAGCGCGCCACCGGCATAGACGTCCTCGGCGAGACGGGCCAGAGCGGTCAGGGCGACGTTCTGGCTCCACGGGCCATAGGACACCCGGGCGACGCCCAGGCGCTGCAGGGCCGCGAGGTCGAGGGAGCCCGGGACGGCGATGACGGTGAGCTTCTGCGGCCCCAGCTCCTCGACGAGCCGGCTCACGGTCGGTTCGTCGAGCTTGCCGGGGACGAAGAACGTCGAGGCGCCGGCGTCGAGAAAGGCGCGGCCCCGCTCCACGGCGTCGGTGAGCACGTCGGCCGGGTCGCGGTCGCCGGCCTTGACGTAGGCGTCGGTGCGGGCGTTGAGGACGAAGGGGATGCCGGCCCGCTCACCGGCGGCGACGGCAGCCTCGACGGCCCGGACGGCGTCCGGCAGCGCCTTCATCTGGTCCTCGAGGTTGGCGCCGACGATGCCGACGTCGATGGCGCGGGCCACCGTCTCGCCCGCGTCGCCGTAGCCGGCCTCGAGGTCGGCCGTGACCGGCAGGTCGACGGCGGCGGCGATGCGGCCGACGGCCTCGATCATTAGATCGCGCGGGATCTGCTCGCCGTCGGGGTAGCCGTACGACGCTGCGATCGAGTGGCTCGCCGTGGCGAGCGCCTTCGTGCCGGGGGTGTCGGCGACGACGCGGGCCGTGATGACGTCCCAGACGTTGACGACGAGCAGCAGCTCGGGGTCGCGGTGCAGGCGCTGGAGCTCCTGGGCCTTGGCAGCGGTGTCCATCTCGGGTCCTCTCGGTCGTGGTGCTCGACGAGTTGGACGTACCCGGACGCGACGGGGCACCGACGGCCCGTTCGCGGCTAGCATCGCGACGTGATCGGGTCGTACGCGTCCGCCGGAGCCTGGGGTGCCCGCTACGGTCCCGTGCTCATCCGGCGGATGCTCGACCGCGAGCGTTCCGGCACCTACGTGGTGCTCGTGCTCGCCGAGCTCGCCCTCGTCGCCGCTTTCGCGGGCGTGCTCGTGGCACTGCTCATCGTGACCCGGGACGATCCGCTGTGGCTGCGCGCACTCGGCGTCGGCACCGTCGCGATGGCCACGTGCGGCGCGGTCGTGTGGGTCGTCGAGGCGGCCGCGCGTTGGTCGTGGAGCGTGCGTCGCCCGGAACGGCTCGTCCTCGCGGCAGCGCCGTCCGGTGCCGCTTCGACCGCCGTCCTCCGCTCACGCGCGTCGTTTGCGACGCCGCTCACCAACGCGATCCTCGTGACGGCGTGGTGCGCCTTCATGGTCGTGCTCACCGCGCCCGTGCCCTGGGCAGCCGTGGTCTTCGGCCTCGCCACGCTCGCCTCCTGTGCCCGGCTGGCGCCCTTCGCCCTGGGTCGCGCCTCGGCGGGCGGGGTCTACCTGACGCCGACCGCGGTCGAGCTGCGCTGGGGCGTGCGGTCGGCGAGCGTGCCCTGGGAGACGGTGCGTGGCACCCCCGACGACCTCGCGCACGGCCTGGCCGGGGCGACCGACGCGACAGGTGACCGGGCCTTCCCGGTCGACGTGCCCCTCGACGTCACCGACCAGCCGTTCGCCGGTCGCGTCGCCGTCCCGGTCGCCTACCTGTGGCTGCGGGCGGACGAGCTCTCCGAGCTCATCGGGTGGTATGCCGCCCAGCCGGCTCTGCGAGCACGCCTCGGCACGCAGGAGTCCCTCGCGTGGCGGCCGACGGCGCCGAGTGCCGTGACGATGGCCGACGGCGACACCTTCTCGTGACCCGAGGTCAGCCGCTCGGTTGGCGGTGCTGCCTGGGTCCGATCCGGTAGGGCCGCATCATCTCGTTGTCCTCGTGCTCGACGATGTGGCAGTGCCAGACGAACTGGCCCGGGTTGCTGAACCTGGCCCGGATGCGCGTCACCTCGCCCGGGTAGGCGATGACGGTGTCCTTGACGCCGCTCTCCCAGGCCTCGGGTGGGCGGGGATCGCCTGCCGGCCGGGACGGTGGTTCGGTCTCACCGGCCTCGTTGGTCACCAGGGCCTGTCGGTCGACCACTTCGAACGTCGTCTCGTGGACGTGCATGGGGTGGGCGTCAGCCGTGAAGTTGTGGAACTCCCAGATCTCGGTGTCTCCGACGCGAGGGCTCTCGGTGACCGGGTCCGCCCACATGAGGTGCTCCGGATTTCCCCCGCGGTCCACGGTGCCCAGCATCGCCTCGGCGGGTCCGTCCCAGGCGCTCGACATCATCTCGAGCAGGCCGAGTCGTCGGGTGCGCGTCTCGGCCGGCAGCGGCACGAGGGCCGGCAGGCGCAGGAACCGGGGCGGTGTCGTCGGGTCGGGCCCGGTGGCGGGCACGACCCGGAACTGCAGGACCTGGCCGGTCGTGTCGGGGTCTGCCGCGTCGAAGTCGTCGTCCGGCTTGCCACCGCCGAAGGGCTCGTCGGGGCCGACGTTGGCCAGGACGTGCTTCCCGAGAGGCACGTGCGTGAAGTCGACGACGATGTCGGCGCGCTCGGCGAGGCCCATCAGGAGCCGGTTGTCGTGGTGGGCAGTGAGGTTCACCGGCGCAGCCAGGAAGCCGCCCTCGTTGCCGATGGCCCAGACCTCCACGCCGGGGATGTGGGCGAAGTCGAGGATGAGGAAGCGGGACTGGCAACCGTTGAGGAAGCGGAACCGGTAGCGACGCTGCTCGACGACCTGGAAGGGCCAGGTGTTGCCGTTGACCATGATCGTGTTGCCGAAGAACTCGGGATTCCAGATCGGTGAGAGGTCCGTGTCCGGGACGAAGCCCGGGTTCGCCGCCGTGGCGCCGTCGAAGAACTCGCGGCTGTCGGGGTAGAAGAGGGAGCCATCCTCGTTGAACGCCCGGTCCTGGATCGCGACCGGGATCTCGTAGTAGGCCTTCTTCGGAGGAGAGGCGTCTCCCCTCTTCGGCGCGGGTCCCGGCAGCACGGCAGTCGCACCGGAGCGGACGTCGAGGACGGCCTCGTCACCCTGCGGTCCACCCCTGATGAGGAAGAACCCGGCAGGCCCGGCGTACACGTTGAGGCGGGTCATGCCGAGTGCGTGGTCGTGGTACCAGAGCGTCGACGCACGTTGGTCGTTCGGGTACTGGAAGACGGCGTAGCCCGGGCCCCACTGGGGGCCGAGTGTCCGGGCCGCCTTGTCCTTGAAGAAGGCGTACCAGGTGCCCTCGGTCGCGTATCCGGTCGGTAGGTTGGCAGCGGCCGGCAGGAACCAGGCCTCCGGGTAGCCGTCGCTCTCGTCGCCGACTCCAACCGCTCCGTGGAGGTGGGTCACCATGGGCACGGGGCCGGTGTAGCGCCCGGGCGTCTGCCGGAAGGTCGGCCGGGTGTCACGCCCGACAACCCCACCGGGCGGGTTGGCCCAGTGCAACGTCGGGTCGACCGGCAGCAGGTGCGGCAGGTACTTCCCGGCGGTGTCCACGAGACCGTTGATCCACTTGACCCGCACCGGGCGGTCCCAGCGCGACTCGATCGTCAGCGACGGGGCGTGATGCAGCAACAGTCCCTTCTTGCTGTCAGAGGTCACGGCGCCGTAGCCCCACACCGTCGTCGCGGGCAGGCCGGCGGGAAGGATCTGCTGGGAGAACTGCTTCACCGAGATCTCGTAGTAGTCGGCAGGTTTGCCGCCCTTGCGCTTGATGGACCCCGCGCGCGGCATCACCGGCGGTACGAGCAGCGGTGTCACGAACTTCGACACCGTCGAGGGATCGAGCGTGCCACCGAGGACAGCGGCGACGGCCTGTCTCGTGCCGTCCGGTGCGTAGGCGTAGAGCACGAACCCCGCGCCCGCGACGCCCGCTGCCCTGATGAAGCTGCGCCGGCTCAGCTGCCGGGGCCGTGTGTCGCCTGGGTCCTGCATCGTTCTCACCGTCCAGCTCGGCGACAGCTCCCGCGGGTGGGGTGTCCCCGCCTGCGCTCGGTGGCCGCCTGGGGCGCCTTGCCCCCTCCCTGCCAGAGTCGCACCGCGACAACCCCAGGACCGGGGAATCAGGAACAATGCTGTGAGATCCATGTGACACCCCTCAGGGCGGATTCCCTGTCGTACCAGCACGATCGTGACATTTCACGATCAGCGACAGACGCTGCGGCGCGTCAACGGCGCAGGCGCAGTCCCCGCGGTGTCATGTGGAAGCCGGCCTGCGACAGGGCCTGCACGAGCGGGTGGTCGGAGCCGAGCACCGAGGCGCCGTCGGCCTTCTCGACGGTGAGTCGGCCGAGGGCTCCCTCGCGGACGGCGAGCGCGAGGGCGTCGGCCGCAGCCTGAAGTCGCTCGGGGTCGTCGGACCAGCAGAGCATCGTCTTGCCGCCGCGCTCGACGTAGAGGACGAGCTCGCCGTCGACGAGGACGACGAGCGCCCCGGCCTTGCGGCCGGGCTGGTGGCCCTTGCGGCGAGGCGCCTGCGGGGACTCCGCTGGCTCATCAGCGGCGTCGGTGAGCCCGCGCTCGGGCCAGCCGATGGCGGCACCGTAGGGGTTGGCGGGGTCGCTCGCGGCGAGGACGAGGGCCGGCGGCCCGGTGCGCTCACGCCCGGCCGCAGAGTCCTGGGCCCCCGCACCGGGCAGCCGTGACATCGACCTGAGCCGGTCGACGGCCCCCGTCGAGGCGAACTGCGAAGCGCCGAGGCCCTCGACGAAGTAGCCGCGCCGGACCTTGCCGGCCTCCTCGGCCGCGGCGAGCACGCGGTAGACCGCCGCGAAGCCACCAGGGACGTCCTCGGTGACGACCGACCCACGGGTCAGCACGCCGTAGCGGTCGAGGAGCAGCTCGGCGTTGGTGACGGCCCGGACCGTCGGGTCGGACTCGGCGGGCGGCAGCGACGTCCAGCGACCGACGCCGGTCGAGGGCCCGGACCCGACCGCGCGACCTGCGGCCAGCGCCTTGCCCGTCGCAGCCTCCTCGGCGGCCTCGATCTGCGACGGGCTCGTGCCGGCGAGGGGACCGCGCAGGGAGCCGAAGCGGCCGAGCGAACCGCGCCGGCCGGCATACCTCGTCGACCGGGGTCCGGACGTCGTGCGCTTGTGGGCGGTGCGGCCACCGGCGAGGAGGGCACGCAGCGGCGCGATGGTGTCGTTGGTGATGCGCCCCGACCACAGCAGCGACCACAGCGCGTCGTTCAGCTCGGTGTCGCCGAGCCCGACCCGCGTCGAGAGGGCCCGGAAGAAGTACGCGCCACCGCTCTCGAGGGCCTCGAGGACGGCCTGCTCGTCGTCGGTGAGGTCGACGACCTCGGGTGGGGTCAGCGTCAGGTGCGCGGCATCGGCGAGGTGGAGGCTGACCCAGCCGTCGTCACCGGGCAGCGAGCCGTGGCCGCGCCAGACGACCTCGCCCGAGCTCATCACCTCGTCGAGCAGCGCCGGGCGGTAGTCGGCGACGCGCGCAGGGAGCACGAGCGACTCGACGGCGCTCGCCGGGACGACCGCTCCGGTCAGCTGCTCGACGGCGCGGAGCAGGCCCTCTCGGCCGCGCAGGCCGCCACCGACGCCCTGCCACTGCGGGAGGAAGCGGGCGAGGTCGGGCTGGGCGACCGGCTCGACCTCGTGGCGCAGCGCGGCGAGCGAGCGGCGCCGGAGCAGCCGGAGCACCTCGGCGTCGCAGAACTCGGGGCCGTGGCCGCCGCCGTTCTCGGTGGGGAGCAGCTCGCCCTCGACGACCCGACCGGCCGAGACGAGACGGCGCAGCGCGTCGTGGACGACCGCCGGACCCACGCCCCACCACGCGGCGACGGTCTGGACCGCGAAGGGCCCGTGGGTGCGGGCGAAGCGCGCGACGAGGTCGGCGAGCGGGTCGGGCACCGGGTCGAGGAAGGCCTGCGGCACGCCGACCGGCAACGCGGTGCCGAGGGCGTCGCGCAGTCGCGCGGCGTCCTCGATGGCAGCCCAGCGCTCCTCGCCGCCGACGCGCACGGCGATGACGCGACGGGCCGCCTCGAGCTCGGCGAGGGCCGCCTCGACGGCCGACGGCTCGAAGCCCTCGGCCGCACGAGCGACGATGTCGCGCACCGACAAGGGGCCGAGCACCCGGAGCAGGTCGGCGACGTCCTCGCCGTCACGGGCACCCCGCTCTGGTGTCAGCCGCTGGAGCTCGGCCTCGGTGCGTGCGACGGCCTCGGGGTCGAGCAGGTCGCGCAGCGCGAGCGCCTCACCCTGACCGAGCAGCTCGGAGAGCAGCGACGGGTCGAGCGCGAGGGCGGCGGCCCGGCGCTCGGCCAGCGGTGAGTCGCCCTCGTAGAGGTACTGCGCGACGTAGCCGAAGACGAGCGACTTGGCGAAGGGGCTGGGCTGGCTCGACTCGACGTCGACGACCTTGACCGCGCGCGAGCGGATGTCGCCCATGAGCTCGACGAGACCCGGCACGTCGAAGACGTCCTGGACGCACTCGCGCACGGCCTCGAGGACGATGGGGAAGGTGGGGTACTGGCTCGCCACCTCGAGCAGCTGGGCGGCACGCTGCCGCTGCTGCCAGAGCGGCTGGCGCTTGTCGGGTCGGCGGCGGGGCAGCAGCAGCGCCCGCGCCGCGCACTCCCTGAACCGCGCTGCGAACAGGGCCGATCCGCCGATCTCCTGCGTCACGAGCTCGCTCACCTCCTCGGGCTCGAGGGTGACGAGCTCGACGAGCTGCTGACCGACCGCAGCGCCGTCGTCGAACTCGAGGTCGGGCAGGCGGAAGACGATGCCGTCGTCGCCGTGCATGGCCTGGACGTCGATGCCGAAGCGCTCGCGCATGCGTGCCGCGACGCAGAGCGCCCACGGTGCGTGGACCTGGCCGCCGAAGGGCGAGAGCACCGCGACACGCCAGTCGCCGATCTCGTCACGGAAGCGCTCGACGACGATGGTGCGGTCGTCGGGGACGTGCCGCGTCGCCTCCTTCTGCTCCGTGAGGTAGCCGATGAGGTTGTCGGCGGCCCACTCGTCGAGTCCGGCGGCGGTGACCCGCGCGCGGGCCCGCTCGGGCGTCAGGCCCACGATCTCGCGGACGAACCCGCCGAGGGCGCGCCCCAGCTCGGCCGGCCGGCCCTGCTGGTCGCCCTTCCAGAAGGGCAGCTTGCCCGCCTGTCCCGGCGCCGGCGTGACGAGGACGCGGTCGTGGGTGATGTCCTCGATGCGCCACGTCGAGGTGCCGAGGGTGAAGACGTCGCCGACCCGCGACTCGTAGACCATCTCCTCGTCGAGCTCGCCGACCCGGCGACCGGGCCCCTCACCGGACGCGAGGAACACGGCATACAACCCCCGGTCGGGGATGGTGCCGCCGCTCGTGACGGCGAGGCGCTGGGCGCCCCGGCGGCCGGAGAGCGTGTCGGTGACGCGGTCCCAGACGATGCGCGGGCGCAGCTCGGCGAACTCGTCGGACGGATAGCGGCCGGCGAGCATGTCGAGCGTCGCCTCGAGGACCGAGCGCGGGAGGGAGGCGAAGCTCGCCGTGCGGTGCACGAGCGCCTCGACGTCGGCGACGGTCCAGTCGTCCATGGCGCACATCGCGACGACCTGCTGGGCCAGCACGTCGACGGGGTTGGCCGGGACGCGCAGGGACTCGATGGCGCCGGCGCGCATGCGCTCGACGACGACGGCGGTCTGCACGAGGTCGCCGCGGAACTTCGGGAACATGACGCCCTGGCTCACGGCACCCACCTGGTGGCCCGCCCGACCCACGCGCTGGAGCCCGCTCGCCACCGACGGCGGGCTCTCGACCTGGATGACGAGGTCGACGGCGCCCATGTCGATGCCGAGCTCGAGGCTGCTCGTCGCGACGACGGCAGGGAGGCGCCCGGCCTTGAGGTCCTCCTCGATGGTGGCCCGGTGCTCCTTGCTCACCGACCCGTGGTGGGCACGGGCGAGCACGGCCGGCGCCCCGCGAGAGACCCCCGCCTGGGCCATGACCTGAGCGGGCGGCCGCGTCGAGAGGGCAGCAAAGCTCGGGACCGGGAGGTCCTCCTGCTCGGCGAGACGCTCCTCCCAGATCTCGTTGAGGCGCGAGGTGAGCCGCTCGGCGAGGCGGCGCGAGTTGGAGAAGACGATCGTCGAGCGGTGCTCGGCGATGAGGTCGACGATGCGCTCCTCGACGTGCGGCCAGATGCTCGCCTGTGGCGCCTGGCCCGCGGCCGGACCCGAGAGGTCGGGCACGCCGGGTGAGATCTCGGCCGGCGCGCCGCCCAGCTCGCCCATGTCGGGGACCGGCACGACGACCTCGAGGTCCCACTGCTTCGTCGACTCCGGCTGGACGATCTCGACCGGGCGACCGCCCGCGAGGTAGCGCGCCACCTCCTCGACGGGACGCACCGTCGCCGACAGGCCGACCCGCTGGGCGGGGGTGGGCAGGATCGCGTCGAGGCGCTCGAGGCTGAGCGCGAGGTGCGCGCCGCGCTTCGTGCCGGCGACGGCGTGGACCTCGTCGATGATGACGGTCTCGATGCCCTTGAGCGCCTCGCGCACCGACGAGGTGAGCATGAGGAAGAGCGACTCGGGCGTCGTGATGAGGATGTCGGTGGGCGCCCGGGCGAAGGCCCGGCGCTCGTTGGCCGGGGTGTCGCCCGAGCGGACGCTGACGGTGATGTCGGGCGGCGCCAGCTCGAGCCGCGTCGCGGCGTGGCCGATGCCGACGAGGGGCGCGCGCAGGTTGCGCTCGACGTCGACCGCGAGCGCCTTCATCGGCGAGACGTAGAGGACACGGCACCGCTCGAGCCGCTCCTCGGGGACCGGCTCGCTCGCCATCCGGTCGATGGCCCAGAGGAACGCCGACAGGGTCTTGCCGGAGCCCGTCGGGGCGACGACGACGGTGTGGTGGCCCGAGCTGATCGCGTCCCACGCGCCGGCCTGGGCGGTCGTGGGCGCGCTGAAGCTGCTCCGGAACCACGCTGCGGTCGCCGGAGAGAATCGGTCGAGCACGTCGGCCCGCTTGCCCTTCGCCATCGGGGTCAGCCTGCCATCCCGCGCCGACACGACGGCGTCGCCGTGGTCAGAAGGGCGGCAGCTCACCCTCGCCCGGCGTCACCCGACGCTCCGACTCGTCGATGCGCACGTCGTTGATGCTCGCTTCGCGCCGGCGCATGTACCCGAGGTCGTCGAACTCCCACTGCTCGTTGCCGTAGGAGCGCCACCACTGTCCGTCGGCATCTCGCGACTCGTACTGGAAGCGCACCGCGATGCGGTGGCCCTCGAACGCCCAGAGGTTCTTGCGCAGCCGGTACTCCCGCTCCCGGTCCCACTTGCGGCGCAGGAAGTCGACCACCTGCTCGCGACCCACGAGGTGCTCGTCGCGGTTTCGCCACTCGGTGTCCTCGGTGTACGCGCTCGCGACGCGCTCGGGGTCACGGGTGTTCCAGGCGTCCTCGGCGGCCTGCACCTTCTGGCGCGCGGTCTCCTCGGTGAACGGCGGGACGGGGTGTCGTGGGTCCATCGTCGGTGCCTCCTTCACGAGACGATGACCAGCGTAGTCACGACGGCGCCGGCCGGTCCGGCCTGCGGACCTCGCGGTGCGAGCCGTCGAGACGGCGTGTCCAACCGCGGCCGTCGAGGTGCTCGAGCAGAGGGATGACGGTGCGCCGGGTGGAGGCGAGCGCGACCCGGGCTTCGCTCGTCGTGAACGGCTGCGGCAGCCCGGCGAGCACGCGCATCGCGCGGGCCGGACCGGTGGGCAGCAGCACGACGTCGTCGTCGAGGCGCACGAGGCGACCGGCTCGCACGGCCGCAGCCACCTCGCGCGGGCCGAGACCGAGGGCCTGCAGCTCGCGCTGCTCGGGCGCTGCGAACGGCTCGTCGCCGAGCCGGGCCTCCAACGTGCGCAGGGCGGCCTGCACCTGTTCCGGCAGCGCCTCCCAGTGCCCGGGCAGGCCGACGCGCCCGTCACGCACCGCGAGTCCTGCGTATGCCGTGAGGTCGGCCAGGAGCGCCCGGTCGGGCGCGCCCGCCGCGGCACGACCGGCCTCGAGCGTCAGGGTCGGATCGAGCGGGTCGCCGGCAGCCTTGCGCTGCACTGCTGCTCGCAGACGATCGGCCCACTCCCGCCAGGCTGCGTCGGACACGAGCCACTGCCCGTGCCGGGCGACCGACGCCGCCGGGCGGCTGCCGCCGGGCACCCGGTTGCCGAGGGCGAGGGCGGCCTCGACGGTCATGGCACCGCGTCGTCCGACCTCCTGCCCGAGGTCCGGTCGACTGCCCTGGCGTGCCACGACGTCTGCCCGAGCGGCAGCGGCGCCGCGCCGTTGCAGCCGTGGTGGGTCGGCGTCGACGACGAGGGCGCCGTGGAGCTGTCGGGAGCCGGGGTCACGCAGGATGAGGCGGTCGCCGGCGACGAGGGGCAGCAAGGACGGCAACGTGAGGCGCGCGGCCGGGCCGCCGAGGGGGCGCACACGCGCCTCGGCCGCGTGCGTGCCGACGTGGACCATGAGGTGTGCCGACAGGCGATCCGGCACCTCACCGGTGAGCCGGACGTCGAGCTGGGCGGTCGTCGGCCATGCGCCCGGTGCCAGGAGCAGGTCGCCGCGACGCACCTCCTCGGCTGGCACACCGCGCAGGTTCACGGCCACCCTGGCGACGGCGGGGACGACGTCGTGGCTCCGCTCCAGCGACTGGAGGCCGCGCACGGTGACGTGCCGCGATCGCCCAGCGGCGTCGTGCAGCACCAGCTCGTCACCCGCACGGATCGTGCCTTCGCCCAACGTGCCCGTGACGACGGTGCCTGCCCCGCGGATCGTGAACGACCGGTCGATCCACAGCCGCAACCGGCCATCGGCCGCCGGCGGGTCCAGAGCCCCGACGAGCGAGTCGATGGCCGCCCTCAGGTCTGCCAGCCCCTCGCCCGTGCGGGCCGAGACCACCACGGCCTCGCTCCCGGCGAGCGACGAGCGTGCCACGCGTGCAAGCGCATCCGCCAGCGCCGGGGCAGGGTCGGCCAGGTCCCTTCGCGTCACGACGACGAGTCCGTGGGTGACGCCGAGCGCATCGACGGCGGCGAGGTGCTCGGTCGTCTGTTGCCGCCAGCCCTCGTCGGCGGCCACGACGAGCAGCACTGCGGGAGCGGGCCCCAGGCCGGCCAGCATGTTGCCGATGAAGCGTTCGTGGCCGGGCACGTCGACGAAGGCGACCTGCTCCCCCGAGGGCAAGGTCGTCCACGCGTAGCCGAGGTCGATCGTCAGCCCACGGCGGTGCTCCTCGGCCCAGCGGTCCGGTTCGATCCCCGTGAGCGCGCGCACGAGGGTGGACTTCCCGTGGTCGACGTGGCCGGCCGTCGCGATGACGTGCACGTCACCCGCCGTGCGTCAGCGCCGTGCGTACTGCCCGCGCCAGATCGGCATCGGACTCCGTCGGGACACAACGGAGGTCGACGAGGCAGCGGCCACGCTCGACCCGGGCGACCACCCCGGGGTCACCGACGCGCAGGCGCTCGGCGCACGCCTCGGGAAGGGCGACGGCATACCCGGGCAGTGGTACGCCGGGGGCTCCGCCGCCGCCGACGCGTCCCTCCACGACCACCACCTCGCCGCCGACCGCCTCGGCGAGGCGCTCGGTGCGCGCACGCAGGTCGTCACGATCCGCGTGGAGGTAGGCGGTGACGGGCGGCACCGGACCGCGCAGGGTCGCCTCGAGGGCCGCGAGGGTCAGCTTGTCGACCCGGAGGGCGCGGGCCAGGGGGTGGCGGCGCAGGCGTTCCACGCTCTCGGCGTCGCCGAGCACGAGACCGGCCTGCGGGCCGCCGAGCAGCTTGTCGCCGCTCGCGGTGACGATCGTGGCCCCAGCCGCGATGGCGGAGGCGGCGTCGGGCTCGTCGGGCAGGAGCTGGTCGGGTCGCAGCAGGCCACTGCCGATGTCGACGACGAGCGGCACACGGAGGCCACCGGGCGTCGTCAGCTGCGACAGCTGATCGACGGGGGTGGCGCTCGTGAAGCCCTCGATCCGGAAGTTGCTCGGGTGCACCTTGAGGACGCAACCGGTGTCGGGGCCCAGCGCGGCTGCATAGTCGTCGACCGTCGTGCGGTTGGTCGTGCCCACCTCGCGCAGGCGTGCGCCCGTCGACGCGATGAGGTCGGGCAGCCTGAAGCCGTCACCGATCTCGACCATCTCCCCGCGGCTCACGACGACCTCGCGGCCAGCGGCGAGCGCGGTCGTGGCGAGCACGAGCGCCGCGGCCCCGTTGTTGACGACGAGAGCGTCACCCGCTGCGGGCACGGCGTCCCGGAGAGCGCCGAGGGTTCCCCGCCCGCGCCGGGCCCGTGCGCCGGTGGTCACGTCGTACTCCACGTCGACGTAGCCGGCCGCAGCGACCACGGCCTCGACCGCGGCCGCCGACAAAGGGGCCCGACCGACGTTCGTGTGCACGACGACACCGGTGGCGTTGAGGAGCGGGCGCAAGGTCGTGGGGCGCGCCGGCAGGGCCGTTCGTGCGGCCTCGATGACCTGGGAGGGCGCGATCTCACCGCCCCGCGCCTGCGCCTGCGCCGCGCGGACGGCGGCCTTGACCGTGTCGGCGCCGTGCCGCTCGACCGCGGCGGCGAGCACCGGGTCGGCGAGGAGCGCGTCGGTGCGTGGGATCCGCCGACGGGGGTCGCTCTGCGTCACGCCGGCCTCCTCACGAGTGGTTTGGCGGAGGTGGACGGGAATCGAACCCGCCAGACCGAGATGCTCGGTCTCACCGGTTTTGAAGACCGAGGGGACCACCAGGTGCCCAGACACCTCCACGGGTCACCGTACCCAGCACACCGCATGCACGCTGCGCCGACCTACGGTGTGGGTATGAGCGCTGACGTGGAGCACGTGACAGCGGTGAGGCTGACCCAGTTCGCGCACGGTGGCGGCTGCGCCTGCAAGATCCCCCCGGGCGAGCTCGAGGAGATGGTGCGCGGCCTGACCGGGACGAGCCACCCCGACCTGCTCGTGGGCCTCGACTCCGGCGACGACGCAGCGGCGGTGCGCATCGACGGTGGGCTCGCCGTCCTGGCGACGGCCGACTTCTTCACCCCCGTCGTCGACGACCCCTACGACTGGGGGCGCATTGCCGCTGCGAACGCGCTGTCCGACGTGTACGCCATGGGTGGCCGCCCGGTGCTGGCCGTCAACCTGCTCGGGTGGCCGCGCGACGTCCTGCCGCTCGAGCTCGCCGCGGAGGTCCTTCGGGGTGGGCTCGAGGTCGGACGCCTCGCCGGGTGCCCGGTCGCCGGTGGGCACAGCATCGACGACCCTGAGCCCAAGTACGGCATGGCCGTCACCGGCATCGCCGACCCGGACCGCCTGCTGCGCAACGATGCCGCCGTCGCGGGACTGCCGCTCAGTCTGACGAAGCCCCTCGGGGTGGGCGTCCTCAACAACCGCCACAAGGCCACGGGTGAGGTCTTCGCGCACGCCGTCGAGTCGATGGTGACGCTCAACGACGTCGCGAGCGCCGCCGCGGTCGCTGCCGGCATCCGCGCAGCCACCGACGTGACGGGGTTCGGTCTGCTCGGCCACCTCTACAAGATGGCCCGTGCCTCGGGGGTGTCGGCAGTCGTGGATGCCGCCTCGGTTCCCTACCTCGACGGGGCCCGAGAGAGTCTTGACGCAGGTTTCGTCCCCGGTGGCAGCCGTCGCAACCTCGACTGGGTGCGGCCGCACCTCCACGCGTGCGTGGATGACGACGAGCTCGTGCTGCTCGCCGATGCCCAGACCAGTGGCGGCCTCCTCGTCGCAGGCGAGGTGCCCGGGGGCCGTGTGGTCGGCGAGCTCGTGCCGCGCGGCGACCACGTGCTCACCGTGCGATGACCCGCGTCGACGAGGCCCTCGCCCAGGCCCGCGAGGGGGTGGAGCGGTTGTCGCCCGAGCAGGCGTGGGCCGAGATGCGCACGGGCGCCCTGCTCGTCGACACGCGCACGGCAGCCCAGCGCGCCCGGCAGGGGGACCTGCCGGGCGCACTGGTCATCGACCGCACCGTCCTCGAGTGGCGACTCGACCCCACGAGCCCGTCACGGGTGCCCGAGGCGTGCGGTCCCGACCTCCGGGTCGTCGTCATCTGCCGCCAGGGCTACAGCAGCTCCTTCGCGGCAGAGTCGCTGCGCCGCATCGGTCTCGCTCGGTCGACCGACGTCGTCGGCGGGGTGGAGGCGTGGCTCGCCTCCGGCCTGCCGCTCGCGGCCGGCCCCGCCGACGTTCGAGAGTGAGCCGACCTCAGCGCGGAGCGGTGTCCGCCGTGTCCGCGGTGCCCGTGGTGCCCCGGCTGCTGCGGGTGTCACGGTTGCCGGCCGCGCCGACTGCGTCGCGCCTCGGCTTCTTCGTGATGAGCGGGAGCACCAGCGCGACGAGGGTGATGATGCCGATGACCGTGAAGCCGACGTTGTACGCCTTCTCGCTGCCGATGAGGGAGGCGATGAGCAGCGGGCCGACGACCCCACCGATGCTCCACCCGATGAGCATCAGGCCGTAGATCGCGCCGACGTTCCGCACGCCGAAGAACGCGCCGGCGGTCGACGGCATGGTGCCGAAAGCGCCGCCGTAGCAGAGGTAGACGAGCGCGGCGAGCACGCCGAAGAGGGCCTTGTTGGCGGCGTGGGGGATGAGCAGCAGGCACACGCCCTGGACGCCGAGGATGCCGAGGAAGGCCGGCATCTTGCCGACGAGGTCGGACAGCCAGCCCCAGAAGATCCGGCCCGCGCCGTTGAAGAGGCCGAGCACGCCGACGAGAGCAGCCGCGGCGGTGGCGGTGTAGCCGGCGACGTCACTGGCCGTGCCGGCGGCGACGGCGATGAGCGAGATCCCCGCCGTGACGCTCATCGTGAGGATCGCGGTGAGCAGGTACCACTGCTTCGTGTGCAAGGCCTCGCTCTGCGTGAAGTCACGCGACACCGCCGAGCCGCTGTCGACCTTCCGGGCGGCCGTGGCCGCCCCTGTGGTCCCATCCGGCACGACCGCAGGGTTGCGGAAGACGGACGTGCAGACGAGCAGGATGACGAGGTAACCGATGCCGAGCCAGAGGAACGCCTTGGTGGGCACGCTCGGGGACTGGTCGATGAGCGCCTGACCCACGGGCGCGGTGACGACGGCGCCGAAGCCGAAGCCGGCGACGGCGAGACCCGTGATGAGTCCCGGCTTGTCGGGGAACCACTTCTGCAGCATCGCGATCGGGACGATGTAGACCATGCCGAGCCCGAAGCCTCCGAGGACGCCGTAGCCGAGTACGAGCAGCCAGAAGGCGTCGGGCGACTGGGCGAACGAGGCGAGGATGACCCCGACGGCGTAGATGACACCGCCCGTCATGGCCACGAGGCGGGGGCCGCGCGCGTCCTGGAGACGACCGCCGACGTAGCTGCCGATGAAGATCATCCCGATGACAACGCTGAACGGGACGGCAGCCTTGGACTTCGACCACCCGAACGCCGCGTCGCTCTGCAGCGCCTTGGCGAAGACGCTCCACGCGTAGACGGAGCCGATGGACAGCTGCACGAGGACGGCGCACACGAGGATCACCCACCGGTTCGCGCCTCGGCCGGCGATCTCCGGCCCTGTGTCGGTCCTGCTCACGGCACTTCCCCTTCCGGTCGACCGGCGGCGCGTCGTTGCGTCGTCGGGGATGGCGCCTCAGTGCGCCGTGGTGATGGAGTCGTCGACGATGCCTTTCGCCCGGCGCGCCTCGAGGCGCTCGCGCTGTGGCTCGACGGTGTACTTCGGGTCGATTGCAGACGCCATACCCGCCTCGAAGACGCCGAATCGCGTGCACGCGGAGCCGGCCATGAGGGCCAGGCCGCTCAGGGCGGCGCCGACGCGGGTGCGCCCGACGGTCACGGCCCCCGCCGCCCCCACGATCGTGAGCACCTTGCTCGCCCTGAGCAGGCGGGCGGCCTTGCCGGTGCGCAACGGCTCGGAGAGCGTCGGACCGAGCTTGTCCTGCATCCGCTCGAACGCCACGGTCTCCACGAGAGCGCTTATGGCAGCGAGCCGGCGCGCAGGTCCGTTCTGCCCGACCGGGACGGTGAGCAGGGCGAGCCCCGACGCGGCCGCGTTCGCAGAGCTGACGAAGACGAAGGGCAGCTCACGGTAGGACTCGTGCCAGGTCGGTGTGGCGGTGTCGGCGAGCAGCACGGCGGTGTATGCCGCGAGCGGGGGCGCGAAGAGGGCCGAGCCCACCGTCGCCGGCCCGTCGGCGATCTCGAGCGCCCGGGCGACCCGAGCCAGCGCCGTGCCGGGCCGGCCCGTGCTGGAACGACGGTCGAGAAGCGCCTGCCCCAGCTCCGACGCGAGGGCGAGTCCGGAGAACCCTCCGAATGCGGTGAGGATCCACGACCCGACCGACATCGGCGAGGTGAGCTTGACGGTGCGCATCATGTTGAGGGCGCGGCTCGGCTTGCCGAGGTCCTTGGCGAGGGCCGCGCCACCGAGGGCCGCAGCACCGACCGCAGCCACCCGCCCTGCCCGCCGCAGCGCCGGGTAGCCGAGTGCCTTGCCCCCGGCTGCCAGCAGCCCCGACCCCCCTGCGATGCCACCGAGGAAGAGGTACGCCGCGACCTCCTTCTCCCACGGCGCGGGCTTGACGATGTGCCGGCCGTAGTAGCTGTCGAACGTGACGTCGGGCACCATCAGCGACTCGTCCCGGCGACGCCGCCCACCGTTGCTCCCCGCCTGCTTGGCGGCGTCGCGCGCGTTCCCGTGGCTCGCGTCGCCTCGGCGCCGCTCGCGCTCCGGCGGGCGGTCGGCGTCGAACGGGTTGGTCGTCATCGCTTCCTCCCGACGAAGGCGGCGGCGGCCATGCCCAGCATGGCGAGCCCCGCGAGGCCGGCCTTGCGGAACATGTCGGGCAGGTCGGCCGTGGTGACGCGCGGGTCCGGCGGGAGGCCGTAGACCTCCGGCTCGTCGAGCAGGAGGAAGACCGACCCCGTGCCCCCGACGCCGTCGTTCTCGTCCGTGCCGTAGAGCCGGGCCTCGGTGTAGCCGAGCTCGTGCAGCTCCGCGACGCGGGCCTGGGCGGTGGCCCGCATGTCGGCCAGGTCACCGAACTTGATCGACGTCGTCGGGCAGGCCTGGGCGCACGCGGGCGTCTGCCCCTCACCGAGGCGGTCGTAGCAGAGCGTGCACTTCTGGGCGATGCCGACGTTCTTGACCTCGCCGTTCTGGGTGGGGTCGGCGCCCCCGGAGTTGATGCTGATGCCGTGCGACTCGCGTCCGCCTTCGTGGCCCTCGTCGCCGCGCCGCCGCTCGATGACCCCGAAGGGGCAGGCGGCGACGCAGTAGCCGCACCCGTTGCACACGTCGTCCTGCACGACGACGGTGCCGAACTCGGTACGGAAGAGCGACCCCGTCGGACACACGTCGAGGCACGCGGCGTGCGTGCAGTGCTTGCACACGTCAGATGCCATGAGCCAGCGCAGGTCCGGTACAGCGGTGTCGGTGGGTCCGGGCGCGGCGGCCGCGCCGGACCGGACGTCACCGGGCGCTTCGGCCGTGGCCGTCGCCGTGGCCGTCCCCGTCGCCGAACCGTCGCGGACGGTCGGCATGCCGAGCTGGACGAGACGACGCCCCGACTCGCGCGCCTGCTCGATGCGGTGGCTGTCCTGCTCCACGAAGGCGACGTGGCGCCACGTGCTGGCGCCGAGGGCACCGGTGTTGTCGTAGGACTGGTTGAGCAGGTCCAGGCCGTCCTCCGGGATGCCGTTCCACTCCTTGCAGGCCACCTCGCAGGCCTTGCACCCGATGCAGATCGAGGTGTCGGTGAAGAAGCCCTTGCGGGGCTCCACCCGTGCCCACGCCGCGTCGCTCGCCGGATCGGTGGGGCCGGACAGCTGGTTGCGCCAGAACGCCACGCCTCAGCCCTCCTTCTGGTCGGGAGCCGGGTCGGGGGCCGGATCAGGGACGGACCGGGGATGACCGGTGCGCAGCTCGTTGCTCGTCATGACCGTCGAGCCGGCACGGGACTGGTACTCCGCGATGTAGCGCAGCAGGGCCTCACCGGTCGGTCGGCGCCCCGGCACGATGTCGCACGAGCCGGCTTTGCTCTCTTGGATCTGCACATTCGGGTCGAGGGCGACACCGAGCAGGTCGTTGGCGGCGTCACCGCTGACGACGGCGGCGCTGCCGACGCCCCAGTGGTAGGGCAGGCCGACCTGGTGGACGGTGCGGCCGCGGATGATGAGCGGTCTCATCCGTTCGGTGACGAGCACACGCGCCTCCACGGCCGCGCGGGCCGAGACGATCGTGGCCCAGCCGCCGGGCTCGAGACCACGTTCCTCGGCGAGCTCAGGCGAGACCTCGCAGAAGAACTCCGGCTGCAGCTCCGACAGGTAGGGCAGGAAGCGGCTCATCCCGCCCGCCGTGTGGTGCTCGGTCAGCCGGTAGGTGGTGAAGACGTACGGGTAGACGTCGGCACCCGGCTGATCGCCGGACGGGCTCCACAGATTGTCCTTGCGTGGGAAGACCTTGCGAGCGGGATTGGACTGCTGCGTATAGAGCGGGTTCTGGACAGGGGACTCCTGCGGCTCGTAGTGCGTCGGCAGCGGCCCGTCGAGCATGCCCTTGGGCGTGTAGAGCCAGCCCTTGCCGTCCGCCTGCATGATGAACGGGTCGTCGCCGGCCAAGCCGTCGGGGCCGCCGGTGCCGGGCTCCGGGCGGAAGCTCGGCGCCTTCGTCGGCGGGAAGTCGGGCACGTCGTGTCCGGTCCATTTCTGCTCGTCTACGTCCCACCAGACGTACTTCTTGCGCTCGCTCCACGGGTTGCCGTCGGGGTCGGCCGAGGCACGGTTGTAGAGGATGCGCCGGTTGGCGGGCCAGGCCCAGCCCCAGTCGAGCGCGGTGAGGTCCTGCTCGCGGCCCGGACGCCGGTTGGCTGCCTGGTTCTTGCCGTCGGCATACACCCCGGTGTAGATCCAGCAGCCGCCCTCTGTCGAGCCGTCGGCCTTCATCTCGGTGTACGACGACAGTGGCTGGCCGGCCTTCTCCCCCGTTCGGTGCCGACCGTTGACCTCGGCGAGCACGGCCTCGGCGTCGATCTCGCCGTCGGTGCCGAGGGGGTAGTCCCACGTGAGGTCGAGGAGCGGCCGGTCTCGCGGGTCGGTCGAGTCGGCGAGGAGCTCGCGGACGCGCCGGCCCAGCTCGTAGAAGAACTCGAGCTCGCTCTGGGCGTCGCCGGGCGGGGCAACCGCCTTGTGGTGCCACTGCAGCATCCGCTGGGTCTGGGTGAACGAGCCCGACTTCTCCGTGTGGGCCGCCGCAGGCAGGAAGAACACCTCGGTCTGGACGTCCTCGGGCCGCAGCTCGCCCGTGGCGATCTCGGGGCCGTCCTTCCAGAAGGTCGCCGACTCGATCATCGCGAAGTCGCGCACGACGAGCCACTTGAGGTGCGACATCGCCTGGCGCTGCATGCGTCCGTGCGCGGACCCGACAGCCGGGTTCTGGCCGAGGAGGAAGTAGCCCTCGACCTGGTCCTCGAGCATCGCCATCGTCGTCTGGTACGTGCCGTGCGCGCCGGAGAGACGCGGAAGGTAGTCGAAGGCCCAGTCGTTCTCGGCCGTGGACGCGTCTCCCCACCAGGCTTTCATCAGGCTCACGGCATACGTGTCGGCGTTCGCCCAGAAGCCCTTCTGCTCCTTGCTGCCGATCGCCCCGATGTAGTCGTCCCACGTGTCGTGCAGGCCCGCGACCGGCATCGCGAGGTAGCCCGGCAGGATGTTGTACAGCGTCGGGATGTCGGTCGATCCCTGGATGCTCGCGTGGCCGCGCAGCGCCATGACCCCGCCGCCCGGGCGTCCCATGTTCCCGAGGAGCAGCTGGATGATCGCGGCCGTACGGATGAACTGCGCGCCCAGCGTGTGCTGGGTCCAGCCGACGGCGTAGACGAACGCGGTGGTGCGCTCTCGGCCGCTGTTCTCGGTGACCGCCTTCGCCAGGTAGTGGAAGTCGTCGACGCTGATGCCGCACGTCTCGGCGACCATCTCGGGGGTGTAGCGCGCGTAGTGCCGCTTGAGGATCTGGAAGACGCACCTCGGGTCCTGAAGGGTCTCGTCGCGCAGCACCCTGGCGTGCTCGAGGGCGGGCCCGCCGGAACCGTGCTCGTCACCGGCCGCGCGCTCGGATTTGCTGTGCCCGTGCTCGTGGCCCCCACCGCTCTCGTGGCCAGCCGCAGGCCCACCGATGGTGCCCGGCGACGGGTCGTCGCCGCCCTCGTCCGCGGTCGCGTAGGCCCAGGTGTCCGGCGCGTACGCCCCCTTCTCGTCGTCGTAGCCGGAGAAGAGGCCGTCGAGCTCCTCGGTGTCCTGGAACTCATCACTGATGAGCGTGGCGGCGTTGGTGTACGCGACGACGTACTCCTCGAAGTACAGCTCCTTGGCGAGGATGTGGTTGATGAGCGCACCGAGCAGCACGACGTCGCTGCTCGCGCGGATCGGGATGTGCTTGTCGGACGTCGCCGACGTACGTGTGAAGCGCGGGTCGACGTGAATGACCTTCGCCCCCTTGAGGCGCGCCTCGGTCACCCACTGGTAAGCGACCGGATGGCACTCAGCCATGTTCGAGCCCTGGATGACGATGCAGTCCGAGTTGGACAGGTCCTGCACGTACTGCGTGGCGCCGCCGCGTCCGAACGAGGACCCCAGACTGGGGACCGTGGAAGAGTGTCAAATACGCGCTTGGTTCTCGATCTGGATGGCGCCCGCTGCGGTGAACAGCTTCTTGATGAGGTAGTTCTCCTCGTTGTCGAGCGTCGCGCCACCGAGCGAGGCGATGCCCATGGTCCGCCGGAGCGGACGGCCGTGTTCGTCGGTGTCCTGCCAGCCGGAGCGGCGGCTCTCGACGAAGCGCTGCGCGATCATCTCGACGGCTGTGGTGCGCGACATGGGCTCCCAGTCGGTGCCACCCGGCCGCCGGTAGAGCACGTGGCGCACCCGCCCGGGGTTGTTGACAAGCTGTTCGCTCGCGGAACCCTTGGGGCACAAGCGGCCCCGCGACACCGGCGAGTCCGGGTCGCCCTCGATCTGCACGACCTTTTCGTCCTTGACATACACCTTCTGGCCGCAGCCCACAGCGCAGTACGGGCAGACGCTCTGCACGACGCGGTCGGCCGTCGAGGTGCGGGGCTGCAGACCGCGGGTGCGCTCGGACGTCACCGCCGGACCGCGTCCGAGAAAGTCCCCGGACCGCGCCTGCCGGATCACCGGCCAAGACAGGAACGTCTTCTTCGCCTCCATCGAACGCCACCTTTCGCGGCGTGCGGGCACGCCGGCCGGAGTGTCACGACCTCTCGAATCTCTTCATTCCCACAAGACACGGGGTCGAAACCCACCTTAGACACGCCGGCGACCAAATGGGCGTGGTGAACTCTGTCCGTCGCGTCAGGAGAGGTACGGGTTGCCGCCGCTCCACTTGAGGACCCCGGTCCACGCCGGCCGGACGAGCGGGTCGTAGCTCTTGCGCACGTGGAAGGCGACGCGGAGCACACCACCGTCGTTGATCACCTCGGCGCCGCCGGGACCGCAGAAGCGGTCGGTCGTCGAGATGCCCATGCCGCCGACCCAGCGCGGGTTGCCGAGGGCGAAGAGGTCGTTGCCCGACCAGACCTGCGTGGCGTAGGTGCAGTCCTTGTAGCCGTTGCGCGACACGAAGAGGTGCACCTTGCCGGCGGAGTCGCGGTAGACGTCGGGCGCCTCCGCGACGGCCGAGCCGATGCGGCTCGCGCTGAGGACGACCTTCGGCGAGCCGGCCAGCGTCGTGCCGGCCGAGTTGTCGACGCGCACGGCCATGATCTGGAAGCGGCGCGGGCTGTAGTTGCCGATCTTGTAGACGAGGTAGCGGTTGCCGTAGCGGGTGCGGTACTCGACCGGGTCGATGGCCTCGGAGTAGCCGGCGGGCGGGCAGATGAGGGGCGTCGAGACCGGGCTGAACGGGCCCGTGGGCGACGACGAGCGGGCCGCGCCGATGCAGTGCTTGTTGTGGTTCGCCGTGCCGGGGGCCTCGCGGCGGGCGGCGAAGTACATCGTGAAGCGCTCGGAGCCGGGCGCCGTCGCGGTCTGGAAGACGTGCGGGGCCCACAGCTGCGCAGGCGAGCTGTCGGTCGCCTCGAAGGTCCAGGCCGGACGGGCGTTCATCGAGTTGCCCACGACCGCGAAGCCCGAGCCGGGCGAGGCCGAGCGAGCGACCCGGAAGCCGCCGCCCGTCGCGTAGAGGTAGTACTTCGTGCCCTGGGCGCGCGTCGTGAACTTCGCGAAGCCCGGGTCCGGGAAGTCCTTGGCGATGACGTTGCGGGCGCTCGCGCCCGTCGTGACGGCCTGCGCGGGCGCGCTCGCGAGCGCTCCGGTGAGGGCGACCGCTGCCGCGAGGGCAGCGGCGACTGCTGGCTTCTTCATGTGGTGTTCCCCTGTTTCCCCTGGAGAGACCGGGCTGCGTGCCCGGTCAGCGCGATTCTGCGCCCTCCGGGTGGGCCGCGTCGATGGGTAGTCCTACCCGGATCCGGGCGAGTCCTAGAGTGGAGTCCGATGAACCAGCCCCCACCCCGACCGCCCTGGCAGGGACTGCTGCAGTGGGGACCGCACGGCGGCGCCCACCGGGTCGCGCTCCGCGCCGGGCTGTCGGTCCTCGTGCCGCTGCTCGTGCTCGTGCTGGTGGGTCGCGTCGAGTGGACGCCGTATGCCGCCTTCGGTGCCTTCACCTCGCTCTACGGACGCAACCACGCCCGCCCTGAACGTGCCGGGATGCAGGTCGTGGCCGGCGGGTTCCTCACTCTCGCAGTCACGCTCGGCGTCGTCGTGTCGCTCGCACCAGCCTCGCGCTGGCTCGTCGTGGTCCTCGGCGCGCTCCTCGCAGCTGCCGGTTCGCTCACCTCGGACGCCTACCGGTGGCACCCACCGGGGCCGCTCTTCCTCGTCTTCGCCTTCGCTGTCTGCGCCATGGTGCCGGCCGTCCCGACGACCGTCCCGGTCGCGGCCGGCGTCGCCGCGGCGAGCGTGCTCGTGTCGCTTGTCATCGCCCACGTCGGGGCCCTCGGGCACCGCGACCGCTGGCACCGGCCGCAGCTGCCCGCACCGCGCTTCCGGGACGCGCTCGAGGCACCCGGAGCCCGCGCCCACCTCGTCCGGCACGTCGTCGCGCTCCTCGTCGCCGGGGCGGTCGCGACCGCACTCGGCTGGCAGCACCCCTACTGGGCCATGGTCGCTGCCGTGACCGTCCTCTCGGGTCCGGACCTCACGTCCCGCCTCACCCGCGGCGTGCACCGCGTCGTCGGCACCGTGCTCGGTCTCGCGGTCGCGGCGCCGATCCTCGCGTGGGGACCGCAGGGGGTCTGGGCGGTGCTCGTCATCGTCGTGCTGCAGGTGCTCACCGAGCTCGTCGTCGGGCGCAACTACGCCGTGGCGCTCCTCTTCATCACCCCGCTCGCCCTGATGATGGGCCAGCTCGTCCACACCGCCCCGGCGGGGCCGCTGCTGCGCGACCGCCTCTTCGAGACGGTGCTCGGTGCACTCATCGGCGCCGTCGTCCTCCTGCTCGTCCCCGACCGAGCAGGGCGGTCGGACCGCTGAGAGGTGCGGCACGAGACGTAGGCATCACCGGTGCGAGGTCTGGGAGAAGTGCCGATGTGGGTGGGTGCGCCCCCGCCGATCGTGGAGTGGTCGGCGGAAGGTCCGCCGCATCTGGTCCAGCAACACGACATGTCCGCTCGCCATCGACTCGTCGCCGTCGTCTCGGCCACCGCCCTCTCACTACCGGCCGTTTCCGTGGCCGCGGGCTACTCGCCCTGGCTGCCAGACGGTTTCGCGTGCCGCTCCCGGTCGACGTCGACAAACCCGGAACCCTCGACCGGCTGACGCCGCGCGAGCGCGAGGTGCTCGACCACGTCGCTCGCGGAGCGACGAACCGAGCCATCGCCTCCGCCCTGTTCATCACCGAGAAGACCGCCAGCGTGCACGTCGGCAACGTGATCGCCAAGCTCGGCGTGAGCAACCGTGGCGAAGCCGCTGCCCTCGCCCGCTCAGTTCGCTCGGACCGCGATACCTGACCAACCGGACGTCAGCCGGGGAGATGGAAGCCCACCGCTCCGCCACACGAAAGCCGAGCCGCTGGTAGATGCCGAAGCCCATCGGCGACGCACCGAGGAACGCCAGGCTGGCACCCTCTCGAACCCCGTCGGCCAGGATTCGTGCGGTGACGGCTCTCCCGAGGCCGCGACGGCGATGCTCGGGAGGCGTCGCGATCCCGAAGACCCCCACGGCTCCGGGCACCTGCAGCCGGATGCCGACCGAGGTGACGGCCCCACCGGCCAAGGTCGCATAGACCGCCGAGCCCGGCTGTCGACCATGGGGCGGCCCACGAGGGGGTCGTAGAGTCCTCGCGGCAGCTCGTTCCCCAGGGCGAACGCCTCGGCCACCCGAGGCAGCAGGTCGAGGGCGTCGCCGTCCAGCTCCACGATGGCGTCGACGTCCTCCCGAGGCCCAGCCGTCAGGGTCAGGATCGTGGGCTCGTCCATCACCATGATCGGGAAGTCCGCTCGCCGGCTCAGACCACGCTGGGCGGCGAGGTCTCCCACCCAGGACGGCGCACCCGGACGCTCACGGACGACGAAGGGAAGGTCCGCGCCGGCGAGCTCGTCGGCATACGCCTCCGCGTCGTCGCGCTCGGCGTCCGGGCTCCGCACGTGAATGGTGTTCGTCGAGGCCGAGGGCAGGCCGATGACGTTGAGGACGACACCGCGTCCGACCTTCTGGTAGCCGCCGGGAACCCCGGTCGCGAGCAGGCGCATCCCGTTCATGAAGGGCTCGACGACTGCGCTGGCGTCCATCTGCACGAGTCCTACTCTGACACCACCGGCCCGGTGCATACCGACGATTCGGCACACGTCCCGGCCCGGCGGCATACTCACGTGGTGACGAAGAACCTCAGCGAGCGCATCCCGCGGGACCCCGATCCCGACGGCCTCTACGAGGTCTTCACCGAGTGGACGACCGAGCGTGGCCTGACCCTCTACCCGCACCAGGAGGAGGCGTTCCTCGAGATCCTCAGCGGCAGCAACCTCATCCTGGCGACGCCGACCGGCTCGGGTAAGTCGCTCGTCGCGACGGCCGCCCACCTCACCGCCCTCGCGGACGACCGCGTCTCCTTCTACACGGCACCCATCAAGGCGCTCGTCTCCGAGAAGTTCTTCGCCCTCTGCGAGCAGTTCGGCGCCGACAACGTCGGCATGATCACCGGCGACGCGTCGGTCAACGCCGACGCCCCGATCATCTGCTGCACCGCCGAGATCCTCGCGAACCTCGCTCTGCGAGAGGGCAGCTCGGCTGACGTCGGTCTGGTCGTCATGGACGAGTTCCACTTCTACTCCGAGCCCGACCGCGGGTGGGCGTGGCAGGTGCCGATCATCGAGCTGCCTCAGGCACAGTTCGTCCTCATGTCGGCGACGCTCGGCGACGTCACGATGTTCAGGGACGACCTGACCCGGCGCACCGGCCGCTCCACGGCCGTCATCAGCGGCACCGAGCGTCCCGTCCCCCTCGAGTTCTCGTATGCCGTCACCCCCCTCCACGAGACCATCGAGGAGCTCCTCGAGAAGGACCGCGCGCCCGTCTACGTCGTCCACTTCACGCAGGCGGCCGCGCTCGAGCGCGCCCAGAGCCTCATGGCCGTCAAGATCACGACGCGCGAGGAGCGCGAGGCGATCGCCGCGCGCATCGGTGGCTTCCGGTTCGGGGCGGGCTTCGGACGCACTCTCTCCCGCCTCGTCCGGCACGGCATCGGAGTGCACCACGCGGGCATGCTGCCGAAGTACCGCCGCCTCGTAGAGCAGCTCGCGCAGGACGGCCTCCTCAAGGTCATCTGTGGCACCGACACGCTCGGCGTCGGCATCAACGTGCCGATCCGCACCGTGCTGCTCACCGGGCTGACGAAGTTCGACGGCACGAAGCAGCGCCTGCTCAAGGCGCGTGAGTTCCACCAGATCGTCGGCCGGGCCGGCCGGGCCGGCTTCGACGCGCGCGGCTGGGTCGTCGCCCAGGCCCCCGACCACGTCGTCGAGAACCTCCGCGCCGTCGAGAAGGCCGGCGACGACCCCAAGAAGCAGAAGAAGATCCAGCGCAAGAAGGCGCCCGACGGCTTCGTCAACTGGTCGGAGGAGACGTTCGAGCGGCTCATCGTCGCCGAGCCCGAGCAGCTGCAGCCGCGGATGAAGGTCTCGCACTCGATGCTCGTCAACATCCTGGCGCGAGAAGGCAACCCGGTCGCCCACGCCGCGCGTCTGCTCTCCGACAACCACCACGAGGCCAAGGA
Organism: Terrabacter sp. Soil811; assembly: GCF_001429655.1. Classification (NCBI taxonomy): domain Bacteria; kingdom Bacillati; phylum Actinomycetota; class Actinomycetes; order Micrococcales; family Intrasporangiaceae; genus Terrabacter; species Terrabacter sp. Soil811. Next base: position 136,839 of record NZ_LMSX01000008.1, read on the forward strand.
CCAGCGGCGTCTCCAGCGGCACGCGCTCGTGCTCGCCAAGGAGCTCATCACGTCCGGTGTCGTCGAGCGACTGGCGTCGGCCGAGGACTCCGGCCGTCGGCACGCCCTGACGATCGACCTCCAGCGCGACTTCGCCCTCAACCAGCCGCTCGCCCCCTTCGCGCTCGCCGTCATGGACACCCTCGACCCCGAGAGCGACACCTACGCCAAGGACCTCGTCTCGGTCATCGAGGCGATCCTCGAGGACCCGCGGCAGGTGCTGTGGGCGCAGGAGTTCAAGGCGCGCGGCGAGGCCGTCGCGGCGATGAAGCTCGACGGCGTCGAGTACGAGGAGCGGATGGAGCGCCTCGAGGAGGTCTCCTGGCCCAAGCCGCTCGCCGAGCTGCTCGAGGTGACCCTCACGGCCTACCGGCAGAGCCACCCGTGGATCTCGCAGGACGCCCTCTCGCCGAAGTCCGTCGTCCGCGAGATGTACGAGCGCGGCATGACGTTCAACGAGTTCGTCTCCTACTACGGCCTGTCCCGGTCCGAGGGGCTCGTCCTGCGCTACCTCACCGACGCCTACCGCACCCTGCGCCACACCATCCCCGAGGGCAACCGCACCGAGGAGCTCGAGGACGTCATCGAGTGGCTCGGCGAGCTCGTGCGCCAGACCGACTCCAGCCTGCTCGACGAGTGGGAGGACCTCGTCAACCCGAGCGACGCCGTGCTCGCCCAGACCGACATCGCCCCGCCGGCGCGGCCGATCACCGGGAACGAGCGGGCGTTCACCGTGATGATCCGCAACGCGATGTTCCACCGGGTCGAGCTCGCGTCCCGCGACGAGTGGGAGGCGCTCGGCGACCTCGAGGCCCGCGTCGCCGAGCTCACCGACCCACCGCAGAAGGTCGTCATGGACGCGCAGGCGTGGAACGACGCGCTCGGCGCCTACTACGACGACCACGACGCCATCGCGACCGACCAGGGGGCCCGCTCACCGGCGCTGCTCCAGGTCGAGTGCACGCCCACCGAGTGGCGGCTGCGCCAGGTCGTCGTCGACCCCGACGACGACCAGGACTGGGGCATCACGGCCTTCGTCGACCTCGCGTCGAGCGACGAGGCCGGCGCTGCCGTCCTCACCGTCACGGCCTTCGAGCGCCTCGGCGGCTGACCCGTGACCCTGCGCGCACACCCCTACGACCACGACGGCGTCCTCGTCGCCCCTGCCGACGGTGGCAACGGCACGGGGGTGCTCGTGCTGTCGGGATCGAGCGGCCGCGTCGAGCGCGACCGGGCGCGGCTGCTCGCCGGCGCCGGCGTCACCGCCGCCCTGACCTACCGCTGGTTCGGCGGCGAGGGGCAGCCCGCCGGCATCTGGGAGTACCCCCTCGAGGCCTTCGCGCCGGCCGTCGCCTTGCTCGGCGAGCGCTGTGACCGCGTCGTGCTCATGGGCGTCTCGAAGACGGCCGAGGCCTTCCTCGCGTATGCCGCCGACGACCCGGCCGTCGACGCCGTCGTCGCGCTCGCGCCGAGCCACGTCGTGTGGGCCAACGTCGGCGCCGGACCGGACGGCGAGCTGCGCCCGCAGCACTCGTCGTGGTCGCGGGCCGGTGAGCCGCTCCCGTTCGTGCCCTACGACGACACGGCCGAGCCCGTCGGCGACCCTCCGGCCTTCACCCCCGTCTACGCCCAGAGCCTCCGCGCCGCCGCCGACCGGGTCGCGGCCGCGACCATCCCCGTCGAGCGCTTCTTCGGCGACGTGCTGCTCGTGGCCGGCGGTGACGACCAGGTCTGGCCGTCGGTGACCTACGCCGAGGCCGTGCAGGCCCGGCGACGCGCCCTCGACCTGCCCACGACGCTCGTGACCCACCCCCGGGCCGGGCACCGCGTCGTGCTGCCGGGTGAGCCCGTTCCCGGCGGCGGCCAGCGGATGGCCCGGGGCGGCACCGAGGCGGCCGACCGCGAGCTCGGCGAGCGCGCGTGGCCCGAGATCCGCCGCGTGCTCGACCTCACCTGAGCGGGGTTCGAGCGGGACCGCCACGGATCTGAGGCACCCGGAGGGACGGCATACGCCATCCTTCCGATGTGGCGGGGCGGGCCTCAGACCGACGGTGGAGAGGTCAGCACGACAGCGACCTCGAAGGATCCCCACCATGCTCTCTCCGCACATCGTCAGCGCCCTCCTCGCCCAGCGCGAGGCCGACCTCGAACGCCGGGCCGAGCTCGCCCGGCTCCGGCACCCGGAACCCGAGCCGGAGCCGGTGACCAGCCCCACCGGGAGCCGGCGCACGGCGCGCCACCGCGGCCGCCGTCGACACCTGCGCCTCGTCTGACGCCTCCGCCCGAGAAGGCCGCGTCCGACGTGCCAATTCCCTGCCCGACGTGGGTATGTTCCCCAGTGGCCCATCGGGGACCCCTCTACCGACAGGATCACGTGCATGGACTCCACAGACGTCAAGGCCGCCTCAGCGCGCGCGGGTGACCACCCGGCGCTCGAGACGGCAGCGCGCATCGGCTACGCCGTCAACGGCGTGCTCCACATCATCATCGGCGCGATCGCCCTGCGACTGGCCTTCGGCTCGAAGGGCACGAGCGCCGACCAGTCCGGCGCCCTGGGCTCGATGGCCGACAACGGGTTCGGTCTCTTCCTGCTCTGGGTCGCCGTCATCGCGTGGCTCGGCCTCGCGCTCTGGCAAATCACGGAGGCCATCTCGGGAGGCTGGGAGACGAGCGACCGCCTCAAGGCGGCCGGCAAGGCCGTCGTCTACCTCGCACTGGCGTGGACCGCGTTCCGGTTCGCGAGCGGCAGCGGCTCGTCGAGCAAGAGCCAGACGACCGACTTCACCGCGACGCTCATGAAGCAGCCGGCCGGCCAGTGGCTCGTCGCCCTTCTCGGCCTCGCCGTCATCGGCGTCGGCGTCTACCACGTCGTCAAGGGGTGGAAGAAGAAGTTCCTCCAGGACCTCGAGTCCCACCCGGGCGAGTGGATCGTCAAGGCCGGACGCGTCGGCTACATCGCCAAGGGCATCGCCCTGGCCATCGTCGGAGGCCTCTTCGTCCTCGCCGCCGTGCGGCACAAGCCCAGCGAGGCCCGCGGCCTCGACGGTGCGCTGCGCAACCTGCTCGGAGCCCCGGGCGGCCCGGTGCTGCTCGCCCTCGTCGCGCTCGGTCTCATCGCCTTCGGGGTCTACTGCTTCGGACGTGCCCGGCACGCCGACGTGTGAGCCACGGCGCCTGACGCGCCCTGTCGAGACGGCCCCGAGCGCCCGGACATTTCCGGGCACTCGGGGCCGTTTCCGTGGCGGGTGCATCACGGGCGCCTCCTGCTGCTCTGTGTGTTCACGCATCACGAGTGCAGGAGGACACCATGAACACGTACCTGAACGAGGCCATCGCCCGCCAGCGCACCGCCGACCTCGGTCGCCGGACCCGGCGCGCCCAGCGACCCGTCGTCGACCCGCAGACGACGCCCCGCCGCGGCCTGATCCTCATCCTCGGGTGGCGGCTGCACCGGTCGCAGGTGTCCCCGAGCTAGAGCGCCGCGGGAACGCGAACGGCGATGGCCGGGAGCCCGATTCGGGTTCCCGGCCATCGCCGTTCGCGGGTCGAGGTCGCGTCAGCGAGAGACGGCCTCGCGCACGGCGGAGGTCGCGCGGTCACCGGTCGTCCGACGGCGCAGGTAGTTCCACGCGAGCAGCGCGCACACGATTCCGTTGACCATCCCGACGAGGATGTCGACGAGGTGGTGCATGCCGCGGTAGAGCCGGGCGTAGCCGACGAGGAGCGGCACGATCGCGCAGACCACGGTCACGACGCGGCGCAGCCACACCGTCTCGATGCGCTGGGCCATGAGCGCGAAGGTCAGGTAGAGCGCGGTCGAGGCGCCCATGTGCCCGCTGGGGTAGCTCGACGTCGGGGGCGCCGGGTCGAGGTGCTCGACCGTCGGGCGCTTGCGGTCGGTGAGGGTCGTCGCGGCGACGAAGACGCTCGCCTGAGCGGCGATCGCGATGGCGGGGATGACGGCATACCACCACTGCTTGGTGCGCCACCACACGAGGGCCACGATGACGACGCAGACGCCGATGACGATCTCGGTGTTGCCGATGTGCGACCAGACCGCCGTGATCGAGTTCATCGTCGCGGTGCGGCCTGCGGCGACGGACTTGCTCAGGTCGTTCTCCCACGGGAGGTCCTTGAGGGGGCCGACGATGAGGAAGCCGAGCCCGACGATGAGACCGAAGAGCACCACGGCGGGGGCGAGGACCCGCAGCGCGATGTCACGGAGCGCCGACCCCACGGTCGGTCGCGACGAGTCGATCTCGTAACGGTGGATGAAGGTGTGGTTCACGTGCTGCCTTTCGATGACTCGGGCCCGACGTCCCCCTCCGGCGGAGGGGACTCGTCCGGACTCTGGGGGTTCCACCCGAGGTAGCCGACGTAGGACGCCGTGCCCAGGCCGATGCCGAAGAGGATCCCGGCCAGGACGTCTGAGGGGTAGTGCACGCCGAGGAAGACGCGGTCGAGGGCCGTCAGGACGACGTATGCCGTCAGGCCGGCCACGAGCCAGCGGCGGGCGACCGGCGACAGCAACGGCCAGAGCAGCAACGTCATCACCGTCGCGATGGCCGCGGCGTTGGCGACGTGGCCCGAGGGGAAGCTGTAGCCGGGGGCGTGCGAGACGGGGTCGCTGACGACGGGGCGGGCCCGCCGGACGACCTCCTTGAGGACGAGCTGGAGGTTCCACGCGACCATCATCGTGAGGAAGGCCCAGAGGCACCGGGTCGCGAGCTCACGGTGGCGGCGCCACACGACGAGACACACGGCCGACGCGACGATGTAGACCCACTTCGGCTGGGTGGCCTCCTGCCACACGAGCAGGACGGTCTTGAGCCACGGGTTGTCGCGGGTGATGTCGGTCGCCGCGACGATGAGCCGCTCGTCGAGCTCGATGACGGGGAGGAACTTCTCGCGCACGACGAACGCGAGGGCCGTGACGGGGACCGCGAAGGCGAGCCCGAACCCGACGGCCTTGAGCAGGCGGCGGCCGCGACCCGCGGGTCGCCGGCCGTCAGGACGTCGCTCAGCCAACCCGGACCACCAGGGAGTCGGGGAGGATGCGGATGCCGAGCGAGACGTGCTCGCCGATCGGGTCGCCGTCGATCTCCGCCTCGACGGGTCGGCCCGCGGTCACGGTGAACTCGCGGCCGCGGAAGCGGTCGAGCCGGCCGTGACCGGCGCGGTGCCGGGTCACGACGTCGGAGATGACGGAGATCCAGCCGAGGGCGCCCTTGGGCGCGACGACGACGGCGTCGAGGATGCCGTCGTCGATCTTCGCCTCGGGCATCAGCTCGATGCCGCCCTGGAGGGTGCCGCAGTTGCCGATGACGACGGTGCACGCGTGCCGGCTCACCGACCCGCTGTGCTCGTCGTGGTCGCGCTCGTGGTCGCCGCTCTCGCCCGTCACGCCGGAGCCGCCCCTCGAGGCGACCTCGACGCGGAAGCCGCGGCTGAAGACCTGGCGCAGCGCGCTGAAGACGTAGGCGACCCAGCCGACGGCGGCCTTGACCTTCTCGTTGGTGCCGGCCATGACCTGGCCGTCGAGGCCGAGGCCGGCCATGACGAGGAAGACCTCCTCGTCGTCGTCGACCTTCGACCCGCCGTCGTGCGTGCCGTGGCTCTCCCGCGGCTCGATCGCCGCGTCGGCGACACGCATGAGGCCCACGTCGATCCGGCGGTCGGTGCCACCGAGCATCGCCTCGACGGCGTCCTCGAGGGAGTCGACGGGCAGGCCGAGGTTGCGGGCGAGGAGGTTGCCCGTGCCGCCGGGGAGCAGACCGAGCGCGACGTCGGTGCCGACGAGCGCCGAGGCGACCGCGCGGACGGTGCCGTCACCGCCGAGCGAGGCGACGACGTCGGAGCCGGCGCGCACCGCCTCGCGGCCCTGCTTCTCGCCGGTCTCCTGCTCGGTCGTCTCGATCCACGAGGGGTCCTCCCAGCCGTGCCGGGCCGCGGCCTTGGCCACGAGCTCCTGGGTGGCGACGAGGTCGTCGACCTTGACCGGGTTGTAGACGACGGTGAGGCTGCGACGAGCGCTGGGCGTGTCGGACATGGTGGGGATCCTAGGGCTCGGGGCGTGAGGGGGGCGGCCGTCGAGCGGGGCCAGCCGTAGACATACCCCGACCGGGCACCCAGCCGACCACCAGCGCACCACCAGCCGGCGTCCAGCCTCGAGGCCCCGCCCGGCGGTAGCCTCCGAAGGTGCCCACCATCCGACGTCGTCTCGCGCTCGCCGTCCTCGTCGGGGTGCTCGCGGGGTTCCTCGTGCCGCTGGGGCCCGCGCACGGGTTCCTCGTCCACGGGCTCTCCGGCTTCGTCGTCGCCGGGCTCGCCTTCGCCGCGCCGCTGCTCATCCACATCCTCGGCCACGACGCTCCCGCGACACGGGAGAAGGTGCAGGGTCGCGACGGCGACGCCGCCTGGTACGACGTCGTCGTCATCTTCGTCGGGCTGGCCAGCCTCGCCGGCGTGACGATCCTCCTCGTCGGGGGGCGCGCCCTGGGCGGCGCCGAGGTCGTCGACGCGGTCGTCGGGGTCGGCGCGGTCGCGGTCGGCTGGCTCTGCGTCCACACCGTCTACGTGCTGCGCTACGCCCGCGTCTACTACGCGAGCCCGCGCCCACCCATCGACTTCAACCAGGACGAGGACCCGACGTTCTCGGACTTCGCCTACTTCTCCTTCAACCTCGGCATGGCCTACCAGGTGTCGGACACCGACCTCAAGAGCTCGGACGTGCGCCGGGTCGTGCTCGGGCACACGCTGCTCGCCTACCTCTACGGCACCATCGTCATCGCCGCGACGATCAACCTCGTCGCGGGCATCGGTGGCTCGCTCGGCTAGGAGAGCCCGAGCCGCGCCTTCTCGTCCGCGACCCACAGGCCGATGAGGCCGCCGAAGTGGGCCATGAACCGGTCGCGCTCGTGCGCCGGGTAGGTCGTGACGACCGTCGACCGGAGCAGGTTGGCGAAGACGTCGGACTGCACCCACTCGAGCACGGCCGCGTCGAGGTGCGGCAGGTACCGCTCGCACCACGACCAGTAGGCGGCCGTGTCGAAGTACTCGTCGGCGATCGCGAGGAACTCGTCGAGCTTCTCCGCGTCCGTGAGGTCGTCGCGGTCGGCGACGTCGAAGTAGCGGCGCATCTCGAGGTCCATCGGGCCGCGGCGACCGGTGATGACGCAGAAGGTCGACCACCGCACGAGCGCCTTGATGGCCCACGGGAAGTAGTAGTGCAGCGATGTGACGGCGACGTCGGGGCAGGCGTTGGCGTAGTCGATCGGATAGACGTCGTCACCCTTGACGAGCATCTCGCACGAGTTGAACTCCCAGCCGAACATCGCGTTGACGATGCGGCTGATGGCCGCGGTCTGCTTGCCGGCCGACGGTGACAGGAAGTCGTAGCTCACGGCATACCGGTTGTGCATCGGCTGCTCGGGCCGGAAGTCCATGACCATCGTCTCGGGACCGATCGACAAGGCCCGGGCGAAGTGGTCGTACTCGATCGTCGACTGCAGGTGCATGAGCATCTCGCCGGACTCGTCGTAGGCCTTCACGAGGTCCGTCTCGTCGTTGATCCGGGAGACACCGCGCCAGCCGCCGCCGTCGAAGGGCTTCATGTACATCGGGTAGCCGAGCTGGTTGGCGATCGCCTTGAGGTCGAACGGGCGGTTGTACTTCGCGGAGGTGTAGGCCCAGCGGACGTTGTCGACGGGGTGCTTGTAGGGCACGAGCCACGTCTCGGGGACCTTGAGCCCGAGGCGCATCAGGGCGACGTAGGCGCTGTGCTTCTCCATGGACTGGAAGGTGAAGGGGCTGTTGAGCAGGTAGGTGTCGTCCATCAGCGCGGCCTTCTTGAGCCACTCGCGCGGGTGGTAGTACCAGTAGGCGAGGCGGTCGATGACGAGCTCGGTGCGCACCGGCTGGCGCAGGTCGAACGGCTCGATGGTGAGGCGCTCGCTCGTCAGCTCGTGGGTGACGCCGTCGTCGGTCGTGATGGGTCCGACGAGCGCGAGCAACGCCTCGAAGGCGGTGGGCCAGTCCTCCTCGGCGCCGAGCAGGAGACCCACGAGATGCGTCCTCGTCGACGAGGTGCTCGATGCGGCGGACTGGTCCTGCTGTGCGGTGTCGGTCATCGTGCTGCTCCTACCGTCGGGGGTCGGGTCATCGACTGCGATCCTTGCAGGAACCGCGGCATCTGTCGCCGGTCAGCGGGTGTCCGGAAGGGCGAGCAGGTCGAGCAGGTAGGGGTCGAAGGCCGCCTCCCACGAGCGCCAGTCGTGGCGGCCCGGCAGCTCGGTGAACGACACGTCGTGGCCGCTCGCGGCGCGGGTCTGCGCCATCTGGCGGTTGTTCGTCAGGTTGCCCTCCGCGGTGCCGCACGTCATGACGATGTGCGCGTCGGTGCGTCGCCGCCGGACCCGCCTGACGTTGGTCACGAAGGTCGTGACGCGGTCCCAGAACTCGAACTCCTCCTCGTCGTCGACGCGCTTGCGGAAGAAGGACCCCGACTGCAGGAAGAGTCCTCCGAACGTCCCCGGGTGCAACCACTCCGCCTGGAGCGAGGCGAGCGCTCCCAGGCTCGCTCCCATGAGGCTCGGCCTCCCGTCGATGGCGTATGCCGTCCCGACCGTCGGGAGCACGTGCTCGGTGAGCGCCTCCGCCCAGAGCGGGTTGGCGGCGTACCGCTCGTTGCGCGGGCCCGGCTCGAGCAGGACGACGCGGTTCGGCGGGACGCGCCCGGCCTCCGTCGCGGCCCGCAGGACGGCGAGGAGATGGGCCCGGCGGGAGTACTCCGGCCCGTCGTGGGCGACGAGCAGCGGGAGCGGGTCGGCCCGGCGCGTTCCGACCGGCGTGACGACCGCGATCTCGATGTCCCCGACCGGGGTGCCGGTCACCGTGAGCTTCCTGCGCGCCATGCAGAGACCCTATGCGCGGACGCCGCGGAGGACACCCCGGACCATCGGCCTCTCGGTCGGAGGGTCGGATTGCTCTGCAGGCGAACCGAATTCGTTGTCCACAGATTCGCTGCACCTCTTGAAAGTCGTTCGAACACCTGTTCTGCTTGATGCATCGAAGGATCACCGAGAGGAGGCTCACCGTGCCGTACACGCCGTCGCTGGTGGAGTCCTCCGGTGTGCCGGCGGGTGGGCGGTGGACGACTCTGCGGGTCGCGTGGACGGGCGACCGTGGCCGATTGTCCCGGTCCCTGGAGCCGGTGCTGGAGCGCTGGCGCGCGGATGCCGCACTCACCTGCGTTCCCGGTGCTGCGGTGGCGTGCGGGACGGGGCGCACCGGTGATGCTGCCCGGGTGGCGGCCGGTGAGCGTGCGGCTGCGGCGGTGGCGTTGGAGGGGTTGGCGCGGGCCGGGGAGCGGGTGCTGGCCGAGATCGAGGCGCTCGAGGTCGCCAAGGCGCGCCTCGAGGCCGACCTGCTCGCCGCGTACGGCGCGCTGGCCGGCATCGAGGCCCAACAGGTCGACGCCCTCCCGGTCGGGGCCGTCGCCCGGGTGTCCGCGCGGGTCTCGCCCGAGCGGGTCGTCANCGGCGCGCTGGCCGGCATCGAGGCCCAACAGGTCGACGCCCTCCCGGTCGGGGCCGTCGCCCGGGTGTCCGCGCGGGTCTCGCCCGAGCGGGTCGTCACCGAGGAGATCGCCCTCGCGACCGGGGTCGGCGCCGGGGAGGTCGCCCGCCGGCTGGCGCTGGCCACCGAACCCCGCCGGCACCGGGTCGTCCTCGGTGCGCTGCGCGCCGGTCGGCTGTCGCTGCACCGGGCGCTGCAGGTCGTCTCCGACACCGCCCAGCTCCCGGACGCGGACGTCACGTCGGTCGCGCAGGCGGTGCTCGCCCCGTCCCGGGACGGGCAGCCAGTCCCGCAACGGACCTTCACCGCCCGCCTGCGACGGGCGGTCGCGTCGGTCGATGCCCGCGGCGCCCAGGAACGGCACGCGCACGCCAGGGCCCGGCGCGGGGTGTTCGGCCGGCTCACCGACGACGGGATGGGNGCGGTCGCGTCGGTCGATGCCCGCGGCGCCCAGGAACGGCACGCGCACGCCAGGGCCCGGCGCGGGGTGTTCGGCCGGCTCACCGACGACGGGATGGGCTGGCTGACCGTGACCACCGACGCCGCGAGCGTCGCTGCGGTCATGGACCGCCTCGACACCACCGCCCGGGGGCTGCGCGGCGCGGGCGATGCCCGCAGCCTCGACCAGCTCCGCGCCGACCTCGYCACCGACGCCCTGCTGCACCGACCCGGCCACCCCGGGGCAGCACTCCCTGCCGCGCCCGGACCCGCCGTCGACGTGGCGCCCCGGGAGGCGTTCCGAACCGCGTCCGGAACCGCGTCCGGCAGGGCATCCGGAGCCATGCCCGGGACCATCTCGGGTGAGGCGGCGGCGCTGGCGTGGATCGTCGTCCCGTTCGAGGTCGCCACCGGSSAGGCCGACACCGCCTGCGAGCTCCCCGGCCACGGCTGGGTCACCGCCACCCACGCCCGCGAGATCATCACCCGCCCCGGATCCGTCTGGGCCACCCTGACCCGCCCCGGATCCGTCTGGGCCACCCTGCCCGTCGACCTGCCCACCGGCCGGGCCCTSWCCCGCCCGACCCGCAGCTACCGCCCGACGCGCGCCATGGTCGAGCACGTCCARGCCGTCGACGGGGTCTGCCGCGGACCCGACTGCCACGTCCCGGCCACCCGCTGCGACCTCGACCACGAGACCCCCTGGCCCACCGGACCCACCCGCGTCGGCAACCTCCACGCCAAACACCGCCTCCACCACAACCTCAAGACCGACGGCATCTGGACCTCCACCCCGACCCCCGACGACGGCCTCACCTGGACCACCCTCACCGGCCGCACCTACACCACCCACCCCAAGAACTGGCGCGNCCACAACCTCAAGACCGACGGCATCTGGACCTCCACCCCGACCCCCGACGACGGCCTCACCTGGACCACCCTCACCGGCCGCACCTACACCACCCACCCCAAGAACTGGCGCGCGGGCATCGCCCCGCTGGATCCACCGGATCCACCGGACCCACCGGATCCGAAGAGCCGGCCGAGCATGCTCGGGACGGACGGCGACCCACCACCGTTCTGATGCTGTCGACGGCGCCGTGGCGTGAATCACTAGGACGTCCTACTAAACCGAACTCGCGAGTAGGATGACGATTCGTGAGCACGAATGCCGACTTCGACCTGTTCCGGACCAGCGAGGACCACGAGGCCCTGAGGGAGGCCGTCCGCGCGGTCGCCGAGGACAAGATCGCCCCGTACGCCGCCGTCGTCGACGAGGAGGCGCGCTATCCCCAGGAGGCGCACGACGCCCTCGTCGCCTCCGACTTCTTCGCTCCGCACGTGCCCGAGGAGTACGACGGCGTCGGTGCCGACGCCCTCGCGACGTGCATCGTCATCGAGGAGGTCGCCCGGGTCGACGCCTCCGCGTCCCTCATCCCGGCCGTCAACAAGCTGGGCTCGCTCCCGCTCATCCTCGCCGCCAACGACGACGTCAAGGCCCGTTACCTGCCGCCCCTCGCCAAGGGCGAGACGACCTTCTCCTACGGTCTGTCCGAGCGCGAGGCCGGCTCCGACACCGCGTCGATGAAGTGCCGGGCCCGCCAGGACGGCGACGGCTGGGTGCTGAGCGGCCAGAAGTCGTGGATCACGAACGCCGGTGTGTCGGAGTACTACACGGTGCTTGCCGTCACCGACCCCGACGGACCTCGCGGCGGCAACGTCACGGCCTTCGTCGTCGAGAAGTCCGACCCGGGCTTCACCTTCGGCGCAAAGGAGCGCAAGCTCGGCATCAAGGGCAGCCCCACGCGCGAGCTGATCTTCGACAACGTCCGGATCCCCGGCGACCGCGTCGTCGGTGAGGTCGGCGACGGCCTCAAGATCGCCCTGCGCACGCTCGACCACACGCGCGTCACCATCGGCGCCCAGGCCGTCGGCATCGCCCAGGGCGCTCTCGACCAGGCGGTGGCCTACATCAAGGACCGCAAGCAGTTCGGCACGCGCATCGCCGACTTCCAGGGCATCCAGTTCATGCTTGCCGACATGGCGATGGAGCTCGAGGCCGCCCGCCAGATGGTCTACGTCGCGGCCGCCAAGTCCGAGCGCGGCGACAAGGACCTCACCTTCTTCGGTGCGGCCGCCAAGTGCTACGCCTCGGACGTCGCGATGAAGATCACGACCGACGCCGTGCAGCTGCTCGGCGGGGCGGGCTACACGAGCGACTTCCCGCTCGAGCGGATGATGCGTGACGCGAAGATCACCCAGATCTACGAGGGCACCAACCAGGTCCAGCGCCTGGTCATGGCCCGTCACGTCCTCAAGTAGGCTGGGCGCCGCTCGCGCGGGGAGGCCGGGCCATCGCGCCATGACACCCGACGACGAGAAGGACGCCTGTGGACCTGACTCCTGACCCCCAGCCCTCGGTCAGCGTCATCATGCCGATCCTCAACGAGGCGAGGCACCTTCGCGACGCCGTCGCGATGATCCTCGCGCAGGACTACTCCGGACCGCTCGAGATCGTCCTCGCGCTCGGGCCCTCGACGGACCGCACCGACGAGGTCGCCGCCGACCTCGCGGCCGCGGATGCCCGCGTGCACGTCGTGGCCAACCCGAGTGGGCGCACGCCCGACGGGCTCAACGCCGCCATCGGCGCCAGCACCGGCGCGGTCATCGTCCGCGTCGACGGTCACGCGGAGATCCCCGACGACTACATCAGCGTCGCGGTTGCCGAGCTGCTCCGGGTCGGCGCCGACAACGTGGGCGGGATCATGGACGCCCAGGGCACGTCGGCCTTCGAGCGCGCGGTGGCCGCCGCGATGCGCAGCCCGCTCGGCGTCGGGAGCGCCCGCTTCCACACCGGCGGCGAGCCCGGCGATGCCGACACCGTCTACCTCGGTGTCTTCCGTCGCGCGGCGCTCGAGCGAGTGGGCGGCTACGACCCGCACTTCGCCCGCGCGCAGGACTGGGAGATGAACCACCGCATCCGCGAGACGGGCGGCAAGGTGTGGTTCACGCCCGACCTCAAGGTCACCTACCGCCCCCGCGCATCCGTCCAGGCCCTCGCCAAGCAGTACTTCCACTACGGACGGTGGCGCCGGGTCGTCGCGAGGCACCACGAGGGGACCATCAACCCGCGCTACCTCGCACCGCCGACGATGGTCGGCGTCACGACGGTGGCCACGATCGCCGGTTTCGTGTGGCCGCCCGCCTGGATCGTCCCGGCGGCGTACGCCGCGGGCGTGACGGCCGGCGGACTCGCCATCAGCAGGGGCGAGTCGGCGGCGACCCGGGCCGCGACGCCCGTCGTCCTCGCGACGATGCACTGGTCGTGGGGCATAGGGTTCCTGACGAGCCCGAGCAGCCTCAAGCGCTGATCCGCGGGCGACCCCGCCCGACCTCTCCTCACACGACACCTCATCGGAAAGGGACGTCGATCGTGCTCGACAACGCGAAGCTGCTGGTTCAGCTGGGCCAGCAGGCCGTCCGCCGCCAGATGGCCAAGCGCAAGCTCTCCGCGCGGATGGAGCGCTCGGGCCTCGAGCGCGGCACCGACGCCCCGTTCCGCTGCGCCGTCTACTTCTCCGACGAACCGGTCAACCTCTACCAGATCCGGCAGTGGTACGCCCCCCTCCAGGAGCTGGCCAAGACGCAGCCCGTCGTCGTCATCTCGCGCATGCCCGAGACGACGAGCCTGCTCCTCGACGAGTGCCCGCTCCCGGTCCTGCACGGACCTCGTGTCACCGACATCGAGGCGTTCATGGCGGCCCACGAGATCGGTCTCGTCCTCTACGTCAACCAGAACGTCCGCAACTTCCAGATGTTGCGCTTCGCCGAGCCGGCCCACGTGTTCGTGAGCCACGGCGAGAGCGACAAGTCCTACATGGCCTCCAACCAGCTCAAGGCCTACGACCGGGTCTTTATCGCGGGACCGGCCGCCGCCGAGCGCCTCAGCGGTGCACTCGTCGAGTTCGACGTCGCCACGCGAGCGGTCGAGATCGGTCGGCCGCAGGCGGACGTCACCTACGAGGCGCCGCAGCTGCCCGACGACGGGCGCACCACGATCCTCTACGCCCCCACCTGGGAGGGCGACCGCCAGAGCATGGCCTACGGCTCCATCGCGACCCACGGCGCAGCACTGCTGACCAGCCTGCTCGCCGACCGCCGGCTCCGGATCGTCTACCGACCGCACCCGCGCTCGGGGACGTTCGACCCGGCATACGGCACGGCGTCGACGCACCTGGCCCGCCTCGTCGCGGAGGCCAACCACGCCGACCCCGCGGCCGGGCACCTCGTCGACACGGAGACGGCGTTCGGCTGGCACCTGGCCCGGCTCGACGCGTGCATCACCGACATCTCGGCCGTGGCCCTCGACTGGCTCGCCACCGGCAAGCCGCTCGTGCTGACGCGTCCCGCGAACCCGCGCGCCGACGTCGAGCCGACCCGGCTCAACACGAGCGTGCCGATGGTCGAGGTCGACCGCGCCCGCGAGATCATCGGCATCCTCGACGACGCGATGTCGGCGTCCGATGACTCCCGGGCCGGGGTCGTGCGGCACTACTTCGGCGACACGAGCCCCGGCGCAGCGACGCAGCGGTTCGTGCGGGCCTCGACCGATCTCATCGAGGCGCGGCTCACCCGGATGGTGCGCCAGACCTAGACCGACCCGAGAGTGCCCCGGCACGGACCCGTAGCGGCCGTGGACGCGACACATGGCGAGCACCCCTAGACTTCGGCGAGGATCGGGTGGGGGACCGCCCAGCCCGGCCCTGGATGCAGAGGCCTCGAGACAGCACGAAGGAGAAGGTGGTCTGCGCGCATGATCGGCGTGTCCCAGTTCCGTGGCCTCATGGCCAACCGTCAGGTGGTGCGCACCCTCGTGGAGCGCGACCTGCGCGTCCGGTACGCCGGCAGCGTGCTCGGCTGGGTGTGGACGGTGCTCGACCCGCTGCTGATGGCCCTCATCTACCTGGTCGTCTTCACCGTGATCTTCCAGGCACGTCGAGGCGGCCACCAGCCCTACTTCCTGCACCTCGTGACCGGTCTGTTCCTGTGGCAGTGGTTCGCCCAGAACATGACGGAGACGTCGCGGGCGCTGCTGTCGGAGGCGCGCCTCGTGCGGTCGGCCAACCTGCCGCGTGAGCTGTGGGTCGTGCGCGTCGTCCTCGCCAAGGGTGTCGAGTTCGTGCTGACCCTCCCGGTCATCGCCGCCTTCACGATCTTCTACATGATCACCGGGCAGACGAAGCTGCACTGGACCATCGTGCTCCTGCCCGTCTCGCTCGTGCTGACCTTCCTGCTGTCCGTGGGCATCGGCATGATCCTCGCGCCGGTCACCGTGCTCGTGAACGACATGGCTCGCGTCGTCCGCATCGTGCTGCGTCTCGGCTTCTACGCCACCCCCGTGCTCTACAGCGCCGACATGGCGCCGCCGGTGCTGCAGAAGCTGCTCCTGTTCAACCCGATGAGCGGCATCCTCGAGCTCTTCCGGTCCGGCTTCTTCAAGGGTGAGATGAACATCCTGTCGGTCAGCTCGGCCGTCGTGCTGACGGTCGTGCTGCTCTTCGTGGGGGCTTTCGTGTTCAAGCGGCTCGAGCCGGCCGTGCTGAAGGAGATCTGATGGCCAAGCCGGTGATCGAGGTGCGCAACCTCGGGATCGAGTTCTACCGCTCCCGTCGTCGGCGCATGTCGCTGCGCGAGATGGTGCTCAAGCGACAGAACAGCGCGCCGAGCGAGACGTTCTGGGCGCTGCGGAACATCTCCTTCGACGTCGCCCGGGGCGAGGCCGTCGGTCTCGTCGGCGGCAACGGCAGCGGCAAGAGCACGCTCCTGCGGATGATCGCCGGCGTCATGCTCCCCGACGAGGGGCACGCCACGGTCCGGGGCAGGGTCGCCCCGCTCATCGAGCTGACCGGTGGCTTCCTCGGCGAGCTCACGGCGCGCGAGAACGTCTACCTCGCTGCGGGTCTGCACGGCCTGACCAAGGAGCAGATCGACGCCCGCTTCGACGAGATCGTCGACTTCGCCGGCCCCCAGGTGCAGGCCGGCATGGACATGCCGTTCCGCCACTTCAGCTCCGGCATGCAGGTGCGCATCGCCTTCGCGCTCATCACCACCCTCGACCAGCCCGTCGTGCTCGTCGACGAGGTCCTTGCCGTCGGCGACCGCGCCTTCCGCGAGAAGTGCTACGAGCGGATGGAGAACATGCTCTCGGGCGGCAAGACGCTCTTCCTCGTGTCGCACAGCGAGCACGACCTGCGTCGCTTCGCCGAGCGCGGCCTCTACCTCGCGTCGGGCCAGCTCAAGAGCGACGGTCCCATCGACGAGGTGATCGCCCAGTACAACGCCGACGCCGACGCGGACGCCGCTTCGTGAGGCTCGACGAGCGCCCGCTCGTCGGCGACGCTCGTGCCCGGGCCGTGCACGGCCGGTCCTCCGGTGGCGACCTCCTCGTGGTCGGCGGTGCCCCGGCGTCGGACCTGCTCGAGTCGCTCGAGCCCTTCGGCCTCGCCCGCCACTCCGCGCCCGTCGACGCGCACACGGTCTCCTCGGACCTGCTGGCCGCAGCGGACGTGGCCGCGGCCGCGAGCGACGTGCCGCTCGTCGTGGTCAGCCACGACGTGCGGATCAGCCCCGTCGCCCTCCTCGACCTGCTCGACGGACCGCGCGACGTGACCTCGACCGCGGTCGTCGACGGCCCGGTCACCGACCTGCGCGGTGACGCCTCCGACGTGGCGCCGGGCGGCTTCGCCCCCGTGCGGGTCGACCCCGTGTCCCGACGCGTCACCTCCGTCGGGACCGTGCGGCACGTCGTGAGCGGACCGACGACGTATGCCGCCGGCATCCTGCGCGTCGCCGCGTCCGACCGCATCCGCGTGGCCGAGGTCCTTCGGGCGGCAGCGACGAGCGAGTCGGCAGGGGAGCCCGGCATCCAGGTCTTCGACCTGGCGGTGCTCGCCGTCGTCCGCGACGCCGTGGTCCCGGTCGCCGCGACACCCCTGGCCCACGTCACCGTCGAGCGCGGCCACGAGCAGCGTCCCGGCGTCGTCGGCTCCGCGTGGCAGCAGCGCCTCCGCGCCGCCTCGCGCGGCAATGACGGCGTCTTCTCGACGCACGCGATCCGTCCGCTCTCACGTCGCCTCACGGCATACGGCCTCGGGCGCGGCTGGACGCCCAACGTCGTGACGTTCGTCAGCCTCCTGCTCGGCCTGGCGGCGTGCGCCCTCGCCGCCGTCGACACGCGTTGGACGTGGGTGCTCGCCGCCGTCCTGCTCCAGGCCTCGCTCGTCGTCGACTGCGTGGACGGCGAGCTCGCCCGGTTCACGCGTCGCTACAGCCCCCTCGGCGGGTGGCTCGACGCGGTCAGCGACCGCATCAAGGAGTTCACGCTCGTGGCGGCCGTGGCGTGGGTCGCAGCGCGCCGGGGCGACGACCTGTGGTGGCTCGCCATCGTCGTGCTGGCCCTCCTCGCCGTCCGTCACGCCGAGGACTTCGCCTACGCGACCCGCCACCGTGCCCTCTCAGCCCGACCCGTCGTGCCACGGGCGCTCGACGTGCCCGGCGACGGGGGAGCGCAGGGGGCCCGCACCGACGTGCCGGCCGCGCCGACGGGCCGCGCCCGTCTCGTCCGCGACGTCAAGCAGGTGCTGCACCTGCCCATCGCCGAGCGCTACCTCGTCATGTCGGTGGGGCTCCTCCTCTACAGCCCTGCCCTCCTGCTGTGGGCGCTCGGGGTCGCGTCAGCCATCGCGTTCGCGTGGACCCAGGTGGGGCGCCTCGGCAAGGCCCTGACCGGGCGGGACCACTTCCGCGCCGACCAGCCCGACCCCACGCTGCCGCACCTCGTCGACCTCGCCATCGTGCCGCGACCGACCGGGCGCGGGCGGCTCGCCTGGCAGCTGCCCGGCCTGCTCGTCGCCGTCGAGGCGGCGGCCCTGCTCCTCGCCGCCGGCGGTGACCCGGTCGCCCGCGCCGCCGCGTACGCGTGGCTGGCGGCCGTGTGCTGGCACGTCTACGACAACGTCTACCGGCTGCGCGAGACCGGCCGCGGCACGCCGCACGCCCTCGTCCGCGCCACCCTCGGGGTCGAGGGCCGCGTCGTCGTCCTCGCGATCATCGGCGGCTTCACCGACCGGCCGGCCGTGCCGCTGCTCGTCGGCGCGGTCCTGCTCATCGTGGCGTATGCCGCCGAGTCCGCCCGCGCGTGGCGCGCGGTCATCGGGTCGGCCCCCTCCGGTGGGGCCACCGATGCGGCAGCGGACGGGTCGACACGGCAGGATGGCTCCTCGTGACGCACGACCCGACGCACGACCCGACGAACGACCGTCCGAGCATCGCCGAGCTCAAGGCCGTCGCGCAGCCGCCCGAGCACATCGCCCGCTACAACGCGGAGCACTGGGCCGGCGCGCTCTACATCCGTCACCTCTCGATCTACGCGACGCGCGCCCTCCTCCCGACGCACATCTCGCCCAACGGCGTGACGTGGCTGATGATCCTCACCGGCCTCGTCGGTGCGCTCGCCATCCCGTTCGGCGGTCTCGTCGGGCCGATCGTCGCGGTCCTCGCCATGCAGCTGCAGATCCTGCTCGACTGCTCCGACGGTGAGGTCGCCCGGTGGCGCCAGCGGTTCTCGCCCGCCGGCATCTACCTCGACCGCATCGGGCACTACGTCACCGAGGGGGCGATCCCCGTCGCGATCGGCCTCCGAGCCGACGGGTGGAGCCTGTCGGCGCCCGGCGACGTCGGGGGCTGGACGGCGCTCGGCATGCTCGTGGCGCTCGGCGTCCTGCTCAACAAGGCCTTCACCGACCTCGTCCACGTGGCCCGCGCCAAGACCGGACGCCCGCCGCTCGAGGACGTCGAGGGCACGGCCCGCCCCAAGGCGTCGGGCATGGCGCGCCTGCGACGCGCCTTCGACTACGTGCCGATCTTCAGGGCCTTCGTCGCCGTCGAGGCCTCGATCCTCGCGCTCGTCGCTGCCGTCGTCGACGCCGTCCACGGCGACCTGCTCGGCACGCAGGTCCTCGTCATCGCGATGGTGCCGCTCATCGTCATCACGGCCGGGGGCCATCTGCTGGGCGTGCTGTCCAGCTCGAGGCTCGACTGATGACCGGCAGCGAGGCGTCGGTCGCGCCGCTTCCGGTGCTCCAGTGGGCCCAGGAGCACGGCGAGGTCGGCGGGGTGCGCACGAGCCACGCCCAGCTGACGAGCGTCCTTCGGGCAGAGGGCATCCCGGTGTCCTACGTCGACACGGGATCGGCGCGGCGCGCTGCCTCGATGCTGCCGCGGCTCACCCACCGGTCGCTTCACCTGCTGCACCTGACCCGCCTGTGGCGGGCCATGCTGCTCGCACCCGTCTTCGCACTGCTGTCGGGCCGCACCGTCCTCGTGCTCCACTCCGGCTCGACCGGGGGGCAGGTCGCGCGGATGACCGCCTGGCGCCGTCGGGCCCTGGTGCTCGCGCTCTACGCCTATGACGAGATCTGGGCGGTCAACGACGAGATCGGGGCCATCCTCCCCGCCGCGCTGCGTGCGCGGATCACCGTCGTGACGCCCTTCGACTCGTCCGCGGCTCCGGTGCCGAGCCCGTACGAGCGGCAGCCCCACGCACTCGCCCTCGCGACGAACGCCGGTCTGGCGCACTACAACGCCCAGCTCGGCATCGACACGGTCCGTCGCGTGCGTGAGCGCTGGAGCGACGCGACGCTCACGGTCCTCGCCTACGGCCACGAATCCCCGGAGGTCGAGGCGCTGCGTCGTCTCGGCGAGGTGGAGCCGTGGCTGACCGTGGCCTTCGACTCCAGCGCCGACGAGGTGTCGGCCGTCCTGTCCCGCGTCGGCACGTTCCTGCGGCCCACGAGCTGGGACGGTGACTCCGTCATCGTCCGGGAGGCCCAGGCGGCCGGAGCCACCGTCGTCGCCAGTGACACCGCGCCCCGGCCGGCCGGCGTCGTGCTCGCCGCTCTCGATGCCGAGGCGCTCGCGGCAGCCGTCACCGACGGGGGACCCGTGAGCGACGGCAGTGGTCTCGCCCAGACGACCCTGGCCGACGCGGTGCGCTCCGCCGAGTCCGCGGCGACTCGTCGCTGAGCACCCGGACCGGTACCCTCGCTGACGACGCGTTGGGTCTCCCACCCCGTCCACCTGCCCTAGGAGAAGAGTGACCCACCGGACCGTCATCACCTTCGGGACCTTCGACGTCTTCCACGTCGGGCACGTCCGAGTGCTCCAGCGAGCTGCCGAGCTCGGCGACCGCCTCGTCGTCGGCGTCTCGGCCGACGCGCTCAACATCGCGAAGAAGGGTCGCCCGCCCGTCTTCAACCAGGACGAGCGCCTCGAGATCATCTCGGCGCTCAAGGTCGTCGACGAGGTCTTCGTCGAGGAGTCCCTCGAGCTCAAGCGCGACTACATCGTCGAGCACGGTGCCGACGTCCTCGTCATGGGCGACGACTGGGCCGGCAAGTTCGACTGGGTCGGCGACGTGTGCGAGGTCGTCTACCTGCCGCGCACGCCGTCGGTGTCGACGACCGGCCTCATCGAGCACATCGCCAGCCTCGGCTGAGGCGCTCGCACACCGCCACGGAAGGGGCCCGGGACCGATGCACCCGGTCCCGGGCCCCCGCCGACGGCAGCCTTACTGCCCCCAGGCGGCCGTCGACGCGTAGGTCCCCGCGGAGAGCGGAGACGTGAGCCGAGCCGCTCCCTGGACGCGGTAGACGAGCAGCCTCCCGTCGCTCGCGCGTCGGGCCAGGATGTCGTCGCGGCCGTCACCGGTGATGTCACCCGCGCCGCGGACCGCGCTCATGGCGTTCCACCCGCCCAGACCGATGACCTGTGCAGCACCGAGGGTTCCGGATCCCGAGCCCGGGTAGAGCACCAGGGCGCCGTCGGACGCCCGGACGCACAGGAGATCCGGATGTCCGTCACCCGTGAACTCGCCGGCACTGAGCTGCGTCAGCCGGCTCCAGCCCGACGCGATGGTCGAACTGCTCCGGATGCCGCCGGCTCCGTTCCCTCGGTGCAGCACGACTCTGCCGTCGGTCCACCGCGTGACGAAGTCCGTGTAGCCGTCCTCGTCGAAGTCGCCCACGGGCAGGATGTGGCTGGCGCCGGTCCATCCCGACGCGAGCAGCGTGCGCCCCGCATTGAGGTTGCTGCGGCCCAGGCCCGGATAGACCCACACCTGTCCCGCCTTGTCGATGGCGGCGACATCGCCGAGGTTGTCCTGGGTCCACGGTCCGATCAGGGCAGTCGCTCGCATGTCGGCGAAGCCGCTCCCCGCGATCTGTCTCACGGTGAAGCTCAGGGACCCGGTGTACGAGAGGGTCTTCATCGCGCCGCCCGATGGCAGAAGTACATCCGCGAGGGAGTCGCCCGTGACGTCACGAGGGGAGAAGTTCGTCGACCACGGGGGTGTCGATGTCACGACCCACCACGTGCTCCGCAGCTTCTGCGAGGTGCGGAAGGCGTCCGCCGACACCGTCACTGTCGATGCCGACCCCGTCAGCGTGACGGAGGCGACACGTCCTCCCCATGTCCCGCTGCCGCCGCCACCGACCCGGGGACCGACCGTCAGGCGGACGAACCGTCCGATCGTCGGGTAGGCGCGCTCCACCGAACCGACCGGGAGCGTGGCAGTCCACGAGTGCGGGTTGGACGACGAGGCGACCGCGCCGTCGTAGGGGTCGGTCTTGCCCGGGAGGTAGGCCGTGCCGCCACTGACCGTGCGCCCACCGTTCGACGCGGAGTACTGGGTGAAGGTGGGCTTGCCTCCGTAGGTCAGGACGGTCCCGGCCGTGGCCGTCGTGGCGTTCGTCGAGCGCGTGTCCTCGTAGCGGCGCACGAGGGTGCCTGCCGAGCTGTAGTCGGCGATGCCGTTGTACGCCTGGCACGACACGTCGCAGATGTCGTAGACGCGGGAGCCGGCAGCGGCACGCGAGTGGGCGGCATACGTGCGGGCGGCCACGGCCTGCGCCGACAGGGCTGCTGCGGGCCAGCTCGCCGACATCTCGACGGGCACCACGGCGCGTGTGTAGCGCTCGGAGCCGACGAGGTTGACGGCGTATGCCTTCCCGGAGACGGGCACGACGCGGACCGACCCTGCGTACTCCCGTTGGGTGCCGCTCGGCAGCAGCACCCGGACCGACGACGTGGAGGGGCGGCTCACCGTGAGCGGCAGCGTCGAGCCCCGCCATGTCGTCACGGTGGACCAGCCCGCGCCCGAGTTCGCCTGCAGCGTCAGGGCCGAGCCTTCCGGGACGATGCGCCATCGGTACGCGCTCGAGAGGGTGGACTGCCGCTTGCCGTCCGAGATGACCATGCCGCTGACCTTCGAGAACTGGGTGCCCGACGTGCCGACGGCCGAGAGCCACACGCGCAGCGTCGGGTCGGCCTGGGCGGTGCGCGTCGTGCCGGGGTAGTAGAAGCCGACGATCTGCTGCCACGTCAGGGCCTTCGTGGCCGCGCCGTAGGCACCCCACTGTGAGAGGCCGACGCCGTGGCCGAATCCGTGGCCCGCCAACGTCAGGACACCGTTCGTGGGGCGAGGGTAGGTCTCGGACGCGGCCCGCGGGGCCATCGGGTTCCATTGCCCGTCACGCCAGATCGCGCCGGCGTTGCTGCGGATCGTCGGCAGCTGCTTGGCGTATGCCGTGTCGCCCGGGCAGCCGGTCAGGCTGAGGTCGCGGTGTCCGATGGTCCGCGGCAGCGTCACCTTCTGGCCCGGGTCGAACTTCGAGTTGCCGCTGGAGGTCAGCGTCACCGACGACGTCGGGTCGAAGAGGGACCGGTCGGCCTCCCAGGCGACGAGCTTGGTCACGGTGCTCTGGGTGGCGGCCGGGAAGGGGACCGACGTGAAGTCGCCGATGACCGAGATGCCCGTCGTCTCGGCGTTGAAGCCGCCGGCCTGGGCGCCCTGGACGAAGCCGGCCGGGCTGCCCTTGCGGCCCTCGTAGGCACGGCCGAAACGGTCGACGAGGATCTGGTAGCCGATGTCGCACCAGCCCTGGCTCTCCGTGTGGTACGCGTAGATCGAGCGGATGATGGCGGGCGCCTGGTCGGCGGTGTAGGTGTTCGAGTTGACCGTGTGGTGCACGACGACGGCCTTGAAGCCGGGGAGGCGCTCGGCGTCGCACGTGCGCAGGCTCTCGTCTGCGCCCCACTGCGCGCGCGAGATGATCGTCGGTCGGGTGACGGCCGCGACGGCCGAACCAGCGGGGGCGGAGAGTGCGTCGTCCGCGCTCGACCGGCCGCCGTCGACGAGACTCGCCCGGAGACCGCGCGGGAGGGTGCCGTCGGGGGTGGTGACCCGGATGTCGATCCCGTCCGAGCCCGCCGCGGCCACGGCCTCGGTGCCCGGGCGCGCGTGGCGGGCGTCGGCCGAGCCGGGGTCGGGCCCGTCGCCGTCGAGGCCGAGGTCGGTCCAGCCCGACCACCCGCTCTCCCCGTGGGTGCGCACCTCGACGTGGGTACCGGCGGGTGGCGTCGTGTCGAAGGTGACGCCGGCGAGGTCGAAGTCGACACCCTGGACCTGCTTCGTGGCCACGACGGGGTCGCCCGCGCCGTGTCGGTCACCGGTGGCGGCGGCGGTCCCGGAAACGGTCGCGGACCGTTTCGCGGTGCCCGTGCCGACGCCCGCGACGGCCGGGACGGCGACGTCGTGGACGACCGGTGAGACGGGGCGCGGCGTGGCGCCGGATGTCACGGTGGGGACCACCATGAAGGTGGCGGTCAGCGCGACGACGGCGAACGAGGTGGGGATGGGGCGCACGGGAGTCACTCCTGGGTCGGAAGACGCAATGGTCCCAAATGTCCCATTTATCGGAGTGAACGCAAGGCCTTGGTGGCCAATTCGTGACCGTGCCAGCCGAATTCACAGGAAATGCGGCATCGCCTGTCCCGTGAATGACAGCGGACGGTAAATTCCGGCGCCTGCCGGTGAATGGGAAAAGGCGCGGTCACGACCTTCGTGACCGCGCCTTTCCCGGTGGTCCGGAGGCCGGGGCTCAGCCGTGCGACGGCGCCGGCTGGAGGTCGACCGTGAGCTCGGGCTCGGTCTTCTCGCGCACCTCGGCCTCGGTGACCCCGGGCGCGAGCTCACGCAGCACGAGCCCGGTCTCGGTGACGTCGAGGACGCAGAGGTCGGTGATGATGCGCTGGACGACGCCGCGCCCCGTGTAGGGCAGCGAGCACTCCTTGACGATCTTGTAGGAGCCGTCCTTGGCGTTGTGCTCCATGAGCACGATGACCTTCTTGGCACCGTGCACGAGGTCCATCGCGCCGCCCATGCCCTTGACCATCTTGCCGGGGATCATCCAGTTGGCGATGTCGCCGCCCTGCGAGACCTGCATGGCGCCGAGGATGGCGGCGTCGACCTTGCCGCCGCGGATCATCCCGAAGCTCGTCGCCGAGTCGAAGAAGGCCGCGCCCTTGCGCAGGGTGACGGTCTCCTTGCCGGCGTTGATGAGGTCGGGGTCCTCCTCGCCGTCGATCGGGTAGGCGCCGACGCCGAGGATGCCGTTCTCGGACTGGAGCACGATCTCGACGTCGTCGGGGACGTAGTTGGGCACGAGCGTCGGCAAGCCGATGCCAAGGTTGACGTAGGCACCGTCGGCCAGCTCGGCGGCGGCGCGGGCCGCCATCTGCTCACGGGTCAGAGCCATCTCAGGCCTCCTGCTCGGTGGTCGTGCGCGGGCGGACGGTGCGGCGCTCGATGCGCTTGTCAGCGGCCTGCTCGGGGGTCAGCGGGAGGACGCGCTGCACGAAGATGCCGGGCAGGTGGATCTCGTCGGGGTCGAGCTGGCCGGGCTCGACGAGCTCCTCGACCTCGGCAACGGTGACGCGGCCGGCCATGGCGCACAGCGGGTTGAAGTTGCGGGCGGACTGGTTGAAGACGAGGTTGCCGTGGCGGTCGCCCTTCGCGGCCCGCACGAGCCCGAAGTCGGTCGTGATGGCCTGCTCGAGGACGAACGTCCTCGTCTCGCCCATCCAATCGAAGTCCTGGGTCTGCTTCGGCGGGGACGCCACGGCGATGGTGCCGGAGTCGTCGTAGCGCCAGGGCAGTCCGCCGTCGGCGATCTGGGTGCCGACGCCCGTCATCGTGAAGAACGCGCCGATGCCGGACCCGCCGGCGCGCAGGCGCTCGGCGAGCGTGCCCTGCGGCGTCAGCTCGACCTCGAGCTCGCCGGAGAGGTACTGCCGCTCGAACTCCTTGTTCTCACCGACGTACGAGCTGACCATGCGGCGGATCCTCTTGTCGCGCAGCAGGATGCCGAGGCCCCAGTCGTCGACGCCACAGTTGTTCGAGACGGCCTCGAGGTCGGTGAGGCCGGCGTCGTGGATCGCCGCGATGAGGACGGATGGGATGCCGCAGAGACCGAAACCGCCGACCGAGAGCGACATTCCGTCGCTGATCCCGGCGATGGCCTCCTGGGGGGTGGAGACGACTTTGTCCATGGGTCGGACTCTATCCGCGCCGTCGCGCCCGGGTGCCGTGGGGTCGTCCCACACGAGCGCGCCGACCTGTGGTCGCCGAGCACGTATGCCGTACGGCGTGCGGGGGAGGGAATGACAGTCGTGTCATTTGAGACCCCCAGCGAAGAACACGTCTGTAATTCGTCGAACCGCCTTGTGATGGGTGTGACTGGAGTGCATAAATGGTGCGGGAGTAAACCCGCTCCCTCCCCTGACAAGAGGTTCACCATGGCCTTGCGCCGACACCGACTGGGCCTCGTCCTCGCTCTTCCCGCGCTGACCGTGCCCATGACGGCGAGCCCGGCTGCGGCGGTCCAGGCGCCGCCGACCCGGACGCTCCCGAGCACCCTCGACGTGTACGTGCCCTACCAGGAGCAGACGGTCTGCGACCCCGTGGCGCGTCCTGGCGTGCTCGCGTTCGCCCGGCTCATGACCTCTCACTACGGGATGGGCTCGACGGGACTCATCGGGCGCGCCTGCGGCAGCGGTCCGTCGGAGCACTACGACGGGCGGGCCTGGGACTGGATGCTCAACGTCGACAACCCCTCGCAGGAGGCCGTCGCCCAGTCGGTGCTCGCGTGGCTGACCGCCCCCGACAAGAACGGCGTCAAGGGCGCCATGGCCCGTCGCTTCGGGATCATGTACATCATCCACGACCGCAAGATGTGGCGCTCCTACGCGACGGAGCGGGGCTGGGCGCCGTACTACGGCTCATCGCCGCACACGGACCACGTGCACTTCAGCTTCAACTACGACGGGGCGGCCGGCCGCACGTCGTGGTGGACGGGGGTCGCGACCCGCAGCTACCTCACCTCGCTCCCGCCGGCGGCGACGACGCTGCCGACGACCCCGCCCAGCACCCCGACGCCGTCGACGCCCGTGACGACGAAGCCCGTGCTGCTCTCCTACGGCATGCGCTCCGAGGCGGTGCGCCAGCTGCAGGTCCGGCTCGGCAACCTGCCCACGACCGGCTACTTCGGCGACCAGACCAAGGCCCGTGTCGTCGCCTACCAGACCTTCGTCGGGCTGCCGCGGACCGGCGTCGCCGACCTGCGGACACAGGAGATCCTCGCGGCCCGCGGGTGGCGGAGCGTGACCGCGGCCTACCCGACGCTGAAGCCGGGGACGACCTCGGCCGCCGTCAGGACCCTCCAGGGCAAGCTCGGCTCGCTGCCGACCACCGGCTACTACGGCAGCCTGACCCAGGCTCGGGTGACGGCGTACCAGAAGTTCGTCGGCCTGCCGCAGACCGGAGTCGCCGACCCGGTGACGCAGGCCCGACTCTGGGTGCGCGGCTGGACCGGGACCGCGGCGGCGTCCGGCACGACGACGAAGGCCTACCCGACCCTGCGGTTCGGGATGACGTCGGCGGCGGTCAAGACGCTCCAGGCCAGGCTCGGCTCGCTGCCGACGACCGGCTACTACGGCACGCTGACGCGCGCCCGGGTGACGGCCTACCAGCGCTTCGCCGGGCTGCCGCAGACCGGTGTCGCCGACTCGGCCACGCAACAGCGGCTCTACACGCGCGGCTGGTCGGCGACGACGAGCACCGTCGCGCTCGTCACCAGCACCACCACGGCCGGGAGGGACCTCGCCATGACCACCTATGCCAGCACGTCGTCACGCAGCAGCGCCGGGGTCGCCAGCGTCGACATCGCCACGAGCTACACGGCATACAAGAGCCTGACGCTCGCGACCGGGTCGCGCGGCGCCGCGGTGCGCGTCCTCCAACGGGCGCTCGGCGGCCTCGCCGTCGACGGTGTCTTCGGCTCCGTCACACGCGACAAGGTCGTCTCGTTGCAGCGCTCGCTCGCGCTGCCACAGACCGGGGTCATGACCCCCGAGCTCTGGGACGTCCTCGAGGCCCGTGACTTCCCCTTCGTGGCCGACCGTTCGACGGTGCTGCGCGCGGGTGACACGGGACCTCAGGTCGTCGCCGTGCAGCGCCTGCTCGGCGTCCGTCAGACGGGCGTCTTCGACCTGGCGACGCGCGAGGCCGTCAAGGCCGTGCAGGCGCGGGCGGGCCTCGCCAGCACCGGGGTCGTCGCGTCCCGGACCTGGTCGCTCTTCGACCGGCTGTCGGCGTAGAGCCTTGTCGCTCAGGCGCTCTCGCGGGCGTCGACGGTGACGCCCTCCGAGGCGAAGCGGTCTGCGAGGTCGTCGCGCTGACCGCGCACGAGCACGACCGACCCGTCGACCGCCCAGGCGGCGAGCGCCCGGCGCAGCACCGGCTCGAGGGCGCCGCCGAGCACGACGCGCGGGGACGTGCCCCAGCCGTCCTCGGGCGCGACGACGGCGCCGTATGCCGTGTCGACGCCGTCCGCCGCCAGCGCGACGTCGCCGGGCTCGGCGTCGGACATCGGCGAGAAGAGGTCGCCGTGGGTGGCCAGCTCGCGGGCCTCGTCGACGGCGCCACCCGCATCGTCGGCCTCCGGGTGCCGACGGGCCAGGGCCGGCAGCGAGACGAGCACCGCGTCACCTCCGTGGCCGGCGGCGGCAGCGGGGGAGCCGGTGACGAGCACGTCGGCCCCGGTGGCCGCGTCGCCGACGACGACCGTCGCGCCGACCGACCACGCCGCGAGGGCCCAGTAGAGCGAGCGCCAGTGCGCCGGGAGGTCGATGCCGACCGTCGTGCCGGGGCCCGCCGCGGCGTCGTCCTGGAGGAGGTTCGCAGCCTTGGCGACCCAGTTGGCCAGGACGCGGGCGCTGAGCTCGATGCGCTCGCCCGCGGTCGGTCCCGGCTCGTCGTCGTACCACGTCAGGCGCGGCCGGCCCGGGTCCGCGGCGACCATCCGCGCGAGCACGTCGGCGGGCAGCAGGTCGGCCATCAGCTGTTCTTCGCTCCTTCGACGGTGGTGCCGGCTGGCGGCTCGGTCAATGGCTCGTCGTCCTTGAGGGCCTTGAAGAGCGCCTTGGCGCGCTCGGTGTCCCACTTGACGGCGAGGGCGCCGGCGCTCGTGCGGTAGGCGAGGTCGGAGGTCGGCACGGACAGGGAGAGGCCCTCGTCGTTGCTGACGGCACGCATGGCCTGGAGCACCCGGACGGCGTCCACGATCCCCGTGTCCTGGCCGACCGCGAGGCCCGCTGCGGAGGCGTCGGCGAAGCTCTTGTAGCGCCAGGGGATGAGCACGGTCGAGGGCGTCGCGGCCTTCTTCATGAGCGCGCCGAGGAACTGGCGCTGCCGGGCGGCGCGCCCGATGTCGCCCAGCGGGTCCTCGTAGCGGGAGCGGACGTAGCCGAGGGCATTGCCACCGTCGAGGGTCTGGCAGCCCTTCTTGAGGTCGATGCCGGCCTTCTTGTCCTTCATGTCGCGCGGCACGCAGAGGTCGACGCCGCCGACGCTGTCGACGACGGCGGCGAAGCCACCCAGGCCGATCTCGATGTAGCCGTCAACGTGGATGCCGGTGACCTGCTCGACGGTGTCGGTCAGCAGCTTGGGTCCGCCGATGGAGTACGCGGCGTTGATCTTGTTGGAGCCGTGCCCCGGGATGGGCACGTAGGAGTCGCGGGGGAGCGAGACCATGACCGGCTTGCCGCCGCTCTCGGAGACGTGGACGAGCATGATCGTGTCGGTGCGGTTGCCGGCCGCGTTGCCCGTCGCGTACTTCTTGCGCTGCTCCTTGGTCAACCCCTCACGGCTGTCGGAGCCCACGAGGAGGTAGTTGTAGCCCGACGTGTCGGTGGGCCGCTCGCCAGCGGGGATGTTGTCGACCTTGTTGACGGCCCCCCACGCCTGCATCGGCACCCAGACCATGAAGCCGATCCAGGCCAGGAGCAGCACGAGCAGCACGACGAGCGCGATGCGTCCTCGGCGCCAGCGGTAGCGGGGCTCACGCGCCGGGGTGTCCGGTCCGGCGTCCCTCTCGTCGATGCGCGAAGCGGCGACGGCCGCGCCGCCGGGTCGCTTGGGGCCACGCCGGGTGTCGACGACGTAGGCGTCGTCATGGCCGGGACGACGCGGAGTGCTCGGATCAGTCGGCATCGGCTGCCTTCACGCTCGGGGACGGGGGAACTTCGCCGGACAGTGTGACAGCCGTTCCTGTCGACTTCACGTGCTCGGCTGCGGACCCCGCCTCGTCGAGGGCGATGCGGCGCGCCAGGCGGGTGTAGCGCGTCTCCATCGCACGGAAGCGCTTGTAGGTCGTCACGACGAAGCCGAGGAAGGCCACGACCAGCCCGTAGAGGATCAGGTCGGCGCCGCGTCCGATCCCCAACGCCTTGGCGAGGTTGGTCCACGTCTTGCTCGGGTCGATGATCGAGTAGATGACGAGGCCGAGCAGG
The DNA here is from genome assembly GCF_001429655.1 of Terrabacter sp. Soil811. Classification (NCBI taxonomy): domain Bacteria; kingdom Bacillati; phylum Actinomycetota; class Actinomycetes; order Micrococcales; family Intrasporangiaceae; genus Terrabacter; species Terrabacter sp. Soil811. The sequence continues at coordinate 166,638 of NZ_LMSX01000008.1, forward strand.
AAGAGCAGCCCCAGGCGACGCAGCGCCTGCGTGCGCTGTCCCGAGCCGATGAGCAGCCGCCAGGCGATCGCGAGGACCGCGGCGATGAGCAGGATCTGGATGACACTCTGTCGACTCATCGCCAGATCAGCTCCGCGAGGATGTTGACGGCGTTCCAGAGCGACTGGCCCTTGGCCTTGGAGTAGTCGGTGTAGAGGATGTGCACGGGCTCCTCCGCGTAGGCGACCTTCGCGCCGTCGAAGCGCATCGAGCCGATCTGGGCGACGATCTCGGAGGCGTGCGCCATCCGGTTCTGGGTGATGTCGAGGCGCTGCACGACGTCACGGTGCAGGACGCGCAGGCCGTTGTGCGCATCGGTCAGTCGGGTGCCCGTCGTGAAGTTCGTGTAGGCGACCGCGGCCCGCAGGACGAGCCGCTTCGAGGCCGAGGCGTCGGTGCGCTCGTCGAGGAAGCGTGAGCCGAACACGACACGCACGTCGCCCTGCCGGATGCGGTCGACCATGACCTCGACGTCGTGGATCTGGTGCTGGCCGTCGGCGTCGTAGGTGACGACGTAGCGCATGGCCGGGTCGCCCAGGGCGTAGTCGAAGCCCGTCTGCAGGGCCGCGCCCTGCCCGAGGTTGACGGGGTGGCGCACGACGGCCGCACCCGCCTGCTCGGCACGGTCGGCCGACCCGTCGTGCGACCCGTCGTCGACGCACACGATGTTGGGGAAGACGGCGCGGGCCTCGCGCACGACGTCGGCGATGACGGCTGCCTCGTCGTAGAGCGGCACGACCAGCCATACGTCCTCGTTCTGCATGCGCCCAGCGTAGAGCGCCGTCGGTGCCCTGACCGACACGCGAGGCGCGCGCGGCAGCACGCCCGGGAGCCGGGGCCGGGAACTAGAGTCGGGGCACCATGACGGACGACTCGACGGGCTCGGCCGCGCTCCGCATCGCGATCGTCGGCCCGACCCACCCGCACAAGGGCGGCGTCGCCGCGCACACGACGATGCTCGCCCACCACCTCGCGGACGCCGGGCACGACGTCACGCTCGTGTCGTGGGCACACCTCTACCCCTCGAAGCTGCACCACGCCGATGCGTCCGTGCCCGACGGGGTGCCCGAGGTGCCTCCGTTCCCGCGGACGATCCGGGCGCTCAGCTGGGCTCGGCCCGACACGTGGGTGCGGGCCGGTCGGCGGCTGCGCGATGTCGACGCGATCCTCGTCGTCCACGTCATGCCTCCCGTCGTCCCAGCCCACCTGGCGCTGCTGCGGGCCGCTGGCGCCGTGCCGGGTGGTGATGGTCCGCGCCCTCAGTCGGTCGTCGTCTGCCACAACGTCCTGCCGCACGAGCCGCACCCGGGTGATGCCCGGCTCATGTCAGTGCTCTTCTCGCGCGTCGACTCCGTGCTCGTGCACAGCGCCGACCAGGCCACGGTGGCCCACGAGCTGGGGGCCCGACGAGTCTCCGTCGCCGACCTCCCGCCCCACCTCCCCGGGGGCGACCCGATCCACCGCGGACCGCGGCCCGGTCCCACCCGCCTGCTCGCCCTCGGCCTGATCCGGGAGTACAAAGGCATCGACGTGCTCCTGCGCGCCATGCGGACCGTGCCCGAGGTCACCCTCACGATCGCCGGTGAGATCTGGGGCGCCAACCGCGGCGTGATCAGCCGCCTCGCCTCGGACCCGGCGCTCGCCGGGCGGGTCGAGATCCGCGACGGCTACGTCCCCGCCGACGCGCTCGCCTCGCTCCTCGCCGACCACGACGTGCTCGCGCTGCCCTACCGCTCGGCGACGGCCTCGCAGAACGTCATCCTCGGCCACGCCCACGGGCTGCCCGTCCTCGCCTCCGACATCGCCCCCTTCTCCCAGCAGGTGGCCGACGGCGTCAACGGGATCCTCGTCCCGCCTGAGGACGAGCGAGCGCTCGCGGGTGCGCTGCGCCGTCTCGGCGACCCCGACGTCCGCCGCCGCCTCGCCGAGGGCGTGCAGACCCCCGACCTGTCGGGACCGTGGGCGCACTACCTCGGAACCCTCGAGGCGCTCTCCGTCGACGAGAGCGTGCTGCTCGGCGACCCGGGCTTCCCCGTCGACGAGCCCGGCGTGCCTGCAGAGGACCCCGACGACCCCGACGACCCCGACGACCCCGACGACCCAGACGACCCCGACGACCTCCACCCCAGGGACGACGACGGGCCGGCGGAGCAGGGCCTGCTCCCACACGCCCGCCGCGTCCTGGGTCGCGGGGCTCGCAGCGTCGCCGGCCGGGCCCGTCGCACCGCGACCCGGGCCGTGGCGGCGCGGCGTCCGCTCGTCTCGCTCCGTCCCGACGACCTTCCCGAGTGGGTGCTCGCGACCGACGTGCTGGGCGAGCCCGACGAGGCCGACGACGCCCGCCGGCTCTCACGCATCCTCGGCCTGCCGCGATCCCTCGACAGCGTCTCGGCGTGGGCGGCCCTCGGCAGTCTCGCCGCGATCCTGCGGGTGCGCGACGACGGCCGCCGGAGCGCCGTGATCGTCGACGAGGGCGGCACGCGCTCCCTCCTCTCCCGGTGGGCCCGCGCGGTCGGCTTCGCCCCCGTCGAGATCGACTTCACCGGCTCGCACCCGAGCGTGGCGGCGCTCGACGTCGACACCGGATCCCTCGACGTCATCGTCCGCATCCACCCCCATGGCTGCGACGCCGACGACGTCGACCACGTGCTCGAGCAGGCCTCGTGGGCGCTGCGCTCCGGCGGCCTCCTCGTCGTCACGGTCCCGATCGGCCCGCGCGCGGCCGAGGGGGCCGTCGGACCCGCCGACGTGCGTGGCATCCTGGCCCGCGCCCACGACCTCGGGTTCGTGCTCATCGGCGACCTCGACGGCGATGTCAACGCCCGGATGCGGGAAGCGGCGTCACGCGCCCGGGCCGACGACGCGGCATACGGCCTCGTGCGTCTCACGCTGCGACGGCGCTGAGCACCCGGATGACGCTGCGATGATGGGTGCGACATGACCCGTAAGAAGATCCTCACCGTCCTGCGCGTGGCCATCGCGCTCATCACGCTCGCAGCCGTGGTCTACGCAGTCGTCCACAACTGGGCCGACGTGTCCGTCCACCTCGACAAGATCTCGTGGACGACGTTCCTGTGGTCGACGCTCGCGGCAGGCATCGGCACGTGGCTGACGATGATCGGCTGGAAGACGCTGCTGCGCGACCTCGGCTCCGACCTGCACCTCGCGCCCGCGTCCGGCGTCTACTTCGTCGGCCAGCTCGGCAAGTACCTCCCGGGCTCGCTGTGGTCGGTGCTCGTGCAGGCGGACATCGCGAGCCACCTCAAGGTGCCGCGTCGGCGCACCGCCGTGACCGGCCTGCTCGCGCTCGGGCTGGCCCTGCTCACGGGCCTGCTCGTCGGGCTCCCGGCGGCGTCGTTCCTGCTCACGAGCACCTCGTCGGGCTTCGACTGGTGGCTGCTCCTCGGCATCCCGATCCTCGTCGTGCTCTGCGTGCCCAAGCTGCTCAACGCGATCATCGACAAGATGCTGCGCACCATCAAGCGCGAGCCCCTCGAGCACGGCCTCTCGGCGGGTGCCGTGATGCGCGCGGTCGTCATCTTCGTCCTCGTGTGGGTCGCCTTCGGCGTGCACACCCTGCTGCTCGCCCGGGCGGTCGCCGGGGACGCCTCGCCGCACCCCGACCTCACGACGGCGGCGATGACGGGCTACGCCCTGTCGGTGTCGCTCGGCATGCTGACGATCGTCCTGCCGGCCGGACTGGGTGCGCGCGAGGGACTGCTCACCCTCATCCTGTCCACGGCCATGCCGACGCCGGCGGCGGCCGCCGTCGCGATCATGTCGCGCTTCATCGTCACGATCGTCGACGTCGTCGCAGCGCTCGGCGGGTGGCTCTACGCCCGCTCGCACCACCTCATCACCGAGCGGCACGCCGCCGCCGAGAGCGACGTCAGCGTCTGACCCGTCGCGGTCCGACCCGTCGCGCGCGGACGCTCAGCGGCGCTCGAGCACGAAGACGGGGATGAGGCGGTCCGTCCTCGTCTGGTACTCCGCGTAGGGCGGGTAGGCCGCGACGCACCGCTGCCACCACTGCTCGCGCTCCTCGCCCTCGAGCTCGCGGGCGTGCACGGGGAACGTCTCGGTGCCGGCCTGGAGGTCGATGTCGGGGTGGGCGAGGAGGTTGTGGTACCAGTTCGGGTGCGCCGGTGCCCCGCCCTGGCTCGCCACCGCGGCGAACGACCCGTCGTGCTCGACGCGCATGAGCGGCACCTTGCGGATCGCCGCGGTCTTCGCGCCGCGCATCGTCAGCATGACCACGGGCAGGCCCATGATGTCGACCGATTCGGTGGTGCCCGTGCTCTCGATCGTCTCGACCTGCTTGCGGACCCACTCGCTGGGGCTGGGGACGTACTCGCCGGTGATCGTCATGACGGCAGGGTAACCCGCTGCACACGCACCCAGCCCCCGGTGGGTCACCGGGGGCTGGGAGGCGAACGGGGGAGGGCTCAGGCGGCGCCGGGCTCCGGGGCAGAGCTCCACGGGTACTTCTTGACGAAGTCCTCGACGACCGTCGTGTTGAGTCCTCCGCACAGCTGACGGTGACCCATCTGGGCCCCGACCTTGCCGCTGGCCTGGTCGACGTCGGCGGCCCAGTGGGACAGGGCGTACTTCTTGCCCGCGGGGAAGGCGCCGTGGGCGGGGTCCCACGGGCTGATGAGGAACTTGTTGGCCGACTCCTTCATGGCGTTGACCTTGGTCGACAGGGCCTGGAACGCGGCTGCCTGCTCCTTCTCGACGGAGCGGTCGTACCAGAGGATCGTGTAGCCGTGCTCGAGGTTGTGCACCAGCGTCTCGATCTGCGGGGCGTCCGCGACGGTGTAGACGCGACGCCCGTCGACGGCCGGGACGGCGAAGTGCTTGCCGCTCGACGGCGGGACCGTGGAGTACGTGATCTTCGTGACGTCCGGCTGGTTGGTGCCCGGGCCGACGTGGTCGCTCGAGCCGCTCGCGGGGTCGTTGGTGATGGGGTCGCACGAGGCGGCGGCGACGTCGCCGCTGATGTTCTGGAGCGCCTCGTCCTTCTTGTTCTGCTCACCGATGATCGCCCAGGCGACGGCCGCGCCGATGATGGCGATGACGGCCACGCAGGCGCCGATCACGACGAAGAGGCGACGGCGCTCGGCCTTCTTCTGGGCGGCCTGCATCTCGGCGACGCGCTCGCGGCGGTCTCGGCTCGTCTCGCGGGCCATCGTTCCTCGTTCCTGTCGGTCTGTCGGCGGCGGCCGGTGGGGCCGGTGGGGCGGGGGTGTGAGTCGCTCGTCGACGGACGGGTCGTCCCGTGCGGCGACGGTGCCGAGTGTAGGCGAGGATGTTGTGGTGCCCGAAGCCCCGACCCGCCTGTGGCGCAGCGACCGCGAGATCGCGCTGCGTGCCCAGCTCGGCGTCTTCCGCCGGGGCTCGGGTGACCCGACCTCACGCTTCGGACGCGACGGCACGGTGACGCGGGCGGCGCAGACGCCCGACGGCGTCGGCACCCTCCACCTCGTGTGCCGTCCCGGGGACTCCGAGGTGCAGGCCCAGGCGTGGGGTCCGGGAGCGGCGTGGCTGCTCGACGCCGTGCCGGGTCTCCTCGGCGACGACGACGACCCCTCGGGCTTCGAGCCCCACCACGACCTCGTCGCCGAGGCGTGGCGGCGCTTCTCCCACTGGCGGGTGCCACGCTCGGGTCTCGTCTTCGACGCGCTCGCTCCGGCGGTCATCGAGCAGAAGGTGACCGGTCAGGAGGCGTTCTCGGGCTACCGCGTGCTCGTGCGTCGCTTCGGCGAGCCGGCCCCCGGACCCTTCCCGGGGCTCATGGCCCCGCCGACGGCAGCCGGGTGGGCGGCGGTCCCGTCGTGGGCGTGGCTGCAGGCGTCCGTCGACGGCGCGCGCTCGCGCACCGTCGTGCGGGCGGCGGGGTATGCCGGCCGGCTCGAGCAGGGGGCGTCCGTGTCCGTCGCGGAGGCACACCGTCGCCTGCGGGCCCTGCCGGGCGTCGGGGTGTGGACCGCCGCCGAGGTGGCGCAGCGAGCGCTGGGCGACCCCGACTCCGTGTCCTTCGGCGACTACCACGTGGCCAAGGACATCGGGTGGGCTCTGACCGGGACCCCGGTGGACGACGACGGCCTCGCCGAGCTGCTCGAGCCCTACCGCGGGCACCGCTACCGCGTGCAGCACCTGCTCGGTCTCGCGGGGCACCACCGGCCGCGCCGCGGGCCGCGGATGGCCCCACGCACGCACCTGCCGACGCGCACCCGCTGAGCGACGCCGGACGGCATACCAACTCGTGGTCACGACGTGTCACGCACGACGGCCCGGCACCCCTGACGGTGCCGGGCCTTCGTGCGTCGTGCCGCTCGGTCAGCGGCGGTAGGAGACGACCACGCTCGGGCGCGGGAAGCCGTCGGTGTGCGGCCAGGTGCTCGACGGCGTCTCGAAGGTCGCGCCGTCCGTCTCACCGGGGTGCTGCACGGCGACGAAGACCGAGCGCTGGTCCTCGGTGACAAGTGGGCCGCACGTCTCGGCGCCGAACGGCACGGTGAGGAACTGCTCGACGCGTCCGCGGTCGGGTCCGGAGACCGGCACCCGGAAGAGGCCGTCGTTGGAGCCGAGGACGTTGCCGTCGGTCGAGATCCAGAGGTTGCCGACGGCGTCGAAGGCGACGTTGTCGGGGCAGCTGATCGGGCTCACCTTGGACTTGTCGTAGCCCGCGAAGTACGTCTCCGGCGCTGCGGGGTCTCCGCAGACGAGGAAGAGGTCCCACGTGAACGTCATTGCGGTGTGGTCGTTCCCGAGCTCGGTGAGCTCGAGGACGTAGCCGTTGCGGTTGCCCGACTTGCTCGTGAGCGGTGCGTCCAGGCTTGCGCGGACCATGCTCGAGGCAAGCGGGTTGGTCTCGTCGGTCGGGTACTTCACCCCGCGGTCCGAGTTGTTCGTCAGGGCGGCGTAGATCTTGCCGTTGACGGGGTTGGGCTCGACGTCCTCGGGACGGTCCATCTTCGTCGGGCCGACGGTGTCGGCGGCGAGCCGGGTGTTGACGAGCACCTCGGCGACGCTCATGCCGGGGACGTGGGACCGGGTGTCCGAGGTGAGGGCGATCCACGTGCCCGCGCCGTCGAACTCGCCGTCGCCCGTGCCGTCGCCGACGAACTTCGCGACGTAGAGGGTGCCCTTGGTCAGGAGGGTCTTGTTGTGCGCGCGGGCGGCGCGCGAGTCGCCCTTGCGGAAGCGTTCTGCCGAGACGAACTTGTAGAGGTAGTCGCCGCGCTCGTCGTCACCCATGTAGGCGACGGCGTGGCCGGAGTCGGAGATCGTGACGTTGGCGCCCTCGTGCTTGAAGCGGCCGAGCATCGTCTGCTTGACCGGCGTCGAGTCGGGCTCGAAGGGGTCGACCTCGACGACCCAGCCGAAGCGGTAGGCCTCGTGCGGGTGCTTGCTGAGGTCGAAGCGCTCGTCGACGGTCGACCAGCCGCGGTTCGTCACGGCTGCGGTGGCGAGGCCGTAGCGCTTGAACGACGTGGCGTTCGCCGGGTCGACGGCGCCGCTCGCGTCGAAGTAGCCGTTGAAGTTCTCCTCGCCGGACAGGACGGTGCCCCACGGCGTCGTGCCGCCGGCGCAGTTGCCGAAGGTGCCGTTGACGCGGGTCCCCGTCGGGTCGGCTGCGGTGCGGAGCAGGCTGTGGCCGGCGGCCGGGCCGTGGAAGGCGAACTCGGTGTGCACGGTGATGCGGCGGTTGTGGTGGGCCCGCCGGTGATCGGCGCGGATCCAGGATCCTTGGGCGCGTCCGCGCTCGATCGTGACGACGGACATGCCGTGGGCCGCCATCGCGATCTTCTTGATCATGGCGTCGTCGTACTCGCCCGTCGGGAACATGAGGGTCTCGTCGGTGTACTCGTGGTTCGTGACGAGCAGGGCGCGTCGACCCTCGAGGGGCAGCACGCCGACGTAGTCGTTGTTGTAGCCGAACTGCTTGGCCTGGGCCTCCGGCGTCTGGGCGTGCGCGTCGAAGCGGGGCGCGCCGGCCTCGACCGGGTCGCCCCAGCGGATGACGACGTTGTGGGTGAACTCGGGGGCGTTCGTGACGGCGTCGGCCCGGTTGGGCGCGACGGGCGTGAAGGCGGCGCGGCCGACGTCCGCGGTGGTGCGGCTTCGGCCGGATGCGGCGCTGGCGCCGGCGGCCGCGGCGGGGGTGGCGGTCGCGAGGCCGCCGACGACGAGTGCGCCGGCGCCGATGGCGCCGCCCTTGAGGACGGACCGGCGGGCGAGAGCGCCCTCGACGAGGTCGCGCATCGCGGGGTTGGCGCTCTCGTTGGGGACCGGGGCGTCGCAGGCGTCGTTGCAGCGGTAGTGGCACGTCATGCGGCTGCGCGAGCCGTGACGTGGCGTGGCGATGAGGGGGAGAAGCTTGGGGGTCACGCGGGTGCTCCTTCGGCGAGTGAGTCCGCCGCGCCCCTCTGGTCGGCGCGGCTGGGAACCGTCTGTGACGTTAGGAGCGCCGGGGGAGCGGGTGGGTGCTCCTTCGGTGGCCATCGGGTGAACTCCGCGTGTCCCCTTCGTCAGGCGGCGTATGCCGTCCGACACCACTCGTCGCGCGCCGCCGCGGGTGGGACTCTGGTCGACATGCGGATGCTCTTCGCGACGACGGCGGGAACGGGGCACTTCGGCCCCATGGTCCCGGTGGCCCGGGCGTGCGTCGAGGCAGGGCACGAGGTGCGGGTCGCGGCCCCGGAGTCCTTCGCGAACCACGTGGCGCGGGCCGGACTCGAGCACGTGCCGTTCGACGACGTACCGCAGGAGGTCATGGGCCCGGTCTTCGCGCGACTGCCGTCGATGACCCCGGAGGAGGCCAACGCGACGGTGGTCCGGGACGTCTTCGGTCGGCTCGACGCGCAGGCGGCCTGGCCGCGGGTGCAGGAGCTCGTCGACGCGTGGGCGCCGGACGTCGTCCTGCGCGAGCCGTGCGAGTTCGGGTCGCTCGCCGCCGCGGTGCGGTCCGGTGTGCCGCACGTCGAGATGGCGATCGGGCTCGGGAGCCTCCAGCAGTGGGCCGGGCAGGCGCTCGTCGATCCGCTCGGCGAGCTCGACGGCGTCACCGGCCTCGACGACGGGTCGTGCGCCGCGGCGATGTCGTCGGCGCCCGTCCTGTCACAGGTCCCACCGAGTCTCGACGTTCTGGACCACGGTCCGGGCACGAGCGACGGTGCGGTTCAAGACGTCCCGAGGGTCACCCGCTATCGCGACGGTGCGGCGCGCTCCGGCTCGGGGAAGGTCCCGTCCGGATGGGGCGATCCCGACCTCCCTCTCGTCTACGTGACGTTCGGGTCGGTGACGGCGGGCTTCGACGCGCTGAGCTCGGTCTTCCGGCTCTCGCTCGACGCGCTCGCCGACCTGCCCGTGCGCGTGTTCCTCACGACCGGGCACGCGGGCGACCCCGAGACCCTGCGGCCGTGGCCGGACAACGCTCACGTCGAGCGGTGGTGGCCGCAGGACGACGTCATGCCACTCGCGTCGGCGGTGGTCGGTCACGGCGGGTTCGGCACGATGATGTCCGCGCTGATCGCCGGAGTGCCGCAGGTGCTCGTGCCGCTCTTCGCCTTCGACCAGGAGGTCAACGCCCGGCGCATCGAGGAGGTCGGGGCGGGACTTCGCCTCGGAGGTCGCCACGAGGCGATGCCCGAGCTGGCCGGCGCCCTCACCCGGGTCCTCGGCGACACCGCCATCCGTTCCAGGGCGGGCGCGCTGGCCGAAGAGATCGCGGCGCTCCCGGACGCGTCCGCGATCGTCGGCACGGTCGAGGCCATCGCCGTCGGTGGCTGACTGGGCCAGACGTGGTCCGGCGGTGGCCCGGCCGTCAGCGAGCGGCGTGGTCAGGGGATGTGGCGCTCGGCGTCGACCTCGTTGCGCATCTCGACGAGGGCCTGCGCGTGGTCGCGCAGCGCCACGTCCTCCTCGCTGACCGGCACCCAGGGCCGCGCGGCGAGGGCCGTGCCGCCGACGTCGAGCGGCACGAAGACGATGAGCGAGTGGGTCGTCAGGTCGAGGTCGCCGGTCGAGGGGTCACCGGAGCGGACGTGGACGCTGATGTGCATGCTCGACGTGCCGGTGAGGAGCAGTCGCGCCTCCACCTCCACGAGGTGGCCGATCCGGAGCGGACGGTAGAAGCGGACCCCGCCGGCGTAGACGGCGACGTTGGACGCCGAGCCGGTCCACTGCGTGGCGAGCACGTGCGCGGCCTCGTCGATCCAGCGCATGACGATGCCGCCGTGCACCTTGCCGCCCCAGTTGACGTCGGTCGGGGCGGCCAGGAAGCGCAGCACGACGCGGGGCGCGGTGCCGGCGTCGCTGTAGGTCTGGGCGGCCATGGCGGCGGCGATCTCGTTGCGCAGACCGATCCGGGTGACCGCGCTCTCCTGCCACTCGCGGTCGTGCTCGTCCTCCGGGACGAGCTGGGCGACCGGGGTGGGCCGGCCGTGCTCGTCGACGGCGACGAAGACCATGATGCAGTCGGTGGTCGGGCGCAGGTCGCCGTCCTTGGGGTTGCCGGCCGAGACGGTGACGAGGATGTGCATGCTCGTCGTTCCGGTGTGGATGATGCGAGCGGTGGCCTCGACGAGGTCGCCGACCTCGACCGGCCGGGTGAAGCGCACGTTGCCGACGTATGCCGTGACGCTGTACGTCCCGCTCCACCCCGCGGCCGCGGCGTAGCCGGCCTTGTCGATCCACTCGAGCACACGTCCGCCCCCGACCGTGCCGGAGTAGCCCGCGTCCGTGGGTGCGGCGAGGAAGCGCAGGGTGATCTCTCGGGCGCCGCGCGGCATGGGTCCTCCTGGGGGCCTGGGGTGTGGGTCACGAGAGTGGCAGAGCGGGGGCCGTCGTGGGCGGTGAGTCCGACGTCCGGTGCGCCGGGGGGTCGAGCAGGGCCACCTGGACCGGTGTCGAGCGGCCGTCGACGACGAGGTGGCCGCGACCGGCGCGGCGCGTGCTGTCGATCTCGAGACGGACACCCAGCACGTCGCCGTCGCCCGGGGCCGTCGCACCGAGCAGGATCCCGATCCCGTCGCGCGACACCTCGGGGAGGAGTCCGCGGAAGGCGCCGTTCGCGCGGGTCAGCTCCGCTGCGACCACGACGATGCCCTCCGTGTCGTCGACGAGGCGAGCAGCCTCGACGAGCGGCGCCTCGACCCGGCTGCCGTCCACGAGCTCGGCGTCGTCGACGAGCAGGCACAGATCTGGATCGTCACGTCGCATGCCGATGAGCTCTGTGGCGTCGTGCGGTGTCAGGGTCGGGCACTCGCGGCCGGCCGCCCACAGGGACAGGACGGACCGGCGGGGACTGACGACGCAGGCGCTTCGTCCCAGCCTGAGCAGCTGCTCGCCGATGGTCACCAAGGTGGTCGAGCGCCCGGACCTGTTCTGTCCCGCGACGACGACGCGACGGTGACCGGCCCCGAGCGGCAGGGCGAGGGGTGCGGCGTCGTCACCGCCGACACCGACCCACAAGCCGTCCCGGACCGGTGGCAGGTCCTCCAGCCGCGCCTGCTGCGGCAGCGCCGAGATGCGCCAGGGGACGCAGCCGCCTCGGTCCCGGGAGCCGGCACGGTGGACGTCCACGGCCCGGGCCACGGCCTCCGCGACCTCGCCGGGTGAGGTCGCGGCCAGCTGCACCTCGTGGCCGGTGCGGAGGTCGATCGCCCGTCCGGGCGTCCTCGCCGTGGTGGCGAGCTCCGGGGAGACTCCGGCCAGGGTGAGGTCGAGCGGGTCGGGCAGGTGGAGGGCCAACCGCTGGTCGAGCAGGCCCGGCAGCCTGCCGGAGAGGATGGCCCGGCCACCCGTGACGGCGAACCTCACCCCCGCCCGGGGGCCGTCTCGGAGCAGGCGGTGCAGCTCGTCGACGGCGGCGCCGTGGTCGAGGCTCGACAGGGCCTCTTCGAGCGACTCCCAGCCGTCGACGAGCACGACGGTGCGGGCGGCCGCGGGCTCGTCGCCGTCGACCAGTCGGAGGAGGCGGGCGACGAGGCGTCGGGTGCGTGTCGGGTCTGCGCCGTCGGTCACGGTCCCGACGTGCGGGAGCGACGCGAGTGCGGCGCACGGCCCGGCGACGCCCTGGAGCACGTGCACGTGCAGGTCGTCGGGTGAGGTGCTCCCGGCAAGGCCGAGGGTGAGGGTGACCAGCGCGGTGGAGCGACCCGAGCGTGGCCCACCGGCGATGCCGAGGTGGCCGCGGTCGCCTGCGCGCCACCAGAGGGTGTCCCGTCGCTGTTCGTCGGGCACGTCCACGAGACCCATCGGCACGTCGAGCGTCGTCGACCCCGACGATGTCGCCGCATCTACCATCAGGTCGGCCGGGGTCAGCTCGGTCGGCAGCGGCGGCAGCCAGGGAGAGGGCTGGGAGGGGATGCCGGCGCGACGAGCGGCGTCGCGTGCTGCGTCGACGACGGCGAGGAGCTCGCTGGGGCGGGGCTCCTCGTCCGAGACGTCCTCGGGAGGGGCGATCGGGGCCAGCAGGTCGCGCGGGACGACGCGGGTGCGATCCGCCGAATCGGGCCCCTCGGCCAGCGCGCCGCCGAGGTAGGCGGTCTGCACCATGGTCAGGCTCCGGTCGCCGGAGCGCAGGCAGGCTCGTCCGGGCGCTCGCGGGTCGAGCGACGCGGCGTCTGCGGCGTCGACGACGTCCTCGCTGTCGGCGCGGTCACGGACCCGGAGCGCGATGCGCAGGGCGATGTTGGCCCGCATGTCGGCGGAGACGATGCCTGCCGGGCGCTGGGTCGCCAGCACGAGATGGAGACCGAGCGACCGACCGAGGGCCGCGACGCGCACGAGGCCCGCGATGAAGTCCGGGAACTCGTCGGCGAGGGCCTTGAACTCGTCCACGACGATGATGAGGCGGGACAGCGGAGGGAGCTCACGGCATACGCCAGCGGAGCGCCGGTAGTGGTCGAGGTCGCGCGCGGACGCCCGCGCGAGCAGCCGCTCACGGCGCTTCATCTCGGCATCGAGCGAGGTGAGCGCCCGCGCCGTCAGGTGTGCGTCGAGGTCCGTGACGAGGCCGACCGTGTGCGGCAGCCGCGCGCAGTCGCCGAAGGCCGAGCCACCCTTGTAGTCCACGAGGAGCAGGCCGAGCTCGTCCGGGCGGTTGCTCACGGCGAGGCCGGTCACGAGGGTCTGGAGCAGCTCCGACTTGCCCGACCCTGTGGTCCCGCCGACGAGCACGTGCGGTCCGTCCGTCGCCAGGTCGACCATGAGGTCGCCGTCGGTCGACCGCCCGAGGAGGGCGACCGGACGACCGGTGCTGCGTGCCCACGACAGCGCCAGGCCGTCGCCGGTCGTGGGGTCGACGCCCGCGCCCCGGTGCAGCTCGACGAACGACACGTCACGGGGTAGCGCTGCCGATCCTGACTCCGGTGTGGCGTCGACGTACGGCGCCAAGGCCCGGCTGACGCCTTCGAGCCAGCCGACCGACGGCAGGTCCGGGACCACCCCTGTGAGGGTGTGCCCCTCCGCACGAACCGTGGCCGCCGGTGCGGCGGCGTCCAGCTCCACCGTGGCGCGCGTCTCGGCCGGAAGCGCGGAGACGTCCGTGTCCACGCAGACGGCGACGATCCCGGCCGTGGGTCCGTCGCGCAGCAGGTCGGCGACCCCCGGACGGGACCGCAGCCCGCTGGCTCCGTCGAGGAGCACGACGACGTCGGGAGCAGGACGTCGTGAACCTGTCCAGCGACCGTCGTCCGCCCCACGTCGGCTGTCGACGAGCTCGCGGAGGGCCGAGACATGGCGTGCCACGTCTGCCGCGCGGCCGGTGACGCGCGCCGGCGAGCCGTCGTCGTCCCGGACGTGGGGGAGGTGTGCGGCCCACTCCCAGTCGAGCGCGTGCTCATGGGTGTCGGCGAGGACATGGACCTGGACGGTGCGGGGCGTGTGCCACGTCGCCACCTGCAGGAGCAGGCCGCCGACGAGCGAGAGCGTGTGGGCCCGGGGGCCCGCGACCCCGACGACACCCGAGGTCGCGACATCCAGCAGGGCGGGGAGCCCGTTCACGTGGGGTACGCCGTCGGGTGCCGGACCGGACACGTCGACCCGGGTCGGCTGGGTCGCGGTCCCGAGGCGGAGCACCAGGTGGTCGTCGTCCGAGGGCCGTCGCTCCCACAGCCGGGTCCCGCGCCGACGGGCGACGGCCTCGAGGTGGCCGAGGTCGGGATGGTCCGCGCGCAGGCCGGCCGCGTCGGCCGCGACGGCCTCTGCGAGGGCGCTGCGGGCCTGGGCCAGCAGCGCGGCGTGCTCACGGACCTGCCGGCGATACGACACCCGACCAGCGCGTCGGTCGCTCCACCACTGTCCGATGAGGAGGACCGGCGACATGAGGGCGAAGAGGAGGAGGGCGGGGGAGGAGAGCGCGGCGGCGAGCACGGCCGACAGCGCCACCGGAGCCAGCGAGGCAAGGAGCGGCACACGCTGGCGGTCCGGGCGCGACGGGACCTCGGGAAAGGTGACGGCCGGAGGGACGCCCGCGTCGCGGAAGCGCGGCTGGCGGTGGATCCGGACCTCGCCGTCCACGACATCGTGGTGGCCGCCGCGGACGTCCACGCCGCCCAGGACGAGCGTCGTCGACCCCACGGTCAGCAGCTGACCGGGCTCGAGGCGCGCGCCGTCGCTCGGCAGCAACGTCCCCTCGATGGATGACCCGTTGGTCGGGTGGTGGTCGACGACGCTGACGTGGTGAGGCGTCACGGTCACGACCGCGTGGGCGCGGGAGACGCCCGGGTCGTCGAGGCGTACGTCCGCGGACGCGGCTCGCCCGATGACGTGCTCGCCCCGGCCGAGGGACACGACCCGCCCCGCGCCGACGCCACCGGCGAGCCGCAGCTGCACGGCGCCTCGACCCGTCGCGACCGCGATGGGAGCACCCGGCCGGGTGATGGTCAGCAGGGCACCCCGCAGGAGGGGCGGTGCCCCGACGAGGGCGTCGTCGGTGACGAGCCGACCGTCGGTGCGGAAGCCGCAGCCCGGGACGCCGGCGACGTCGGTGAGCTCGGGACGGATCTCGCCGAAGCATGTGCCCGCCGGGGCCTCGATCGTCACGTGTCGCGGACGTGCGCCCAGCCCACGGGTGTCGACGACGGTCATGGTCAGGCGCACCGGATCCTCCTTCTCGTGTGCCCCCATGAGACAGCCCGCGAGCCGGTCGCCCTGGGCCGCGTGCACAGGTGTGGACGATGGCGGCGGCGAGATCCCGGGGCCCGCTACGGTGCCCGGCGCTCGCGCCACCCCACGGCGACCCTGTGGAAGAAGATCACGCGTTTGGACGCATTTGACCTAGCTTGGACGCGCCAGATCGCGACAGTCCGGGCAGGATGTCGGGCGTAGCAACTCACAGGGTTCAGGGGAACGCATGTCCACACAGGAAGCGGTGCGCCACGTCGAGGGCGAGGTCCGTGAGCTGATCCGTCGCTCGGGTCTCGATCCCGCACATGACTCCAAGGCCGTACGCCGTCTCGTCGAGGACGCCGTGCAGGACTACGACGAGCGCTCCCTCCACGGGGGTCTGCCGACGCTCGGAGACCAGCGACTCGCGGTTCACTCGATCCTCGCCGTCGTCGCCGGCTACGGTCCGCTCCAGCAGTACTTCGACGACGCCGCCGTCGAGGAGATCTGGATCAACGAGCCCTCGCGCGTCTTCGTGGCCCGCGGCGGGTTCGCCGAGCTGACCCCCACGATCTTGACGGCCGACGACGTGCGCGACCTCGTCGAGAGGATGCTCAAGAGCAGCGGCCGGCGCGTCGACCTCAGCAGTCCCTTCGTCGACGCGACGCTCGCCGACGGCTCGCGGCTCCACGTCGTCATCCCCGACATCAGCAGGGCGCACTGGCAGGTCAACATCCGCAAGTTCGTCGTCAAGGCCGACCACCTCGACGACCTCGTCCGGCTCGGCACGATGCCCCGACAGGCGGCGACGTTCCTCGAGGCCGCCGTCGCGAGCGGTCTCAACGTGCTCGTGGCCGGCGGCACCCAGGCGGGCAAGACGACGCTGCTCAACTGCCTCGCCGCCGCGATCCCGCCCCGCGAGCGCATCGTGACCTGCGAGGAGGTCTTCGAGCTGAAGATCCCGCAGCGCGACGTGGCCGCCATGCAGTGCCGCCAACCAAGCCTCGAGGGCACGGGCGAGGTCCCGCTGCGCCGCCTCGTCAAGGAGGCGCTGCGGATGCGTCCGTCGCGCATCATCGTCGGCGAGGTGCGGCAGGAGGAGAGCCTCGACCTGCTCATCGCCCTGAACAGCGGCGTGCCGGGCATGTGCACCGTGCACGCCAACAGCGCCCGCGAGGCCGTCACGAAGATGTGCACGCTGCCTCTGCTCGCCGGGGAGAACGTCTCGAGCCGCTTCGTCGTTCCGACGGTGGCGGCGGCGGTCGACGTCGTCGTCCACGTCGCCCTCGAGCGCGACGGCGTCCGACGGGTCCGAGAGATCGTTGCCGTTCCCGGACGGGCCGAGGGGGACGTCATCGAGATCGCCGACCTCTTCGTCACGCGCGAGGGTGCCCTGCGACGGGCCGACGGGTTCCCGCCCCACCGGGAGGCCTTCGAGCGGGCGGGTTACGACGTGGCGGCCCTTCTCGGCCAGGCGGACTCGTGATCTCGCCGCTGGCGATCGGCCTGTTGCTCGGTGTCGGCGTCTTCTTCGTCTACTGGTCGTCCTGGCCTCAGGAGCCCGCCCGCGAGAAGGTCGACAGGGGCGGCTTCATGGTCGAGCTGCGTGACCACCTCACCCAGGCCGGGTACTCGTCGGTCACGCCCGGTAACGTCGTCGCCGGGTCGGTGGTGCTCTTCGTCGTGGCCTTCGTCCTGGTCCTCGCCCTGACGCGCGTCGTCCCGATCTCGTTGTGCTTCAGCCTCATGGCCGGCGCGATCCCGCTCTCGCTCGTGCGAATGCGAGCGCGCAAGCGCCGCAACAAGCTTCGCGACCTGTGGCCCGACGTCGTCGACAACATCACGTCGGGCGTGCGGGCGGGCCTGGCGCTCCCCGAGGCACTGTCGCAGCTCGCCGTCCGCGGTCCGGCCGAGCTGCGTCCGGCCTTCGCCGCGTTCGCGGAGGACTACCGGACGACAGGGCGTTTCCACGACTGTCTCGACCGGCTCAAGGACCGGCTCAGCGACCCGGTCGGAGACCGCATCGTCGAGTCGCTCCGGATCGCCCGCGAGGTGGGTGGCAGCGACCTCGGGAAGCTGCTCCGCACCCTGTCGTCGTTCCTGCGCGAGGATGCCCGCACCCGCTCCGAGCTCGAGACCCGGCAGAGCTGGACGGTCAACGCAGCCCGTCTCGCTGCCGGCGCCCCGTGGGTCGTCCTCGGGCTGCTCGCCCTCAACGGCAGCTCGCTCGCGGCCTACTCATCGCCAGCGGGCTGGGCTGTCCTCGCGGTCGGGGCTGCGCTGTGCGTCGTGGCCTACCGGGCCATGGTGTGGATCGGGCGACTCCCCGAGGAAGAGCGGGTCCTCCGGTGAACGGGCTGGCGGGTCGACTCGGCGAGCTCGTCGCCGACGGGTGGTCGTGGGTCGGCGCGAGCGCGGGCGTGTGCCTCGTCGCGGGCGTCGCTCTCGTCGTCGCCGGACTGCCGGCGAGCCGCCGCCCGACCCTCGACGACCGCCTGGAGCCCTACCTGCGCGACACGCCCCGCCCGTCGACGTTGCTCGCCCGGCCGGCCCCGTCGCGTGGTCCGTTCGGCTTCGGTGAGCTGCTCGCGCCCTACGTGGCCAGGTTGGGGTCCGGGGTGGGCGCGCTCGTCGGCGGCGCCCCGTCCGTGGCGCGTCGACAGCTCCGCGCGGGGCAGCCCGCGGACGTCGAACGGTTTCGCGCCGAGCAGGTCATGGCCGGGGCAGTCGGGGGACTGGGTGGTCTCGCCTTCACTGCCGTCGTCGCCGTCGCGCAGCGACGCTTTCCGGTGCCGGTCCTCGTGTCGATGGTGATCGTCGGGGTGCTCGGCGGGATCGCCGGCCGCGACTACCTCCTCAGCCGTGCCGCGAGCCGGCGCGAGGCCCGCATGCTCACCGAGTTCCCCACCGTCGCAGAGCTGCTCGCCCTTGCCGTCAGCGCGGGAGAGGGTGCCGTCGGCGCGCTCGAACGCGTCTGCCGCCTGTCCCGCGGAGAGCTCTCCGACGAGCTGCGTCGGTGCCTGGCCGACGCTCGGGCGGGGGCCAACCTGCCCACGGCACTCCAGGGTCTCGCCGACCGCACCGGGTTGATGAGCCTGACCCGTTTCGTCGACGGCATCGTCGTCGCCGTCGAGCGTGGGACGCCGCTCGCCGACGTGCTCCGGGCCCAGGCGCAGGACGTCCGCGAGGACGGGCGACGCACCCTCATGGAGGAGGGCGGGAAGAAGGAGATCTACATGATGGTCCCCATCGTCTTCCTCACCCTGCCCGTGACCGTGCTTTTCGCGCTCTACCCCGGCCTCAGCTTCCTCCACCTCAAGCTCTGACACCCGGCCCACCGAGTGTCCTGTCACCGCAGTCCCACACAGGGAGAAGAGAATGAACCGCATCATCACCACACACGCCCGAGCCCGAGCGGCCGTCACGACCGCCGTGTCGCGTCGGATCGCCGGCCCTCGTGACCGCGGGGACGTCCCCGGCTGGGTCCTCATCACGATCATGACCGCAGGGCTCGTCACCGCGCTGTGGGCCCTCGCCGGCCCCCAGCTCGGGCAGCTCTTCAGCGACGCCATCTCGGACGTCAAGGGCCCGTGACGCCCGGGTCGCTCCTGGCCCGACTGGAGCACCGCTCGACCAGCGCACCTGATCGCGAGCGTGGTTCTGCCATAGCGGAGTTCGTCATGGTGGCTGCCCTCCTTCTGGTCGTGGCGATGGGGGTCTTCCAGCTCGGCCTGGCGCTCTACGTCCGCAACGCGCTGATCTCGGCCGCGTCCGAGGGCGCCCGCTACGGCGCTCGAGCCGATGCGCAGCCCGCTGACGGCATCGCACGCACCGAGGCGCTCATCACCTCGGCGTTGAGCTCGACGTTCGCCCAGGACGTGAGCGCCACCCGTTCCGTCACCGCCTCGGGGGTGCGCGTCGTGGAGGTCCGCGTGACGGCGCCGCTGCCGGTCATCGGTCCGATCGGACCCGCGGGCGCGCTCACGGTGTCCGGTCGCGCCTTCAGCGAGGAGCAGGTCGTGGCCGGAGGCACCCGATGATCCGGCCGCAGGACGTCCTCGCCCGGGCCGCCGGTCGGGCCGCCGGTCGGGCTGCCGGCTGGAGTGACGTCGAGGCTGGGCGCGCCATCCTCGAGTTCATCTTCCTCGGCCTCCTGCTCCTGCTACCGCTCACCTATCTCGTGCTCACCGCGGCTCGGCTCCAGGCAGCCTCCTTCTCGGCGTCGCTGGCCGGGCGGGAGGCCGGTCGAGCCTTCGTCACGGCGCGGTCCGACGACGACGGCTATGCCCGCGCCCGAGCGGCGGCCCAGCTGGCCTTCACCGACTTCTCCTTCGAGGACGCCGCAGCGGTGTCCGTGGCGTGCGACGGCTCTCCCTGCCTGCGCCCCGACGGAACGGTGACCTCCACGGCGACGATCGAGGTCCGGCTCCCGCTCGTGCCGGACTTCATCGCCTCGCACGTGCCGGCCTCCGTGACCATCTCGTCGGTCCACGTCGCCTCCGTCGACCGGTTCGTGGCGCGATGACGAGCACGTATGCCGTCCGCCTCCGGGCCGTCGTCCGTCGCCTCCGCGCTCGGACAGGTCACCGTCGAGTCCGCGACGAGGGCCAGATCGGCGTGCTCGCCCTCGGCCTGCTCGTGCTCGCGACCCTCCTGGTCCTCGGCGCCGTCGACGTCACTGCGGCCCAGCTGGCGCGGATGCGCCTGCTCGACGCCGCAGACTCGGCGGCTCTCGACGCCGCCGACGCGCTGGACGAGCGCGCCGCCTACGAGGCCGGCGTCCTCGACCAGCTCGCCATCACCGACGAGTCCGTGGCCAGCGCCGCCACGGCCCATCTGGCGCGCACGCCGCTGCCGTCCGGGATCACCGCGTGGTCCGTCGTCCCCGACACCGGCACGAGCGAAGGCGCCACAGCCGTCGTCACGATCCAGGGGACGGCGACGCTGCCGATGAGTGGGTGGGTCCTCGAGTCCCTCGGCGGCAGCGTCACCATCACCGTGACGTCCCGGGCCCGTGCGCCGCTCGGGTGACTCGGGGCGGCGCCGCGCGGCACACGGACCACCTGTCGTGATCACCGTCCGTCGAGAGGAGTGACGGAGATACGTGGCGCAACCGCCTGATCCGCGTCGCCGATCGACAGGAGTTCCCGTGGCCGACCCCGATCCGTTCGAGCACCTTCCGGCTGACCTGCGGCGCGAGGCCCAGCAAGCCGCAGTGGACAAGGCCCGGGCCGTGGCGGACAAGGCCGCGGCGCGACGTCTGCCGTGACGCGCGAGGACTCCACGTGCGCGGTCGCGGTGGTCGACGCACTCGCCACTGCCGGGTGCACGGTGTCCCTCGACACCTTCCGGACCTTGGGTCGCAGTCCGCTGCAGAAACGGCTCGGTCGCCTCGCGGGCCGCCGTGAGCACCTTCGCCCTGGGGGCGACTCGCGACCGCCAAGGCGGGAACAGCCACCGCCGTGGCCGAGGCCACCGCAGCCGTGGCCGAGGCCACCCGCTGCGCTGGCCGAGGCCACCGCTGTGCTGGCCAAGGCGAAGGCCGAGCTCGCCGACCTCCTTGCCGACCCGCCCGTCCCGGACTCGGAGAGCAGTCCCTGGAGGATGCCGTCGAGGTAGCGCGCCTCGGCCTCGCTGCCGGACAGGAGCACCTGGCCGCCGTGACGCTCGTGGCCGACAAGGGGACGCTCGTGCTCGCCCAGGTCGACGCGTTCCTCGTCTCGGTCGAAGCCACGCCGGCCACGGGTCGGTCGGGGTGGGCGACGGCGCGCATGCTCGAGTGGCTCCACCTCGCGCCCGGAGCCGGTGGATGTTCCGACCACGAGCGGCCGACCACGCACGCGGTGCTCGTGCGCTCCGGCAAGGGCGACGTCACCATGACGACGTCCAGCCGCGCACTCTGGCTCGCCGACCGCTTCTCGACCGACGGCACCCAGTCCACGTCCTACCTGTGCCTCGACGTGGACACCGACACCGTCCTCGCGGCGGGGGTCGTGGCTCGCGCCGGCGCGGGGGAAGCTGGGTCGCACCCGGGACGTCGCCAACCCTGATCGCCCACTCACCGACGTGAAAACCCCCAAAACGCTCACACGCCAGACTGATCCGCACTAGCGTCCGTCGACGACGCCCACACCGCCCAGCACGTCCAAGGCCTGGCGGCGTGGCGCGTCGAGACAGGGAGTGATGGCGCCGTCCGAAGGGCGGCGCCATCCGCACGTGCCGCGACCACGGGGTCGCGACGACAGACAGGGAAGCATGCGCACGTTCATCACCAAGGCCCTCGTGGCCACCGCCGGTCTCGGCTTCGCCGTGGCCGCACCCATCGCCGCCGCGAGCTCGGCCCAGGCGCTCCCGGCGATCATGATCTACAAGGTCCAGTACGACTCGCCCGGCTCCGACACCGGCAGCAACACGAGCCTCAACGCGGAGTTCGTCGTCATCAAGAACACGACGCGCAGCAACCGCGTCCTCACCGGCTGGACCCTGCGCGACAAGACCGGCTACACCTACCGGTTCCCGACCTTCACCCTCAAGGCGGGCGCCACCGTGACGGTCCACACCGGCCGCGGGTCCGCGACGTCGACGCACCGCTACTACAACAAGACCTGGTACGTCTGGAACAACTCGGGCGACACGGCATACCTCAAGAACGCCTCGGGCACGACGGTCGACACGTGCGCGTGGAGCGGGGGCGGCACCGCGAAGTACTGCTGAGCCCAGCTCCGCACGACCGACGCCGCACATCGAAGGCCCGCCCCGCATCCGGGGCGGGCCTTCGTCGTGCCCCCATGTCTGGGAGTTGTCCCACCAACGCGCCAGTAATGGTCAAGAGATCGTCAAAAAGGCCGCATTACGTCACGAAGTCGATAATTTGGACAAACAGCGCCAACTCCCCTCGAGACCACCTACCCCACGGGTGGTCTCGGCGTCTGTCCGAACACACCGCATGGAGCCCCATCAGTCCTGAGCCCCCAGCACATCCCCCACAGCAGGAGAAGGCACATGAAGCGGATCATCTTCGTCGTCCTCGCAGCCGTCGGTCTCGCCATCGGCGCGGCCGCACCCTCGCAGGCCGCCAAGCCCACCCCCACGCCCACCGTCACGGCGGCCTACTGGGGCCACTGGGCGACCCAGGCACTCGTCTACGACTCCACCGGCGGAAACAACTCGTACAAGGTCGCCGAGGCAGTCTCGGAGTGGCGCAAGTCAGGGTGGAACGTGGCCATGACGAGCGACGCCACCAAGGCCAACATCAAGGTCCTCGCGCAGCAGGCGACCTCGGACGGCGCGATCGGTGATGCAACCCTCGTCAGTGGTGGAGGTGTCATCACGGGCTGCATCGTTCGTCTCGACCCGCTGTTCGCGACCATGTACGCGGGCGAGCACCTCGCCATCCACGAGCTCGGCCACTGCGGCGGCCTGCCGCACTCGACGTCGGCCAAGAGCGTCATGTACCCGTCGACGAACTCCAACACGGCACTCACCCGGCCGACGGCCGCCGACATCCGCTGGATGGCCGGCAACTACTGATCGACCCGCACCACTGCTCGGGGGAGCTTGCACCACAACCACATCGGGCCCACGGCGTATGCCGTGGGCCCGATGCGCGTACCGGCGACCCCGGTCACGGGGTGGGAGCTGCCCCGGGAGCGCGCAGCCCGGCGTGCGCGGGGCGGCTCGCCGCTGCCGTAGGCTGTTCGATCGTGGCTGTTGACTTCACGCAAGAGATCAAGGACCTGCGCGCGACGATGGACTCCGTGCGCGGGGTCACGAACCTCGACGAGCTCGCCCGGACCATCGACGAGCTCGAGCAGCAGGCCTCCGCCCCCGACCTCTGGGACGACCCCGACGCGGCGCAGCAGGTCACGAGCGCACTCTCCCGCGCCAACTCCGAGCGCGACCGCATCCTCGGGATGGACGCGCGCATCGAGGACCTCGAGACCCTCGTCGAGATGGGCCAGGAGGAGAGCGACGCCGCCACCCTCGAGGAGGCCGAGCGCGACCTCTCCACGCTGAAGAAGGACGTCGGCGAGCTCGAGGTCCGCACCCTGCTGTCGGGGGAGTACGACGAGCGGGAGGCCGTCGTGACGATCCGCTCCGGTGCCGGTGGCGTCGACGCCGCCGACTTCGCCGAGATGCTCATGCGGATGTACCTCCGCTGGGCCGAGCGCCACGGCTACCCCACGAAGGTCATGGACACCTCGTACGCCGAGGAGGCCGGCCTCAAGTCCGCCACCTTCGAGGTCAACGTGCCGTATGCGTTCGGCCACCTCTCCGTCGAGGCCGGCACGCACCGCCTCGTCCGGATCAGCCCGTTCGACAACCAGGGTCGTCGGCAGACGAGTTTCGCGGCTGTCGAGGTCATCCCGCTCATCGAGAGCGACGACTCGGTCGACATCCCCGAGAACGAGCTCAAGGTCGACGTCTTCCGTTCGAGCGGTCCCGGTGGCCAGAGCGTCAACACGACCGACTCGGCGGTGCGCATGACGCACATCCCGACCGGCATCGTCGTCTCGATGCAGAACGAGAAGAGCCAGATCCAGAACCGCGCCGCCGCCCTGCGCGTCCTCCAGTCGCGCCTGCTCCTGCAGCGCAAGGCCGAGGAGGCCGCGGTGAAGAAGGAGATGGCGGGCGACGTCAAGGCGAGCTGGGGCGACCAGATGCGCTCCTACGTGCTCAACCCGTACCAGATGGTCAAGGACCTGCGCACCGAGTTCGAGACCGGCAACCCGAGCGCCGTCTTCGACGGTGACATCGATGGCTTCATCGAGGCGGGCATCCGGTGGCAGATCGGTGAGAACCGCCGCGAGGACTGACATCTCGGGCGATCTCCGCTTTCGGCGGGCGCGCCGGCCTCCGCGCTCGTAGGGTCGCGTCGTCGGCTCCACCCGACGGCCCCCGCCCACGGGTGGGTCGGCGCAGCTCACGCTCCCGCCTGAGAGGTTCCGCCCATGTCACCCCTCCACCGCCTCGTCACGACCCTCGCCGCCCTCCTCGTCGCCGCCACCGTCACCGTCGGGCTGGCTCCCGCGGCGTCGGCCGCCACCAGCGCCTCCCCGTCATGCAGCAGCGTCCGCCAGATCGGCGACCGGAAGGTCGTCTCCGACCTCGGGATGTCCGCCTTCACCGTCCGCCAGTACGTCGGCTGGTGCCGCGACGCCCGAGGGTCGGCGTGGATGAACTTCACGTCCGTCTACGTCTGGGACCAGTACCACGTGCGCGGCTTCGCCTACCGCTCGCTCGCCGGCGTCGCCGTGCGTGGTGAGCCCGAGGCGCGCGGCTTCACGACGGGCGCCAGCCGCCAGCAGCTGAGCTACTCGACCCCGGTCCGCACGACCTCGCTCTGCACGCAGGGCTGGGGCAAGCTCTCCCGCGCCGGCTCGGAGTCGGCCCAGGGCCTCACGACGCTCGTCTGCTGAGCCCCGGCGGGGCATCGCCGGCCGCCACGCCGGGGCCGGCCGTTTTCCGGGGGTTTCGTCCGTCGGCCCGTAGCCTCGGAGCCGGTCCTGTTCACGCCGGCGTATGCCGTCACGTGCCACCGGGGCCAGCCGCCGTCCCGCTGATGCCCAGCTGATGTCCAGTACGAGTCGAGGCCCGTCGCATGATCCTCTTCGAGAACGTCACGAAGACCTACCCGCGGACGACTCGTCCGGCCCTCGACGACGTCAGCCTCGAGATCCCGCGCGGTGAGTTCGCCTTCGTCGTCGGCACGTCCGGTTCGGGCAAGTCGACGATGATGCAGCTCGTCATGAAGGAGCAGGACGTCTCCCGGGGGCGCATCCTCGTCGCGGGGCGCGACCTCGACCGGCTGCCGGAGCGCAAGGTGCCGGCCCTGCGGCGCGAGATCGGCTGCGTCTTCCAGGACTTCCGCCTGCTGCCCAACAAGACGGTCTTCCAGAACGTCGCCTACGCCCTCCAGGTTCTCGGCAGCAGCCGGGCCCGCATCCGCCAGACGGTGCCCGAGACGCTCGAGCTCGTGGGCCTGGCCGGCATGGAGAAGCGCCTGCCGCACCAGCTCTCGGGTGGTGAGCAGCAGCGCGTCGCCATCGCCCGGGCCTTCGTGAACCGGCCGCCGGTCCTGCTCGCCGACGAGCCCACCGGCAACCTCGACCCCGACACGAGCCTGGGCATCGTCCAGCTGCTCGACCGCATCAACCGCACCGGGACGACCGTCGTCATGGCCACCCACGACACCGTCACCGTCAACGCCATGCGCAAGCGCGTCATCCGCCTCGACCGCGGCGTGCTCGTCAGCGACATGGAGGCCGGCGACTACACGACCGGTTCCATCCCGCGCATCCGGCTCGACGAGGAGGCCGAGGCGCCGCGTCGCGCGGCCGAGCCCGAGGTGTCCGATGGCTACGACGACGGGGACCCCACGGCATACGACCCGGACGGCGAGTCTGAGGGCCTGCCGCCCATCGGGCGCGATGCCGACGCGCCACGCGGCAAGAGCGGAATCTTCCGGCGGCACAAGGCCGTCCAGACGAGCGACCGCTGAGCGCGAGACGAAGCGAGACACGACATGCGATTCCAGTTCCTCGTCGGCGAGATCGGCAACGGCCTCCGGCGCAACCTCTCGATGGCCGTCTCGGTCGTCATCGTCACGATGATCTCGATGTACCTCCTCGGCCTCGGCCTCATGGGCCAGCGGCAGGTCGACACCATGAAGGACTACTGGTACGACCGCGTCCAGGTCACGGTGATGCTCTGCGCCGAGAAGACCCGCTTCACCAACTGTGCGGGCGAGGCCACGACCGACGCCCAGCGCACGGCGATCAAGGCCGAGCTCGAGGCCCTCAAGCCGACGGTCAAGGAGGTCTACTACGAGTCGCGCGACGAGGCGTTCGAGCGGTTCAAGCAGACCTACAAGAACTCGCCGCTCGCGCGGGCGGGGGAGTCCTACTTCGCCGACTCCTACCGGGTCAACCTCAACGACGCCGGGAAGTTCGACGTCGTCGCGAGCTCGATCAAGGGCATGCCCGGGGTCGCCGACGTCCAGGACCAGAAGAAGCTCCTCGAGAAGTTCTTCACCTTTATGAACACCGTGTCGTGGGCGGCGATCGCGCTCTCCTCACTCATGGTCCTCGCGGCCGTCATGCTCATCTCGACGACGATCCGCCAGACCGCCTTCAGCCGTCGGCGTGAGACCGGCATCATGCGCCTCGTCGGCGCCTCGAACTTCACGATCCGCTTCCCGTTCGTCATGGAGACCGTCCTGGCGAGCGTGCTCGGCGCGGTCCTGGCGATGGGCATGCTCTGGGCCACGGTGCGCTACGGCGTCGTCGGCTTCCTGAGCCAGACCCTGACGGACACCGCCTTCATCGGGGTGGCGGACGTCTACTACGTCGCGCCGTTCGTCGTCGTCGGCGTCATCGTGCTCTCGAGCCTCACGTCCTGGGTGACGCTGCGCCGTTACCTGCGCGTCTGACGCGGCCCGAACTGCACAATTTCCCCAATTTGCTGCAGGGGGCCGAGGCGGCGTCGCATGCTGTCCCGGGCCGTATGCGGCCCTGATCGTGACGATTTCTCCCCAACGCGAGTGACGTGTGGTACCAATGGAGCATATGTGGCTCATGAGGCGTTCTGAGAAGAGCGGGCCGGCGACCAGGCTGACGGCCGCCGGGCTCGTCATCACGTGTTCCGTGTCCTTGGGATCGGCGCTCGTCGCGCGTGCCGACTCCGTGTCGGACCAGAAGAAGCGCAACGACCAGAAGATCGCCGCGCTCGGTCAGCAGCTCGAGGGCACCAACGCCGCGCTCGCGCGCGCCTACGTCAACCTCCAGCGCACCAACGCCGCGCTCCCGATCGCCCAGCAGCGCGTCACCTCCGCGCAGGCGGCCCAGGCGCGCGCCCAGGCCGCCCAGGTGGCGGCCGAGGCCACCGAGGCCCGCGCGATCGCCGCCGAGGCGAAGGCCCGCGCCCACAACGAGGCCGTGGCCCAGAAGCTCGCCGTGGCCAAGGCCAACGAGCAGCGCGCCAAGGAGCAGCTCGCCAAGAGCGGCGCCGACCTCGTCAGCAGCCAGGACGCCCTCGACTCGTACGCCGCCGAGGTCTTCCAGGGGTCCGGCCAGGAGTCGCAGCTCGGAATGGTCTTCGGATCCACCTCACCCGAGGACTTCGCGAACCGGCTCGTCATGGCCGACACCGCGAGCGCGGTCGCCAGCGACACCATCGACAAGCTCGCCGCGATGACGGCCGACAACACCTCGACCCGCTCGTACCTCACCTCGGTGCGCGGCGAGATCGCCGAGCTCAAGCGACAGGCCGAGGCCGCCCTGCGCGGGGCCGAGGCGGCCGCCGCGGCCGCCACTCAGGCCAAGAACCAGGCGATCATCGCCAAGAACAACGCCGTCACCGCCGCGCAGAACGCCGCGGCGGCCAAGACGCAGCTCGACCAGCTGAAGTCCAAGCAGTCGGCCTACACCGCCGACCTCGCGGTGCAGAAGCAGGGCGAGGCCGCAGACCTCGCCTCCGCCCGCGCCGAGTCGGCCCGCCTGCAGGCCGTCCTCGTCGAGCGGGCCCGCCAGGCCCGGATCGCCGAGCAGAAGCGCCAGGCCAGGCTGCGCGCCGAGCGCGCCGCGAAGATCCGCGCCGAGCGGGCCAAGGCCGCCGCCGCCAAGAAGCGCGGACAGGTCTACATCCCCAAGACGCCGCCGCCGGTGCAGAGCGACCCGACTCCGTCGAACTACCTCAGCTACCCCGCCATCGGCCCGACGACCTCCGGCTTCGGCATGCGGTGGCACCCAGTGCTCCAGAAGTGGATGCTGCACGACGGTCTCGACTGGGGCATCGCGTGCGGCACGCCGGTGTATGCCGCGGCGCCGGGCGACATCATCCGCGCGGGTTGGCGGGCGAGCGGGTGGGGCAACCAGATCCTCATCGACCACGGGATCCACCGCGGCGTCGACCTCGTCACGAGCTACAACCACCTGTCGAGCATCGTGAAGTTCGGCGGCAGCGTGAACCGCGGCCAGCTCATCGGCTACTCCGGCACGACGGGCTACTCGACGGGCTGTCACCTGCACTTCGGCACCTACGAGGACGGCACGCCGGTCAACCCCCGCAAGTGGCTCTGACCAACCCTCCCGGACAAAACCGACTCTGAGCCGAGGGCCCCTTCGGGGTAGCGTTGGTGCGCTGACCACACACCCTCAAGGCGGAAGGACGGTCTGGTGCCGAAGGAGAAGGGGCGGTCGCTCATCGCGAGCAACCGCAAGGCCCGACACGACTACCTCATCGACGACACCTTCGAGGCGGGCATCGTCCTTTCCGGCACCGAGGTCAAGGCGCTGCGGATGGGGCGCGCGTCCCTCGTCGACGGCTTCGCCATGTTCACCGGTGACGAGCTCTACCTCGAGAACGTCCACATCCCCGAGTACCTCAACGGCACGTGGAACAACCACGCCCCGCGTCGCAAGCGCAAGCTGCTCCTGCACCGCGCCGAGCTGACGAAGATCGCGCACAAGACCCGTGAGAGCGGGCGCACCATCGTGCCCCTGGCCCTCTACTTCAAGGACGGCCGCGCCAAGGTCGAGATCGCCATCGCGACCGGCAAGAAGGAGTACGACAAGCGCCACGCGCTGCGCGAGCGCCAGGACAACCGCGAGGCCGACCGGGCGATGAGCGCGGCCAACCGCCGCCGCTGACCCTTCCGCCGGAACCGCGCGACCCGGCGCAGCGTCCGGTGTCAGGATGCAAGGGACCAACGACGTGGAGGCACTCCGATGGCTGGACCGACCGGACCGACCCGATCGAGCGTGACGCGCGGCCGGCGACTCGGGGTGCTGGGTCTGCTCCTGGCAGCCGCGCTGTTCCTGCTCGTACCGGCCGCCGCGCAGGCCGCCGGCGACGAGGGCATGGACTCCTTCGCCGCGGTCTACGACGTGCAGCCCGACGGCAGCATGAAGGTCACCGAGACCATCACGTGGCGCTTCCCGAGCGGCGAGCAGAAGCACGGCATCTTCCGCGACGTCGTGGTGCGGATGGGCTGGAACGGCGAGGAGAACCGCTACCGCTACTACGACCTGACGGACGTCGCGGTGTCGAGCCCGAGCGGCGCCCCCGACGCCTTCCGCGTCACCGACAGCGGTGCGGCCAAGGAGATCCGGATCGGCTCCCTCGACGAGTACACCAGCGGCACTCAGGTCTACACCATCAGCTACACGCTTCATGACGTGCTCAACCCGATCACCGCCGACGGCAAGCCGGCCGCCGACTCGAGCACGGCCGACACCGTCGAGCTCTACTACAACGTCTTCGGGACCAACGAGACCACCGTGCGTGACCGCGTGTCGATCACCGTCACGGCGCCGGCGACGCCGACCCAGGTGGCCTGCTACCAGGGCGTCAACCGGTCGGACACGCCCTGCCAGGCGACGAAGGGCGACCCGGCCAGGTTCGCGGCCACCGGGCTGACCGCGGGGGATGCCATGTCGGTGCTCGCCTCCTACCCGGCCTCGGCCTTCGGCGACGTGCGCCCCGACGTCCGACAGGGTGACTCGGCGTCCTCGATCGGTTCCGACGCGGCCCCGGCCGCCAACGCCGCCGCCTGGGCCGGCGCCATCGGCGCTCCGGTGCTGGCACTGGCCGTGATGGGTGCCCTCGTCTGGACCCGCGGTCGGGACGAGCGCTACGCCGACCTCACGCCGGGCCTCTCGCCGGCGTACGGCACCGGCGCGGCGGGCGACGGGACCCCGAGTGCCGCCACGGTGCGCGGCGGGTCGTCCACCGTCGCCGTCCAGTTCCAGCCGCCGAAGGGCGTGCAGCCGGGCATGGTCGGCACGATCATCGACGAGACCGCCAACCCGATCGACGTCTCGGCCACGGTCATCGACCTCGCGGTGCGCGGCTTCATCCGGATCGAGGAGAGCGACGGCGGGGGAGCCTTCAGCCGCACCGACTGGACGCTGACCCGGCTCGCGCCCCCGGCCGACGAGCGACTGCTGCCCTACGAGCGCCAGCTGCTCGACGGCATCTTCTCCAGCCGGGGCGACGTCGTGCGTCTCTCGGAGATGAAGAACACCTTCGCGAGCACCCTCAAGCGCATCCAGTCCGGGATGTACGAGGAGGTCGTGACACGGGGATGGTTCCGCTCCTCGCCCCAGACCCAGCGCGGCGCGTGGCAGGGCCTCGGGCTCGTCATCGCCGTGCTCGGCGGGCTCATGCTCTTCTACGGCCGACCTGCGATCAGCGCGATCCTCGGCGGCAGCTTCGGTGGCGGGGTCGCCCTCGGCATCGGTCTCGTCGTCGCCGGCCTCATCGTCTGGTTCCTCGGCGGGCGGATGGCCGCCAAGACCGCCGAGGGCTCGGCCGTGCTCGCCCAGTCCCTCGGCTTCAAGGAGTACCTCACGACCGCCGAGGCCGGGCAGATCGAGTTCGAGGAGGCGTCCAACATCTTCAGCCGCTACCTGCCGTATGCCGTCGTCTTCGGTGTCGCGGACCGGTGGGCCAGCACGTTCGCCGACGTCGCGAAGGCGGCCGAGGCCGCCAACCAGCCTCTCGTGATGCCGACGTGGTACGTCTGGAGCGGCAACGCCTTCCCCGACTTCACGAGCATCGCCGACGGTGTCGACTCCTTCTCGACGACGTCGACGGGCACCTTCACCTCGACGCCGGGCTCGTCGGGATCGTCCGGCTTCTCCGGCGGCGGTGGCTTCTCCGGCGGCGGTGGCGGCGGGTCGTCCTCCGGCTCCTGGTAGCCCGCACGATCGATGTGACCCTCGGTGCGGGGCAGGTCCCGGTGACACACGCCGTCGCTACGACGCTGCCGGCTCGGCGTCTCGGGACGGTCGTCGCGACGCGAGGGCGAGCAGGGCTCCCACGCCGGCCACGACGCCACAGAGCGGCCACAGCAGACCGGGCGCGACGGCATACACCATCCCGCCCAGCGGGGCGGAGAGCATCGTCCCGCTCGTGGCGGCGCCGGTGTAGAGGCCCTGGTACTGGCCGACGAGGTGGGCGGGCGCCGCGTCGAGGACGTGCGCGGTTGCCGTCGTCTTGTAGAGGATCTCGCCGGCGGTGAGCACCACCATGGCGACGACTGCTGCGGCCGTGACGCCCATCCACGTGAGCCCGAAGATGACGAAACCGACTGCCACGAGGGCGTATCCGGTCGCGATGATGGGAATGGCAGGTCGGTCTCGGAGCCAGAGGGCCACGGGGATCTCGAGCGCGAGGATGAGCCCCGACCCGATCGCGACGAGGAGCGTGTAGAGCGCGAGCGGCTGCCCGTGGTCGCGCAGGTGCAGGGGGAGGGTCGAGTAGAGCTGACGGTAGACGAGGTCGACGAGCACGACGCCCGGGAGGAGGAGCAGGAGCGACCGGTCGGCCCGGACCGCCCGCCAGAGGCCGGCCGGGGCGTCGGGCTCCGCGGCCACCGGCGCCTCGTCGGGCAGGAAGCGCGACGTGGCGTGGCGCAGCACGAGGGTGAGGACGCCGTCGACCACGAAGAGCGTGTCGTAGCCGTGCGTGGCGAGCAGGGCGCCGACGGGAGGGCCGATGACGAAGCCCGCGTTGGAGGCGGCGCGGCTCACGGCGACCGACGACCGGCGTGACCCGGCCGGCACGGCGAGTGCCGCGAGCGCACCCTGCCCGAGGGACGCGACGGCGCCCAGGTAGCCCGTCAGCGGCATCGTCACGGCGAGCAGCCACACCGGCTGCCACGGGATGAGGGCGGTGAGGACGCCGACCACGCTGGCCGTGAGGAGCAGGACCCGGCGGTGGCCGTAGCGGTCGCCGAACCGGCCGCCCGTGACGTTCCCGAGGAGCGCGCCGACACCGTTCGAGCCGGCGATGATGCCCGCCGGCACGACGCCCAGCCCCCGCGGTCCGGTGAGGTAGAGCACGAGGAAGAGCATGAGGAAGGCGCTGGCCGAGCTGACGAAGCGCCCGGCGGCCAGCACCCAGACGACGCTCGGGAGGTCACGGAGGTCGCGCACCCGAACATCAGACCACAGTGAGTCTCTTTTAGGAACTCAGTTAGAATGAGGCCATGACCAGGCGGCACGCGAGCGCCGTCGACCCGTGCGGCGTCGCCCACGCCGTCGGCGTCCTCGGTGACCCGTGGAGCCTGCTCGTCCTGCGCGACGTCGCCGGTGGGCGCACCCGTTTCGACCAGCTCGTCGCCGAGACGGGGATCTCGCGCAAGGTCCTCGCGCAGCGTCTCGACGCCCTCGTGTCAGACGGCGTCCTCGAGCGCCGCGCCTACTCCGACCGTCCGCCGCGGCACGAGTACGTCCTCACCGCCCTCGGCCGGGGGGCGCTCCCGGTCCTCGCTGCCCTGCAGGAGTTCGGGGACACGTGGCTGCTCGGCGACGGGAGCCCCGACGCCGGTGCCGCCACCGACTCCAACGAGGTCACCCGGGTGAGCGGCCTCGTCGGACAGGCGATCCCGCGCCTGCACGCCCTGGACCCCGTCACCGACGAGCCGTTCACGGTGGTCTACTGCTACCCCGGCAACGCGTTCCCCGGCGCCGACGAGATCCCTGGTGGCATCGGCTGCACGTTCGAGTCGTGCACGTACCGCGACCGGCTCGGCGAGTTCGCCGACCTCGGGGCCTCGGTCGTCGGGGTCTCGACCCAGCGACCGGGGGAGCAGGCCGCGTTCGCTGCAGCGAACCGCATCCGCTTCCCCCTGCTCTCGGACGCCGACCTCGAGCTGACGACCGCGCTGCGCCTGCCGACCTTCCGTGCGGGCGGCACGACCCGGCTCAAGCGCCAGACGTTCGTCGTCGACCGGGACCGTGTCGTGCGCGCCACCCTCTTCCCGATCCCCGACGTCACGGGGTCGGTCGAGGAGGCGCTGGGCCTCGTGCGTGCACTCGGACGCGGCTGACGCGGCTGACGCGGCTGACGTCAGCCGATGACGACGAGCAGGTCGCCACCCTCGACCTGCTGGTGCGCGCCGATGGCGACCCGCGAGACGGTGCCTCCGGTGGGGCTCGTGATGTTGGCCTCCATCTTCATGGCCTCGATCGTCGCGACGACGCCGCCGGCCTCGACGGTGTCACCCTCGGACACTGCGAGGGTGACGACGCCGGCGAAGGGCGCTGCGACCTGGCCCGTGACCCCCGCGTCGGCCTTCTCGGCGGACTTGACGTCTGCCTCGACCGAGCGGTCGCGGACGGTGATGGGTCGGAACTGCCCGTTGAGGGTGCACATGACGGTGCGCATCCCCTTGGAGTCGGCCTCGCCGATCGACTGGACCCCGAGGATGAGCCGCTTGCCCGGCTCGATCTCGACCTCGTACTCCTCACCTGCCTCGAGGCCGTGGAGGAACTCGACGGTGCCGAGCACCGACAGGTCGCCGTAGGACTCGCGCGAGCTCTCGAACTCCTTGGTCGGTCCGGGGAAGAGCAGCTCGTTGAGGGTGCGTCGCGGGGCCTCGACGAGAGCCTGCTCCTGCTCCGGCGTCAGCTCGGTGAGGCGCGGCTTGGACTGGCGGCCGGCGAGCGCCTTGGTGCGGAAGGGCTCTGGCCACCCACCGGGAGGGTCGCCGAGCTCGCCGTTGAGGAAGCCGATGACCGAGTCCGGGATGTCGAAGCGCTGGGGGTCGTCCTCGAAGTCCTTCGGGTCGGCGCCGGCGCCGACGAGCGCGAGCGCGAGGTCGCCGACGACCTTGGAGCTCGGCGTCACCTTGACGACGTTGCCGAGGATCCGGTTCGCCGCGGCATACATGTCCTCGATCGCCTCGAAGCGGTCGCCGAGACCGAGGGCGATCGCCTGCTGCCGGAGGTTGCTCAGCTGGCCGCCGGGGATCTCGTGGAAGTAGACCCGGCCGGTGGGGGAGTCGAGTCCCGACTCGAAGGGCCGGTAGAGGTGACGCACGGCCTCCCAGTAGGGCTCGAGCGCGAAGACGTTCTCGATGTCGAGCCCCGTCGGGCGGTCGGTGTCGTCGGTCGCCGCGACGAGGGCCGAGAGCGAGGGCTGGCTCGTCGTGCCGGCCATCGTCGCCGTGGCCGCGTCGACGGCGTCGACCCCGGCGTCGATGGCGGCAAGGAGCGTGCCGATCTGGCCGCCCGCGGTGTCGTGCGTGTGCAGGTGCACCGGCAGGTCGAAGCGTTCGCGCAGCGCGCGGACCAGCCGCGCCGCCGCCGGAGCGCGGAGCAGCCCGGCCATGTCCTTGATGGCGAGCACGTGGGCGCCGGTGTCGACGATCTGCTCGGCGAGGTGGAGGTAGTAGTCGAGCGTGTAGAGCTTCTCGCCGGGACTCATCAGGTTGCCCGTGTAGCAGAGCGCCACCTCGGCGACCGCGGTGTTCGTCTCGAGCACCGCTTCGACGGCCGGGCGCATCTGCGACACGTCGTTGAGCGAGTCGAAGATGCGGAAGATGTCGAGGCCCGTCGACGCGGCCTCGCGCACGAAGGCGTCGGTCACGGCCGTCGGGTAGGGGGTGTAGCCGACCGTGTTGCGCCCGCGCAGCAGCATCTGCAGCGGGATGTTGGGCATGGCCTCACGGAGCGCGGCGAGCCGCTCCCACGGGTCCTCGGCCAGGAAGCGCAGCGCGACGTCGTAGGTCGCGCCGCCCCAGGCCTCCATCGAGAGCAGCTGCGGCGTCAGGTGCGAGACGTGCTTGGCGACATGGAGCAGGTCGCGGGTGCGCATGCGGGTCGCGAGGAGCGACTGGTGTGCGTCCCGGAACGTCGTGTCGGTGACGGCGACGTCGTTCGCCTCGCGCAGCGCTCGCGCGAAGGCCGCCGGCCCGTCGGCGACGAGACGGTCGCGGGCGCCGGGCGGCAGGGGCGCGTCGGGGAGCTGGGGAAGCTTGGTGCGGGGGCGGATCCGCGTCGTGACCGGGCCGTTGGGCTGGTTGACGGTGACGTCGGCGAGGTAGCTGAGCAGCTTCGTCGCGCGGTCGGCGCTGATCCGCGCGGAGAGCAGCTCGGGACGCTGGTCGATGAACGACGTCGTGGCCAGGCCCTCCTGGAAGACCGGGTCGCCGAGGACCGCCTCGAGGAAGGGGATGTTGGTCGAGACCCCGCGGATGCGGAACTCCGCCAGCGCGCGCTGGGCCCGGCGCACGGCGATCGGGAAGGTCATCCCACGACAGGTGAGCTTGACGAGCATCGAGTCGAAGTGGGCGCTGATCTCGGCACCGACGAAGACGGTCCCGCCGTCGAGGCGCACGCCGCTGCCGCCGGCCGAGCGGTAGACGGTGATGGTGCCCGCGTCGGGGCGGAAGCCGTTGGCCGGGTCCTCCGTCGTGATCCGGCACTGCATCGCGAAGCCCTTGGTGCGGATGTCGTCCTGGCGCAGGCCCATCGACGCGAAGGTGTCGCCCGACGCGATCTGCATCTGCATGACGACGAGGTCGATGTCGGTGACCTCCTCGGTCACCGTGTGCTCGACCTGGATGCGCGGGTTCATCTCGATGAAGACGTAGCGCCCGTCCTCGCCGAGGAGGAACTCGACCGTCCCGGCGTTGACGTAGCCGATCGAGCGCGCGAACTCGACGGCGTCGGCGCACATGCTCTCGCGCGTCGCCGCGTCGAGATTGGGCGCCGGCGCGATCTCGACGACCTTCTGGTGGCGGCGCTGGAGCGAGCAGTCGCGCTCGTAGAGGTGGACGACCTCACCCGTGCTGTCGGCGAGCACCTGGACCTCGATGTGGCGCGGGTTGACCACGGCCTCCTCGAGGTAGAGCGTCGGGTCACCGAACGCCGACTCGGCCTCGCGCTGGGCGGCCTCGAGCGCGTCGCGCAGACCATCTCGGCCCTCGACGCGGCGCATGCCCCGACCCCCGCCACCGCTGACCGCCTTGACGAAGACGGGATAGCCGATGTCCTCGGCCGCGGCCTCGAGAGTGTCGAGGTCGGTGCCGGGCTCGGAGCCGCGCAGCGTCGGCAGGCCGGCGTCACGCGCGGCGGCGATGGCGCGGGCCTTGTTGCCCGTGAGGTGCAGCACCGAAGCCGGGGGACCGATGAAGGTGACGCCGGCGGCGTCGCACGCCTCGGCGAGAAGGGGGTTCTCCGACAGGAAGCCGTAGCCGGGGTAGATCGCGTCGGCCCCGGCCTCGACGGCCTGGGCGACGATGGCCTCGTGGTCGAGGTAGGCCCGGACCGGGTGGCCCTCGTCGCCGATCTGGTAGCCCTCGTCGGCCTTGAGCCGGTGCTCGCTCTTGCGGTCCTCGTAGGGGAAGACGGCGACCGTGCGGGCGCCGAGCTCGGTGGCGGCCCGGAAGGCTCGGACGGCGATCTCGCCTCGGTTGGCGACGAGAACCTTGCGGAACATCGGACCTCCAGGGTGCCGGGGGCGACGGGTGTGGTCCGCGTCGACCACGGTCGGCAGCCTAGTGGCGGGCCTGTCGCTCCCGAGAGGGGTGTTCCCATCCGAGACGGGAATGGCTTGGACCGCCCGAGCGTTCCTCCTGCATACTGTGGACTCCACCCCGGTGGGACGCAGAGCAGCTTGACAAGTGAACAGCGTGACGTGGACACCCCTCATGGGGGTGATCGGTTTCGACGGTGGTCGACATGTCAGGGGAAGCGGGTCGAGGATGCAGGGTTATCTCGTAAACGCTCCTTGCAAAACCATAGGTGCCAATTCCAAGCGCACCGACTTCGCCCTCGCCGCCTGAGCGAGCCTCGAAGTCTGTCAGCCTGAGCTAGTTTCCGACTCAGTGTCTGGCATCAGCTAGGAAACTTGCTGTGCAGTCATGTTGGGGGGCTGCACGGGACTCTTACTCAACTGGGCCTGTCAGGGGACGCGTGCGTGCGAGCCCTGGGGCCGAGAAAAGCCATAGCGCACTGCACCCGGAGAAGCCCTGGTTTCTCGTCATCGGACGCGGGTTCAATTCCCGCCACCTCCACCACTCACGTGGTGGCCACGTCACGCTGTCGCTGACAAGCACGAAGAGGGCGTCCCGTTCGCGGGACGCCCTCTTCGTCTGTGCCGTATGCCGTCTGTCCGGGCTCGTCAGGCCTGCTCGGTCTGGCCGCCGGAAGCGGCGCCGGCCGCCTCGGCCGCCATCTGCTCCTTGATCGGGGCCATGTCGAGGTTCTTGACCTGCTCGATGACGTCCTGGAGCGCGGACTGCGGCAGCGCACCGGGCTGGGCGAAGACGAGCACGCCCTCCTTGAAGGCCATCAGGGTCGGGATCGAGGTGATGTTCGCCGCCGATGCGAGGGACTGCTCGGCCTCGGTGTCGACCTTGCCGAACACGATGCCCTCGTTGTCACCGCTCTGCGACGCGGCGTCGTAGACCGGGGCGAACTGCCGACACGGGCCGCACCAGGACGCCCAGAAGTCGACCAGGACGATGTCGTTGTCGAGAACGGTCTTCTCGAAGGACTGCGCGGTCAGGTCAGTGGTAGCCATGTCTCTCCCAACGATCGGCGTGTGACGGGTATTCCGCCCTCAGCGCAGTTCCCAGGTGACGGTGACGGAAGCCCCGAGGTCGAGGTCACCGCCCTCGACGGGCATGCCGCCGGCGTCCATCGAGGCCGCCATGAGCTTCATCTCGCGGCGCTGGACCGGGATGGCGCCCGCCTCGGCCACCCCGAGGACTGCGCCGAGCTCGGCGCCGGAGAGCGCGGCATACTGCTGCGCCTTGTCGCGGGCGTCGGCGAAGGCGGCCTCCCGGGCGCGCCGCAGTCCCTCGCTGCGGTCGGACACGTCGAGGCGCACCTGGTCGACGAGCAGGGCGTTGCCCACCGCGGACGCGGCGGCCTCGAGGATCTCGCCGACCGACTCGAGCCGGCGCACGGTGACGGCGAGCCGCTGCTGGGCCGTGAAGCCGACCGCGACACCGGTGTTGTCCCAACGCTGGCTGACGCCCGCGTCGAGGGTGCGGATGTCGGCGTCGGCCACGTCGTGGTCGCGCACGACCGCCCCGACCTTCGTGATGCCCTCGGCCGCCCCGGCGAGGGCCGTCGCGACGTCGTCGGCGTCGTGCCCGACCCGCAGGTCGAGGCGCACGACGTCGGGGGAGACGGCGGCCCTGCCGGCGCCGTTGACGGTGACCGTGCGTTTGCCCATGGGGTTCCTCTCGTCGCGGCCCTCGCGGAGCGGGTCGGGGCCCTCGTCGCAACCTACCTAGACTGCGGTGCCATGACGAGCCTCCCGCGACGGTCCGCCCCCACCTCGCGCCTCGTCGTCGGCCTGGCGGTCGCGGCCGTCGTGACGCAGCTGCTCGTCCTCTACTGGCCCGTCGTCACCGTCGAGGGCCCGGTGAGCTGGACCGACAAGGTCGTGCACCTCCTCGTCTTCGCCGTGCCGACGTATGCCGTGGGGCGCGCCCTGCGGTCCGTGCGCACCGCGGTCGTCATCTTCGCGATCCATGCCCCGGTGAGCGAGCTGGTGCAGCACTTCCTCCTCCCCGGGCGCTCCGGCGACGTGTGGGACGCGGTGGTCGACCTCGTCGGCGTGGCGCTCGGGGCGGCCGTGCTCGTGGTCGGGCCCCGGCTGCGTCGCTGGTAGACTTGGCGGCATCCGACTCCGAGGTCTCCTCGGATCACGACGGAAGAGATGGCGCCGGGGATGCCCGGCGGGCAGGCTCGTCCGACGAGGTGACACCCCTACCGGAAGACCGCGCAGACGGCGCGGCCCGGCACCGACGCGGAGCGGATCCGAACACCGGACGGCACAGATGCCGGGGACCGGTACACATGGGGCGCAGAGATTCCTGCGCCTGAGGCTCGTCTGCATGGTCGTGGTGTGACTCACGGCTCGAGGCGAAGTCTGCATCGAGTCAAGAGAGTTGAATACGCAATGCCCAAGCACACCTCCTCCGGCGCGCCCAAGAAGGCCCGCTGGTCCACCGAGAAGAAGGCCGCCGCGACCAAGAAGCCGCACCGCGGACAGGGTGGACAGAAGTCCTCCGGTTCCTTCTCCGGCCCCAAGACCTCCCGCCCAGCATCGTCGGGCTCCTCGCACGTCGGTGGCCGCGAGTGGCGAGCCCCGCGTGACGAGCACCGTTCCTCGGACCGCCGCGACGACCGCCGCGATGACCGTGGTGGCTACCAGCGCCGCGACGACCGCGGCTTCCAGCGTCGCGAGGACCGCCCGAGCTTCGAGCGTCGCGACGACCGTGGCGGATACCAGCGCCGCGACGACCGCCCCTCGTCCGACCGCCGCGACGACCGTGGCGGTTACCAGCGTCGTGACGACCGCGGTGACCGCGGCTTCCAGCGTCGCG
This sequence comes from Terrabacter sp. Soil811, assembly GCF_001429655.1. Lineage (NCBI taxonomy): Bacteria > Bacillati > Actinomycetota > Actinomycetes > Micrococcales > Intrasporangiaceae > Terrabacter > Terrabacter sp. Soil811. The sequence continues at coordinate 205,930 of NZ_LMSX01000008.1, forward strand.
AGGACCGTCCGTCGTTCGACCGTCCCCGTGGCGACCGCGACGACCGTGGCGGTTACCAGCGTCGTGACGACCGCGGTGACCGCGGCTTCCAGCGTCGCGAGGACCGYCCGTCGTTCGAGCGCCGCGATGACCGTGGTGGCGACCGTGGTGGCTTCCAGCGCCGCGAGGACCGCCCGCGCTTCGAGCGCCGCGACGACCGTGGCGCCGACCGCTTCGCCGACCGCTTCGCCGACCGGGCTCCCGTGAGCTTCGACGACGCCGAGGCCGAGCGCATGGACGCCGACACCTGGACCAAGTCGACCCGCGCGGACGTGTCCGACGGACCCGTCGACGTCGCCGCCGACAACGGCTTCGCCGCTCTCGGCCTGCCCGAGCGGATCGTCGAGCGCCTCGCCCGGGAGGGCATCACCTCGCCGTTCCCGATCCAGACCGCGACGATCCCCGACGCGCTGGCCGGCAAGGACGTCCTCGGCCGCGGCCAGACCGGCTCGGGCAAGACCCTTGCCTTCGGCCTGCCGCTCATCGCCCGGCTGCTCGAGGCCGACCTCAAGCGTCGCCCGCGCAAGCCGCACGCCCTCATCCTCACGCCGACGCGCGAGCTCGCGATGCAGATCTCCGACGCGCTCGAGCCGCTCGTGCACGTCGCCGGCCTGCGCCACAAGCTCGTCGCCGGTGGCCTCAGCTACACGACGCAGATCAACGCGCTCAACAAGGGCGTCGACATCCTCATCGCGACGCCGGGCCGCCTCAACGACCTGCTCGAGCGTGGCGCCGTCGAGATGGACGACATCGCGATCACCGTGCTCGACGAAGCCGACCACATGGCCGAGATGGGCTTCATGGCCGAGATCACGACGAGCCTCGACAAGATCCCGTCCGACGGCCAGCGCCTCCTCTTCTCGGCGACGCTCGACCGCGGCATCGACGCGCTCGTCGAGAAGTACCTCACCGACCCGGTGACGCACTCGACGAACGACGCCACCGCGTCGGTCGAGGGCATGGACCACCACGTCCTGCTCATCGACCCGCAGCACAAGAAGGTCATCACGGCCGAGGTCGCCAACCGCGAGGGCCGCACCGTCGTGTTCTGTCGCACCAAGCTCGGCGCCGACCGCATCGCGCTCCAGCTGCGCGAGCAGGGCGTCATGGCGGCCGCGCTCCACGGTGGCCTCAACCAGGGCCAGCGCAACCGCGTGCTCGGCGCGTTCCGTGACGGCACCCTCCCGGTGCTCGTCGCGACCGACGTCGCGGCCCGCGGCATCCACGTCGACGACGTCTCGGTCGTCCTGCAGGTCGACCCGCCGGCCGACCACAAGGACTACCTCCACCGCTCCGGTCGTACGGCTCGCGCCGGTGACAAGGGCACCGTCGTGACCCTCGCCCTGCCGCACCAGCGTCGGACGATGGAGCGTCAGCTCAAGGACGCCGGTCTCGAGATCTCGCCCGTGCGGGCCACGCCCGGCGATGCGATCATCGCGGCGACCGGTGCGACGACCCCGAGCGGTGTCGCGATCGCCGAGGACGAGTTCCAGCGCCTCATCGCCGGTCCCAAGGCGCATCGTCGTGGGCCGGCCGGTCCGCGCGGTCCGCGCCAGGGCCAGCGCAGCGGCTCGCGTCCGCAGCACGGTGGCGGTCGTTCCGACGACCGTCGGGGCCGTCGCACCGACCGCGGTGACGGTCTCGTGTCCCGCTGGGGCGACGACGACCGCCGTGGTCAGCGGGGCGCGCGCTTCTGAGCAGTCGCCGGTGTGGAAGGCTGGGCCCGTGAGCTCGATGTTCCACACCGGCCGCCTCCTCGTGGCGACGCCGTCCGTCGGGGGTGACGTGTTCCATCGGTCCGTCATCCTCATGCTCCACCACGACGACGGCGGCGCCCAGGGCGTCGTGCTCAACAAGCCCCTGTCGGCCGAGGTGGACTCGGTGCTGCCGGGCTGGCAGCGTGTCGTGACCGCCCCGCACGTCCTCTTCCAGGGCGGGCCGGTGTCGACGTCGTCGGCGCTGGGGCTCGTCACGGTGCCGGGCGACGAGCCGGAGCCGCTCGGGGTCAAGCGCCTCTTCGGCTCGATCGGCCTCGTCGACCTCGACGTGCCGACCCCTGTCGTCGCGGCCGAGCTGGCGGGGCTGCGGATCTTCGCCGGCTACTCCGGGTGGGAGTCCGGCCAGCTCGAGAACGAGGTGCTGCGCGGCGACTGGTACGTCGTCGATGCGGAGGTGCGCGACGCCTTCACGCCGCGGCCGGAGGGGCTGTGGCGTGAGGTGCTCCGACGCCAGCGCGACAGCCTCGCGTACGTCGCGAACTTCCCCGACGACCCGTCGATGAACTGACATGGGCGTCACGGGGCCCGTGCGGCCGGACACCGAGGAGCATCCCGGGATGCCGAGGTCGACCAGGCGAGTTGCCTTCGTCGACAGCGGTCTCGGGCTCCTCGGGTACGCCGACGCCCTCCACGCGCTGCGGCCCGACCTCGGGCTCGTGCTGTCGCTCGACCCGGACAACATGCCCTACGGCCCGCGCACGCCCGCCGAGGTCCAGCGACTGATCCTCGCCTCGGCGCGCGCCACCCTTCCCCACGAGCCGGCCGCGATCGTCGTCGCGTGCAACACCGCCTCGGTGCACGGGCTGGGCGCCCTCCGCGCCGAGCTCGAGCCGGCCGTCCCCGTCATCGGCACGGTGCCGGCCATCCGCCCGGCGGCCGCCGGGGGAGGGCCGGTCGCCGTGTGGGCCACGGCTGCCACGACGTCGAGCGACTACCTCAGGGGCCTCGTCGACGCCTTCGCCGCCGACGTCGAGACGTGTGCCGTCGCGGCCCTGGGGCTCGCCGAGGCCATCGAGTCCGGTGACCCCGACGCGGTCGACGCCTGCATCGCGTATGCCGCGTCGCAGACTCCCGCGGGCGTGCGCTCGCTCGTCCTCGGGTGCACCCACTACGGGCTCGTCGTCGACCGGATCGTCGCGGCCCTCGGGGACGGTGTGACGATCCACGACTCTCCCGTCGCGGTGGCCCGCCAGACCCTGCGGCGCCTCGGCCTCGAGCCGGCGCCGGACGCCCCGGAGGCCGGCGTCGAGGCGGTGCTGCTCAGCGGCCGACCCGGCGCGCTCCCGGCGTCGTGGGGGGCCTATCCCGCGGGGGAGCGGCTCCTTCGGGGTGCGGCAGGGCGGCATACACTCTCGTCATGAGCACGATGCCTCCCGACCCGTTCGAGCCCGAGCCCGAGCCGCTGCGGCGCACGAGCACGGCCACGATCGAGCGTGAGGAGGTTCGCGAGGAGCTCCAGGAGCCCGGTGACCACGAGCGCTTCTCGCACTACGTGCGCAAGGAGAAGATCCTCGAGAGCGCGCTGTCGGGTGAGCCCGTCGTGGCCCTCTGCGGCAAGATCTGGGTCCCGGGCCGCGACCCCCAGAAGTTCCCGGTCTGCCCGGTCTGCAAGGAGATCTACGAAGGCCTTCGCGACCCCCAGGACGGCGGCGACGGCGACCAGGGCGGCGGCGGACAGTCCTGAGCGACGCGTCTGCGGGTGCCTGACCACCACCGCCCGACCGAGGGGCTTTCCTTAAGGGTTCTTTACTCGCCCCGGCTCCGCCACTGACTGTCGCGTACCTACAGTCGCTGGGATCGTCGCCCGATCGGGCGTCGTGTCGGACGAGAAAGGTCACCCCATGAAGCTTCGCTCCCTGATGCTCGCGGCACCGCTCGCACTCGCCGCAGCATCCCTCGGCGCACCGGCGCAGGCCGCGCCCGTGATGGAGGGCCACGGCAGCGCCGCGTGCCTCGACCCGGCGGCCGTGGGCGCGGTCGGAGCCCGCGGCACCCACGGCACCGCCAAGGACCCGCACGAGCTGACCGACGCACAGGTGCGCGCCAACGAGGCGGCCCTGACCAATGCCCTCGAGGCCAAGGGGCTGACCCGGGACTCGTCGGGCAAGGTCGTCAGGGAGGGCCAGCAGGGCAAGCCGGGCACGGGCAGCACCTTCGCACCGACGACGGTCAAGGTCTACTGGCACACCATCACCAACGGCACTCAGGGCACCGTCAGCGGCAGCGCGATCAGCAGCCAGATCAGCGTCCTCAACAAGGCCTACTCGGGGACCGGTCTCAGCTTCAGCCTCGCCGGCTCCGACTCGACGAGCAACTCGTCCTGGTACACCGTGACGCCCGGCTCGGCGGCCGAGAAGAGCATGAAGACGACGCTCCGCAAGGGCACGATGGCTGACCTCAACCTCTACTCGGCCAACATCGGTCAGGGGCTGCTGGGCTGGGCGACCTTCCCCAAGGGCACCTACGACGCCATGGACGGCGTCGTCATCCTCACGGCCTCCCTGCCCGGTGGCAGCGCGACGAACTACAACCAGGGCGACACGGCCACCCACGAGGTCGGCCACTGGGTCGGGCTATACCACACCTTCCAGGGCGGCTGTAACGGCAACGGCGACTACGTCGACGACACGCCCGCCGAGGCCAGCGCCGCCTACCAGTGCCCGACCGGCCGCGACACGTGCACGAGCCCCGGCCTCGACCCGATCAAGAACTTCATGGACTACACGTACGACTCCTGCATGAACACCTTCACGACCGGCCAGGTCTCGCGCATGCAGGCCCAGTGGACGGCGTACCGCGCCGGCCGGTGACCACCAGCGCGCCTGCTCGACGTCGCGAAACCGACTGAGCGGCATACCATCCAGGCCGAGGCCCCGCCCGCAAGGCGGGGCCTCGGCATGTCGTCCTCGGGGATTCGTTACGGTGGCCTCTCTATGAGTTCAGGGGCCGCCTTCCACCTCCCACCCGCCTTCCCAGAGCGGGCTGCGTGGGGTACCGCCAGCAAGCTGCGCGCGTGGCAGCAGGAGGCACTCGACCTCTACCTCGGCAAGTCGCCGCGCGACTTCCTCGCGGTCGCCACACCGGGCGCCGGCAAGACGACGTACGCCCTGCGCGTGGCCACCGAGCTGCTGAGCGCGGGCATCGTCTCGCGCGTCACGGTCGTCGCTCCCACGGAGCACCTCAAGACCCAGTGGGCCGACGCCGCCGCCCGCGTCGGCATCAGTCTCGACCCGAAGTTCAGCAACAGCATCGGCCGGCACAGCGACGACTACCACGGTGTCGCCGTGACCTACGCGCAGGTCGCCTCGCGCCCGTCGCTGCACCGCGAGCTGACGACGTCGCGCTCGACCCTCGTCATCCTCGACGAGGTGCACCACGGCGGTGACGCGAAGAGCTGGGGCGACGGCATCCGCGAGGCCTTCGAGCCCGCGACCCGTCGGCTTTCGCTGACCGGCACGCCCTTCCGCTCCGACACCTCGCCGATCCCGTTCGTCACGTACGAGCTCGACGCCGAGGGCACCCTCGTCAGCTCGAGCGACTACACCTACGGCTACGCCGAGGCGTTGCGCGACGGCGTCGTGCGACCCGTCCTCTTCATGGCCTACGGCGGCAGCATGCGCTGGCGCACCAAGGCCGGCGACGAGCTCGAGGCGCGCCTCGGCGAGCCGATGACGAAGGACTTCGTCGCCCACGCGTGGCGCACGGCGCTCGATCCCAAGGGGGAGTGGATCCCCGCGGTCCTCGCCGCCGCCGACCGGCGCCTCACCGAGGTGCGGCGCCACGTCGAGGACGCCGGCGGCCTCGTCATCGCCTCCAACCAGACCCAGGCGAGGGCGTATGCCGCCATCCTCCGCTCGTTGACCGGCGAGGCCCCGACGGTCGTCCTCTCCGACGACCTCGGCGCGAGCAAGCGCATCGAGGACTTCGGGGCGAGCGACGAGCGCTGGATGGTCGCCGTCCGCATGGTGTCCGAGGGGGTCGACGTGCCGCGGCTCGCGGTCGGGGTCTACGCGACGTCCACCTCGACGCCGCTCTTCTTCGCCCAGGCCGTCGGACGCTTCGTGCGCGCCCGACGGCGGGGTGAGACCGCGTCGGTCTTCCTGCCCTCGGTGCCCGTGGTCCTCGACCACGCGGCGCGCCTCGAGGAGCAGCGCGACCACGCCCTCGACCGCAAGCCCAACCCCGACGACATCGGCCAGATGTGGGCCGAGGAGCAGAGCCTGCTCGACGAGGCCAACCGGGCCGACAAGGCGAGCGGGGCCCTCGACGAGGGCGCCTTCGAGGCGCTCGAGTCCGACGCCCACTTCGACCACGTGCTCTTCGACAAGCAGCAGTGGGGCATGCACGCCCAGATCGGGTCGGAGGACGAGGAGGAGTACCTCGGCCTGCCGGGCCTGCTCGAGCCCGACCAGGTGTCGGCGCTGCTCCGCGAGCGGCAGAGCCGTCAGGTCAAGAAGGCCCCCCAGGGCGCCACCGCCCCCATGCCCGTCGCCGCCCACCGGGCCCTTGCCGCCCAGCGCAAGGAGCTCAACACGCTCGTCTCGACGTATGCCCGTCAGAAGGGGCTGCCGCACGCCAACGTCCACATGGACCTCCGGCGTGTCTGTGGCGGACCCGACCTCGCGGCCGCCTCGACCGAGCAGGTCACCGAGCGCATCGACAAGATCCGGCTCTGGCTCGTCGGCCGACGCTGAGGGTTCACGAAACCGACCGGTGCTGTCGGCCTATGGGCGGAAGTGTCCGGCTATGGTCGTGCACTGCGCCTCGGGGGCGAGCCGCGCACCGTGAACCGGGACTGCTCCGATCGAGCACCTGACAGCGAAGGACGACATGAGCACCGACCACACCCCTGACCTCCTCGGATCCTCCACCACCCGTCGCCAGCTGCTGGCCCTCGCCGCCGTCGGCGGCGCCGGGCTCGCGGCCGTGCGCTCGGCCGTGCCCGCCGACGCCGCTCCGGCGGCCACCGCCCCGGGCACCAACGGCGAGGTCGTCCGGCTGACCGTGCTCGGCACGACCGACCTGCACGGCAACGTCTACAACTGGGACTACTTCAAGAACGCCGAGTACACCGACGCCAAGGCCAACGACATCGGCGTGGCCAAGGCCTCCTCGATCATCAAGGCGATCCGGGCCGAGGTCGGCGCAGAGCGCACCCTGACGATCGACGCCGGCGACACGATCCAGGGCACGCCGCTCGCGTACTACTACGCCAAGATCGACCCCATCACCGGCGGCTCGACGCACCCCATGGCCGCGGCGATGAACCAGGTCGGCTACGACGCCGCCGCGCTCGGCAACCACGAGTACAACTACGGCCTCGACACGTTGCGCGCCTTCGAGAAGCAACTGAACTTCCCGCTCCTGTCGGCCAACTCCGTAGACTGGAACACCGGCGCCCCGGTCTTCAAGCCGTGGGTCATCAAGACGGTCAAGCTGCCCGACACCAAGGCGATCAAGGTCGGCATCCTCGGCCTCGTGACGCCCGGCGTCGCGATCTGGGACAAGGCCAACGTCGAGGGCAAGGTGAAGTTCCCCGGCATCATCGAGCAGGCGAAGGTCATGGTGCCCCGCCTCAAGGCCGCCGGCGCCGACATCGTCATCGTCGCGTGCCACTCAGGCGACAACGGCAAGTCGTCGTGGGGCGACGCGCTGCCCTACGTCGAGAACGCGAGCGCGCTGCTCGCCGAGCAGGTCCCCGGCATCGACGCCGTCCTCGTCGGCCACGCGCACCTCGAGATCCCGCAGCGCTACGTCACGAACGCGCAGACCGGCAAGAAGGTCCTCCTCTCCGAGCCCTACTACTGGGGCATGCGCGTGACGCGGATGTCGATCGACGTCCAGAAGGTGCGCGGCCAGTGGCAGGTCGTCCACTCCGAGGCGACGCTCTACAACTCCAACGTCGCGCCCGAGGACCCCGCTGTGACCGGCGCCGTCGCAGCCGCCCACCAGAAGGTGCTGACCTACGTCAACGGCGTCATCGGGACGTGCACGCAGGCCATGTCGGCGTCCACGTCGCGCTACGAGGACACCGCCGCGATCGACTTCATCAACTACGTCCAGGCCGATGCGGTCAAGAAGGCGCTCGCGGGCACGCCCGAGGCGTCCCTGCCGGTCCTGTCGATCGCCGCGCCGTTCAACAAGCTCGCCGCGATCCCGGCCGGCGACGTGACGATCCGCGACGTGGCGGGCCTCTACATCTACGACAACACCCTCCTCGGCATCGTCCTCACCGGAGCCCAGGTCAAGGCGTACCTCGAGAAGAGCGCGGAGTACTTCAAGCCCTGCACGACGACGGGCCCGGTCGCCGCCGACACGATCACCAACGCCAACGCGACCCCCGACTACAACTACGACGTCATGGGTGGGCTCGACGCGGACCTCACCTACGACATCGACCTCGCCAAGGCGGTCGGCTCGCGGATCGTGAACCTCGCGTATGCCGGCAGCCCGGTGGCGCCGGACGCGCGCTTCGTCGTCGCGATCAACAACTACCGCCAGTCGGGAGGCGGCAACTTCCCGGGCGTCGTGGCCGCCCCGGTCGTCTACAACCGTCAGATCGAGATCCGCCAGCTGCTCATCGACTGGGCGACCGCCAACCAGGTCATCGACCCGGCGGCCTTCTCGAGCGTCGACTGGAAGCTCGTCAGCAACGGGAGCCCGATCACCGTCACGCCCTGACGTCGCGGGCCCGGCCGGGATGCCCCGGCCGGGCCGGTGCCGTCGTCGGTTATCCGGTGGAGGCCGGGCCCACGGGCCGGTTGGATGAGCGGATGCGTGCGTTCGAGGAGCTCGTGGACGAGGCGGTCGACGCCGACGTGACCGGCTGGGGGTTCGGCTGGCTCGACGGCCGAGCCACCGAGGAGCGGCCGGTCTGGGGCTACGCCCGGCTCCTCGCCGCTCGGCTGTCGAGGGCCACGGTTGCCCTGGACCTCGACACCGGCGGTGGCGAGATCGTCGCGCAGGTTCCGGTGCTGCCGGAGCGGATGGTCGTCACCGAGGGCTGGGCGCCCAACATGGAGCGGGCGCGCGCCCTGCTCGGGCCCCGCGGCGTCGAGGTCGTGCCCGTCACGCCGGGTGACCCGCTGCCCTTCCCGGACGCGACCTTCGACCTCGTGACGAGCCGCCACCCGGTGCGGCCGGCCTGGGACGAGATCGCGCGGGTGCTCGTCGACGGCGGCACCTACCTCGCCCAGCACGTCGGCCCGGCCTCGGCGTTCGAGCTCATCGAGCAGTTCCTCGGCCCGCTCCCGCGGGAGCGGCTGGGTCGCGACCCGGAGGCCGAGGCCCGGGAGGCTCGCGCGGCGGGCCTCGACGTCGTCGACCTGAAGACCGCGCGGTGCCGGATGGAGCTGTACGACGTGGGCGCCGTCGTGTGGCTCCTGCGTCGGTGCGTCTGGTGGGTCCCGGACTTCACCGTCGAGACCTACCGCGAGACCCTCGAACGTCTCGACGCCGGGATGCGGGCGGGCCGGCCGTTCGTCGCCCACTCGACGCGACACCTCGTCGAGGCGCGCCGCCGCTGACCCGTGCCGGCGGCTGCCCCGTCCGCTCGGGGGGCGTCCCGCCGCCTGGGAGTTCAGCGGGACGCCCCGTCCCGGCCGACCGGTTGGTGGGACGTCGGCACGGCAGAGGCGTACCCGCCGGGACAGGGGAGCACCGACGGGTACGCATCTCCATTCTCGCGGATCGAAGGCCGCTGCGTGCACGGTTTCGACGGGATCACGTCATGATCTGGGCGCTCGATCGTCTACCAGTCGACGGGACACGACCCCTGTGCCGTCCGGGGCCTCGGGCCGCCCGTGGAGGAGCGCCCGAGGCCCTGCTCCGTCGCGTCAGGCGCCGACGAGGACCTGGTAGCCCCAGGCCGGCAGGGCGTACTGCTGGCCCTGCGCCAGCTCGAGGGTCTCGCCGCTGAAGGCGTCACGCCACGAGCCCGCCTGCGGGCCGTCGCCGAGCGTCACGGTCCGGTCCTCGTCGCTGAAGTTGAACGCCCCGAAGACCCGGTCGTCGCCGACGGCTCGCACGAAGCTCAGCACCGCCGCCTCGGCCGAGTTGGGGACGCGCACCATGCGCCCGCCCGCGGCGCCGTTCCACAGCGCGGGGTGCGCCTTCTTGAGGGCGAAGAGCTGCCGGTAGAGCTCGCCCTGCTCGTCCTCGCGCCACTCGATCTCGTCCTTGTCGAAGAAGATGAGCCGCTTGTCGCTGCCCGCCTCCTGCCCGTTGTAGACGAGCGGCATGCCCTCGCTGACGACGGACAGGACGATCGCCGGAAGGAGGGCGTCGCCGAACTGCTCGTACTCGGTGCCTTCCCACGCGTTCTTGTCGTGGTTGCTGACGAAGAGCATCCGGTAGGCGTCGCGCTGGTAGAAGCGGTCGTTCCACGCGTAGTAGACCTTGAGGGCCTCGACGTCGGCCTTGCCGTGGGCGATCTTGTGGAGCGTCTCGTTCCAGCTCCAGCCGTACGTCATGTCGAAGGCGCGGACGTGCAGGTCGCGCGACTCCCACTCGGCGAGCATGAAGACCGGCTTGATCTCGTCGAGCTCGCGGCGGACGTTGTCCCAGAAGTCGACGGGCACGAATCCGGCCACGTCGCAACGGAACCCGTCGACATCGACGTCGCGCACCCAGAACTTCATCGCCTCGGTCATGTAGCGACGCAGGTCGGGGTTGTCGTAGTCGAGGTCGATGATGTCGTCCCAGTCCCACCAGGGCGTGGGGCGCAGGTCGCCCTTCCAGTCACGGGCGTACCAGTCTGGGTGCTCCTCGACGAGCGGGTTGTCCCACGCGGTGTGGTTGGCGACCCAGTCGAGGATGACGCGCAGACCGAGACCGTGGGCCGTGTCGACGAAGTGGCGCAGGTCCTCCAGCGTGCCGAACTCCGGGTTGACGCCGAGGTAGTCCTTGACGGCGTACGGGCTGCCGAGCACGCCCTTGCGGTTCAGCTCCCCGATCGGGTGCACCGGCATGAGCCACACGATGTCGATGCCGAGGTCGCGGATGCGGGGCAGGTGCGCCTCGGCGGCCCGGAACGTGCCCTCGGGCGTGAGGTGGCGCTGGTTGATCTGGTAGATCGTCGCGCTGTGGCTCCACTCCGGGTGGGTCAGCTCGACGTCGGGCCGCGGTGCGTAGGGGTTGGCGGTCACGGGTGGCTCCTGGTCCGGCTCGGTGGGATGAGTGGTGCGGTGGGTCGTTCCGGTGCTGCAGGTGGCGCGAGCGTCGCACGTCAGGACGACGTGTCGAGGAGGTGCTCGACGAGCGGGATCGTGCGGTGGTCGAGGCGCGTGGCGAGCGAGATGACGGTCGAGGCCCGCGTCACGTGCGCGTCGTCGACGACGCGGTCGATGACCCGTTGGAGGTCGGCGTTGTCGCGACCGACGATGCGGATGAGCACGTCACCGGAGCCGGTGATCGTGTGCGCCTCGAGCACCTCGGGGATGGCGGCGAGGTGGTCGACGACGGGGGAGTGCCCACCGCGCCCCTGCCGGATCTCGAGGGTGCAGAACGCCGTCACGGGGTAGCCGATGGCGGCCGGGTCGACGTCCGGGGCCATCGAGCGGAGCACGCCGGTGCGCTGCAGCCGGTCCAGCCGGGCCTGCACGGTGCCGCGGGCCACGCCCAGGCGGCGAGAGGCGCCGAGCACGCCGATGCCCGGCTCGGTGAGCAGCAGGAGCAGGATGCGGCAGTCGAGCGCGTCGACCGGTGCGCGCACCGACGGTCCCGCTCCTGAGGTCATGGACAGAGTGTCCATCACCACTTGGCATACGGGCAACACTTTGTGCACTGTGTTCAGCCACGAGGGCCGCTGTTGCACACCTCGACGCTCTCGGTCACTCTCGCTCCATGACCGACACGATGCCGTCTCCGGCCGCCGACCTCACCGACCAGGAGCGCGAGGCCGACCTCGACCTCGACCAGCTCAAGCAGCTCGTCGGTCTCGTCGAGTACGACGAGAACACCGACGTCTTCCCCGTCACCGGATGGGACGCGATCGTCTTCGTCGCCGGCAACGCCACGCAGAGCGCGCACTACTACCAGAGCGCCTGGGGCATGGAGCTCGTCGCCTACTCGGGCCCCGAGAACGGCAACCGCGACCACAAGGCGTTCGTCCTCAAGAGCGGCTCGATCCGCTTCGTCATCAAGGGCGCCGTCGACCCTGACAGCCCCCTCGCCGACCACCACCGCCGCCACGGCGACGGCGTCGTCGACATCGCCCTCGAGGTGCCCGACGTCGACAAGTGCGTCGCCCAGGCCGTCAAGGCCGGTGCGACGGTCCTCGAGCAGCCCACCGACCACACCGACGAGCACGGCACGGTGCGCACCGCCGCCATCGCGACCTACGGCGAGACCCGCCACACCCTCGTCCAGCGTGCCGTGAACGGGCAGAGGTATGCCGGCCCGTACCTTCCCGGCTACGTCCCGACCGCGTCGTCGATCGTCCGCCGCGAGGGCCAGCCCAAGCGTCTCTTCCAGGCCCTCGACCACATCGTCGGCAACGTCGAGCTCGGCCACATGGACGAGTGGGTCTCCTTCTACAACCGCGTCATGGGCTTCGTGAACATGGCCGAGTTCATCGGTGACGACATCGCCACCGACTACTCCGCGCTCATGAGCAAGGTCGTCGCCAACGGCAACCACCGCGTCAAGTTCCCGCTCAACGAGCCGGCCATCGCGAAGAAGAAGAGCCAGATCGACGAGTACCTCGAGTTCTACCGCGGCGCCGGCGCGCAGCACCTCGCCGTCGCGACGAACGACATCCTCGCCTCGGTGGATGCCCTGCGCGCCAACGGTGTCGAGTTCCTCGACACCCCTGACTCGTACTACGAGGACGCCGAGCTGCGCGAGCGCATCGGCAACGTCCGGGTGCCGATCGAGGAGCTGCAGAAGCGCAAGATCCTCGTCGACCGCGACGAGGACGGCTACCTCCTGCAGATCTTCACCAAGCCGCTCGGCGACCGCCCGACGGTCTTCTTCGAGCTCATCGAGCGGCACGGTTCGCTCGGGTTCGGCAAGGGCAACTTCAAGGCGCTCTTCGAGGCCATCGAGCGCGAGCAGGACAAGCGCGGCAACCTCTGAGTCGCACCGACGTGACCCTCGGCCCCGGTCCGGTCCCTGCCTTCGGGCGGGAACGGGCCGGGGCCGAGGCGCACCCGCCACCAGTCGGGGCGCCGCTGGTCTGGGAACGCCGATGCCGTGGCACAGTTGGGGCATGAGCCAGCAGCCCTCCGGGTGGTACGACGACCCCAGCAACACCGACATGCTCCGTTACTGGGACGGCGTGTCGTGGACCAACCACACCGCCCCGAAGAAGTCGCCGACCATCGCGCAGAGCACCATCGGCCTGCCGCACCAGAGCCCGCAGAGCCCGCAGGGACAGGTCCCGCCGGACCGCACCGGCGTCCCGACGCCGACGACACCGATGCCGCAGGGCAGCGGCTGGCAGACCCAGTCACCGGCGCAGCAGAGCTACTACCAGCAGGCCCCCGCCAACACGCAGTGGATGCACAACATCAAGACCACCGCCGACGGGGTGCCCCTCGCCCCGTGGGGCAAGCGTTTTGCGGCGTGGGTCGTCGACGGGCTCATCCTCGCCGTCATCGGCGGGATCATCTCGTGGTTCGCGACGCCTCGACTGTCCGAGCTCTTCTCCCAGATGGTGACCGCCGCCCAGGCCGGCGACCAGGCGCGCCTCGTCGAGATCCAGAACGAGCTCACCGGACCCGCAGTGCAGTTCTCGCTCTTCCTGTGGCTCGTGGCGACGGCCTACTGCCTCGTGTTCTGGACGACGATCGCTCAGACCCCCGGCAAGATGGCGCTCGGCATCAGCGTCCGCCGTGCCGCCGAGCCCGGCCCGCTGCCGCTGGGCACCGCAGTCATGCGTCGGCTCGTCCCGCTGGCCGGTCAGTTCGTCCCCTTCCTGTCCCTGCTCGACGGCCTCTGGCCGCTGTGGGACGACAAGCGCCAGGCCCTGCACGACAAGGTCGCGAGCACCCAGGTCGTCGAGGGGAAGCAGCCGCGCAAGCAGGGCTGATGCCCTGACGGCTCGGCCGGCGGCGTAACTCCCTTGCGCCGTCGTCGGTGGTCGGCGCGACAATGGAGACTGCGCGGGTAGTCCCGCGCCCACGGCGCCGATGCCGTCGCGCACCCCTCGTCCCCCGGAGTCATCGTGTCTGCTCCCAGCGCCACCAGCCAGCCCAGCTACCCCGACAAGATCGACGGGCCGGTCCTCAAGATCGCCGGCGTCGTCGTGCTCGGGGCGATCATGTCGATCCTCGACATCACCGTCGTCAACATCGCCCTGCCGACCTTCCAGACGGTCTTCGCCGAGAGCCCCGAGCAGCCGTTGCCCTACTCCACCGTCGCGTGGACGGTGACGGCCTACACCCTCGCGCTCGCGACGGTCATCCCGCTCACGGGCTGGGCCGCCGACCGGTTCGGCACGAAGCGGCTCTACGTCCTCGCCGTCGCGCTCTTCACCGCCGGCTCGGCCCTGTGTGCCACCGCCGGGTCGATCGAGTTCCTCATCGGCTTCCGCGTGCTGCAGGGACTCGGCGGGGGCATGCTCATGCCGCTCGGCATGACGATCATGACGCGCGCCGCCGGCCCGGCCCGGATGGGCCGGCTGATGGCGATCCTCGGTGTCCCGATGCTGCTCGGCCCGATCTTCGGACCCATCCTCGGTGGCTGGCTCATCGAGGTCGCGAGCTGGCACTGGATCTTCCTCATCAACGTGCCGATCGGCATCGTCGCGGCGCTCTACGCCCTGTGGGCCCTGCCGTCCGATGCCCCTGAGCCCTCCGAGTCCTTCGACGTCGTCGGCATGCTGCTCATGTCGCCCGGCCTGGCGCTCTTCCTCTACGGCATCAGCTCGATCCCCGGCGAGGGCACGATCATCTCCACGAAGGTGCTCGTCCCGCTCTGCATCGGGCTCGTCATGCTCGTCACCTTCGTCTTCTACAGCTTCCGGCCCGAGCACCCGCTGCTCGACCTGCGGCTCTTCCGCAACCGCCGCCTCAGCGTCGCGACGATCACGATGTTCCTCTTCGCCGCGGCCTTCTTCGGTGGCCTGCTGCTCGTGCCGACCTACCTCCAGCAGGTGCGGGGACTCGACACGCTCCACGCGGCGTTCCTCATGGTGCCCCAGGGCCTCGGCGCGATGGTGACGATGCCGATCGCGGGCGCCCTCTCGGACCGCATCCCGGTGGGCCGCATCGTGCCCTTCGGGCTGCTGGCCATCACGGGCGGGATGTTCGCGCTGACACAGGTGGGTGTCGACACCCCGTACTGGGGCTTCATGGTCCCGGTGCTCTTCGTCATGGGTCTCGGCATGGGCGGCACGATGATGCCGCTCATGACCTCGGCGCTCAAGACGCTGCAGAGCCACCAGGTGGCGCGTGGCTCGACGCTGCTCAACATCACCCAGCAGATCGCGAGCTCGGTCGGTGTCGCCGTCATCTCCGTGGTCTTCACGAACTACCTCAGTGCCTCGGCGCTGGCCGGCCCGGCCATCGCGGCGCTGCACGACCCGACCCTCGTCGACGACGTCGGCGGGCCGGCCGCGGTGCAACAGGGCCTGGCCGAGGCCGCCGACGCGTTCGGAGCCACCTTCCTCGTCGCCGCGATCCTCGTGGCGCTGACGCTGATCCCGGCGTCGTTCCTGCCCCGCAAGCACGAGGAGTCGCACTTCCTCGACGACCAGGCCGAGGCGGCGCCGGTCGTCATCCACTGAGGCCGGCCCCCAGAGCCCTCAGCGGGCGGGTCGTATGGTGCCGGTGACCTCGCCGAGGCCGATGCGCGAGCCGTCCGGTCCCGGCGCCCAGGCCGTCATGGTGACCGTGTCGCCGTCCTCGAGGAAGCCGCGGGTCGTGCCGTCGGCGAGCGTCAGCGGCTCCGTGCCGTTCCACGTCAGCTCGAGCAGGCTGCCCCGGGTGTCGCGCGTCGGGCCGCTGATCGTGCCCGAGCCGAAGAGGTCGCCGTCACGCAGGGAGGCGCCGTTGACGGTGAGGTGCGCGAGCATCTGTGCCGGCGACCAGTACATCCCGGCGTGCTCGGGGCGCGAGACGACCGTGCCGTTGAGGCTGACCTCGACGTGCACGTCGAGGCCGAAGGCGTCACCGCGCAGATACGGCAGCAGCTCCGGATCCGACTGTCCCGGAAGGGGAACGCGGGCCGCGGTCAACGCCTCGAGCGGGGTGACCCACGCGGAGACCGACGTGGCGAAGGACTTGCCGAGGAACGGGCCCAGCGGCACGTACTCCCAGGCCTGGATGTCGCGGGCGCTCCAGTCGTTGAGGACGACGACGCCGAAGAGGTGGTCGGGCGCGTCGTCGACCGAGACCCGTGACCCGAGAGCGGTCGCGCCGCCGACGACGTAGCCGAGCTCCGCCTCGATGTCGAGGCGGATGCTCGGGCCGAACACGGGGGTGGGGTCGTTCGGGCCCCTGCGTTGGCCCGTCGGGCGGACGACGTCGGTGCCCGACACGACGACGGTGCCGGCGCGGCCGTGGTAGCCGATGGGCAGGTGCTTCCAGTTGGGTGGGAGCGCGGCGTTGTCCGGGCGGAAGATCTGGCCGACGTTGCTCGCGTGGTCCTCGCTCGCATAGAAGTCGACGTAGTCGGCGACGTCGACGGGCAGGTGGAGCGTGACCTCCTCCACGGGGTGCAGGTGCGGCGAGACGCCGTCGCGGTGCACCTCGTCGCGGAGCACCTCGGTCAGCCACTCCCGGGCGACGGTCCACGCCGGGCGGCCGAGGGCGAGGAAGGCGTTGAGGCTCGGCGTCTGCCATGCCGTCGCGAGATCGGGTCCGTCACCCACGAGCCCGGCGTCGCGGCCGATCGCAGCGACGGCTCCGGCATCGAGCACGAGGTCACCGATGCGCACCCCGACGCGCCGGTCCGGGTCGCCTACCGTGCTGAAGACGCCGTAGGGGAGGGTGTCGATGCCGAACGGGTGGTCGGCAAGGACGTCGAGCCAGGTGCTCGGCCGGGTGGGCGGCGTCATGCGTGGGACTCCTCGGTGGTGATCAGCCCGAGTGCCTCGAGCTCGGTCAGGGGGTCGAGCACGCCGCAGCAGCCGTAGGCGGTGAAGCTCTCGCGGACCTGCTCCGCGTCCTCCGTGGGCAGGCTCGAGACAGCAGTGACGAGCACCTCGGCGTGGTGACGAGCGAGGATGCCGGCCAGGTCGTGCGCCTCGGCACCGCCCAGCGCCTCGTGCGTCGCGAGCAGGACGTTGAGCAGCCCGTGCATCGGCTCGCCGCCGTGGTTGCCCCGGACCGCGTGGTGCAGGCCTCCGGTCAGCTTGAACGGGAGGCCGTGCAGCACGACGGCGTCGAGGAAGCCGCCGAGCGTCGCCTCGTCGGGCCACGGCCACGTCGGGGTCGACCCGGTGCGGAACTTCGCCATCACGTCGTGCTCCTCGTCGACGGCGGCAGCGATGTCGTCGAGGCCGCGAGCCTGGTCGTCCCCGAGGCCCACCTCGACGACGACGGGGATCTCGGCGTCGAGGACCTGCCGCCACTCGGGTGACCATCCGAGCTCGGCTGCCGTGACGAGCACCCGCTCGTCGTCGCGCAGCGAGGCGAGCGCGTCGACGAGGGGCCGCGCCGGGCTGCCGGGGCGCACGACGAGGCTGACCTCGAGCGGTGCCTGGGCGGTGCGGGGGTCCGTGGCGGCGAAGGCTGCGAGCTCGCCCGCCGACGCGGCGGGGACGAGCAGCGGCCCGATGTGGACGGCATACGGACCCGTGCGTCGGTCGAGGTGCTCGCGCACGGCCACGTCGAGCGGGGCCAGCCTTGGCGGGAAGACCGCGGCGTCGTCGACGAGGCGGTCGAAGAGGGGCGCGAACGGCGTCCTTGACATGACCGGGAGCGTACTCCACTGTTGCAATAGCGATACACCAGCGTCCGCTCATCGGACGCGCTCGACGGAGAGGCCCTCGCACATGGCGCACTACCAGTCGGTCGGCAGCATCCCGCCCAAGCGGCACACCCAGCACCGCCGACCCGGCGCCGGGAGCGCCCCGGGCGAGCTCTACTACGAGGAGCTGATGGGCGAGGAGGGCTTCAGCTCCGACAGCTCGCTGCTCTACCACCGCAACATCCCCTCGACGACGGTCGGCTCCGCCGTCTGGGAGGTGCCTGACCAGTCGACGACGCCGAACCACCCGCTGACACCTCGGCACCTCAAGCTCCATGACCTCTTCGACGCCGCGTCCGTCGAGGGCACCGACGTCGTCACGGGGCGCCGCCTCGTCCTCGGCAACGGCGACGTGCGCATCTCGTATGCCGTTGCCGGCGCGCCGAGCCCGTGGTACCGCAACGGGATCGGCGACGAGTGCGTCTACGTCGAGCGCGGCCGGGCTCGCGTCGAGACGGTCTTCGGCGCCTTCGACGTCGCCGAGGGCGACTACGTCATCATCCCCAGGGCGACGACGCACCGATGGCTCCCCGAGGTCTCCGGCGACGAGCCGCTGCGGGCGTACTGCATCGAGGCGAACAGCCACATCGCGCCTCCGAAGCGCTACCTCAGCAAGTACGGCCAGCTCCTCGAGCACGCCCCCTACTGCGAGCGCGACCTGCGCCAGCCCGAGGGTCCGCTGCTCGCCGAGGACGTCGGCGCGAGCCCCGACGAGGAGACCGACGTCCACATCAAGCACCGCGGCAACGGCCCGGGTGGCGTCGTCGGCACGATCCACACGCTGCCGTTCCACCCGCTCGACGTCGTCGGCTGGGACGGCTGCCTCTACCCCTACGTCTTCAACGTGCGCGACTTCGAGCCGATCACCGGCCGCGTCCACCAGCCGCCGCCCGTGCACCAGGTCTTCGAGGGCTGGAACTTCGTCATCTGCAACTTCGTGCCCCGCAAGGTCGACTACCACCCGCTCGCGATCCCCGTTCCCTACTACCACTCGAACGTCGACAGCGACGAGATCATGTTCTACGTCGATGGCGACTACGAGGCCCGCAAGGGATCGGGCATCGGCAAGGGGTCGGTCTCGGTGCACCCGGGCGGCCACCCGCACGGCCCGCAGCCCGGTGCGACCGAGGGCTCGATCGGCGTCGAGAGCTTCGACGAGCTCGCCGTCATGGTCGACACGTTCCGCCCGCTCGAGCTCGGTGAGGGCGGTGTGGCCGTCGACGACGGCCTCTACGCGATGTCGTGGTCCAAGGGGGGCCGCGCGAGGACGCCCGGCGGCGCCCATTCCGAGGGCTGACCGCGTGCCCGGTCCGGCCGCCCCTCGAGGTGAGTCCTCCCAGACCCTCGATCGCGGTATCCGCGTCCTCGAGACGCTGGCGGGCACCGAGGGGTCGGCCGGTCTGACGATCACCGAGCTCGCGGCAGGCCTCGGCGTCGGACGGCCGGTCGTCTACCGTCTCGTGACGACGCTCGAGGACCACCACCTCGTCTCCCGGGCATCCGACGGGCGGGTGCGTCTCGCGCTGGGGATCAGCCGACTCGCCTCGGCCGTGACTCCCGTCGTGCGCAGCGAGGCCCGGCCCGTGCTGCGCGAGCTCGCCGACGCCGTGGGGGCGACGGCACACCTGACGATCGCCGAAGGCGACGAGGCACTGGCTCTCGTCGTCGTCGAGCCGTCGTGGACCGACGTCCACGTCGCCTACCGCTCCGGCGCCCGGCACCGGCTCGACCAGGGCGCTGCGGGACGGGCGATCCTCGCGGGTCGGACGGGGGAGCGCGGCGTCGTCGGCACCGACGGGGAGCTGCAGGCGGGGGCGCACGGGCTCGCGGTGTCGCTGTCGACCCGCACCGACCCGGCCCCGGGTGGCGTCGAGGCCTCGGTCGGTGTCGTCTCGCTCGAGCCGCTCGACGTGCGCACCGTGGGTCCGCGGCTCGAGCACGCCGCCCGCGCCCTCCGAGCCGTCCTTCGCTGACCCCTCACCCTCCCCCCGTCGAGTGAGCGCTCAGCCCCAGTCGAGTGAGAGCGAATTCCCTTGTGACCCAACGCAGATGGGACGTGGCGCTCACTCGCGTGGGAGGGGCGGGGTCAGCCGCCGACCCGTGGTGTGCCGAGCAGCCGGATACCCTCCTCGCGCAGCTCTGCGAGGGCCGCGTCGGTCGTGGACCTGGAGACTCCCGCGGTGAGGTCGAGCAGCACGGTGGTCTCGAAGCCCTCACGCTGCGCGTCGGCCGCGGTGGCCCGCACGCAGTGGTCGGTGGCGATGCCGACGACGTCGACGCGGGAGACGCCGCGCTCGGTGAGCCATGCGGCAAGGGTGCTGTGCTGGTCGTCGACCGACCGTCCCTCGAATCCGCTGTAGGCAGCCGCATGCTCGCCCTTGCGGAAGACCGCCTCGACGTGACCCAGGGCGCCGGCGAGCCTCGGGTGGAACTCGGCACCCTCGCTGCCTGCGACGCAGTGCACCGGCCACGAGTCGACGAAGTCGGGGGTCGACGAGAAGTGCGGTCCTGGGTCGACGTGCCAGTCGGCGGTCACGACGACGTGGTCGTAGTCCGCGGCGTGCCGGCCCACGTGCTCGCTCACCTCGCGGGCGACGTCGGTGCCGCCGGTGACGGCGAGGGACCCGCCCTCGCAGAAGTCGTTCTGGACGTCGACGATGATCAGCGCCCGTGCGCCGTCGGCATGCGTGGGTCCGGCCATGGCTCAGTCCTTCTCGTAGACAGTGGGGATCACGGGCTCGCCTCTCGACAGCTGGGCCGCCGCCCGGGGCAGCTCCGCGCGCGAGGCCTCGTGGCGGGCACGGGCCTCGTGGATGTCCTGGTGGTCGACGACCTCGCCGGCGCGGACGAGGTCGATCATGAGCCGGCGGTCGTTGCCGTCGTCGCGCGGCTGCTCACCGATGCCGATGACCTCGGCCTGCGCGATCCCGTCGTCGCGAAGGCGCCGCATGGCCCACTTGCGGCCCCCGACCGACGTCTTGTCCTTGCTCTTCTTCTCGACGCCCTGCATCTGCCCGGACGCGTCCTCGCGCTGGACGAGCTTGTAGACCATGGATGCCGTGGGGGCTCCGGAGCCGGTCACGAGGGCCGTGCCGACGCCGTAGCCGCTGACGGGTCCGGCAGCCAGGCCCGCGATGGCGTACTCGTCCAGGTCGGAGGTGACGATGATCCGGGTGTCGGTGTTGCCCGCCGCGTCGAGCTGGGCGCGCACCTCGGTGGCCAGGATGAGCAGGTCGCCCGAGTCGAGCCGGACCGCCCCCAGGCCGGGCCCGGCGATCTCCATGGCGAGAGCGACGGCCGTCCGCACGTCGTAGGTGTCGACGAGGAGGGTCGTGCCCTTGCCGAGCGACTCGACCTGCGCGGTGAAGGCCTCCTTCTCCGAGTCGTAGAGGAGGGTGAAGGCGTGCGCGGCCGTGCCCGTCGTGGGCACGCCGTAGCGACGCCCGGCCTCGAGGTTGCTCGTCGCGTCGAACCCGGCGACGTAGGCCGCGCGAGCGGCCGCGACGGCCGACTCCTCGTGGGTGCGTCGTGAGCCCATCTCGATGCAAGGCCTGCCCATGGCGGCGGTCGTCATGCGCGAGGCAGCGGACGCGATCGCCGTGTCGTGGTTGAGGATCGAGAGCACGAGAGTCTCGAGGATGACGCCCTCGGCGAAGGTGGACTCGACGACGAGCACCGGTGACTGCGGGAAGTAGCACTCGCCCTCGGCGTAGCCGCTGACGTCCCCGGAGAAGCGGTAGTCGGCGAGCCAGTCGACGGTGGCCCGGTCGACGACCTTGCGGTCGGAGAGGAAGCGCAGCTCATCGTCGCCGAAGCGGAACTGCTCGAGCGCCTCGAGCACCCGGCCCGTTCCCGCGATGACCCCGTAGCGGCGGCCGTCGGGCAGCCGGCGCGCGAACGCCTCGAAGACGCAGCGCCGGTGCGCCTCGCCCGAGGCGAGGGCGGCCTGGAGCATCGTCAGCTCGTAGTGGTCGGTCAGCAGCGCCGTGCTCGCGGCGCGAGGGCTCGTCGGGCTCACGTGCCCACCCTAGGTGTCGCGGGCCTCGGGGACCGTCTGCCTCGCGCCCTCGGTGGACCTAGGGTGGCCCTGTGACCGCAGCCACCCTCTCCCTCGCTCCCGCCGAGCAGGAGGTGACCTCCACGGACGAGGTCGTCGCACCCGACGTGCCGTGGGTGACGATCGTCTGGAACGACCCCGTCAACCTCATGACGTACGTGACGTGGGTCTTCGAGACCTACTTCGGCTACGCCCGTCCGAAGGCGGAGAAGCTGATGATGGACGTGCACGTCAAGGGCCGCGCGGTCGTCTCCAACGGCCCCCGCGAGTCGATGGAGCGCGACGCGGAGGCGCTGCAGGGCTACGGCCTCTGGGCCACGTTCGAGAAGGACAGCTGATGGCCCGCGCCTTTTTGCGCGAGAAGGACCACTACGTCGCGCTCCTCGAGTCCACCGAGCGCACGGTGCTCCTCGGCCTCATGCAGCAGACGCGCCTGCTGCTCTCGCCCGAGATCGAGCCGACAGGTGACGCGTTCGACGACCTCGTGGCGTCCATGGGCCTGTCGCTGAGCGCAGCCGACCAGCAGACCGACTCGGCGTCGCTCGACGACCGCGACCCGGCTCTCGACCGGCTCCTGCCGACGGCCCATCGCGGTGACGACGAGATCGCGGCCGAGTTCCGTCGCCTCACCGAGGAGGGCCTGCGCCAGCGCAAGAGCGGCAACCTCGACGTCGCGCTCGCGTGCGTCGACGGGGCCGTCGGCAACCGGGTCGTGCTCGACGAGGCGCAGGCGCCGGCCTTCCTCATGGCGCTCACCGACGTGCGCCTGCTGCTCGGGGAACGCATGGGCATGCGCACCGAGGAGGACGCCGAGGCGCTGCACGCCGCGATGGACGACATCGACGACGACGACCCGCTCGGCTACGCGATGGCGTGGTACGACTTCCTCACCTGGCTGCAGGAGACCCTCACCCACGCGCTCATGGGAACCGACCTGCGTGACGTCGTGGCGGCATACGACGACGACGACGACGTCGAGGACGACCTCGAGGAGGACGTCGACGACGACGAAGGCCGGCGCCCGGACGGCACGGTGTGACGCACCCGACGCCATGTCGCCGGGCCGGAGTCGGTGCCGGCACCTAGGCTCGTCACGTGGACGTCACGATCGTCGGGTGCTCGGGATCCTTCGCGGGTCCACGCTCGCCCGCCTCGTCCTACCTCGTCCGCACCGAGCACGAGGGTCGCACGTGGAGCATCGTGCTCGACCTCGGCAACGGCGCCCTCGGCGCCCTGCAGCGCCACATCGAGCCGTATGCCGTCGACGCGGTGCTGCTCAGCCACCTGCACGTCGACCACTGCATCGACATGTGCGGGCTCTACGTCATGATGCGCTACCTCCCCGGCGGGCCCGGGCGCGCGACGATGCCGGTCTGGGGCCCCGCGGGCACCGGAGTGCACCTCGCCCGCGCCTACGGCGGTGGCGAGGCCGAGGGCGTCCTGTCCGTCTTCGACTTCCACGATCTGCGCCACCGCGAGCCCGTGACGGTCGGGCCGTTCACGATCACGCCGGTGCACGTCAACCACCCGGTCGAGGCCTACGGCTTCCGGGTCGAGGCCGACGGTCGTGTGCTCGCCTACACCGGCGACACCGACACGTGCGACCAGCTCGACGAGCTCATGACGGGCGCCGACCTCGTGCTCGCCGACTCGGCCTTCGTCGAGGGCCGCGACACGGTGCCCGACATCCACCTCTCGGGTCGCCGGGCCGCCGAGGCGGCCGTCCGGGCCGGGGGAGTGCGTCGCCTCATGCTGACCCACATCCCGGCCTGGAACGACGCCGAGGTGTGTCGGGCGGAGGCTGCCGCCGTGTGGCCGGGCTGCGTCGAGCTCGCCGAGCCGGACGCCACCTACCGCCTCTGACGGATCCGGCTGCGGGTGACGGCCCCCGAAGCCGGGTATGGACCTTGACGGTGCGTCGCGCGCCCGGCAGTCGCCGGACGTCCGCCGACGACCGGAACGACCGAACCAAGGAGGCACCGTTGCAGCAGCGAACCATCGGATCGAGGAAGGTCAGCGCGATCGGTCTCGGCGGCATGCCGATGTCCATCGAGGGGCGGCCCGACGAGGACCGCTCGATCCGGACCATCCACGCCGCGCTCGACGCCGGCGTGACCCTCATCGACACGGCCGACGCCTACCACCGTGACGCCGGCGAGGTGGGCCACAACGAGTCCCTCATCGCCAAGGCGCTCTCGTCGTGGTCCGGCAGCGCGGCTGACGTCCTCGTCGCCACGAAGGGTGGGCACCTGCGCCCGGGGGACGGGTCCTGGACCCAGAACGGCCGCCCCGACCACCTCAAGGAGGCCGCCAAGGCCTCGCTCCAGCGGCTCGGCGGCGAGGCCATCGGGCTCTACCAGTTCCACCGGCCCGACCCCGACGTGCCGTATGCCGAGTCCGTCGGTGCGCTCGTGGACCTGCTCGACGAGGGCGTCATCGAGATGGCCGGCATCTCCAACGCCGACCCGGCCCAGATCCGCGAGGCGCAGGATGTGCTCGGCGGCCGCCTCGCGTCGGTGCAGAACCAGTTCTCGCCGGCCTTCCGCAGCAGCCGCGCGGAGCTCGACCTGTGCGCCGAGCTCGGCATCGCCTTCCTGCCGTGGAGCCCGCTGGGCGGCATCAGCAGGGCAGGTGACCTCGGTAGCCGGCACGACGCGTTCGCGGAGGTGGCGAAGGCACACGACGTGAGCCCGCAGCGGGTGGCCCTCGCATGGGAGCTGGCGCTCGCGCCGACCGTCGTGCCCATCCCGGGCGCCTCCCGTCCCGAGAGCATCCAGGACTCGGTGCAGGCCGTCGACCTCGAGCTGTCGGCCGACGTGGTCGAGCGACTCTCAGCCGAGACGCTCGACTGAACAGCCCGTCACGCGTCGCGGGGACGGGTCCTTACGGTTCACGAACGAGCCGTCCGGGCCCGTCCCCGCACCCGCGATTGAGGCCTAGCGTGGAGTCATGGCTAGCCTCGTGGGCATGACTGACCGACATGACGGCCGTGCCCCCGACCAGACCCGAGAGGTGCGGATCACCCGCAACTGGCTCGACCACGCGGAGGGCAGCGTCCTCGTCGAGTTCGGGCGCACGCGCGTGCTGTGCGCGGCGTCCTTCACGGAGGGCGTCCCGCGCTGGCTCAAGGGCAAGGGCACCGGATGGGTCACCGCCGAGTACGCCATGCTGCCCCGCGCCACCAACACCCGTTCCGACCGCGAGAGCGTCAAGGGCCGGATCGGCGGCCGCACCCACGAGATCAGCCGCCTCATCGGGCGCAGCCTGCGCGCTGTCATCGACACGAAGGCCCTGGGCGAGAACACCATCGTCCTCGACTGCGACGTGCTGCAGGCCGACGGCGGCACCCGCACCGCCGCCATCACCGGCGCGTACGTCGCCCTGGCCGACGCCGTCGAGCACGCCCGCTCCCAGGGCCTCATCGGCAAGAAGGCCCAGCCGCTGACCGGCTCGGTCGCAGCCGTCTCCGTCGGCATCGTCGAGGGCCGTGCCGTCCTCGACCTCGACTACCCCGAGGACTCGACCGCCGAGACCGACATGAACGTCGTCATGACCGGCGACGGCCGCTTCATCGAGGTCCAGGGCACCGCCGAGGGTGCGCCCTTCGACCGCGACCTGCTCGGCCAGCTGCTCGACCTCGCCACGAAGGGCTGCGCCGACCTCACCGACCGGCAGCACGCTGCCCTGGCCGGGGAGGTCGCCCCGTGACGCAGGTCGTCCTCGCCACGCGCAACGCCCACAAGCTCGAGGAGCTTCGCGAGATCCTCGCCGACGTCAGCGCCGACCTCGGGCTCGAGATCGTCGGTCTCGACGGCTTCCCCGACGCGCCGGACGTCGTCGAGGACGGCGTCACCTTCGAGCAGAACGCCATCCTCAAGGCCGCGTCCGCGGCACACGTGACGGGCCTGCCCGCCCTCGCCGACGACTCCGGCCTGGCCGTCGACGTGCTCGGCGGCTCGCCCGGCATCTTCAGCGCCCGCTGGTCCGGTGGGGGCGGGGACCGCGCCAACCTCGAGCTGCTCCTCGCACAGCTCGGCGACGTCCGGGACGAGCACCGCGCCGCCGCCTTCGTCTGTGCCGCTGCCATCGTGCTGCCGGACGGACGCTCGGCCGCGGAGCTCGGGCGCTTCCCCGGCACCGTGGGCCGCGAGCCGCGGGGCACCAACGGCTTCGGCTACGACCCGATCTTCCTGCCATCCGACCAGCCGGACGGCAACGAACGCACACTGGCGGAGTACGACGCCGACGAGAAGAACCACGTCTCGCACCGGGCGCTCGCCTTCCGTGCACTCGTGCCACACCTGAAGGAGCACCTGAGGCCATGACCACCACCAGCCCGGCGACCCGTCCCGAGACCGCCCCACAGCAGCCGGCCCGTCCGCTCTGGTGGGGCGCCGTCGACGGGCTGGTGGCCGGGCTGCTCACGGTCGGGCTCGCGACGCTCGCCGCAGCGCTGCTGACGGCCGTCGGCCAGTC
Organism: Terrabacter sp. Soil811; assembly: GCF_001429655.1. Classification (NCBI taxonomy): domain Bacteria; kingdom Bacillati; phylum Actinomycetota; class Actinomycetes; order Micrococcales; family Intrasporangiaceae; genus Terrabacter; species Terrabacter sp. Soil811. Next base: position 232,195 of record NZ_LMSX01000008.1, read on the forward strand.
CTCGGGCCAGCCGGCACCCATCGCGGCGGTCAGCGGGGCCTTCATCGACCGGACGCCGCCGTGGCTCAAGGACTTCGCCATCGCGACCTTCGGCACCAACGACAAGCGGGCCCTGCTCGTCGGCACCGTCGTCGTGCTCGCCCTCACCTGTGCCGCGGTCGGCGTGCTCGCGAGCCGCCACCTCGTCGCCGGCCTCGTCGTCTTCGCCGTCGTCGGGGTCGTCGGCGCGGCCGCGGTGCTCACCCGTCCGGGCGCCGGCCCGGCAGACGTCCTGCCGACGATCCTCGGCACCGCAGCCGGCATCTGGTTCCTCAGCCGCGCCTCGGCCCCCTCGTCCAGCGTGACGGGCGCTGCCGGTCCCGGCCGACGCTGGGTCATCGGGGGAGCGGTCGGCGCCGTCGCGGCATACGCCGGCAGCTACCTCGGGGGCGACTCGGCGGCCGCCACGGTCTCGCGCGACGCGCTCAAGAGCACGCCGCTCAAGGGCACGAAGCTCGCCATCCCCGCCGGCGCCGAGCTCAAGGTGCCGGGTCTGACGCCGTACATCGTCCCGAACGCCGACTTCTACCGCATCGACACGGCGATCGTCGTGCCGCGCATCGACGCCAACGACTGGAAGCTCAAGGTCACCGGCATGGTCGACCGTGAGGTCGAGATCGACTGGAAGACGTTGCAGGGCAAGCAGATGCAAGAGGCGCTGGTCACCCTGACGTGCGTCTCCAACGAGGTCGGGGGCGACCTCATCGGCAACGCCGTCTGGACCGGCTGGCCCGTGCGCGAGCTCCTCGCAATGGCCGGCCCCAAGGCCGGTGCCGACATGGTGCTCCAGACGAGCATCGACGGCTTCACCGCCTCGACCCCGCTCGGCGCGCTCACCGACGACCGCAACGCCCTGCTCGCGATCCGGATGAACGGCGAGCCGCTGCCCTTCGAGCACGGCTTTCCCGTGCGTGTCGTCGTGCCGGGCCTCTACGGCTTCGTCTCGGCGACGAAGTGGGTCACCGAGCTCAAGGTGACGACGTATGCCGCCGACGTGGCCTACTGGACGCCGCGTGGCTGGTCGGCGACCGGACCGATCAAGACGGCCTCGCGCATCGACGTCCCCAAGGCCGGGGCGAGCGTCAAGGCCGGCACGGTCGCCGTCGCCGGGGTCGCGTGGGCGCAGCACACCGGCATCTCCAAGGTGGAGGTGCAGGTCGACCAGCAGCCCTGGACCGAGGCTCGCCTCGCCGCCGACGCGAGCATCGACACGTGGCGCCAGTGGGTCTACGAGTGGGACGCGACGCCGGGCAGCCACGACATCCGCGTGCGCGCCTACGACGCCAAGGGGCAGGTGCAGTCGCCGCTCGAGGAGCCGCCCGCACCCGACGGCGCCACCGGCATCCACGTCGTCAACGTCAGGGTGGAGTGACGCCGGGGGTCCCTGAGCCGACGACGGCCTCGGCCTCGATCTCGACGAGCAGGTCGGGGTCGATGAGGGCGGTCACCTGGACCATCGTCGAGGCCGGCCGCACGTCGGCGAAGACCTCGCCGTGCGCGCGACCCACCGACTCCCAGTCACGGATGTCGGTGACGAACATCCGGGTCCGCACGACGTCCGCGGGCGAGGCCCCGCACTCGGCGAGCGCCTCGACGACGATCTCGAGCGCGACCTTGGCCTGCGTGTACGCGTCGCCGGGCGCGACGACCCGGCCCTCGCGGATCGCCGTGGTCCCCGCCACGTGCACGGTGTCCCCGACGCGGACGGCCCGCGAGTAGCCGACGACGCCCTCCCACGGACCGCCCGTGCCGATGTTGCGCCTCATGAGCGCAGGCTAGTCCTGACCGGTGAGCGTGCGGGTGGGCTCGACAGGGACGCGGCCGGCAGGAGGAACCAGTGCCGGGCCACGCAGAGGACCCGTGCGTGCTCGACGGGCCCGTCGGTGCTCTCGAGCACCGTGCGCTCCGTCACCTCGGCGAGGGCTCCGCACTCCGGGCACGTCGTCGTGTCGAGCACGGCCCCGACCGATGCGTTCGTCCTGTCCATGACGCACCTCCTCGTCCGTGGGTCATGGGAGACGGAGCGCGGACGGCGGCTCCTGATACCCGGGCGCCGCCAACTACAGTGGGGGCCGCGCACCCCGCGAGCGGACGTGGTGGAACTGGTAGACACGCAGGATTTAGGTTCCTGTGCCCTAGGTGTGCGGGTTCGAGTCCCGCCGTCCGCACCAGCCGGACCGACCTCGTGTCCGGAACGGGTACGAGCCCGGCAGACATGACGACGAAGGAGCAGATCGTGACCGCACGACTCGAGCCCGGCGAGCAGGCGCCTGCCTTCAGCCTCACCGACGACACCGGCCAGACCGTCAGCCTCGCCGACTTCGCGGGCCGCAAGGTCATCGTCTACTTCTACCCGGCCGCCATGACGCCGGGCTGCACCAAGCAGGCCTGCGACTTCAGCGAGTCGCTGGACTCGCTGAAGAAGGACGGCTACGAGGTGGTCGGCATCTCCAAGGACAAGCCGGCCAAGCTGGCGAAGTTCCGCGAGCGCGACCACCTCACCATCCCGCTGCTCAGCGACGAGGACCTCGCGGTCCACACGGCATACGGCGCCTGGGGTGAGAAGAAGCTCTACGGCAAGACCGTCGAGGGCGTCATCCGGTCGACGTTCGTCGTCGACGAGGAGGGCAAGGTCAGCCATGCGTTCTACAACGTCAAGGCGACCGGCCACGTGGCCAAGCTCCGCCGCGACCTCGGCATCGCCGACTAGAGTCGCAACCGTCCCCCGAAAGGAAGCCAGATGAGCGACACCGCACGGATCGAGCAGGACATCCAGGCCGCCCGCGCGCGCCTCGAGGGCACCGTCAACGAGCTGGCCTACCGCGCCCAGCCGCAGGTCATCGCCCAGCGTCAGGTGCAGGGCCTCAGGCTGCGCCTCGCCGCGGCCACCCACACCGAGGACGGCGAGCTGCGCATCGAGCGCATCGGCGCCGTCGTGGCGGCAGCCGTCGTCGTCGTGGTCGCCGTCGGCCTCCTGCGTCGCCGGCGCTGATCCGGCCGGCCGGCCCACCCACTGCCGTGGCCAGGAAGGATGCTGCCGCAGCGGCGGCCCGACTGCCCGTCCGGATGCTGCACGACCGCGTCCTCGTCTCCCTCGAGAACGAGGGCGAGCGGTGCTCCGGCGGCGGCATCCTCATCCCCGCGACCGCGTCGGTGGGCAAGCGCCTCGCGTGGGGCGAGGTCGTCGCCACCGGCGCCAACGTGCGCCAGGTCGAGCTGGGCGACCGCGTCCTCTTCGACCCGGAGGACCGCGGCGAGGTCGAGCTGCACGGCAGGGACTACGTCCTGTTCCGCGAGCGCGACATCCACGCCGTCGCGGCGCGACGCGTCGAGGACGGCCAGACCGGCCTCTACCTCTGAGGCTCGCTCCGTCGGTCGGGGCATCGGTCGGGCGTCGGTCGGGCGTCAGTCGGGGCGCAGTCCGAGCTTGCGCAGCAGTCCCGGACCGGGCCACACCGGCTTGGTCGGCAGTGGCCACTTCTTCGGGTCCTTCTGGTTGAGCATGACGTACTTGTCGAAGCAGACCTGCTGCGACACCGGTCCGTAGAGGTCGGAGGCCTCGCTCATCCACGCCTTCTGGTGAGAGGCGCGGTAGTCGGCGGGCATCGAGTCCCACAGCGCCTGGTTGAAGCGCCGGACCGAGGGGTTGCGCTTGCCCGGCCGGATCGCCTCGTCGTCGACGGCGCCGCCGCCACCACCGGCCAGCGCGGTCTGGCCCGCGCCCAGCCCGGGGATCGCGGTGCCCGCGAAGTCGGCCGACCAGCCTCGGTAGGTGATGCCCCAGGCCTTCGTGATCACGTCGATGTCGACCTCGCCGACCTTGCCCTTGGCGGGCCAGTCCGTCGAACGGACCCGGCCCGCGCCGACGGACAGGGCGATGTGGCCGTGCTTGCCGCCCGCCCAGTAGACGGGGGCGCCCGCAGGGGCGTCGGTGCCACCGCGGCGCTGCGCCGCGCGTGCCCAGGCGGCGTTGGCGTCGGCCAGCCCGAAGGTGTGCGGAGCGGCGATGCAGTTCCACACGAAGTTGCAGCACATCCCGACGGGAAGGTACGTCGTGAAGGCGCGCGCCTTGCCGACGCTCGCTCCCGGCCCGCGCACCGTGACGCCGCGGTCGCCGCCGCCCGGGGGTGGTGGCTCCTCGGTCCACGGCAGGTCGGGCGTGACCTCCCGCTCGCCCTGGTCGCCTCGGTCCAGCTCGTCGTCCCAGCCGCTCATCGCATCTCCCCTCGAGCCGGCGACGCGGTCACCCGCGCCCCGGGTGGAACCTCCATCGTCCAAGGGAGGCGCGGCGCTGTCAGCCTGATACGCGAATCAAGAGGGACAAAGGGAAGACCCCCGTCCGGATCGCTCCGAACGGGGGTCTTGAAGTGCGCCGCCAGGGACTCGAACCCCGAACCCAGTGATTAAGAGTCACTTGCTCTGCCAATTGAGCTAGCGGCGCAACGAGGGGAAACGTTAGCAGCCGTCCCGCGCCGGGACAAAATCGGTCGCTCGGAGGTGTCCCGAGCCCCGCACCAGGACCCTCGCAGCGACCGGGCGACCCGGTGCTGCGGGCGGATTCGCGTGACTACGGGGTCGCGCTCGCCGTCGAGATGAGTGACAGCGCGAGGCTGACGACGATGACACCGATGATGACACCGACCGTGATCCGCTGGGCCTTCTTGTTCCCCATGAGCATGACCCCATTGTGCGGTATGCCGCGGAGGCGCCGGTGCGTCGCCGCGGGCGTACGCTGAAGTGGAGACAGGGTCACCCGGTCAGGGTGCCCCGTCGGCAGCAGAGGCCCGACCCTTGCGCGGCGTCGGTCCTCCAGGGCAGGAAGTGACGAGCGAGCCGCGGCCACCCATCTCGTCATGCTCCCGGAGGAGCCACCGTGAACGCCATGCCCCTGTCCCCGCCCATCGACACCTCCCTCCCGAAGGCCGCGGCCGGGCCGCCGCTCGACGAGCTCACGAGTCGCCTCGCCCTGTCGCCCCATCCGGGGATGAGTGCCTCCGACGGCGTGTGGTGGCCGAGGTCGAGCGACCTCCGAGTGGAGGTGCCGCTGCTCGACGTCGCCGTGCACGACCGCACCCGCGCTCGGATCGCACGGTTCGGTTACGAGCGTGCCGGGTGGGAGGACGGACCTCGCACGGTGCGCAGCCCGATCGGGATCACGCACCTCGGCTGGTTCGAGCACAGTCGCTTCCCCGACCACGTCCTGCTGTCACTGAGCAACTACGGCAGGCTCGTCCTCACGGTGCTCCCGCCCGACACTGATGGCGAGACCGCACGCACGGCGATGGCGACGGTCGGGGAGTAGCGGACGCGGTTGCCCGCCGGGCCCCGCCGGACGTCACCGGCCGTCTGACACGAGCATGGCGCGCACGGCGGCCCTCAGGTCGCCGGTGCCGTCGTCCATGACGGCCGCGCGCATCCGCTGGTAGCCCGCGCCGTCGCGCAGGATGTCCTCGATCCCTGCGAGCTCACGCGTGCACGCGAGGCGCCGCGCGGTCGGCTGCAGCTGCTCGAGGAGGTCGTGGATGTCGTCGACGACGTGGACCTCGGTGTTGTCGGCGTCGCGGATGATGATCGCGTCGAGCCCGTAGCGGGCCGCCCGCCACTTGTTCTCCTGCACGTGCCACGGGGGCAGCGGGCGGGCGAGGACGCCCTCGTCGAGCTGGTGCTCGAGGTGGGCGACGAGACAGTGGATGAGGGCGGCGACGGCGGCCACGTCCTGCGGGCGCGAGAAGCCGTCGCAGGCCCGGACCTCGATGGTGCCGAGGCGCAGCGACGGCCGGACGTCCCAGCGCAGCTCGCTCGCGTCGGTGACGACCCCGGTCGTGAAGACGTCGTGGAGGTAGGCGCGGTACTGCGCCCACGTCTCGAACTGGAAGGGCAGGCCGGCTGTCGGCAGCTGCTGGAAGAGCATCGTGCGGTTGCTCGCGTAGCCGGTGTCGGCCCCCGAGCCGTAGGGGGAGGACGCCGACAGCGCCGTGAGGTGCGGGTGGTAGGTCAGCAGGGCGTTGACGAGGGGCCAGACCTTCGCGGCGGATCGGACGCCGACGTGGACGTGGACCCCGAAGATCACCATCTGCCGGCCCCACCACTGGGTGCGGTCGATGAGCGTCGCGTAGCGCTGGCCCTCGGTGACCTCCTGGTCCTCCCACCGGGCGAACGGGTGCGCGCCGCCGCCGTAGAGCAGGACGTCGAGCTCGGAGGCCGCGCGCTGGACGCGCCCCAGTCCGTCGGCGAGGTCCGCGGCTGCCTCCTCGGCGTTCGCGCAGATGCCCGTGACGATCTCGACGGTGTTGCGCAGCAGCTCCTGCGTCACGGTCGACCGCGACTTCGTCGGTCGGGCGTGACCGGTGTCCTCGGGTCCGTTGGCGAGGCCGAGCAGCTCGACAGCGCGCGAGGTGAGGTCGAGCGTGGCCGGGTCGAGCAGACCGATCTCCCACTCGACGCCCAGGGTCTGACCGGCAGACGGTGAGAACCGCGCGTCCACCGACGGCGCGCTCGGGTCGTTCATGGGTCACCTCGGGGTCGTCGGGGAAGCGACCGCAGAGCAGCGTTGCGGGCTGCGGGCCGGTGTGAGCGGCTGGCACGAGCCTATCGGCGCCGGCCTGCCTCAGCCCGGGAACGGTCCGAGATGCAGCACGGCCCGGCTCCCCTCGGGGAGCCGGGCCATGCGTTCGTCCTGACGAGCAGGACCGTTGGGGTGAGTGACGGGACTTGAACCCGCGGCCACCTGGACCACAACCAGGTGCTCTACCAGCTGAGCTACACCCACCATGCACAACACGAGCCGGGCCCGAGGGCTCGGCGCCGTGTCACGGCGTCGACAATGCTACAGGCTCTCGTGAGGTGCTCGTGACCACCCCGTCGACGGCACCGCTGACGGCATACGTCATCGCCCGAAGGGCTGCTCCGGAGCGCTCAGTGCTCGATGACGTGAGGCGACGCGAGCGCCTTGGCGGTGGCGCTGTCGGGGCCGGGCTGCGGCACGAACACCGCCTGGCGGTAGTAGCGCAGCTCGGCGATCGACTCGCGGATGTCGGCGAGCGCCCGGTGCCCGCCGGACTTCTTGGGGGCGTTGAAGTAGACCCGGGGGTACCACCGGCGCGAGAGCTCCTTGATCGAGCTGACGTCGATGATGCGGTAGTGCAGGTAGGACTCGAGCACGGGCATGTCGCGCGACAGGAAGCCGCGGTCGGTCGCGACGGTGTTGCCGCCGAGCGGGGCCTTGCGCGGCTCGGGGACGAAGGTGCGGACGTAGTCGAGGACGATGTGCTCGGCCTCCTTGAGCGTGACCCCGGAGTCGAGCTCGGTGATGAGACCCGAGCTCGTGTGCATGTCGCGGACGAAGTCGTCCATCTGCTCGAGGGCCTCGTCCGGCGGCTTGACGACGACGTCGATGCCGTCGCCGAGCTGGTTGAGCTCGAAGTCCGTGACGAGGGCGGCCACCTCCACGAGGGCGTCGGACTTCAGGGACAGGCCCGTCATCTCGCAGTCGATCCAGATGATCCGGTCGGCGATGGCTCGGTGGTTGGTGTCACTCACCGGACCACCATAGAGGCTGAGGGGGACGAGCCCCGGTCGGCGGCCACAGCGCTGCACTAGCCTGCCCTCATGACCTCAGGGGACGTGACGACACAGGGGACTGGCGCGAGCCCGGGCGGGCAGGAGCAGCAATGGAGCCCGGCGCGCAACCCGACCCGACGGCCGATGCTGCGCACCGCGCTCACCATCGGCGTCGCCGCGTCGGTCTTCCTCGTCTGCCTGCTCATCCTGCTCGGCATCCTCGGCGACCGGCTCACGACCCAGACGATCGTCACGTCGGCGCTCATGGCGATCATCCCGGTGCTCGTCATCGTGCCGACCTTCCTCTGGCTCGACCGCTACGAGGCGGAGCCGGCGCGCTACATCGTCTTCGCCTTCCTCTGGGGGGCGCTCGTCGCCGTCGTCGGTGCCTTCTTCCTCAACACCTTCGGCCTCAAGATGCTCGTCGAGGCGCGCTGGACCGACCCGCTCGAGACGGGTGCCGTCTACCTCGCGCCGGTCACCGAGGAGACGCTCAAGGGCCTCGGCATCCTGCTCATCTACCTGTTCCGTCGGCGCGAGTTCGACGGGATCATCGACGGCATCGTCTACGCCGGGCTCATCGGGGCGGGCTTCGCCTTCAGCGAGAACATCCTCTACCTCGGGCAGGCCTACAACGAGTACGGCGGTGAGGGCCTGACGTCGACCTTCCTCGTCCGTGGGCTCATGGGTCCGTTCGGTCACCCGCTCTTCACGTCGCTGACCGGCATCGGGATCGGCATCGCCGTGTCCGCCCGACGTCCGGCGGTGCGCGTCGTCTCGATCCTCGCCGGGTGGTTCTGCGCCATGCTGCTCCACGGCCTCTGGAACCTCTCGGCGCTCGCGGGGATGGACGGCTTCTTCGCGGCCTACGTCTCCTACCAGGTGCCGCTCTTCCTCGCCTTCATCGGCTTCCTTCTCTGGCTGCGTCGGCGGGAGGGTCGGCTCATCGGGCGCTACCTCTCGCCGTACGCCGACGCCGGCTGGCTCACCCACGCCGAGGTCACGATGCTCTCCCACCTGCGGCTGCGTCGTGCGGCGCGGGCCTGGGCGCGGCAGAACGGCGGTCGCCCTGCGAAGCGGTCGATGGACGCCTTCCAGGACAGCGCGAGCGACCTGGCGCTGCTGCGCTCGCGGCTCGTCCACGGCACCGCCGAGGACGGGGCGTCGGAGCGCGAGTTGGTGCTGCTCGAGGCGATCACGTCGCACCGTCGTGACTTCGTCGGCTCGCCCGTGACCTGAGCCGGCGCGGCGCCTCGCGGTGCCTATCATTGGACCGCGCCCGGATCGGGCGACCCGCCCCTGTAGCTCAGCGGATAGAGCAAGAGCCTTCTAATCTCTTGGTCGCAGGTTCGAGTCCTGCCGGGGGCACTGTGCACCGGCCTGCCGGAATACTCGGCGCGCTCCGTCGTCGGCTGCGATGCTGGAGGCGTCAGCCGGCGTGTGATGGATCGCACCGCCCCCGGTGTCGCCCGCGCGCCTGACGGGAGGGCGGCGCGCTCATGTCGGATCGAGCCTCTGGAGTCAGCAGGATCCCCATCATCGGCTGGCTGCGCTCGTACGACCGCAGCTGGCTCAGGGGAGACCTCATCGCCGGCGTCACCGTCCTCGCGCTCGTCGTCCCGAAGAACCTCGGCTATGCCGGCATCGCAGGGATTCCCGTGCAGAACGGCCTCTACGCGGCAGCCGCCGGGGCGATCCTCTACGCGATCTTCGGCACGAGCCGGCAGATCTCGGTCGGGCCGAGCTCGGGACTCGCGGCCGTCGCGGCGAGCGCCGTCCTCGCGGCCGGCATCGCCGACGAGAAGGCCGTCGCGTCGTTCGTCGCGGGGATCACCCTCGCGTCCGGGGTCCTCTACCTGCTCGTCGCGGTGCTGAAGATGGGGTGGATCGCCCAGTTCCTCTCCCGTGCCGTCGTCACCGGATTCCTCTTCGGGGCCGCGATCGACGTCGTCATCGGCGAGTTGCCCAAGCTCACCGGCACGAAGGTGTCGGGGAGCAACCCGCTCCAGGAGCTGCGGTCGTGGTTCACGACGCTCGGCGACGCGCACGGCACGACGGTGCTGGTGGGCGTCCTCTCGCTGGCAGTCGTCTTCGGTCTGCGCGTCGTCGCGCCGAAGGTGCCGGGTGCGCTCGTGCTGGTGGTCGGCGGTCTGCTCGCCTCGTGGCTGTTAGGTCTGGGTGACCACGGCGTCGCCCTCGTCGGAGACGTGCCGAGAGGTCTGCCCACCCTCGTGCTGCCCGACATGCAGCTGATGTGGGACCACGTCGGAGTCGGGGCCGTGGCGGCCTTCGCCCTGGTGCTCATCGGCTTCTCCCAGACCGCCGGCGACGCGCGCGCCTTCGCCGCCAAGCACCGCTACCAGATCGACATCGACCAGGAGTCGGTCGCGCAGGGGTTCGCCAACGCCGGTTCGGGCGTCCTGCAGGGGATGCCCGTCTCGACCAGCCTGTCGGCGAGCTCGCTCAACGACCACTCCGGCGCCAAGTCGGGGCTGGCCTCGCTCACCACGGGATTCGCGGTCCTCCTGACGCTGCTGCTCCTGGCGCCGCTCTTCTCCGACCTGCCCAAGCCGGTGCTGGCCGCCATCATCATCGAGGCCGTCGTCATGGGGATGATGGATCTCCCGGAGATGCGACGCCTCTTCCGTGTCAAGCGTTTCGACTTCGCGGTGGCCGTCGCGGCGCTGCTCGGCGCGCTCGTCTTCGGCGTGCTGGCCGGCGTCATCATCGGGGTGGCGCTGTCGATCTTCTGGCTCATCAAGGTCTCCACCCGACCGCACATCCCGACGCTCGCACGCGAGCCGGGCACGGACGTCTACCGCGACCTCGCCGACCACCCCGACGGTGAGACGGTCCCCGGCATCGTGGTGATCCGGATGGACGGCGGGCTGTTCTTCGCCACGTCCGACGCCCTCGAGGACCGCGTCCGTGAGGTCATCCACGAGGACCCGGCTGTCAAGGGGATCGTCCTGGACTGCGGCGGCATCGACTACGTCGACTCCCAGGGGTCGGCCAAGCTGGCCGACGTGCTCGACCTGGCCGAGGACTCCGGGGTCGTCCTGCGGCTGGCCAGGCTCAAGGCTTCGGTGCGGTCGACGCTCGAGCTCGACGGCGTCATGGAACGGCTCGGTGCCGACCACCTCCACGGCAACGTCGCCCGTGCCGTGGCGGCCGAGCGCCGGGAACGGGCTGGTCGGCCGGACGAGTGAGCGGCCGGACGCCCGTGTCCACCGGGCGGATCCGGTGCCCGCGTGGCACTCTCAGGTCACGACTCGGGGTATGTCGTAGAGGCGCGCCGCCTTTCAGTTTGGTTGTGCCAGTGCGACACGGAAGGATACGGGCGTGGCAGGTGATTCAGGGGTGGGCAATGCCCGTCTCCTCGCGAGCGTTCAGGCACTTCGGTCTGCCGTCTCCGACGCCTCCCTGCCCCTCGACCTCTCGTCGGCCCCGGCTGCGCGCCTGGCGCGCACCCGTCTGCTCGACCAGCTCGACGACTACGTCATCCCGCGCCTGACCTCGCTCGACGCCCCGCTCCTCGCCGTCGTCGGCGGCTCGACCGGCGCCGGCAAGTCGACGCTCGTCAACTCCGTCGTCGGGCGCGAGGTGACCCTGCCCGGCGTCCTGCGGCCGACGACCCGCTCGCCGGTGCTCATCCACCACCCCTCCGACGCCGCGTGGTTCTCGGGTCCGCGCATCCTGCCGACCCTCGCCCGCATCACCGGTCGTCACTCGTCGTCGGACGGCCCGGGCGCGGTGCGCCTCGTCTCGACGGACGAGGTCGCCGCCGGGCTGGCCCTGCTCGACGCGCCCGACAACGACAGCGTCGTCGAGGCCAACCGTGACCTGGCGACGCAGCTGCTCGCGGCCGCCGATCTCTGGGTCTTCGTCACGACGGCCGCCCGCTACGCCGACGCCGTGCCGTGGGAGCTGCTGCGCGAGGCCTTCGAACGCGGCACCGCCGTCGCCGTCGTCCTCGACCGCGTGCCCGCCGGCGCCGTCGACGAGATCCGCACGCACTTCGCGTCGATGCTGCGCGAGCAGGGGCTCGACCAGGCGCCGATCTTCACGGTCGTCGAGTCCGAGCTGGTCGACGGCCTGCTGCCTGCCGACCAGACCGAACGGCTGCGGGGCTGGCTCGCGGCTCTCGCCGGTGATGCGCAGGCTCGCGCCGACGTCGTGCGCCAGACCCTCCAGGGGGCGCTGGTCTCGCTCGACACCCGCACCCAGTCGCTCGTGGCCGCCTCCGAGGACCAGACCGCGGCGGGCCGGGCGCTCGTCGACGCGGCCGCAGCGGCCTACGACGAGGCCAGGGCGCAGGTCCACGCGGGCATGCTCGACGGCACGCTGCTGCGCGGCGAGGTGCTCGCCCGTTGGCAGGAGTTCGTCGGCACCGGAGAGTTCTTCCGGCAGGTCGAGTCGACCGTCTCGAGGGTGCGCGACCGGTTCACGTCGTTCCTCAAGGGAGAGCCGGCCCGGGCCGACCACCTCGGCGAGGCGCTCCAGTCCGGTGTGGAGTCCCTCGTGGTCAACCGCGCCGAGCTCGCGGCGGGCGCCATCTCGCGTTCGTGGCGCACCCTGCCCGGCGGCGACCAGCTGCTCACCGCCGACCCGGCCCTCGCGCGCTCGGGCACCGACCTCGACAAGCGGATCCAGCGCCTCGTCCGCGACTGGCAGGGCGACATCCTCCAGATGGTCCGCGACGAGGGTCGCGACCGCCGCACGACGGCCCGGATCATGGCCTACGGCGTCAACGGTCTCGGCGTGGTCCTCATGCTCGTGACCTTCGCGAGCACGGCTGGGATCACGGGCGCCGAGGTCGGCATCGCGGGCGGCACGGCCGTCGTCGGCCAGAAGCTGCTCGAGGCCGTCTTCGGCGACCAGGCCGTCCGAGAGCTCGCGCGCCAGGCCCGCGAGCAGCTGACCGCGCGCGTCGACGTGCTGTATGCCGCCGAGCTCGCCCGCTACGAAGGAGCTGTCACGACGTTGCACGTCGACACCGACCAGACCGAGCACCTGACCGCGGCCGCTGCAGCGGTCAAGGCTGCGCGATGAGCCCGATCAGGATGGGCCGCGCCCGGGTGGCGACGGTCTCGGCGGCTGAGCTGGGCACGCGCACGACCGAGCTGTCGATGGCGCTCGTGTCGGGTGCCGACGAGCTCGACCCCTCGGGCGTCGAGGTCGCGCGACGGGTCGTCGACCGGGCCGTCGAGCGTTCCGGCATCGCCGGTGACCACACGGTGGTCGCCCTCGCCGGGGCGACGGGCAGCGGCAAGTCCTCGCTCTTCAACGCCCTCGTCGGCGCCGACGTCGCCACGATCGGTGCCCGTCGCCCGACGACGTCCCGCCCGACGGCCGGCCTCTGGGGCGACGCCGACGCGTCCGAGCTGCTCGAGTGGCTGGGGGTGGCCTCCCGTCACGTCGTCGAGTCGTCGGCCGGTGCGGGGGACAGGCCCGTCCAGGTCGCCGGTTCCCTCGACGGGCTCGTGCTCCTCGACCTGCCGGACTTCGACTCCCGCGAGCTCGAGCACCGTCGTGAGGCCGAGCGCGTGCTCGAGCTCGTCGACGTCTTCGTCTGGGTGACCGACCCACAGAAGTACGCCGACGCCCGCCTGCACGACGAGTTCGTGAGCCTCCTGTCGCACCACGACGCCGTCACCCTCGGCGTGCTCAACCAGGCCGACCGTCTGACCGCCGAGGGTGTCAAGGTCCTCACCCAGGACCTCACGAAGCTCCTCGTGGCCGACGGAGTCGCCGACGCCAAGGTGCTCGCGACGTCCGCCCTGACCGGCCAGGGGATTCCCGAGCTCAAGCAGCGACTGGCGAATGCCGTTGCCGGACATGCCGCTTCGCGTCAGCGCCTCAAGGCCGATGTCGTCGGTGCCGCGACGAAGCTGCGTCCCGGGGTCGCCGACTCCGAGGCGGACGTGGGCCGTGTCCCGCGCGAGGCCCTCGACACCTCGCTGGCTCGCGCAGCGGGTGTCCCCATCGTCCTCGACGCCGTCGCGCGCGACTACCGTCGCGAGGCGTTCGCGCACACCGGCTGGCTCTTCGCCCGATGGACGAAGGGCTTCGCCTCGGACCCGCTCCGTCGTCTCCGTCTCGACCGCACCGGCGGACGGCCGCCGATCCCCGTCGAGATCGACGGCGCCGACGTGCGTGCCGTGCTCGGCCGGTCGTCGATCCCGGCCCCGACCGTGTCGACCGCCTCTGCCGTCGACCTGGCCACGCGCAGCTTCGTGCGCGACGCGTCCGAGGGGCTGCCGGTCCGCTGGGCCCAGGCCGTCGAGGACGCCGTCGACGGCGGCGACGGCGCGCTGAGCGACTCGCTCGACCGTGCTGTCATCGGCACCTCCCTTCGCGCGCGCCGGCCGGTCTGGTGGTTCGTCGTCAACATCCTCCAGTGGGTGCTGGGTCTCGTCGCCCTGGCCGGGCTCATCTGGTATGCCGTGCTGTGGGGCTTCGCGCTGCTGCAGCTCCCGCGCCCCGAGACCCCCGCCGTCGGCATCCTGCCGCTCCCGCTCGTCATGCTCGTCGTCGGCGTGCTGATCGGTGTCGGGCTCGGGATCCTGTCCCGGTGGTGGGCGCGCGTCGGGGCTCGGCACCGGCGGACCGTCGTCGGCAAGCGGCTGACCGAGTCCGTGGCGGCCGTGGCCGACGAGCACATCCTCATCCCCGTCGACGAGGTCCTCCTGCGTCACCGCGAGACCCGCGAGCACCTCGAGGCCGCAGCCGGCTGACGCGCCCCCGGGCGCAGGGGGCGCTGTCCACATCCCCTCGGCCCGGAGTCCTGGTGTCCACAGGCGGCTGACGTCCGCTGTCGCCCGGGCCCGTCGCGTCCGAGGGTGGGTGCAGGCGGCGCGAGGCCGCCCCTGGAACCCTCCGAGGAGCAGCGATGAACGAGACCCGCATCACCGTGCACGGCAACGTCGTGACCGAGCCCGTCGAGCGACACGGCCGCAACGGCAGCATCTTCACGACCTTCCGCGTCGCCACGACGCCCTACCGCCGCACTGCCGATGGTCGCTTCGTCGACGGGGACACGAGCTTCTACAGCGTCATCGCGTTCAACGCGCTCGCGGCCAATGCGGCCTCGGCGCTGCGCAAGGGCCAGCCGGTCATCGTCGAGGGCAACCTGTCGATCAAGCAGTACGTCGGCAACGACGGCCAGCCGCGCACCTCGCCCGAGATCGACGCCGACCACGTCGGTCACGACCTGTCGTGGGGACGCGCGAGCTTCGAGCGCGTCAGCCGCGCGGCCGCGCTCGGCCAGGACCGCACGGCCGACCCCGACGTCCAGGCGTCCGTGCGCGCCCTGACCGAGGGCGAGTCGGCCGTCGCCGACCAGCGCCCCGCCCACGTCGACGCGGACGGGGTCGTCGACGACGACTACGACCCCGGCGCGGACCCGGCCGACGGGGCGCGCGACGACGCCGGCGGGGTGCTCGCCACCGGTGATCCCGAGACCGACGACTACGAGGTCGTCGAGCGGCTCACGGCCTGACGCCGACGAGGGTCCGCGAGCGCGGACACCGATTCGGTGCCGCGCTCGCTGACAGATAGCCTTCTGCGCATGGCCGAGTACATCTACACCATGACCCGTGCGCGCAAGGCACACAACGAGAAGGTCATCCTCGATGACGTCTCGATGTCCTTCTACCCCGGCGCGAAGATCGGCATGGTCGGCCCCAACGGCGCCGGCAAGTCGACGATCCTCAAGATCATGGCCGGACTCGACCAGCCGAGCAACGGCGAGGCGCGTCTGGCCCCCGGGGCGACCGTCGGCATCCTCCTGCAGGAGCCGCCCCTCAACGAGGACAAGACGGTCCTCGGCAACGTCGAGGAGGGCGCCGGCGAGATCAAGGCGAAGCTCGACCGCTACAACGAGATCTCGGCCGAGATGGCCGACCCCGACGCCGACTACGACGCGCTGCTCACCGAGATGGGCAAGCTGCAGGAGGACATCGACCACGCCGACGCGTGGGACCTCGACAGCCAGCTCGAGCAGGCGATGGACGCCCTGCGCTGCCCGCCGCCGGACTCGCCCGTCACCAACCTCTCTGGAGGTGAGCGCCGCCGCGTGGCCCTCTGCAAGCTGCTCCTGCAGAAGCCCGACCTGCTGCTGCTCGACGAGCCCACCAACCACCTCGACGCCGAGTCGGTCCTCTGGCTCGAGCAGCACCTCGAGGGCTACCCCGGCGCCGTCATCGCGGTCACCCACGACCGCTACTTCCTCGACAACGTCGCCCAGTGGATCGCCGAGGTCGACCGCGGTCGCCTCTACCCCTACGAGGGCAACTACTCGACCTACCTCGAGAAGAAGTCCGAGCGACTGACGATCCAGGGCAAGAAGGACGCCAAGCTGGCCAAGCGGCTCAAGACCGAGCTCGAGTGGGTCCGCAGCAACGCCAAGGGTCGTCAGGTCAAGAGCAAGGCACGTCTGGCCCGTTACGAGGAGATGGCGGCCGAGGCCGAGCGCACCCGCAAGCTCGACTTCGAGGAGCTCCAGATCCCGCCGGGCCCGCGCCTCGGCTCGACGGTCATCGAGGTGAAGAACCTCAAGAAGGGCTTCGGCGAGCGCGTCCTCATCGACAACCTCTCCTTCTCCCTCCCGCGCAACGGCATCGTCGGCGTCATCGGCCCCAACGGCGTCGGCAAGTCGACCCTCTTCAAGACGATCGTCGGCTTCGAGGAGCCGGACGGTGGCGAGGTCAGGATCGGCGAGACCGTCAAGATCTCCTACGTCGACCAGGGCCGCGAGGGTCTCGACCCGAAGAAGAACCTCTGGGAGATCGTGTCCGACGGCCTCGACCACATGAAGGTCGGCAACGTCGAGATCCCCTCACGGGCCTACGTGTCGCAGTTCGGCTTCAAGGGCCCCGACCAGCAGAAGCTCTCGGGCGTGCTCTCCGGTGGTGAGCGCAACCGTCTCAACCTCGCGCTCACGCTCAAGCAGGGCGGCAACCTGCTGCTCCTCGACGAGCCGACCAACGACCTCGACGTCGAGACCCTCGGCTCCCTCGAGAACGCGCTGCTCGAGTTCTCCGGCTGCGCCGTCGTCATCACCCACGACCGGTGGTTCCTCGACCGCGTCGCGACGCACATCCTCGCCTACGAGGGCACCGAGGAGAACCCCGCCAGCTGGTACTGGTTCGAGGGCAACTTCGAGTCCTACGAGGCCAACAAGGTCGAGCGCCTCGGTCCGGAGGCCGCCCGTCCGCACCGCGTCACCTACCGCAAGCTGACGCGCGACTGACCGCGAGCGAGGGCGACGCCGTCGACGAGAGGGCCGGGATGCACGCATCCCGGCCCTCTCGCGTCAGATCCAGCCCTTGCGCCGGAAGACGCCGTAGAGCGTGACGGCCACGCCGGCGATGACGGCCGCGCTGAAGAGGACGCCCCAGGGTCGACCGAAACCGGGGTAGGGCACGTTCTGGCCGAACCATCCCGTCACGGCGGTCGGGACGGCGATGATCGCGGCCCAGCCGGTGAGCTTCTTCATCACCGTGTTGAGCCGGGCGTCCTGCAGCGACAGGTTGGTCTCGAAGATCGTCGTCACCATGTCGCGCAGCGACTCGGTCCACTCGGCAGCCCGGAGGACGTGGTCGTAGAGGTCGTCGTAGAAGCCGTCGAGCTCGGTGTGCCGCTGGTCGAGCTCGCCCCGGTGACGCAGCACCGCGTTGACGACGTCGCGCATCGGCAGCACGACACGTCGCAGCTCGACGAGCTCCTTGCGCAGCCGGTAGGTGCGCACCTGGACGGCGTGCGTGCGGCCGCTCTCGTCGAAGAGGAGGTCCTCGAGGTCCTCGATCGCGTCGTCGAGCTGCTGGATCGCCTCGAAGTGCCCGTCGACGACGGTGTCGAGCAGCCCGTGCACGAGTGCTCCGACGCCGAGCGCGAGCAGCTCGGGGTCGTCGTTCCACCGGTCGAGCACCTGCTGCATGTCGACCTCGTCGCTGCCGCGGACGGTGATGATGCCGCCCGGGAACACGAACGCCGAGATCCGTGCCGTGCGCAGGCGGGACTCCGGCCCCAGGGGCTCAGGACCGTTGGCGCCCGTCGAGGTGCCGCCGGGCTCGAGCCGGGTGGCATAGACGGTGAGGAAGGTGTGTTTGGCGTGCCGGGTCGCCTTCGGTCGCTCGCCGGCGGAGATGGCGTCCTCGACGGCGTGGGGGTCGAGCCCGAGCTCCGCGGACAGGGCGCGCAGGCCGGCGTGGTCCGGCTCGCACAGGTCGACCCAGATGAGCGAGTCCTCGCGACCCAGCAGCTCGGACACGTCCTCGAGCGGGAAGCCCTCGTCGACGACCTTGCCGTGCTCCCACCGGCAGGAGGTGATGCGCCCGGTTCCGTCGTTGCTCACCGGGCCAGTCTCGCAGCCCCGAGGCGCTGGCACGGTCAGGCGATGAGGGGCGTGACCTCGCGAGTCGTGGGGCGTTCGCCGAGCGCGAGCTGCCAGGCGGTGGCGAGCCGTCGGCCGACCTCGTCGGCCTCGTCGGGTGCGACGCAGAAGGGCACCCGGACCCAGCGGGTGAAACCGCCCTCGACCCCGAACTGTCCACCGCGGGCCAGCCGGACGCCGGCGGACTCGGCGACCCGAGCGAGCTCGTCGCCCCTGGCCTCCGGCAGCTCGCACCAGAGGTTGAGGCCGCCCGAGGGCACCGTGAGGCGCCAGTCGGGGACGTGCTGGCGCAGGGCCGTGACGAGGGCGTCGCGCCGGGATCGCGCCTCGCGCCGGCGCTCGGTCAGCAGGGACTCACCCTGCCGCAGCAGGTCGGTGACGACGAGCTGCTCGAGGATCGCCGTGCCGAGGTCGAGGCTGTGGCGGGCCTCGATGACGGCCTCGGCACCACCGCGGGGTGCTCGCACCCAGCCGACGCGCAGGCCGCCCCACCACGTCTTGCCGGCGCTGCCGAGGGTGTGGGCGGCGGGGGAGGAGGCCGCGAAGGGCGCCGCTCGTGCCGCGCCGTCCGGGTCGTCGAGGCCGAGCTCGACGAACGTCTCGTCGATGACCGGGACGGTGTTCGCCCGGGCCAGCACGCCGGCCAGCGCCTGTCGCGTGGGCGCATCCATGACGAGTCCGGTCGGGTTCTGGTGGTCGGGGATGAGGTATGCCGCCCGAGCACCGCTCTGACGCAGCCCGACCTCGATCGCCTCGACGTCCCACCCCGTCGCCGTCAGCTGCGCGGGCACTGCGCGGTATGCCGAACGCCGCACCCCCACGATGGCGTTCGGGTAGGTGGGGCTCTCGACGAGGACCCGGTCACCGGTGTCCAGCTGGGAGCGGAGCACGGCCGACAGTCCGCCGTGCGCACCGGAGGTGATGACGACCTGGTCGGGGGAGGTGGACAGCCCCCGGCCCTCGAACCAGGCGGCCACCGCGGCGCGTGTCTCCGGCAGCCCGCGTGGGTCGTAGCCTGCGGTCGCGAGGAAGCGCGGCAGTTCGAGAAGGGCCCGCTCGTAGGCCGCGGTGACACCGGCGGCGGCCGGGAGGGCGGCATACGTGAGGTCGATGACGTCCGGCGGCACGTCGGTGGGGATGAGGCCGGCCTGCGACAGCGCGAGACCCGAGGGCCCGGCCGGAAGGCAGACGACGCTTCCCGAGCCGCGCCGCGTCGCGACGAACCCCTCGTCGCGCAGGGCGTCGAGGGCCGCACCGACGGTCGTGCGGCTCAGGCCCAGCTCGGTCGTCAGCGTGCGCTCGCTCGGCAGCCGCGTCCCGACGAGGAGCCGTCCGTCGGAGACGAGCCGGCGGATGCCGTCGGCGAGGCCGCGATAGGCCGGCCGGGGGAGAGGACCGGACCCGAGAAGCAGGGCCAGTGACCGGGCCGAGATGGTGCGCACCGGTCCACTGTCCCACGACTGGCCCTTAAAAGGCAGTCCACTGGCCGGCATCATGGACGGTATGAGACGTCACGTCCCCCTCGCGAACCTCACGCCGCGCCAGCAGCTGCGCGCCGGCCGCCTCCCGCGCCGCGTCGTCCAGCTCCTCGTGGGACTCGTGCTCTACGGCGTCTCCATGGCGATGATGATCCGCTCGACGCTCGGCCTCGACCCGTGGGACGTCTTCCATGCCGGGATCGCCACGCACGTGCCGCTGACCTTCGGGCAGGTGACGATCATCGTCGGTGCGCTCGTCCTGCTGCTCTGGGTGCCGCTGCGACAGTGGCCCGGTCTCGGCACCGTGGCCAACGTCGTCGTCATCGGCCTCGCCGCCGACGCGGGCCTCGCGCTCATCGCGCCGCCCGAGGCGATGTGGGCCCGGGTGGCGCTCCTCGCCTCCGGCATCGTGCTCAACGGCGTCGCCGGGGGCCTCTACATCGGCAGCCAGCTCGGTCCCGGCCCCCGCGACGGGCTCATGACGGGTTTCGCGCGGCGCACCGGGCTGTCGATCCGGCTCGTCCGCACCACCATCGAGGTCGTCGTGCTCGCGGTCGGCTGGCTGCTCGGTGGACCCGTGGGCCTCGGCACCGTGCTGTATGCCGTGACGATCGGCCCGTTGGTCCAGTTCTTCCTGCCCCGGCTGACCATCGACCTCGGCCCTGCGGGAGCGCCGCCGCGTGAGGACGGCGCCGCGCCCGAGGAGGGCGCCGCCGCGCCCGAGGAGGGCGCCGCCGCCCCCGTGACGCCGACGTCGGCGATGGGCTCGACGACGAGCTGACGTCTCAGGCGCCGGTGAGGCGCCAGGACCGGAGCACCCTGCAGGCGCCCGGCTCGTACCACGCGAGGTCGAGTCGCTCGGCCCGGCAGCGGGCCGGGAGACGGGGAGCGGCCAGCCTGCGGGTCGACTCCTCGGTGACCACGTCGGAGAGGGCGTCGAGCGTCAGGTGCGGCACGACGTCACCGAAGCGACCGGCATACGGCGGGCACTGGGGGAAGGCGTCCCACAGCCGCGAGGTGAGGGCGGCGAAGGGCGCCGACGGCTCGGACAGCAGGTGGACGATCCCGTTGGGGAAGGTGTCGACGGCCTCAAGCGTGAACGCGAAAGGCTCTGTCGCTGCGGCGATCTCGGCGACGACGTCGAGCGCTGTCTGCGTCAGGGACTCGAGGTCGAGGAACGGCGCGAGCGCCGTGACGTGCGCGTGGACGAAGTCCGGGTCTGCCGAGACGTAGTCGGCGTCGTAGTGCCGCGTGCGGGCGAGGACGAACGGCTCGAGGGCCGGCACCGGCACCTGGAGCACCGAGTGGCCGGTGACGGCCGAGGTCACGATGGGGGCACGCTCAGTGCCCGGCGCCCACGAGCCGCAGCGCGAGTGCGGCGTTCGTCGCGCCGATCTCGGCGGGACTGCGTCGGATCGTCGGGGAGTACCAGCGGGCCACGTCGACGACGATCGAGAGCAGGGCCAGCGCGGTGTCGGCGCTGTCGTCGACGGAGAACGTGCCGTCGGCCACCCCACGGTCGAGGACGTCACGCACGAGGGAGTCCATCTCCTTGCGCAGCTTGAGGACCTCGGCGTGGTGCTCGGGGGTCAGGTGGTGGTGCTCGTACTGCACGACGCGGGCCACCTGGTACTGCTCGACGTGCCACTCGGTGAAGCGCGCCATGACGGTGACGAGCTCCTCGGCGGGCGTCGAGCCCTCGGCGATGGCCGAGCGCAGGAGGCGCAGCGCGGACTCGTGGCCGCTGCGGCTCAGGGCGAAGAGCAGCTCCTCCTTGGAGCCGAAGTGGACGTAGACCCCGGCGGGCGAGAGCCCGGCCCCGGAGGCGATGTCACGGGTGGTCGTGGCGTGGAAGCCCTTGTCGGCGAATGCGTGGGCCGCGGCCTGGAGGAGCCGCTCGACGGTCGAGGCGTCGGGGTCGGACGTCCGGGCGCCGACGGACGGCGGGGTCGTGGTGGGCTGCGGCACGTTGACAGCATGCCGCAGGGGAGGGAAACTAAGCAAGCGCTTAGTTACCGACGGGTACCAGCGCATCGCACCCGTGAGCACGCCCGATGGAGGACGTTATGCCCCGCAACATCTACGACGAGGACCACGAGGCGATGCGCGCCTCCGCGCGCGAGTTCGTCGCCCGCACGCTCGCGCCGCGCGCCGAGGAGATGATCGAGGGCAAGTCGATCCCGCGCGACATCTGGCTCGAGGCCGGCAAGCAGGGCTTCTTCGGCCTCGACATCCCCGAGGAGTTCGGCGGCGCCGGCGTCGACGACTACCGCTTCAACGCCGTCGTCGCCGAGGAGATGTCGCGCTTCAACGCCGCGACGAGCTCGTGCTTCGGCATCCACTCCGACGTGTGCCCGCCCTACATCGTCGACCTCGGCACCGAGGAGCAGAAGCAGCGCTGGCTGCCCGGCATGGCGAGCGGTGAGCTCATCTGCGCCATCGCCATGACCGAGCCCTCCGGTGGCTCCGACCTCGCCGCGCTCAAGACGACCGCCGTGCGGGACGGTGACTCGTGGATCCTCAACGGCTCCAAGACCTTCATCACCAACGGCTACCAGGCCGACCTCGTCATCGTGGCGGCGCGCACCGACCCGTCCAAGGGTGCCAAGGGCATCACGCTGCTCATGGTCGAGCGCGGCATGGAGGGCTTCGAGAACGGCCGCAAGCTCGACAAGGTCGGCATGGACGAGTCCGACACGGCCGAGCTCTTCTTCGAGAACGTCCGCGTTCCCGACGAGAACCGCCTCGGCCCAGAGGGCATGGGCTTCATCTCGATGATGCAGCGCCTCCCGCAGGAGCGCGTCGGCGCCGCCGTCTCCAACGTCGCGCACGCCAAGGCGATCCTCGAGGAGACGATCCAGTACGCCAAGGACCGCAAGGCGTTCGGCCAGCCGATCGGCGCCTTCCAGCACAACAAGTTCCTCATGGCCGAGCTCGTGACGAAGATCGAGGTCGCCGAGGCCTACGTCGACGACTGCATCGCGGCCCACGCCGAGGGCAAGCTCTCGGCCGTCGACGCCGCCAAGGCGAAGTGGTGGAGCTCGGAGGTGCAGAACGACGTGCTCGACCACTGCGTCCAGCTGCACGGCGGCTACGGCTTCATGAACGAGTACCGCGTGGCCCGCGCCTGGCGCGACGCCCGCGTCACGAAGATCTGGGCCGGCTCCAACGAGATCATGAAGGAGCTCATCGGCCGGGACCTCGGCTTCTGATGGCGGCCGACGCACGCGGCGGGCGCCACGAAGGTGCCGTCGCGATCATCACCGGTGCCAGCCGCGGGATCGGTCTCGGCATCGCCGAGCGCCTCGTCGCCGAGGGGGCCAAGGTCGTCATCACGGCGCGCAAGCCGGACGCGCTCGCCGAGGCGGTCGCCACGCTCGGCGGTCCGGAGCACGCCCTCGGCATCGCCGGCAACGCAGCCGACGAGGACCACCAGGACGAGGTCATCAGCGCGGCGCGCGAGACGTTCGGCGGGCTGCACCTGCTCGTCAACAACACCGGCATCAACCCTGTCTACGGGCCGATGCTCGACACCGGGCTCGACATCGCGCGCAAGGTGCTCGACGTCAACGTCGTCGCCGCCTTCTCGTGGATCAAGAAGGCCGTCGCGGCCGGGCTCGGCGACGAGGCCCATCCGGGGTCGGTCGTCAACCTCGCCTCCGTCGCCGGCCAGGGCGCGAGCGGCGTCATCGGCTGGTACGGCGTGTCCAAGGCGGCGCTCATCCACCTGACGACCGAGCTCGGCTACGAGCTCGGTCCCGACGTGCGGGTCAATGCCGTGGCCCCCGCGGTCGTCAAGACGAAGTTCGCCGAGGCGCTCTACGAGGGGCGCGAGGAGAAGGTCGTCCGCGCCTATCCGATGAAGCGCCTCGGCCTGCCCGAGGACGTCGCGGGCGCCGTCAGTTTCCTGCTGAGCGGCGACGCGTCGTGGGTCACCGGTCAGACGCTGACGATCGACGGTGGCGTCACCCTGGGTGGCGCCCTCTAGGAGATTCGTTCCGCCGCAAGGCGATTCGACGACGACGTATGCCGTCCGGCCCCGTGCGAGCGCACGGGGCCGGACGCATGCCGGGTCGGGTTTGACATCAGTTAGGTGAGGCTTACTAAGGTAAGCCTCACCTAATGTTTCGTCGACTCGACAGAGAGATCCCACCGTGTCGCGACTTCGCACCGCCCTCCTCGCCGCCGTCGCCGCGGCCCTCGTCCTCGCCGGCTGCACCACCGGACCCACCGGGGGCTCCGCCCCGACCCCCGCGGGCGCAGCAGCGGCAGGGTCCGGCGCCACGGGAGCCGACCCGACGGCATACCCCGTCACCCTGAAGGACGCCTTCGGGACGGCCACCATCACGAAGGAGCCGCAGCGGGTCGTCACCCTCGGCTGGTCGGACGCCGACCACGTGGCGGCGCTCGGGGTGGCCCCCGTCGGTGCCCCCAAGGTGACGTGGGGCGGCAACGCGAACCTCTCGACGGACTGGTTCGACGCGCAGCTGGCCACCTTCGGCGGCACCGCGCCGACACGCTTCGACGACGCCGACGGCAACCCCGTCGAGGAGATCGCCCGGCTGCAGCCCGACCTCATCCTCGCGACGAACTCCGGCATCACGAAGGACGAGTACGACAAGCTGAGCAAGCTCGCACCCGTCGTCGCCTACCCGGAGGTCGCCTACGGCACGCCGTGGCAGGACTCGCTCGAGACGATCGGGAAGGCGCTCGGGCGCTCGAAGCAGGCGGCTGCCGTCGAGGCGAAGACCGTCGGGGCGCTCGAGGCGGCCAAGGCGAGGTACCCGCAGCTCGCCGGCAAGACCTTCATCTACGGCTACGTCGCCCCGACCGACCTGTCGCAGATCGGCTTCTACACCCCGAGCGACCTCCGGCCGCAGATGCTGACCGAGCTCGGCATGAAGAACGCGCCGGTCGTCGAGGAACAGGCCAAGGGCTCCAAGGAGTTCTACCTGACCGTCAGCGCCGAGCGTGCCTCGACGCTCGAGGCCGACGTCTTCCTCACGTACATCACCGAGGACTCCGAGGTCGGGGTCATGACGAAGGACCCGCTCGTCGGCCAGGTGCCCGCGATCAAGGCGGGTGCGCTCGTCGCGACGAAGGACCAGAAGGTCGGTCTGACGATGAGCTCGCCGACGCCGCTGTCCATCCCCTACATGACCCGTCTCTTCGTGCCCCTCGTGGCGGCCGCGGCCGACAAGGCCGACGCCGCCCGATGAGCGCCACCCAGACCGCAGCACGGGAGGAGCGGGTGGCCCCCGGCGAGGCGACCCTCCCCGGGCTCGCAGCCCTCCTGCTCGCCCTGCTCGTCGTGCTCGTCATGGCCGTCGTCGCGTCGATCGTGCTGGGATCCACAGCGATTCCTCTCGGCGACGTCGTGCAGGTGCTCACGGGCCACGGCGACGGCGTGGCCGACAGCGGCATCGTCGAGGCCCGCGTCGCCCGGACGGTCGTGGGCGTCCTCGTCGGTGCGGCCCTCGCCGTCGCGGGCGCGGCGATGCAGGGGCTGACCCGCAACCCTCTCGCCGACCCGGGACTGCTCGGCGTCAACGCCGGCGCCGGACTGGCCGTCGTCGTGGCGATCTCGGTCTTCGGCGTCGGCTCGCTCAGCGGCTACGTCTGGTGGGCGATGGCCGGTGCCGGCCTCGCGGCCGTCCTCGTCCACGCGCTCGCCGGGCTCGCCGGTGGTGGATCGCCCCTGCGCCTCACGCTCGCCGGGGCCGCCGTCGCGGCTGGTCTCGCGAGCTGGTCGTCCGGGCTCCTCGTCTCGAGCAAGCAGTCCTTCGACTCCTTCCGCTTCTGGCAGGTCGGCACCATCGGGGGCCGGGGGCTCGACCTCGTCGTCACCGTGCTGCCGTTCTTCGCCGTGGGGCTCGTCGTCGTCCTCCTCGCCGTGCGCCGGCTCAACGCCCTCGCGCTGGGCGACGACCTGGGCCGCGGTCTCGGCGAGAACGTCATCCTCGCCCGGGCCACCGTCGCCGTCGGCGTCGCCGTCCTCTGCGGCGCCTCGACCGCGCTCGCAGGGCCGATCGGCTTCCTCGGCCTCGTCGTGCCGCACGTCGCCCGCTCCGTCGTCGGCCCCGACCACCGGCGGGTCATCCCGGTGTGTCTCGCCGCCGGGCCGATCCTGCTGCTCGCCGCAGACATCGTCGGACGGCTCGTGGCCCGGCCGAGCGAGGTGCAGGCCGGCATCATGACCGCTGTCATCGGCGTGCCCTTCTTCGTCGTGCTCGTGCGCCGCGGACGGATGGCGAGCCTGTGACCGCCGACGTGCTCACCCCGACCGGGGCCTGCGCCGACCCGCGTGCCGTTGCCGCGGAAGAACCCGCCGACCTCGCCCGCGTCGTGCGAGCCCGCAGGCGTCCCGCGCGTCGGGTGCGCCTCGTCATCGCGACCCTCGCGGTGGCTGCCGTCGCCGCCGTCCTCGTCCGCGTGCTCCTCGGCGACTACGTCGTCGCGCTCACCGACCTGCTGCCCATCCTCCGGGGCGAGGCGCTCCCCGACGCTCCGGGCGCCTCCTTCATCGTCATGGAGGCCAAGCTGCCGCGTGCCCTGCTGGGGCTCCTCGCGGGTCTGGCGTTCGGGGCGGCGGGTGCGATGTTCCAGACCACCTTGCGCAACCCGCTCGCGAGCCCCGACATCATCGGCATCAGCGTCGGCGCGTCCGCCGCATCAGTCATCGCCCTGACCTTCCTCGACGCGCAGGGCCTCTGGCTGCCGGCCGCAGCCCTCGTCGGTGCGGTGGCCGTCGGCCTGCTCATGCATGCCGTCGGTCGGGGGACCACGCTCGCCGGCCAGCGCATGGTGCTCGTCGGCATCGGCGTCGCCGCCCTCCTGTCGAGCGTCATCCAGTTCGTCATGACGCGCACCTCGATCCAGGACGCGCAGGCTGCCCTCGTCTGGCTCACCGGGAGCCTCGCACGCGCCACGTGGCCCGTCATCGGGATGCTCTCGGTCGCGGTGCTCGTGCTCGCGCCCCTGCTCGCGGTGTGCGCGCGGTGGATGCGGCTTGCCGAGCTCGGGGACGACCTGTCGGCGACCCTCGGGGCGCCCGCAGGTCGGGCTCGTCTCGGGCTCGTCGTCGCCGTGGCCCTCGCCGCCGTCGCGACGAGCGCGACCGGTCCCATCGCGTTCGTCGCCTTCCTGGCAGGGCCGATCGCGCGACGCCTCTGCGGTGGGCGCCCCTCGCTGTGGGCGGCGGCGCTCATCGGGGCCGTCGTCGTCGTGCTGTCGGACTTCGCCGGTGACTACCTCATCCCCGACGTCAACCTCCCCGTCGGCGTCGTCACGGGCGCCCTCGGCGCACCCCTCATGCTCGCGGTCGTCGTCACCGCGGGCCGAGCCGGAAAGGCCTGACATGACCTCCACGACCTTCGCCCCCACCCCGGTGGACGGCACGGCCCTGCGTGCCCGCGACCTCACCCTCTCCTACGACGGTCGGCGGGTCGTCGAGCACCTCGACCTCGACGTGCCGGCGGGCAGGATCACCGTCGTCGTCGGGCCCAACGGCTGCGGCAAGTCGACCCTCCTGCGCGGGCTCGCACGTCTGTTGCGCCCCACCGAGGGCAGCGTCCACCTCGCCTCCGACGGCGCCCACGACGACGTCTGGTGGCTGCGGCCCAAGGGGTTCGCCCGCCACGTCGCGCTCCTCCCGCAGAGCCCGCCCGTGCCCGAGGGCATCACCGTCGTCGACCTCGTCGGCCGCGGCCGGCACCCGCACCGCAAACTGGTCCGCCGGTGGTCGCGGGCCGACGACGAGGCTGTCACCAGGGCCATGCGGGCGACCGGGACCATCGAGCTCGCCGAGCGACCCGTCGACGAGCTGTCCGGCGGCCAGCGACAGCGCGTGTGGATCGCCCTGACCCTCGCCCAGGAGACCGACGTCGTGCTCCTCGACGAGCCCACGACCTACCTCGACCTCGCGCACCAGGTCGACGTCCTGGACCTGTTGCGCGACCTCAACCGCAGCCGGGGGACGACCGTCGTCATGGTGCTGCACGACCTCAATCTGGCGGCCCGCTACGCCGACCACGTCGTTGCCCTGCGCGACGGCCGTCTCGTCGGCAGCGGCGCGCCGGCCGACCTCGTCGACGAGGAGTTCGTGGCGCAGGTCTTCGGCCTCCGCAGCCGTGTCATCGCCGACCCCGTCACCGGCTCGCCGCTCGTCGTGCCCACCTCCACCCACCACCAGAGCGGAGCCACCTCGTGACCACCACCGCCGTCAGCCCCGTCCTGCTCCTGACCGCCGTCGTCCGACGGGTCGAGCGACTCAGTCCGTCCTTCGTCCGGATCCGTCTGGGCGGCAACGGTTTCGAGCACCTCGGCCCCGAGGGGCCCACGCTCGACCAACGCGTGAAGCTGCTCATCCCGTCGCCGGGGAGGCCGGCGCCGAGCGCGCTCCTCGACCCCGACGGGTGGTATGCCGCGTGGCTCGCGCTGCCGGAGGCCGACCGTGGTCACCTGCGCACCTACACGGCCCGCGGCGTCGAGGGGGAGGGCGACGACCGCCAGCTCGTCGTCGACTTCGTGCTGCACGGTCACGGCCCGCTCGGCGCGGCCAACCCGCTCGGCGCAGGCGGCGCGGCTGCCGGTCCCGCCGGCACGTGGGCGGCGCGAGCCGCCGTCGGCGACGAGGTCGGCCTGCTTGCCCCGCGCCGCGGTCACGAACACGCCTTCGGAGGGATCGAGTTCGACCCGGGCGCCGCGGGGCGACTGCTCCTCGTCGCCGACGAGACGGCCCTGCCTGCGCTCGCGTCCATCGTCGAGTCCCTGCCGGCTTGCACCCGGGGCGTGGCCGTCGTGGAGGTGCCGGACGCCACGGACTTCCTCGACGTCCGCTTCCCGGCCGGGATCGAGCGTCACTGGATCGCTCGCGGGGCCCGCCCCAGGGGCGAGCAGACCCTCGCCGTGCTGCGCGAGCGCCTGGACCTGCACCCGGAGCGTGCCGTCGCCGACGCCTCGTCCCTCGGCCCATCGACCGACCTCGACGACGCCGTGTGGGAGACCCCGGCCCACAGCTCCTCGGGTGACGACGTCACGGCATCCCGGCGGGCGCGGCCACGACCAGGCGATCGCGACACGTATGCCTGGGTCGCCGGCGACTCCGACACGGTCAAGGCCTGTCGGCGCCTCCTCGTGGGCGAGCGAGGCATGCCCCGTCCGCAGGTCGCCTTCATGGGGTACTGGAAGCAGGGACGCTCCGGCTGAGCAGCGCCTTTCTCCACCCCGCCCGGACGGCGCGTCGCGGCACGGCGCGCCGACCGGCATACGGCCGCTTGCGCTCGACGGGCCCGGGCAGGGGAGAATGCGCTGTGCGGCCACCGTCGTCCGCAGGTCGCCACGCCGTGGCGCCGCGGCGTTGCCGCGACCGAACGACGGAAGAAGGTCCATGGAGATCTGGCCGGGCAAGCCCTACCCACTCGGAGCGACGTACGACGGCTCGGGGGTCAACTTCGCCGTCTTCTCCGAGGTCGCCGAACGCATCGAGCTCTGCCTGCTCGACGACGACCTGAACGAGACGCGTTTCGACCTGCCTGAGACGGACGGCTTCGTGTGGCACGGCTACGTGCCCTACGTGCAGCCCGGGCAGCGCTACGGCTTCCGCGTGCACGGACCCTACGACCCCGCGAACGGACACCGTTGCAACCCGAGCAAGTTCCTCCTCGACCCGTACGCCAAGGCGATCGAGGGCCAGGCCGAGAACGACCAGTCGCTCTACTCGTACACCTTCGGCGACGCCAAGGCAGCGACGACGACGAAGATCAACACCTACGACAACGTGCGCCACACGATGCACTCCATCGTCATCAACCCGTTCTTCGACTGGGGCGACGACCGCCCGCCGCGCCACGAGTACCACGAGACCATCATCTACGAGGCCCACGTCAAGGGCCTGACGATGCTCCACCCGGAGATCCCGGAGGAGATCCGCGGCACCTATGCCGGCATCTCGCACCCGGCGATGATCAAGCACCTGAGCGACCTCGGCATCACCGCCATCGAGCTCATGCCCGTGCACCAGTTCGTCCAGGACGCGCCGCTCGTCGACCGCGGCCTGTCCAACTACTGGGGCTACAACACCATCGGCTTCCTCGCCCCGCACAACGAGTACGCCGCCGGTGGCCAGCGCGGGCAGCAGGTGCTCGAGTTCAAGGCCATGGTCAAGGCGCTGCACGCGGCGAACATCGAGGTCATCCTCGACGTCGTCTACAACCACACGGCCGAGGGCAACCACATGGGCCCGACGCTGGCCTTCCGCGGGCTCGACAACAACAGCTACTACCGCCTCGTCAGCGACGACCTCAGCCACTACTACGACACCACGGGCACGGGCAACAGCCTCCTCATGCGCAGTCCGCACGTGCTGCAGCTGATCATGGACTCCCTGCGCTACTGGGTCACCGAGATGCACGTCGACGGCTTCCGCTTCGACCTCGCCGCGACGCTGGCCCGCCAGTTCCACGAGGTCGACAAGCTGTCGGCCTTCTTCGACCTCATCCAGCAGGACCCGGTCGTCAGCCAGGTCAAGCTCATCGCCGAGCCGTGGGACGTCGGCGAGGGCGGCTACCAGGTGGGCAACTTCCCGCCGCTCTGGACCGAGTGGAACGGCAAGTTCCGCGACACGGTGCGCGACTTCTGGCGCGGTGAGGGTGGTGCCCTCGGCGAGTTTGCTTCTCGTTTCACCGGATCCAGCGACCTCTACGAGCACTCGGGCCGCAAGCCGATCGCCTCGATCAACTTCGTGACGGCGCACGACGGCTTCACCCTGCGCGACCTCGTGTCCTACAACGACAAGCACAACGAGGCCAACGGCGAGGGCAACAACGACGGCGAGAGCCACAACCGCTCGTGGAACTGCGGTGTCGAGGGGCCGACGAACGACCCGGTCATCCGCGACCTGCGGCTGCGCCAGCAGCGCAACTTCCTCACGACGCTGCTCTTCTCGCAGGGCGTGCCGATGATGCTGCACGGCGACGAGCTCGGTCGCACGCAGGGCGGCAACAACAACGGCTACTGCCAGGACAACGACATCTCGTGGATCCAGTGGGTCCTCGACGAGGACGACCAGAAGCTTCTCGTCTTCACCCAGTCGCTCGTCAAGCTGCGGCGCGAGCACCCGGTGTTCCGTCGTCGCCGCTTCTTCGCCGGCAACGCCGACCACGGCGGCGAGAGCGAGCTCGGCGACATCGCCTGGTTCACGCCCGAGGCACAGCACATGGACGAGGAGGCCTGGAGCAACGGCCTGGCCAAGTCGCTCATGATCTTCCTCAACGGCTCGGCGATCCCCGAGCCGGACCCGCGCGGCCAGCAGATCCTCGACGACTCGTTCCTCGTGATGTTCAACGCCCACGACCAGCCGCTGACGTTCACGCTGCCCGACGAGGAGTACGGCGCCGAGTGGATCCCGGTCATCGACACGGCACTGCACGAGGTCGAGGCCAACCACCTCGACGCCACGTGGCAGATCCAGGTGCAGCCCCGCAGCATCGTCGTGCTGAGGTGCCCACGCGAGATCGTCTCGCCCATCATCCCGGGCGTCACGGAGGAGGCCACCGCGTGAGGTATGCCAGCGCACCGGTCTCGACCCACCGGCTCCAGCTCGAGCCGGACTTCACCCTCGACGACGCGCTCGCGCAGGTGAAACACCTTGCGGCACTGGGGATCACGCACCTCTACCTGTCGCCGATCCTGCAGGCCACCGTCGGATCCAAGCATGGCTACGACGTCACCGACCACACGTCGGTGGCGGCAGGGCTCGGCGGCGACGCCGGCTTCGCCCGCCTCGTCGAGGCCGCCCACGAGGCCGGGCTCGGCGTGGTCGTCGACGTCGTGCCCAACCACATGACGACACCGACGCCGCTCTCGCTCAACCGCCCGCTGTGGTCGGTGCTCCGCGAGGGCCGGCAGTCGGCATACGCCACGTGGTTCGACGTCGACTGGGACGCCCAGGACGGGCACCTCCTCATGCCGGTGCTCGGGGCGCCGCTCGACGAGGTTCTCGCAGCGGGGGACATCTCCGTGGGGGAGCACGAGGGTGAGGCGGTCGTGCAGTACTACGACCACGTCTTCCCGCTCGCGCCCGGCACGGACCCGCGGCTGCCGATCGGTGAGCTGCTCGACGCCCAGCACTACCGCCTCGCGTCGTGGACGGTCGGCGACTCCGAGCTGAACTACCGCCGCTTCTTCGACGTCACGTCGCTCATCGCGGTGCGGGTCGAGGAGCCCGAGGTCTTCGACGCCACGCACGCCCTCCTCGTCGACGGGATCCGCTCCGGCGCGATCGACGGGCTGCGCATCGACCACCCGGACGGCCTCGCCGACCCCGAGGGCTACCTCGAGCGGCTCGCCGAGGCGACCGGCGGCGCGTGGGTTGTCGTCGAGAAGATCCTCGAGGGCGAGGAGCAGCTGCCGCACTCGTGGCGGACGGCAGGCACCACCGGCTACGACGCGCTGCTACGCATCGGCGGGCTCTTCGTCGACCCCGCCGGGGCCGAGCCCCTCGACGACCTGTCGACCGAGCTGCTCGGAGAGCGGCAGGACCTCGGGGACATCGTCACCGAGTCGAAGCGGTGGGTCGTCCAGGTCATGCTTGCCACCGAGGTGAGCCGGCTCATGCGACTCGTCGCGCGGGCGCGGCCGGACCTCGAGGAGGTCGCCGCTCGCGAGGTGCTCGAGGCGATGCTCGTCGGCATGGACCGCTACCGCGTCTACATCCGCCCCGGCCACCCACGCGAAGGTCTGTCGGCCGAGCCGCTCGAGCTTGCCGTCGTCGAGGGAGCCGGATCCCGCTACGACTCGCTCGACCGCGCGTGCGTCGAAGGTCTCGTCGACCTCGCCCTCGGCGAGGGGGACTCACAGGACGAGCCGGCGCGCGACGAGTTCGTCGTGCGGTTCCAGCAGACGTGCGGTCCCGCCATGGCCAAGGCGATCGAGGACACGGCGTACTACCGGTACGTCCGGCTCGTCGGGCTCAACGAGGTCGGCGGCGACCCGACCCGGGTGGGCCTGCCGACGTCCGCCTTCCACTGGTTCGCCGAGAACCTGCTCGGTGAGTGGCCGCAGTCGATGACGACGCTCTCGACGCACGACACGAAGCGGTCCGAGGACGTGCGGGCGCGGCTCTTCGTGCTCGCGGAACGACCGGAGGCGTGGGCGACCTGGGTGCGCGCGGCACGAGAGCTGGCGACACCGGTCCGCGCCCAGGAGCTCGACACGCTCACCGAGTACTTCCTCTGGCAGACCCTCGTCGGGGCGTGGCCGATCAGTGAGGAGCGGCTGCAGGCCTACGCGCTCAAGGCGATCCGCGAGTCGAAGCTCTTCACGCGCTGGACCGAGCCGAACGAGGCCTACGAGTCGGCAGTCGAGCGGTTCGTCTCGGGCGTCGTCACGACACCGGAGATCGTGGCCCACGTCGAGGACTGGGTCGACTCGACGGGGCGCGAGACGCGTGCCAACGTCCTCGGCCAGAAGCTCGTCCAGCTGACGATGCCGGGCGTGCCTGACGTCTACCAGGGGACCGACCTCGTCGACCTGTCGCTCGTCGACCCCGACAACCGGCGGCTCGTCGACTACGACGACCGTCGCGACCGGCTCGCCCGCCTCGTCGGCGGCGGTGCCCCGGCGGACCTCGACGACGAGAAGCTGCTCGTCACCACGGCCGCCCTGCGCACGCGCCGCGAGTGGCCCGAGTGCTTCACGGGTGAGGACGCAACGTATGTCCCGGTCGCGACGGGCTCCGAGCACGCCGTGGCCTTCGGTCGGGGCACGGGCGACGACGTGGAGGTCGTGACCGTGGTGACGCGGCTCGCCGGCCGGCTCGCCGACGCCGGCGGCTTCGGGGACGCCACCCTCGACCTGCCCGAGGGGCGCTGGTCCGACGTCGTGTCCGCGCGCACCTTCGACGGTGGGCGCACGCGCCTCGCCGACCTCGTCGGTGACGACGGCCTGCCCGTCGCGCTGCTCGTGCGGGTACGGGACGAGTCATGACCCCCGAGAGCCTCAGCGTCTGGGCGCCATCAGCGTCACGGGTCGACGTCGTCGTCGCCCGGGTCGACGGGTCCGGCGCCGAGCCGACCTCGGCGGCGCAGCGGCACGCCATGACCGCCGGCGACGGCGGCTGGTGGACGTGGCCGCGCCCGGACGACGTCACCCTGGACTACTCCTTCAGCATCGACGGAGGCGACCCCAGGCCCGACCCGCGGAGTGCCTGGCTGCCGCACGGTGTCCACGCGGCGAGCCGCACCTTCGACGCGGCGGCTCACACCTGGGGTGACGCTGAGTGGCGCGGCACCCGTGACGGCCGTGGCGTCCTCGGCGGCGTCGTCTACGAGCTGCACATCGGGACGTTCACGCCGGAGGGCACCTTCGACGCGGCGATCGCCCACCTCGAGCACCTCGTCGAGCTCGGAGTCGACGTCGTCGAGGTCATGCCCGTCGCCGCCTTCGCCGGCACACACGGCTGGGGCTACGACGGGGTCGCGCCGTATGCCGTCCAGCAGACGTACGGCGGCCCGGCCGCCTTCCAGCGTTTCGTCGACGCGTGCCACGTCCGGGGCCTTGGCGTGTGCCTCGACGTCGTCTACAACCACCTCGGTCCCACCGGCAACTACCTCGCCGAGTTCGGGCCCTACTTCACCGACACCCACACGACGCCGTGGGGGCCCGCCGTCAACCTCGACGCGGACGGCAGCCACGAGGTGCGCCGCTGGGTCGTCGACAACGCCGTCCGGTGGTTCCGCGACTTCCACGTCGACGCGCTTCGGCTCGATGCCGTGCACGAGCTGCGCGACACGTCCGAGCCGCACATCCTCGCCCAGCTCTCCGGCGAGACCGCTTCTCTCGCAGACGAGCTCGGCCGGCCACTCGACCTCATCGCCGAAAGTGACCTCAACGACGCCGTCATGGTGACGCCCACCGCCGAGGGCGGCCGCGGCATGACGGCCCAGTGGGACGACGACATCCACCACGCCCTCCACGTCGCCCTGACCGGCGAGACGCAGGGCTACTACGCCGACTTCGCCGGCGGCAACGAGGCGTGGCCCGAGGGCGGCGCCATCTCGGTGCTGGCCAAGACACTCACCGACGCCTTCCTGCACGACGGTCGGGTCTCCACCTTCCGGGGCGAGCGCTGGGGCGCGCGGGTCGACCCCGAGACGCGCTCGGGGCACGAGTTCCTCGCCTACCTGCAGACCCACGACCAGGTCGGCAATCGCGCGACGGGTGACCGCATCAGTGACCAGGTCTCGCCCGGGCAGCAGGCGATCGGCGCCGCCCTCTACCTGCTCTCCCCGTTCACGGCCATGGTCTTCATGGGCGAGGAGTG
Source organism: Terrabacter sp. Soil811 (assembly GCF_001429655.1). NCBI lineage: Bacteria > Bacillati > Actinomycetota > Actinomycetes > Micrococcales > Intrasporangiaceae > Terrabacter > Terrabacter sp. Soil811. The sequence continues at coordinate 266,990 of NZ_LMSX01000008.1, forward strand.
GCGTGCGAGCACGCCGTTCGCGTTCTTCACCTCCTTCGAGGAGGAATGGCTGGCCGACGCGGTGCGCTCCGGCCGACGTGCCGAGTTCGCCGCCCACGGGTGGGACGAGGCCGATGTCCCCGACCCCCAGGACCCCGCGACCCGGGCGCACAGCGTGCTCGACTGGAGCGAGCCGAATGCGCCGGGCCACAACGAGATGCTCCACTTCTACCGTGAGCTCATCAAGGTCCGGCGCACGCAGCCGGACGTCGCCTCGGGTGACCTGCGTGCCACGACGGTGACCTTCGACGAGACTGCCCGCTGGATGATCCTGTCGCGCGGGTCGGTGCACGTGGTGGCCAACCTCGCGGGCCGCGCCGGCGTCGTCCCGTTCGCGGGCGAGGTCGAGCACGTGCTCGCCTCGTGGGGGCGGTCGCCGATCGTCGACTCGCACGGTGTCAGCCTCGACGGCCACGACGTCGCCGTCCTGCGCACGACCGCCTGACCTCAGACGCCACGCGAGTGGCCGCCACGTCTCCCTGGTCCCAGCGCCCAGCAGCTCGAGTGGCCGCCACGTCACTCTGGTCCCACCCTCGGTGGTAGGCGTGGGGTGAAGAGGTCACTCGAGTGAGACCGAGCGTTGACGCGAGCGGGCGGACGAGCGAGCGAGCGAGGGGGCAGGGCCCACTGCCGGTCGATCTGGCGGAGCCCACCCCGGTGCGTCACGACTCCTTGACGCGGACCATGCCCTCCTGGGCCGTCGTGGCGGCGAGGGTGCCGTCCTGGCTGAAGATGTCACCGATCGAGAGGCCGCGACCGCTGACGGCCGACGGAGACTGCTGGGCGTAGAGCAGCCACTCGTCGACGCGCACGTCGCGGTGGAACCACATCGAGTGGTCGAGGCTCGCGACCCGCAGGCGACGGTCGGTCCAGACCAGACCGTGCCGGCGCAGCACCGGCTCGAGGAGCGAGTAGTCGCTCGAGTAGGCCAGGACCGCGGCGTGCAGCAGGGGGTCGTCGGGCAGGCGGTCGATGGCGCGCATCCACACGTGGTTCGTCGCGACCTGCTCGGGCCCGGCGTCGAGGAACATGTTGCTCTCGACCGGCCGCAGCTCGATCGGTCGCGATTCGGCGAGGTGCCGGGCGCCGGGGTGGTCGACGCCGCGGAACGCGTCGGCCAGCGACGTGAGCCCGTCGGGTCCGGCGACCTGCGGCATCGCGTTCTGGTGGTCGAGACCCCCTGCACGCTCCTGGAACGAGCACACCATCGACATGATGGGCGCGCCCTTCTGGACTGCATGGACCCGGCGGGTCGAGAACGAGTTGCCGTCGCGCATCTCCTCGACGGCGAAGCGGATCGGCAGCGTGTCGTCGCCCGGCCGCATGAAGTAGCCGTGCAGCGAGTGAATCGGCCGCGCGCCGTCGCCGTCGTTGAGGTCACGCACGGTGATGCCGGCGGCCATGACGCACTGGGCGAGGACCTGACCCCCGAAGACGCGCCCGTGCGGCATCTTCTGGCTGCGCCCCTCGAAGACCCGGGCGGATGATGCGCCGATCGACTCCGCGGCGTCACGTCCCTGGACGTCGGTGACGGCGATCTGCGCGGTGCCGACGTCACGGAGGGTCAGCACCTCGATGAGGTCCTCGAGTGGGGGCAGCGGGCGCGGTTCGGCGGGGGCGTCGGCACTCACAGGTCGACCCTAGTGGCCCCGGACGAGTGCTCGCTGCTGCCCGCGACGCGCGTCACCCTTCCATCGCCAGGGCCATCGGCAGGACAGCCGGCGCACCGGCCTCGCGCAGCAGCCCGGCACAGACCGTGAGCGTCCACCGTGAGTCGCTGACGTCGTCGAGCAGCAGGACCGGACCCGGGACGCCGTTGAGCGAGGCCGCGAGCTCGGGGCCGACGGCGAGCCGACCCCACACGTTGGCGAGCCGGAAGGCGCTGTTGCCGCCGGGCTCGCCGACGGGGCCGCCCTCGACGAGGTCGAGCGCACCGAGGTAGGGGAGCCGTCCCAGCTGTCCGAGGCCGGCGGCCAGCGACTCGACGAGCAGCGGGCGCCGACGCGACGGCACGGAGACGATGGCCGCCGGCCGTTCCTGCCACCCCCACCCGGCGAGCACGTCGACACAGGCGCGGACGACCTCGGCGGGGACTTCACGGTCCTCGCCGCGGAGCAGCTCACGGAGCCGCTGACCCCACCCGAGGTCGCTGAGGCGGGCGACGGCGCGGCCCTCCTGCATCGAGACCGACGGCGCGATCTTGCCCTTGAGCGGGACGCCCAGACGGTCCATGCCCGACGGCCACTGCGCACGGGACTCGAGGACGACGCCGGGGCGCTCGAGGCGCGAGCGGGCGGTGTTCACGGCGGCCTCGGGGATCGTCGTGTCGAACCAGGGATCGGTGCACCGGTCGCACCGCCCACAGGGCTCGGCGGAGTCGTCGTCGAGGGTCTGCTGGAGGAAGGCCATGCGGCAGCGGTCGGTGCGTTCGTAGTCGACCATGAGCTGCTGCTCGCGCTCGCGCGCCTCGGTGACGCGTCCATAGCGCTCGGCGTCGTAGGTCCACGGCTCACCGGTGGCGGTCCATCCGCCGGGCACGCGGTGCACGGCGCCGTCGACGTCGAGGACCTTGAGGAGCAGCTCGAGACGCGTGCGGCGCACGTCGACGATGGACTCGAGGGCGACCGTCGACAGGGCCCGGGGGGACTCGGACAGGGCGCGCACGACGGCATCGGCCTGGTCCTGCTTGGGCATGGACGCGGACGCGAAGTAGCGCCAGATGTCCTTGTCCTCGGGCCCCGGCATGAGGAGGACGTCGGCGCGCTCCGTGGCGCGGCCGGCTCGCCCGACCTGCTGGTAGTACGCGACGGGTGACGACGGTGCCCCGAGGTGCAGGACGAAGCCCAGGTCGGGCTTGTCGAAGCCCATGCCGAGGGCCGAGGTCGCGACGAGGGCCTTGACCTCGTTGTCGCGCAAGGCCTCCTCGAGGCGGATCCGCTCCGAGGGCTCGGTGCGGCCGGTGTAAGCAGCGACCTTGTGGCCGGCCTCGCGCAGCGCGACCGCCACGTCCTCGGCAGCGGCCACGGTCAGGGCGTAGACGATGCCCGACCCCTGCAGCTCACCGAGGTGCGCGATGAGCCAGGCGAGACGCTGCTCTGGTGCGGCGAGCGGCAGCACCCCGAGCCGCAGCGACGCCCGGGCAAGGGGGCCGCGCAGGGTCAGGACGTCACGGCCACCAGCGCCGAGCTGCTCGACGACGTCGGTCACCACGCGCGCGTTGGCCGTGGCCGTCGTCGCGAGGACCGGCGTCCGTTCGGGCAGCGTCATGAGCAGGTCGCGGATGCGGCGGTAGTCGGGGCGGAAGTCGTGACCCCAGTCGCTGATGCAGTGGGCCTCGTCGACGACGAGGAGCCCGCACGACTCGGCGAGGGCGGGCAGCTGCTCGTCGCGGAACCGGGGGTTGTTGAGGCGCTCGGGGCTGACGAGCAGGACGTCGACCTCGCCGCGGGCGAGGGCACCGGACACGGCGCCCCACTCGTCGGCGTTCGTCGAGTTGAGGGTGACGGCCTTGATGCCGGCGCGCTCGGCGGCAGCGATCTGGTCGCGCATGAGAGCGAGGAGGGGGCTGACGATGACGGTCGGCCCGGCACCCTCGGCACGGCGCAGCGCGGTGGACACGAAGTAGACGGCGGACTTGCCCCACCCGGTCCGCTGCACGACGAGCACGCGCCGACGACCGGCGACGAGCTCGTTGACGGCCTCGAGCTGCCCGTCGCGGAAGTCGACGTCGTCGCGCCCGACGAGGCGCCGCAGCGCTGTCGTCGCCCGCTCGCGCAGGGCGGGGTCGACGTCGGCAACGGGGGGAGCGGCGGGGGGTGACGTCATGGCACCCAACCTACGGGTCCCCACCGACCGGGCCGACCGGCATACCCAGGCTGTGGAGGGGCCCGCGTCCCACCGAGGGGATGTGGACGAGCGGCGAGACGGGCGGCTGGAAGGATGGGGGCATGACGGAGACCGAACCGCAGGCCACGCCGTATGCCGCCCACGTGTCGCTGCGCTGGTCCGACATGGACGCCTACGCGCACATCAACAACGTGCAGTTCCTGCGACTGCTCGAGGATGCGCGCGTCATCGCGTTCCGCGACTGGTTCGAGGGCGGGGGGGCGGGCGACAAGACCCTGCTCGACGAGGGCGTGCTCGTGTCGCGCCACGAGATCGAGTACCGCCGCCCCCTCGGATTCCGACACGCCCCCGTCGAGATCCAGATGTGGGTCTCGCGAGTGGGTGGCGCAGGCTTCGACGTCGCCTACATCGTCACCGACCCCGACGGTGTCGGCGAGGGCGAGCGGCCGGTCTACGCCGTCGCCGAGACCGAGCTCGCGCTCTACGACTTCGCGAGCGAGGCGCCGCGGCGCATGCGCCCCGACGAGCGCGCGTCGGTGCAGGTCCACGTCGGCGGTCCCGCGCCCTTCCGGAAGCGACGCCGGTGACCGGCACGCCGCAGATCGACTTCGGCGACCCGCGCGGTCTCGCCGACCTCGGCACCTACCTCGCCCGGGCGAGCCGCGCCAACCCCGACGGTGCCGTGCGCCTCCAGGTGCTCGGCACTCTCCTCGTCACCACGGTGGCGGTCATCGAGGGCACGGGGCTCATGGGTGACGGCACCGTCCTCGGCATGCGCGTCGTGACGATCGCGCCCTCCGACGCCATCGACACCACCGTGTCCTTCGCGTCGGTCGCCGACCGTCTCGCCCGCGACGGCGCGAGCGCCCTGCTGAGCGTCCCGCCGACGACCGTCCGCGCTCCGTGGAGCGGGCTCACGCCCCCGCGGGACGGCTGGGAGCCGGTTGGCCAGCTCGACGGTGGGGCCATCGACTCCATTGCGCGCCAAGGCATCTCGCAGGTCGCCGAGGGCACTCCCGAGAACGCCGGGGGTCACGCGGTCGACGCGCTCCGGCGGCGGACCTGGGGTGCCATGAGCGACACCGTGCCGCCCATCGCGGCGGGACTCGCCTTCGGTGCGCACGTGCTCGGCTTCACGGCTCCGGGCGAGCCGGCGTCGATCGCGGCCCACGGCCGGTGGACGCGCCTCAGCACGTCGCGGGGGCACGTCCTCGTCCGCTGACCCGATGGCGTATGCCGTCCGCCGCGGTCGGGGGTGCGGCGGGGTCGCGACGTGGCGCGGGGAGGCGGCTCAGGCGTGCCCGGTCCACGCGCCGCGCTGGAGGAGGACGTCCTTGAGCACGTCGATGCGGTCGCTGACCAGCCCGTCGACGCCGAGGTCGAGCAGCCGCCGCATCTCGTCGGCGTCGTCGATGGTCCAGACGTGGACCTGTTTGCCGAAGCGGTGCGCGGTGTCGACGAGGCGACGGGTGACGACGGGCACCGACCGTCCGCGCAGCGGGATCGACGGAGGCACCTGGAAGACGTCCGCCGGCGTGCGGAAGACCGAGGTCAGGACGCCGGGTCCGAAGCGGGCCAGGGCCGTGCCGACCTGGGCCGCCGCAGTCGCGACGGTGCCGCGGGACAGGCGGCGGAAGTGCGAGATGTTGCGCTGGGAGAACGAGCCGACGCAGACCTGGTCGTGCAGCCCGCGCTCCTCGATGATGCGCCAGAGCGGCTCGGCCGTGCCCGGCGCCTTGAGGTCGATGTTGAGGCTGATGTCGGGCCACGCGTCGAGGACGTCGGTGAGCAACGGCACGTGCCCGCCGTCGCCGACCTCGGCGTGCGAGACCTCGGACCAGGGCAGGTCGCGGATGCGCCCGCGAGCGTTGCTGACCCGGTCGAGCCTCGTGTCGTGGAACGCGACGAGCTCGCCGTCGCGGGTGACGTGGACGTCGGTCTCGAGGTGGGTGTATCCGAGGTCGACGGCGTTGCCGAAGGCCGTCATCGTGTTCTCGAGCCCGACGTTCGGCGCGTAGAGCGAGCCGCCTCGGTGGGCCAGCGCCACGGGCGTGTGTGCGAGGTAGGCCCGTGTCGTCACCATGGGCCCGAGGGTATCTGCCGTTCCGCCGTCAGCCCGCCGCATCCGAGTGGCTGCTCAGCCCACCTCGGGCAGAAGCCACTCGGTGACGTCGCTCCGCGAAATCGGTGCGTCGCCGTGCATCGTCAGAACGGGACCGCTCGCGAACCGGGCGCCGCCGGGAGCGGGCGGTTCGCCCTCTCGGGGGAAGAACCGGTGGGCCTGGGACACGGTCTGACGCAGCGTCCACCGATCCGGGGAATCCCACGCCGGTAGGTCGGGAGGCTCAGGCAGGTAAATCGGGGTCGGTGTGAGCAAGCCAGCGTCGACGAGCGACGCGACAAGATCAGAGGTTCGGTCCAGGAGCTGCCAGGGCAGCGGCTTGGACGCGCGGACGACCTCGAGTGCGTCGGCCGGGGACAACGCGGATGCGCGGACCTGTTCGAGAACTTGCGCACCCACTGCGCGGGAGTCCCAGGTGTGCAGGCGTCGGTCCTCCGGGCGCGAGGCGTACTCAGGGGGGAACGGCGTCCACCGGCGCTCACGGACGAGGATTCCGCCGAAGTCGGTCATCGACATCGGGGCAGCCGTCTGCTCCTCCAGACGGGCGTAGATCTGCCAGGCGCCGAGCGTCGAGTAGTCCTTGATGCAGATGTCGGTGACGTCGTCGGGATCTCCCGGAAACGGCTCGGAGTCGACCCACGCTGCTCGACCGTCCCCGAACTCGATCCCGATCCCGGTCGGGATGTCGAGGACGCTTGCGTCGGGGAGGGCCCGCAGAGCTCTGATGACCTCGTCCGGGGGCAGCTCGATGGTGATGTCCCACGACGTCATCCTTGGCGCTTCCTTTCATGAACGATGCCGGCCTGGTCGAGGATCATGATCGACTCGAGCCGAGGGTAGCGAGCCAGGGCCTGCTCGGCTTGACGCAGTGCCTCAGGCGTGGAAAGTGGGCACCTCTGAAGGTCTACCACCACGCGCGGTGACTGCATGCTCCCCTTTCGCAGGTTCCGGACCACCGTGTCCTTGGAATTCCCTTCAGGAGCCTTGAACTCCCACGTGACCCCATCTACGAGCCCATCCGCGGACTTGTCTCGATGTGTAGGGGGCAAGAACGTGATGTCGTGGCCCAGGGCTGCCAGCCGTTCGGCCGTCCTCATCTCGTGGGCTTCGATCTTCTTGACCCGAGACAGGTCGATACTGCCGACTCGGGGACGCCAGATGGGTGGATCGCCCGAGTGGCTCGTGACGCGGACGCGGTCGGTGGGGGCGGTGCGCTGCTTGAGGCGTTCCGCGGCCGAGGTGGCGCCGCCTCGCGAGCCGTCCTTGACGGCAGCGTCGAACGCAGCACGGATCTCGGCGTCGCGGGCCGCCCGGAGCTCGGCGACCGTCAGGAGCAGGGGAGCGCGGGCGGCTCCGAGCTGCACGGCCGGGAGCACGTCGGCGCGACCGCCGGTGACCGCACCGATGCGCGTCACCAGCTGGGCCCGTCGTGCGTCGTCGAGCTCGGTCTGCGCCAGCTCGACGTCGGAGCGGACCAGTGCGATGACGAGGTCGTCGTCGGCCGTGCGCGTCGTCCCGCCGTCGACGTAGGTGCGCACCGTCGACGCCAAGCCCGCCAGGCTCCCGCGACGGATCTCCTCGATGACGTGACCGGCCTCTGCAAGTCCCTGCCAGGCCGAGCGGTTCAGCACGTCCTGCCGTCGGGCGACGGCCACGAGCGCGGCGGAGGCCGCCTGGTCGAGGAAGCCCAGCCGAACGACATCGCGAGGCACGTCGCCACCACGTTCCGCGGTGTCCTGCGCCGCTCGGAGCTCTCGGTCGACGAGTCGTCTGTATGCCGCGCCGGCGTCCTTGGCGCGCAAGCCCATCCCGGTGTCGACGGCCAGGGCGCCGACCACTCCGGTCAGCTCCTCGGCGTCGAGCCACGGCTCCATGCCCCCTGAGGTCTGCCGGACGTAGCCCGTGGCAGGTGCTGCGCCCAAAAGTGGTGTCGAGAGGGCGGCGTCGACGTTCTGACGCATCGCCGAGAGCCAGTCGGCGACGAGGTGCTCGAGGGGTGCGGTGGCACCCGAGTAGAGGTGCGTGGTCGAGGCCTCGAGCATCGCGTGGGTGCTGGTGCGGGAGACCTCGAGCATCACCCGCGACCGGGTCTCGGCGGCCCCCTCGTCGGTCGCGGTCGACACGCTCGAGAGGAGTCTCGCGAGGTCGGCGTCCGTCGAGAGCCGGAGATCGGGATGACTCTCGATCCCGTTGGCCTCGTAGGCGACCCATCGACGCACGAGGTACTCACCCAGGGTGATCCGGTCACCCCGGCTGTTGGCCAGGGCGCCGGCAGGGACCTCCGAGTCCGGAAGCGGTTCGGCCAGCAGCGCCGACGTCTCGGCTGGATCGTCAACGACGTGCCCGAGCAGGGCGTGGACGGGGTCACCGGTGCGCGAGCCGTCGTCGAACCACGACGCGAACGTCGCTCCGGCGTCGGCATGGAGCGTCGTCCCGTGCGCCAGGGCGACGTCGTCATCGCGCGTCTCAGCGATCTCGGCGGTGGCCGCCGCGGCGGCTGCACGTCGCGCGAACCGCCCGGGTAGGCGACGGCGGTCACCCGAGGTCCGAGCGCCCGAGAGGAGCTGGCCCAACAGCCACGCCCCGGTCGCCCGGCCCCCTCCCACGGGGTCCACCTGGACCGTGTCGACAGCGGCGACGAGGTCGTCTGCGAGCAGGGCCGCCCCGGAGGCCAGCTGGGCGCGCGTCCGCGGGTCGGTCCCGACGGGCGCTCCGTGACTCGTGCCCGTGATGACGAGCGAGCCGAACGCCCCGAGGAGCTCACGGACGGTGTCGACGTCTGCACCTGACGCGCTCCGGGTCACACCGGCGGCCATGAGCACCCTGGCGAGTCCGTCGGCCCCGATCTCCGACAGCAGCGCCTGCGCGTAGACCGGGTCGTCCGCTCGTGCACGGACATGCGTCGCCAGCTCGGCCACCTCGGCGTCCGTGAGCCCGCCCGACGCGCGACCCCCGGCCATGACCGTGCGTGCCATCAGGCCGTCGGCGAGAGCAGCGTCGCGCGATGCCCGCGCTGCGACCACGCCGTCGGCAAACCACAGTCCGCCGGTGACAGCAGAGCGCACCCGTCCCGCACTGGCCGAGGCCCCGGACGAGAACGTCACGTCGGAAGCGCGCGCCACGAGTCTCGCGCAGCGCCGAGCCGTCGCGCGCAGGTCGTCGAGGACGCCGGCGTACGTCCGGCTCAGTCGGACCCGCCCCTCCGCCTGTTCCGACCGAGCCCGCTCAGTGACCAGCACCCCGATGGCACCCGTCGGATCGGGGAGTGCTGCGATCCGCAAGAGAGCCAGCGCGTGCTCGGCGTCGAGAGCGTCCCACTGCCGCTGCAACGAGCGGATGCGCGCCTGGGCGTGGTCGAGCGCGGCGGCATACGTCAGCAGCGAGCGGGAGGCGTCGGGCAGCGCCTCGACGACACGGCGTGCGCGGGCGCCCAGCTCGTCCGCCTCCGAGCGAGCCGCGGTCGCCGCGTCCCCGGTCCAGACGGCCGAGAGCCGCGGTCCCAGCGTCCCCCGCATCGTGGCCGTCGCACGCGCCCGGGACGCAGCTCGGCCGAGCGAGCGCGCCGCAGCACGAAGACCCGCGACGTCACCCGTCGGGAGGGGAAGCGCAACGTCGCCGGGAATCGCCGCGGACGCGTGGCCGACCTCGTGGACGCGACTCACGGCGCCACTGCGCTGACCGGATCACCAAGATTCACAGTGCTGCTCGCCGCTACCCCAGCAAAACCGGCGGTCACGAAGAGCTCCACCGACCGGGCCTCGAGCGTCGACCGGTCGAGCCGGTCGGCCAGGGCGCCGGCAGCATCGGCGACGGCGTCGAGTGCGTGGGCATGGACCACCCGGAAGCGGTCGAGCTCGACCCTCAGCACGTCGCCCTCGTCGCCGGTCGAGGCCATCGCGCCGGCGGTCGCCGTGGCCACGTGCGACGCGCACTCGCGCAGCTCCGCCGGGTCGTGCGCCAGCGCGAGCCGCTCCCGGGACACCCCGTCGGAGTCGATGGCGTAGCGCGTCATGCCCCGACCGTAGGAGAGCCCGCGACGCCGTCTCCGCCGTCATCCACAGGCCCGGGTATGCCGTGAGGCCCCGTCCAGCAGGACGGGGCCTCACGTGCGGGCGGGTCGTGGACCCGTCGTCAGGACATCAGGACCAGCGGGCCCAGACCGTCGTGTCGGTCGGGACGAGGCCGTCCTCGAGCGGCCCGGAGGCCACGATGAGCTCCGCGCCCTCAGGGAGGGCGATGGGCTCGGCTCCGAGGTTGGCGACGACGAGCACCCGGTCACGCCGGGACGAGCCGTTGGTCAGCGCGATCACGTCGCCGGCATACCCCTCGACCCACGTGAGCGAGCCGGTCCCGAGGGACAGCTCGCGGCGCGCGGCGAGGAGCGAGCGGTAGAGCTCGAGGGTCGAGCCGGCCACGCCCTCCTGGCGGTCGACGGCGTAGTCGGCGTAGACGGAGGGCTGCGGCAGCCACGTGCTGTCGCTCGGGCCGAAGCCGAGCGAGGGGCCGTGGACCGACCAGGGGATCGGGACGCGGCAGCCGTCGCGGCCGGTCTCGGCGCCGTGGGTGCGGGCGAAGGTCGGGTCCTGGCGGAACTCGGCCGGCATGTCGGTGGAGTCGGGCAGGCCGAGCTCCTCGCCCTGGTAGATGTAGGCGCCACCGGGCAGCGCGAGCATGAGCGAGGTGGCCGCGCGGGCACGGCGCAGGCCGAGCGCGCGGTCCGGCTGCGGGTCGGTCGCCGAGATGCCGTTCATGCGGGGCGTGCCCGGTGCGAAGCCGAGACGCGAGGCGTGGCGCACGACGTCGTGGTTGGACAGCACCCACGTCGACGGGGCGCCGACGGAGTCCGCGGCGTGCAGCGACGAGGTGATGACGGCGCGCAGGTCCTCGGCCGTCCAGGAGGCGGTGAGGAAGTCGAAGTTGAACGCCTGGTGCATCTCGTCGGGACGGACGTAGGCGACGGCGCGCTCCTGCGGCTCGACCCACGCCTCCGCGCAGAGGATGCGGTCGGGCGTGCCGTAGGACTCGAGGATCTGGCGCCAGGCGCGGTAGATCTCGTGGACGCCGTCCTGGTCCCACATCGGGCTGCGCTTCGTGTGGTCGATCCGCGGCGCCTCCTCGACGGGGGCGGCCTCGTGCAGCCCCTCGAGGCCGTGCTCGTGCTCGGAGTGGCCGAGCATCGTCGTGCGCTCCTCCTCGGTGTCGGGCAGGCCCTGCTCCTTGATGAGGCCGTGGGCGACGTCGACGCGGAAGCCGTCGACGCCGCGGTCGAGCCAGAAGCGCAGGATCGACTCGAACTCGGCGCGCACCTCGGGGTGCTCCCAGTTGAAGTCGGGCTGCTTCGTGTCGAAGATGTGGAGGTACCACTGGCCGGGCTTGCCGTCGGCCTCGGTGACCCGGGTCCACGCGGCTCCGCCGAAGACGGACTCCCAGTTGTTCGGGGGCAGCTCGCCGTGCTCACCGCGTCCCTCACGGAACATGTAGCGCTCGCGCTCGGCCGAGCCGGGGCCGGCGGCCAGGGCGGCCTGGAACCACACGTGCTCGTCGGAGGAGTGGTTGGGCACCATGTCGACGATGACCTTGAGGTCGAGCTCGTGGGCGCGCGCGATCATCGCGTCGGCATCGGCGAGCGTGCCGAAGATCGGGTCGATGTCGCGGTAGTCGGCGACGTCGTAGCCCGCGTCGGCCTGCGGCGAGGTGTAGAACGGCGAGAGCCAGATGGCGTCGACGCCGAGCGCGCGCAGGTGGGGCAGGCGCGAGGTGATGCCGGGGAGGTCACCGATGCCGTCGCCGTCGCTGTCGGCCCACGAGCGCGGGTAGATCTGGTAGATCACCGCTTGGCGCCACCAAGCGGCGTCCGGGCGGTCCGCGGCGTGCACGGGCGTGGCGTCCTCGCGCACCTCGAGGTCGCGCGCCGGGTGGTTCAGGGTCTGGGTTGCTGATCGCGTCACGGGCCACCATCGTTCCGCATCACGCCGAAAACTCAAAGAAAGTTCTGCAACTTCTTGCAACGCGTCGCCAGGACCCGGCTGTCACCGCCCCTTGGTAGGAACGGAGGATGAAGAGCGGCTTCGTCGTCCCGTATGCCACTGAGCGTGAGTTCGCCGATCTGGCGCGGCTCGGCGAGGAGCGGGGATGGGACGCCGTCCTCGGCTGGGAGGCGCTCTACGGCGTCGACGCGTGGGTGCAGCTCGGCGCGGCCGCCATGGTCACCGAGCGCATCCGGCTCGGCACCCTGCTGACGCCGGCCTCCCGTCACCGCCCGTGGGACCTCGCCTCCCGCGTCGGCTCGGTCGACCGGATCAGCGGCGGACGGGCGTTCATGTCGGTCGGTCTCGGCGCTCTCCACCCCGGGTGGACGGCCTTCGAGGCCGACGAGGGTCGTGCGGTGCGCGCCCGCAAGCTCGACGAGTGCCTGGCGATCTACGCCGGCCTGCTCGGCGACGCCTCGACCTTCACGTACGCCGGTGAGCACTACAGCGCCGGGCCCAACGACTTCATGCTCCCGCCTCCGACGCCGCAGCGTCCCCACCCGCCCGTCTGGGTCGTCGGGGCACCGACGCCCGGGCGTGGGCGTCAGCGTTCGCTCGAGCGGGCGGCGCGCTGGCAGGGCCTCATCCCCGCGATCCATCCGCCCGACGGGCAGCCGAAGACCGTCGAGGCGTTCGCGGCCGTGGTCGATGCGGTGCACCGGCTCCGTGCGGAGGTGGGTCTGCCCTCGGAGCCCTACGACGTCGTCATCGAGGCCGACTCGTGGGGCTCGTTCACCGCGCTCGAGCCCGCCCAGCCGGCCGCCTGGGAGCAGGCCGGCGCCACGTGGTGGATCGAGAGCTGGTGGGACCTCGGGCCGGGGCCGCACGGTCTTGCCGAGGTGCGCCGCCGCGTCGAGGCGGGTCCGCCCACGACCCGGTGAGCCCGCCACGTCGTGCGCGCGAACCAGACGGCGTATGCCGTGGGGTGGCGTCGGTCAGGCGGGCTCGGGTGGGTGCCGAGCGAGCAGCGTCCGGTGCTCGTCGGTCAGCGCCGTGATCCGGCGGAGGTAGTCGCCCATGAACTCCAGCTGCTCGGTGTCCAGCTCGTCGAGCATCGGCTGGCCGGCCCGGACCAGCGGGCCGTAGGCCTCCCACGTCCGCGTCTGACCGAGCTCGGTCATCTCGACGAGCACGGTGCGGCGGTCGGCCTCAGAGCGCGTCCGCCGCACGAGGCCCCGCTTGGCGAGCCGGTCGATGAGGGCTGTCGTCGCGGCCGGACGCAGGCCCGTCGCAGTGCTCAGCTGGCCGGCGGACTTCGGGCCGTCGACGAGCCAGTCGAGGCACCGCAGATCGGCCGGTCCGAGGCCGAGGGCCCGCCCGACGGTGTCGTCGAAGGCCTGCACCGAGCGCTGGTACTGCTGCATCGCGTCCCCGAGCGCGTGGACGAGCTGCTCGCGCCTGCCGGGGTCAGGGGGTTGACGGACGGACGACATCGGCCTTACCTTTCGAATCTCGAAACATTCGATTCTCGTAAGGAAGGGTATCAAGATGAAGGCTCTCGTCGTGGGAGGTGGCATCGCCGGTCCGGCCGCCGCGCTCGCCCTCCAGCAGGCCGGGATCGAGCCCGTCGTCCTCGAGGCCTGGCCACGGTCCGACGGCGAGGCCGGGTCGTGGTTCACGCTCGCCTCGAACGGGTTGCACGCCCTCGACCTGCTCGGCGCACGGCACCTCGTCGCACCGATCGGCTTCCCGAGCGAGCGCAATGTCATGGTCGGCGCCACCGGTCGCGTGCTCGGCACGATGAGCCTCGGCGTGCCGCTCGACGACGGCACCGTCGCGGTGACCATGAAGCGCTCCCGCCTCGCCGCGGCTCTCCTCGACGAGGCCGGGCGACGCGGGATCGACGTGCGTCACGACAGCCGGGTCGTGCACGTGGCGAGCCGCCCCGACGGGGTCACGGTGACACTCGAGGACGGGTCGACGCTCGAGGGCGACCTGCTCGTCGGCGCCGACGGTGTCCGCTCGTTGGTCCGTCGCACCATCCATCCCGAAGCCGCTCCGGCGCGCTACGTCGGGCTGACGAACTTCGGAGGCATCACCGAGGCGACGTCGATCGCCGGCGCCCTCCCAGCCCGGGAGTGGCACTTCGTCTTCGGGTCGCGCGCCTTCTTCGGAGCCCACCCGACGCCAGACGGCGACGTCGTGTGGTTCGTCAACGTCCCCGGCCCGGCGATCACCCCGGCCGAACGCGCGGCGCGCACCCCGGAACAGTGGCGCGACCACCTCGAGGGGCTGCTCGCCGCCGACGCCGGGCCTGCCGCCGACCTCGTGCGGAGCGGCCGGCTCGAGCTCTGGGCCGACAACACCCAGGACCTGCCGCGTGTCGCCCGCTGGCACCGCGACCGGATGGTCGTCATCGGCGACGCCGCGCACGCGCCGTCCCCGAGCTCGGGTCAGGGAGCCGCCCTGGCGCTCGAAGACGCCGTCGTCCTCGCCACGTGCCTGCGCGATGCAGGCACCGTGGAGGAGGCCCTGACGGCATACGACACCGCGCGACGGGCGCGCGTCGAGCGCATCGTCGCCGCCGGTGCGCGCAGCAGCAGCTCGAAGATCCCGGGACGGGCGGGCCGCGCGGTCCGCGACGCGATGATGCGGCTCGTCTTCCGCTTCGTCGTCACCGAGCGCTCGAGCGCCTGGATCACGGGTCACCGGGTGCGTTGGGAGCCCGGGGAGCAGACCGCCGAGGAGTCGGCACTACCGTCGGGGGCATGACGACCTTTGTCACCGCGGCGTTCTGCCTCGTGAGGGACGGCCACCTGCTCACCGTCCGCAAGGCCGGCTCGACGCGGTTCATGCTGCCCGGCGGCAAGATCGACCCGGGCGAGTCCGCGCGCGAGGCGGCCGTCCGCGAGGTGATGGAGGAGGTCGGACTCGACGTGTCGGGTGTCGGGGAGCCGCTGGGTCGGTTCCACGACGTCGCGGCGAACGAGCCGGGTGCCTGGGTCGACGCAACGGTCTACGTCACCCACCTGCTCCCCGAGGACTCCCCGGCGCCGCTCGCCGAGATCGCCGAGCAGCGCTGGCTGGGTCTCGAGGACGAGCTGCCGGCCGACCTCGCGCCGCTCCTGCGCAACCACGTCGTGCCCTCCCTGCGGGCGCACCTCGCGACACGCTGAGGGCGTCACCCGGGACCCGTGTGACGCCCTGCGTCGGCGCAGTCAGCCCACCGTCAGTGGGGTCCGTCGTGCATGTCGATGACGCCGGCCTTGGCGGCCTTCTTGACCGCGTCGGCCTCCGCCTGGGTCAGCGTGCCGTCCTTGACGGCCTGCGCGAGGCGGTCGTCGAACGCCTTCTGCTCATCGGCTTCGTGCGCAGCGCGAAGGTCGGCGAACGCCGCCTTGACCTTGGCGGCATCGATGCCCAGCTCGCTCGCGAGCTTCGTCGCCAGCTCGTCCTGCATCGTCGCGGGGTCGGGCTTCGTCGCCGTGCCCTGCCCGGGAGTGGGCTTGGCCTTGAGGTCCTGTCGCACGGCCTTGAGGGCATCCTCGAGCTTGGTCTGGTCGACGCCGAGCTTCGTTGCGAGCGCCGCGAGGTCCACGCCCTTGCCCATGCCGGGTCCCATGCCGCCGTGGCGGCCACCGGGGCCCCAGCCGCGCCCGTTGCCCGGCGTGCTGTCGGTCGTGCCCTGGTTGGGGTCTCCCTGGGTCGAGGTCGCCGTCGGGGTGGGGGTCGTCGTCGTCGTCGTGGCGTCGTCGGCGCGGGCCCCCTGTGAGACACCGAGTCCGATGGCGGCTGCCGCGGCACCCACCACGGCGACGCCCGCCACCTTCTTGTTGATCGACACCATGCCGCATCCCTCCGTCGTCGTCGGACGCGTGGTCCGACCGTGGAAACACCTGACTCCAGAGAACACCCGGCTCGAGGATCGTGACCCGTGAATGTGCTGTGAGTTGCTGTGAGTCCTCGGGAGTGTGAGGCCGTGCTCAGAAGGTGCCGTCGGGTCCCGGCGCGTTGACGAGGGAGTATGCCGCCCGGGTGAGGTAGTCACGCAGCCGGTCGTCGTTCTCGGGGGAGAGCTCGAGCGTGTCGACGGCGTTCATCATGTGCAGCAGCCAGCGGTCACGCATGTCGGGCGTCACGGCATACGGCACGTGGCGCATCCGCAGCCGCGGGTGTCCACGCTGCTCGGAGTAGGTCGTGGGTCCGCCCCAGTACTGCTCGAAGAACATCCGCAGGCGCTCCTGCGCCGGTCCGAGGTCCTCCTCGGGATAGAGAGCACGCAGCGGCGGGTCCTCCGCGACGCCGCGGTAGAACTCGCGCACGAGCCGGTCGAAGGTCTCGTGGCCACCGAAGTCGTCGTAGAACGTCACGTCGGCCAGTCTCCCAGAGCGGTGCCGGCGGTCACTGCGGGGCCGCCCCGCCGTAGGGCGGCATGACGGGCTGGGGGCTGCGCACGCCGGCACGGTCGAAGGCCGCCTTGACCCGCTCGCGCATCTCGCGCTGCACGCCGAACTGCTCGTTGGCGATCGTCTTGGCGATGATGCGGATCGTGATGACGCCGTTCGCGATCGACTCGACGCCGACGACGTTCGGCTCCTCGAGGAGGATGTTCTTGAAGGCGTCGTCGTCGTCCATGACGCCGACGACGTCGCGGATCACGGTGATCGCCTTCTCGACGTCCTGGTCGTAGGCGATCGGTACGTCGACGATCGCCGTCGACCAGCCCTGCGTCTTGTTGCCGATGCGGATGATCTCGCCGTTGCGGACGTACCACGTCATGCCGCCCGCGTCGCGCAGCTGGGTGACGCGCAGCGACACGTTCTCGACCGTGCCGACGACCTCACCCGTGTCGATGACGTCGCCGACGCCGTACTGGTCCTCGACGATCATGAAGACGCCGGAGAGGAAGTCCTTGACGAGGCTCTGGGCTCCGAAGGCCAGGGCCACGCCGCCGACGCTGGCGGAGGCGAGCATCGGCCCGAGGGGGATGCCCACGAGCGACATCACCGTGAGCGCGGTGATCCCGAAGACGACGAACGTCGTGATGCTCTTGAGCAGGGCTCCGACGGTCTCGGTGCGCTGCACGTGGCGGGCGTTGGCGACGCCGCCCACCGCCTGCAGCGCCCGCCCGGCGCCGGGGATCCTCGCGAGGTGCTCCGCCCGCCGGGACGTCGCCGTCGCGACCACCCGGTCGATGAGCCGGTGCAGCACCCAGCGCGCGACGACACCGAGGACGACGGTCGTCAGGATCAGCAACGGCGCACCGGCGAGCCAGTCGCCGACCCCGGCCCACGTCAGGGTCGACAGGTCGGGCACGGAAAGCGTCATGGCTGGGTCCTGGGCGGGTGGCGGGCTGGGTGTCGGGGTGGAGCCGAAAGGGGTCAGGTTCGTGAAGGCGTCGATCACAGGGGTCTCGGTCAGGGTCTCGTCAAGGGTCTCGGTCAGGGTCGATCAGGAAGGCTCGGAGTCGGGCTCGGCGGAGCCTGGGTGCGGGGCGGCCCGTCCGGACGGCCCCGCACCACGGGCTCAGCCGCGGCGGTCGCGCTCCTGCGCCACGAGGGCGCGCGCGATGGTGTCGCGGTTCTCGGCGACCGTGCGCACGAGGCCGGGCGCCGCGTCGGCGTTGGCCGCGAGCCACGCGTCCGAGGCGTCCTTGAGCTCCTGGCTGGCGAGCGAGAACGGGTAGAAGCCGCCGACGACCCGCTCACCGATGGCGACGCTGCGCTCGGCCCACGCGTCGACGAGCATCGCGTGGTAGCTCTCGACGTACGGCTCGAGCAGGGTCAGGTCGCGGCTGCGTCGGAAGCCGGCGCTGACCGCCTCGACCATCTGGTTGGACAGGTCGTTGCGCTCGACGGCCTTGGCCCAGGCGTCGGCCTTGGCCTCGGCGGTCGGTCGCGCGGCGAGCGCCTCGGCGGCGCGCTCCTTGCCGGTGGCCGTCGGGTCACGGTCGAGCTCGGTCGCGATCTCGATGTCGTCGGCCACCCCGAGGGCCGCGAGGGCCTTGAGGAAGGTCCACCGCAGCTCCGTGTCGGTGGTGAGGCCCGGCAGCGTCTCGGTCCCGGTCAGCAGCGCGCGCAGGCGAGCCTCGTCGGCCGGGTCGGACGTCGAGCCCGCCCAGGCCTCGACGAGCTGGAACTGGGCGTCGCTGCCGGCCTCGGCCGTCTCGGCGAGCGAGCGCAGGGACGACGACAGCAGAGCCGACACCTCGGACCGGTGCTCCGGAGCCGTGTAGAGCCGGGCCGCCGTCGACACCTGGCCGAGCAGGACCCGCAGCAGCGTGGAGTCCGTCTCGCCCGGCATCGACTCGAGGACGAAGCGGACGAAGTCACGAGCCGGCATCTCGCCGTCGCGCGTCATGTCCCACGTCGCGCCGAGCACGAGCGAGCGCGGCAGCGAGTCGGTGAAACCGCGGGGGAGGGAGAGCGCCGTCGCGAGCGACCGCTCGTCGAGGCGGATCTTGCCGTAGGCGAGGTCGTCGTCGTTGAGCAGCAGCAGGTCCGGCTGCTCCTGGCCGACGAGCCCGGCCAGGTCGGTGCGCTCTCCCGCGATGTCGACCTCGTCGTAACCGATGCGCTCGAGCACGTCGCCGCCCTGACCCGGCCGGACGGCATATCGCCCGATGCCGATGCGGTGGGGGCGGAGCGTCGGGTACTCCTCGGTCGCGGTCTGCGTGACCGCGAACGAGCTGTAGCGGCCGTCGGCGTCGACCTCGAAGACGGGGCGCAGCGTGTTGACGCCGGCCGTCTCGAGCCACAGCTTGCTCCACTCGGTCAGCTCGCGGCCCGAGGCCTTCTCGAGCTCGCCGAGCAGGTCGGCCAGCGTCGTGTTGCCCCACGCGTGCTTGCGGAAGTACTCGCGCAGCGCGGCCACGAAGGGCTCGCGCCCGACATACGCGACGAGCTGCTTGAGCACGGACGCACCCTTGGCGTACGTGATGCCGTCGAAGTTGACCTCGACGTCCTCGAGGTGGCGCATGTCGGCCGCGATCGGGTGCGTCGAGGAGAGCTGGTCCTGGGTGTAGGCCCACGCCTTCTCCGACGTCCCGAAGGTCGTCCACGCGCTCGTCCACTCGGTGGCCTCGGCCTGGCACGTCGTCGACGCCCACTCGGCGAACGACTCGTTGAGCCAGAGGTCGTCCCACCACTTCATCGTCACGAGGTTGCCGAACCACATGTGGGCCAGCTCGTGCAGGATCGTCAGGGCGCGGCGCTCGATCTTCGCCTCTGACACCTTGGACCGGAAGATGTAGACCTCGACGAAGGTCACCGCGCCGGCGTTCTCCATCGCGCCCATGTTGTACTCGGGCGTGAAGATCTGGTCGTACTTCTCGAACGGGTACGGCTGGTCGAACTCCTCCTCGAAGAACGCGAAGCCCTTCTTGGTGCAGTCGAAGATGTTGTCGGCGTCGAGGTACTGCGTCAGCGACTTGCGGCAGAAGACGCCGAGCGGCACGACACCCTTGCGGGTCTCGACCTCGTCACGGACCTCGTCGTAGGGGCCGGCGATGAGTGCCGTGATGTACGAGGAGATGCGCTGCGTCGGCTCGAACGACCACGTCGCGCGCTCGACGCCGTCGGCCACGCCGGCGGCCTGCGGGGCGGGCGTGGGGGAGTTGCTGATGACCTTCCAGTGCGCCGGGGCGGTCACCGTGAAGCGGAAGGACGCCTTGAGGTCGGGCTGCTCGAACACGGCATACATCCGCCGGCAGTCCGGGACCTCGAACTGCGTGTAGAGGTAGACCTCGTTGTCGACCGGGTCGACGAAGCGGTGCAGCCCCTCGCCCGTGTTGGTGTAGCGGCCGGTGGCGTCGACGGTGAGCTCGTTCTCGGCGGCCAGGCCGGCGAGGGCGATGCGGGAGTCCGCGAAGACCTCGGCGGGGTCGAGGTCCACGCCGTTGAGCGTGACCTTCTCGACGGAGTCGGCGATGAGGTCGATGAACGAGTCGGCGCCGGGCTCGGAGCAGGTGAACGTGACCGTGGTGACGGTGTGGAAGTTGTCCGGACCCGTCGTCAGGTCGAGACGGACGTCGTAGGAGTCGACGCGCAGGATGCTGGCGCGGCTCGCCGCCTCGTCGCGGGTCAGGTTCTTGCCGGGCACGTAGGGACCTCCTGGGAAGGGTGCTGGGGGCGCGACGGATCGTCGGTCGGACGCCGTCGTCGCGGGCCATCCTCGCACGGAACCCCGACCCGTCCACCACCGCGATGGGCGGGCAGGTGGCAGTGCCATGATGGGCCGCATGGCCGATGCGAAGGACAGCCCGAAGACGAGCCGCGACGCCGTCGAGATGTGGTTCGA
This sequence comes from Terrabacter sp. Soil811, assembly GCF_001429655.1. Taxonomy (NCBI): domain Bacteria; kingdom Bacillati; phylum Actinomycetota; class Actinomycetes; order Micrococcales; family Intrasporangiaceae; genus Terrabacter; species Terrabacter sp. Soil811. The sequence continues at coordinate 287,264 of NZ_LMSX01000008.1, forward strand.
CCCGATCTGCCCGTGGGCGTGGATGACCTCCCGCTGGCTCATGGAGGTCGAGACGCTGCGCGACATCGAGGTGACCTGGTCGGTCATGAGCCTCGCGGTCCTCAACGAGCACCGTCACGACCTCGACGCCGCCTACCGGGCACGGATGGACGAGGCGTGGGGCCCGGTTCGGGTCATCATCGCCGCCGTCGAGGCGCACGGTGACTCCGTCATCAAGCCGCTCTACGACGCCATGGGCACCCGCATCCACCTGCGCAAGATGAACGACTTCGACGAGGTCATCCGCGAGTCGCTCGAGGAGGTGGGCCTGCCCGTCGACCTGGCCAAGGAGGCCCACCACAAGAAGCACGACGCGGCCCTGCACCGCAGCCACAAGCGCGGGATCAGCCTCGTCGGCACCGACGTCGGCACGCCGATCATCGCCGTCGACGGCGTCGCCTTCTTCGGCCCCGTCGTGACGCCTGCGCCCAAGGGCGAGGACGCAGCCCGCCTCTGGGACGGCTGCGTGCTCGTCGCCAGCACGCCCGGCTTCTTCGAGCTCAAGCGCACCCGCACTCTCGGTCCCATCTTCACCTGACCCTTCCCCACTCGACGCACCCAAGGACGGACATGCGCATCCACATCGGCGGCGACCACGCGGCCTACGAGCTCCACCAGTCCCTCGCCACGCACCTGCGCGACGCGGGCCACGAGGTCGTCGACCACGGCCCGTTCACGTACGACGCCCAGGACGACTACCCGGTGTTCGTGCTCCGTGCGGCCGAGGCCGTCGCGGCCGACGAGGGCTCGCTCGGCGTCGTGCTCGGGGGGTCGGGCAACGGCGAGCAGATGGCGGCCAACAAGGTCAGCGGCATCCGGGCGGCGCTCGCCTACAACGCCGAGCTCGCGAGCCTCGCGCGCGAGCACAACAACGCGCAGGTCGTCTCCATCGGGGCGCGGTTCACGGCCGACGACGTCGCCAAGGAGATCGTCGACACCTTCGTGGCGACGAAGTTCACCGATGAGGCGCGCCACAGCCGTCGTCTGGGTATGGTTTCCGCGTACGAGACCACGGGGGACTTGCCGGCTTTGCCGGACTCGGACGCACGCTGACGTCGCGACGTCCGCCGTCCCCTTCATCGCCGCAAGGGAGGCACGTGGCCCACAACGAGAGCTCCGTCTCTCGACGCCCGCGCTACTCTGCCGGACCGATGCGACGACTCCGACTCCTGGGCCCGTGGCTCAGCCGTGCCCCCTGGGTCGTCGTCACGGCGTTCCTGCTCCTCAGCATCCTCGCAACGGCGGCCGTCTTCGTGTGGCCGACGGTGGTCCCTTGGGGCGTCTACGGCCTCATCGTCGTGGCCGCCGGCCTGTTCCTCGAGCCGCGCTACCTGCTCGTCGTCTACATCGGCCTCTTCCTAGCCATGGCGATCCTCGGGGCCTACCTCGGTCCGGTGAAGCCGACCACCACGGGGGCGCAGATCGTCACCGTCGTCACGATGCTGCTCATGATCTGGCTCTCGCACGCCAGGGCCCAGGTCGGCGTCGTCGGGGTCACGGGTGAGTCGATGCTCGTCGACATGCGCGACCGGCTCCGCGCCCAGGGCGAGCTGCCGCCGCTGCCCGCGCAGTGGGGGGCCGAGGTCGCGCTCGAGTCGGCGTACGGCGACAGCTTCGCCGGCGACTTCGTCGTCGCGAGTCGCTCCACCGACGGCTGCACCCTCGAGATCGCCCTCGTCGACGTCTCCGGCAAGGGTCGCGAGGTCGGGGCCCGGTCGCTGCTCCTCTCCGGCGCGCTGGGGGGCCTGCTCGGCGAGATGAGCGAGCGGGGCTTCCTCCAGTCCGCCAACAACCACCTGCTGCGACTGCGCTGGCCCGAGGGCTTCGCGACGGCCGTGCACGTCGCCGTCAACCTCGAGACCGGCAACTTCACCATCGGCTACGCCGGCCACCCCGCCGCCGCGCAGTTCGCGGCCGGGTCGGGCCGCTGGCGGATGCTCTCCGGTGGTCGCGGGCCGCTGCTCGGCGTCATCGACCACGCCGAGTACCCCCGCGAGACCGGCACGATCCGTCGCGGCGACGCCCTCGTGCTCTACAGCGACGGGGTCATCGAGGCCCGCGACAAGGCCCTCGTCGACGGCATCGACCGCATGCTCGGCCGCGCCGAGTCGTTCATCCGCACCGGCTTCGAGGGGCTCGCCCAGCGGCTCTGCGACCAGGCCGCGGCCGGTCTCGGCGACGACCGCGCCGTCGTGACGATCTGGCGCACCTGACGGGTCGCGACCCTCCGGGGGCCCGGTCGGTGCACGACGAAGGCGGTGACCCGGCCGGGTCACCGCCTCTCGCGTCCCGGCGCGCGGCGCCGTGACGATCAGTTGATGTCGTCGTCCTGGCCGTCGAGGCCGTCGAGCGCGTTCTTCAGGCCGTCCTGACCCTGGTCGACCTTGTCGGCGTACTGGCCGCCCGTCTTCTCGTCGACGAGGTCGCCGGCCTTGTCGACGCCGTCGCCCACCTGGTCGCCGTGCTGGTCGACGAGCCCGCTGACCTTGTCCTTCATGTTGTCGAAGACGCCCATGACTAGCCTTTCCGTCGTCGAGGACCGTCTCGTGGCCCCCGTGCACCTGTCACCGTAGCCCCGCGGGCCTCCTCGGAGCAGGCGTGCCGCCGCGAACTTCGGGTGGACGCGGCCCGTCACTACGATGCCTGCGTGAGCGAGCACCCCACCGAAGCGACGACGCCGACCCGCGAGGCCGGCCCCGACCGGCGCAAGGAGCACGTCGTGCCCGACCTGCCGCCCGGCGTCGCGCCCGCGCGCGTCCGCACCTTCGTGCGCCGGGGCCGGCTGTCGTCCCTGACCAAGGACCGCGTCGAGCGGCTCGCGCCCGCGCGCTCCGTGCCAGACGGGCCCTTCGAGCCCGCTGCCGCGTTCGGGCGCACCGCCCCCGTCGTGCTCGAGATCGGCTGCGGCCACGGCCACGCCGCGATCGCGTATGCCGCCGCGTTCCCCGAGCGCGACATCCTCGCCATGGACGTCCACACCCCGGGACTCGCCCGGCTGCTCGCCGATGCCGACGAGGCGGGGGTGCCCAACCTGCGTGTCGAGATCGGCGACGCCGTGCTCTTCCTCGAGGAGCGGGTCACCGATGCCACGTTCGACGCCGTCCACCTCTTCTTCCCCGACCCGTGGCGCAAGCAGAAGCACACGAAGCGGCGCTTCGTCAGCCCCGCCAACCTCGACCTGCTCGCGCGCGTGCTCAAGCCGCGCGGCCACGTGCTCATCGCCACCGACCAGGACTTCTACGCCGAGCACGCGCTCGCCGAGGTCGCGGCACACCCGCGCTTCGAGGCCCATAGCATCGACCGGCCGCAGTGGCGGCCACGGGACGGCTTCGAGGCCAAGGGGATCGCGGCCGGGCGGACGATCAACGAGCTGCGCCTGGACCTCTTGCCCTAGCCGCGCGACCGTCAGCCGGGCAGGTCGAGGAGTTCCTTCGGCGCCTGGTGCCGGATGATCTCCACGACCTTCGGACCGAGCCGCGTCGCCGCCTCTCGGGGTGACAGGACGCCGGCCTCGCTGCCGCGGCTCGTTCCTCGCCGCGCCTGCTCGGCCTCCCGGCATCCTGTCTCCCCGACGCAGCGAAGCGGGGAAGGAGGGCCGACTGCGTCGGCTTCCTTCCCCGCTTCGCGAAGTCGGGGTGACAGGATTTGAACCTGCGGCCCTTGCGTCCCAAACGCAATGCGCTACCAAGCTGCGCCACACCCCGTGGCGTCGGAATCGTAGCCGACAACCGGCGGGCGAACCGACCTCTTCCCACGCGGCGCGGGCGGGTCGATTTCTGTGGATCGGGCGCGAACCAGTAGGCTGACGCCTCGGATCGCCGGCAAGACCGGTGCCCCGCGGGCGTAGCTCAATGGTAGAGCCTCAGTCTTCCAAACTGATCACGCGAGTTCGATTCTCGTCGCCCGCTCCAAAACTCCCTTGGCGTCGGCACGCCCCGCTTCCTAGCGTGGGTCGCGTGTTCCGCCCAGACCTGCAGGACGCCCTCCGCGACCGCGACGCCGTCCTCCGCTCGTTCCTCGCCGCCGACGGCACCCTGACGAGCATCCCCACGAAGATCCGCAAGCGCCTCGTCGTCCTCGACCTGCTGTCGCAGGAGTTCGAGCCGGGCGAGCGCTACGACGAGAGCCAGGTCAACAACCGCCTGCGCGCCTTCCACCCCGACGTCGCGGCCCTGCGCCGCTACCTCGTCGAGGAGGGCTTCCTCGACCGGGCCGACGGGTTCTACTGGCGCAGCGGCGGGACCGTCGACTGACTGCGCCGGTCCCTCAGCCCGCGCCACACGGCATACGTCAGTTCGGGCTCAGCGGAAGCCGAGCGCCTCGCTGAGCCAGCTCTCGGCGCCGTCGGCCTCGAGACCGGCCTCGACGGCGGCAGCCGTGCGCGGCGACGGCCACCCGTGCACCCAGAAGAGCGCGAGCCCGCCCGGCAGCGCGATGAGCAGGGTCAGCCACGAGTGCGGGGTGAAGACGAACGAGCACGCGAACGCCACGAGCACGGGGGCCTCGGCCAGCGCGGTGCGCAGGGTCGTCGTCGACGTGAAGTAGCGCAGGCTCGTCGTCTCCGCGTTCTCGCGCGGCAGGCCGTGCGGGAGCGCCGGAACGGCATACCCGACGTAGCGGATCAGGGTGGCCGACCCGACGAGCGTGGCAAGCACGATGCCGACGGCCCACGGTGACGGCAGGGGCGCCGACGGGTCGACGAGGATCCGCACGGCACTGAGCATCAGGGCTCCCATGCCGACCGCGACCGACACCATCTGGATCGGGCGCAGGGCGGCGCTCTCGGGGGAGGCGAAGGGGCCGGGAGGGGTGCTCATGGCTCCCGAGCATAGGCGCGGGGGCCCGGCGGACGATCCGCGCATTTAGCCATCCGCCGCGCGGCCTATAGCATGGTGCGCTGGCCCGTCCGTTCACCGTCGACGACCACGTCGGCACCAGCCCCTATGGAGTACCCCGCAGTGAAGAGTGCGCTCGAGACCCTCAGCCCGACCCGGGTCAAGATGACCGTCGAGGTCCCGTTCGAGGAGCTCAAGCCGAGCCTCGACGCGGCCATCAAGCACATCGGTGAGCACATCCAGGTGCCCGGCTTCCGCAAGGGCAAGGTGCCGGCCCGCATCATCGAGCAGCGCGTCGGCCGTGCGGCCGTCCTCGAGGAGGCCGTCAACAACGCCCTTCCGACGTTCTACGGCCAGGCCCTCGAGGAGAACGAGGTCCGTCCGCTCGGCCAGCCCGAGATCACCGACCTCCAGGTGCCCGCGACCGACGGCGAGGACTTCGTCTTCACGGCCGAGGTCGACAAGCGTCCCGAGATCGACCTGCCCGACTTCAGCGACATCGAGCTGACCGTCGACGAGGCCAAGGTCGAGGACGAGGCCGTCGAGCAGCGCCTCACCGACCTCCGTGCCCGCTTCGGCACGCTCAAGGGCGTCGACCGTGCCGTCCAGGACGGCGACTTCGTCTCCATCGACCTGTCCGCCGAGATCGACGGCGAGCAGATCGACGAGGTCACCGGTGTCTCCTACGAGGTCGGCAGCAAGAACATGCTCGAGGGCCTCGACGAGGCGCTCGTCGGCATGACGGCCGACGAGACCAAGCAGTTCACCGCCCCCCTCGCCGGTGGCGACCAGGAGGGCCAGGACGCCAGCTGCACCGTGACCGTCACCGCGGTCAAGGAGCGCGAGCTGCCCGAGCTCGACGACGAGTTCGCCCAGCTGGCCTCGGAGTTCGACACGCTCGACGAGCTCAAGGCCGACCTCACGGCCAAGGCCGAGGTCGACGCCAAGTTCGCCCAGGGCGTCGCGGCCCGCGACCAGCTCCTCGAGGCCATCCTCGAGAAGATCGAGGTCCCGATCCCCGAGAGCATCGTCGAGGCCGAGGTGCACAGCCACCTCGAGGGCGAGGGTCGCCTCGAGGACGACGAGCACCGTGCCGAGGTCGGCGAGAGCACCCGCAAGGGCCTCAAGACCCAGCTCGTCCTCGACGCCATCGCCGAGAAGGAAGAGGTCAAGGTCGAGCAGCAGGAGCTCATCGAGTTCCTCGTCATGAGCTCGCAGCAGTACGGCATGGACCCCAACCAGTTCGCCCAGTCGCTCGACCAGGAGGGTCAGATCCCCGCCATGGTCGCCGAGGTCGCCCGCCGCAAGGCGCTCGCCACGGTCCTCGAGAAGGTCTCCGTCAAGGACACCGCCGGCAACGTCATCGACCTCAACGAGGCCGTTCCCGGCACCGAGGGCGACGAGGACGAGGCTGTCGACGCCGCCGAGGGCACCGACGAGGCGAAGGCCGAGAAGGCCGACGCCTGACCGTCACCACCACGAACGCCGTGAGGCCGGCTCCCGCTCGGGAGCCGGCCTCACGCCGTGTCCGGGTCCCACCTACGGGGTGGCCCCGCTGGTGTCCCCGCGGTTGTCCACCCGGTGGCCCGGGTACGTGGCCTACGGTCGCCGTCCGGCGGCACGCACCTCGACGAGGGAGCCAGAGATGAGCAGCACCGACGAGTCGGCCGCAGGCATGGCGGACACCGACATCAACAGCACCGACGCCGACGGCACCAACGTCCCCGGGCACGACGACGGCAGCGACGGGCCCGCGCCGCAGGGCCAGGGCGACGACGCCGACCGCGGCAACCTCGACGGCAGCAACGCCGTCGACGAGCCGCGGGACCGCTCGCTCGACCAGGCCGGCGGCAACGGCTCCTTCGACGACGCGTCCGAGCAGACCGGCACCGAGAGCGACGCCTCCGACCTCGGCGACTCGGGCCAGGACAACGGCCTGACCGACTGACCGCGCTCGACCCACCGACCCCGCCGGACGGCATACGACCGGTGGGGTCCGTGCGTGTGGTTGCGCCCCTCCCGCTCAGGTTTGTGCGCTCACGGCGAACACGGCGCGATTCGGGAAATCTGGCCGAGGGGTCGGGCGTTAGGGTCAGTGACGAGCCAGCCAGGCGCCACATCCCGTGGCGAGAGGCTGGACCACTTCGACGATGGAGACACGGTGATTTCGGAGACCTCCGCCAACGGCAACGGCATGCCGGGTGGTCTGGACGACCACATCTACAACCGCCTGCTCAAGGAGCGGATCATCTTCCTCGGGTCCGACGTGCGCGACGACAACGCGAACGCCATCGCCGCGCAGCTGCTGCTGCTCTCGGCCGAGGACCCTGAGAAGGACATCTGGCTCTACATCAACAGCCCCGGCGGCTCGATCTCCGCCGGCATGGCCATCTTCGACACGATGAACTGGATCCCCAACGACGTCGCCACCGTCGCGATGGGCATGGCCGCCTCGATGGGCCAGTTCCTGCTGTCGGCCGGCACGCAGGGCAAGCGCTATGCCACGCCCCACGCCCGCGTCATGATGCACCAGCCCTCGGGCGGCATCGGCGGCACCGCCACCGACATCAAGATCCAGGCCGAGCAGATGCTCTACGTCAAGAAGCAGATGGCGCAGCTCATCGCCGAGCACACCGGGCAGACCGTCGAGCAGATCGAGAAGGACTCCGACCGCGACCGCTGGTTCAGCGCGGAGGAGGCCAAGGAGTACGGCTTCGTCGACCACGTGTTCAGCCGCTCCGACCAGGCGGTCGAGGGCAAGGGTGTCGGCCAGGCCGACGCCAAGGCCGAGAACTGACCGCGGCCTGACCAGGACTTGGAGACACGCATGAACATCGAACCCACCAACCGCCTCGCGGTGGCCCAGCCCTCGAGCCGCTACATCCTGCCGCAGTTCGAGGAGCGCACCTCCTACGGCATGAAGCGGTCCGACCCCTACAACAAGCTCTTCGAGGACCGCATCATCTTCCTCGGCGTGCAGGTCGACGACGCGTCGGCCGACGACATCATCGCCCAGCTGCTCGTGCTGGAGTCGCTCGATCCCGACCGCGACATCCTCATGTACATCAACAGCCCGGGTGGCTCGTTCACGGCCATGACGGCCATCTACGACACGATGCAGTTCGTCCGGCCCGACATCCAGACGTTCGTCATCGGACAGGCCGCCTCGGCCGCCGCCGTGCTCCTCGGCGCCGGTGCACCGGGCAAGCGCTTCGCCCTGCCGAACGCCCGCATCCTCATCCACCAGCCGGCGCTCTCGGGCGGCGACTACGGCCAGGCCTCGGACATCGAGATCCAGGCCAACGAGGTGCTGCGCATGCGGACGTGGCTCGAGGACACCCTCGCGCACCACACGGGGCGCACGTCCGAGCAGGTCCGCAGCGACATCGAGCGCGACAAGATCCTGTCGTCCGAGGACGCCAAGACCTACGGCCTCATCGACGAGGTCCTCGCCTCGCGCAAGGCCTCGCTCGAGGACTGACCTCCCGCTCGTCACGAGCACGTGTGCCGCTGGGCCGGGTTCCGCTGGGACCCGGCCCTCGGCGTACCTGCTTGGATGGGCGGTGAACCTGGTGTCGAGCGTGGAGGTCCGGTCATGGCGAGTGCGGAGTTCGAGCAGGCTGTCGAGTCGGTCAAGGGCCTGACGACCGACCCCGGCAACGAGGTCAAGCTGCGGCTCTACGGCCTCTTCAAGCAGGCGACGGCCGGCGACGTGAGCGGGTCGCGTCCCGGCTTCACCAACCCGGTCGGGCGCGCGAAGTACGACGCGTGGGCCAAGCTCTCGGGCACGGCCCCGGAGGCGGCGCAGGAGCAGTACGTCGCGATCGTCCGCGACCTCACGTCCGCCTGACCCGCCCTCGTCCCGCCGTGGCTGGATCTCTGCGGCGGACCGGGCGCTGCGGCCGCGATCATCCCACCACGGCTGGGGTCTGGAGGCCTGTGGACGACTTCTGCGAACGCCGTCCGGACCGCGCAACGATCGGGCATGCCGACTGCACAGCCCTTCCGCCGAGGTCAGCGGCCTCCTGGCGTCACCGACTGGCACTTGCGCACGTCACGGTTTCGACGGCTCTTCCACGACGTCTACGTCGACCGAGAGGCCGAGCTCACGCCGCTCCTGCTGGCGAGGGGAGCCCTCCTCGTCGCGCCGGACGCGCACCACAGCGCAGCGCGCCTGTGGGGAGCGGTCGTTCCGGACGACGGCTTCGTGCACCTGACCTGTCCTACTCGCCGTCCGCAGGTCGAGGGCATCCGCACCCATCGGTGCGGCCGCCCGAAGCGGGCGACGAGGTGGCGTGGCCTACCCGTCACGACCCCGGTCCAGACGTTCCTCGACCTCGCCGCTGTGCTCAGCCTCGTCGACCTGGTCGTGCTCGGCGACTCGCTCGTGCGGCGGAAGCGAGTGACGGTCGACCTGCTCGTCGAGGCAGCGACCGCCCATCGAGGGACGGGTGGGCGGCTGGCTCGCAAGGCTGCACGGTTGGTGCGCGCCGATGTCGACTCGGCCATGGAGTCGCGCCTTCGCATGCTCATGGTGCTGTCGGGCCTGCCCGAACCCGTGGTCAACCACAAGATCCACTGGCCCCACGGTGAGGTGCGGTTCCGTCTCGACCTCAGCTATCCGGACGACGGCCTCGTCATCGAGTACGACGGGTGGCAGCACGTGGACTCGCAGACGCAGTGGGGCTCCGACCGCGACCGGCGCGAGTGGCTCGACGGCAACGACTGGCGCATCGTCGTCGTCATCGCCAAGGACCTCCACCGCACACCGGCAGCGACCCTGTCCAGGATTCGCGCGGCGATGCGGGGCCGTGGCATGCCGGTCCCGCCGGTCGACGACGAGTGGCGGCGGCACTTCCCGAGCACGTCGGAGGACCTGCGGGAGCCGGCATGAGCGTGGGTCCCGCCGTGGCGGGATGTTTGCGGTCGGAGCGTCCGCTTGACCGCAACGATCCAGCCACGGCGCGACCGGCGAGGCGGCACGTCGGGAGCTCGCGCCCTACGCTGCGCGTCATGAGGACGTATGCCGTGCGCCTGGTCGCGCTCGTCGGTCTCGTGGTCGTCGGGCTGGTGGCGACCCCCTCGTCCGCGCTCGCCTCGTGCGCGGGCCGCGAGCCCGCCCAGGTGGTCGCCGACTCGGACGTCGTGCTCACCGGGCGCGTCACCGCGGTGGACGACCCGGGTGGTGACCACAACCCGCGTCCGGTCGCCTGGACCATTGCGGTCAGCGCGGTGCACCGGGGCAGTGCGCCGCAGACCACGCACGTCCGGGCCTTGACCGAGAGTCCCGACCTCGTGAGCTCGGGCGGGAGCTACGTCCTCGCCCTCGTCGAGTCCGGCGGCGAGCTCACGGCCACCGGCTGCCAGGACGTCGTCGCCACCGGCACCGATGCTGCCGGAGCCCTCATGGCTGCCGCCGGTCCGGCCCGGGCGCCGGCTGCGGACGGCGCCGTGCTCCCCGGTGCTGCGGCTGTCGACGTGGGAGGCGGAGGGATGTCGCTGACGACGATGCTCGTCATCGCGCTCGTGGGGCTGCTCGTCGTGACGTTCGGGGGTCTCGCGCTGGCGATCGGTCTCGGGCTCCTCACCCGTCGGCGGCGTGGCCGGACCGATGGCAGCGACGATGCGCCACAGCGCGATTCGAATGGAACGCCGTTCAAGTGACAGCCTCGTCGTTTGTCCGCCATCAGCGGACAAGCGGCGTTGCGCGAGCGGGAGGGGGCCACCTCGTCGTCTAATAGGAGTCGGCCCCTAGGTTGGGGCCTGCCGGGTGCACCCCAGCGTTCGGCGCCGACGAACCAGGAGCGAATCGGTGGCACGCATCGGAGAAGGCGGAGACCTCCTCAAGTGCTCTTTCTGCGGGAAGAGCCAGAAGCAGGTCAAGAAGCTCATCGCCGGTCCCGGTGTGTACATCTGCGACGAGTGCATCGACCTCTGCAACGAGATCATCGAGGAGGAGCTCGCCGAGAGCAGCGAGCTGGGACTCGACCACCTGCCGAAGCCGCGCGAGATCTTCGACTTCCTCGAGAACTACGTCATCGGCCAGGACGTCGCCAAGAAGTCGCTCGCCGTCGCCGTCTACAACCACTACAAGCGCATCCAGGCCGGTGAGGGCGTCAAGCGCGACGACGACCACATCGACATCGCGAAGTCGAACATCCTGCTCATCGGCCCCACGGGCTCGGGCAAGACGTACCTCGCGCAGACGCTGGCCAAGATGCTCAACGTCCCGTTCGCCATCGCCGACGCGACGGCGCTGACCGAGGCCGGCTACGTCGGCGAGGACGTCGAGAACATCCTCCTCAAGCTCATCCAGGCCGCCGACTACGACGTCAAGAAGGCCGAGACGGGCATCATCTACATCGACGAGGTCGACAAGATCGCCCGCAAGAGCGAGAACCCGTCGATCACGCGCGACGTGTCCGGCGAAGGTGTCCAGCAGGCCCTGCTCAAGATCCTCGAGGGCACGACCGCGTCCGTGCCCCCGCAGGGCGGGCGCAAGCACCCGCACCAGGAGTTCATCCAGATCGACACGACCAACGTGCTCTTCATCGTCGGCGGCGCCTTCGCCGGCCTCGAGAAGATCATCGAGTCGCGCTCGGGTCGCAAGGGCCTCGGCTTCGGCCAGCCGCTGCACAACCCCAAGGACCTCGGCGACAGCTTCCAGGACGTCATGCCCGAGGACCTGCTGAAGTTCGGTCTCATCCCCGAGTTCATCGGCCGCCTGCCCGTCCTGACGACGCTGGCGCCGCTCGACCAGCAGGCCCTCGTCAACATCCTCACGGTGCCGCGCAACGCGCTCGTCAAGCAGTACCAGAAGATGTTCGAGATCGACGGCGTCGACCTCGAGTTCACTGACGACGCCATCGCCTCGGTCGCCGACCAGGCGCTGCTGCGCGGCACGGGTGCTCGCGGACTGCGCGCCATCATGGAGGAGGTCCTCCTCCCCGTGATGTTCGACGTGCCGAGCGACGACGAGATCGCCAAGGTCGTCGTGACCCGCGAGGTCGTGCTCGACAACGTCAACCCGACGATCGTGCGTCGCGAGGCCGAGCCGCGGGCCAAGCGTCCGCGCAAGGAATCTGCCTGACCCTCATGACCGCCCGCGCCGCGTCCGCGTGAACGGAGGCTGACCCGTGGTCGCTCCCTTCCGGCTCGTGGCCGGGGACCACGCGCCCGTGCAGCAGACGAGCACGACGTGCGGGTCGGCCTCGTTGACCGTCGCCCGCATGCTCGCCAACCCGATGTTCGCGCAGTGGATCCGGGACGGCATACGCAAGGATGCGCGTGACGGGGACGTGCCGGACGGTGGCACCGAGGCCCAGCGCTTCGCCGCCTACGAGCAGGTCGTCGCGTCCCGCACCAATGCCGTGGTCGGCGCGGGGCGCCGGCTGCAGCTGCCGTGGCCGCGGGCGCTCGGCACGCCCCCGTGGGGCGCGCTGAACGAGCTCGAGTACGGCGCCGCCGATCCCGAGGCCGACTACGACCTCGCGTGGTTCCGCCAGCGCGGACGCGTCGGGCTCCGGCACACGTATGCCGCCCTCCGCGCCCGGGTGCGTCCCGGCCGTCCAGCGCTCCTCTACGTCGGCAACGCCTGGGCGCCGCGGCACGTCGTGCTCGTCCTGCCGCCGACGGGGGAGCAGGAGCTCGACGTCTACGAGCCGTCGGTCGGGCGCGTCGTCGACCTCCCGGAGCACGCCTTCGTCGAGCGCCGTCTCGCCATCGCCGGCTGGGACGTGCCCTGGGCCGCCGTCTGGGCCGATCCCCACCCCTGACACGGCGAGAGGCCACCGTTCGCATGAACGGTGGCCTCTCGGTGGCCTGTCGATGGCCTCTCGATGGCCTCTCGATGGCCTCTCGATGGGTCGAGCAGGTCAGCCCATGTGGGCCGGGGCCGCGCCGTCGGTCGCGAGCTCCTCGTGTCGCACGTGGAGCGCGACGAGGGTGACGACGCCCGCGACGGCGATCATGATCGCCGCGACGAGGTAGGCGCGGCTGGCGCCGTAGGTGAACGCCTCGTCGGCGATCATCTTCTGGGCCGCGGCCAGCTGCTCCTTGGAGGGAGCCGGGCCACCCTGCGGCAGCTTCGCGGTCAGCTCGGCGACCTTGTCGCCCATGTTGTTGACGAAGATCGTGCTCAGCGTCGCGAGGCCGAGCGTGCCGCCGACCTGCTGCATCGTGTTGAGCACGGCCGAGGCCACCGAGGAGTCCTCGTGCGCGACGCCGTGGACGGCCGTCAGGGTGAGCGGCACGAAGATCAGGCCCAGGCCGAAGGCGAGGACGACTATCCACGGCAGCAGGTCGGCGGCATACGTGCTCTGCGGCGTCAGGTGGGTGAAGCCCCACATGCCGAGCGCAGCGAAGCCCGCGCCCGCGCCGGAGATCCAGCGCGGGTCGACCTTGGCGATGAGGAACGACGCGAGCTGCGCGGCCACGACGATGCCGACCGAGAAGGGCAGGAACGCGAGGCCCGTCTTGAGCGGCGAGTAGCCGAGGATCGTCTGGATGTAGATGCCGAGGAAGTAGAACATCGCGAACATGCCGGCGCCGACGATGAGCATGACGAAGTAGGACGTGCCGCGGGTCCGGTCGCCGGGGATGCGCATCGGCAGGAGCGGGTGCTTGACCCGCGTCTCGATGACGACGAAGGCGACGAGCAGGACGACACCGATGGCGAGGTAGGTGATCGTCGTGGCGTCACTCCACGAGGTGCTCGCGGCGTGGGTCAGGCCGTAGACGAGCGAGGAGAGGCCGGCGATCGAGGTGATGGCGCCGGGGATGTCGAGCGTGCCGCCGCCGTCCTCGGACTCGGTGAGGATGCGGAGGGCGAGGATCGCGACGACGATGCCGATCGGCAGGTTGATGAAGAAGTTCCAGCGCCAGTCGATCTCGGTCAGCGCACCGCCGAGGATGAGGCCGATGGCGGCGCCGGCACCGGACATGGCGGCGAAGACGCCCATGGCGCGGTTGCGCTCCTTGCCGGCCGGGAAGGTCGTCGTGATGAGCGCCAGCGCGTTGGGGGCGGCGAGGGCGCCACCGAGGCCCTGGACGGCGCGGGCGGCGAGCATCATCGCCTCGTTCTGGGCCACGCCGGCGACGAGCGAGGCCAGCGTGAACAGCACGATGCCCCAGAAGAAGAGCCGACGCCGGCCGTAGAGGTCACCGAGGCGACCGCCGAGCAGCAGCACGCCACCGAAGGCGAGCGTGTAGATGGTGATGACCCACTGGAGGTTCGCCTGGCTGAAGCCGAGGTCGGTCTCGATGTGGGGCAGCGCGATGTTCACGATGGTGCCGTCGAGCACGATCATGAGCTGGGCGGCGCAGATGACGAAGAGCGCCAGGCCGAGGCGCTTCGGCGGGGTGTCGTGGGAGGTGAAGTCGCTCTGGGGCTCGTCCACCTGATCGACCGTGGTCGAAGACATGGGTGTTCCTCTCGAAGGCATGCAGGTGTGGTGGTGGGTCGCCCCGACGCAGGCCGGCTCAGCGAGTGCTGGGCGCGGGCGCGAGGGTGGCGGCGCAGGCCGGGAGGACGACGCTGTCCACGAACTCGGCGATGCGGTCCGGCCCGGGTCGACGTCCGGAGAGCAGTGCCTCATGGATCGACAGGGACGGGAGGATCATCAGCAGGGTGTCGAGGTCGGCGTCGGCGCCGACCTCACCGCGCTCTCGGGCGTGCTCGAAGATGGTGCGGGTGGCCTCGATCTTCGGGGCCAGGAACCGCTCGTGGATGCCGCGCGCCAGCTCTGGCTCGCGGTGGATGACGGGGAGCAGCGCCCCCCACGTGCCGATGACGACCTCGTCGTCGAGGCCTCCGTCGGCGCAGGCCTGGGCGAGCAGGTCGCCGCGCAGGCTCCCGGTGTGGGGGTCCTGCTCGGCGGGGCAGTCGATGAAGAGCCCGACGGCGTCGATGACGAGGTCGCGCTTGTGCGGCCAGCGTCGGTAGAGCGTCGCCTTGGACGCTCGTGCGGCCGTGGCTACGGCGTCGAACGTGAGCCGGTCGTAGCCGCTCTCGCGCAGGACGTCGATCGCGGCCTCGAGGATCTCGACCTCGCGGTCGCCGGCGACACGCGGACGGCTCGCGTGTGCGGCGTCCGTCGTGCTCGCGCTGGTCGTGCTCATGCTCACCCCGGTCCCACCCCGATGAAACGAAACTGTTTCGTTTCATCAAAGAGTAGATCGGGACGGGCCTGTTGGCAAACCACGTGTCGAGCCTTCGGTGCGTCGACCTGGCCGGCCGTCCCGCCCCGACGGACGGAACGGCTCAGACCCGCTCGACTGGCGGGCTCGTGCGCACGAACCACAGGCCGGCGGCCACCCCGCCGAGCCCGATGACGTATGCCGCCGGGACGAGTCCCGGCGAACGTCCGGCGAGCAGCCCCGCGAGGATGGCGACGGGCACGGCCGCCGCGAAGGCGAGGGCCGTGTGGCGTACCCAGCGACGGCTGGTGGCGGCCGTGAACGACCCGGCCGGTGGTGACGACGCGGAGAGCGCGGTCGCCGCATGGCCGACGACGCAGCCGGCGGCGGCCGGCAGCGACCACCACGAGAAGCTCCCCGCCGGGGTCAGCGTGAACCACCCGTAGAGCAGCAGGGTCCAGTAGACGGCAGGAGCCGCCGAGCCGGCCCAGGCCATCGTGACCAGCGGCAGCAGCACGAGCGCCCACCAGAGGGAGTCGAACCCGCCGACCGCGAGGGAGAGGCTCGCGAGGTAGACGGCGACACCGCCCATCGCCGCGCCGGTCGCGCCGAGCTGGCTCAGCGACCACTCGGGTCCGGCGCCGAACCGCACGGTCCGGCGCAGCCGGACGCGGCGGGCCACCGACGGCGGACGCGTCGACCGCAGCCGGTCCTCGGGCAGCGGGTCCTCAGCAGGCGCGCGCACGGTCACCGCCTCGCCATCCGTGGTGCCGACGCCCGGCGCGCGATGTCGCGGAGGACCTGGTCGAGGGAGCCGGCGCCCCGCCAGGGCACGACCGGGACACCGCGCAGCCGGAGGTTGTGCACCTCGGCGTCGCGCGACAGCAGCCGGATCCGCCAGGCCAACGCCTGGTAGACGCTCGACGGGTCGGCGACGAGGTGGTCGGGGAACGTGTCGACGACGACGACGGTCATGCCGCGCGCCGCCAGCGTGTGGGCCAGCGTCACCATCGTCGGGTCGATGAGCGGTGAGAGGACGAGGCACAGGGCGTTGGGGTCGACGCCGCGGATCGCGTGCTCGCCGGTGTCGCGTCGCTCGGTGGCCGGCGAGATCGCGGCGAGCGTGTCGAGCACGCGCCGGAGGTGGTTCGTGCCGGAGCCGACGCCGAGGGTCGGGACCTCGGCCGCGCCGACGGTGCGCAGGGTCAGCCGGTCGTTGCTCCGGAGGAAGTGCTCGCTGATCGCGCCGGCGGCCCGCACCGTGACGTCGAGGCTCGTCGGGCGTCCGTCGATGCCCTCGCGAGGGCCGACGTCGCTGAAGCAGTCGACGAGCAGGAAGACGTGGGCGTCCTCGTCGGTGAACGTCGACGTGACGTGCAGGGCCCCCGTCCGCATCGAGACGGGCCAGTGGATCCGCCGCAGCCGGTCACCCGGGTGGAAGCGGCGGATGGTGTTGAACTCCGAGCCGGACCCGGGCCGGTTCGACCGGTTCAGCCCGACGATGCCGCGGGGGTGCGGTGTCGGGGCGCTCGCGTCGAAGGAAGCCGGCACGGGGAGGGTGGCGGAGTCGAGGTCGGGCAGGTCGACGGGGCCGGCGCGGAAGGCTCCCCACGTGCTGACGAGCGCGACGCTGACGGTGCCGACGCGACGTCGTCCCCAGCGCGTGGACCGCAGCCCGAGCGTCGCGGCCCCGTCCTCGAGCTCGGCGATCCCGCTCGACGGCTTGCGCTCGACCCACGGGGCCTGGGCCAGGGTGACGACGCCGTGGACGTCGTGCAGGGCCGGCTCGGTGGTCACGTAGACCCCGGTCGCCGACCCCTCGCGCAGCGTCGAGTCGCCGAGTCGCGCCGTCGCGGTCACCTCGGTGCGTGGCCGCGCGAGGTGGCCCCACAGCGCAGCGACGACGAGCGGCGCCACGATGACGAGCAGGTCGGCCCGGCGACCGACGACGGCGACGATCGCGCCGCCGGCGGCGAGGAGGATCGCCCGCTGGTGGGCAGCGGTCGGCTCCCACCCGCCGAGTCGGCGCGTGGCTGTCCGGTGGGGGCGCCAGGGCTGCACGGCTCTCAGCCGCCAGCCGCCGGGCCCGCTGACGAGTCGGCGACCGGTCCCGGTGCCAGGTGCTCCCGGGCCGACGGGGTCGCGACCGTCCGAAGGAGGCTCTCGACGATGCTGCGCCCCGACGCGTTGCTCATCCACAGCTCGGGCTTGACGGTGATGCGGTGCGCGAGGACCGGCACGGCCACGGCCTTGACGTCCTCGGGGGTCACGTAGTCGCGACCGTCGACGACGGCATACGCCCGGGCGCACAGGAGCAGGCCGAGCGCGCCACGGGGAGAGGCGCCCATGAGGACGTCGGCGTGGGTGCGGCTGGCTGCGGTCAGTGCGACGCAGTAGCGCCCGACCGACTCGTCGACGGCCGTCGCCTCGATGGCCGCCTGCATGGCGAGCAGCTGCTCCGCGTCGACGATGCGGCGCAGCTCCTGCTCCTCGCGCTGGCGGGCCATCCGGTTCGAGAGGATCTCCCACTCCTCGTCGAGGGTCGGGTAGCCGAACGAGATGCGCATGAGGAAGCGGTCGAGCTGCGCCTCCGGGAGCGGGTAGGTCCCTTCGTACTCAACGGGATTCGCGGTCGCGAGGACGTGGAAGGGGCGGGGCAGCTGGAAGGTGCGGCCCTCGACCGTCACCTGCTTCTCCTGCATCGCCTCGAGGAGCGCCGCCTGGGTCTTCGGCGGCGTCCGGTTGATCTCGTCGGCGAGGAGCAGTCCGGCGAAGAGGGGCCCCGCGCGGAACTCGAACTCGCCCGACCGCTGGTCGTAGATGAACGAGCCGGTGATGTCTCCGGGCAGCAGGTCGGGCGTGAACTGGGCCCGCTTGAAGTCGAGCCCCAGGGTCTGGGCGAAGCTGCGTGCCGCCAGCGTCTTGCCGAGGCCGGGGAAGTCCTCCATGAGGACGTGCCCGCCGGCGAGGATGCCGGACAGGACGAGCCGCAGCGACTCGCGCTTGCCGACGACCGCCCGGTCGACCTCGTCGAGGACGGCACCGCTCAGCTCACTGACCCGGGTCAGGTTCATCTCGGTCATGCGCTACCACTGCTCGATTCGTCGGAGGATGGGGTCGAGGCGCTGGGGACGGTACAGGTCGGCTGGGGGCAGGCCGACGAGCAGGTCCCACAGCTCGGGTGGCGTCACACCCTGGGCCCACTTCGGCTCCTCCTCGGCGACGATGCCGTGCCGGGCGTAGAGCCGTTCGCGGATGAGCACCTGCAGCTGCAGGTGCAGGTCGTGCACGACGCTCTCGCGCCCCTCGCGGCGGGTGTTGGCCGCCTCGAGCCGTCCCGCCAGGTTGGTGACGCGGAAGTCGTTGCCGCGCGAGTGCCCGCCGAGGTCGCCGTCGACGAGGGGCCAGACCGTCAGGTGCTGCGGCGCGGTGTGGTCGATGAGGTGCCAGACGAGCAGCGCGGCGGCGAGCAGGATCACGAGGAGCACGGGCACGTCCGGTGCGAGACCGAGCCCCGCCGTGAGTGCCGCCAGGACCACCCACGTCAGGAACAGGCCGACGAGTCGACGACGCCACGGGCGCAGCGCCAGGGCGATCTCCCGGGTCCGCGAGGGCGCCCGGCGGACCGCGCCGCGGGGGAGTGGCCGTCCGGCCGACGCCGCTGCCCGCTCGCGCGCCTCGCGCGCCTCGCGCGCCTCGCGCCGGGTCCGAGGAGGTATGCCGTCCGGCTGGCTGCTCACGACGACTCCTCCCGCGCGGCCGCCGACGCGCCACGCTCGGCAGCCTGCCGCGAAGCCACCTGCTCGAGGTCGGCGATGAGGACCCGGAGGTCGGCGATCGCCCGGTCACGGTGGCTCTCGCCGAGGTCGTGGACCGAGAAGCGCGCCTCGCGGTAGAGGGCGGCGAGGTCGCCCAGCCGGGCGGAGTCGACCGGCCACACGCCGATGACGCGCTCGGTGTACTCCGTCGACGTCTCGGCGGTCAGTCGCGGCAGTCCGGTCGCGGCGGTGGAGGTCTCGAGTCCGAGCCAGGCCGCGACGATGGCGTTGCGGGGCTCGCCGCTCTCCAGGTCCCGCAGCCGGTCCCGCGCCTCCTCGAGGAGCTCGGTGGGCACGAGCGGGATCGCGAAGTCGGGCTCCTCGTGCAGCTCGAGGTGCGGGCGCCGGCGCAGCAGCGACCGGACCAGCTGCGCGAGGACGACGAGCACCACGAGGGCTGCCAGCACGAGCACGATCTGGACGAGGGCGACGAGCACGGGAGACGGGTCGAAGGGCGTCGACGTCGACGTCGACGTCGGCCGGGGCGGCGTCGCGGAGGGAGGCAGGGACGTCAGGGTCGGCAGCGGCGTGAACGTCTGCGCGTCGAGCGGGCGGGACAGCAACGGCACGGGTTGGCCCAGCGCGGCCACGACCAGAGCGGCCATGACGACGGCGCCACCCACGATGGTGACCTGAGCCCCCCGCCTCGACATGCGAGTGACCCTATGCCAGCGGGCTCGTCGACGGTCGCCGAGCCGGCCGATCGTTGCCGTCCCGATAGGTCCGGGCGGCAGACGACCGACGGGTCGCTCGGTGGGTCAGCCCTGGGCGGGCTTCTTCTCGACAGGGACGAGCTCGGCGTCACGCACCTCGACGACCTCGCCCTCGGCATACGCCAGCTCGCTGATGCGGCCGCTGGCCCGCAGGTCGGACTCGGCCGCCCGCACGTGGGCGACCGAGGCGGCGGGGGCGACGAGGGTCATGGTGCGCACCTCGGCGCGCATGCCGACCTTGGCCTCCGACTTGACCTTGCGCACGCCCGCCAGCGCCGACCCCACCGATGCGAGGAGCGCGGGCTCGCCACCGGAGGGCAGCTCGTCACGGGTCGGCCAGGACTGGCGGTGCACGGAGCCCTCGCCGAACCACGACCAGACCTCGGCCGTGGCGTAGGGGAGGAACGGTGCGAGCAGGCGCAGCAGCGTCTCGAGGGCGAGGCGCAGCGCGGCACGGGCGCTCGCGGCGGCCTCGTCGCCCTGACCGCCGTAGGCGCGGTCCTTGACGAGCTCGAGGTAGTCGTCGCAGAACGTCCAGAAGAAGGTCTCCGTGGCCTCGAGCGAGCGGGTGTAGTCCCAGCCCTCGAAACCCTGGGTCGCCTTGTCGACGACGTCGGCGAGGGCCGCGAGCATCGAGAGGTCGAGGGGGTGGGTCACGGCGGCACGAAGGTCGCCGTCGACGTCACCGAAGCCGAGGGCGAACTTGCTCGCGTTGAGCACCTTGATGGCGAGCCGGCGCCCGACCTTCATCTGGCCGGTGTCGTAGGCGGCGTCGGTGCCGAGGCGACCCGAGGCCGCCCAGTAGCGCACCGCGTCGGCGCCGTTGGCCTTGACGACGTCCTCGGGCGTCTCGGCGTTGCCCTTGGACTTGCTCATCTTCTTGCGGTCGGGGTCGAGGATCCAGCCGCTGATCGCGGCGTGCCTCCACGGCGCCACGCCGTGCTCGAAGTACGAGCGCGTCACCGTGGCGAAGAGCCAGGTGCGGATGATGTCGTGCCCCTGGGGACGCAGGTCGTAGGGGAAGATGCTCGCGAAGAGCGCCTCGTCCGACCCGAGCCGGTCGCCGTCGGCGGCGCCCTCGCGGACCGGCCAGCCGGCGGCGATCTGCGGCGTCAGCGACGACGTGGCCCACGTGTCCATGATGTCGGGGTCGGCGACGAAGCCACCCGCCTGGCCGCGCTGGGACTCCTCGTAGCCCTCGGGCACGTCGATCTGCGGGTCGACGGGAAGCGCCGAGGCGGGCGGTGTCAGCGGGTGGTCGTGGTCGACCTCACCCGCGACGTCGACGGGGTACCAGACCGGGAACGGCACGCCGAAGAAGCGCTGGCGCGAGATGAGCCAGTCGCCGTTGAGGCCCTCGACCCAGTTCTTGTAGCGCGAGCGCATGAAGGCGGGGTGGAAGTCGACCTCGTCACCCATGCCGACGAGCTTGGAGCGCAGCGCCTCCTCGCGGCCGCCGTTGCGGATGTACCACTGGCGCGAGGTGACGATCTCGAGCGGCTTGTCGCCCTTCTCGTAGAAGTTCGCCTTGCGCTGGGTCTTCTGCGGCTCGCCGTCGAGGTCGCCGGACTCGCGCAGCGCGGCCACGACGGCCTCGCGGGCGCTGAACGTCGTCTTCGTCGCGAGCGACTCGGCGTAGAGGGCCTCGCCCGGGCCGCCGGCGAGCCACTCGGGCGTCTCGGCCTGGAGGCGGCCGTTGCGGGTGATGAGCGACCGGATCGGCAGCTGCAGCTCGCGCCACCACATGACGTCGGTGAGGTCGCCGAAGGTGCAGCACATGGCGATGCCGGCGCCCTTGTCCATCTCGGCGGCGCGGTGCGCGACCACCGGCACCTCGACGCCGAAGAGCGGCGAGGTGACCGTCGTGCCGAAGAGCGACTGGTAGCGCTCGTCGTCGGGGTGCGCGATGAGGGCCACGACCGACGGGATGAGCTCGGGTCGGGTCGTCTCGATGAAGACCGGCTCGCCGCCGTCCCGGTGGAAGGCGACCCGGTGGTACGCGCCGGGGTAGTCGCGCGCCTCGAGCTCGGCCTGCGCCACGGCGGTCTGGAACGTCACGTCCCAGAGGCCCGGGGCCTCGCTCTGGTAGGCCTCGCCGCGCTCGAGGTTGTGCAGGAAGGCCTGCTGCGCCACGGCGCGCGAGCGCTCGTCGATGGTGCGGTAGGAGATGTCCCAGTCGAGGCTGAAGCCGAGGCGACGGAAGAGCGACTCGAAGGTCACCTCGTCCTTGACGGTGAGGACGTCACACAGCTCGATGAAGTTCTTGCGGCTGATCGGGCGCTGGTCGGCGGGCTTGATGGCCTTGCCCTTGGCGTCGACGCCCTCCTCGAAGGGCGGCATGAAGCCCTCCTCGTAGGGCAGGCTCGCGTCGCCGCGCACGCCGTAGTAGTTCTGGACCCGGCGCTCGGTCGGCAGGCCGTTGTCGTCCCAGCCGATGGGGTAGAAGACCTCGAGGCCCTGCATCCGCTTGTAGCGGGCCATGCAGTCGGTGTGGGTGTAGCTGAAGACGTGGCCGACGTGCAGGCTGCCGCTCGCCGTGGGCGGCGGGGTGTCGATGGCGAAGACCTGGTCGCGGGGGAGCGCGAGGGCCTTCTCGCGGTCGAAGGCGTAGGTGCCCTCGTCGGCCCATACCTGCATCCACTTCTCCTCGAGCCCGTCGAGCGTGGGTCGCTCGGGGATCCGCGAGGTCGTGGGTGCAGGTGTGTCAGTCATGCGCCCAATCCTTCCATGCGCGCCGGGGTGCCCTCGACCGGCTTTCCCCCGGCCGACCGGCACGGTCGGACCACGCGCGTATGCCGTCCGTCGGTCCGCGCGCCACCGCAGCGGGTCGGCACGTCAAGAGTCGCGACCGGCGTGGCGTGCGTCACGGCCGCGCTCGCGATCACGGTCATCCCGTGTTCGTCGGCAGGGGCGATCGGCCCATCGGCGTGCCGAAGCGGAGCGGCGCAGGGCAGAGTGTCCCCATGGAGCCCGTCTACTCGTCCGTCATCGGTTTCGCCCGCGGGGTGTTCGCGATGCAGGGGCTGAAGTTCACCGTCCTCGGCGACGACAACGTCCCGCGCACCGGGGGAGCGGTGATGACGATCAACCACACCGGCTACATGGATTTCGCCTACGCCGGGCTCGCCGCCCAGAAGTCCGACCGCCTCGTGCGGTTCATGGCCAAGGACGGTGTCTTCTCGCACGCCGTCAGCGGTCCGCTGATGCGCGGCATGAAGCACATCCCGGTGGACCGGACCGCGGGAGCGGCGTCGTACGCCACCGCCGTCGACGCGCTCCGCGCCGGAGAGATCGTCGGCGTCTTCCCGGAGGCGACGATCTCGCGCTCGTTCGAGCTCAAGGAGTTCAAGACCGGTGCGGCCCGGATGGCGGTCGAGGCCGGTGTCCCGATCCTGCCCGTCGTGATCTGGGGCTCGCAGCGGGTCTGGACCAAGGGCCACCCGAAGCGGCTCGGCCGCACCAACGTCCCGATCCTCATCAACGTCGGGGAGCCGATCGCCGTCGCGCCCGATGCCGACCCCGTGGCCGTGACCGAGCAGTACAAGGCCGTCATGGCCGACCTGCTCGCGGTCGCCCGGGCGGCCTACGAGCCCCTGACGGGCCCCGACCTCAAGTTCCTCCCCGCGAGCATGGGCGGCACCGCGCCGACGCTCGCCGAGGCGACCCGCCTCGACGAGGCCGACACGCTGGAGCGGCAGCGACGCGCCGACGAGCAGCGGGGGTTCCCGACCGAGTGAGCCGGTCCGGGGTGAGGACGTTCGGGGCGACGACCCGACGCCGGTAGCCTTCCGGCATGGCTCGTCAGGCACGTCAGCGCGTCCCCGAGGGTCCGGCTCCGGACCCCGCGGTCCAGAAGCTCCGGATCCGCTACACGAAGCGGGGCCGGCTGCGGTTCACCTCGAGCCGCGACTTCCAGCGCGCGCTCGAGCGCGCGCTGCGCCGGGCGGACGTGCCGATGGCGTTCTCGGCCGGCTTCCACCCGCACCCGAAGATCAGCTACGCCAACGCCGCGGCCACCGGCACCGGCAGCGAGGCGGAGTACTTCGAGATCTCGGTGACCCAGCGCGTCGAGCCCGAGTCGGTCCGCGCCGCGCTCGACGAGGCCCTGCCCGAGGGGATCGACATCCTCCAGGTCGTCGAGGCCACCCCCGGGGCGCTCGCCGACCGTCTCGAGGCGAGCGACTGGCTGCTCGAGTTCGCCGGGGTGCCGCTCGAGGTCCTCGAGGCTGCCGTCGAGGCTCTCATGGAGCGCGACACGGCCGAGGTGACCCGGCTGACGAAGTCCGGTCCGCGCACCTTCGACGTGCGCGGCGCGATCGTGGCCGCACGCGTCCTGAGCCCGGGCGACGCGCTCGGCGACACGGTCACGACTCACGAAGTCGGGACCGACTGTGCGATACTGCGCATGGTCGTACGGCACACCACACCGGCTGTACGCCCCGACGACATTCTGACCGCGCTGCGTGAGATCGCCGACCTGCAGCCTCCGCGCCCCCCACTGGTGACGCGACTGGCGCAGGGACCGCTCGACACCGCAAACGTGCGGGTGACCGACCCGCTGGAATGACCTGCCAGGTCATGACGACGAAATGGTTGCCGACCAGGACGCCGACGGCATTCGATCACGGGGCCGCGCCCAGCGCGAACCGTTTTCGGGTGTAGCGAGACGACTTCCGTCCCGTCGCAGACGCGGCGCGACGACTGCAACCGCACTCGTGCGGTGTCGACGGCCCCGGCCGCGTGTGGGTCACACCGCACCTGACGGGAGGCTGCCTGATGGCACCCAACGACACCACCACCGGCGACGAAGCCACGCTGTTCCCCTCCGAGCAGGGCAACGAGCAGAGCACGGACGCGCCGGCGCCGCGTCGCCGCGCCACGCGTCGCACCACGAAGAAGGCCACGACGATCGTGCCCTCCGCCGAGGCTCCGGCCGAAGCTCCGGCCGACCCGACCGCTGAGGCCTCCACCGACGAGCCCGCGGTCGCCGCAGCACCCGAGGGAGTCTCCGTCGGCGACGCCCCGGCTGAGGCCGTCCCTGAGACCAAGCGTCCGGCCCGCAAGCGCGCGACGCGCAAGAAGGCGACGGTCGCCGCGCCGATCGAGCCGGCCCCCGACACCGACGGGCCGAGCCCGGTCGCCGAGGTCTCCGAGGTCTCCGAGGAGTCCGCCGAGGCCGCGCCGGCCGAGAAGGCCCCCAGGGCCGAGAGGGCACCGCGAGCCGCCCGGGCCACGAAGCGTGGATCGCGCACCAAGGCCGACCGGGCCAACGCTGCCGTCGAGGAGCTCGTCGCCGGCGCGCTCTCGGGTGACGACGCGACCACGGAGAGCCCCGCAGACGCGAGCACGGCGACCTACACGGCCGCCGACCCCGGGGCGATCGACCTTTCCGCCCTCATCGACGTCGACGCCCTCGACGAGTCCGAGGACCTCGACGACGCTGCCTCCGGCGTTGACGCCGACGACGACCGCCAGGGAGCCGTCGTCCCCAGCTTCAGCGTGCTCTTCCAGGCCCCGGACGCGAGCCAGGCCGTGCCGACGCGTCGACGCCGTGGCACGCCCCCGCCCGAGGCGGAGGAGCCGACCCCCGACGTCGAGGACGACGAGCCCACCGTCGCCGACGAGGACCAGACCGACGTCGACGAGCAGACCGACGAGCAGACCGACGAGGAGAGCAGCCCGCGTCGCTCGCGCCGCCGCCGCGGCGGCAAGGGGCGCCGGGGCCGCGCCGCCGACGACGACGACGCGCAGGACCAGCAGTCCGAGACCGACGAGCGCGACTCCCGCGACTCCCGGCGCTCGGCCGACGCTCGCGGCGAGTCCGCCGAGGGCGCGGACGACGCCGAGTCCGACGCCGACGCCGACTCCGAGGGCGACTCCGACGACGAGGGCGGCTCGAGCCGTCGTCGCCGTCGCCGCCGCCGTGCCGGCTCCGCCCCGGAGTCCGGTGACGACACCCCCAACGTCTCGACCCGCGTGCGCCAGCCGCGCAGCCAGAGCGACGAGCCGGTCGCCGTCAAGGGCTCGACCCGTCTCGAGGCCAAGAAGCAGCGCCGTCGCGAAGGGCGCGAGGCCGGGCGTCGCCGCACGATCATCACCGAGGCCGAGTTCCTCGCCCGCCGTGAGGCCGTCGACCGGGTCATGGTCGTGCGCAACAAGGAGGGGCGCACCCAGATGGGCGTGCTCGAGGACGGCGTCCTCGTCGAGCACTACATCGACCAGGCCACGAACGTCTCGATGGCCGGCAACATCTACCTCGGCCGCGTGCAGAACGTCCTGCCCTCGATGGAGGCCGCCTTCGTCGATATCGGCAAGGGCCGCAACGCCGTGCTCTACGCCGGTGAGGTCAACTGGGACGCCGCCGGCCTCGAGGCCAACCAGCCCAAGCGCATCGAGAACGCCCTCGGCTCGGGCCAGACGGTGCTCGTCCAGGTCACCAAGGACCCGATCGGCCACAAGGGCGCCCGCCTCACCTCGCAGATCTCGCTGCCGGGTCGCTACCTCGTCTACGTCCCCAACAGCTCGATGACCGGGATCAGCCGCAAGCTGCCGGACACCGAACGCGCGCGCCTCAAGAAGATCCTGCGCGACGTCGTGCCGGACTCGGCCGGCGTCATCGTGCGCACCGCGGCCGAGGGGGCCAGCGAGGAGGAGCTGCGTGCCGACGTCGAGCGACTGACGCGCACGTGGGAGGACATCCAGGCCAAGGCCGAGGCTGCGTCCACCCCCCGCGCCGGCAAGAGCAAGGGCAAGAAGAAGAACGGTGCGGCCGGGTCGGTCACCGGCGGACAGGCCCCGATGCTCCTGCACGGTGAGCCCGACCTCACGGTCCGGGTCATCCGCGACGTCTTCAACGAGGACTTCAAGCAGCTGGTCGTGGCCGGCGACCAGGCGTGGAACGAGATCCACCCGTACATCTCCTCCGTCGCGCCCGACCTCGCCGACCGCGTCACGAAGTGGACCGCCGAGGAGGATCTCTTCACGCACCACCGGGTCGACGAGCAGCTCTCCAAGGCGATGGACCGCAAGGTCTGGCTGCCGAGCGGCGGCTCCCTCGTCATCGACCGCACCGAGGCGATGACGGTCGTCGACGTCAACACCGGCAAGTTCGTCGGCTCGGGCGGCAACCTCGAGGAGACGGTCACCAAGAACAACATCGAGGCGGCCGAGGAGATCGTGCGCCAGCTCCGGCTGCGCGACATCGGCGGCATCATCGTCATCGACTTCATCGACATGGTCCTCGAGAGCAACCGCGACCTCGTCGTGCGTCGCCTGCTCGAGTGCCTCGGTCGGGACCGCACCAAGCACCAGGTCGCCGAGGTCACCTCGCTCGGCCTCGTCCAGATGACCCGCAAGCGCGTCGGGTCGGGCCTCATCGAGGTCTTCTCCGAGACGTGCGACCACTGCAACGGCCGCGGCTTCATCATCCACACCGACCCCGTCGACAAGGGCGCCCACGCGCACGAGCAGAGCCAGGGCGACAACGGCGGAGGTGGTGGCACCAGCCGTCGTCGTGGCCGCGGCCAGGGCGCCGGCCAAGCCTCGAGCCCCGGCGGCGCCCAGGGCAACGGCGGGCAGCAGGCGAGCCAGCAGTCGCAGCAGGCACCGCAGGCGGAGTCCAAGAGCAACGGCCCCACGGCCGCCCAGATCGCGGCAGCGGCCCACGCGGCCGCGCTCAAGAGCGCCTCCGGCCAGCCCGCGGGGGAGGCGGCCGCCGAGGCCGTCGCCGAGATGAGCGCCGAGGTCCACGGCGGGAAGGCCTTCCCCGAGGATGACGGCCCGTGGTCGGGAGACGACGCGCACGACGTCGACCCCGCCGACGAGCAGGCGACCCAGGGTGGCACGCACGTCGAGCTCGAGTCCGACGTCGCCGACACCACGACCGGCACCACGACCGTCTCCGACCACACCACGGACGACTTGGCGCCCGAGGCGCCCGAGGCGGCTGCCGCGGCGGCGCCCGCGACCCGAGGACGCCGTCGTCGGGGCCGCGTGGTCGCCCCGGCCGGCCCGCCGCGGGCGAGCAACGAGTCCGGCGGCGAGTCGGGCAGCACCGGCGGGGCCTGACCTCGGTTTGGAGGTGGGACCTCCCAGCCGGTAATCTTTTCCCTTGGTGCGCCCACCGGGCCCGTGTTGACGGGCCGGTGCCGAAAGCGGCGATACCAACCCTTGATGAGAGAGTGAGTTTCACTGTGTACGCGATTGTTCGCGCTGGCGGTCGCCAGGAGAAGGTGTCGGTGGGCGATGTCCTGCTCGTCGACAAGGTGACGGGTCAGCCCGGCGATGCCATCGAGCTCACGCCGCTGCTCCTCGTGGACGGGACCACGGTCACGTCCGACGCCGACAAGCTGTCCAAGGTGTCGGTGAAGGCCGAGGTCGTCAAGGCCGCCAAGGGCCCCAAGATCGTCATCATGAAGTACAAGAACAAGACCGGCTACCGCAAGCGTCAGGGCCACCGTCAGCCGCTGACCCAGGTCAAGATCACCGCCATCAACGCGTGATCCACCCGGAACCCAGAGACTCACGAGAGAAGGACTGACATGGCACACAAGAAGGGTGCGTCCTCGACCCGCAACGGTCGCGACTCGAACGCACAGTTCCTCGGCGTCAAGCGTTTCGGTGGCCAGAAGGTCAACGCGGGCGAGATCCTCGTCCGTCAGCGCGGCACGCACTTCCACCCGGGTGAGGGAGTCGGTCGCGGTGGCGACGACACGCTCTTCGCCCTCGTCGCCGGCGCCGTGAAGTTCGGCTCCAAGCGCGGCCGCAAGACGGTCAACATCGAGCAGCCGGAGACGGCCGCTGCTGAGTGATCACCTGATCACCCACTGAGTGTGTACCGGAAGGGCGGGCCCGCGTGGCCCGCCCTTCCGCCTTTCCGGGCACACCGCGTACGCAACCTGCGTATGCCGTCCGCCCACCCTGATCTGGAAGAGTGACCCCCATGGCTGTGACCTTCGTCGACCGCGTCGTGCTGCACCTCAGCGCCGGCGCCGGGGGGCACGGCGTCGCCTCCGTCAAGCGCGAGAAGTTCAAGCCGCTGGGCGGTCCTGACGGCGGCAACGGCGGGCACGGCGGCTCCGTGATCCTGCGCGTCGACCCCCAGGCGACGACCCTGCTCGACTACCACCGCCACCCGCACCGCAAGGCGGTCAACGGCCTGCCCGGTGCCGGCGACGAGAAGAACGGCGCCGACGGCGACGACCTCGTGCTGTCGGTTCCGGAAGGCACGGTCGTCAAGGACGGCGAGGGGCGCATCGTCATGGACCTCGTCGGCATGGGCACCGAGCACGTCATCGCCCGTGGCGGCCGCGGCGGTCTCGGCAACAAGGCGCTGTCGTCGGCCCGCCGCAGGGCGCCCGGCTTCGCGCTCCTCGGCGAGCCCGGTGAGGAGGTCGACGTCGTGCTCGAGCTCAAGACCCTCGCCGACGTCGCGCTCATCGGCTTCCCGAGCGCCGGCAAGTCCTCGCTCGTCTCGGTGCTGTCGGCCGCCAAGCCGAAGATCGCCGACTACCCCTTCACGACGCTCGTGCCCAACCTCGGCGTCGTCACCGCTGGCTCGGCCCGATTCACCGTCGCCGACGTCCCGGGCCTCATCCCCGGCGCGCACGAGGGCAAGGGCCTGGGCCTCGAGTTCCTGCGCCACGTCGAGCGCTGCTCGGTCCTCGTCCACGTCATCGACTGCGCGACCCTCGAGCCCGGCCGTGACCCGATGAGCGACCTCGACGTCATCGAGAACGAGCTGTCGCTCTACGTGCCCGACGCCGACCTCGGCGGCAAGCCGCTCGCCGACCGCACCCGGATCGTCGTGCTCAACAAGGCCGACGTGCCCGAGGCCCGCGAGCTGGCCGAGATGGTCAAGCCGGACCTCGAGGCGCGCGGCATCGAGGTCTTCATCGTCTCCGCGGTGGCCCACCAGGGCCTGCGCGAGCTGAGCTTCGCGATGGCCCGCCACGTCGATGCCGCCCGCGCCGAGATCGAGGCCGAGGCCGCCGTGCCGAAGCGCGTCGTGCTGCGCCCCAAGTCCGTCGACGACAAGGGCTTCAGCATCGTCAAGGAGAACGGTCCGGACGGGCCGATCTTCCGGGTCGCCGGCGAACGCCCCTATCGCTGGGTGCGCCAGACCGACTTCTCCAACGACGAGGCCGTCGGCTACCTCGCCGACCGGCTCGGCCGTCTCGGTGTCGAGGAGGAGCTCTACAAGGTCGGCGCCGTGGCCGGCGACACCGTCGTCATCGGTACCGCTGAGGACGCCGTCGTCTTCGACTGGGAGCCGACCCTGCAGGCCGGCGCCGAGCTGCTCGGCACCCGTGGCACCGACCTGCGGCTCGCGGAGTCCTCGCGGCCCACCCGTGACGAGAAGCGCGAGGCCCAGAAGGACCGCTACGCCGCCCGCGCGGCCACGCAGGAGGAGCTCGAGGCCGAGCGTCGCTCGGGCCTCTGGCACGTTGCCGCCGACGAGGGCGACGACGCCTGAGTCCACTCTCGCCCCGTCGCGGGGTGTCTTCCGCAGGGCGGTCGGGGTCGGTCCCGCGGGTCGCGAGGACGGCGCCCCCGGCGCGGGGTGACCGCCTACAGTGTCGGCATGAGCTCGTGGGGCGCGTTGCTGCGTCGCGGTCACCTCGGCACCGAGGCCGACCGGGCGACGTACCGCACCCTGCACACGGCTCTGCTGGCCTCGCCCCCGCTGCGGATGGGCCTGACGCCGGCGGCCGCCGAGCGCTCGCTCAAGCACCTCCGGTCGCTCCTCGGAGCACCGGCGGTCGCCATGACCGACACGAGCGCGTTGCTCGCATGGGAGGGCGGTCGCTCGCACCACGCCCACCAGCCCGTCGTCATCTCCACGGGGACGCTCGGCCACGGCCGGACGACCGTCGTCGACGGTGCGGACGTCGCGTGCGCCGAGCCCTCGTGCATCGTGCGCCAGGCGATCGTCGCGCCCCTCGACGTCGACGAGAAGGTCGTCGGGACGCTGCAGGTCTTCACCGGCCGTGCCTCGGCGGGTCTCGTCCGGGCCACGAACGAGGTGGCGCGCTGGGTCTCCGGACAGCTCGAGCTGGCCGAGCTCGACGCCTCGCGGACCCGGCTCATGGAGGCCGAGGTGCGCGCCCTCCGGGCGCAGATCAGCCCGCACTTCATCTACAACTCGCTGACCGCGATCGCGTCGTTCACGCGCACCGACCCCGAGCGGGCCCGGGAGCTGCTCGTCGACCTCGCCGAGTTCACCCGCTACTCCTTCCGGCGGCACGGCGAGTTCACGACCCTGGCAGAGGAGCTGCGGTCCATCGAGGCCTACCTCGTCATCGAGAAGGCCCGTTTCGGTGACCGGCTCACCGTGACGGTCCGCGTCGCGCCCGAGGTGCTCCCCGTCGTCGTGCCGTTCCTCTGTCTCCAGCCACTCGTCGAGAACGCCGTGCAGCACGGCATCGAGGGCCGGGCAGGCAGCGGTGAGATCAGCATCCTCGCGCAGGACGCCGACCACGAGTGCGTCGTGACGATCGAGGACAACGGCGTCGGCGAGGACCCAGAGCGGGTGCGCCGGGTCCTCGCGGGCGACCCGGGCAGCGACTCCGTGGGCCTCGCCAACGTCGACGAGCGCCTGCGCACCGCCTTCGGCGACGACTACGGTCTCGTCGTCGAGACGGCGCCCGGCGCCGGCACCAAGGTCGTCGTCCGGCTGCCGAAGTTCCGTCCGGGGGTGCACGTGTGACCACGACCCCGGACACCGAGCTCGCGCCCCTGCTGCGGGTGCTGGCCGTCGACGACGAGGCACCCGCCCTCGACGAGCTCACGTGGATGCTCGGCCGCCACGAGTGCGTGCGCCAAGTCGTGCCGGCCGGGTCGGGGGAGGCGGCGCTGCGCGTGCTCCACGAGGGGCAGGTCGACGCGATCTTCATGGACGTGCAGATGCCGGGCCTCAGCGGCCTCGACCTCGCGCGGGTGCTGTCGCGCTTCACGACCCAGCCCCCGATCGTCTTCGTCACCGCCCACGAGCAGCATGCGGTCGACGCGTTCGAGCTCAACGTCGTCGACTACGTCCTCAAGCCGGTGCGCGACGAGAGGCTCGACCAGGCGGTGCGCCGCGTCGTCCGGCAGATCCACGGGCGTGAGACGTCCGCGGCGACGGGCGACGAGACCATCGTCGTCGAGCTGGCCGGGGTGAGCCGGCTCGTGGCGCGTTCCGACGTCCTCTACGTCGAGGCGCAGGGCGACTACGCCCGCCTGCACACGGCGAGCGAGAGCCACCTCGTCCGGGTGCCGCTCACCACCCTCGCCGACCAGTGGCGCGAGGCGGGGTTCGTCCGCATCCACCGGTCCTCGCTCGTCGCGCTCGGCCACATCACCGAGTGGCGCACCGAGGGCGGGCGCACGACCGTCGTCGTCGGTGGCCACGAGCTCGTCGTGAGCCGGCGCCACACGCGTGCGCTGCGCGACCTGCTCGTGCGACGTGCCCAGCCGCTCGGGCGCGGTGGGTCATGACGCCCGAGGCCCCCCGAGCGCGGGTCCGCGTCACGAGTCCCCGCACGTCGGCCGCGCGCACCCGCAACGTCTCGATCGCATCCGAGATCGACGAGCAGACCCGGCTCGGCGAGGTCTACATCACCTCGCTCATGCGCAGCCAGCTCCGCCTCGCCCTCGGCGTCCTGCTCGTGCTCGCCTCGACGCTCGGGTTGCTGCCCCTGCTCTTCACGGCCGTCCCCGGCCTTGCCGGGATCGACCTGCTCGGGGTGCCGCTGCCGTGGATCCTGCTCACGGTCGTCGCGTTCGCCGAGATCATCGGCCTCGGCGCGTTCTACGTGCGGCGGTCCGAGCGCAACGAGGCCACGTTCAGCGACCTGCTCGACGGCCGGTGACCCGGGTGCGTCACCGGTGAACAACGCCGCGAGCATCGTCGCCGTCGTCCTCGTCTCGATCGCGTCCCTCGCGGTCGGCGCGTTCGGGCTGCGGCTCTCGCGAACCATGAGCGACTTCTACGTCGCCTCCCGCGGCGTCAGCCCGGTGCTCAACGCCTCGGCCATCAGCGGTGAGTACCTCTCTGCCGCATCGTTCCTCGGGGTCGCCGGGCTCATCCTCGCGCGTGGCGTCGACATGCTCTGGCTGCCGATCGGCTGGACCGCGGGCTACCTCCTGCTGCTCGTGTTCGTCGCGGCGCCCCTGCGCCGGTCGGGGGCCTACACGCTGCCCGACTTCGCCCAGCTGCGCCTCGAGTCCGTCGTCGCCCGCCGGGCGTCGAGCCTGCTCGTCGTCGCGATCGGCCTGCTCTACCTCATCCCTCAATTCCAGGGCGCGGGCCTGACGCTGCGCACCCTGACCGGGGCGCCGTCGTGGGTCGGGCAGCTCGCCGTCGCCGTCGTCGTCTGTCTCAACGTCCTCCCCGGCGGCATGCGGAGCGTCACCCTCGTGCAGGCCTTCCACTACTGGCTCAAGCTGCTCGCCCTGCTGACGCCCCTCTTCCTCCTGCTCGGCGCGGTCGGCGAACGCAGCGACGACCCCGCCGCCGGCGCGGTGTTCGTCACCGACTGGGTCGAGCCGCTCCAGGGTGACCACGCCCTCTACCTGACGTACTCCCTCGTCCTGGCGACCTTTTTCGGGACGATGGGCCTTCCCCACGTCGTCGTCCGCTTCTACACCAACCCCGACGGCCGGGCCGCGCGGCGGACGACGCTCGCGGTCCTCGTGCTCCTCTCCGGCTTCTACCTGCTGCCCGTCGTCTACGGCGTCATCGGGCGCTACGTCGCCTCCGACCTCGTCGCCGCGGGCCGCGCCGACTCGGTCGTGCTCGAGCTGCCGAGCCGGCTCTTCGACGGCCCGGTCGCAGAGGGCCTCACCGCCGTCCTCGCCGCGGGGGCGTTCGCCGCGTTCCTGTCGACGTCGACCGGCCTCGTCGTGTCGGTCGCCGGCGTCGTGAGCCAGGACCTCGTGCGCTGGGGCGCCGGGCACCGCCAGGGCATCCGCACCTTCCGCCTGACGACGGTCGCGGTCGTGGCCGGCGCGCTCGTGCTCACCGTCGTCTCGGCCGGCGTCCCCGTGGCCCACGCGGTCGAGCTGACCTTCGCGGTGGCCGCGTCGACGTTCTGCCCGATGCTCCTCCTCGGGATCTGGTGGCGGGGGCTCACCTCGCGTGGGGCGATCTCGGGCCTTGTCGTCGGGGGCGCTCTCTCGATGGGAGCGGTCGTCACGACGACGTTCGGCATCGCCACCGGTGGCTGGTTCGGCGTCGTCCTGACCCAGCCCGCGGCCGTCAGCGTGCCGTTGGCCTTCGCGACGATGGTGCTCGTGTCGCTGGCCACCCGATCGAGCACCCCGGAGCACGTCGCGCAGACGATGGTCCGGCTGCACGCCCCCGAGAACGTCGACCTCAACCGGGGCTCGTTCCACCCCGAGCGCTGGTACCGGCGGCCGCCGACCGCGGAGGGGGCGTCCGACGGGACGCAGCACCCGGCATACGGCAGCACGGGGGAGACCGTTCGTCGCCCCGGGACGACCGCTCGTCGCAGCTGATCCCGCGCACGGCGAGCCGTCTGCGCCGCTGGGCGATGCCGCCCACGCTGCGCCTGCCGGGGCACGGCGCGGGCTCCTACCTTGGCTCTCGCCGGCCCTGTGCCGGCAGCGCGGAGCGACAGGGGCGTCGACGTCACCACGGGACCGTCCGGGGGAGCGGCGGCGGCAGGACCGCGCTGAACGCCCAGCACCCAGGCACGACCCAACCGCCCCGGAGGTGGCCCAGTGAGCAAAGAGGCTCCAGAGCGCGTGGTCGACGATCCCAACGTCGCCATGCAGAACTCGCCCGAGTTCGACCAGCTGCGCAGCAAGTTCCGCAGGTTCGTCTTCCCGCTGACCGCGTTGTTCCTCGCGTGGTACTTCCTCTACGTCCTGCTGTCCGTCTTCGCGAAGGACTTCATGGGGACGCGGGTCCTCGGCAACATCACGTGGGGCCTGATCCTCGGCCTCCTCCAGTTCGTCTCGACCTTCACGATCACGATGGTCTACGCCCGCTGGGCCGACCGCGTCTTCGACCCCGAGGCCGAAGCCCTCGCCCAGAAGATGGGAGTGCAGCAGTGAGCGCGCTCCTCACCTCCGCCCCGTCCCTCGTCCCCGCGGCGACGACGGTCGGCAACCCGGCGATCAACATCGGCATCTTCGCCCTCTTCGTCGTCGTCACCCTCGCCATCGTCATCCGGGCGTCGCGCAACAACCGCAGCGCCGCGGAGTACTACGCGGGTGGACGTGCCTTCACCGGCCGTCAGAACGGCATCGCCATCGCCGGTGACTACCTGTCGGCGGCCTCGTTCCTCGGCATCGCCGGCGCCATCGCCATCAACGGCTACGACGGGTTCCTCTACTCCATCGGCTTCCTCGTGGCGTGGCTCGTCGCCCTGCTGCTCGTGGCCGAGCTGCTCCGCAACGTCGGCAAGTACACGATGGCCGACGTGCTCAGCTTCCGGCTGCGCCAGCGCCCGGTCCGCATCGCCGCGGCCATCTCGACGCTCGTCGTGTCGTTCTTCTACCTGCTCGCCCAGATGGCGGGGGCCGGTGGCCTCGTGGCCCTCCTGCTCGGCATCGAAGGGGCGGTCGGCCAGCGGCTCGTCATCGTCGTCGTCGGCATCCTCATGATCTTCTACGTCATCTTCGGCGGCATGAAGGGCACGACCTGGGTGCAGATCATCAAGGCCGTGCTGCTCATCATCGGCGCGGCGATCATGACGTTCTGGGTCCTCGCCAAGTTCGGCCTCAGCCTGTCGAACCTGCTCGGCGAGGCGACGGCCACGTCGCAGGAGGCCGGCGGCAAGGACCTGCTCCAGCCGGGTCTGCAGTACAAGAACCCCGTCGACTTCATCTCCCTGTCGATGGCGCTCGTCCTCGGCACGGCCGGCCTGCCGCACGTCCTCATGCGCTTCTACACGGTCCCGACCTCACGTGAGGCCCGTCGCTCCGTCGTCTGGGCGATCTGGCTCATCGGCATCTTCTACATCTTCACGCTCATCCTCGGCTTCGGGGCGGCCGACCTCGTCGGCGCCGCTGCCATCAAGGCCGCACCCGGTGGCGTCAACTCCGCCGCCCCGCTGCTCGCCTTCGAGCTCGGCGGCGAGATCCTGCTCGGGATCATCTCGGCGGTCGCCTTCGCGACGATCCTCGCGGTCGTCGCCGGCCTGACCATCACCGCGAGCGCCTCCCTCTCGCACGACATCTACAACACGGTCGTCAAGAAGGGCACCGCCACCCCCGAGGAGGAGGTCAAGGTCGCGCGCATCGCAGCGCTCGTCCTCGGCGCCATCGCCATCATCGGCGGCATCTTCGCCCTCGGCCAGAACATCGCCTTCCTCGTGGCGCTGGCCTTCGCCATCGCCGCGAGCGCGAACCTGCCGACGATCCTCTACTCGCTCTTCTGGAAGAGGTTCAACACCAGGGGTGCGCTGTGGAGCATCTACGGCGGCCTCATCAGCGCCATCACGCTGATCATCTTCAGCCCGGTCGTCTCCGGCAAGCCGATCGACCCGCTGACGAAGAAGAGCCCGTCGATGCTCCAGGGGGTCGACTTCCACTGGTTCCCGCTCGACAACCCGGGCATCATCTCGATCCCGCTCGGCTTCGTCCTCGGCTACATCGGGACCGTCACGAGCCGTGAGTACAACGCGGCGAAGTACGCCGAGATGGAGGTGCGCTCGCTCACCGGTCACGGCGCCGAGACCGCGACCCACCACTGAGCCGACCCTCTCTCCGCGAGCTCGCGGGAGACGGGGAGTGGCCGCGCACGCCAGGGGCGTGCGCGGCCACTCGCGCGTCCGGGGTGCGGCCACGGACAGGAGGGTCCGATGCCGCGTCCGAGCGGGCGCCTGCGCCACCGCGCGGATGGGCAGCCGACGGGTGGGGGCGTCCCCGGACCGTCGGCCGCGCCTGCACCGGCCGGCCGCTACCGCTCGGGCGGACCGTGACGGAGCGCCCTGGTGCTCGTCGTCAGATGACGACGAGGTCGTCGCGGTGGATGACCTCCCGCTCGTACTCCGGGCCGAGCTCGCGGGCGAGCTCCCTCGTCGACCGTCCCAGCAAGGACGGGAGCTCGGACGAGCTGTAGTTGACGAGACCGCGGGCGATCGCGGTGCCGTCGGGAGAGCACACGTCGACGGGGTCTCCGTCGTGGAAGGTGCCCTCGACGGCCGTGATGCCGGCGGGGAGCAGCGACTTCTTGCGCTGGACCAAGGCCGTGACGGCGCCGTCGTCGATGATGAGCCGCCCGCGCGCGGTCGTCGCGTGCTCGAGCCAGAGCCGTCTCGACCGTCCGCGGACTCCGATCGGCAGGAACAAGGTGCCGACGTCCTCGCCGGCGAGCACCTGGGTGACCCGGTCCGCGGCCGTGACCGTGGTGATCACGCCCGCGGCGGTCGCGATCCGGGCCGCCTCGATCTTCGTCGTCATGCCACCCGTCCCCACCTTCGAGCCGCTGCCCCCGATCTCGACGCCGACGAGGTCCTGCGGGCCGCGGACGACCGGGATGCGCTGGGCCCCGGGGCGGCTCGGGGGCCCGTCGTAGAGGGCGTCGACGTCGGAGAGGAGCACGAGCGCGTCGGCGTCGATGAGATGGGCGACGAGGGCGGCGAGCCGGTCGTTGTCGCCGAAGCGGATCTCGCTCGTGGCGACGGTGTCGTTCTCGTTGACGATCGGCAGCACGCCGAGGTCGAGGAGCCGCTCGAGCGTGCGTCGGGCGTTCGCGTAGTGCGTACGTCGCGTGACGTCGTCGGCAGTGAGCAGCACCTGACCGACGGTGATGTCGTGTCCGGCGAACGCCTGCGTGTAGCCGGCGAGCAGGGCGCCCTGGCCGACCGAGGCGGCTGCCTGCTGGGTCGCGAGGTCACGGGGTCGGGCGCTCAGGCCGAGCGGGTGGATGCCGGCGGCGATGGCACCGGAGCTGACGAGGACGATCTGGGTGCCGTCGAGGTGCTTGTGCGCCAAGGCGTTCGCCAGAGCCACGAGCCGGCCGTGGTCGATGCCGCCGTCGACGCCGGTCAGCGAGCTGGAGCCGACCTTGACGACGAGCCGTCGAGCGGTGCTGATGACGGAGTGGGGCGACACACCTCGAACTCTAGTGACGGGCCGTGGGACCACGCAGGGCTGTCCGTCGCGGACCTCCGGTCCAGCCCCCGGAGACGGTCGGTCGTCCGGGTGCGCGACGACCTACGCTGGAGGCATGTCCCAGACGATCGACCCCGCCGTCGTCGAGCACGTGACGGCCCTGGCGGAGCGCGCCCGCACCGCCTCACGACGGCTCGCCCTCATGTCCCGTGCCGAGAAGGACGCGGCCCTGCTGCTGCTCGCGGACGCCGTCGACGCCGCCGCACCCGCGGTCATCGAGGCCAACGCCGAGGACATCGAGCGTGGTCGAGCCACGGGGATGAGCGAGAGCCTCCAGGACCGGCTGCGCCTCGACGAGACCCGCGTGGCTGCCGTTGCGCAGGCCCTGCGCGACGTCGCGGCCCTGCCCGACCCCGTCGGAGAGATCGTCCGTGGGTCGACCCTCGCCAACGGGCTGCAGATCCGCCAGGTGCGCGTGCCGATGGGCGTCATCGGGATGATCTACGAGGCGCGGCCCAACGTCACCGTCGACGCGGCCGGCCTCGCCCTCAAGTCCGGCAACGCGGTCCTCCTGCGCGGCGGGTCGGCCGCGGCGAGCAGCAACCACGCGCTCGTCGATGCGATGCGCGGATCGCTCGCCGAGCAGGGCCTCCCGGTCGACGCCGTGACCCTGCTCGAGGAGGGAGGCCGCGACGCGGCGCGGGCCCTCATGACGGCGCGCGGCCACGTCGACCTCGTCATCCCGCGCGGCGGGGCCGACCTCATCGAGACGGTGGTCCGCGAGTCGACGGTCCCCGTCATCGAGACCGGCGTCGGGGTCTGCCACGTCTACGTCGATCGGGCCGCCGACCTCGACAAGGCCCGGGCCATCACGCTCAACGCCAAGACCCACCGCCCCAGCGTCTGCAACGCGGCCGAGTCGCTCCTCGTCCACCGTGACGTCGCCGACGACTTCCTGCCCAAGGCGCTCACCGACCTCGCGGGGGCCGGCGTGCGACTGCACGTGGCACCCGAGGTCACGCCGTACGCCGAGGCGGCCGGGGCGGCATACGCCATCGCGAGCGAGGCCGACTTCGGCACCGAGTGGCACGGCCTCGAGATGAGCGTGGCCGTCGTCGACGACGTCGACGAGGCGATGGACCGGATCCGTCGGTTCGGCACCGGACACACCGAGGCGATCGTCACGGAGGACCGGGCGGCGGCCAGGCGCTTCACCGCGGAGGTCGACGCGGCGGCGGTCATGGTCAACGCCAGCACCCGTTTCACCGACGGCGGGGAGTTCGGTTTCGGCGCCGAGATCGGCATCTCGACGCAGAAGCTGCACGCCCGCGGGCCGATGGCCCTGCCCGAGCTGACGACGACGAAGTGGATCGTCGAGGGCGACGGCCACACGCGCTGACGGGTGCCGGCGCAGCCCCAGGCCCCGGGTGGCATGATGGCGCACCATGGAAGGCACCGAGGTCCGCAAGCTTGCTGAGCTGGAGGACGACCACTGGTGGTACCGCGAGCGGCGTCACCTCCTGGCCAAGGCCATCTCGGGGCTGGTGCCCGGACGTGCCCTCGACATCGGCGCCGCGGGCGGGGGCAACACCCGTGTCCTGCGCGAGCACGGCTGGGACGCCGTCGCCCTCGAGTACGGCTCGGACGGCGCGGAGGTGGCGCACGGTCGAGGGCTCGCGACGCTGCGCGGCGACGCGACCCGGCTGCCGCTCGCGGACGACTCGCTCGACCTCGTCATGGCCTTCGACCTGCTCGAGCACCTCGACGACGACGACGCCGCGGTGGCCGAGGTGCGCCGTGTGCTCAAGCCGACCGGCACCTACCTCTTGGCCGTGCCGGCCGACCCGAAGCTGTGGTCCGAGCACGACGAGGCCGTCGACCACGTACGCCGCTACACCCGCGAGGGCCTGCTCGACCTGCTCGACCGCGGCGGCTTCGACGTCACCGACGTGCGGTCGTGGAACGTGCTGCTGCGTCCCGTCGTGGCGATGCGCCGCCGGACGAGCTCGGGCTCGGACCTCGAGAACCTCCACCCGGTCGTCAACTTCGGGCTGCGCACGATCATCACCGCCGAGCGCTACCTGCCCGTCGGCGGCCTGCCCGGCGTCAGCCTCCTCGTGCGCGCTCAGCCGCGCAGCTGAGTGCGCATCGGCTGCGGCGCCGGCTGGGGCGTTGGCTGGGCCGTGGGCTGGGGCGTGGGCTGGGGCGTGGGGTCGGCTGTCGGGTCGAGCAGCGTCACGGTGTCGGTCTCCGACTCGTCCGACGTCATGAGGATGTGCTCCTCGCTCGGCTGAGCCGGCAGGGGAGTGTCGGTCGGACCGTGCGCGCCGATGTCGGTCGTCATCGAGTCGTAGGCGATGAAGTAGGTCGGGCGGCCCTGCATGTGCCCGTACATCCGGCCGATGTACTCGCCGAGGATGCCGACGCAGACGAGCTGGACGGCGCCGACGCCCGCGACGATGGCGACGGTCGAGGTCCAACCGGCGACGGTGTGGCCCTGCGACCGGGAGATCAGCGTGTAGAGGACGAGCAGCACGGCGAGGACCGCACCACCGAAGCCGGCGAACGTCGCGAGCCGCAGCGGCGCCGTCGAGAAGCCGGTCAGCGAGTCGAGCGAGAGCTTGATCATCTTGATCAGCGGGTACTTCGAGTCCCCGGCTGCGCGCTCCTCGCGCTTGTACTCGACCGTGTCGGACGGGAAGTTGAGGGCCGGCACGATGAAGCGAAGGACACGGTTGTGCTCGGGGAGGCTGTTGACCGCGTCGACGGTGGCGCGCGACATGAGGCGGTAGTCGCCGGCGTCGGCGTGGGCCGAGGTCTGCGACATCAGGCCGATGAGCTTGTAGAACGCCTGGGCCGAGGCCCGCTTGAACCACGTGTCGGTCGAGCGGTCGTTGCGCACGCCGTAGACGACGTCGACGCCGTCGTCC
Organism: Terrabacter sp. Soil811; assembly: GCF_001429655.1. Lineage (NCBI taxonomy): Bacteria > Bacillati > Actinomycetota > Actinomycetes > Micrococcales > Intrasporangiaceae > Terrabacter > Terrabacter sp. Soil811. The sequence goes on from NZ_LMSX01000008.1 coordinate 327,802, forward strand.
TTCGCGGCCGCGAGCATCTGCGGGATGATCTCGGGCGGGTCCTGCAGGTCGGCGTCGATCGTGACGACGTAGTCGCCGAGGGCGCTGACGAGGCCGGCGGAGATCGCGGCCTGGTGCCCGGCGTTGGCGCGCAGGCGCACGACGCGCAGCTGGGACCACTCGCGGTGGTAGCGCTGGAGCAGCGCGGCCGTCAGGTCCTTGCTGCCGTCGTCGACGGCGACGACCTCGTAGGTGGTGCCCATGCCGTCGAGGAGCGGTCGGAGCCGCTCGACGAGGAGGGGGAGCACCTCCTCCTCGTTGTACATCGGGATGACCACGGACAACTCGGGAACCATGGGTTCTAGGGTACGGCCGCGGATGGGCTGTGCCTGTCACCTCGCTGTGCGCGTGCTGTACCTGCACGTCCCCTGCACGTCCCTGCTCGTGCGCTGCACGCCCGCCGCGGCGCCGGTAGCGTGCCGGGCGTGACCTCTGCCGCCGCCGACCGTCCGTCCCGACGAGGTATGCCGTCGGGCGGGCTCGAGCCCGGCACGGCCGTCGCCGGGCGCTTCACGAAGTGGGGCGGTGGCCGCCACTGGGAGTGGGACGGTCGCTATCTCGGGTCCGACGAGCACGGTCACTGGTGGTACGCACCGGTCGGCACGCGGTGCGTGCGTCCCGGTGTCGAGTTCGTCGAGTCGAGCGGCTGGGTCTCCCTCGTGCCGCACGAGGGGGCGTTCGTCGTGGGCTTCTACCCGGCCCACCGCGAGATCAGCGTCTACGTCGACATGACCACCGATCCGGTGTGGCAGCGCCGCGAGGCCGCCGACGGCGGACCGGAGTGGGAGGTGACGATGGTGGACCTCGACCTCGACGTCGTGCTGACCCGCGACGGTCACCTCTACGTCGACGACGAGGACGAGTTCGCGCAGCACCAGGTCGAGCTCGACTACCCGGAGGAGGTCGTCGCCCTCGCCGAACGGTGGCGCGACCTCGTCCACGCGGCCGTCGTGGCCGGCGACGAGCCGTTCGCGACGGTCGGGCACGACTGGCTGCGACGCGCGGAGGCGCAGGCGCCCGTCCCGAGCGGGGAGGCGGCGCCGCGTGCCGAGTGAGCCGGGCGGACGGCATACGACCCCGGTGGGCACGCGCTGCGTCGGCCGGGGCGGGCGGGCGCTAGGCTGGGCGCATGTCTGATCGTGTCCTCGCACTCGTCACCGAGGGGGAGGAAGCCGCCCGCGAGCTTCCCATGCCGGTGATCGCCTACTTCTTCATCACCTTCTCGCTGTTCCTCGTGGCGCTCGCCGTCACGTGGAGCTTCCGCAACACCGCCTACAAGGTGCAGTCGCCGCGCCGGGGTGAGGGCACGCACGGCAGCACGAGCGGATCCGACGGGGCCCACCACTGACCATGCGCCTCGGCGTCATGGGCGGGACGTTCGACCCGATCCACCACGGCCACCTCGTGGCCGCCAGTGAGGTCCAGTCGCGCTTCGACCTCGACGAGGTCGTCTTCGTCCCCACGGGTCAGCCGTGGCAGAAGGCGGACCGTCACGTCTCGCCCGCCGAGGACCGCTACCTCATGACCGTCATCGCGACGGCCTCCAACCCGCGCTTCACCGTCAGCAGGGTCGACATCGACCGGCCCGGGCCGACGTTCACGATCGACACCCTGCGCGACATCAGGACCGAGCGGCCCGACGACGAGCTGTTCTTCATCACCGGCGCCGACGCCCTGGCCGAGATCCTGTCCTGGAAGGACGCCGAGCACCTCTTCGAGCTGGCCCACTTCATCGGCGTCACCCGTCCCGGCCACGAGCTGTCCGACAAGGGGCTGCCCGAGGACCGGGTCACGCTGCAGGAGGTGCCGGCCATGGCGATCAGCTCCACCGACTGCCGGGCGCGCGTCGCCGACGGCGCCCCGGTCTGGTACCTCGTGCCCGACGGGGTCGTCCAGTACATCAACAAGTACCGCCTGTATGCCGCCGACCTGGCGAGCGCAGGCACCGTGCCGACGCACCTGTCGTCGGCACCGCCCCGAGGAGATTCGTGACCGCAGCAGACCATTCGATCCAGCTCGCGAAGGTGGCCGCCCTGGCCTCCGAGGAGAAGCTCGCCGAGAAGGTGATGGCCATCGACGTGAGCGAGCAGATGCCGCTCACCGACGTGTTCGTCATCGCCTCCGCACCGTCCGAGCGGCAGGTCGGCGCCATCGTCGACGAGGTCGAGGACCGGCTGCGTGAGCTGGGCAGCAAGCCGATCCGCCGCGAGGGCGAGCGCGAGGGCCGCTGGGTCCTCATCGACTTCGGCGACATCATCGTCCACGTCCAGCACGAGGAGGAGCGCGAGTACTACGCGCTGGAGCGCCTCTGGAAGGACTGCCCCGAGATCGACCTCTCCACGGTGGAGGCGCCGGCCCGTCCGGGAGCCGCCGATGGGAGCGACGAGGTCGACGAGGTCGACGAGGTCGACCAGGCGTGACCGCAGCCGGGTCCGTGCCCCCCGTCGGGCCGCGCCGCATCGTCATCGTCCGGCACGCCGAGACGGTCGACAACGCAGCCCGCGTCTGGCAGGGCCACAAGGACACCGAGCTGTCCGACCGCGGCCACGAGCAGGTGGAGGCCGCGGCTCCGCACCTCGCCGCCTACGCGCCGGCACTCATCGTCTCGAGCGACCTCCGGCGTGCGGCCTCGACGGCCGACGCCATCGCGGGGTTGACGGGCCTCGAGGTGCGTCTCGACGCCCGCCTGCGTGAGGTGCACGTCGGCGAGTGGCAGGGCATGCACGCCGACGAGGTGCGTGAGCGCTACCCGGACGTCATCGCCGCCCTCGACCGGGGGGAGGACACCCCTCGCGGGGTCACGGGGGAGACCCGGGCGCAGGTGGCCGAGCGTGCCGGCGCCGCGCTGCGCGACGTCGCCCGGGAGCTGCTCCCCGGCGAGACCGCCGTCGTCGTGGCCCACGGAGTGTCCGCACGCGTCGCGGCCAGCGCCCTCGTGGGGCTCGACCAGGACGTGTCGGACGCGGTGTTCCGCGGGCTCGACAACTGCCACTGGATCGAGCTCGTCGAGGCCGGCAAGAGCTTCTCCGAGGTGACCCGGTGGCGCATCAGTGGCTGGAACCTCGGGCCTTGGAACGTCTGACCCGAAAGGCCGCCCCCGATTTTGGCTCTCGGCCGGAGACCCGCTATGGTTACGCAGTCGCTTCGACGAGGTGACAACCGCAAGGGGCTGTGGCGCAGCTGGTAGCGCACCTGCATGGCATGCAGGGGGTCAGGGGTTCGAGTCCCCTCAGCTCCACCGAACGAAGAAGGGCCAGACGGAACGCCGTCTGGCCCTTCTTCCGTCCCGGGTGCGAGTTCAGGCGCGTGGGCGGGTCGTGACGACGAAGACCGAGTCGGTGCGCCAGTCGGCCACGGCCGCCGATGCGGTGCGCGGCCCCAGGCGCCGCGTCCGGGTGCCGCCGAGCACGCGCTCGAGGTTGGAGCGCAGGGCCGGCGGCTCGTCGGCGCTCCTCGTCGTCCCGGCCGCCGGCACGGCGCTGACGTCGAGCTCCTCCTGCTCGAGCGATCTCGGGTCGAACTCGAGCGTGCTCGTCACGACCATGAGCTGGTCGCGCAACGACACGGTGCCCGCCTCCCACAGCGCGTCGTCGACCTGGCCGACGAGGTCGACGCTCGTCGCCTCGCCGGGGCCGAGCGCCACCGATCCGGCCGGGAACGCGTCGGTGAAGATGCCGTAGGTCTCGGTGAGGTCGAGGAGCGCCGCCCAGAGGGGGGTGGACGTGGTGTTCGCGAGACGGACGGTGAAGCGGGGCGCGTCCGTGCCGGCATACGCGATCGGCAGGGTGCCGCCCGCACTGACGGTCCCGGTGCCCGCGTCCACCTCGACGTGGACGGCGGCGTCGGGCAGGCGCGTGGCGGGGTTCGTGAGTGCGGAGAGGCGCAGCCAGCGGGCCACGCGCTCGAGGGCGAGGATGGTGCGCTCCTCGCGGGCCTCGCCCGCGACGACGGGCACGAGGGGGCGCGTGACGCCGGGACGGGTGATGACGAAGCCGTCGGGGGTGGCTTCGACGAGGAGGTCCGCAGGGCCGTCGCCGTCCCCCGCACCCTCGACGAGGTCGACGAGCGTCTCGTCCGCGGCGTCGGCGGCGGTCCGGAGCGCCGCCGTCCCCGCGGCGTCGCCGACGACCCCGACGCGCAGCGGCGCCAGTGGGATCGACGTGACGACGGCGCGGTAGACGTACGCCTCGTCGAGCGCGGGCGTCAGGCGGACGAGGCTGCGGTCGGGCAGGACCCTCGTGACGAGCGCGGTGGCGAGCGGCGACCCGGACGTCTCGCCGGTCAGCGGGTAGACGGCCAGTTCGGTCGTGTCGTCACCGATGGGCTCGGGCACGCCGTGGACGGCGCCAGAGTCGATGGACCAGCCGTCGGGCAGCCGGCTCAGGGTGAGCGGCCTCGGCGTGGCCGGGATCGCGCCGCCGAGGAAGGGTCGGTCGAGCTCGGTCGCGTCGGCGGTCTCGACCTGCGGGTGCTGGTCGGTGACCCGGTTCGTCACGTCGGCGGTCACCATCCGCAGGACGTCGCGGTAGGAGGGGCGCCCGTCGCTGCCGAGGAGGGCGGCCTCGAGCGCCGCCGACAGGGCGCCGCGCTGGCGGCCGAGCACGGTGACCTCCTTCGCCTTCTCGGACGACCGGCAGGCCGCGAGCAGGACGTGACGGCCTGCGGGTGTCCAGCGCGCAGCGCTCCGGGTGGGTGCGCCGGCCGTCGCGTCGCCGAGCCCCACGAACGTCGACGCGGGTCGGGGTCGCGGGTCAGGGGGCGCGAGGCGCACCACCTCGTCGGCGTCCCGGGTGCCGTCACCCGAGTGGCAGCAGTCGAGCACGACGAGCGTGTGGCAGCCGGTCGCCGAGATCGAGTCGAGCAGGGCCGCGAGCTCCTTGTCGGCGAGGTCCCAGCTGCCGGGAGAGCGGCTGTCGACACACACGAGGGTCTCGTTGCGGTGGTCGGGCTCGATGGACCAGAGCTCCTCGGGGGTCGTCTGCTGCGAACCGTGCCCGCTGTAGTAGAAGAGCGCGACGTCCTGGGCGCGGGCCCGACCGAGGTGCTCGGTGAGATGGCTCGTCACGGCGGCCCGCGTGGCCTGGGCATCGGTGAGCACGACGAGGTCGAGCGCGTCCTCGCCGACACGGTCGCGCAGGACGTCGGCGAAGCCGGTGACGTCGTTGACGCAGCCCGACAGGGGCGGGATCGGCGCCGGGTAGGCGTCGATCCCGACGAGGAGGGCGAGGAGGCGTCCGGCCATCTGAGGCGGCCGTCTCAGGAGGCCGCGTCGGCGAGGGTGATCGTCTGCCAGCCGTGCGGGAAGCCCTGCGTGTCGGCGGTGCGGGCGGCATTCGTGCTCTTCATGGTGCGCAGCCTCCACGTGGCCGGGGCGCTCGTCGCGTCGCTGAGGTTGACGTTCATGGAGAAGACGGAGCCGCGGACCGGAGCCTTCCTGAGCTGGAGGGCCGACCACGGCACCCGGGCCTCGAGGTCGTAGCCGGTCAGCGTGTCGGCCCGCCCGACGGTGATCTCGGGGTGGCGTGTGCCGGTGGTGAAGGTGCCGCGGCCGGCCGGGTTGATCGAGGCGACGCCGGACGTCGGGGCGTCACGGGACAGTCCCACCATGACGTGGACGTCCTGGCCGCGTCGCGTCGTGGCCTTCGGGTCGAGGCTCCGGGCGTCCGGGCCGAACTCGAAGGAGAAGCCGTCGCCGTTGAACCAGGCACCGGGGGTGGCGAGGTTGACGCTGCGGATGTCCGGGTCGACGACGTGCACGCGCAGGTAGAGCGCGCCGCTGTCCCAGACGACCTGCCAGTCGCCGCCGAACTCGGGCTGGGGCGTGCCCACCTGGGCGACGACGTGCGGGATCGGGGCCGTGGGCACGCCGTCCCAGTCGGCGAAGTCAGCGTCGATGGACGGTGTCGTCGTGGCGCACCCGGCGACGAACGTCGTCGCCGCGGCGTTCGCGGCCGCGGGCGCAGGGCCGCAGGCGCTCGTGACGGCGGCCGTGGCCCCCTTGAACCACTTCGGGACCTGGGTCGCGCCGAGCCAGAAGAGCCCGAAGAGGACGACGAGCCCGATGAGGCTGCGGACGAAGCCGTTGCCCCTGCGGCGGGGGTGCGGGTCGGGTGGTGGGGGCGCGTCGTCCCCCCGCCGGTCCGGCCGAGGGTCCGGCTGCGGCTCGGGACGGGCCACCGGTCGCGTGTCCGGCTGGGTGTCGGGCTGGGTGTCGGGCTGGGTGTCCGGCTGGGTGTCCGGCTGGGTGTCCGACTGGGTGTCCGGCTGCGGGAGCGGCTGGGTGAGCCTCACGGGGTCGCGACGAGGCAGCGGCGTCGGGCCGTCGTCGGCGGGCGCTCCCTCGGGCCGGACCCGCTCGAGCAGCTGGGTGACGTCCTCGTAGTCGGGATGCTCGGCGGCGATCTGCTCGAGCAGCGGGAGGGCTGTCGCGGGGGCGCGGGCCAGCAACGCGCCCTTCGCGGCGTCGTAGAGGGACTCGAGCCGGCTGTCGGGCCGCTCGGTCGCGGCGGTGGCGCTCGTCGTGAACGAGAAGGGCTGGTCGGCGCCCGACCGCAGCAGCACGGCGGTGCCCCACTCCGAGGCCTCGTCGGAGACGGCCATCGCCTTGCGCACCTCGCAGATCGCGGCGTCGATGCCCAGTCCTCGGGTGAGGAAGTAGTAGAACTCGTGGCTGAAGACGAGGGCGGCCCGGTCGGAGATCTCGGTCTGCATCGCGACGACCGCCGGCAGACCCTGGCGCACGAGGGCCTGGCCGACGCCGGAGAACGCGTCGCGTCCCGACGTCCGTGCGCCCTCGCACGCGTTGAGGACGGCGAGCTGCATGGTCCGGGCGTCGTGGAGCAGCGTCCCGAGCCGCGCTCCGGAGACCCGGTGCGCCGTGCCGTCCTCGCGCTCGAGGACGAGGACGCCCTCCTGGGCCTGCTGGTCGAAGCCGCCGTGGCCGATGAAGTGGAAGACGTGGAAGTCGTCGAGCAGGGCGCGCTGGAGGCCGGTCAGGGTCGCGTCCTCGAGGACCGTCACGCTGAGGCGGCCGCTCTTGACGAGGTCGCCGGTCGTCGCCGTGAGCAGCTCTCGCTCGCGGTCCACGGCGAGCTCGGGCATGTCGCTCGGGCTCGAGATCATGACGAGGACGCGCAGGGGCGCATCGACGTGGACCACCGGTGGGCGCTCGAGCGAGTCGAGCAGACGGACGATCGGCGTCTCCTGCGAGAGCGTGAGGAAGCGACCGAGCCTCGAGTCGTAGAGGTACTCCCACGGCACCGGGTCGAGGTCCGGCACGGCGTCGAGCCGCAGCCGCAGCCGCAGGTCCCTGCCCTGGCCGGTGGCGGTCGTCAGGCTCTCGCGGAAGGCCCGCCCGACATCGCCCGACAGCAGTGCGTCGCCGAGCCGGCGGCCGTACTCCTTGACGTCGACGACGCGCGCCTCGGCGGGCACGAGTCGCCTCGAGGACACCCGCGGCGGTCCCACCGCGATCATGAACTGGGCGAGGTCCGTGGCGGCGAACGGGAGCGTGAAGGGGGCCGACGCCTCGCCCGCGGGCGAGGCGAGGACGTGAGCGGCATACCCCTGGCCCTCACGGGTGACGGCGACGTCGAAGTCGAGATAGTCACGGCTCATGGCGATCCTCTGTTCGCAGGAGCGCGCCTGCACTCGACAGTACGCCGGGCGGGTGCTCCTGATACGTCGTTTCGACCCGGACGCGCCCCTTCGGTAGAATCGTCGGTGAGCGCGAGCCGCGCTCGCGGACGAGGGAGCCGTACCCGCACAGCGACAAGACGGCCAGATCGGAACGCCGTGCACTGGCTCGTCCTCATCCTGTCCGGCGCGCTGGAGGCCGTCTGGGCCACCGCGCTCGCCGCGTCCGGCGGTTTCCGCCGTCCGCGGCCGACCGTCCTCTTCGCCGTCTCCCTCGTGCTCAGCATGGTCGGCCTCGCGTGGGCCATGACCGCCCTGCCCACCGGCACGGCGTATGCCGTGTGGGTCGGGATCGGCGCCGTCGGCACCGTCCTGCTCGCGGTCGCCCGCGGCGAGGAGCGCCTCGGTGGTGCCCGGGTCGCCCTCCTGGTCGTGCTCGTCGCGTGCGTCGCCGGCCTCAAGGCGGTGGCGTGATGCCGTGGGTCGTCCTGCTCGTCAGCGCCGTCCTCGAGGCGGTGTGGGCCTCGGCGCTCGCCGCGTCCGAGGGGCTCTCGCGCCCCGTCCCGGCGGTCGTCTTCCTCGTCGCGGGCGCGCTCAGCATGGTCGGGCTCGCGCACGCCGTGCGCACCATCCCCATCGGGACGGCGTATGCCGTGTGGACGGGTCTCGGGGCCGCGCTCACCGTGACGTGGGCGATGACGACGGGCGGGGAGGCGTTCTCCGCCGTCAAGGTGGTCCTGCTCGTCGGGATCGTCGCCGCGGTCGTCGGACTCAAGCTCGTCGGGCACGAGGCGGCCGAGACCCCGGGCGGGGACGACGCTCCCGCGGGGTGAGACGCATCGCGCCGTTCACCCGGATATGCGGTGTTTCGGTGGCCGGTGTCGGCCCCGGCGGTGATGATGGGCGCGTCGCCCCGGCACCGGGCCGGGGCACGACACGAAGGAGCTCTCACGTGCGCAGGACCACGACCAGGACGATCGCTCTCGTCACGTCGCTGGCCATCTCGGGGGCCACCGGGGCGGCGGTCGCCACGGCGGCTCCCGCTGCCCAGGCCCAGAGCCGGAGCGTCTCGGCGTCCGTCGCCGCCGACGGCCAGACCTACGACTACGTCTCGGGCACGACGACCGACCCGAGGGCGTCCGCGCTGCTCGCCGCGGCACGGGCGCACCTGCCCGCCGACTGGCGGGCCCGGGAGGTGAGCGCCCTCGAGAGGTTCGGTGTGGAGCCGTCCGCGGCCCAGGACGCACTGGGGCGCGCCATCGACCCGACGCACTACCAGTGCGCGCCGACCCGGCTCGACGCGTACGTCGACGGGGTCGTGGCCCGCATCGACCCGTCGAGCCTGTTCGTGCTCTCAATGCTCGGCGGCTTCGACTTCCCGACCTACGACGCCCTGCTCTTCGGGTCGACGGGCGACCCGGCCTACGCCCTGACGAAGGACTCGCGCAACGAGCTGACGAGCTCGTTCCGGGCGGCCCAGAAGTTCTGGGACACCGACGGCACGGACATCCAGCTCATGGCGATGCACGGCGACGTCATGCGTGACCCCGCCCGGCTCGCCCGTCTGATCGGTGTGCTCTACGGCGTCTCCGACGCCCATGCGGCCGAGCTCGCGGCGATCGTCGTCGACGTCGTCACGTCCGACCCCGGCCTCGACGGCGGGGCCAGCCCGATCTTCACCCTCAACGCCTTCGCGTTCAGCGGGGTGGGCGACCCCGACCCGGTCATCTCCTCGCTGCCGGACAAGCTCGTCTTCGGTGACGGGATGCTCGACGCGCTCGGCGCCATCGGTGTCGGCGACGTCGGGCCACGCGCCGTCCTCGGCCACGAGTACGGCCACCACGTGCAGTACGACAAGAACCTCTTCGCCTCGCCGCTGACCGGCCCGGAGGCGACCCGTCGCACCGAGTTGATGGCCGACGCCTTCGGGACGTACTTCGTCACCCACAAGCGGGGCCTCGCCCTCAACACCAGGCGCGTCCTCGAGGCCGAGCAGTCCTTCTACCAGGTGGGTGACTGCGCGTTCACGAGCGCCGGCCACCACGGCACGCCCGACCAGCGGCTGCGCGCCTCGTCGTGGGGCGCGTCGGTCGCGGCCGACGCGCAGAAGCAGGGGCAGGTCCTCCCGTCGCTCACCCTCGACTCCCGGTTCGAGGCGCTGCTGCCGCAGTTCGTCGCGCCCGACGCCTGAGCCGCGGCTTCGGGGTGGTCCGCGTCCGGACGACGCGGACCACCCTGAATCCCGGCCGGCCGGGTCGCCCCGGGCGCTAGGGTCGCGCCCATGGGTACCTGGTGGCTCGAGGCCGTCGGCTGGATCGGGTCGGCGATCCTCGTCTGGTCGCTGCTGCAGACGCAGCTGCGCCGGCTCAGGATCATCAACCTCGTCGGGTGCGTCGTCCTCATCGCCTACAACGCGGTCAACCACGTCTGGCCGATGGTCGGGCTCAACGTCGTGCTCGCCGGCATCAACGTCTACTACCTCGCGCGCATGTCGCGTGAGAAGCACGACTCCGGCGTCTACGAGGTGCTCGAGGTCGCCGGAGACGACACCTACCTGCGGCACGTGCTGCGGGTGCACGAGGGTGACATCCGGCGCTACAACCCGGCGTTCGTGCACGACCCGTTCGCGGGGGACCCGTCCTACCTCGTGCTCCGCGGCGACGAGACGGTCGGGGTCGTCCTCATGCGCGACGCCGGCCAGCACACGGCGCAGCTGCTGCTCGACTGGGTGACGCCGCGCCACCGCGACGTCACGCCGGGGGAGTTCGTCTTCGGTCCCGAGGGGCCGTTCCGACGGCGCGGGTTCCGGCGGGTGCTGACACCGCCTGACATGGTCGAGCCGTACTACGAGAGCCTGGGCTTCCACCGCGACGGCGACGCCTACGTGCTCTGACCGCTCGTGAGCCCCGCAGGCCGTGTGCGACGGTGACGTCCCGCACGCTCGCCGGCCGGCTGCTCGGGTCCGGCCTACGCTGGAAGCAGGGAGCTGCGCAGAGTTCCTGCGCGGCGGCCCGCGAAGGAGCGGTGACGACCATGACCGCGAACCAGCTTCCGGTCGAACCCCACCACGATGAGCCCGACCCGACGATCGACCGCGCTGTGACGGAGGTCGATCTGCGCGGCAGAGCGCTCGGCAGGCTCAAGAAGAAGGCCGACTTCCGCGTCCATCTGCTCATCTACGTGCTCGTCAACGGGATGCTCGTCCTGATCTGGGCCATGACCGGGGCAGGCTTCTTCTGGCCGGTCTTCCCGATCGCCGGCTGGGGCATCGGCGTCGTGGCGAACGCCGTGGACGCCTACGTCGTCGATGCGCCGACCGAGGAACAGATCGAGACAGAGATGGAGCGCCTGCGGCGACGGTGACCGCAGGTCAGCGCTGCCGGGACACATCGGGCACGGCGGCCGGGCCGCTCGCGTCGTCGCCCGGGTCCCGGCGGGCGGGGCCCGGGGGCTCGGCGCGACCGGCCAGGGCGGTGCAGCCGCCGAGCGTGGCGACGAAGGCGAGCGCGGCGACGGGACCCTGCCCGGGCGCGACGCGGTCGCCGAGGAGGAGCACCCCGAGGAGGGCGGGGACGACCGTCTCGGTGGCGAACGTCAGGGCCGCGACGGTCGTGACCCGGCCGCGGGCCAGGGCCAGCCCGTAGGCGACGGTCGCCAGCACGGCGTGGCCGACGAGGGCCCAGGCGACTCCGTCCGTGGCGAGCTGCCAGGCCGACGGGGGGACCTCGAGCAGTCGGGCCGCCACGCCGACGCCTCCGAAGCCGAGGCCCGCGCCGACGCTGAGGACGACGGCCCCCCGTCGTCGGTCGTGGTCGACGGTCCCGACGACCAACAGCAGGGCGACGACCGCGGCTGCTGCGAGGAGCCACCAGGTCGCGCCGGGCCCGGGGCGCACGGCCGGTCCGGCTTCCGCGGTCAGGGCGAGCCCGGTGAGCCCGGCGACGACGACGAGCAGCGCGACGACCTCGGCCCTCCCGAGACGCACGCCGAGCACGACGACCGAGAGCACCGCGGTGACGGCGACCGACGAGGCGACCGCGGACTCGACGAGGAAGAGCGGCAGCGTGCGCAAGGCGGCCACGGACGCGAGGAAGCCGACGCCGTCAAGGGCGAGGCCCACGGCATACGGCCGGCCGGCCCGCACCCGCTCGCGCAGGGAGGTGCCGGGAGGCAGCGCGGAGACCCGGCGTACGCCCACGGCCTGGAGCACGGTGGCCGCGCCGTACGCGAGCGCTGCGAGGAGCGCACCGAGCAGTCCGGACGTCACGCGGTCATCGTGGCAACCGCGGCTGGGAGGTGGCTGCGGGTCAGTGGACCCGCTGGCACTTGCTCATGAAGCGGTCCGGGTCGACGACGGCACGGTGGAACTCGCCCTTGGCGATCTCCTCGCCGTCGGAGTCCTTGACGGTCACGTGGCAGACGAGGCGGCGTCCGTCGTTGATCGGCTCGGCGCACAGCACGGTGATCTCGGAGCCGACCGCGCTGCCCTTCACGTGCTCGAGCTTCACCATGGTGCCAACGGTCGTGTGGTCGGCGTCGATGTTCTGCTTGCAGACCTGGAACGCGGCGTTCTCGCACCACGTGATCAGGCGCGGGGTCGCGAGGACGTCGAGGTCACCGCTGCCGACCTGGGCGGACGTGTCGTCGGCGGTCACCGTGTGCTGGAACTTGCGCATGGGCATTGGACGAGTCTGGCAGAGAACTGGACGTACGCCGATTCGTCTCGACAGGTGGTGGACGTCCGCAGCGTGTCTGCGCGGCGAACCTGAGCCGCGGCTGGGAATGTGGGTCCGTGACCACCCATCTGTGGGTTACCAGCGTGGCGCTCGGGGTGACGGCGCTCATCAACTGGGGCTCCGTCCTGCGCGGCGACCACCTCGTCGAGCGCATCACCAAGCCGCTCGTCGTGCTGCTCCTCATGGGGCTGGCGTGGTCGCTCTACTGGGAAGGACGGGTGCCGGGCTCACCGCCGCTGCTGACCGTCATCGTGGCGCTCGCGTTCTGCCTCATCGGCGACGTCGCGCTGCTCCACGCGACGGAGACCCGCTTCCTCGTCGGCCTGGGGGCCTTCCTCGTGGCCCACCTGGCCTACGTCTGGGCGATCCTCGAGACGGTGCGGGCGGAGGGCTTCCCGTGGCCGGTCCTCGTGGCCGTGCCCTTCCTGGCGGTCCTCCACGCGAAGGCCGGGCGGGACATCGTGCGCCAGTCCGGGCCGCAGAAGGGGCCGGTGTTCGTCTACCAGCTCGTCCTCTTCGTGCTCGTGCTCGTCGCGGCGGGGACGGGCGACTGGCTGCTGCTCCTGGGGTGTCTGGTCTTCGTCGTCTCCGACACCGTGCTCGGGCACGACCGCTTCGTCCACGAGCGCCGCTGGGCGCCGCTCACGGTCATCGTGACCTACCACGTGGCCCAGACCCTCATCGTCGTAGCCCTCTACCGCTGAACCCCGCCACCACCCCACTCGAGTGAGCGCGCAGTCCCAGTCGAGTGAGCGCTCGTCCACACCTCTTTGCCTTCAGAGCTCGGCTTCCACAGACGTGTCCTCGCACGTCCGCTGTCGGTGCTCGGTGCCGACAGTGAACGGGTGCGCAGACTTCAGGTGCCAGAACCCGTCATCGACGACGCGCTCCTCGCTCAGTGCAGGGCGGCCTTTCCCGTGCTGCCAGCTTCCAGCGCGTTCTCACACGTGACTCGGCGCGGCTGCTCGGTCTTCCCTTGTCGTATGCCATAGCGGAAGACGTGCGCTTGCACGCCATGAGGCCGATCGCTCACGCGCAGACGCGAATCGATGGGATCGTCGGACATCGCTTCCATCACCCCCGCGAGATGGTGACGGTCGACGGCATGCAGGTCGTCTGTCCTGCGGACACCTGGGTCGACATGGGTGAGCTGGTCGGGCGGGGGAGACCTGTCGGACTCGATGACCTCATCGTCCTCGGGGATGCATGCGCGACGAGACTCGGCGCTGTCGAACCCCTACGCGTTGCACTCGGGCGGAGAACACGTCCGCGTGGCAAGCGCACGCTCCAAGAGGCTCTGGGACTCATCCGGTTCGGTTCGGCATCACCGATGGAGTCGGTTGTCCGGGTCATGTTTGTGCGCGCCGGCCTGCCGGAGCCGCTGTTGAACGAGCCGGTCCACGCGTCCGACGGCTCCGGTCGTCTGCTGGGGTTCGGTGACCTTGTCTGGAAGATCCATCGACCCGGCAAGAAGCCCGTCAAGGTCATCGGTGAGTACCAAGGAGAGGAGTTCCACGCATCCGACGAACAACGTGAGCACGACAAGCATCGCCGCCGCGGGTTCGAACGGGATGGCTGGACCGTGCAGGAGATCTGGAAGTCCGACGTCAGTGATGATCAAGCACGGCGAGCCCTCGTGGAGCGGATGGCCTGGAGCTTGAGGGTTCCTGCCGACGAGCTCCGGCTCAGCGAGGTCAGCCCGCGCTTCTTCTCACAGCACGCGATCGACGTGGCGATCCAGCGAGGGATGCGGAACGGCGGGAGCCCGCGATGGTGACGGGGCGCTCACTCGACTGTGGCTGGGCGCTCACTCGAGTTGCCGTGGGATCACCCAGGGTGTGATGGGTGGGGGCGCGGGGCCACTCGACGTGGTGGGGGCGCACTCGGGTGAGCGCCCGCGGGATGGGGGAGTGGGGCTGCGCTAACCTTGGGCGCATGGCTGGCCTGCTGCTCCTTCCGCAGCCGCGTTGACGAAGGTCGGGACTCCCGACATCAACGCGGCTTCCCCTCCTGCGCGAGGGGTTTTCTTTTGCCCAGACCGAGCAGCGACGAAAGAGAAGACATGAGCGAGCAGACATCCGAGAACCCGTTCCGGTACACCGCGGCGATGGCGCAGCAGATCGAGACCTCCTGGCAGGACCGCTGGGAGGAGGAGGGCACCTTCAACGCCCCCAACCCCGCCGGTCCCTGGGCCGAGCCCGAGAAGGTCGCGGCGCGCGGCGAGAAGCTCGTCGTCCTCGACATGTTCCCCTACCCCTCGGGCGTCGGCCTGCACGTCGGCCACCCGCTCGGCTACATCGCGACCGACGTCTACAGCCGCTTCCACCGGATGCTCGGAAAGAACGTCCTGCACGCCCTCGGCTACGACGCGTTCGGCCTGCCCGCTGAGCAGTACGCCGTCCAGACCGGGCAGCACCCTCGGAAGACCACCGAGGAGAACATGACGAACATGAAGCGCCAGCTGCGCCGCCTCGGGCTGGGCTTCGACAACCGCCGCACCTTCGCGACGATCGACGACGACTACTACCGCTGGACGCAGTGGATCTTCCTGCAGATCTGGGACGCGTGGTACGACGCCGACGCCGTGCGCGAGGACGGCGGCCGCGGCAAGGCGCGCCCCATCAGCGAGCTCGTCGAGGAGTTCGAGGCCGGCCGTCGCGCGGTCGTCGACGCCGGCGGTCGCGGCTGGGCCGACCTGTCCGCGACCGAGCGCGCCAGAGTCCTCGAGGGTCACAGACTGGCCTACACCGACGAGGCGCCGGTCAACTGGTGCCCCGGTCTCGGCACGGTGCTCTCCAACGAGGAGGTCACGAACGAGGGGCGCTCCGAGCGCGGCAACTACCCCGTCTTCCGTCGCAACCTCAGCCAGTGGAAGATGCGCATCACCGCGTACGCCGACCGCCTGGCCGACGACCTCGACGGGGTCGACTGGCCCGAGAAGGTCAAGCTCATGCAGCGCAACTGGATCGGCCGGTCCAAGGGCGCCCGCGTCACCTTCCCCGTCGTCACCGGCACGGGCGAGACGGACGGCATCGACGTCTTCACGACGCGGCCCGACACGATCTTCGGCGCGACCTTCATGGTCATCGCGCCCGAGCACCCGCTCGTCGACGCGCTCGTCCCGGACGGCGCGTGGCCCGAGGGCACCAAGGACGTCTGGAAGGGGGTGGACGCCGACGCGACCACGACCCCGAAGGAGGCCGTGACGGCATACCAGCTCGCGGCGTCTCGCAAGGGTGACGTCGAGCGTCAGACCGAGGGCAAGGACAAGACCGGTGTCTTCACCGGGTCGTGGGCCACGAATCCCCTGACGGGAGAGAGCATCCCGGTCTTCGTCGCCGACTACGTGCTGATGGGCTACGGCACCGGCGCCATCATGGCCGTGCCGGGGCAGGACACCCGCGACTGGGAGTTCGCCGAGAAGTTCGACATCCCGATCATCCGCACCGTCCAGCCCACCGAGGGCCACCCCGCCGACGAGCCGTTCCTCGGCGACGGCGTCGCGATCAACTCCGCCAACGACCGCATCTCGCTCGACGGCCTGCACGTCGCCGAGGCCAAGGCTCGCATCATCGCGTTCCTCGAGGACGAGGGCATCGGCGAGGGCACGATCAGCTACCGCATCCGCGACTGGCTCTTCAGCCGCCAGCGCTACTGGGGTGAGCCGTTCCCCATCATGTTCGACGAGGACGGGGTGGCGTATGCCGTCCCCGACGACGAGCTGCCGCTGACCCTCCCGGACGTGCCGGACTACAGCCCCAAGACGTTCGACCCCGACGACTCGCAGAGCAGCCCCGAGCCGCCGCTGTCCCGCGTGCCCGAGTGGGTCGAGGTCGAGCAGGACCTCGGCGACGGCCGTGGTCTGCGCACGTTCCGCCGCGAGACGAACACCATGCCCAACTGGGCCGGCTCGTGCTGGTACTACCTGCGCTACCTCGACCCGGCCAACCACGACGCGTTCGTCGACCCGGCCAACGAGGCGTACTGGATGGGCCGCCACGCCACCCCGGTGGAGGGCGCCCCGGCCGGCACCCGCGACCCCGGCGGCGTGGACCTCTACGTCGGCGGCGTCGAGCACGCCGTGCTGCACCTGCTCTACGCCCGCTTCTGGCACAAGGTCCTCTTCGACCTCGGCCACGTGCACAGCGAGGAGCCCTTCCGGAAGTACTTCTCGCAGGGCTACATCCAGGCGTACGCCTACACCGACAGCCGCGGCCAGTACGTCACCGCGTCCGAGGTCGAGGAGCACCCGGGCAGCCACGGCGCCGAGCCGACGTTCACGTGGCAGGGGCAGCCGGTCTTCCGCGAGTACGGCAAGATCGGCAAGTCGCTGAAGAACTCCGTCAGCCCCGACGAGATGTACGACGCGTACGGCGCCGACACCTTCCGCGTCTACGAGATGTCGATGGGCCCGCTCGAGCTGAGCAAGCCGTGGGAGATCCGCGCCGTCGTCGGCAGCCAGCGGTTCCTGCAGCGCCTGTGGCGCAACGTCGTCGACGAGTCGACGGGCGAGGTCCGGGTCGTCGACGCGCCGCTCGACCAGGCCATGACGACGCAGCTGCACCAGACGATCGCCGGGGTCCGCGAGGACTTCGAGGGGCTGCGCTTCAACACGGCCATCGCCAAGCTCATCGAGCTCAACAACGCCGTGACGAAGCTCGACGCCCCGCCGCGCGAGGTGGTCGAGACGATGGTGCTCATGCTCGCTCCCGTGGCCCCGCACATCGCGGAGGAGATGTGGCAGCGCCTCGGTCACGACGGTGGGGTGGCGTATGCCGCGTTCCCCGTCAGCGACCCCGCGAAGATCGTCGAGGAGCAGGTCACCTGCGTCATCCAGATCAAGGGCAAGGTGCGCGACCGTGTCGAGGTGAGCCCCGACATCTCCGAGGACGACCTGCGCGAGCTGGCGCTCGGTCGTGACAAGGTGAGGGCGGCGACCGAGGGCGGCATCCGCACCGTCATCGTGCGGGCACCCAAGCTCGTCAACGTCGTCCCGATGTGACGAGCTGCTGACCGACGACGGAGGGAGCGGGACGTGACCACGAGGATCGTCACCGACTCGACGGCCTACCTGCCCGGTGGGGTCCTCGAGGAGCACGGCATCGAGGTCGTCCCGCTCCACGTCGTCGTCGGGGGCCGCGACCACGTCGAGGGCCGGGACATCTCGGCCGAGCGGGTCGCGGCGGCCCTGCGCGAGTACACCATCGTCACGACGTCGCGCCCGACGCCGCAGGCGTTCGCCGAGACGTACCAACGGCTCGCCGACGAGGGGGCGACCGCGATCGTGTCGATCCACCTGTCGTCGCAGATGTCGGGCACCGTCGAGGCAGCCCGGCTCGCGGCGGCCGAGGCCCCGGTCCCGGTCGAGGTCGTCGACAGCGAGACCATCGGCATGGCCATGGGGTTCGCCGTCGTGGCAGCGGCCGAGGCGGCCGCCGGCGGCGCCGACGTGACGGTCGTGCTCGACGCCGTGCGCTCGCGGCTCCAGCCCTCGGGCGTCCTCTTCTACGTCGACACGCTCGAGCACCTACGGCGTGGTGGTCGCATCGGTGCCGCGTCGGCCCTGCTCGGGTCGGCCCTCGCCATCAAGCCGATCCTCGCCGTCCGTGGCGGCCGCATCGTGCCGGTCGAGAAGGTCCGCACGTCCGCGCGTGCGGTGGCCCGCATCGAGGCGATGGTCGTCGAGCAGGTAGAGCAGGGCGGCCTCGCGGTCGACATCGCCGTGCACCACCTCGACGCCCGCGCCCGCGCCGAGCAGATCGCGTCGGAGCTGCGCACGATGGTCCCGGGCTCGCCGGACGTGCTCGTCGTCGAGCTCGGCGCCGTCGTCGGCGCCCACGTGGGGCCCGGCACCGTCGCGATCGCCGTCAGCCCACGTCCCGGCGACCCGCTGCCGGACCGTCCGTCACCCAGCGAGGTCTCCGGGTCGTGAACGTCGGCACGGTGCTCGCCTGGGCGGGAGGAGTGGTCGCCGCCTTCCTCGTCGGCTCGCTCAACCCGGCGACGATGATCGCCCGCCTCCTCGGCCACGACCTCGCCTCGTCCGGGTCGGGCAACCCGGGCGCGACGAACGCCGGCCGGGTTCTCGGCCGCAAGTGGGGTGTCGTCGTCGGCGTGCTCGACGTCCTCAAGGGTCTCGTCCCGACGTTCGTCGCCGGCCACCTCTTCGGCGCCCACGCGGCATACGCCGTCGGCATCGCCGCGGTGCTCGGACACATCTGGTCACCCTTCCTCAAGGGACGCGGGGGCAAGGGTGTCGCGACGACGCTCGGGGCGATCCTCGGGGTGCATCCGTGGGTGGCACTCGTCGTCGTCGTGGTCTTCGCCGTCGCCGTCGCCCTGACCCGCTGGGTCGCGGCCGGATCCATCTTCGGGGCCCTTGCGATGCTCGTCGTCGCCGTCCTCATCTGGACAGGTCACGCGCCTGGCGATGTGTGGACCGGCCTGTGGCTCATGGCGATCGGGCTGCTCGTCCTCGCTCGACACAAGAACAACGTCATCGGCTGGTGGCGTCAGCGGCACCTGCCCTGAGCGGCTTCGTCCCACGTCGACCGCTGCGTCCCACGAATCTGCGAGTCGAAGTTCCCTGGCGACGGTCGAGGACTGACGAAGAAGTAGGAGCTGACGACCGGCCGCGACGTCTCGGGCACTCCCGCCGTCGACGGGAGCCTGGTCCACGTCCCTGACTGGGCGGGCAGCCTGTGCCGTCAACCGCACCACCGGTGACGTCGTGTGGCAGCGCACGATCAGCAGCTACACCGGGGGCCTACTCGGCGCTCACGCCGCGCTACGTCTGCTGCCGCGCCTGCCGGCGAACGACTACTTCGACTCGATCCTCGCGCTCGACATGGGGTCCGGGGCCGTCAGGGCGGCGAGGGCGGCGCGGGTCGTCTCGGCCCGGGGCTCGCCGTGCTCCTCGCGGATCATGAGGCATGCCTCGAAGCACGTGACGGCCTTGTCGGTGCGCCCCGTGTCGACGAGGAACCGACCCAGGTGGTGCAGCGTGTAGTGCTCGAGGACCCGGTCGCCTGACGTGCGAGCGAGTTCGAGCGCCTCACGGAAGTGCGCCTCGGCAGCGGAGGCCTCGTCGGCGTAGTGCTCGGCCGTCGCGAGCACGAGGAGCGCCCAGCGCAGCGTCTCGCCGCGGCCGGTGTCCCGGGCGACGTGGACCGCCGGGCGAGCCAGCGCGACGGCCTCCTGCTCCAGCCCGGCGATGGTGAGCGCCTCGGCGAGGTCGACGGCGGCGTCGAGCACCGCGCGGCCCGCGCCGTCGCCGGGCGCTGCCTCGACGGCGGACGTGAGGTCGGTGCGGGCCGCCTCGAGGGCGTCCTCGTTCTCCTCCGGCGTCCGGGTGAACCGACCGAAGTGCGGCTGACCGACGACGAACGCGGACCCACTCATGGGAGCAGGCTACCGACCGGACCGCGCCTGCTCGTGGTCGAGCGTCGAGCGCGACGCGGCTCGGTCAGCCGGTGGCGGCACACGGCATACGCACGCTGTGGTGGCGGCTCAGAAGACGATGGTGCGGCGGCCCGAGAGGAAGACGCGGGACTCCGCGTGGTCGCGGACCGCGCGCGAGAGCACCCGACGCTCGACGTCGCGGCCGATGGCGACGAGCCTCTCGGGGGACTCGGCGTGCGTGACGCGGACGACGTCCTGCTCGATGATCGGGCCCTCGTCGAGGTCGGCCGTGACGTAGTGGGCCGAGGCACCGATGAGCTTGACGCCCCGGTCGTGCGCCTGGTGGTAGGGCTTGGCGCCCTTGAAGCCCGGCAGGAACGAGTGGTGGATGTTGATGGCCCGGCCCTCGAGCGCGCGGCACAGCCCGTCGCTGAGGATCTGCATGTAGCGCGCGAGCACGACGAGCCCGACGTCCTCGGTCTCGACGAGCCGGAGCAGCTCGGCCTCGGCGTCGGCCTTGGTGTCCTTCGTGACGGGGATGACGGTGAACGGCAGGCCGTAGTACTCGACGAGCCCCCGGCAGTCCTCGTGGTTGCTGACGACGCCGACGATGTCGATGGGGAGGTCGCCGGACTTCCAGCGGTAGAGCAGGTCGAGCAGGCAGTGGTCGAACTTGCTGACGAGGATGACGGTGCGGCAGTGCTCGTCCTCGGGCCGGGCCGCGAGGTGGTGGTGCGCGATGGCCGGGCTCTCACGGATCGCGGCCAGGACCTGCTCGACCTCGTGCGCCTCGGCGTCGAAGACGGTGCGCATGAAGAAGAGGTCGGTGTCCTCGTCGGAGTACTGCTGGTTCTCGACGATGTTGGCCGAGACGGCGAGCAGCGCCGCGGAGACGGCCGCCACGATGCCGGGTCGGTCGTCGCAGGTGAGGGTCATGATGTGCCGAGCCATTGGAGCAGTCTGGACCAGCCGGACGCGAGGGCGTGAATCGACGCGCGGGCCGTCTCGGGCCGTGGCCGTCCACACCCCTTCGAGTGCGGGTCGGGTTGTCCCCAGCGGGTGCCCGAGGGTGGGCGGGTGGGCGGCCGGCTTCCTAGCGTCGGGGTATGCCGTTCCGACCCGCCCAGAGACCGCCGGACCTCGAGCGGGTGGCCCGGATCCTCGGCGCGGACACCGGTCGCGTCGGGCCGGGGGATGACCGTGCCCGTGCTGCTCCGGCGGAGGGCGAGGAGGTCGGCGGCTGGGTGCCTCGCGCTCCGGGCGCGGCCGTCGGCGAGAACCCGGTGGCGTCGGCGGTGCGGAGGCTGACCCAGCGGGCCACCGACGACGACGAGGTGGAGCGGCTCGACGCCGACCTTCGTCGGGCGCGGCGGCCGGGCGTCCTCACGGTCCCGGACGAGCTGCGCACGGGGCGGCGCGGGGTGAGCAGCGCGGCCGTCGTCTCGATGCTCGCCCTCGTCGTGGCCGTCGGTTGCGTCTTCGTGTTGCGCGTCCTGTGGGCCGAACGCTCGGCGTCCCCTCCGGACGTCGCGCCCGGACCGTCGAGATCGGTCCAGGTCGTGGGTGGGACGGCGACGGCGGCGGCCCGGATGACGACGGACCCGTCGACTGGTGCAGTGTCGGGCGCCGCGTCGGGTGCGCCGTCGGGTGGCCCGACGTCCGGCGCGGAGCTCGTCGTGCACGTCGTCGGGCAGGTCGTGCGTCCGGGCCTCGTGCGGCTGCGTCCCGGAGCCCGCGTGGCCGATGCCCTCACGGCAGCCGGGGGCACCCGCACGGGCGCGGACGTCGCGGCCCTCAACCTCGCGCGGCTCGTCGTCGACGGCGAGCAGATCCGGGTGCCGAGGCCGGGGGAGCCGCCGGCCGTAGGTCCGGAGGCCGGAGGGGCGGGGGGCGCGGGAAGCAGCGGCGCCGGTGGCGCCGGTGGCGCAGGCACGTCGGGTGGCTCGAACGGCCCGGTGAGCCTCAACGCGGCCGACGCGGCAGCACTCGACACGCTGCCCGGCGTCGGGCCCGTGCTCGCCCAGCGGATCATCGACTGGCGCACCGAGCACGGCCGCTTCACCTCGGTCGACGAGCTCGGCGAGGTGAGCGGCATCGGCGACAAGCTCATGGCCCAGCTGCGCCCCAAGGTGACGCTGTGACGCCGCGGGCGCCGGACCCCCCGAGGGAACGCGAGCAGGCGCCCCGGGGCCCGTCCCTCGTCGTGCTGACCGGGCGCGAGACGGTGCGGCGGGTCCGGCCCCGCACGGCGCGGCGCCTCGACCTGCGGCTCCTGGTGCCCGTGGTGGTCGCGTGGCCTGCCCTGGCTTTCTGGGGACTCCTCGCCCCGACCTGGCTCGTCGCCGCGGTGGCCCTGGCCGCCATCGCGGGAGGTGTCCTTGCTGCCACCGCGGCTGGGCGCGGGGTCACCGCGTGCCTACCGCGGTCCGTGCGGCTGCCGCCTCGCGGTGCGGGCGTGCGCGCGAGTGCCATGGCGTTCGGGCCGCCTGCTCTGCGCGGCGTCGCAGCCGTCTGCGCCGTGCTCGCCCTCCTGTTCGGCGCCGCCGTCGGTCACCGCGCCGTGCGGACCGCAGGTCCGGTCGAGGGACTCGCCGCCGAGCGAGCCGTGGTCACGGTCAGGGCCACGGTGGCCGCCGACCCACGAGCGGTCCGTGGCGGGACCGGAGCAGGGGCGGACCGTCCCGATGCCGCCGTCGTCAGCGTCGTGCGCCTCGACGTTACCCAGGTCGCGGGGCGGGGTCGCACCACGACGGTGACCGCTCCCGTGCTCGCTATCGGACGAGGCACGCAGTGGTCGACACTGCGGTGGCACGACGAGGTCGAGGCCGTCCTGCGGCTCGGACCGGCCGAGCCCGGCGACGACGTCGTCGCGGTGGCGACCCCCAAGGGCGCCGTCGAGGTCGTCGGGTCCGCCGGTGGGGTCTTCGCGGCTGCCGATGCGGTGCGTGGGCGCTTCCGAGCCGCCACCGCCGACCTCTGGCCCGACGCGCGCGGTCTCGTCCCGGCGCTCGTCGTCGGCGACACCTCACAGACGCCGCCCGACCTCACTGCGGCGATGCTCGAGACGGGTCTCAGCCACCTCAGCGCGGTGTCCGGCAGCAACGTCACGTTCGTGCTCGCCGCGGTGGTGTGGCTCTGCGGGCTGGTCGGAGTCCGGCGACGTTGGCGCCCGGCGGCGGCTGCACTGGGCCTGCTCGGCTTCGTGATCCTCGCCCGCCCCGAGCCCAGCGTCGTGCGCGCCGCCGTCATGGGGGTCGTCGGGCTGCTTGCGCTCTCGACGTCACGGCGTCGGGCGGGCATCCCGGCGCTCGCCGGTGCGATCGTCGTGCTTCTCGTGTGGGACCCGTGGCTGTCCCGCTCCTACGGTTTCGCCCTGTCGAGCATCGCCACCCTCGGGCTGCTGGTCCTCGCCCGGCCGTGGGGGCGCGTCATCTCCCGCGGGCTCCCGAGACTCCTCAAACCCCTGGGTCCCGTCCTCGCGATCCCGGTCGCGGCCCAAGCCGTCTGTGCGCCGGTTGTCGTGCCTCTGCAGGGGAGTGTCTCGGTCGTCGCCGTGCTCGCCAACCTCCTCGCGGCGCCCTTCGTCGCGCCGACGACCGTCGTCGGCGTCGTCGTCGCGCTCGTCTCGGTCGTCTGGGTCGCGGGTGCGGCGGGGCTCGCGTGGGTGGCGGCGCTACCGGCCCAGGCCATCGCTGCCGTGGCGCGGTGGTGCGCCGACCTGCCCTTCGGCAGCATCGCCTGGGGCGACTCGGCCGGCGCGGCGATCCTGCTCGCCGTCCTCACCGTCGGCGTCGTCGCCGCGGCGCCGTGGGCGTGGTTCCGCACGAGACACCGCCCCACGGTGGCCGTCGCCGTCGTCGTGCTCGCGACGGGCTTCGCGGCGCCGACCGCGCCGATCGCCTGGCCCCCACCCGGATGGGCCCTCATCGCCTGCGACGTCGGTCAGGGCGACGGGCTCGTCGTCGACAACGGCGGCGGACACGTCGTCGTCGTGGACACCGGTCCCGACCCGGAGCCGATGCGGGCCTGCCTCGACCGCATCGGCGCGACGGCCGTCGACCTCGTCGTGCTGACCCACTACCACGCCGACCACGTCGGCGGACTGGCCGCGGTGCTCGAGAGGCCGGTCGCCGAGATCCGGGCCTCGCCCGTGCTCGACCCGCCCGCCGAGGCAGCCCGCGTCGCCCGGCTCGCCACCGCCCGACGCATACCTCTGGGCGAGCTGCGGGCCGGAGAGCGCCTTGCCGTCGGGGCGGTGACTGCCGACGTCTGGTGGCCCGCGCGCCGCATCGACGCGGGCTCCGTGCCCAACAACGGCTCGGTCGTGATGACGATGCACGTCCACGGCGTCACCGTGCTGCTGGCAGGTGACATCGAGCGCGAGGCCGCCGGGCAGGTGCTCCACGAGTCACAGCTCGACCCGCAGCGCTGGGGCCGCGTCGACGTGCTCAAGGTGGCCCACCACGGGTCGAGCAACCGCGACGACCGCATCCTCGACCGCGTCGACGGACGGCTCGCGCTCATCAGCGTCGGCGCCGGCAACGACTACGGCCACCCTGCGCCCGCCACGATGGAAGCCTTGCAGGACAGGGGTTTCCACGTGCACCGCACCGACCTCGAGGGTGACGTCGCAGTCGTCAAGGACGGGGACGAGGTCCGCGCGGTCTCCGGGTGAGGGCCCGTCAGTCGTGCGCGGCCCCCGGCGCGAGCTCGAAGTCGGCGAAGTCGAAGCCGGGCGACACGAGGCAGCTGACGAGCGCGTCGTCATCACCCGGCACGGTGCGCTGCCAGACGTGCGCGGGGACGACCACCTGGGCCACCTGTCCCGCCATGAGGTCGAGACCGAGCACGACCGGGTCGGCACCACCCTCGGAGGGTGGCTGGGCTCCGGTGCCGCCCAGCTCGAGCACGACCGAGCCGGTGTGGGCGAGCCACACCTCGTCTGAGGCCACGCGGTGCCAGGCGGAGGACTCGCCGGCGGGCAGGAGGAAGTGGATGAGGGTGGCGGTCGCTCGCACGCGACCGTCCGGCAGCGTCACGGTGTCGGGGGAGACCCACGTCTGCCGGAACCACCCGCCCTCCGGGTGCGGCTCGAGCTCGAGGACGTCGGCGAGGGGCGGGCGCATGCGGTCCATCATCCCGCCCCTCGCGCCGATGGTCATGGTGCCTGCTCAGCCGTGTTTCACCGACGGGTCGGCGGGCTTCGGCGGCCACGGGAAGAAGCCGCTCGTCCGGCGCACGTAGTCGGCGTAGTCGGGGCGGCGGTCGCCGATGTCCTTCTCGAGCAGCTTCTTGCCGGTGCCGCCGTAGAGGTTCCACACCATGACGGCCGGCGACAGGAACGTCAGCACGCCGGGCCAGGCGCTCGCCGCGACGAGGAACAGCCCGGTCCAGACGCTCGCGTCGCCGAAGTAGTTCGGGTGCCGCGTGTAGCGCCAGAGGCCGGTGTCGAGCACCGTGCCCTTGTTGGCGGGGTCGTTGCGGAAGCGTGTCAGCTGGAGGTCGCCGACCGACTCGAAGAAGAAGCCGATGGCCCAGACGACGACGCCCAGCCACAGCACCCAGCCGATGCCACCCTGGACGAACATCGCGATCTGGACCGGCAGCGAGACGAACCACATGATGACGCCCTGCGGGAGGTAGATGTGCAGCAGCGCGTAGGCGTTCGGGTTGCCGTCGGCACGCTTGAGCATCGCCTCGTAGCGCGGGTCCTCACCCTTGCCCCGTGACCGGCTGAAGATGTGCGCGGCCAGGCGAAGCCCCCACACGACCGTGAGCACCAGCGCCAGCCAGCGCCGCAGCGCGTCACCGTGGCCGCCGCTCGTCACGAACGCCGTGAGGGCGATGGCCGCGAACCCTAGCCCCCAGGTCACGTCGATGACGGCCTGCTTGCCGACGCGCAGCGCCACGGCGAACGTGATGCCGAGAACGACCACGACGGCGAGCGCCGTGAACAGCAGCGTGCGCCCGAAGGCGCCGCCGTCGAAGCCGGCGGCCTCGGCCGCCGGAGCCACGACGGGAGCCACGGACGTCCAGACTGACGTCACCGTGGTCACCAGGCCCGGACGGGCGGCATTCCGCTGCGGCCGTCGGCGGTCGGCTTCACGGCGAGGATCTGGTCGACGCCCATGCGGCCCTCCTCGAAGGCGAGCGCGCCACCGACGAGGTAGAGACGCCAGACGCGGCCGACCTCCTCGCCGACCATGGCCACGACCTGGTCCCAGTTGGCCTCGAACGTGTCGTACCAGGCGTTGACGGTCCACACGTAGTGCTCGCGCAGGGCGTGCACGTCGCGGACCTCGAGACCGGCCTGCTCGATGAGGTCGACCGTCTCGCCGACCGGGCGCATGTGCATGTCGGGCGCGATGAAGGCCTCGATGAAGGGACCGCCGCCAGGGCGCGTCGTGCGCGACATCTGCTGGATCAGCGCGCGACCGCCCGGCCGCAGCAGGCGGTGGATCTGCCCCGTGAACGTCGGGTAGTTCTTCTGCCCGACGTGCTCGCCCATCTCGATCGAGGAGATGGTGTCGAAGGGGCCGTCCGGCACCTCGCGGTAGTCCTGGAGCCGGATCTCGACGCGATCCTGCAGGCCGCGCTCGCGGATCCGCTCGTCGATGAACGCCTTCTGCTCGCTCGAGATCGTGACGCCGACGACGTGGGCGCCGAACCTCTCGGCCGCGTGCAGCGAGAGGGAGCCCCAGCCGCAGCCGATGTCGAGGTGCCGGCTGCCGGGCTCGATGCCGAGCTTGCGGCACACGAGGTCGAGCTTGTCGCGCTGCGAGTCCTCGACGGTGTAGCCGGGCTCGGTGCTCGTCCAGTAGCCGCAGGAGTAGGCCATGTGCGGGTCGAGGATGAGCGAGTAGAACTCGTTGGAGAGGTTGTAGTGGTGCTCGATGGCGCTGCGGTCGCGGGTCTTGGTGTGCAGGCGCCCGCGGAGCCGGGCCTGCGAGACGGGCGGCTCGGGCGGCAGCCCCACGACGCCGAGGTCGAAGGCCGTCCTGATGCCGTTCTTCGCGACGGAGGCCACGGTGCCGGCCGAGGGACGGCCGCCCGCGAGCGTACGGGCCGTCGACCACACGCGACGGAAGCCGTCGAGCAGGTCACCCTCGACGTCGAGCTCGCCCGTGACGTACGCCTGGGCGAGACCGAGCTCGCCGGGGTGGCGCACGAGGCGGCGCAGCGCCGCGGGGTCGCGCAGGACGACGGTCGGGGCGTCGGCGGGTCCGGCGACGGTGCCGTCCCACGCCTTGAGGCGCACGGGCAGCTGGCCGCCGAAGAGGGGCTCGACGACGGCCGCCAGCCGGGCGGCGATGCCGTTCGGACGGGAGGACGCCGCGGAGGGGGCGGGAGCGTCGGGGCGGTCGTCGGTCATGGTCATCGGGGTGGCCTCTCGTTGGGGGTCGACTCAAGATGATTCGGTGCCGGCCGCGCGTCGGATGGGGCGGCGCGGCGCACCGTCATGGAGATACCCGGATCGCGCCGTGGCGTCCCGCGCCTGCCCCCGGGAGCCGTCGGTCCACGAGCAGGGCAGAACCTGGAGCTCGGGCGGGTCGCTGTCCCGACGACGCGCCACTCGCGGGTCGAGGAGCGGTAGGTCGCCTGCGTGACGACGACATGGTCCACGAGCTGGGTGACGGTCACCTTCGCCGTGCTCGTGCCGCCCAGCACCCCAACCCAGCGGCCTGCGGAGCCAGCTGGTTCGTCGCCGTCGCTGCATGGCCGTGGCACCCTGAGTCTCCGTGGGCCCTCCGACCGTCCGGGTGCGACGAGGATCGCATGACACGCCCACGTCCGCACCGAGTTTGGTGGCGATGGCGCCCGCACCGGTCAGGAGGAGACCCCTACCGACCCGTCCCGTCTCGCGTCCCCGGCGGCCACCAGTCCGTCCGGACCCAGCACCGCTGCGCCCACCCCACCGAAGTACATGTGCGGCCCTGGGAAGCGGTGCGACGGGAGTCCGCTCGCCTCGACGGCGGCCGCGATGTCGTCCGACGGCTCGTGCTCGACGCGTGGGGACCCGTCGTCCATGAACCGCACGTGCAGGCGCGGGGCGTCGATCGAGTGCTGGAGGTCGTCGCCGCGAAGAAGTCCGCGTCCGAGCACCTGCATGAGCGCCGTCGTGATCCGGTCCGCCCCGGGTGAGCCGACGGCGAGCGCGGTGCCCGAGGAGCTGCGGCCGGTGGTCGGGGCCATGTTCGAGGCGAGCCGCGTGCCGGGGGGCACGGCGTGGATCCCGAGCCGGTTGAGCTCCGGCTCGCCGAGGGCGTTGTTGAGCAGGATGCCGGTGCCGGGGATCACCATGCCGGCGCCGTATCCGCACGACATCGTGATGGCACACGCGTTCCCGTGCTCGTCCACGGCGGAGACGTGAGCGGTGGACGCCGAGGTGGGAAGCCCCGCCAGCCCGTGTCGCTCCACTGCCTCGAGGAGGGCGTGGCCGTCGGCGTCGAGGTCGAGGGACCTGTCGTGGACGGAGAGGCGGTAGGCGAGGACCCGGCGCTGGATCTCGATGACCTCGGCCCACGTCCAGTCCTCGTGCCGCGCCAGCTGGCCGAGCATGGCGGCGAGCATCGGGCCGCCCACGGAGGGCGGCGGGTTGAGGGCGATGTGCCAGGAGCCGACGGTCCGCATCGTGGGTGCACGCACCACGGCCTCGTATGCCGTGAGGTCGGCCATCGTGATCAACCCACCGTTCGCGGCCATGTCCTCGACGAGAACGCGCCCGACGGCGCCGGTCGTGAAGAGCGAGGCTCCTTGTGCCGCAAGGAGGTCCAAGATGTCGGCGAGGTCGACGTTGAGGGAGGTCTCGCCCGGCTCGAGCGGTCCGCCGTCGGCTCCTGTCACGAGGGCGTGGGCCTCGGGGTCGTGGCCGAAGAGCGTGTCGCGGACGATGCCGAGGTAGAGGGCGGCGGCTGCGCCGACCAGGTACCCGTCGCGACAGGTGCGGGCCGACGGCTCCACGAGCCGCCGCCACGGCACCTTCCCGAAGCGGTCCCTGGCGGCTGAGAGTGCCTGCACGGCACCGGAGTTCGCGACCGCAGCGTGCCCCGCACCGATCGTCACCCCGCCGCCGTAGTCGGTGGGGACCTGCCGAACGCCGTGGCCGAAGGCCGACCGGTCCAGTCCCCGGCCGGGCATCTCGACGTTGCCGTCGATGACGACGGGGTCGTCGCCGGCGAGCCACACGTTGACGAAGGCGCCACCCATCAGGCTGACGACCCCGGGCTCGGTGCTCATGGCCGCCAGGGACGCGGCGATTGCCGCATCGACGGCGTTTCCGCCCTCGGCTGCCACCTCGAGCCCGGCCTGCAGGGCCGCCGGACCCGGAGCGGCGAGCGCCACCCGGCTCATGAGGTCGCTCTGCCGCTCGAGTGGTACTCCGAGTTCGGCACGAACCCCAGCGCCGTCGACACCCGGTTGGTGAGGTTGAACATCCCGACGACCTGGACGAGCTCGACCACCTGGTGGTCGTCGAGTCCCACGGCTCGCAGTGGGGCGAGGTCGGCCTCGGTGACCTCGGCGGGATGGAGGGTCAGCTTCTCGGCGTAGGAGGCCATCGCGTACTCACGGCGGGCAAGCCCTGCCTGCCGCCAGTTCGAGGCGACGAGGTCGGCGGTCACGGGGTCTCCGGTGTGTTCCCGGAGGGCTGCGCCGTGGCTCACCTCGCAGTACGTGCACCGGTTGACGCTGCTGACGACGACGGCCAGCAGCTCGCGGTCGGCGTTGCTCAGGTGCCCCTCCTTGTTGACGAGGAGGTTGAAGTAGCCCCACCACGCGAGGAACTGTTCGCCGTTGACCGCCTGAGCGCGGAAGACGTTGGGCACGAAGCCGACGGTCTCCTGTGCCTTGTCCCAGAGGCGGCTCACGCCCTCCGGGACGTCGTCGCGCTCGGGCACGGCCAGGTACGAGATGCGCTCGCGGTCACCCATGAGGCCCACCGTATGCCGCGTGGGGGCCGAGCGCCCGTGGCGCGCCCTCACGCGGCGACCCAGCCGTCAGGTCTTGGCGCCGACGAGCTCGGCGGTGGAGGCCTTCGGGTCGGCGCCGGCCGCCTCGCACAGTGCGTCGAGGGCAGCGGCGACGGCAGGCACGCGCTGCAGGTCGGGAGTCGTCACGGCGAGGATCTGGCGGCGCGACGCAGGGGAGAGCGGCAGGGTCGCGACGTCGTCGTGCTTGGCGGCGTTGAGGATGAGGTCCGGCACGAGGGCCACGCCCAGCCCGGCCGTGACGAGCCCGAGCTGGGCGACGTAGTCCTCGGTCTCGAACGCCACGTTGGGCCGGAAGCCGGCGGTGTCGGCGAGCGACAGGAGGTGGCCCCGACAGCGGGGGCAGCCGGCGATCCACTCCTCGCCCGAGAAGTCGGCGAGCGAGGCGGCCGCGTCGCCCGCGTGCGGGTGCGTGCCGGGGACGACAAGACGCACCTCGTCGTCCATGAGCCGGCGGGTCACGAGGAGCGAGAGGTCCTCCTCGAGCTCACCGAGGTCGCCACCCTCGTAGGCGAAGGCGACCGCGACGTCGCAGTCGCCGTTGCGCAGGGCCGCGAGCGACTCGGGCGGCTCGGCCTCGGTGAAGGTGACGGTGATGTCGGGGTGGCGGGCCTTGAGGATGGCGAGCGTCCGGGGCACGAGCGTGGCCGACGAGCTGGGGAAGGCCTGGAGGCGGACCCGTCCGGCGCGCAGGCCGGCGATCGCGGTGATCTCCTCCTCGGCCGCGTCTAGGGCGGCGAGGACACCGACGGCGTGGCGGGCGAGCACCTGACCGGCCTCGGTGAGGCGGACCTGGCGCCCGTAGCGCTCGACGAGAACGGTCCCGGTGCGCTGCTCGAGTCGGCGGACCATCTGCGAGATGGCCGGTTGGGTGAAGCCCAGCGCGTTGGCAGCGCTCGTGAAGCTTCCCTCGTCGGCAATGGCTTTCATGACCCGCAGGCCGGCAGCATCGATCATGTCCTCATCATAACCGATGATTATGGAATCCTGCTGTATCCAGTCGGTCGAGCATGGTCCCGGAGCGGCACGTAGGCTTGCCGGGTGCAGCAGCCGAACGGCATACCACCGCAGTCGACGGCCGCCGCGGTCACCCCGGCGACGACCCGGCTCTCCACCTCGCGCACCCTGCCGCTCCAGACGCACGACCTCGGCACCTTCGACGACCTCGTCGACCTCGTCAGTGGCGGCGGCGTCGTCGTGCTCTCGGGTGCGGGGCTCTCGACCGAGTCGGGCATCCCCGACTACCGCGGGCCCGACGGGACCCGTCGGGTCGAGCCGATGACGTACGGGGAGTTCGCGGGGTCGAGCGAGGCCCGTCGGCGCTACTGGGCTCGCAGCTACATCGGCTGGCAGCGCTTCAACGCCGCCGCGCCCAACGAGGGGCACCGCGTCGTCACCGACCTGCAACGTGCGGGCTACGTCGGGCCGATCATCACCCAGAACGTCGACGGCCTGCACCAGGTCTCGGGCGCGACGGACGTCATCGAGCTGCACGGGTCCCTCGACCGCGCCGTCTGTCTCACGTGCGGCGAGTACACCTCGCGAATCGGCCTGCACGAGAGGATGACCGAGGCCAACCCCGGCTTCATGGACCGCTTCGAGGAGGCGGCGCACGTGGTGGGCTCGCAGTGGGGTGAGCAGGTGCGGCCCGACGGTGACATCGTGCTCGCCGACGCACTCGTCGAGTCCTTCCACGCCCCGCGCTGCCTCGTCTGCGGCCACGACACCGTCAAGCCCGACGTCGTCTTCTTCGGCGAGTCGGTGCCCAAGGCCGTCGTCGAGCAGTGCTTCTCCCTCGTTGAGAGTGCCGGCGCCGTCCTCGTGCTCGGGTCGTCGCTGTCGGTCATGAGTGGCTACCGCTTCGTCCGTCGCGCGCACCAGCGCGACGTGCCCGTCGCGATCGTCACGCGGTCGGCGACGCGCGGCGACGCCGAGGCGACGCTGCGCCTCCACGCACCTCTCGGCCCGACGCTGACGGAGCTGCGCGATGCCCTCGGGCACTGAACTGCCTTGGTATGCCGCCCTCCCGGAGTCCGGTGACGGCCCGTCGGTCCGCTGGACGTCCGGCGCGTTCGAGGCCGAGCTGCGCGAGTGGGTCGGTGGAGTCCTGGGCGGTCTCGGCACCGACCTCGTGTCGCTCGACGCGGTGCACCAACGCCCCTGGTCGACGGTGTGGCGCGGTGTCACATCCGACGGCGCCACCTACTGGGCCAAGCAGAACTGCCCGCACCAGTCGTTCGAAGCGGCCCTGCTCGTCGTGCTCGACCGCCTGTCGCCGCACCGGGTCGTCCCGGTCGCCGCGGCCGACGTCGAGCGTGGCCTGCACCTCGTGCCCGACCAGGGGCCGGTCTTTTCTCTGACGGTCGCGGACGACGACGTCGACGCCTGGTGCCGGGTCGCCGCCGAGGCGATGCACCTCCAGCGCGAGCTCGTCGGCCACGAGGCGGACCTCCTCGGCGCGGGCATCACGGCCCTGCCTCCGGCCGAGTCGGCGGCCTACGTCGAGGCGAGGGTCGCGTCCCTGACGGCCCTGGCCCCGGACGACCCGCGCCGCATGGCCGACGACGTCGCGCACCGGTTGCGTGCGCTGCTGCCGGCGGTCACGGCGTGGGCCGACGACGTGGGGGGTCTCGGCCTGCGGGAGAGCCTCGTGCACAACGACCTCCACGCCAGCAACGTCTTCGCGACGGCGCACGGGATGCGCTTCTTCGACTTCGGTGATGCCGTGCTCGCGCACCCGCTGTCCGCGCTCTTCGTCCCGCTCAACGTGCTGCTCCACCGCTTCGGCGCCACCCCGGACGACCGTCGGCTGAGGCGGGTGGCGGACGCCGCGCTCGAGGTCTGGGGCGACGTCGTCCCGGTCGCTGCACTGCGCTCGGCCCTGCCGTCCGCGCTGCGGCTCGGGCGGCTCGGGCGCGCCGAGTCGTGGCTCCGGGTCACCGCGACCCTGACGCCGGAGGAGGCGGTCGAGCACGGCGACGCCGGCACGTGGTGGCTCGGCGCTCTCGGTGACGAGCCGCCGCTGTCCTGAAGGCTATTCGGCCACCGATCGAGCCGAACGCGCCTCGGCGCCATCGGCCTCGCGCAGGTCCCACAGCTCCTTGGTCTGCACGCCCCAGTAGGCGGCGAAGAGCACGATGATGATGACCTCGGCGATGAGGATCAGGTGGTCGAAGCCGCGCACCGTCAGGGCCGCCAGCACCGTCGCTCCCAGGGCGACGGCCAGGGCGACCGCGATCGCGATGTAGATGCGCTTGTAGACCGTTCCGCTCGCGCCGGTGCCACCGGCGGTGCCCTGGTGGCGCTCCTCGGCGCGCAGCGCGCTGAAGCCCATGACGGCGATCACCCCGGCCACCATGGTGCCCGCGGCTATGCCGTGGCTCAGTGCGATGAACCGGTCGCGCAGCACGAGGAAGAGGGTGAGCTCCGCGAGCAGCACCAGACCGCAGACGGCCGAGACGACCGCCGAGCGCACCGTGGGCCGGTCGGACGGGTCGCGCGTCATCGCGCCGCGCCTGAGCCAGGCGGCCACGAGGGCCGCGAGGACGGCGACGACGACGAGGGACCAGATGTTGTTGCGCACGGCCGCGGCGATCTCGGCCGGGGTCTGGGTGTACGCGTTCGGCCCGCACCGCCCGTCCGGCACCGTCGGGACCATGGCGACGACGAAGGCCATGAAGCCCGAGAAGTTGAGCAGCACGTCCTCCTCGGGCGAGTGCCCCTTGTAGGCGATGAGGCTGGCCCCGAGCGCGCACAGCGAGCCGACGAAGACGGTCCGCGCCGGCGTGTAGTAGTACGCGCTGATCGAGCCGAGCCAGCACGAGTGGTCGGTCTCCCACCACCACTGGTAGCCGACCGAGAGGAGCAGCATGAGGAGCAGGGCGATCATCGCGCCGCGCAGGTAGCGGTAGGTGAAGACGACGTCGCGGGTGCGGCCGGGTGCCGTGGCGGTCTCCTTCGCAGGACTCACGAGTCAGAGTCTCGCGCCGTCGCGTCCGATACGCCTCCCGGACGCGACGATGCCGCCGGCGCGGAGGGCGCCGACGGCATACGTCGTCGGGTGGGGGAGCGGGGCGACGTCAG
Organism: Terrabacter sp. Soil811; assembly: GCF_001429655.1. Taxonomy (NCBI): domain Bacteria; kingdom Bacillati; phylum Actinomycetota; class Actinomycetes; order Micrococcales; family Intrasporangiaceae; genus Terrabacter; species Terrabacter sp. Soil811. Next base: position 361,682 of record NZ_LMSX01000008.1, read on the forward strand.
AGCCGGCGCAGGACCGCCGTGACCTTGCCGAGGATCGTCGCGTGGTCGCCGTCGATGGGCGAGAAGTCGGGGTTGTGCGGCATGAGCCACACGTGCCCGTCGGTGCGCTTGAACGTCTTGACCGTCGCCTCGTTGTCGAGCATCGCGGCCACGACGTCGCCGTTCTCGGCGTGCTGCTGCTGGCGCACGACGACCCAGTCACCGTCGCAGATCGCGGCCTCGACCATCGAGTCGCCGTTGACCTTGAGCAGGAAGAGGTCACCCTCGCCGACGAGCTGCCGCGGCAGCGGGAAGACGTCCTCGACGACCTCCTCGGCCGTGATCGGCACGCCCGCCGCGATCTGGCCGAGCACCGGGACGTAGGACGCCTCGGGGCGGGCGTCGCCCGAGTCGGTCTCGGTGTCGTAGTGGTCGCCCCGCGGACGCGGCGCGGTCGGGTCACCGCCGCGGTAGCCGAGCTCCTCGGCCTTCGCATCGGGCGAGACGACCTCGAGGGCCCGCGGCCGGTTGGGGTCGCGGCGCAGGTAGCCCTTGGCGACCAGGGCATTGAGCTGGTGGGAGACGCTCGACGGGCTGGCGAGGCCGACGGCGTCGCCGATCTCGCGCATGCTCGGCGGGTAGCCGCGCCGGTCGACGGAGTTGCGGATGACCTCGAGCACCCGCCGCTGGCGGACGGTGAGACCGTCGCCGGTCTCGCGATCGGGAAGCTCGGTCACGCCCATGGTGTCCCCTTCGTCGGCTCGTCAGTCCGCGTCGTGACGCTGGGTGTGCGGCCAGTGTCAGTGGTGGCTGGTGAGGTCTGTGGTGTGAGGAAAGACTACGCAGTTCGAACACAGTTGCCAAACACCTGTTCGATGCGTGTCTCGACTTCATCGAACATACGTGCTACAACTCGTACAGACGTTCTATCGAACACGTGTTCGCCAGATCAGGAGCAAGGGGAGGTCACCATGAGCGCCATCGTCCTCGAGGCCGTTCGTCAGCCGCACACCGAGGAGCCCGCGCGGTCGCAGCCGACCGGTCGGCCCCGTCTCGTCCTCGTCCCCACCGGGCCGGAGGCCGCTCGTGCGGTGCGTGCCGCGAGGCCGCCGATGCGCCTGACGCGTTTCGGTCGCCTCGTCGTGACGCTCCTCGTCGCGGGCGTCGTCTCCCTCCTCGGCGTCGGACTCGCCGGTCAGCTCGCGTCGGCCACGGGCGAGCCGCGCACGATCACGGTCCGGTCCGGCCAGACCCTGTCGGGCATCGCCGCCCGCGAGCTGCCTGAGCTGACCGCGGCCGAGGGTGTCGTCGAGCTGCAGATCGCCAACGCGCTCAGCACCACCTCGATCCACGCCGGCCAGCAGCTCGTCGTCCCGGGTCGCTGACCCGGGGCCTCCTGGGCCGGCCGGGGACGTATGCCGTGTGTCCGGCTGCGCCCGTCCCGGCCCTTCCGATCCGCCGCGTTGGCTCCACCTTCAGCGGCTGGCGGTAGCGGCGCTTCGACCCCGCCGTTCCTGCCCCGGACGCCGCACCCCTGACGGGGGTGCGGCGTCCTGCTGTGCCCGCACCTGCCGTTCCCGACCCCTGTGGATGACGGGCTCGAGTCCTCGGACGCCTTGCCTAGCGTGGCTGTCCTCGGAAGGGAGCAGGGGATGCGCTACGACGTGGACACCGACGCGCTGCGCGACGACGCCGCCTCGGTCGGCGAGGTGCTCGCGCGGGTGCAGCGGCTGAGGATCGGCGACGAGCTGCGGCCACTCGGTGGGGCGATCCCCGGTGGTCGTGTCGCCGGCGGGCTCGGCCAGGTCGCTGCGGCGTGGGAGGCGCGGCTGGCCGGGACCCGCTGGGAGCTGCGCGAGCTGGGCCGCTGCCTCGCCACGGCCGCCGACACCTACGACGCCGTCGAGCAGGCGTCCCGGCAGGCCCTGCGGTCGTCGTCGTCCGGCGGCACCCCATGAGACCTGGTGTGGCGGGTGCCGGTGCTCCGCTGACCATGACCGTCGCCGACGTCCGGGCCTGCCGACCGCAGTCCCTGCTCGAGGTGGGCCGGCGCCTCGAGGAGCATCGCCTCCGGGTCCTCGGACTCGCGGAGCTCGTGCTGTGGCGTCGCTCCGCCGCGCCGCGCTGGTCGGGCGCGGCCTCCTCGGCGGCCGCCGACCGCTACGGCCTCGTCGTCGCCGGCCTCGGACGGCTCGCGGGGAGCATCGCGGTGACCGGTCACGCGGTCGGGCACGCCGCGGCACGTCTGCAGTCGGCGCTCGAGCTCGTCGGTCGCGCCGACCGTCGGGCCGCCGACGAGGGCGCCTGGGTCGACGGCGAGGGTCGGCTCTTCCTTCCCGTGCGGGCGTCGCTCGGAGACCTTGCCGGCGAGGCGCACCGGGCACGGCTCGACGAGCTGTTGAGGGTCGAGGTGCACGCCTGTCTGGCGCGGGCCCGACAGGCCGCGAGCCAGACCGACGACGAGCTGTGGCGAGGGCTGCTGACCGCTGCCCGTGGCGCGACGGCGTCTCCGGGGACTGCCGCGCAGCTGGTCCCGCAGCTGCCACCTCCGCCGGCGGGACCTTCGACGAGTGCCGGGGTCGGCCGTCAGGTGTTCGCCTCGGCCGCCTGGTGGCGGTCCCTGACCGACGAGGAGCGACGCCGCGCCATCCGTGAGCGGCCGGACTGGGTGGGTCGTCGCGACGGGGTGCCGGCCGCAGCTCGCCACGAGGCCAACCTCGTCCTGCTCGGCCGAGCGGAGCAGGCTGCCTGGACCCGCGAGCGGGAGGCGCAGCGGGCGGCGTCTGCGAGCAATGCCGCCGAACGCACCCGTTCGGCCGAGCACGTGGCGGCCCTGCAGGCGGTGCGCGACGTGCTCGGGCGTCGCGACGGTGGACCCCGGCGTCTGCTCCTCGTCGACGCGAACGGACCCGACGTCAAGGCGGCCGTCGCGATCGGCGACGTCGACCGGGCCGAGCACGTCGTCACGTTCGTCGGCGGCCTGTCGACCATGGTCGGGGCCGATCTCCGGCGCTACGACGACACCTTCGTGCGGATGCGTTCGGAGGCCAAGGCGGTGGCGCAGGGTGAGGACGTCGCACTCGTGACGTGGATGGGCTACGACGCGCCGCAGGTCCACGAGATCATCACGTCGGTCGACCGGAACGTCCTCAACGGCAAGCTGGCCCGCGACAACGCCGGCGCGCTGGCCGACTTCGTGACCGGTGTCGAGGCCTCCCGTGACCGTCCGGCCCACCAGACGGTCTGGGCCCACTCCTACGGCGGCACTCTCGCCGGCCAGGCCTCGCTTCGCACGAGTGCGATCGACGACGTCGCCGTCTTCGGTGCGCCCGGCCTGCCGTTCTCGGACGTGGCGCACACCGCCCTCAAACCCGGCTCCCTCAACGTCCTCGGCGCGGTCGGGGACGATGTGTTCGCCTACGGCTGGATGGTGCACGGCACGGCGCCGGCGGACGTCGTGGGCGCGAGCCGGCTCTCGACCTTCGCCCTCAAGCAGACCGGGACCGGCTGCAACCACTGGCTCCACCCACGATCCGACTTCGTCGACGTCCGTCGCACCTCCGCCGGTCACTCCGACTACCTCCGGGCCGGCACCGACAGCGCGCGCAACCTCGTCGCCGTGGCGGCCGGTCGTCCCGACCTGCGGGTCTTCCAGGGCATCGACGAGAGGGCGTGCACGACGACCGGACCGAGCCTCGGGACCGACCCCCTGCGCTGGCCGAGGCTCGTCCCGTGACCTCGTTCGACGACGACCCGACCCGCTTGTTCAACGGGATGGCCGGGTCCGCCCGACGCGACCGCCTCGTCGCGTGGGCGTGCGGGTGGCTCGCGGTGCTCCAGGCTCTGCCCTACGTCGCGGTCGGCTGGATCACCGACGGCGGGACGGCTGCCGGCGACGGTGCCCTGGACGCGTTGTCGCCCACTGCGCTGCTGGGCGTCGTCGGCTTCGGCGTCGTCCTGGCGGTTGCGCTGTCCCGGCCGGGGATGCAACCGCTCGTCGACGCAGGCGTGGAGGTCGACGACACGGGCGGCCCCCTCCTGCCGACGCGCCCGACAGGCCCGACGTGGACGACCGGGTCCGTCGTGCCGCGGTTGCGGTGGGCCGCCTTCGCGGCTCTGGCCGAGGCGGCGACCTTCGCCGGAGCCGCCCTGCTCGTGAGCGCCGAGAGCTCAGGAGCCTTCTCCGTCGGGGACGCTCTCGACGACGGTTCCGCCCTCGGGGCCTACGTCGCCACGGTCGTGCAGGTGCTCCTCATGGATGTCAGGGCACCGACAGCGTTTCTCGTCGCGCTCGTCGTCCTCGCCCGGGCGCGACGTCCGGTCAGTCGCCGCCGGGACCGTCGTGCTCGTCCCGACGGGGGAGCTCGGCCGGCAGCTCGAACCACACGTCCGTACCCGGACCGTCCACCGAGCTGATCCCGATCGACCCACCGTGAGCCTCGATGATGCGCTTGACCGTGGCCAGGCCGATGCCGCTGCCGTCGACGGACGTCTCGACGCGGTTGAAGAGGCCGAAGACCCGCTCACGGTCGGCGGCCGAGATGCCGATCCCGTTGTCGCGCACCGAGAGACGCCACGAGCCGTCGATCCGCACCGCCGAGATCTCCACGACGGGCGCGACGCCGGGGCGGGCGTACTTCACCGCGTTGGACACGAGGTTGAGCAGCACCGAGTAGAGCTGCTGCCCGTCTGCGGGCAGGGTCGGCAGTGCCCCCGTCGTGACGGTCGCCGACCGTGCGGTGAGCGTCGGGTCGAGGTCCTCGAGCACCGAGGAGAGCACGTCGTCGAGGTCGGTGTCGCTGCGGTGCAGCTCGGCGCCGACGCGGGCGTGGGCGAGGATCTGCTCGATCATCCCGGCCATGCGCGTGGCGGAGCGAAAGGCCGTGGCGACGAGGCGTTCGGACCACTCGTCCTCGGCGACCGCGGGCTGCTGGCCGAGCATCTCGGTGCTCGCCATGATCGCGGTGAGTGGCGTGCGCAGGTCGTGGCTCACCTGTCCGGCGAAGACCGACAGGGCCTCGTTGGACCGGTGGAGCTCGTCCCTCGTCTCGGTGAGCGCCGCGAGCGAGTCCTCCAGCTCCCGGGTGCGCAGGCGCAGCTCGAGGACGTCGACGACGCGCTCGGCGATGGCGACGAGGGCCTCCTCCTGTGCTTCGTCGAGCGCGCGTGGCTGGGAGTCGAAGACACAGAGGCGACCGATGATGACGCCGTCCGGCGTGGTCAGTGGCGCTGACGCGTAGAAACGGACGGTCCCGAGGACGCCCGTCACGAAAGGGTTCTCGCGGAACCGGGCGTCGAGGCTGGCATCGGGCACGACGACGCGATCGGTGTGCTCGAGCACCGCGGCGCACATCGAGTCCTCGCGGGCACAGATGGCGGCGGCGAAGCCGGTCGTGGCGATCTGCTGCTGGTGGGTCGCGGTGATGAGGTTGATCGCAGCCCGGGGGACGGCGCACACCTGCGCCGCGATGTCGACGAGGGCCTGCAGCTCGCGCTCGGGAGCGTTGCCGAGCACGTCATAGCCCGCCAGCGCGTCCTCGCGTCGCCGGGTCGGGTCGAGGACGTCCGCTGATGATGTCCGGTTTGTCACGATGGGAAGACTCTGTCATGACGGCGTGCGGGGCAAGCACCCGGGCCTGCCGCGTCACGTTCTCGGCATCACCGAAGTCATACAAGAGCTCTTGTGCAAAAGCCGGTGCCCGCCCGAGGCTGGGTGCATGCCACGACGCACCGCCTCCGAGCGCCATGCCGCCACGAGCCCCGCCTCCACCGACACGCTCGGCAGCGAGACGGGCAACGCCCTGCTCGACGTGCTCACCGCCTTCCACCATCCGACCCGCCGCTGGCTGTGCGAGCTGCTGGCCGTCGAGGGCCCCGCGACCGTCGGTCAGCTGGCACGGCGCACCGGCCTGGCGGTCGGATCGGTGAGCCACCACCTCGGCACGCTGCACCGTTACGGCTTCGTCGAGCCGGCGCCCGAGCTGGCCCGAGACACCCGGGAGAGCTGGTGGCGCAGTCGTCCCCGACAGCTCTCGTGGGACGCGACCGACTACGGCGAGGGGACCGTCGCGCGGCGGATCGCCGGGGCGGCTGAGGCCGAGAACTTCCGGCACCACGTGCGCGCGGTCCAGCGGTGGCTCGCGGAGGGCGGCGAGTCGGCACCGGCCGAGGTGCGGCACGCGTCGGTGGCGACCGACACCCTGGCGGCCGCCACCGTCGACCAGATGGGCGAGCTGAGCCGTCGGCTCACTGCGCTCGTCGTCGAGTGGAGCGAGGAGTGCCGCGCCGACGTGGAGGTCCACCCCGACGCCGAGCGTCTGCCGGTCCGGGTCTCGGCGCGCGTCTTCCCGAGCGGACCGGTGAAGCCGTGAGCGCCGGCACCGGGCCGGCGCGGGTCTCGGCGTCCCCACCCGCCACCGAGCCGTCCCTCATCGGCGCTGCGCCACCGCCCGTCACCCGCGACCGGATGGTCCAGGCCTGGGTGGGCGCGATGGCGCTGTCGTGGTTCGGCGACGCCGTGTGGACCGTGGCGCTGGCCTGGACCGCCGTGCACACCTTGTCGCCGACCATGGCGGGCGTGGTTCTGGGCGCCGAGACGCTGCCGCAGGCCGTCTTCGTCCTCCTCGGCGGGGTCATCGCCGACAGGTGGGACACCCGGCGCATTCTCGTCACCGGACGGCTCGTCCAGGCGGCGGTCCTGCTCGGCGGCGCAGCCGCGTGGGCCGCCGGGGTCAGGGGCGCACCTCTCCTCGTCACGATGGGTGTCCTGCTCGGGACCGCCACCGGGCTCACGCTGCCGGCCGGGGCGACGCTCGCCCGCCAGCTCGTGCGCCCTGAAGACCTCGCGACCGTGAGTGGCTGGAACCAGATCGGCGGCCGCGTCGCGCGCCTGCTGGGTGCGCCCGTGGGAGGTGTCGCGGTCGCGGCGATCGGCCCTGCCGGGGCCATGCTGGCGAATGCCGTCACCTTCGCCGCGATCGCCGCCGTCCTCGCGGGCGTGGTGCGCCCGCGCTACCGGATGCCCCGGCTGCCCCACGCGTCGTGGACGGCCAGCCTGAGGGACGGGGCGGCATACCTGCGCGGGGACGAGTCGGCCCGACTGCTCGTCCTCGGGCTCGCGGCCCTCAACGTCTTCGTGTCGCCGGTCATCGCCCTCGGGATCGCCCTGCGGGTCAGCAGCTCCGGCTGGGGGCCGGGCTGGCTCGGCGCCGCCGAGGCGGCGTTCGCCGTGGGGGCGATCTCCGGCAGCGTCGTCGGCATCCGGTGGCGGGTGGCCCGCCCGGCTCGCGCCGGCTTTGCCGCCCTCGTCGGGCAGGGTGTCTGCATCGCGGGCACCGGGGTCGGCTCGCGCGCCGTCCTGTCGGCGTCGATGCTCCTCATCGGGGTCGCGGCGGGTGCAGCGTCGGTGTGGCTCTCGGGGACGTACCAGCGCACCATCGCGCCGAGCCACCTCGGGCGCGTCTCGTCGGTCTCGAGCCTCGGCGACATGGCGCTGGTGCCGCTCGCGATCCCGGCCTTCGGTGCGCTCGCGGCGGGCACCTCGGTCCTCACGGCCGCCGTCGTCTACGGCGCGGCGATGTCGGTGCTCTGCCTGTGGTTCGCGACCCGACCCGGCATCGCGCGGCTGAGCTGAGCGACGGGCGCGTGCTCTGCCCTCCCGGAACGTCTTTCCTCGTCTTCGTCGAATGCCTACCCGCACGCTCCGACGAGGGCTACCGTCGAAGGGCCGGCCCGCGAGTGGGCCACGAGGTGGGAGGCACGTCATGAGCCTGAAGGACTCGCTCTGCGCCGTCGAACTCTTCTGCGAGCTGCCCGACGACCTCGTCGAAGAGGTGATCGCGCGCGGCTCCACGGTGAAGGTGGGCCCCGGCGTACCCGTCGTCAAGCAGGGCGACCGGGGCGCCGGCATGGTGATGCTGCTCGAGGGGACGGCCGACGTCGACGTCGACGGCCGAGGAGTCGGCTCGCTGTCGAAGGGTGACTACTTCGGTGAGATGTCGCTCATCGACGGGTCGGGGCGCACGGCCACGGTCACGAGTGGCCCCGACGGACTCAGTGCCTTCCGGCTCTCGCCCGCCGCGTTCACCGACCTCATCGACCAGCACCCGCACACCGCCGTCCTGCTGCTGAAGGGGCTCGTCACCCGCGTGCGCCAGCTCGAGGTGCAGCTCGGCGAGGCCGCGGCTCGCTGACCGACGGCGCCACCCGACCCCGCGCACCGGGCCGGGTCTCACGGCCGTGGTGCCCGGAGGGGCCCGATCGTCGCGGTCGCGGCCGGGCGGCATACGCTCGTGAACCCGTAGATGGGGGAGTGGGCGGCGCCGGCCACCCCTAGATGTTGGGGATGGATGCCTCGCGACACGCCGGGACGCCTGGGACTGGAGTGACGTTTGTGCAGGTCAGGGACGCGACGCGCCGGACCTCGCGCACGTGCTTGCGATCGGGGTCACACCATGCCTACAGTTACCCCTACATCTAGTAGTTACACAGATGTAAGACGTCCACATGTAGTCCCCAGGCAAACGGGGGTTACGCACAGGTCATCCCCACGTCATCCCCAGATCCATCCCCAGCCCCGACCGGTCCCACGAACACCGGGCGGGGGTTGGGACGGGCTCGGGACGGCATACGGGACGGCTTGGAACCGTTGAACGACTGGGTCTCGTGGAAGGGAAGGTGACCAGACGTGCACTGTCCGTTCTGTCGCCACACCGACTCGCGGGTCATCGACTCGCGCACCACCGACGACGGCGCCTGCATCAGGCGCCGACGCCAGTGCCCCGAGTGCAACCGCCGCTTCACGACGCTCGAGACCTCGAGCCTCAACGTGATCAAGCGGTCGGGGGCCTCCGAGCCGTTCAGCCGGGCCAAGGTCCTCTCAGGCGTGCGCAAGTCATGCCAGGGGCGGCCCGTCAGCGAGGACGATCTGGCCCTTCTCGCCCAGAAGGTCGAGGAGGCGATCCGGTCGCAGGGAAACGCCGAGATCGAGGCGCACGAGGTCGGCATGGCCGTCCTCGAACCGCTCCGCGAGCTCGACGAGGTCGCATACCTCAGGTTCGCCAGTGTCTACCAGGCCTGGGAGAGCCTCGAGGACTTCGAGGGAGCCATCGCGCTCCTTCGAGCCGAGCACGACGCGCTGGGGGAGGAGCCCACGGCTCCGTCCCGGCTCGACGTCCAGCGGTAACCACCCTCCACAGCACGTCCGGGACACCCGCCCTGTCGGTGCCCCACGCAACACTTGAAACCAGCAGCAGATTCGGTCAGGGAGGCCGCACGACATGACGGAGATCGGTAACCGCAGCTCACGCTCGAAGGCAGGCGCCAAGGGCGTCAAGATCGAGCGCATCTACACCACGCCCGGTGTGCACCCCTACGACGAGGTCACGTGGGAGAAGCGCGACGTCGTCCAGCAGAACTGGAAGACGGGCGAGACGATCTTCGAGCAGCGCGGGGTCGAGTTCCCCGACTTCTGGTCGGTCAACGCCAGCACCATCGTCACCACCAAGTACTTCCGCGGCGCCGTCGGCACGGCCGCCCGTGAGGTCTCGCTCAAGCAGCTCATCGACCGCGTCGTGCTGACCTATGTCGCCGCCGGCAAGAGCAACGGCTACTTCGCCTCGCCCGACGACGCCGAGATCTTCGAGCACGAGCTGACCCACGCCCTGCTGCACCAGGTCTTCTCGTTCAACTCGCCCGTGTGGTTCAACGTCGGCACCAAGAGCCCGCAGCAGGTCTCGGCCTGCTTCATCCTCGCCGTCGACGACTCGATGGACTCGATCCTCAACTGGTACAAGGAGGAGGGGAAGATCTTCCAGGGCGGATCCGGCGCCGGGCTCAACCTCTCCCGCATCCGCTCCTCCAAGGAGCTGCTCTCCTCCGGTGGCACGGCCTCCGGTCCCGTCTCCTTCATGCGCGGCGCCGACGCGTCCGCCGGCACCATCAAGTCGGGCGGCGCGACGCGTCGTGCGGCCAAGATGGTCGTCCTCGACGTCGACCACCCCGACATCGAGGAGTTCGTCGAGACGAAGGCGCGCGAGGAGGACAAGATCCGCGCCCTGCGCGACGCCGGCTTCGACATGGACCTCGGCGGCAAGGACATCGTCTCCGTCCAGTACCAGAACGCCAACAACTCGGTCCGCGTCAACGACGAGTTCATGAAGGCCGTCGAGGACGGCACGGAGTTCGGGCTGCGCTCGCGCAGCGACGGCTCCGTCATCGACACGGTCGACGCCCGTGAGCTCTTCGGCAAGATCGCCAAGGCCGCGTGGGAGTGCGCCGACCCGGGCATCCAGTACGACGACACGATCAACGCGTGGCACACCAACCCCGAGACGGGCCGCATCACCGCGTCCAACCCGTGCTCCGAGTACATGTCGCTCGACAACAGCTCGTGCAACCTCGCCTCGCTCAACCTGCTGAAGTTCCTGCGCGACGACGACACGTTCGACGCCGTCACCTTCCAGAAGGTCGTCGAGCTCGTCATCACCGCGATGGACATCTCGATCTGCTTCGCGGACTTCCCGACCGAGCCGATCGGCGAGACGACGCGCAACTACCGCCAGCTCGGCATCGGCTACGCCAACCTCGGTGCGCTCCTCATGGCGACCGGCCACGGCTACGACTCCGAGGGTGGCCGCGCGCTCGCCGCCTCGATCACCTCGCTGCTCACGGGTGCCGCCTACAAGCGGTCCGCCGAGATGGCCTCGGTCGTCGGCGCCTACGCCGGCTACGCCCGCAACGCGGACGCCCACAAGCGGGTCATGCGCAAGCACCAGGCCGCCAACGACAACATCAAGACGCTCGACGCGATGGACTCCGACGTCCACAAGCTCGCGACGAAGGCGTGGGACGACGTCGTCAAGCTCGGTGAGAAGCACGGCTACCGCAACGCCCAGGCGTCGGTGCTGGCCCCGACCGGCACCATCGGCTTCATGATGGACTGCGACACGACCGGCATCGAGCCGGACTTCTCGCTCGTGAAGTTCAAGAAGCTCGTCGGTGGCGGCTCGATGCAGATCGTCAACCTGACGATCCCGCGGGCGCTGCGCAAGATGGGCTACACCGGCGAGACGGTCGAGGCGATCGTCGAGTACATCGCTGACAAGGGTCACGTCATCGACGCCCCCGGCCTCAAGCCCGAGCACTACGAGGTCTTCGACACCGCCATGGGTGCGCGCTCGATCTCGGCCATGGGCCACGTGCGCATGATGGCCGCGACGCAGCCGTTCCTCTCCGGTGCCATCTCCAAGACGGTCAACCTGCCGGAGACGGCGACGGTCGAGGAGATCCAGGACGTCTACATGCAGGGCTGGAAGCTCGGCATCAAGGCGCTCGCCATCTACCGCGACAACTGCAAGGTCGGTCAGCCGCTGTCCGACGGTGGCTCGACGGCCAAGGACAACAAGGCCGCTGCCGAGGCTGCTGCCGCCGAGGTCAAGGTCGAGAAGGTCATCGAGTACCGCCCGGTCCGTCGCCGCCTGCCCAAGCGTCGCACCTCGCAGACGACGTCGTTCGCCGTCGGTGGGGCCGAGGGCTACCTCACGGCCGGCACGTACGACGACCAGCAGCTCGGCGAGATCTTCCTCAAGTTCGGCAAGCAGGGCTCGACCTTGGCCGGCGTGATGGACGCCTTCTCGATCGCCGTGTCCATCGGTCTCCAGTACGGCGTGCCGCTGGAGACGTTCGTGGAGAAGTTCACGAACCTCCGCTTCGAGCCGGCCGGCCTGACGGACGACCCGGACGTGCGCATGGCGCAGTCGATCATGGACTACGTCTTCCGCCGCCTCGCGCTGGACTACCTCGACTTCGACACCCGCTCCTTCATGGGCATCCACACGGCGTCGGAGCGGGCGCGCCAGGTCGAGACCGGCTCCTACGAGGCCATCGAGTCCGACGAGTCCGACGAGGACCTCGAGGACGAGCTCGAGTCGCTCCAGCAGTCGGCCCCGGTCTCCAAGAAGGCCGAGCACAAGGCCGAGGAGGCCCACGCCGAGTCTCCGGCCGCGGCCGCCGAGGTGAAGTCGGGTGCGGGCGCTGCCTCCGCCCGCGAGATCTCCAGCGACGTGCACAGCTCGGCCGAGCTGCTCGAGAAGTTCGGCGGCATCACGGCCGACGCGCCGATCTGCATGACGTGCGGCACGAAGATGCGCCCCGCCGGCTCCTGCTACGTCTGCGAGGGTTGCGGAAGCACCAGCGGCTGCAGCTGATGTCGATGGTCAGAAAGTGTCACGAGCGGCTAGATCGCGATTGACGACTTCTTGGTCACGTATGTCGCAAGTTCGTTCAGCGTGACATGACCGCACTGGGGCGGCACCGGATTCGGTGCCGCCCCAGTCGGTAGCAATGGTCAGCTCCGTCGTCGGCCGACGATCGCCCGGGAGCGCGAAGGGGCTCGCTCCCGTGCACGAGATGACGCTCGAAGGGTCAACGGGGGTGCAGCAGGCCATCACTCGCGTGTCGCCCGACGGGTTGCGGTGCCGAGCCGTGGGGCTCGCGACTGCCGCATTCCGGGACTTCGGCAAGTGCCCGATTTGTCTCGGGTCCCTCGAGAGAGGCACGCGCGAGCATGCGCCCCAGGAGGACCTCGGCGGCCAGCGCAGGACGGTGACCTGCGCGAGCTGCAACAACAGGCTTGGCAGCTTCGTCGAGCCGGAACTGCGTGACTGGTTCGATGACGCGCTCAAGCAGGTGTGGCTGTGTGGCGCTGCAGTTCAGGGGCGCCGGAGGATCTCATGCGTGCTCGTGCGCGCGGTCGGAGACCAGGTCGCGCTCATACCGGAGAAGCCGCTTCACCCGACCTTGCGTGCTCGGCTGTAGGACGACCTCGCGAAGCTGTGCCCGTCGTCCGGACCGGAACCATTGGTTCCCCTGTAGGGAGAACTCGCCGATCCGTTCATGTACTTCTAAGCGCTCCCCGTCGACCTCCAAAGGCGCATTACTGAGCGCTACCGATCGGCCCAAGTCGGACGAGGCAGTCGTCCTACGCACGTGACGTCCGAGCGCCCGATGGGGCGAAATCGCGTCATGCTCGCGTCTCTTCCGTGCGCATCCCTATCGCCGTCAGGGTGCAGCGGCGCAAACCGCGGAGTCCGGCTCCGCCTGCGTGGTGACGTTGGCCGTCCGGGGCTGATGGTATGGGCTTGGCAAAATCCGGGCGTTCGGGTTGCCGACTTCTGCTGCGTACAGCAGTCTGCCGCGGGCAGGGGTCTACAGGGGACCCTCGTCACAGGGGAGTTACTTCATATGAGAGTGACGCGTTCAGTCGTCATCATGTTCGTGGGCCCACTCCTGGCGACGGCTGGAGCGGTTGGTGCGCATGCCGCACCGGCCGCGCAGTCGGCGCCGCTGGCACAGCCGCCGTCGGGGAACGTCCTTGCCGCCGGGGAGGTGAGCCGCTCCACAGGAGCGCTGAACACCGAGACCATCCTCCTGCAGTCCAGCGAACGCCAAGGCGTCATCGCCGGAGCCAGCGTCAAGCTGATCTGGTACCCCGGTCTCGACACGGCGGCCACGGGCGATGTCATCACGCCCGTGGTCCTCTCAGCGGGGCGAACCGACGTGAACGGCCGATACCAGCTGACGGCCACGCCCAACGACAAGATGGTCGCCGAGGCCAACCGCAATGACGGCTGGGTGAACTTCCAGCTCACGGTCGACTCGGCGTCCGGGACGACCAGCCAGAACTTCTCCCGCGCCTGGCACAACCACGCCTGGTCGACGAAGGAACGCCAAGACCTCGCCGGCCCTGTCAACGTGCAGTACGTCTACGACACCAAGGGAAAGCTCCTCAACGGTACGCCGAAGGCCGTCAACGGCGTCGCGACGGCGACCACGGCCACCGCCTATGGATGCCAGTACGTCATCGACACCACCTACCGCCTCTCGACGCGCCTGGGACAGCACCACAACGCCTCCAACGCTGACTCGTACTGGCAGTACGGCACCACGGCCGACTCCGACATCGACGTGGGCGCCAAGTCGTGGGGCTCTTCCGCCTGGTCCATCAGCGGGAGCGCGCACGTGGGCAACTCGCTGAGCACTGCGGTGACCAGCAGCCACACGACAGCGTTCCACGCGTGGATCAGGACCGACATGCGCTACCAGAAGGGGCACATCCAGGACTACTACGGCGCGGCCAACGGCAGCACCTGCTCAGGCAGCGGCCTGCGCGTCGGTGACCAGAAGACGGCGGTCCAGACGTGGGCCGGTGGCGTCGGCTCGGACACCCAGGCCGGAGCGTATGACCGCGGCTGCATCCAGTCGCCAATGTCCTCTTACCGGGGCACATACCCGGCCGGCACCGGCCTCACGATCTCCTCGTCCCGAGCGACCCGCTCCTCCGTTGCCGTGTCGACGCCGTACCTGAACCTGGGCGGCACGTCGGGCTACTCCACGAAGATGGACATGCACTGGGACAGCAAGCGCGGTCGCGGCGTTTGGCTTTGCGGGATCACCGGAGATGAGGCCACCAACCCCGGCATCATCCACTCCCAGAACATCGTCTGATGATGCGTGTAGCCCGCCAGGTGATCCGTCGCGCAGCCGTCGTGGGTGTCTTGGCGCTGCTGCCGGGCTTGGCGGGCTGCAGCGGCTCTGACCTGAAGGATGGGCCGTTGCGTATACGTGGCGGCGACGCAGTGGTCACGATGGAGTCGAAGGTGGGGCAGATGGTCGCCTACGGCTTCAACGTCATGACGAACGAAGGCGGCAGTCCCATCACGAACCTGTCCGCGGAACTTGTACCCGCGGCGGAGGAAACCGGCGACGGCATCTTGTTCGAGCCGGCCGTCGTCGTCGACATCGCGGCACTCGACACCGGCTACCTCGGCGCGGGGTCTTGGCCTGCAAGGGAGTGGTCGAACCACGCGAAACCCTTGCAGGGCTTCGAGATGACGGCTGCCTCGGACGGCCAAGTCGAGCTCTTCCTTGTGGCCAAGGTGACCAAAGATGGGCAGTGGCTCTGGCCAAGGACCAAGGTCGAGTACGACTACGCCGGCAGTCACTATGCGGAAGAAGTCACCAACGGCTTTGCCGTATGCGCCCCGGCACCGTGCACGCCACGGACGTCGGCCACCACCTCCGGAAGCTGAACGCAGTTGGTGTGGCAGGACGCTCGTTCGTCCTGCCACACCAGCAGCTTGACGCCAGGGCCTTCTTGCGCCTCGGAACAACACCGGGCGGCCTTGGCCGCACCCAGAACGCACGCACATCGGCATTATGTGGGTGATCGGTGTCAAGAGGCTTCGGTGKTGTCGAGGCTGGTGATGAGGTTGTCGTAGATCTCGGTTCGTCGGGTTTGGCCYTTGGCGCAGGCGTCGGCGCGTTGGGCGAGCAGGGTGGGTCGGAACTCGATGGTGGTCTGGAAGAACGTGCAGGACTCGCAGATGTTCTCGTACTGGCACGGGTTTGGCCCTTGGCGCAGGCGTCGGCGCGTTGGGCGAGCAGGGTGGGTCGGAACTCGATGGTGGTCTGGAAGAACGTGCAGGACTCGCAGATGTTCTCGTACTGGCAGTCCATSRTCTTGGGCCGGACGCAGTAGCCGTTGCCGAGCATGCGGTGGTGTTCGCGGTTGAGTCGGGCCATGTTCGGGCCGAGGTCCTCGGCGGGCAGCTGGGTGGGCAGCTGGGCGGGTTGGGCGTAGAGGGCCTCGACTTTCTCGGCGACGGTGAAGTACTCCTCGGCGACGGTGCGGTTGGCGATCTTGGCGTACACGAGGGTCATGTCCAGGGACTTGTGTCCGAGCATCGCGGCGATGGCCTCGATGSWCATGCCGCGGTTGATGGCTTGGGTGGCCAGGGTGTGCCGGAGCTGGTGGGGGTGGATGTGGCCGAGGCCGGCCGCGGAGCCGGCTGTGTTGATGAACCGGGTGACGGCGTGCCGGTCCAGGGCCCTGCCGTTTTCGTAGGGGATGAGCAGTGGGTGTCCGGGGCTCGGCGACCTCGTGCTCGACGCCTACGACGGGCCGACGAACAAGCGCGCNATGCCGCGGTTGATGGCTTGGGTGGCCAGGGTGTGCCGGAGCTGGTGGGGGTGGATGTGGCCGAGGCCGGCCGCGGAGCCGGCTGTGTTGATGAACCGGGTGACGGCGTGCCGGTCCAGGGCCCTGCCGTTTTCGTAGGGGATGAGCAGTGGGTGTCCGTCCGGGACGTGCGCGGCGCGGTAGGTGTCGACGAGCTGCACAATGCGTGGGTGCAGCGGCAGGTAGCGGTCTTCGTGGAGCTTGCCGACCGGGACGTGGAGCCAGTGGGTGTCGCCGATGAGCACGACGGCGTCGGAGCTCAGGGCGGTGTATTCCCCGACGCGTAGGCCGGTGCGTAGGAGGAACTCGACGGTGACCCCGACGAGCATSCGCYGGTCGGCTTGCGCGGCGCGCAGCAGCTTGGCTGCGCTCGGGTCATCGAGCGCTTTGGGCAGGGCGTGGTGCTGTCGGGGGACGTCACCCAGGAACATCGGGACCCGGGGTGGGGCGTCGTCCCAGCCCCATTCATCGATCCGGGTGAAGAACACTCGTAGGGTGCCGAGGCGGTGGGCGATGGTGGCTGGGGTGACGCGTTCCTTGTTCTGTCCGGGTCGGGCCGCGACCCACGTCTTGAAGCCCTCGATGTGCGGCCGGTCGATGTCCCGAACGCGTTGCAGCCCAGGGTGTTCGGTGGCGAGGTAGGTGGTGAAGGAGCGTAGCGCGAGGTCAGCGCCGGTGACGCTGCCCGGGCGTAGGACGCAGGCGACCTGGGCCAGGTAGGCGCGCATCGTGGCCACCACGTGCGGGTGGGTCGCCTCGAGCTGCTCCCAGGTCGGCAGCAGCAGCGGCCCACTCACCTCAGCCTCCGGAACCCCGGGACCGCGGCTCGGTCTTGACGGTCTGGATGGTCCCGAAGATGCGGCGGGACAGGCGGCACGGGCGACCCTGGTTGGCCGGCGAAGACCTGGGCGTCGATGACTTCCGCGGCGCGGCGGTACTGGGAGGCGAGCCAGTCGTCGGCCAGGTGCAGATAGATCCGGGTCGACTCGATCGNNGTGCCCGGCTTGGGCCTGGACGGCCTCCAGCGGCATCCCGGCCTCCCGCAGCCGGGTCAGGCAGGTGTGGCGCAGCTCGTGACAGGACGCGTGCGCCAATCCGGCCCTGGCGCGGGCGCCGTCGAGGACCTCGTCGAGGCCGTACGCGCTCAACGGCCGGCCCCGCCGGGGACGCTTCAACACGAGAAACACGACGTCGGTGTCGGCGTCGGCGGGTCGCTCCTGCTCGAGGTAGGCGCCCAGGTGCTCGAAGAACCGCGAGGAGATCGGCACGAATCGTTGGTGCCCGCCCTTGCCCTGAGCGATGAACAACCGACGCTCCGCGGCCCGGACATCCTCCATCCGCAGCCCGAGGACCTCGCAGCGCCGCAGCCCGCCGAGCAGCATCGCGGCGACCATGGCCCGGTCCCGGTGCGTGCGCAACGCGGTGGTGAGGGCGTCGACCTCGACCGGGGTCAGGATCCGCGGCAGCGTCCGTTGCGGCGCCCGCACCAACGGCACACCCTGGGACGGCCGGTGCCGTTCGCGGCGAGTCGGCAGCCCGCGCGGGACCGGGTTGCTGGGCACGTCGCCTCGGGCGGTCAGGAACGCGTACAGCCCTGCGACCGTGGACAGTCGGCGACGCACGGTCCGCAGGGACACCCCGACCGTGTCACCGCCGACCGGAGCGAGCAGCGGGTCCGGAAGGTGAGGGGCGCCGCTGCGTTGGGCGGTGATGAACCCCAGCACGTCGGTGGCCGTCACCGCCTCGACCGGCTTGGCCACGACCGTGAAGAACACCTTCAGGTCGAACCGTGCCGCCAGCACCGAGTTCGGCCGACAGCGCCCGGACAAGAACTCCAGGTAGGCATCCAGCAGCGGATCGCCGAACAGCTCCTGCCGAGGCTCAGCGGACGGAATCAGACACGACACAACGCTCGGCATACGGGGCCTCCTCGAGGAGAACGGACACCCCAACGTAGGAGCGTCGGCGACCCCGAAGGATCACCCACATATCAAGCATGACAGCAAGAGCGCTTCCGCGTTCCGTGAGCGCACTGGGCCGACCCGGCCCACCGGGGCACGCACGGATCCGGAAGCACCTGCCTCGGCCCGTCGCCGCCCGCCGCCGGGCGACAAACGAGTCGAAGTATCCCAAACAGTTCACGGGGACGGAGGCCCCGGACCCTCCGGGGACACGTCGGGCTGGTGGGGGCGCCGCAGATCGCGCCGAACGGGGAAATGGCTCCTCAGTTTCGTTGACGCGCAACGCCGTTGGGGAAAAACTGGAGGGCACGAGGAAGGGGTTCGACGATGGCGTGGAATCTGACCGGTAGCTACGTGGAGACCTGTTCGTGCGAGCTCATGTGTCCGTGCAACCTCTCCCTCGATCACGGCGCAACCTACGACTTCTGTCGGGTGACCCTCGCCTTCACCATCAGTGAGGGCCAGGTCGAGGGCACTGACATCAGCGGGCGGAGGGTCGTGTTGATCGCCGACACCCCGAAGGTGATGACCCAGGGCAACTGGCGGCTCGGGGTCTACGTCGATGATGACGCCAGCGATGAGCAGTTCGACCAGCTGGTCAAGGTCTTCGGCGGGCAGCTGGGTGGGCCGATGGGTGCTCTGGCGCCCTTGGTGGGGGAGGTCGTGGGGGTCGAGCGCGCCGCCATCGACATCTCGGACGACGGGCTGCTGCACCGTGTGCGGGTGGGTGACTCGATCGACTTCGAGATCGAGGACATCGTCCCGTTCGGCGTCGAGACCGGAGAGCCGGTGCGTTTCCACGGAATGTTCCACCCGGTCGGTTCCGACCTGACGATGGCCGAGGCACGCCGCACCCGCATCAACGCGTTCGGGATCTCGTACGAGGGCAAGACGGGCCTGTCGACGTCCACGTTCGCCTGGGCCGCCTGACCTCGATGCGCGCGCCGGCCGAGCCGGGGGGTGATGCGGGTCCGGGTCCGGCGATCGCCGCGATGCGCACGCGCGTGGGTCTGGTTGTCGCGCTCTTCGCCCTCGCCGCGCTCGGCTGGCTGCTGACTGCGCGTGAGATGCGCGGGATGGATGCCGGACCCTGGACGAGTCTCGGCAGCCTCGGCTGGTTCCTGGGCATCTGGGTGGTCATGATGGCGGCGATGATGTTGCCTTCCGTCGCACCCACGGTCGCCTTGTACTCCCGTCTCACCAGGACCAGTGCGCCGCTGTCACCCTGGATGTTCGCCGCGGGGTATCTGCTGACCTGGGCCGTCGCGGGGGTCATCGCGTACGGCATCGGGGTGATCGTCGGTGCCATCTTCGGGGATGCACTCGCGTGGGACAACGCCGGGCGGGCCGTCGCGGGCGTCACTCTGGTGGTCGCCGCCGTGTACGAGCTCACCCCCCTCAAGGACGTGTGTCTCGGCGCGTGCCGCAGCCCTCTTGGTGCGCTTCTGGGCTCGTGGCGCGGTGGATTGAGGGGGGCCCTGAGGATGGGAGTTCGCAACGGGGCCTGGTGTGTCGGATGCTGCTGGGCCCTGATGGCTTCCCTCTTCGCGCTGGGCGTCATGAGTCTCACGTGGATGGCTCTCGTGGCGGGCATCATCGCCCTCGAGAAGCTGCTCCCGTGGCGGCGCGTCGTCACGTACGCGACGGCCGCGCTCCTGCTGGTCCTCGGCCTGCTGCTGTTGTCCGCCCCGAATGCGCTGCCGGGACTGACCACCCCGTCGGGCATGACGATGTCGGTCGGCCTGCCTCGATGACGTGGGCTGACCCGGCGTAACTGCCGGGGCCGTGGCCCGCGTGGGCCGGGTTCAGGGGGCGTGCGGCTCCACGAGTCCGCTCTCGTAGGCCATGACGACGAGCTGGGTGCGGTCTCGGGCTCCGAGCTTCATGAGGAGTCGGCTCACGTGGGTCTTGGCCGTCGCCGGGGTGACGAAGAGCTCGGTGCCGATCTCGTGGTTGGACAGGCCCCTGGCGACGAGCAGGAGAACCTCCCGCTCGCGCTCCGTCAGCGCGTCCAGGGACGCGGGCGGGTCGGGTCGTCCGACCACGTCGGCCGGCTCTCGCCGGACGAACTCCTCGATGAGCAGGCGCGTCACCGTGGGCGCGAGCAGCGACTCACCACGCGCGATGACTCGGATCCCGTCGAGCAGCTGGGCCGGCGGCGTGTCCTTGAGCAGGAAGCCGCTGGCTCCGGCGCGCAGGGCTCCGAAGACGTACTCGTCGAGGTCGAAGGTCGTCAGGACGAGCACGCGTGTGGACAGGCCGAGGGCGGCGATGGCGCCTGTCGCCGCGAGTCCGTCCATCACCGGCATCCGGATGTCCATGAGCACGACGTCCGGCTCGAGCTCGCGCGCGAGCGCGACCGCCTCGGCGCCGTTCTCGCCCTCACCCACGACCTCGAGGTCGGGCGCGGAGCCCACCAGCACGCAGAACGCTCCTCGCACGAGGGCCTGGTCGTCCACCACGACGACGCGCACCGGCGCACTCACGGCGTCTGCACCGCATACGGCAGCGTGGCGTGCACCCGGAACCCACCTCCGGGCCTCGGGCCGGCCTCGAAGCTCCCGCCGTAGAGCTCCACCCGCTCCCGCATGCCCACCAGTCCCTGGCCGGCGCCCGGGGCGACGCCGACGTCCGACGCCGGGACGTCCCCACGGCGCGGACGCCTGGCTGGTCCCTCGTCGAGCACCTCGAGGTCGACCTCCTCCTCCGAGCAGGCGATGTGGACGTGAGCGACGGGTCCGCCGTGCTTGAGGACGTTCGTCAGCGCCTCCTGCACGACGCGGTATGCCGCGAGGTCCAGGCCGGCGGGCAGGCTCGCGCCGTCGCCGGTCGAGCTCACGGTGACCCCGACACCGGTCCGGCGCGTCTCGGCCACGAGCCGTGGGATGTCGGCGAGCCCGGGCATGGGGTGCATCGCGGTCTCACCGTCCTGGCGGAGCACCCCGAGCATCCGACGCATCTCGGTGAGCGCACCACGGCTGGTCGACTCGATGACCGCCAGGGCGTCTCGAGCTGCCGTCGGGTCTGTGGCGATGACGTGGCTCCCGACACCCGCCTGGACCGCGATCACCGACATCGAATGAGCCACGACGTCGTGCAGCTCGCGGGCGATCCGAAGCCGCTCCGCCGTCACGGCCGCGCGGTCCCGGTCCTCCCGCTCGCGCTCGAGCAGGCGGGCTCGCTCTTCGATCGCCGCCCACCGGAGGCGTCGCTGGCGCAGGTTGTCGCCGGCCAGCCACGCGACCGCTGTCGCGAGCAGGGTCGAGACGACGTCGCTCGGGGAGACCACGCCTGCGGGTTGGGCGGCGATGGCCAGACAGAAGGCCCCCACGGTCGCGCCGAGCGCCAGGAGCGAGTCGCGGCGTCGACCGTGCAGCGCGAGTCCGAACAGCAGAGCGAAGGCGCTGACCCCGGGGTAGGGGGCGTAGTGGAGCAGCGAGAAGGCCACGAGGGCCAGGAGCGTCACGGTGAGGGCGAGCCACGGGGCTCGGCGGTGCACGGCGTACGGCGCCGTCATGAGGATGCCCAGCACCCAGGCCCACGCGTCCACCGGCCGCTGCCCTGCGCGGACGGCCACGCCGAACGACAGGACGAGCAGGACGAAGAGGCCGAGCGCGACGAGAGCGTCGGCGACCCGTGGGTCCAGCCGCCGCGGGCGTCGCCGCCAACGCGTGTCCATACCTGAAGGGTAGGGAGCGCGGGCCTCCGTGGGATCGGCTTCGGGGCGTACGCCCCGGGAGGTATGCCGTCTCGTGGGCGACCGATGACCCCACCCCCAGGCGCACGCGGAGGCTCGGCCGCACGGCCGACGACCGAGGACCCCGTGGAGCCGGATCGTTGGTCTCAGCCAAACCGGCCCGACACAGGAGCTCAGCACCATGCCAACACTCTCGTTCCACCAGCTCACGAAGCACTACGGTCCCGTCACCGTCCTCGACGGCTTCACGGCGACGGCCCTTCCCGGCCGAGTCACCGCGTTCCTCGGCGTCAACGGGGCAGGGAAGACGACGAGCATGCGGATCATGCTCGGTCTCGCCGACCCGACCAGCGGGGAGGCGACGATCGATGGCGTCCGCTACGCCGACCTGCCCCATCCGACTCGCGTCGTCGGCGCGGTCCTCGACCAGGGATTCCACCCGAACCGCTCTGCCCGCAACCACATCCGCCTGACCGCGAGGCAGGCGGGGGTTCCCACCGACACGGCAGACGACCTCCTCCACCGCTTCGGTCTCGGGGCCGCGGCCGGTCGCCGGGTCGGTGGCTTCTCGCTCGGCATGCGTCAGCGGCTCGCCCTGGCCTCGGCGCTCGTGGGCGACCCGTCAGTGCTCGTCCTCGACGAGCCGCTCAACGGCCTCGACCCGGACGGCATCCGCGAGATGCGCCGCTTCCTGCGGTCCTTCGCGGACGCCGGCGGCACCGTCTTCCTGTCGAGCCACCTGCTCAGCGAGGTCGCGGCGGTCGCTGACGACCTCGTCGTGATCCACCGCGGCACCCTCGCCGCCGCCGGCCCGGTCCGCGACATCGTCACCGACGACACCGACCTCGAGTCGGTCTTCCACGACCTTATCCACTCCACCGACACCCAGGAAGTCTGGTCATGAGAACCCTTGTCTCCCTTGAGCTCTACAAGCTTCGCACCACCCCCGCTGCGTGGGTGAGCCTCGGCATCACCCTCGTGCTCGGAATGGCCTCCGTCGCCGCCAACGCACTCGTCCCCAGTCCCGGGGGACCGGCCTTCGGGTCGACGGACCACGTCAACCACACGCTCTCCGTGTCAGCGCTCACCTCGATGGTGATGTTGGCCATCGGGGTGCTCGTCGTCGCCGGCGAGTACCGACACCGCACCATCATGCAGACCTTCCTCGGCGAGCCCCGCCGCGCCCGGGTGCTCGCGGCCAAGGCCGTCACCGTCCTCGGGCTCGGTGCACTCCTGGGCGCCGGCACCTTCGGCGTCGCCTACGCGGAGGCCGTGATCATCTACGGCGCCCGCGGGGTGCACTCGCTGCCGATCGATGTGGCCCAGCTCTGGATCGGCGCCACGGTGGCCTCCGCCCTCTACGGCCTCGTCGGCGTCGCACTCGGGGCACTGACCCGCAACACGGTCGCTGCCATCGTCGGGGCGATCACCTGGGTCATGATCATCGAGGTCGGCATCCTCGCCAGCGCCCTCCCCGAGGTCGCCCAGTGGCTCCCCGCGGGGGCTGCCATCGCCCTGACCAGCGTCGGCACGGCAGCGCACGGGATGCTGAGCCCGACGACTGCTGCCCTCGTGCTCACCGGTTGGGCGTTGCTCATCTCAGGGGTCGCGGCCCGCTTCAGCCTCACCCGTGAGGCGCACTGAGCCACCAGCAGGCGACCACGTCTCGGGTCCACACCGGACCCGAGACGTGGTCGCCTGCCGGGTGGCGGAGCTGGGCCCGAGCCTCACCCGCCGTCGAGCAGCCGCAGCAGCGACTCGGCCTCCTCGTCGCAGGCTGCGCACCCCCGCAGGTGGGCGGCCATCGCCTTGTCCCGGTAGGTGGGGTCGTGCACCAGCGCCTCGGCATAGCTGTCCATCCGTTCGAAGCACTCGTCGCACGAGAGCCAGGGGGTCGTGTCCTGCAGCAGCGCACTGACGTTGCGTGGTGTCAGGGCGGCCGAGTCGGGGCGAGGTGTCGTGCTCATGGAGTGCCTGCCGTGGGGGTGGGGGAGATGCGTGAGCGGGCGTCGGAGGGGGCCGGATCCGGTGGGTCTGCCGGGTGGACGGGCAGGTAGCCGTTCGCGGTGAGCTCCGTCCGCAGGCGGACCCGGAGGTCGTGCAGCGTCTTGTAGAGGGCTCCTCGGTTGGTGCCCAGGCGCTCGGCAAGAACGTCGATCGGGATGCCGTCGACGAGGAGGGCGATCGCGATGCGGCGCTGGTAGGGCGTGAGAACGCCACGCATCGCTGCGGCCACGGCCGCCGCGAGGTCGTTTCCCTCCGCATACAGCTCGGGGTCCTCGTGCCGCGGCGCGCTCGGCACGTCGAGGTCACGGAGCTCCACCTCACGGTGCCGCCACTGCAGCCGCCGGACCTCGGTCGCCGCCTGGAGGATGGCGAACTTGAAGGCCCACGTCGTGAAGCGGCTCCGCCCCTCGAAGGTGTGCAGCTTGGCCAGCAGTGCGGTCATGGCCTCGTCGGCCGCCTGGTTGACGATGACGTCGACCGCCGACGGGGAAGGATCGGGCAGCGCGGGACGCATGCGCCACACCTGGTGCGCGGCGGCCCGGAGCATCAGCGTGTGCAGCTCTCGCAGGGCCGCGGCCTGTTCGGGTCCTCCACCGGTGAGCGCCTCCACCCAGTCCATCGGGCTGGGGGCATCCGACGGTGGTGACGACACCGAGGTGTTCGAGCGCTGCTCGTCCCTGCTCACCGCGGTCATCGGCCCACCTGCGGCGCATCGAGGCCATCGAGGCCGTCGAGGCCGTCGAGCGGGGACAGGATGCGTGCCGCGAGCTCCGGCGGGCAGCCGGCGTCCACGAGCTCGAGCAGCGCGTGCAGGTCGACCCGCTGCCGGGCCAGGTCCCGAGCGAGCAGGGCCGGGAAGCCCGCCTCGCGCAGCCGGCACCTGCGCCACTCGACGACGTCGAGCGGTGGTCCGGCGGACTGGCAGGGGACCGCGGTGGCCGGGGTGTGGGTCTGGTGCGGGGTCATGCCCTGTTGGCGGTGTGCAGCGTCGCCGGTCTTACCGGTCGGGGACAGCGCGGTAAGACCGATGACGCGTGGACGCACTAACACCCCGTCAGCGTCCCACTCGGCCGGCTCGATGTCGCGGAGCAGCCCGGAGGGCACCGAGCCACCAGTCCAGGAGGACACGCATGGTCACCATCGGCAGTCCCAGCACCACCCGTCGGGTCGAGCGCCCCGCACGTCCGGACAGGAGTGACCCCACCTACCAGGCGTATGCCGTGCTGCGCGCTGCCTTCGTCGTCGCCCCGGTCGTCTTCGGTCTCGACAAGTTCACCAACCTCCTCGTGCAGTGGGACCAGTACCTGGCCCCCGTGCTGTCCCGGCCGTTGCCGGTCACACCGCACGAGGCGATGTATGTCGTCGGCATCGTCGAGGTGGTGGCCGGCCTGGTCGTCGCCCTCCACCCGCGTCTCGGCGCCATCGTCGTGGCCGCGTGGCTCGGCGGCATCATCCTCAACCTGCTGCTCCTCCCCGGCTTCTACGATGTGGCCCTGCGCGACCTCGGCCTGCTGTCGGCGGCCGTCGCCCTGCAGCGGCTCGCCACGCGCTTCGACCCGCGCCCCGTGCTGTGGCCGGTCCGGCGGGGCTGACCATGAGCACGGCCTTCGTGCTGACCGGGGGCGGCAGCCTCGGCGCGGTGCAGGTCGGGATGCTCCTGGCCCTGCGCGACTGCAAGATCGAGCCCGACCTGCTCGTCGGCACGTCCGTCGGCGCCGTCAACGCGGCCTACCTCGCCGGACCCGGGAGCACGCGGGCCAGACTGGAGGCCCTCGTGGGCCTCTGGCAACGGATGCGTCGCCAGGACATCTTCGCCCCGGACCCGCTTCGGTGGCTCGGGGCCGCACGCGGGACCCAACCGTCGCTGTTCGCCGGCACCGGCCTCGAGCGCCTCCTGCAGAGCAACCTCGGCTACGACGACCTCGACGACGCACGTGTCCCGGTCGAGGTCACGGCCACGGATCTCGTGACCGGTCAGGGCATCGTGATGGGCACGGGTGCAGCCGTCAGCGCCGTCCGAGCCAGCGCTGCGGTCCCGGGGCTGCTCCCGCCCGTGGTGCGTCAGGGCAGGACCCTCGTCGACGGCGCCATCGGCGAGCTGGACGTGCTGGCCCACACAGCGGCGCACGGCGTCACGGACATCTATCTGCTGCCCGCCGGCTACCCGTGCGCGGGAGCAGGTCCGACGACCGCGCTCGGCTCGGTCCTGACGGCGCTGAGCCTGCTGCTGCACCGCCAGCTCATGGCGCAGGTCCGCGGCTATGACGGCGGTGCGCGGCTGCACGTCCTGCCCCCGCTGTGCCCCCTGTCGGTGTCACCCGCCGACTTCAGCCAGACGACCGCTCTCGTGGCGCGGGCCCACGAGAGCGCCCGCCGTTGGTTGCGGTCGGCCTCGTCCCGTCCCCGGGGCGACGCGGGCGTCCTGGCCCTCCACGACCATGACGGGCTCCGCGCCCGGGAAGGAACGAGCGCATGAGCCCGTCACCGGAACAGGCTGGACTTCGTGATCGCGCCCGAAGGCACTGGGCGGGAACCGGTGCCGTCACCGAACCGGACCTGGCGCGCGCGGCCTCCGGAGCCCGAATCATGCTGGAGGCACTGGGAATCGACCTGGACAACGAGTCGCTGGCGCGCACACCGGAACGCATGGCCGCATCGCTCGCAGAGCTGATGAGCCCACGACCGTTCCAGATGACGACGTTCCCCAACGACGGCGGCTACGACGAGCTGATCGTCGCGAGGGGCATCCCGGTGCGGTCCCTCTGCGAGCACCACATGCTCCCGTTCGTCGGGACCGCGCACATCGGCTACCTCCCGGGCGGGCGCATCCTCGGCCTGTCCAAGCTGGCTCGTGTGCTCGAGCACTTCTCGTCGCGTCCCCAGGTGCAGGAGCGACTGACCGTCCAGGTCGCCGACTGGCTGTGCGCCCAGCTCAGCCCGGTCGGGGTCGGCGTGGTCGTCGAGGCCGAGCACCTCTGCATGACGCTGCGCGGCGTGCAGGCCCCGGGCACCACGACCATCACCTCGAGCCTGCTCGGCGCCCTCCGGGACGACTCACGCTCGCGGGCGGAGTTCCTCGCCCTGACGCAGGCATCCCGCTGAGGCGTCGGCCACGTCGGCCGCGTCGGCGGCGTCGGACGGGCTCGTCGGACATCCAGCACGTCCTCGACGCGAGGGGTGGTTGGCAGGACAATCGAAGGCATGTCCCGTCTCTGGACGGTGACGAGTCGCCTACCGCTGACGAGCATTCTCGTCGTCGCCACCCTCGCGCTGTCGGTGTGGACCCGGTCCCTCTGGGACCCGCTCCTCGATCGGCCGCTGAACGACTCCGTGAGCTACGGCCTGCCCGCGTTCGAGCAGGGTTCCTGGCCCACCGTGCTGACCGGTGCCTTCTTCGCGGCGCGGCCGTTCCAGTACGTCCCGATCCTGCTGGGGCTCATCGTGTTCGGGGGCTTCGCGGAGTGGCGCCTGGGCTCGCTCCGCTACGCAGTGGCGCTCGTGTCCTGCCACGTCGTAGCCGTCCTGGGTGCCGCCGGTCTGCTGTGGCTCACCCGTGACCACGGCTACGCGTGGACGACGCACCTCGCCGCAGTGCTCGACGCGGGGCCGTCCGCCGGGTTCCTCGGCGCGGCGGCCGCAGCGTCGGTCACGCTGTCACCCCCGTGGCGTGGCCGGGTCCGGGCGTTGCTCGGCGCCTACGTCGTGCTCTTCGTCATCCACATGGGCGCACTCGCGGACCTCGAGCACGTGCTGGGGGTGGGTTTCGGCCTGCTCCTCGGACCGACTCTCATGGGCCGCGCGCCGTTGCTCACCTTCCGCCACCTGACGCGACGAGACTTCCGCCTGCTCGCGTCCGGCTTCTTCGTCATCGCCGCGGTCGAGGTCGCGCTACGCCCCTTCACCACCGCGGACGGCCCGTTCGCGGTCACCCTGAGCCCGGAGGCCCGGGCCGCGGAGCTCGCCGACACGGACGTGCTGCTCGGCGTCCTCCAGATCGTCCTCTGGCTGTGGCTCGCCCGGTCGCTCTACAAGGGCCGGCGACTGGCCTGGCGCTGGGCCGTGGGGCTCCTGCTCGTCGTCATGGTCATCCAGGTCCTGAACCTCGGCTACATGATCGCGGTGGGTGAGCAGGGACTCCTCGCTGCCGGCTGGGAGCTCTTCGGCAACGGGCTCGGCCTGTCCGTGTGCCTCGTGGGCCGCCATGCGTTCCGCAACCCGTCGCCCCGCCGCGCTCGCCGCACCAGCGGCAGCATCGTCGCTCCCGCCGACGACGACCAGCGCTCACGGGCCACGCAGCTGCTGCGGCAGCAGGGCACGGTCAACCGTCTCGCGTGGATGACGACCTGGCCGGAGAACCGCTGGTTCACGCCGGCCTCCGTGTCGGGATACGTCGCGTACCGCGTGCACGCCGGCGTCGCGGTCGGGCTGTGTGACCCCGTGGCCTCGGCCGAGGAGGACCGGTCCATGCTGCTCGGCGCCTTCGCGAACGCCGTGCACGCCCAGGGATTGGTGCCGTGCCTCTTCACCGTGACGGGAGAGGCCTCTCGACATGCGCGAGCGCAGGGATGGCACTCCCTCCAGGTGGCGGAAGAGGCCTGGGTCGACCTGCCCACGCTGGACTTCGTCGGCAAGGCATGGCAGGACGTGCGCACCGCCCTCAACCAGGCGGCCAAGCTCGGCATCGGCTTCCGGATCGGCCCACTCAAGGACATGCCACGCGGCATACAGATGCAGGTCAAGGCGATCTCGTCCGAATGGGTCGAGGACAAGGGGCTGCCCGAGATGGGCTTCACCCTCGGTGGCGTGGATGAAGCCCTCGACCCTCACGTCCGAGTCGGCCTGGCCATCGACGGTGACGCCACGGTCCACGGGGTCACGTCGTGGATGCCGTTCCACGCGAGCGGGGGTGGGGACCCCGCCGGCTGGACGCTGGACGTCATGCGGCGCCTGCCCGGCGGCTTCCGCTACTCCATGGAGTTCCTCATCGCCTCGGCCTGTCTCACCTTCAAGGAGGAGGGCTGCGCCCTCGTCTCCCTCTCGGGTGCCCCGTTGGCCCGGACCCGGCCCTCTGCGGGTGACGAGTCCTTGGACCGGGGCACGCTCGACGTCTTCCTCGACCGACTCGGCGAGTCCCTGGAGCCGTACTACGGCTTCAGGTCCTTGCATGCCTTCAAGTCGAAGTTCCAACCGAGGCACGAACCGCTCTATCTCGTCTTCCCGGACGAGGCCGCGCTCCCGCGCATCGGGCTGGCCCTGAGCCGCGCGTACCTGCCGGATGCCGGGATGCGAGACCTCGTGGCCCTGGCCCGTTCGGGGCGGCAGTGAACAGACGGGCGCGCGTCCGGGCCGGTCACGAAACCGATGCGCCGGCCACGACCTCTGCGGCATGCCGGCGACATTCCCGACGAGACGGTCGGCATCCGAGCGGGCCGACCGTCGCGGGTGGAGGATGAACGGGTCGGGCACCGTTGCTCCGCGCGAGAGGACTGTCATGGCCATCCCGAGTCCTGGGTACTCGATCACCGTCCGGGTCGAGGTGCCGGCCGCCGCCAACGCGACGTCGGCCCTCACCACCGCCGTCTCGTCCACCGGCGGAGCCCTCACGGCGCTCGACGTCGCCGAGAGCCGCACCGACCGGCTCGTCGTCGACGTCACGTGCGACACGCGGGACGAGGCGCACGGTCACCTCATCACCGAGGCGATCGCCGCGATCCCGGGGGCGGTCGTCCGCAAGGTCAGCGACCAGACGTTCCTGCTCCACCTCGGCGGCAAGATCGAGGTGAACCCGAAGGTGCCCCTCAAGCACCGCGACGACCTGTCACGCGCGTACACGCCCGGAGTCGCCCGCATCTGTCAGGCGATCGTCGAGCACCCGGAGGACGCCCGCCGTCTCACGATCAAGCGCAACACCGTCGCCGTCGTCACCGACGGCTCGGCCGTCCTGGGGCTGGGCAACATCGGCCCGCTCGCGGCCCTCCCGGTGATGGAGGGCAAGGCCGCGCTCTTCAAGCAGTTCGGGGGAGTCGACGCCTGGCCGGTCTGCCTCGACACCCAGGACCCCGATGCGATCGTCGAGATCGTGCGCGCGATCGCCCCTGTGTACGGCGGCATCAACCTCGAGGACATCTCTGCCCCAAGGTGTTTCGAGATCGAGTCACGCCTGCGTGACCTCCTCGACATCCCCGTCTTCCACGATGACCAGCACGGCACCGCGATCGTCGTCCTCGCCGCGCTCAAGAACGCCCTGCGCGTCGTCAACAAGTCCATCGACGACGTGCACATCGTCGTGTCCGGCGTCGGCGCCGCGGGTCACGCGATCATCCGTCTCCTGCTGACCCAGGGTGCCCGCAACATCGTCGCCTGCGGTCGCACGGGTGCCGTCCACAACGGCAACGAGGGCATGGAGCCCTTCCGCCAGTGGATCGCCGACCACACGAACACCGGTCACCAGAGCGGCACCCTCAAGGAGGTCCTCGTCGGTGCGGACGTCTTCATCGGCGTCTCGGCGCCGGACCTGCTGACGGGTGACGACATCGCGACCATGGCTCCCGACGCGATCGTCTTCGCCCTCGCCAACCCCGTGCCGGAGGTCGACCCGATCGCCGCGAGCGAGCACGCCGCCGTCGTCGCGACCGGCCGCTCCGACCACCCGAACCAGATCAACAACGTCCTCGTCTTCCCGGGCTTCTTCCGCGGGCTGCTCGACGCCGGCGTCTCCGACATCACGGACGCCATGATGGTCGCCGCGGCGACCGCCATCGCCGACTCGGTCGAGCCGGGCGAGATCAACCCGAGCTTCATCATCCCCAGCGTCTTCGACGCGAGCGTCGCGCCGGCGGTCGCCGCAGCGGTGTCCCGGGTGGCCGGCACCCGCTGACCGGACCGGCGTCAGGCGGCGCGGCGGTGCTGGGAGCCGGCGCGGACGACAGAGCCCTCGGAGATGACGTCGTCGCTGTCGACGCGCACGCCGTCCCAGACGTGGGCGTTGGCGCCGATCTTGACGCGTGCGCCGATCCGGGCATCGCGCCCGACGACGGCGCCGGCGGCCACGTGTGCCGTGGTGCCGATGCTGGCTCCGGCGTGGACGACCGCGCCGCGGTCGATCCAGGCACCGCTCGCGATGCGGGCTCCCGCGCCGACGACCGCTCCGCGGTCGACGTAGGCGTTCTCGGCGACATAGGCCGCAGGGTCGACGTGGGCGTGCGACTCGACGAAACCGCCACCGTTGTCGTGGCGGGCGTAGCGCAGCACGGTTCCGTTGTCCTCTTCGAACTCCTCGTACTTCCTTCGCCTCATGGTGCACCCCCTTCGGGTCGTGCGTGGACCGTCTGTCCACGCGTGCCTCGTCTGGATCAACGTTCAAGTGAACATGAAGATTCCGTCGAGGTGACGACTGGTTTCTACCCGCCCAACGCGCGGGCCAACCGTGCGGTTCCATCGGCTGGGACGGTGCCGGGACGACCGGGGATGACAGGTGGGCGACCGCGTGGGTGCAGGACGACGTGGCCGTATGCCGTCACCTCGGGGTGGCGGCATACGGCTGGGTCGTCAGGCGGTTGGCAGTGGTGCGGGTGGGGCGGATGGAGCGGATGGGGCGGTCAGACGCCCTCCTGCACCTCGTAGATGGCGTCGGCGACGAGCCCGTGGGCGTCGCGGTGCACGATGTTGGCGGCCTCGGCGTCGGGAGCCTCGACGAGGCAGAAGATCTGGCCCCGGCGCTCGTCGACCCAGTAGCGCAGGTAGTTGACACCGTGGGGGTCCTGCGTGGCGAGGTCGGCCCGGTGTGCCTGGGCGACCGCGTCCATCGTGACCCCGTCGCCGAGGGAGTGGACGTCCATGAAGAGCGGCATGCTCGTGGTCCTTTCGGGATGGGAGAGCCCCTCGAGATAGAGGGTCCACGAGTCGAGGTCGCGCTCTGAGCAGTACTCGATGCCCTCGAGGAGGTAGCGCCGTGCGTCCTCATGCCGCCGCTGCAGCACGGCGCTCGACGCGAGGTTGCAGTACGCGCGAGCCGCGTGCTCGTGGAGGTCGGCGGCGCGTGCCTGCTGGAGGCTGTCGTCGAGCATCGCGGCCCCGGAGGCGAAGTCACCGGCCGCGATCTCGATCGTGCCGAGGTTGTTGAGGGCGTGCACGCGCACCTCGGTCTGCTGCGCCAGGTCGTCGAGCGAGTCGGCGAGGTCCAGCGTCCGGTGCGCCCACTCCCGGGTGCCGGCCAGGTCGGTGGCCAGCATGCGGAGCTGCGCGAGGTTGCTGTAGGCCAACGCCAGCTCGAAGGTCGAGCCCCCTTCGAGCACGTCGACGGCGACCGCGGCCTGCGTCTCGGCCTCGGCCTTGCGCCCCGCGAACCAGCTGAGCCGTGACAGGCACCGCCACGCGTCGCCGACCCGCGTGGCGTCGTCGGCGGCGTCCCAGATCCGGCGGGCCGCGTCGCCCGCCTCGATGGCGCCCTCGATGCGGTCGGTGAGATAGAGCTCGTAGCCGAGGGCCCAGAGCAGGTCGGCCCGGCGGCGGGAGGGCACCTCGGTGTCAGGCAGGGTGTCCGCGTGCTGCAGGGCGCGGCGGTACTGGTCGACGGCTTCCCGGTGGGCGCCGAGGCGAGCGGCCCGTGCCCCGGCCTCGGGCGCATGGGCCAGCACGGCCCGGCTGTCCCCGGCAGCGTCGGCATGGTGCGCCAGCCGCGCCGGGTCGGCTCCGCGACTCTCGAGCGCCGCGAGGAGTCGGCGGTGGATGTGGAGCCGTCGTCCGGCAGGAACCTCGTCGGCGACGGCGAGCCTGCCCAGCTCGTGACGGAACGTGACCTCCCGACCCGACATGACGACCAGTCCCCGGGCGAGCGGCTCGTCGAGGACGGCCAGGCCCTCGCTCAGGAGTCCTTCGAGCAGGTCGCTCTCGGCTCTCGACCCGGTCAGGGCGACCACTTCGAGGGCTCGCTGTGACGACTCGTGGAGACGGGCGACGCGGGCGAGCACCGCGTCGCGCACGGTCGGGGGCATGCCGGCCGTGTCGCCGGAGAGCACTTCGGTGACGAAGAACGCGTTGCCGCCCGTGACGTCGTGCAGTCGCTCCACGTCGATCCTGGTCTGCGACAGCCGGTCGTGCGAGCGTTCGGCGACGAGGGTCGCCACGGCCCTTGGGCTGAGTGGCGGCAGGTCGATCCGCCGGGTCCCACTGGCGGATGCGGTGTCCCCCAAGAGGATTCGCAAAGCGCTGCCGGCACCCGCGTCCTCGGGGCGGTAGGTGACGAGCACGAGGGCATGGCACCCGTGGACGCGCCGAGCCACGTGGCGCAGGAGGTCCAGGGTGGCCTCGTCGGCCCAGTGCGCATCCTCGATGACGAGCAGGTAGGGC
Source organism: Terrabacter sp. Soil811 (assembly GCF_001429655.1). Taxonomy (NCBI): domain Bacteria; kingdom Bacillati; phylum Actinomycetota; class Actinomycetes; order Micrococcales; family Intrasporangiaceae; genus Terrabacter; species Terrabacter sp. Soil811. The sequence goes on from NZ_LMSX01000008.1 coordinate 394,692, forward strand.
CGGTCCGGGGGCGCGTTTCGGAGGGTTTCCACGAGCCGCGTGAAGACGTCCTGCCGACTCGCCTCCTCGGGCCACAGGCCCGCTGGGAGGGAGGGCACCATGTCGCGCAGCGGACCGAGCGGTGCAGGGGTGGCGGATCCGTCGCAGCTGCCGATGGCGACGCGTGCGCCGGTCTCGAGCTCGGAGGCCGCGGCGGAGACGAAGGTGGTCTTGCCGATGCCGGCCTCGCCCGAGACGTAGACCAGTCGCCCGTGCCCAGCGCGTGCGTCGTCCAGGTAGCCAGCGACAGCGCGAAGGTGCTCGACGCGCTCGAGAAGCGTCACGTCGCGATCGTACGTGCGTCCCCTCGACGGGGAGCGGGGTCCGAGCAACATCGCCGGCGGCATACGGTGGACGGATGAACTTCCGATACCTCGGCAACAGCGGACTCAAGATCTCCGAGATCACCTACGGCAACTGGCTGACCCACGGCTCGCAGGTCGAGAACGACGTGGCCACCCAGTGTGTCCGGGCGGCGCTCGACGCCGGCATCAGCACCTTCGACACGGCGGACGTCTACGCCAACACCAAGGCCGAGAGCGTTCTGGGCGACGCCCTCAAGGGCGAGCGGCGCGAGAGCCTCGAGATCTTCACGAAGGTCTACTGGCCCACCGGACCCGGCGGCAAGAACGACACGGGCCTCTCACGCAAGCACATCATGGAGTCGATCAACGGCTCGCTCGAGCGCCTCCAGACCGACTACGTCGATCTCTACCAGGCCCACCGCTACGACACCGAGACGCCGCTCGAGGAGACGATGCAGGCCTTCGCCGACGTCGTCCGCCAGGGCAAGGCGCTCTACATCGGCGTCAGCGAGTGGACCGCCGACCAGATCCGCGAGGGCGTCACTCTCGCGAAGGAGCTCGGCTTCCAGCTCATCTCGAGCCAGCCGCAGTACTCCATGCTGTGGCGTGTCATCGAGGGCGAGGTCGTGCCGACGTGCGAGGAGCTCGGCGTCAGCCAGATCGTGTGGAGCCCCATCGCCCAAGGCGTGCTGACGGGGAAGTACCAGCCCGGCCAGCAGCCGCCCGAGGGCTCGCGCGCCGCCGACGAGAAGGGTGGCGCCGACATGATCAAGCGCTTCATGAACGACGACGTGCTGACCCGCGTGCAGAAGCTCAAGCCGATCGCTGACGAGGCCGGTCTGACCATGGCCCAGCTCGCCGTCGCCTGGGTGCTCCAGAACCCCAACGTCGCAGCCGCGCTCGTCGGCGCCTCGCGTCCCGAGCAGGTCGCCGAGAACGTCAAGGCGGCCGGGGTGAAGCTCGGGCCCGAGCTCATGACGAAGATCGACGAGGTCCTCGGCGACATCGTCGAGAAGGACTCGGGCAAGACGAAGGAGACGGCGCCGCAGCAGCGCGTCGCCTGACGTCGGACCCTGACGCCCGACAACGTATGCCGCCCAGCCGGGTTCGCGAGGCTGGGCGGCACACGTGTGTGGCCGGGCGGTCAGCCGGTCATGACGGCGTGAGCTTCGTCAGACGCGTGGACCAGTTGCCGAGAGAGGTACGCGTGCCGCCGCAGCTGCCGATCGGGGGAGTCAGGTACTGCGCCAGGGTGCAGGTCTGGGCGATGTACTCCGAGGCGATCCAGATGGACCGGCCGTCGGTGACGGCCGCCCCGTAGTCCCCCCAGCGGGTGCGGATCGGGGTGCCGACGAAGGCCTTGTAGCTCGTGAAGCCGTCCGCCGGGCCGATACCCTCGGCCACGATGTGGATCGGGCCGACTGCTCCGCTCGACGAGATCGGAGCGTAGGCCGCGCTGGGGAAGTGGTCCCGTCCGACGACGCTGAAGGCGATGGCGCCCTGACCGGTGGTCAGCATCGTGATGGCCGGGTAGGTCAGGTTGTTGCCCGCGAGGGCCAGGTAGCCCTGCTTCTTGATGTTGCCGCCGACCTTGCCGGCGCCGTTGATCTTGGGCTCCACCGAGAACCAGGCGATGCCGGCCCGCAGCTCGCCGTTGACCCGCACCGCGGTGTCGACCGAGCCCCAGAGGACGCCGTTGGTGAACCACGTCTGCTGCATGCGGGTGTCGTTGGAGTCGAGGTGCGAGATGACCTCGTCGTGCGCCGGCTCGGGCGGGTTGAAGAAGAGCTGCCAACAGCCTGGACCGAACGGGGTCGCGATCGTCGTGTCGTTGATGCACTGGCCGAGCGGGAAGTCGCCGGCCTTCTGGTCGGCCTTCGGCGGGAAGACGTACGTCTCGCTGTTGACCAGCTTGTTCGTGACCGCAAGCGCCGGGGTGGCGGCGTCGAGCGATGCGGTGTTGGTCAGCGCCCACAGGCCGATGCGCCGAGCGGTCCCGGTCGGGTTGCCCGTCTCCGAGCCGTCACCGGCGGCCGAGCTGAGCAGGTACTCGCTGCCGTTGGCGGCGCTCTCGTACTGGCCCGCGGGTGACGTTGCCGGCCACACGGTGAAGCCGGGCGTGCCGGCCAGGTCGAGATTCGGCACCAGCGTCATGCGGACCGCTGCCGGGTGGGTGGCGAGCTGCGCCTTCGAGAACGCGAAGACCTGGGCGGCGTTGAAGCTCGGTCCGAAGAGGTCGTACTCGTTGGTCGTGATGTAGATGCCATTGGCGTCCCCACCGATGTGCGGGTAGTCCTGGAAGCACGGGCCCGGTGTGACGCCGTCGGTCGTGCAGCCGTGGTTCGGTGTGCCTTCCGTGCCGTCATTCTGGGCAGGCACCGAGTAGATGGTCCACGTGCCCGTCGGGTTGCTCGTGTTCGAGACGGCCACGTCGATGGTGTTCCTGCCGTTGAAGTCGCCGTTCGCGTCCACGTGCAGCGTCGTGATGGCCACGACAAAGCGCTGGAAGTCGGGGTCGTAGTGGCAGATCGGGTCGATGACGTCGGGCCCGACGACGCCGGTCGTGCGGTTGATGGCCGCGGGGTAGCCGAAGAAGGTGTTGAGGTCTTGCACCCCGGTCAGCGGCACGGCGTTCGAGTCGTAGACGCGCAGCACGCTGTTGACCGACTCGACGGTGAAGCCGTTGCCGACACAGAGGGCCTGGTCAGGTGGCTCGAGTGAGAACTGGTTGCCGCCGTTGGCGAGGCGCTGGTCGCGGTGGTTGAGGCCCTGGATGCTGGCCTGGACCGCCGGGTTCGTCGCAGCGACGGCGCTCGACGCCACCACGGGGGCATCGAGCGGGTGCTTGGGGAAGATGCCGTGCTTGAAGTTCGGGTCGGGGCGGGTCGACGGGACGCCACCCTGCTCGTCGTCGGGTCCGGCTCTGAGCTCGGGCTGCTGGAGCCCGTCGGCGCCGGTGCCGAGGCTGCGGATACTGGTCGTGCCAGAGGACGTGATCTGGCGGGTGTCAGAAGGGGCGGCGTTCGCGGCTCCTGGCAGACTCAGCAGCGCTGCGGCGATGGCCGCGGCTCCGCTGGTGGCGATGATCTTTCGCATGAGCACCTCCGGGAGAATCTGCGCGGACGTGTCGAGCGGAGCCTGGCCACCTTTCGGATGTTCGCTGGTGTGGGAGCGCCGCTCGCACAACTTTCGAGCGTACGCCGGTGCAGCGGCCGCGGGTGCGGTTCGACGGATCTGCGCAACTACGAGGTCGGGTCGCGCAGCACGGCTACCCTGCGGGCATGGCACAGGGGGAGGGCGCGCGGTTCGCGCACGAGTCGGAGCGTGTCGTCTGGGAGCGGCTGGCGCGTGGCGTCACGGAGGGCACGGTGCTGCTGCCCAACATCCGCCTCACCTCACAGCTCAAGGACCACGAGCTCGACGTCGTCGTGCTCATGCCTGGCGTGGGCGTCGTCGTCGTGGAGGTCAAGGGCGGCAGCGTCTCCGTCGACGCGCAGGGCCACTGGTGGTCCGGTGGTGGTGCGCGCCGCAGCCGGGTGCGCCCCGTCGAGCAGTGCCGCGACGGCAAGTACGCCCTGCGCGACTTCGTGGAGGCCGACCCCCGCTGGAAGAACCGCCGCAGCCGGGTCCGGTTTGGCCACGCGGTCGTCGTCCCGTTCACGGACATCGCGGACGACTTCGCCACCCCGGACTGCCCGCGCTGGATGATCAGTGGCCGCGGAGACCTCGACGACCTCGCTGGCCGGGTCCACGACGTCGTAGCCCTGCAGGAGAACGACCAGCGCGTCCCCACTGCCGAGGACGTCGAGCTGATCGTCGAAATCCTCTCGGGCAGAGGCTTCCCCGTACCCGACATCGCCGCTGACGCGGACGAGCGGGAGGCAACGTCGGACCGACTGACCCAGGAACAGGCGGCTCTGCTCCAGGTCACACGGCTCATCAGGCGGATGGAGATCCGGGGTGGTGCCGGCAGCGGCAAGACGATCCTGGCCCTCACCCAGGCCAAGGACCTCACCCGTGGCCAGGGTGATCGCAAGGCGCAGCGTGTGGCACTCGTCTGCTACTCGATCGGCCTCTCCCAGTACTTCAAACGGCAGCTCGCCAGCGTGCCGAGGCACCATCGGCCGGCCTTCGTCGGTTCCTTCGAGGACCTCGCCAACGAGTGGGGGATCGACACCGCGTCGCACGACCGCAACGACGCAGCCTTCTGGGAGCGTGATCTGGCCGCCCGGATGACCGAGATCGCTGCAGCACTCCCGGACGGCAAGAAGTTCGACGCCGTCATCGTCGACGAGGCCCAGGACTTCGCCGACCACTGGTGGTACCCCCTCATGAAGGCGCTGCGCGACGAGGACGAGGGCGGTCTCTACGTCTACTCCGACGAGAACCAGCGGATCTTCGCCCGCTTCGGCCGGCCGCCGGTGCCACTGGTCCCACTCGTGCTCGACCACAACCTGCGCAACACGCAGCAGATCGCCCGGGCCTTCGGGCCGCTCGCACCGATGCGGATGCACCTCCGGGGAGGAGTCGGCGCCGATGTCCGCTTCGTCGCCTGCCCTCGGGACGAGGCGATCGGCAGCGCCGACGACCAGGTCGACCTGCTCCTCGAGGAGGGATGGCAGCCGCAGCACGTCGCGCTCCTGACGATGGGCTCACGGCACCCGACACAGGTCGAGCGTCAGGAGGCGGACGGCCACGTCGGATACTGGCGGTCCTTCTGGGACGACGACGATGTCTTCTATGGCCACGTCCTCGGCTGCAAGGGACTCGAACGCCGCGCGGTCGTCCTCTGCGTGAACGCGAAGAAGACCGAGCGCGCCCGCGAGATGCTCTACGTGGGCATGTCGCGCGCCACCGACGAGCTCGTCGTCGTGGGGGACCCGGACTTCATCCGCGAGATCGGTGGCGCCCAGGTGGCTCACCGGCTCGGCATCGGGTGACGCAGCCATGTCAGGCGGCGCCGGGGCTGGGGACAACTTCGACGGGCTGCCTCGCGTCCGGATGACGATGGCGGGCATGACCTTCAAGGACCTGCCCCCTCGGGCGAGTGAGATCCCCCTGACCAACCGTCGCGTCGCTGCCGACGTCATCGACCTCATCATCGGCGACACGGACCGCCACCGGGTGCGTCGCGCTGATGATCTGCGATGCCGAGGACCGCGGCATCCAACCGATCCTGCTCCACGACGTCCCGCCGGACGCCGAGGCCACTGGCCTGGCCCAGCTGCTCGGCATGCTCCTGCCGCTCGTGGCCGACAACGACGGCTCCATCCTCATCGGTCGGGGCCGACCGCGAGGGACGGCGCCCGACGACGTCGACCGTGACTGGCACCAGCTGGCGATCGACCGCTGCGCCGACCACGAGGTCGACCTGCTCGGCTTCTACCTCGCCACCGGCGACGGAGTCTTCCGCCTGCCCGAGCCACTCACCGCCGCGTCGTGAGGGTGTCTGGCAGGGACCCACCGCACGTTCGGAATCACCGCACGTTCAGAAGGGTGGGGGCTCGAGATCGGTCGAGCGATGCCGGGTCGACCGATCTCGAGTTGGGGGCGCGAGCGACGTGTCTCGGACGCCGTCGAGCCAGTCCCTTGGGTAGGTGTCGTAGATGCGACCGGCCTTGGTGCGCCAGCGAACCCGGTCGCCCTCGCGGCGGACGAGCCAGTGGCCGTTCGTGTGCAGGTTGTGGTGGGGACGGTGCTTGCTCGTGAGGTTCGTGACCTCGGTCAGGCCGTGCGGCCAAGGGACGTCGTGGTCGAGGTCGCATCGAGCGGCCGGCACGGTGCACCCCGGCGCGCGGCACGTCCCGTCGACGGCCTCGACATGCGCTCGCATCGCCGGGGTCGGCCGGTAGGCCTGGGTCTCGAGGTGCACGGCAGCGCCGGTGTCCGCATCGACGGCCAGCCGACGCCACGCCGAGCCGTCGTTGAGCATGATCTGGCGGGCGTGGTCCGCCGTCACCCAGCCGTGGCCCGGGACCTCGCAGGGGGTGTCGGTGAGCCCGACGGCCGTCGTGAACGGGACCACGAGCGTCACTGTCGCTGACGGCCGGCGACCCAGACGCGTGAACCACTCGCTGCCTGAACGGCATCCGTCATCATCAGCGCCAGTCGCGCCGGGCATCGGCGGGTCGGTGCCGACGGGCGCGGGCCAGCCGAACATCAGGGTGTCGGTGATGACGTCGGCGCGCAGCGAGTCGAGATCGCGCGGGTCGCCCTGGGCCCGAGCGGCCCGGGCGACGGCATCGGCTCGCTCCATCGCGGCGATGATCTTGTCGGCGTCGTTGACGACGGTGAGCACGCCGAGGCCCTCGTGGTCGATCTGCGCGTGGGCGCCTCGACGACGTCGGGCGGCGCGTCGCCGCTCGCCGGCCTCGCGGTCGGCGGCCAGGCACGCGCGGGTGAGCCGTTGGCGGAAGAGGCTGGGGGAGGGTGGAGCGCCGTCCTTGGACCGGAGCACGGAGTCGACGATGCGCGGCCCGCACTCAGGCGGTAGTGGGGCGATCTCAGCCTGGATCGTGCACGCACGGTAGAGCGTGAGCGCGCCGTGCTGCAGGCGACCGCGGAGGGCGGCAGCCCCAGGAGTGCTGGCGGTGGCCAGGTCGAGCCGACCCCGCACCTCGTGGGTGCCGAGCCCGGTGGCCGTGCACACCTCCAGCGCGGTCAGCTGGTCGGCGTCGATCCAGCCCGCAGGAAGCGGCCGGTCGAGGTCGGCGAAGCGTGTCAGCTCGTCCGCCTCGATCGTCGAGCGAAGCCGAGCCAGGGCCTCGAGGGCGACCGCATCCAGCACCGCCTTGCAGCGTTCGACGGACTCGACGACCCTGAGGTCCGCGTCGGCCAGCGCCTCGAGCTCCGTCCGCGCCTCGTCGTCCTGCGCCGTCGTGAGATCGTCGGCGACGGCCTCGACCAGCTCGCCGACGAGCGCCGGCAGGACCTGCGTGAGCACCGCCTCGGCCACGTGCTTGCGCAGCGTGCGCTCGAGACGTGGCAGGTCGCGCTGCCGGATGGGCACTCGGGTCGCGACCCTCGATCGATAGAGGGTCGCGAGACGGTCGAGGTCGACGACGGCGTCGGAAGCCTGGGCAAGGTCGGTCGAGGAATGACTCCTGACTGCCGCTGCGCCGTCCATACCCCATGAGAACACCTGTTCGAGTCGATGGTCAAGGGGTGGAGCAGGCCAGTCTCGTTGTCCGGCAGCATGATTGGCATTGCCGGATCATGCGCACTGTCATGCCTCGGCCATCGATGACCTGCCCCAGCTGTCGGCCCCCTTGTGCGTGTGCGCCTCCCGGAGGAACGTGCGGGGATGGATGTGGACCTGCAACAGCTGTTCGCTCGCGCCGCCGCCGAAGGGGCACGGCACCGCGCCACCGTCGCAGACCGGCCGGTGCAGCCAGCGGCCGATCGCGCCGCTCTGGCGGCAGCGTTCGGCGGCCCGCTACCAGCGAGGAGAACCGATCCCACCCGTGTCGTCGACGAGCTGATCGCCGCCGCGCGCCCAGGCCTCGTCGGCACCGTCGGTCCACGTTTCTTCGGTTTCGTCATCGGGGGAGCGTCAGCGGCAGCCACGGCCGCCGACCTGCTCGCCGCGGGCTGGGACCAGTGCGCCTACAACGAGGTCCTCTCACCCGCCGCGGCGGCGGCCGAACGTGCGGCCGGAGGCTGGGCCAAGCACCTGTTGGGAGTGCCCGAGTCCGCCTCGGTGGGTTTCGTCACCGGTGCCCAGGCCGCGAACACCGTGGGCCTCGCGGTCGGACGGCAGCGGGTGCTCGCCGACGTCGGGTGGGACGTCGCGCGGGACGGTCTCTTCGGTGCTCCCAGGATCGCCATCGTCGCGAGTGAGGAACGGCACGCCACGATCGACCGGGCCGCTCGGCTGCTCGGGTTCGGCACGGGCAGCATCGAGCCCGTCGCCGCCACCCCGCAGGGCGCCATCGACGTCGACCGTCTCCGAATCGCCCTCGAGTCCGTCGGCAGCCGGCCGGTGATCGTCTGCCTGCAGGCGGGCAACGTCAACACGGGGGCGTGCGACGACCTCAGGACCGCGACGACGATGGCGCACGAGCACGGCGCATACGTCCACGTCGACGGTGCCTTCGGACTCTGGGCGGCCGCGAGCCCCCGGACCGCCCATCTCGTCGACGGGGTCGAGCTCGCCGACTCGTGGGGCACGGACGCCCACAAGTGGCTCAACGTCCCCTATGACTGCGGACTCGCCTTCTGTGCCGACGCGGACCTGCACGCAGCCACGATGTCGTACGCGGCGGCATACCTCACCGGGTCGGGCGCGGAGTCCGACCACGTCCTCGGCGACCTGACGCCCGAGTCATCCAGACGGGCAAGGGGCTTCGCGGTCTGGGCCGCCCTGCGCGAGCTCGGCACCGAGGGTGTGGCCGAGCTCGTCGACCGATCCTGCGCCTTGGCGCTGCGCATGGCCCAGCGCCTCGCAGTCGGCGGTGCCACCGTGCACAACGACGTCGTGCTCAACCAGGTCCTCGTCAGCATCGGCGATCCCAGTCGCACGGACGCGATCGTCGAGGCCGTCCAGCGTGACGGCACGTGCTGGGTCGGCGCCACGACGTGGCACGGTCGGCGGCTCATCCGCGTGTCGGTGTCCAACGCCACGACCAGCGAGCACGACATCGACATCTCCGCCGACGCCATCCTGCGTGCCGCCGGAGCCGAGTCCCCAGCGGACGTCCAGCAGAATCCCAGCCCCTCCTGACCGATTCTTGACCCGTGCATCCGTAGCCGCCCGGTCCTCCGACTCGTTGGACCCGACGAGCGAGGTCCTCGTGCCCTCTCTCGACGGTCCTCGGACCGGACACCTCGGGGGTGTCATCCACTTCGGATCAAGGAGCTGCACCCATGCTGCCGACCTTTCCCTCGCGGGCCCGCTCCCGCTTCCGCGCCGGCGCCCGCGGCAGAGCCGTCCCGCTCATCGCTGCCGCGGGCCTCGTCGCCGCCCTGGGGGTGGCCGCCCCCGCGCTGGCCGCCACACCGACCGGGGGAGCCGTCACCGACACGAGCACCAGCGTCCGGTGGACCGCCGGTCCCTTCGTCGCCCCCAACGTCACCGGGACGACGGGCGACGTGACGTGCGGGCCCGGGCTCTGCGACGACTTCGCGCTGCACGTGTCGACCCCGAGCGGCTACGGGGAGACCCACCAGCTGACGGTCAAGGTGGGCTGGGCCAATGCTGCTGCCGACTTCGACATCTACCTGCTCGACCAGAACGGCTCGGTCGTGGCGTCGTCCGCCTCGAGCGCGGACCCCGAGACCATCGTCGTGGCACCGACCAGCGGCGACTACACGGTGAGGGTCGTGCCGTATGCCCCGCTCGGTGAGTCCGTCACGGGCACGGCGACCCTGACCGACGTCCCGGCCAACCCCGCGCCGAGCCCGGCCACGCCGCCGACCTACAGCCAGTACGGCGCACCCCAGTCGTTCGGGCGCGCGCACGACGCGGGCGAGCCGTCGATCGGCAGCAGCCACACGACCGGTTCGACGTTCTACCAGGCCCTCTACGACACGTACCGGGCGACGTGGGACGACAGCGTCACGCCGTCCGCGGTGACGTGGTCGGACGTCTCCGCGAAGCCGGCCAACGGCTGCGCCACGGGCGGATCGACGTCGCTCGACCCGATCGGCTTCACCGACCGGGCGACCGGACGCGTCTTCGAGAGCCAGCTCGCCGGCAAGACCTCGCTCATGTGCTACTCCGACGACGAGGGCGCCACGTGGTCGCCCAGCCAGGGCGGGGGCCTCAACTCGGGTGTCGACCACCAGACCGTGGGTGGAGGTCCCTACTCGCCGAACGGCGTCGGTGCGCTGCCTACGTCGAGCTACCCGAACGCCGTCTACTACTGCAGCCAGGACATCGCGGACGCCAACTGCGCCTCGAGCCATGACGGCGGGGTCACCTTCGGACCCGCCATCCCGATGTACTCGCTCCTCGACTGCGGTGGCCTGCACGGTCACGTCAAGGTGGCCCCGGACGACGGCACGGTCTATGTCCCCAACAAGTCGTGCGGCGGCAACCAGGCGGTCGCGGTCTCCGAGGACGGCGGCACGACGTGGTCGGTCCGCAAGGACCCCGCCAGCACCGCCGGCGACTCGGACCCCAGCGTCGGCATCGGCTCCAAGGGCACGGTCTACATGGGCTACCAGGCCGCGGACGGGACCCCCCGCATCGCCGTGAGCCGCGACAAGGGCAAGACGTGGACCGACGACCAGAACGTCGGCGCGGGCCTCGGGGTCCACAACACCGTCTTCCCCGCCGTCGTGGCCGGTGACGACGACCGCGCCTCCTTCGCCTTCATCGGCACGACCACCGCCGGGAACTACCAGGACGCCACGACCTTCAAGGGCGACTGGCACCTCTACGTCGCGACGACGTACGACGGCGGCAAGAGCTGGGTCACCGTCGACACGACGCCCGGCGACCCCGTCCAGCGTGGCTCCATCTGCACGGGTGGCACCACGTGTGGCAACGACCGCAACCTCCTCGACTTCATGGACGTCACGGTCGACCGGACCGGCCGGGTCGAGGTCGGCTATGCCGACGGGTGCACCGGTGCCTGCGCGCAGCCGGGCGGCGCCCAGAACTTCGATGCCTATGCGACCATCGCGCGCCAGCAGGCGGGCAACACGTTGTATGCCGCCTACGACGCCCTGCCGAACATCACCCCGACCTCCTTGTCCGTCACGAAGGCCGGCGGCCTCTATGCCGCGTCGACGACCGTCGCCAACCCGGGCAAGGCCGCCGCCCGGGGCGTCACGACGCGACTCCGCGTCGACGGGGTCAACGTCGCCACCTCGTCGCCGGTCGACGTCCAGCCCGGCCGCTCGGCGGCCGTCACGTTCCCCGGCGTCCGTCTCGGCAAGGGCACGCACGTCGTCGCCGTCGTCGTCGACCCGGACGGACGCATCCGGGAGTCCGACGAGGCCGACAACGAGCGCCGGCTCCAGGTGACGAGATGAGACGGCTCAACGAACGGTCGGGACCTCGCCGGGCCCTCGCCGCCGGGGCGCTCGCCACGGCGCTCGTCACGGCGCTCGTCCTCGCCGGCTGCGAGAACGACGAGCTGGAGTCGGCCATGGCGGCGCAACCGAGCTCGAACAGCGCGGCCCTCGTCTGCGCGAAGGACGCCAAGCCGGTGACGCTGCCGGCGTCGTTCCCCGCGAGCGCGGCCGTGCCGGATGGGTACGTCGTGACGGGCGTCGAGGCCCGCAGCGCCGGTCGCACGGTCGTCACCGCGGTGTCGCCCAAGCCGTTCAAGCAGACGCTCGCCGACATGCAGACCGCCTACTCGACCCGTGGGTGGTCGGCGTCCGAGGGTGAGGTGGAGGAGCGGGACGCCGAGTCCAACTTCGACGGCAACGGGCTCCGCGGCCGGTGGGCCATCCGCGAGATCCCCGACTGCACCGACAACACCTCGGTGAGTGTGCTCATCGGCACCTGACACCCGGTCGGCGGCGGGAGAGCCCGCCCGCCGCCGACCTGTCTGAGCAGTCACAACTCCCTGCCGACGCACGCCCGACGCGGGACGATGGGAGTGGCCGGAGCATGCGGCCCCGACCGCCGTGGAAGGGGAGAGCGATGAGCGCCGCAGTCAGCTCGACGAACGAGTCGACCCACGAGTCGACCGACGAGACGATGGACCCCGGCATCGTCGTGGGCTACGACGGGTCACCGGGAGCACGCCTCGCCCTCGACTGGGCCGTCGAGACCGCGAAGCGAGACGACCGCCAGCTGACGCTGCTGCACTGCGTCGGGCTGACGATGACGCCGACCTTCCGCGCCTACGACCCCGGGGTCCAGGCGCACGCGTACGACGAGATGTCGCGAGGCGTCCTGGCGGAGGCCATCGACATCGCCACGAAGACACTGGACCGCAAGGACGTCCACCCGCTGAGCGTCATCGGCGGCGCCGCCGCCGAGCTCGTCGGCATCTCAACCCGGGCCGACCTCGTCGTCACCGGGTCACGCGGTCACGGGGCAGTCTCCGGTGGCCTGCTGGGCTCGACGGCGTATGCCGTCACGGCCCACGCCCACTGCCCCGCGGTCGTGGTCCGTGGGTCCTCCGTGATCCACGCGGGTCCGTCGCACCCTGTCGTCGTCGCCTTCGACGACTCCAAGAAGTCCCAGAAGGCGCTCGAGACCGCCGTGCAGATCGCCACGGCCGCGGAGGCGTCGCTGCACATCGTCGCCGTCGACAACGTGGGTGGCCTCGAGGCCTGGCCGGAGACCGACACGATCCTGGGTCGCGAGGAGATGATCGACCAGATGCACCTCCACGTCGGCCAGCTGCTGCGCGACGTCGCGGAGGACGCACGACGCGCTCACCCAGGGCTCGACGTGCAGACCACCGTCCTCGGTGGCGGAGCCGGTGCAGCAGTCGCCGCCTACGCCGTGGACGTGAGGGCCGGCCTCATCGTCATGGGGTCTCGCGGTCACGGGGGCTTCACCGGAATGCTGCTCGGCTCGGTCAGCCACCGGGTCGTCCACGACGCGCCGTGCCCCGTCATGGTGATCCGCTGACGCGGCCGATGACTCGACGTCACTGGTGGTCAAGGGAACTCGCATCCAGGATGTCGGACCGGCCTGCGGCCAGATCGTCGTGGGCTACGACGGGTCCCCGGCCTCGCAGTGTGCCCTGGTCTGGGCCGCGGCGGTCTCCCGCGCTCTCGACGACAGTCTGAAGATCGTCCATGCCGTCGAGCTCGACCTGGTGCCGAGCAGGCGCGGCTACGCGTTGCGCCCGCTGAGCCCCTCGCTGGAGATGGTGGCCCAGACGATCGTCGGCGGTCCGTCGACCTGGCCCGGCCCAGCGCTTGCCCGAGGGCGGGTGCGTGCAGTCCATGCCGTCGGTGGGCCGGCCCCCGCGCTGGTCGATGCCTCGATGTCCGCCGAGCTCGTCGTGCTGGGGACCCGCGGCCGGGGACGTGCCCGCACCGCGCTCATCGGCTCCGTCTCCTTCGCGGTCGTCGCCCATGCGTACTGCCCCGTCGTCGTCCTGCACGACCTCGTCCGCTTCTCGTCCGACGCGAGCGGTGACGCGCGGGTCCCGGGTCCGGGCGGCGAGGTCGTCTGCGCCATCGCCGGCGGGGACGGGGAGGAGCACGCTGCGCGCGTGGAGCGGATCGTGTCCGCCGCGTCCCGCATCGCTGTCGCCTGCAGTGCGTCGCTGCGGCTCGTCACCGTCACACGTGGAGGCGTCAGTGACGCTGCGAGACAGAGGATTCCGTATGCCGTCGCCTCCCTGACCTCACGGCACCCGGCGCTCGTGGTCACCGTCGAGATCCTCACCGGCGACCCCGTCACGGTACTGGCGGAGGCCACGCGGCATTCCGGACTGCTCGTCGTCGGTGCGCCACTCCGAGGTGGGGCCACTGCCGTGCTGTCCGGGCAGGCTTCCTACCGGCTCATCCGCGACGCGACCTGCCCGGTCATGCTCGTGCCCTGATGGGATGCGTCATCCGCCAATGCCGGTCAGGTGCTCGGCCGAGCGGGCAGAGCCTTCGCGAGCTCTTCGGCCAACCGCGTCACCTTCTTCTCGGCCGCAGCTTCGACAGCCCGGGCCTTGGCATGGCTCGCCCCTTGGGGGTAGGTGAAACGGAGAGAGATCATGAACGGCTGCCGCGCGCGTGTGCCGGCCCGCCATCCGTCGAGCCTCGTGTTCACGGGAATCCAGGCGGAGACCTCGCCCGGGGTCATGTCGACCCGCGCCCCGGTGGTTCCGTTGGCCGCGAATCGGCGGTCGACTGAGCCCCCTGTCCTGACCATCAGGTCTGGGCTCTGAAAGGCGTATCGCGGCTTTGCCAGCCACCACGAACAGGTGTCCTCGTCGGGCGTCGGAACCACCAGCGCCGACTGTGCCGCCGTCACCTTCTGGACTGTGATCCGGCCCAAGGACTGACAAGCCTTGGCGGGACTGGGTGCGTCCAGCGGGTAGGACCCCGTGGCAGCAGGGGAGACGACGGACCCGAGCTGAGCTCCGAGGTTGCTGAAGAGGTGCGGACCCACGTGGCTGAACGCCCACAGGGCAACCAGGCCGACGAGCGCGGAGACCACCGATCCGCGGCGGCGCGGCCGACGTCGAGCACGTCCGCGGTGTCGCGGTCGGGAGGTGTCGCGGACCATGACCGGTGACGGCGTCCGACGAGCCGTCGATCGTTCGGCCCCGAGGACGTCGGCGACCGTCAGCACGTCCGGGTCTGTGCCCGCAGGTTCCGTCGATGCCGACGGATAGGCGTGGGCGACTCTGCGGGACAGCAGGTCCGTGCCCTCGGGCCCGGGGGCCTGGGGTTGGTCGAGGAGCCAGGCAGCGAGGCCGTCGAAGGGGATGATCTCGACCCCTCGCACGCGCTGTCTCGGAAAGGACGTGGAGTGCCCACCCGCCAGGGCGATGACGGGGACGACGGGAAGGCCGAGCGTCTTCTCCATCTCACCGGCGAAGCGCGCCACGGCGTCGAGCTCGCGTCCCTTGGGTGAGCTGCTGCTCGTGTGTTGCCACAGGTTCCCGTCGTGGACGCTGGTGCCACCGGCCCAGTTCTTCGTGTCGACGAGGTAGAGGCCCGACGGTCCGATGACGATGTGGTCGAGGTTCGTCCGGGTGCGTCCCGGACGCAGGAGACGGTCGTGGTGGACGTGCCACCCGGGCGGCAGGACGTCCAGTGCGGCAGCCACTCGACGCTCGCCGTCGGCACCGGCTGACCAGGCTCCGGCCTGCGCCTCGAGAGCGTCCGCGTGGGCGCGCGCCTGCGCGGCCTGATTCCTGAGTTCATCGGCGCGCGACTGCGCCGACCCACCTGCTGCCATGCGAGCCCCCTGGGCCCCTGTCGCCGGTGACTCTAGGCACGGCGTGGTGGGTCCCGGGCCCGAATCGGTGCAACTCGCAGAGAATTCGGGTCCCGGGACCGGGCCACACGGCATACGGCCTCGTGAGAGGCGACGAAGGCGTCAGCCCGAGGGCGGGCGCTGGAAGCCGGGGCGCCCGGCGGTGCCGGCGGCGCGTTCGACCGAGCGGCCGAAGCTGCTGGCGGCCGCCCCGAGCGTGCTCGACCCGCGGTCGCCGAGCGCGGGTGGCACGACGACGACAGGGCAGTGCGCTGCGCGCACGAGACGGCTGCCGAGCCAGCGCGCGCCGACCTCGGTCGAGTGACCGGCGTCGATGACGACGAGGTCTGCGCCGCGGCTCTCCTCGACGAGGACGGCGCGACGCTTGCCCGCCACGACGCGCGTCTCGACGAGGTGGTCGCGGCCGAGGACGTGCGCGACGTCCTCGGCCAGGCGTGACTGCTCCGCAGACAGGGCGCTGTCGTCGGAGACGACCGACGGCACGCGGCCGCCGGTCGCCGTCTCGGGTGCGTGCGGGCGGAAGGCCCGGACGGCCACGACGCGTCCACCGCGCGCCGAGGCCTGCTCGACGGCCCAGCGAAGGGCACCGGGGGAGCCGCTCGTCGGGCTCACGCCGACGACGATCGTGGGCTGGCGCCCCAGGTCCGCGACGTTCATGCCGCGGCCCCCGACTCCTCCGAGACCTTGCTCAGCGGGTCGGCGACGTCCTCGAGGGACTTCTGCTCCGCGTCGATCCCGATCGCCAGGGCCACGGCTCCGCCGATGATCATGATCACCGCACCGGCGACGTAGCCCCACGTGAGCGGGCCGCGGTCCTTGCCCTCGCCGATGAGGGCGCCGTAGAGCACGGGCGCGACGGCGCCGGCGCACTGGGCGACGACGAAGAAGTAGCTGATCGCCTGGCCGCGCACCTCGAGCGGGAAGATCTCGCTCACGGTGAGGTAGGCCGCGGACGCTCCGGCCGACGCGAAGAAGAACGACACGCACCAGAAGATCGTGTGCGTCGTCGCGGTGAGGATCTCGGCATGGAAGGCCCAGGCCGACACGAGCAGGACGAGCCCCGCGATCGTGTAGGTGCTGAAGATCATCTTGCGACGCCCGATGGTGTCGAAGAGATGACCGAGCAGCAGCGGCCCGAGGAGGTTGCCGGCCGCGAACGGCAGGAAGTAGAGCGACGTCTGGGCCTTGCTGATGCCGTAGAAGTTCGTCAGGACCAGGGCATAGGTGAAGAAGATCGCGTTGTAGAGGAAGCTCTGCGTGACCATCATCGTCAGGCCGAGAACTGTGCGCCGCCCGTACCGCCGGACGAAGACGTCCCACAGCACCTTCGGCCCCATGCGGTCCTCGGCCTTGACGAGAATCGCCTTGCTGTCGTCGACCTCCGGGATCTCGCCGCCCTCGCGACGCACCCGCTCCTCGATCTCGTCGACCGTGCGCTCGGCCTCCTCCGCGCGACCGTGGGTGAGCAGCCAGCGCGGGCTCTCCGGGATGTGCCGGCGCAGCCAGATGATCGACAGGCCGAGGATCGGGCCGATGAAGAACGCCAGGCGCCAGCCGACGTTCTCGGCGACGTTGTCGGGGTTGAGCAGGTAGAGGTTCGCGAGCGCCCCGAAGAACGCGCCGAACCAGTACGTCCCGTTGATCGCGATGTCGACGCGACCGCGGAAGCGCGCGGGGATCAGCTCGTCGATGGCCGAGTTGATCGCGGTGTACTCACCACCGATGCCCATGCCGGCGACGAACCGGCAGACCCACAGGAACCACATGTTCGGTGAGAGGCCGGCCAGGCCCGATCCGATCAGGTAGATGACCAGGGTGATGATGAACAGCTTGCGGCGCCCGAGCCGGTCAGTGAGGCGACCGAACGTCAGCGCTCCGACCACCTGGCCGACGAGGTAGACCGTGCCCGTCAGCCCCACCTGCGTGGCGGACATGCCGAGCGTCTTCTGGAAGCCCGACTCGGACACGATCTGGATCTCGAGTCCGTCGAGGATCCACGACACCCCGAGCCCGAGAACGACCGACCAGTGGAACTTCGTCCACGGGAGCCGGTCCATGCGGGCGGGCACCAGACTCCTGATGGCACCGTCCGTGCGTTGTGCGACAGCCTCGCTCATCCCCATCTCCTTCGATCCGAATCGCTGTGAACCGTCGGGTCAGGGCGCGCGGCGCCGCGTCCTCACCGCCGGAGTCCGTACCCCGTGGCCCGGCACGACGAACGTGCTTCGTGACGGTTTGCCCCGGTGCCCTCCCGAGTGCGTATGCCGTCGGGTGGTCCCACGCCGTCCCGCTGGGTACGTCAGATGACGGGGGCACAGTCGCCCTCCCTCGACAGCGCAGGAGGAACGACATGCCGGCCAGGAAGCCAACGCGCGGAAGCACGGACCTGCCCTCGACCCTCGAGCGGTCGTCGAAGAAGGCGCAGGAGACGTGGCTCGCGACGCATGACGCCGCGGTCGAGCAGTACGGCGAGGGCGAGCGAGCCCACCGCACGGCGTTCGCCTCGCTCAAGCACTCCTTCCATAAGGTCGGCGACCACTGGGAGGAGAAGGCCGAGAAGGGACCGAGCGACCGCCAGGCCGAACGCCGCGGTGCCGAGGCCAGGGCCCACCGCGACGACGGGGACTCGGCCGGCGGGGTCGACGCCAACGCCTCGAAGCAGCACCTCTACGACATCGCCAAGCGCCTCCAGGTGTCGGGGCGCTCCACCATGAGCAAGGCCGAGCTCGTAGAGGCGATCCAGCGCGCCAACGACCGCGCCACGGCCGCCGCGCGGGACTCGACCTGAGGAGTCCTCGACTCGAGTCCTCCACTCGCACGGGAGAATTCGCTCGCGGACACCGCAAACGCCCGAATCGTTCCCAGCGATCGTCGAGCGGACTCTCAGGCTCCTGAGAAGGCCGGTGCCGACGACCCGACAGCCCTAGCGTGGACAACTGGGCCGCCACAGGAGTCGGCCCGGAGCGGTGGGACGCACACGCCGCCACCGCGGAGGAGAGCACCATGTCCGTGTCACGAAGGGGTGGATCTCGGGGGACTGCAGTACTCGGGGCGGTCGCGGTCGTCGCGGCCGCCGCACTCGCGACCGGGGTGGCGTCGGCCGACGCCTCCACGACCGGCGCGAGCTCGACCTATCTGGTCGTCTACAAGGAGAAGACCTCCACGAGCGGCGCGGGCAGCGCCGTCGCCGCAGCGGGCGGTCAGGTCGTCGCGACCTACGCCCCCATCAGCGTCGTCGTCGCGCGGTCGGCCAGCCCCGACTTCGCCGCGAAGATGCGTCGGGTCACGGGTGTCGAGGGTGCCGTCGCCACGACGAGGTTCGCCACCGCCGTCGACGGCGGAGCGGTCCCGGCCGACACCGCAGCCGCGACCACGACCCAGACCACCGCGAACGGGGCAGCACTCCCGGGCCTCAACGACTCGCTGTCGGGGCTGCAGTGGGACATGACCCAGATCAAGGTCGGTGAGGCACACGCCATCAGCACCGGTGACCCCTCGATCCTCGTGGGAGACATCGACACCGGCCTCGACTACACGCACCCGGACCTCGCGGCGAACGTCGACTCCGGCGCGAGCGCCAACTGCGTCAGCGGAGTGGCAGAGCCCGGCGCGGCGGCGGCTGCCGACGACAACGGTCACGGCACGCACACGGCCGGCACGATCGCCGCCGCCGCGAACGGCATCGGCATCGTCGGGGTGGCACCGAACGTGAAGATCGCCGGCATCAAGGCCGGCAACGCCGCCGGCTTCTTCTTCCCCGAGGCCGTCGTCTGCTCGTTCATGTGGGCGGCCGACCACGGCGTCGACGTGACGAACAACAGCTACTTCGCCGACCCGTGGCTCTTCAACTGCCGCAACGACGCCGAGCAGCGGGCCATCTGGACCGCCGAGCGTCGCGCCATCAAGTACGCACAGAACAAGGGTGTGCTCGTCGTCGCGGCCGCGGGCAACCAGGCCGACGACCTGTCGCACCCGACCCTGGACGCGACGAGTCCCGACGACACGAACCCGGTGCTGCGGACGATCAGCAACGCGTGTGCCGTCGTCCCGACCGAGGTGCCGGGCGTCGTGGGCGTCAGCGCCACGGGCAACCAGCAGATGAAGTCGTTCTACTCGTCCTACGGCATTTCGGCGGTCGACGTCGCGGCGCCGGGCGGCGACTCCATCCTGCAGCTGACGCCCGCCGCTCCCAACGGCCGGGTGCTCTCGACCTGGCCCGCGGCGCTCCTCACGGTGACGTGCCTGCCGGCACGCCGACTCGTCGATGCGAGTGGCGCGACGTACTGCTACCAGCAGGGCACGTCGATGGCCTCCCCGCACGCCGCGGGCGTGGCGGCGCTCATCGCCAGTGTCACCGGCGACACCGGTGGTGCGCTCGCAGCCGATCTGCAGCGTGCGACGAACCCGATCGCGTGCCCCGCGGACGTCTCGCCGTACGCCTTCTTCCCGGGCGTCGACGACGGTGCCGCACAGCGGTGCCAAGGCGGCCGCGGCCAGAACGGCTGGTTCGGCTCTGGGGAGGTGGACGCGCTCAAGGCCGTCGGCTGACCCACCACGCAGTCCGCCGGGCCGGGTCGCTCGACCCGGCTCGGCGGCATACGCCATCGGGGACGCCTGCCCTGTCTGAGTGGTCACAAAGGACCTGCGGCGTCCGGGCCCGGCGGGACGATGGAGGTGGACGGAGCAGAGGCCCGGCCATGTGAACGAGAGAAGGGGAGCACCATGAACGGCCAGGTGGGGACCACGAACGGGATCGTCGTCGCCTACGACGGTTCGGCATCATCACAGCTCGCGCTCGAGTGGGCCGCGGAGACGGCTCGGCAGCAGGGCAAGCACCTGACCCTGGTGCACAACGTCAACCTGGCCGCCACCCCCGCCTTCCCGGCGATGGACCTCTCCGAGATCGAGCCCTCGCTCGAGCACGCCGCCAAGGCGATCGTCGACGAGGGTGCGGTCCGCGCCGGCGCCACGCTCGACGCCTCCCAGGTGACGACGCAGTACTGGCTCGGCAGCCCCGCCGCCCAGCTCGTCGAGATGTCGAAGGACGCCGCCCTGGTCGTCGTCGGCAGTCGCGGGCGCGGGCGCATCCTGGCCGGGCTGCTCGGCTCGACGTCGTATGCCGTCGCCGCGCACGCGCACTGCCCCGTCGTCGTCGTGCGCGGACCGGAGGGCAAGACCCCCGACGACGTGCCGATGCCGCCCCGTCCCGGGCGCGGGCACGACGTCGTCGTCGGCATCGACGACTCGGACGCCGCGATGCGGGCCGTCGACGCGGCCGTCGAGGTCGCCGAGCGCGAGGGGGCCGTGCTGCACATCGTGCGCGTCGCGCACTCGCCGTCGATGGAGGCCTGGACGTACGTCGAGACCGCCAAGGGCGGGACGGAGGAGACACACGCGATCCGCGACAACGCCGAGCAGTCCGTGCTGCGCGCGGCCGAGCGCGTGCGGGCGCTGCACCCGAAGGTCATCGTCACGACGGAGGTGCTCTACGGAGACCCTGGCCAGTCCCTCGCCGACCTGGGCGCGACGGCAGGGATGATCGTCGTCGGCTCACGGGGGCACGGCGGGTTCACGGGCATGCTGCTCGGGTCGGTCAGCCACCGCGCCATCCACGACGCGGCCTGCCCCGTCATGGTCGTCCGCTGAGCGACGGCGTCGAGCGTCGGCGACGGCGTCGTCGGCGCCTGACCTCTCGGCCCGGGCGCCGGGCTCAGGCGTCGAGGGCCTGCGCGAAGCGGCCGAGGGCGTCGTCCCAGCGGGACTTGTCGCCGGCGCCGTCCTCGGCGATGCCCTGACCCTCGTGGTAGAGGTCGACGCGCGTGCCGTCACCGTCCGGTTTGAGCTGCAGGTCGACGATGCTGAGCGGGCCGTCCGCATGGGGGTGCCACGACACGCGTACCTGTTCCATCGGGTGGTAGCTGCGCACGACGCCATGGGGACCGTCGGAGCTGTGCCACGACTCGCCCTTGTTGCCGAGCGTGACGCCGGGGCCGAGGAGCGCCTCGGTGCCGCGGGCGCTGATGAGGTGCTGCCACACCCGGTCGACGGGCGCGCCGACGGTCAGGCTCGAGTGCACGCCCGCGGGAGATCCTTCGAGCTCGGCATCCTCCGCGTTCTCGGGGATCGACTGCGTTGAACTGCTCATGGGCACCTCCGGGTCGTACGGACCGGCCCCCTGATGGGGCCGGACCCACCACAGACAGTCGACCAAAGACTGGCCCGGAAGACAATGGGTGAAGGCCCCCTCTTCGGTCCGCATCGGGCCTAGCCTCGGGAGCATGATCGACCACTTCGGCGTCAACTGCTCCGACCTCGAGGCCAGCGCCCGCTTCTACGACGCGGTGCTCGGCGTCCTCGGCTACACCCGGCAGATGGACGTCGGCGTGGCCATCGGCTACGGCACCGAGGGTCACCCGGACTTCTGGATCAGCCGATGGCAGGGGACCGAGCCCAACCGCGAGATGCACTGCGCGTTCCAGGCCGACGGCGTCGACGCGGTGCGGGCCTTCCACGCCACGGCACTCGCGCTCGGTGCCGAGTCGCTGCACGAGCCGCGCCTGTGGCCGGAGTACCACCCCGGCTACTACGGCGCCTTCGTGCGCGACCCCGACGGCAACAACGTCGAGGCCGTCTTCCACCGCGCGGGTCCCGACGCCTGAGGCGCCGTCGCCGCGCGGTCAGCCGGTGAAACCGGCGCGCCGCAGGGCGTCGGCCATGGCGCCGTCGGCAGGAGCCTCTTTGCGGGGGCGGTTGCCCTGGCCCGTCCGGCTCTGACCACGGCCCTGGCCGCCGCGGCCCTGACCACCGCGCTGCTGGCCTCCCTGCCCCTGACCCGTTCGCTCCTTCGGGGCGCCGGGGGTCACCTCGTCGTCGAGGCGCAGGGTCAGCGAGATCCGCTTGCGGGGCACGTCGACCTCGAGGACCTTGACCATGACGACGTCGCCGGACTTCACGACGTCGTGCGGGTCGCGCACGAAGCTCTTGGAGAGCGCCGAGACGTGGGCCAGGCCGTCCTGGTGGACGCCGATGTCGATGAACGCACCGAAAGCCGCGACGTTGGTCACGACGCCCTCGAGCGTCATCCCCGGCTTGAGGTGCTTGATCTCCTCGACGCCGTCCTTGAAGGTCGCCGTCTTGAAGGTCGGTCGCGGGTCGCGCCCGGGCTTGTCGAGCTCGCTGATGATGTCGGTGACGGTCGGCAGGCCGAAGCTGTCGTCGACGTAGTCGGCGGGCCGGATCGACTGCAGCGCAACGGTGTTGCCGATGAGCGAGGTCAGCTTCTGCCCGGTCGACTCGAGCATGCGCCGGACGACGGGGTAGGCCTCGGGGTGCACGGCCGACGCGTCCAGCGGGTCGTCGCCGCCCGGGATCCGGAGGAAGCCGGCCGCCTGCTCGAACGCCTTCGGCCCGAGGCGCGGCACGTCCTTGAGGGCCCTGCGCGTGCGGAACGGTCCGGTCGCGTCGCGGTGCGCGACGATGCTCTCGGCGAGTCCGGGGGTGATGCCCGAGACGCGGGTGAGCAGGGGAGCCGACGCCGTGTTGACGTCGACGCCGACGGCGTTGACGCAGTCCTCGACGACCGCGTCGAGCGAGCGCGAGAGGGCCGTCTGGCTGATGTCGTGCTGGTACTGACCGACGCCGATCGACTTCGGGTCGATCTTGACGAGCTCGGCGAGGGGGTCCTGCAGGCGCCGCGCGATCGACACGGCGCCGCGCAGCGACACGTCCATGCCGGGCAGCTCCTGCGACGCGAAGGCCGACGCGGAGTAGACCGAGGCGCCGGCCTCGGAGACGACGGCCGACGTCAGCTTCAGCTCGGGGTGCGCCTTGATGAGGTCCGCGGCGAGGCGATCGGTCTCGCGCGACGCGGTGCCGTTGCCGATGGCGATGAGGTCGACCGAGTGTTCCTTCGCAAGCCGTGCGAGGGTCGCGAGCGAGCGGTCCCACTGGTGCTGCGGGACGTGCGGATAGATCACCTCGGTCGCGACGACGCGGCCGGTCCCGTCGACGACGGCGACCTTGACGCCGGTGCGAAGGCCCGGGTCGAGACCCATCGTGGCCCGCGCACCGGCGGGGGCAGCGAGCAGCAGGTCGCGCAGGTTGGCCGCGAAGACGCGTACGGCCTCCTCCTCGGCCGCTCGGCGCAGCTGCATCCGGGCGTCGATGCCGAGGTGGACGAGGATCTTCGTGCGCCAAGCCCAACGGACGGTGTCGGCGAGCCACTGGTCGGCGGGTCGCCCGGTGTTCTCGATGCCGAAGCGCCGAGCGATGGCGCGTTCGTATGCCGTCGGGCCGGGCGGCTGCTCGGCCGCCGGGTCCTCGGGGTTGATCTCGAGCGAGAGGACGTCCTCCTTCTCGCCGCGGAAGAGGGCGAGGATGCGGTGCGAGGGCAGCTTGGCGAGGGGCTCGGCGAAGTCGAAGTAGTCGGAGAACTTCGCGCCCTCCTCCTCTTTGCCGGAGCGGACACGCGAACCGACGTGTCCCTGCTTCCAGACGCGCTCGCGCAGGTCACCGATGAGGTCTGCGTCCTCGGCGAAGCGCTCGACGAGGATCGCGCGGGCGCCGTCGAGAGCGGCGGCGGCGTCGGCGACCTCACGGTCGGCGTCGACGAAACGCGTTGCAGCGGTGGCGGGGTCGGTGCCGGGGTCGCCGAGCAGCAGCTCGGCGAGGGGCTCGAGTCCTGCCTCGCGGGCGATCTGCGCCTTGGTGCGGCGCTTCGGCTTGAACGGGAGGTAGATGTCCTCGAGGCGCGCCTTGGTCTCCGCGGCGAGGATCTGCGCGCGCAGGGTGTCGTCGAGCTTGCCCTGCTCCGCGACGGAGGCGAGCACGGCAGCGCGTCGCTCCTCGAGCTCGCGGAGGTAGCCGAGACGCTCCTCGAGCGTGCGCAGCTGGGCGTCGTCGAGGCCGCCCGTGACCTCCTTGCGGTAGCGCGCGACGAAGGGCACCGTCGAGCCGCCGTCGAGCAGGCCCACGGCCGCGGCCACCTGTCCGTCGCGGACACCGAGCTCCTCTGCGATGCGACGTTCGATGGACGGCACCTTCACCTGCACGCTCACGGGGGCTGAACTCCTAGACGTCGACGACACACCGGGGTCACGCATTCTGCCGTGCGAGCCCGATCGCCCCTCGGGCGGGCCTCATGGACGACCCTGCTCGTGTCGAGGTGCGGGGGTGGCAGTCGCTCCTCGTTCTTTCTCGGGGATGGGCCATCGCGGCGCTGCCGAGCCGTCCCGGTGGCGCTCGTACCAGTCGACGGCGCGGAGCACCCCGAGGTCGTCGAAGCGTCGCCCGGAGACCTGCAGGCCGATGGTGCGCCCGTCCGCGGTGAAACCGCAGTTCACCGATGCCGCGGGCTGACCGGACATGTTGTAGGGCACGGTGAAGCCGATGTGCGCCATGCCTTCGTCGTCGTCGCCCCACGGCATCGGCCACGCTGCCGGAAACGCCGTCATCGGTGCGACGGGGGAGAGCACGAGGTCGAAAGGCTCGGTGGCGGCGATCGTGGCCTGCTGGAGGGACATGATGCTCGCGTAGTCGCGCATGACGGACGGCCCGTCGACGTCGCGTACGGCGAGCACCCACCGCCGGATGAACGGGAGCACCCGCTCGCGGGCCTCCGGTGTCAGGGCGTCGAAGTCGGTGAGCGAACGCATCCGCCAGAACTCGTCGAGATCCCGCAGCATCCTCGGCGCCATGAACGGGGCCAGGGGCACCACCTCCGCCCCGGAGCCGGCGAAGAGCGCGGCGGCAGCCTCGACCGCGTGCGCCACGACGGGGTCGACCGGCAGCCCGCACCCGGCATCGAGCAGCAGACCGATGCGCAGACGGGAGACGTCGAGGGGGTCTTGGGGCAGCACGGCGGCGAGGTCGGCGGGCGGGAGGCTCGTCCAGTCCCGCGGGTCGGGGCGGCTGATCACCGACAACAACAGCGCCGCGTCTGCGGCCGACCGCACGAGGGGGCCGGCCACTCGGCCGAGGTACGGGGCGTCGAGGGGGACGCGTCCGGCGCTCGGCTTGAGGGTCGTCAGGCCGAGCCAGGTGCCCGGCAGACGGATCGAGCCGCCGATGTCGGTGCCGACGTGCAGCGGCCCGTAGCCGCCAGCGGCGGCGGCACCGGCGCCCGAGCTCGAGCCCCCCGTCGTCAGGGAGGGGTCCCACGGCGAACGGGTGATGCCGTGCAGGCTCGAGACGCCCGAGCTGAGCATGCCCCAGTCGGGCATCACCGTGGAGCCGAGCACGACGCCGCCGGACTCCTCGATCCGCTCGACGACCGGGCTGCTCCGGGTCGGGACGACGGGCTCGACGCCGGCGTTGCCGAAGGGCATCGGGACGCCGGCGCGACCGAGGTTCTCCTTGATCGTCACCGGCACGCCGTCGATCGGCCCCGCGGGTGCACTCCTGCGCCAACGGGCCTCACTGTCGCGGGCGGCAACCTCGGCACCCTCGAGGTCGAGCCGCCAGAAGGCGTTGAGCAGAGGCTCCCGGGTCTCGATGACGTCGGCGACGTCGTGCAGCACGTCGACGGGAGAGAGGTCGCCCGAGGCGTACGCAGCGACGAGCTCGGTGGCGGTGAGGCTGGCCGGTCGGCCAGACGTGTGCGGCATGGACGTCCTTCCGCGGCGGTCGACCTCGCGCCGCCCGCTGGCGAGGAGATCGTGGCATCGGCCCTGGTGCCAGAACGCTACCTCTCGCGGTGAGGCGTCGTCGGGGCGTGTGGACAACGCCGGTCGACTGTCACCGGTGGCGGCCATGCTCTTGGCATGCGCTTCGACGAGCTTCCGCGAGACTGGGCCCAGCGACCGATCACCGACCCCGACGTCTTCGAGGGGGTGGTCGACCTCATCGTCACCGAGCAGACGAGGTGCGACGGAGCGACCTACCTGCTGTTCATGCACGACAACGGGCGGCTGCTCCAGCCGATCTGCCTGCCCGACGAGCCGCGGCGCGTCGATGTCGGCCAGGTCCTCGAGGGCGTCGGGCTGCTCCTCTCCGAGATGGCGCGGCATGACGTGCACGACGTCGTCATGGTGATCGCGCGGCCCGGCCGGGCGGCGCCCACCCCTCGTGATCGTGACCTGCGGGCGGCGTTCGAAGACGCCTGCCGCACGACTGGGTTCACCCTGCACGCTGTTGCGATCGCGGCCCCGGACGCCGTTGCGGCGCTGACGGCGGAGGGTGGCTGCGCCGCGGCCTGAGACGGACCGTCGGGGAACCGCGGAGTGGGTATTGACGCTGTGGCGTTCCCTGCGTCCTCGGGGGTGGGCGGGGTAGCGTCGTCGCGACCGCGCGACGCAACCCGTGGAGGACCGATGTCCCAGCAGGCCCACAGCAGTGGGAAGACCGTGACCCGTTCGTACCGGACCGGGGTCGGTGGCGCGTGGTGGACGGCCCTCGTCGTCGTGACCGTGCTGCTCGGCTTCCTCGGTCGCACCGACAGCGGCTTCTGGAGCGGTTTCCTGTGGAGCATCGTCGGGTTCGTCGTGGGCTCGCTCGTCGCCATCGCGGTGGCCGGTCGGCTCGTGCCGGCGCGGTCCGCGGACGAGGCGTTCGCGGATCTCGGCGGCTCGGGCGGTTGGGAGGGCGCGCGATGAAGTGGCTGCTCCTGATGCTGGCGTTCGTCCTCGGCGCTGCGATCACGTGGTTCCTCACCGTCAAGCACGCGAGCCGCACGGTGCAGGAGGGTGCTGGCGCCGCCGCAGAGCTGTCGGCGCCCGAGCCCACCCCGGTGGTCTCCCCGAGCGAGCCCGTGGCAGGAGCCGCGGGCGTCGCCGGAGGGGCCGACCTCGCCGCCGCGGCCGGCGCGGGAGTCCTGGCCACCGAGCCCGCCGGAACGTCGCAGAGGTCGCACGACGAGGTCGACGTCGACGCGGCTGGATTCGGAGGGCCTCACACGCCGCTCTCGGAGTCTCGGAGCGCGGCGGAGTCGTGGGATCGCAATGCCGAGGACGAGGACGCGCTGCTGTCGAGGGCCTCGGAGGACGACGCCGACGACGCGCCCGTCGCAGAAGCGACTCCGAACGATGGCGCGGCCTCTGCCGTTGCACCGGTCGTCGACGCGACCCCGAACGATGGCGCGGCCTCTGCCGTTGCACCGGTCGTCGACGCGACCCCGAACGATGGCGCGGCCTCTGCCGTCGCACCGGTCGTCGACGCGACCCCGAACGGTGACCTGGCAGGCGTGGGTGAGCCCGAGGCTGTTGCGGCCCTCGAGGAGGAAGTCGAGGAGGATGACGCAGGTTCGTGGGCGGACGAGGTGCCTGATGTCGAGCCGAGCCAGGAGGACGACCTCGACGCGGACGTGTCGGTGGCGCGGGCGACCAACATCGTCCCCGTCGCCGACGCCACCCCGAGCGGCGACGTGGCCGGGGTCGCTGGACCGGGAGCACTGCCGACGCAGGGCGAGCTCACCTTTGACGAGCCGGATGACTCCGTCCCCCCGGAGGAGAAGCCCTGACCCGGCTCGCGCTCGTCACAGGACCCCGTGTGCACTGGACGGTGCCCCGGCAACGCTCGCTGCACACACCACCAGGTCATGACGGCTCGGCGCGACGTCAGTGGTTGACGAGCACACCCTTCGCCTCACGCACCGTCACCGTGGTGGAGGGGCCGGGCACGGTCACGGTTGAAGGGATCTCGTCCCACGTCGACCCGTCGAGGCTGAAGTCGGCCCCGAAGGTGGTGTCGACGCGAACGGGGTACTCGCCCTTGGCGCGGTAGACGTGCGTGACGTCGCCGTCCGGGTAGACACCTCCGGTCGAGGTGGTGGGGCCCGTGCTCGAGCCGTCGCCGAACACGTAGGTGAACCCGACCAGCTTCGGACGAATCTGGACCGGGATGCCCCGCAGGACCGACCGGTCGACCTCGCCGGGCTGGAAGCCGTGCGACGTCCAGTTGACCTTGTAGAAGGTGCGGAGGTTGACGAGTGTCGTGTTGCCGGCCGGCTGGCTGGAGATCTGCGGCTTCGACCAAGGCGTCCTCATGAACGCCGCCTTGAGGTCAGCCATCGTCAACGTCGGCCGCGCCCCGGGTGCGACGTCGGACGCGCAGGTGAGGCCACGCGTGCGCCAGGGCTCGGTCACCTCGCCGGCCGTCATGGTGCGGCGCCAGATCCGAAGTAGGGGACCGAGCTCGCCTTCAGGGCAGTCGCGCAGCGCGTGAGCGCACGAGACTTGCTCGGTTAGAGAGTCCGGCTTTGCCTGCGGGCAGTCATTGAGCGAGACGTACTCGTAAACAGGGGCGGTACTGGGCCTGTCAACAATGGAGCCGCCCTTGTCTCCTGGGAACTTCTCAAGCGCCAGCACCTGTTCTCTTGACAGCAGACCGGTTACGACTGCCGTGTCATCGACCTCACAGACATCTAGTTGGTCGCAGCTCCCATCAGCGGCGCTAGCCGAGAGAGACGACGTGAAGGCGAGGACAGCGCCAGCGAAGCATGCGCTCCACGGCGCTCGAGACTTCATGACGAGGCTTTCTGGAGGCGCGTGATGATCCAGCGCTTATCGAAGTCGACAGTTGCGACGAAGGCCAACTTTGCTGAGCGGGTGGTGTCGACTGTGCGGCCGGACTCGTCGAGAACCGGCACGGCCCTCTGGTTGAGGTCGACTAGGACCTGGCGCGTCCTCGAGGAGAACTCAGTGGTGGATGCGTAATTGAGCTTCGTGAGGTCGCCGCCATAGTGGTGGCCTGCCTTCTTGAGATCGGCCACACCGTTGCTCAGAGCCGCGCACATCTTGCAAGCGTCACTGGAGAGGTCATTCAAGACTGACGGGTCACTGGTCTTGAATGCCCTATTTAGCTGAGTGAAGTAGAACTTCGTGTAGGCGGCCGCGCCCTCGATGGTCTCGGGTCGGGCGGCGGCGGGGATCTTGGCGATGATGGGGTCGACCGTTGCGGTGGGGCTCGGGGTGGCCGAGGTTGTGGTGGTCGTGGGAGCAGAGGAGCTCGTGACGGCCGAGGTCGACGGGGGAGTCGTCACCGCAGGACCGGGGTCGCTGCCCGTGCACGCACCCAGCGCCGCGAGCGCGACGGGGGCGACGGCATACGCAAGGAGCGTGCGGTGCCGGTGCGGGCGTGCGGCGGCGGTCATCGGCATCCCCTGTCGATCGTCGATCATCGTGCGGTTGCGTCGTCTGAGGTGCGTTGTGCACCCTTTGTTCCACGACGGCAACCTACGACGATCGTGCCGCACCCGCACGCCGAGCCCCGTCCGTCATCCACAGGCACCCCGGGTGCACCGAGCCGGGATGCTCGGGTGACAATGGTGGCGATTCGCTGCCGTCAGGGGCCGTTCGACGCTGCGATTACTGGGGTCTCACCGGCGACACACCCACGAGTTCGGAGCATGGGCGACCGGCAGGTAACCTTTTCGCGGTCCTGTGCGCACCTCCACGCGCGCAGTAGCTATGCGCCCTAGAAGTGGGCGTGCAAGGGAGCCCCATGTCTCGCACTGACACCGTCGACGTCAAGCGTTGGCGCGCCAAGTACGCCCTCATCGAGCGGGCCGCCGAGGCGGACAAGGACGCCCAGGCCCTCTTCGCCGAGCTCGACTCCGAGCGGGCCGCCCGCAACGGCGAGCTGCGCGAGATCCTCGCCGACCTCGTGGCCTCCAGCGACCTCGTCGCCTTCAAGGAGGCGATGAACCAGTGGACCCGCAAGGACGGTCCCTACGTCGGCTTCGGCCCCATCGGCGGCCCGTGGCTCGCCTCGCTCATGCGCCGCTCCGAGGAGGAGTACGCCGAGGTCGTCGGCCTGCTCAAGCTCACCCTCCAGACCCCGGCCTCCCCGCAGGACGCCGGCGACAAGCTCCAGGCCATGGAGGCCTTCCTCGCCCGCGGTGGCTCGCGCGGCCAGCGCGCCCCCGGACCCGGCCACACGGCATACGTGCTCTCGCTCTTCTGGTCCACCGACGACGGCGGCGAGTGGCCGCTCATGTGGGAGAACGCCCCGCACATGCTCCAGCGGCTCGGCTGGCTCGAGCGCGGCCTGAGCCACGCGGAGCGCTACGTCGCCTTCGCCGACCTCTGCGCGGCCCTGCGCCCCGAGGACCCGAAGTATGCCGCCCGCATCCTCTGGTACCTCAAGGAGACCGAGGCGTTCGTCGGGATCGCGCCCAAGGTGCTGGACGTGTGCGTCGAGGCGGCCGAGATCGCGGCGGACTTCCGCCCGTCGACCGGCTACGGCGACGGCCGGCGAGAGGACCGCGCGGCCGATCTCGCACGCCAGCTGCGCGGCGAGGCCGACCACATCAGCGACAGCCTCATCGACCGCCTCTCCACCGAGACGGGCCTCTACCTCGAGGCCCCGACGCTCGCCCTCCAGCAGCACACGGGTGAGGACGCCGCCTACCGCTCCGACCTGTACGCCGCGTGGATCCTCGTCGGCGGCGCCGGCGCTCCCGGCTTCCGCCTGTGGGTCACCCCGTCGGGCGTCGCGTTCGGACTGCACGGCGGCTGGGAGGGCGAGAGCGACCAGCAGCACCGCGAGGTCGGCACCATCGTCCAGGAGCACCTCCCGCGCGGCCTCAGCTTCCTGCGCGTGCACGAGGACGGCCGCACCGACCGGCTCGAGCCCGCCGGGCGCGAGTACCCCGGCGGCGAGGCCTTCGTCGGCCGCTGGTGGAAGGGCGACGAGGCCGTCGGACGCGCCGACTTCGCCGACGACGTCATCGCGACCGCGCGGGCCCTGACGCCGCTGCTGCGCTTCATGACCTCCAGCCAGCGCGGGCCCCTCGACGACCCCAGCCTCGAGCTCGCCTCCATGGTCGACCTCGACAGCGAGGTCGAGATCTTCAAGGCCGAGCGGCCCTACCCCAGCGAGCGCGACGCCTGGCACCAGGAGCAGCGCCGCGTCTTCGTCGCCTGCCTGTCGCGGGAGGGCCTCGAGGCCTTCGACCTGCCCACCTTCAAGCGGATCGTGTCGACGCGCGGTTACGGCGACATCGGCGCGCAGTCCGTCCTCATCAGCAGCATCAACGCCCTCGACGCCGCCGGCATCGACGAGCTGCGCGTCATGGTGCGCGACCTGCTCTGGGGCGAGGGGCGCGACGAGGAGCGGATCAACCGCGTGCTCGGCTCCGACGACGTCCCGGTCCAGGGCTTCGGCGAGAGCGTCGTGCTCAAGCTCTTCGCCATCGCGCACCCCGAGCACTGGCTGCCGCTCTTCGCCCTCGGCGGGGACTCCGGCAAGATCGCGATGCTCGGCCGCCTCGGCGGGCCGGCACGCTGGACCGAGGGCAAGTCCCGCGGCCGCACGCACGTCGAGACCAACGCCCTGCTCAAGCAGACGCTCGACCCGCTGCTGCCGGACGACCCGTGGGGCCAGGCGCAGCTCGCGTACTGGCTCATGCGCCGCTCAGACAAGGCGCTCATGCCCGACCACGACGCCCTCGGCGAGGCCGCCGCGGAGCTGCTCATCGAGGAGGACTTCCTCCGCGAGATCCAGGGCCTGCTCGAGGAGAAGAAGCAGGTCATCTTCTACGGCCCTCCCGGCACCGGCAAGACCTACCTCGCCCAGCGGTTCGCGCAGGCGCTGCAGCCCGACCCGGCCAAGCGCGACATCGTCCAGTTCCACCCGAGCAGCAGCTACGAGGACTTCTTCGAGGGCTTCCGGCCGCAGATCGACCACCAGGGCCAGATGGTCTACGAGCTGCGCAAGGGCCCGCTCGCCCTCCTCGCGGAGGCGGCCGAGGCGGATCCGCTGACACCGCACATCATGATCATCGACGAGATCAACCGTGCGAACCTCCCACGCGTCTTCGGTGAGCTCCTGTTCCTGCTCGAGTACCGCTCGCACTCGGTCAAGACGAGCTACCGGCCCGACGAGGGCTTCGAGCTGCCGCCCAACCTCTACTTCATCGGCACGATGAACACCGCCGACCGCTCCATCGCGCTCGTCGACGCGGCCCTGCGCAGGCGCTTCGACTTCGTCCCGTTCATGCCGCACGACGGGCCGATGGAAGGCCTGCTGCGCCGGTGGCTCGAGGTCCACGACGGGCCCGTGTGGGTGGCCGAGCTCGTCGACCGCGTCAACGAGGACCTGCGCCGGGCGCTGCGCGGCCCGCACCTGCAGATCGGCCACAGCTACTTCATGCGCCCGGGTCTCGACGGCGACGAGGCCACTCTGCGCCGCATCTGGGACTACAACGTCTACCCGTTCATCGAGGACCAGCTCTACGGGCGCGAGCACGAGCTGGCTCAGTTCCGCTGGGAGAACGTCCGAGCCCGCTACGGCCAGTTCGACCTGACGAGGCCGTGACCGTGGAGTCGATCCTCCGATGACCATCGAGCTGGCCCCGATCCCCGAGCACGGACGCTCGGGTCCGGTCCGGCTGTCCCGGGAGACCCGAGCGGCTCTCGTCGCGGCAGCGGGCGAGCGGCTCGTCATCCACGCGACCGCCGACCCCGACGTCGTCACGATCGGTGCGACGAGCTGGGTCGGCGCGCTCGCCGTGCCCGGCCTCGTCGTCCGCGTCACGCCGAAGGTGTCGGTCACGAACTTCTTCGCGATGCTCGGCGCGGGCGTCTCGCCCGACGCGTTCGACCACGAGCACGTGACGTGGAGCGACACCGACGAGCTCATCGACGGCGTCGCGTACTTCGCGATCCGGCTCATCGACTCGTCGACGATGCGCGGTCTCGTGCACGGCTACGTCCCGCGCGAGGAGCGGATGCGGACCATCCGGGGGCGGCTGCTCGTCGAGGAGTTCGCGCGCCGGCCGTGGAGCGCTGCCGAGCCGCAGTGCCGCTTCGACGACTTCACGGCCGACATCGTCGAGAACCAGCTCTTCCGCTGCACCCTGCAGGCGATGCTGTCGTGGCCCCAGCTCGCGCCGCACGTCCGCCGAGAGGCCCTGCGCGTCCTCGGCCGCTTCGACGGCGTCGCGGACACCCCGGCGACGAGGCACGCGGCACCGCTGCCCATCACGCGGCTCAACGAGCACTACGAGGACGCGATGCGGCTCAGTCGCCTTGTCCTGCAAGCGATGTCGCTGAGCCACGAAGCCGGTGACCAGCAGGCCAACAGCCTCATGGTCGACATGGACGACCTCTTCCAGCGCTGGATCGCCCAGGAGCTGGACCTGCGCCTCGCCCCGCAGATGCGCATCGAGCGCGACGAGGACGTCTGGCTCGACGAGGGCCGGGCCGTCACGATGGCCCCCGACCTCGTCGTGCGCCGCGGCAGCGAGGTCGTCCTCGTGGGCGACGCGAAGTACTCGATGGGCGCCGACGGCTACATGGCCTCGCGCGACTACCTCGAGCTCGTCGCCTACACGACGGCGATGGGCCTGCCGACGGGCCTGCTCATCCACTGCAACAGCGACCGTGCGCCGGAGTCGGAGATCGTCATCCGCAACGCCGGCACCCGGATCCTCTGCCGTCCGATCCGTCTCGACGGGTCGTATGCCGCCGTGTGCCGTTCGCTCGACGCGCTCGCTGAGCTGGTGCGCGAGCTCGCTGACGCCCCAGGGGAGCTCGAGGTCCCCACCCTCATCCGCTCGCGCCGCTGAGGCGGCGGAGCGTCGGCTCTCGGAGCTGATCGCCGCGCTGTCCGGAGCCCGGGCGCCCCGGTGTCCGGCAGATCACACCCCGATGGGGGAGCGTTGTGGACCAGCCACTACTACGCTGTGTAGTACCGACAGAGAAGCTGCCGGAACACACACCGAGTTCTGGAGTTGAGTTCCATGGGCACCATCCCGCGCGACACGCACACCGAAGGTAGTGCGCCGGTCACCACGCACGACCCCACCAAGGGCGTCGTCACCTTCCAGGAGGAGGTGGTCCGCTCGGCCGTTGCCCGTAAGTTCCTCGCTGGTCTGCGCATCGTGCTCGGCTTCACCTTCCTCTGGCCCTTCATGGACAAGCTGTTCGGGCTCGGCTACATGACCCCGTCGGCCAAGGCCTGGATCCACGGCGGCACGCCCGCCCAGGGCTTCATGAAGCACGCCGAGGGCCCGTTCGCCTCCTTCTTCAAGAACATCGCCGGCCCGTGGGCCGACTGGCTGTTCATGGCCGGCCTCCTCGGCATCGGCATCGCTCTCCTCGCCGGCGCCGGCCTCAAGATCGCCGCCTGGACCGCTGCACTCCTCCTGGCGCTGATGTACCTCGCCGAGTTCCCCCTCGGCACCACCGGCGTCTACACGAACCCGCTCATCGACAGCCACTGGATCGAGGCACTGGGCGTCGCGGTTCTCGCCACGACGCTCGCCGGGGACACCTGGGGCCTTGGCAAGTGGTGGGGCCGCCACGTCGGTAACGGCCTCCTGCGGTGAGTCGGGTCGGTGGCCGCGTCCCTGACCCGGCCACCAGCACGGGCCCTCGGGCCCGAGCAGCAAGGCGGTCCTCCTCGGAGGGCCGCCTTCCTGCTGCGTGCGGCAGACCCGGGCGGACCGACCCACGGTCGCGGGGACAGGCGTATGCCGCCCGGCCGAGGCGGCCGGACGGCATACGTCGTCGGGATGGTGCGCGGTGACCGCTCAGCTCACGCGCAGGGTGACCGCCGTGGACGTCGAGGGGACGTAGGCGCCAGAGCCGTTGTACGTCGCCTTGACGGAGTGCGTCCCGCGCGAGAGGACGGGCGCCCACAGCGTGGCCTTGCCCTTGCTCACCGTCGAGGTGCCGAGCACGCGCGAGCCGTCACGGAAGGTGACGGTGCCCGTGGCCGAGCTCGGCGAGAGGGTCGCAGTGAGCACCGGCCGTCCGCCGTAGCGGTAGGCGCTGCTGCTCGACGAGAGGCTCGTGCGGCTCGACAGCCCCTTGACGGTGACGACGGCGGACGCCGACGTGCTGCCGGCGAGCTTCGCGTCACCGTTGTAGCGCGCGGTGAACGCGTGGGCGCCGCGGCCGAGGCTGCTGCTGAGTGGCAGGACCGCCTTGCCGCCGCTGAGCGACACCGTGCGCACGACCTTGCCGCTCAGGATGAACGTGACGGTGCCCGTCGCGGTGGACGGGGACACGGTCGCCGTGAGCGTCGAGTGCCCGCCATACGTGTAGCTGGACGGGCTGGCCGTCAGCTTCGTGGTCGACGTCGTGCGCACCGTGACGACCTTGGCCCGGGAGCCGTCGGTGTTGAGGTGGTGCAGCAGGAGCAGACCCTGCGGCTTGTCGACAGCGGCGGAGGCCTCGTCACGTCGGACCTCGAGCTTCTCGCCGGGGAGGTCGCTGTTGAGGAGGGTGCCGAAGTCCCCGTAGGCCGACAGGCCGGGGGACGCGAGGCTGATCGTCATCGGCTTGGCGGCCGAGCCGACGGCGTCGACGGCGGAGCCCTGGGCGAGCGAGCTGACCCAGTAGCGGACCTTCGGCGCGGCACCCGTCACGAGGCCGGCGTTCTGGAGGACCTCGACCGAGACGGGCATGACGAGCGAGTCGCTGTTGAAGACGTTCGTGTCGAACGACCCGTCGACCCCGTTGACGAGCTCCTGGTCGAGCACGTCACCGAAGCCGGCACCCGGCCGCAGGTCGACGAGCTCGGCCACGAAGTAGTCGTAGTCGTCGGTCGTCGACAGCCGCGTGTTGTAGACCGCGGCGTCGGCCGTGCCGTCGGCGTTCGTGTCGAGGAAGACGTCGAACTCCGT
Organism: Terrabacter sp. Soil811; assembly: GCF_001429655.1. Lineage (NCBI taxonomy): Bacteria > Bacillati > Actinomycetota > Actinomycetes > Micrococcales > Intrasporangiaceae > Terrabacter > Terrabacter sp. Soil811. The sequence goes on from NZ_LMSX01000008.1 coordinate 430,465, forward strand.
GGACGTGGCCGGCGTGCGCCACGGGCCGTGGGTGTTGATGCCGAAGGTCAGCATCGACGTGGCGAGGCCGAACACGGGTGCGTCGGTGGCCGCACCGACGTAGCGCAGGTCGGCCCCGCGGTCGTCGGCGGTCGCGTTGCAGTCGACGACGCGGGTCGACGAGCAGTCAGCGCGGCGCGGGCTCGTGCCCTGCAGCTCGAACGTCGAGACCGTCGAGACGTACGACGTGGTGTCGGTGCCCTGGTCGATGCCGGTGCCCGTGAGCGGCAGCATCGAGGTGGCGATGCCGGCCGGGAGGCCGGACTGCTTGGTCACCGTCGTGCTCGAGGGCGACGACATCGTCGATGCCGCGCGCGGAGCGGACCAGACCGGCACGCGCAGCGTGCCACCGGACGTGCCCTGGACCGGCTCGAGCAGCATGCGGCCGCTCGCGTCGGCGCGGTAGCTGCGCTGGATGCCGATCTCGAGCGGGTCGGCCACGGTCGTCGGGTCGGCGACGGCCCGCAGCGCCGAACGCGTGAAGGTCGCCGTGACCAAGACGTCGACCGAGCCGTTGCCCGGGACGCGGACCTGCGACGGGCTGAAGGAGTACGTCACACCCGGCGTCGGGTGGGCGGCGTCGTAGGACAGGACGTAGGCCGCCGACGTGACCGGGCGCTTGTTGACGATGCGCACCGTCTTCGTCAGGGTCTGCGTCGGGGCGGTCACCGCGACGGGACCGAACGAGACGCTCACGGCGCCCTTGTCGTCGGTGACGTACGCGAGCGTGCTCGTGCCGACGGCCGCGTCGGCGACGACGCGACCGGCGCCCACCCGCTCGGGACCGTAGACGTCGCCCGTGTGGTCGGGACCGACGAAGACGTCCTGGGTCGCGGTGTTCATGATCGAGGCCTTGACCTCCTCGACCGTCCACGTCGGGTGCGAGCCGCGCACGAGCGCCGCCTCACCGGCCACGTGCGGCGACGCCATCGAGGTGCCGCTCTCGGCGATGCCCTCGTTGCCCGTGCCAACGGCCGCGGAGAAGGTCGTGACACCAGGAGCCGCGACGTCGGGCTTGACGCCACCGGCCACCCCGACGCCACGCGACGAGAAGCCGGCGAGCTGGTCGATCGCCTTGGGGTTGCGGATGGAGACGCCGTTGCGGAGGTCGTTCGTCATCGTGACGCGGACCTCGTTGGACGCGTCGAGCTGCGCCTTGATGGCCACGGTCGCCTGGTTGACGGTGAGCATCGCGGGGATGTCGGCGTCGCCGGTGACACCGGCCGAGAAGGCGTTGACGTCGCTGCCGTAGATGACGCCGACGGCGCCCGCGTCCTGCGCGAGCTGGGCGCGCGCGGCCGAGCCGCAGCGACGACCGGTGCCGTCGAGCCACATCTGCAGGACGACCTTGCCGGTCACCTTGGCCTGGTCTGCCAAGGAGTAGGGCGAGCAGCCGTCGGTGTTGTTGCCGGCGTTGGGGTCTTGCGACCAGTCACCGACGGTGACGACCGGGACGTTCGTGACGCCGGGCTCGGCGGTCCAGTCGTAGGCGACCGACTTGAGAGCGGCGAAGACGTTGTCCTGGGTGCCGTCGACCGTGTCGGCCGGCTCGATGCCGGCGGGGGAGTCGACCTTGAGGCCGTCGACGACGTCGTTGCCGTCGTCGGACGCGGCGACCGCGAGCACGCGCGGCGCGTTGCCCGGGGAGCCGCCGACCTCGTAGACGTCGCCGGAGTTGCCCATGGAGGCGACGACGACGGTGCCGAGCGCGGCGAGGTTGTTCGCGGCGACGGCGTCGGGGTCCTGAGGCGAGCCGTAGGAGCTGCCGAGCGACATGTTGACGACGTCGAGGCGGTCGGACAGGTCGCCGTCGCCGTTCGGGTCAGCCGCCCAGTCGAGCGCCTCCCCGACGACGTTGGTCGAGCCGTCGCAGCCGAAGACCTTGAGGGCGTAGAGGCTCGCCTCGGGGGCGACGCCGGGGCCGATGTCGAGGCTGGCCGGGTCGATGTCCGACGCGTAGCCACCGGACCACGTCGTGCCGTCGGACGAGACGCCGAGACCGGCGGTCGTGCCCGCGACGTGCGAGCCGTGGCCGTTGCAGTCGAGCGGGTTGGGGTCGGGCTGCGGGTTCGGGTCGTAGCTGTCCGAGGTCGGGTCGGCGTTGTAGGCGTCGCCCGCGAAGTCGTAGCCGCCGACGACCTTGGCGGTCGGCGTGAAGGTGTTGGAGGCGCTGGCCGCGGTGAATGCGTCGACCGTGCCGGGGCCGTCGAAGTCGGCGTGGGTGTAGTCGATGCCGGTGTCGATGATGCCGACGCGGACGCCCTTGCCCGTCTGCGACAGCGCCTTCCACACCTTCGGCGCGCCGATGAGCGGCACGGAGGAGGAGTTGGTCGGTGCCTTGGGCGTCAGTCGGTGGATCGCCTTGACGCCGGGGATGCCCGCGAGGGCGGTGAGCTTCGCGGCGTCCGTGCGAACCGCGATGCCGGCGTATGCCGCGTGCACCTTGTAGAGCGTCCGTGCCTTCGTCGCCGTGGCGGCGAAACGGGACTCGACGCCCTTCTGGGCTGCCTTGACCGCCGAGGTCTGGGTGCGCGCCGCGCTCTTGGCGGCAGCGAGGCCGCGCCCGCGGGCCTGACCGAACGCCGTCGTCGCGGGTGCGGCGTCGAGCTCGATCATGACGTCGACGGGGCCGGTGGCCTTGCGCAGGCCGGCGTCCACCTTGTCGCCCGCGGCCACGCGCTGCGTGCCGAGGCCGAGGGAGCCGGCGCTCGTGACACCATCGGGAACCGAGGCGTTGCTGCGGTGCTTGACGGACGGGTCAGGGCTCGCCGACACCGGCGTGGCCCCGAGGGTGGTGGCGGCCAGGGCCGCGATGGCTCCTGCACTCACCGAGCTCATCACGCCACGGCGCGAGCGCCATGGTCCCCGAGTGTTGTCGGACAACGGATCCTCCTTGCGTGGCTCCATTCGCCCGCGATGCGCCTGCGCACCGCGTGCGCAGGGACGCTCGCCCCCGAACTTGCCTGCCACGCCGGATGCAACCTATCCCCGTTCGAGCCGTTCCGGCGCGTTCCGGGCAAACTGATTCGCGGGGTGTCGAGGGTGTCGGTGCCGGACGGCATACTCGGCGCCATGCAGCGCATCGACGGTCACCTCGTCCTGAGCCCCACGGACCTGACGAAGCACGTGGCCTGTGCGCACATCACGACGCTCGACCTCGAGGCTCTCGACGCCGGCCTTGGGACGAGTGCCGGGACGAGCAGCAGGGCGAGCGGCGCCGACGACTCGCTCAACCTCGTCTTCGCCAAGGGGCTCGAGCACGAGCGCGCCTATCTCGAGCGTCTCGTCGCCGAGGGGCGCGTCGTCGAGGACATCGCGGCCCTGGGGGTGCGGGGTGTCGAGGCCGAGGCGGCGACGCTCGACGCCATGCGCCGGGGTGTCGACGTCATCTACCAGGCGACGTTCTTCGACGGGCACTGGGTGGGGCTCGCCGACTTCCTGCTGCGCGTCGACGAGCCGAGCGACCTCGGCCCGTGGCGCTACGACATCGCCGACACCAAGCTGGCGCGGCGGCTCAAGGTCCCAGCGCTGCTCCAGATGGCGACGTATGCCGCCCGGCTCGAGCTGCTCCAGGGCGTCCCGCCGCAGTGGCTGACCGTCGTCACCGGCGACACCGAGTCGCACCCGTGGCGGCTCGTCGACGTGGCCCCCTACGCCCGCCGTCGGCGCGCCGAGCTGCTCGACGCCATCGCCAACCCGCGAGAGACGGAGTCCGCGCGCGTCCAGCACTGCGGTCAGTGCCGGTGGAAGGAGCGGTGTGCGCAGGAGTGGCTCGACCGCGACGACCTCATCCAGGTCGCGGGCATGCGCGCCGACCACCGCGCCGCGCTCATCGACCTCGGCATCCCGACGCTTCGTTCGCTGGCCGAGTCCAGCGAGGAGCGGCTGGCCCCGGCCCTGTCCATCGCGACCCGGCGTCGGTTGCTCCAGCAGGCCAGGCTCCAGCTCGCCGAGCGCGAGACCGGGCGGGCGCAGTTCGAGCTCCTCGACCCCGAGCCGGCCCGGGGGCTGCAGATGCTGCCCGAGCCCGACGAGGGCGACGTCTACCTCGACTTCGAGGGCGACCCGTGGGCCGAGGGCGGTACGGGGCGCGAGTACCTCGCGGGCATCTGGACGCGGCAGGGGGAATTCGTCGAGTTCTGGGCGCACGACTTCGCCGAGGAGGGGCGCCTGACGACCGACCTCGTCGACTGGCTGACGGAGCGGTGGCAGCGCTACCCCGACCTCCACGTCTACCACTACGCGCCCTACGAGACGACGGCTCTCAAGAGGCTCGTCGGCCAGCACGCGACGCGCGAGGCCGAGCTCGACCAGCTGTTGCGCCACGAGGTCTTCGTCGACCTCTACGCCGTCGTGCGCCAGGGCGTGCGCATCAGCAAGGGCTCCTACTCCATCAAGAAGCTCGAGGAGTTCTACTGGGGCCACACGCGATCCGCCGACGGCGCGGGTGTCGCCGACGGTCTCTCGTCCGTCGTCGAATACGAACGCTGGCTCGCCGGTCGCGACGACGGGTCGGCCGACCAGGCGATCCTCGACGACATCCGGCGCTACAACGAGGAGGACGTCCGCTCGACGCTGGCGCTGCACGAGTGGCTCGAGGAGCGACGCGCCGAGCTCGCACGCGCGGGGCACACGCTGGGCCGGCCGGTGCCCGAGCCGCTGCGCGAGATCAGCGACGAGGAGCGTGCCGAGATCGCGCTCTCCGAGCGCCTGGTCGCCGACGGCCACCTGCTCCTCGCCGGACTCGTCGGGTGGCACCGGCGCGAGAAGCGCCCGGAGTGGTGGGACTTCTTCCGCTACAAGGAGCTCGAGACGGCCGAGCTCGTCGAGGACGGCACCGCCATCGGTGACCTCGGTGAGCCCGAGGAGATGCGGATCGTCAAGGTCTCCAAGGTCTGGCGCTACACCTTTCCGCCCCAGGACTGCAAGGTGTCGGTCGGCAAGTACGTCCCCGACGTCGACACCCACGCACCGGTCGGCAAGGTCGTCGACCTCGACCCGGTCGAGGGCTGGGTCGAGCTGTCGATGAAGAAGTCGCTGGAGCCGCCACGTCCGCGCGGCCTCGGGGGACCCGGACCGGTCATGGACCAGGCGCTCCGGGCGAGCATCGCCCGCACCGGCGAGCTCGCGCTTGCCGGTGGGTCCAACCTCGCGACGCGGCTCGTCGAGCGGGTCGTCCCGGCCGCCGACCTGCTCGCGCCCCGTGCCGGGGAGTCGCCCAAGGACGTCGTCGTCCGCGTCGGTCGCGGCTTGCGCGGCGAGATCCTGGCCGTCCAGGGGCCCCCCGGCACCGGCAAGACGTATGCCGGGTCGGCGCTGATCCGCGAGCTGCTCGACGCCGGCCTGCGCGTCGGCGTCACCGCGCAGTCCCATGCGGTCGTGCTCAACCTCCTCGACGAGGTGGCCCGTCCTGCCTGGCACAAGGACGGCACCAACGTCGAAGAAGGCGACGAGCCGGACGACCCGAACGCCCTCATCCGCCACACGTCCGACAATGCCGCCATCGCGGCTGCGCTCGCGAGCGGAGAGGCGACCCTCGTCGGGGGCACCGCCTGGCTGTGGTCGCGCGACGACATGGTCGATGCCGTCGACGTGCTCGTCATCGACGAGGCCGGCCAGTTCTCGCTCGCCAACGCCGTGGCCGTGGCCCCGGCCGCGCGCTCGCTCGTCCTGCTCGGAGACCCGCAACAGCTGACCCAGCCGACCAAGGCGGTCCATCCCTACGGCTCCGGTGTCTCTGCGCTCGACCACCTCCGCGCCGGTGACGACGGGCTCGTCCACGACGTCATCCCTGCCGAGCGCGGTGTCTTCCTCGACCGCACGCACCGGATGCACCCGAGCCTGACGGCGTTCGTGTCGGAGCTCGCCTACGAGGGCCGGCTCGAGTCGGCGCCGGGGCGCGAGCAGCTCCGCGTCGAGGCGCCCGGCGCCCTGTCGGGTGAGGGGCTGCGCTGGGTTCCCGTCGAGCACGACACGCTGTGCGAACAGTCGAGCCGCCAGGAGGGCCGGGTCGTCCGTGCCCTCGTCGACGACCTGCTCCGCGGCAGCTGGACCACGGCGGACGGCGACTCGCGTCCGATCGGTCTTGCCGACGTCCTCGTCGTCGCGCCCTACAACGCGCACGTCGCCACCCTCGCGGCCGAGCTGCCCGACGGCGCTCGGGTCGGCACGGTCGACAAGTTCCAGGGCCAGCAGGGCGCCGTCGTCATCTACTCGATGGCGAGCACCACGGCGGCCCTCGCGCCCCGCGGCGTCTCGTTCCTCTACGACCTGCACCGGCTCAACGTCGCGATCTCCCGCGCCAAGGCGATGGCGGTCATCGTGGGCAGCCCCCTGCTCACCGACGCCGAGGTCCACACACCGGAGGAGCTGCGCGCCGTCAACGCGCTGTGCCGCTACGTCGACGAGGCCAAGACCGTCTGAGCCGGGACTCGCCGGCACGGCGCCGCTCGGTGATGGCCCGCGTCGACCGCAGCGGCCCGCGCCGGTCCGGGCGTCAGTTTCGGCGGGGGAGCGACGCGAGGTCCTTCTCGACGACCTCGCGGTCCTCCGGGTCGTCCATCGTGGCAAGCACCTCACGGGCCTCGGCCTCGAAGCGCTCGGCGGCATCGAAGTCGCCGCCGACCGCGGCCGCCCTCGCGGACGCCTCGAGGGCGGCCGCGAGGTCCCAGCGCTCGCCGGCCCCACCGCGCGCGATGGTGACGTACCGCCCCGCGTGGTAGGCAGCGGCATCAGGCTGTCCGAGCACGGCATGCACGCGGGAGACGAGCCAGTGACCCCGGCCCCTGTTCTCCGGCCGCACCCCCTCGAACCTGCCCCAGTGGTACAGCGAGGCATGGGCGCGAGCCAGCATCTCGTCGTCGTCCTCCGGCGACCGGTCGGTCTGCTCGAGCAGCTCCCATGTCGCGTTGTAGAGGTCCACGCCGAGGCGGCGGTGGTCGATCTCGCTCATGGCGGCACTGTAGACCGCAGCCCGGCCCGGGTTCAGGCGCCGTGGGCGGCGACGTCCCAGAGCCGTCCCTCCCCGCGGATGCCCGGCAGGGCCTCCCGGATCGACCGCTCGGCGAGCTCGGGAGCGACACCGAGGTCGACGGCATACCGCAGCGCCACCGCCGGGGTGCGCTGGACGCCCTGACGGCAGTGCACGAGCACCCGCTTGCCCTCGGCGCGGAACTGTCGCAGCGCCGACGAGGCGTCGTCGAGGACGAAGTCGAGGTGAGGGTTGCTCTCCTCCTGCTCCTCGTCGTTGATCCAGAACTCGATGTGGTCGCGTGCCGTCATGCCGGCGGCGGGGATGTCGTCCAGGCCGAGCGCGCAGAGGGAGACGATCGCCTGCACGTCGAGCTCGGGCACGCGTCCGAGGTCAGTGATGGTGCCCAGCATGATGTCGGGGTCGATCGGGTGCGGGATGCCCAGCGTCGGGATCCGCGCGTCGCCCATCGAGGCGACCGACGGCCACTCGCCGACGCGACGTCCGCCTTCCGAGGTCGACACGGCGAGCTCGACGAGGTCGTGGGCGCGCAGCCCCGGCCACCCGTGCACCATGCGCCGCCACTGGGTCGGCACCGCCGACGCCCCGTAGCGGGCGCCGAGCAGCGAGCCCGCGATGGCGGCCACGGTGTCGGTGTCGTGTCCCGCCCGGACGGCAGCCTGCAGCCCCCGCTGGAGGTGCATCGCCGAGCCGTCGCCGCGGTCGGTCGTCGTGATCGCGGCCCAGGCGTCCTGCAGCGCCGTCACGGTGAAGCCGTTGTTGCCGAACTGCCCCGGCTCGGCGCCGGTCGCCGCCTCGATCCAGTCGCCCCAGCGTCCGACGTGCGGCGCGCTCACGAGGTCGAGACCGGCCGCGAGGTCGAGACGCCCCTCGGTGACGGCGACCCGGATCGCCTCCGACCACAGCACCGCCGAGTCACCGGCGAGCGGGTCGGCGTGGGTGAGCAGGGCGATGGCTCGGGCGGCGCGGGCCGTCGCGTCGCGGTCGTCGAGGGCCGACAGGCCGACGATGGGGGTCCGCATCAGCGCGCCGTTGCCGGCGGTCAGCCCGGTGCGGGCGTGCAGTGCCTCGCTCGCCCGGGTCAGGCGTTCGTGCGAGCGTCCGGTCAGCTCCTTCGCCTCCGTCAGCACCGAGCGCGTCTGGATGCCGACGTCCGTGGCGCCGCCGTCGAGCCAGGCCGTGAAGGCATCGGCGACGCCGTCGAGGCCCTCGGGCGAGGTGAGGTCGATGCCCTGGGCGGCGATGCGCGCCACACAGAGCGTCATCTGGGTGTCATCGCTCCATTCGCCGGGCTCGTACGGCCCGAGGCCACCACCCTTCATGACCGCCTCGCCGACCGGGGGCGCCGCCATCTCGTACGGCACGCCGAGGGCGTCGCCGCAGGCCTCACCGAGCAGCACCCCCGCCGCGCGGTCGACGGCGATGGGGCGGATCGACACGACGGCTCCTCCTGGACGGTGTGGACGCTCGGGCGCCCGGGGACGTGGGGTGGTGCTTCGGGACGAAACTACCGTCCGCGCCGGCCCGGTCGACGGTCCGGTCCAACCCTCGATGCCGCGTCGGGGAGCACGGACCGACGCCGTAGGCTTCTCGCGTGCTCCAACCCCTGACCGTCGTGCTGCTCGTCGCGAGCGGCCTGCTCGGCCTGCTGGCCGCCCACCACCTGCTCCGGGGCCGTCTCGTCGACGACCCGCTCATCATCGTCGGTGCCGTCATCGAGCTCGCGCTCGTCGTGCAGCTCGTCGTGGGGCTCACGAAGGCGTCCGCGATCGGCGACGGCGCCGAGCGGGCCACCTTCATCGCCTACCTCTTCACCGTCCTGCTCGTCATCCCGGCCACGATCGTCATCGCCGTCAAGGAGAAGACGCAGTGGGCCATGGCCGTCGTCCTCGGTGGCGCCCTCGTCGTGGCGATCCTCGTCGCCCGCCTGCAGCAGGTCTGGAGCCTCAATGTCTGAGCCGGCGCCCACCCCCGAGGCCTCGTCGGAGCAGCCGGACACGGAGCGGCCGCACACCGGGCACGGCTTCGGCCGCGTGCTCGTCGCCGTCTACGGCCTGCTCGCCCTCGCAGCGACCGGGCGCTCGATCCTGCAGATCACCGAGTACTTCGACCGGGCACCAGTCCCGTTCCTGCTGTCGGCGCTCGCGGCGCTCATCTACCTCGTCGCGACCATCGGTCTGGCCCGCGGCGACCGTGCATCCGTACGCCTCGCGACCATCGCCCTCACGGTCGAGCTCGTGGGCGTGCTCGTGGTCGGGACCTGGAGCGTCGCGCGACCCGAGGCCTTCCCCGAGAAGACCGTCTGGTCACACTTCGGCGCAGGCTACGGCTACGTCCCTCTCGTGCTGCCGCTCGTCGGCCTCTGGTGGATCCGTCGCACGGCCAAGGCCACCGCCGCCTCCGATGCCGAGGTGGCGCGGTCGGCGGACTGACGCGCCGCCGATAGGGTTGCGGCCATGACCGAGCAGACCCCTGCCCCTGCGCCGACGACGCAGGCGACCCTTGTCGCCGGCCCGCTGACGGTGCGCGAGATCAGCGCCGACGAGGCCGTCGAGACGCTTCTCGAGGTCGGGGGCAGCTTCCTCCAGACGCCTGCCTGGGGACGGGCGAAGGCAGGCTGGCGGCGCACGCACCTGGGCTGGTTCGACGCCTCGGGGGCCCGCGTCGGGGCTGGCCTCGTCCTCTCGCGCACCATCCCGCGCCTCTCCCGGTCCTACGCCTACCTGCCCGAGGGTCCGGGGCTGCCGTGGGACGTCGTGGCGACCGACCCGGCGGCGTGGCTCGACCCGCTCGTCGCCTGGGCCAAGGCCAACAAGGCGTTCGCGCTCCGGCTCGGCTACCCCGTCGTCTCCCGCGTCTGGGACCGCGAGCCGGTCAAGAAGCAGGTCGTCGACAACGGCCTGCTCAGCTTCACCACCCTGCCCGCGGCGGTCGACAACCCGACGGCCCGCACCCTCGAGGCCTGGCTCGACCGCAACCACTGGCTCCCGCTCGGCGCCGACGGTGTCGCGGTGGGTCAGCCCCGCCTGCTCTGCATCGTCGACCTGCGTGGCCGCTCCGACGCCGAGCTGCTCAAGGGCATGAACCAGCAGTGGCGCCGCAACGTCAAGAAGGCCGAGAAGGCCGGCGTCCAGGTGCGCGCGGTCGGGCCCGAGGGGCTCGACACCTTCCACGCCCTCTACGTCGAGTCGGCCGACCGAGACAACTTCCTGCCCCGACCCAAGGCGTACTTCGACGTCATGGCGCGCTCGTTCGCGTCGGACGGCACGGACGGTGACGGTCCCGTGTCGGCGCGCTTCTACGAGGCCCACGTCGACGGCGACGTGCTCGCCTCGGCGTTGATGATCCGCTTCGGTCGCACGTTCTCCTACCTCTACGGCGGGTCGACCGAGCGCAACCGCGACGCACGAGCCTCCAACGCCCTGCAGTGGCAGGCGATGCGTGACGCCGCCGCGGCCGGGTGCGAGTCCTACGACTTCAGGGGGTTCAACACCTCCCTCGGTGCCACGAGCCCCCTCACCGGCCTGCTCCTCTTCAAGCTCGGCGCCGGCGCCGACGTCGTCGAGATGGTGGGAGAGCGCGAGCTCGTCATCAGCAGGTTCTGGCACCTCGCCTTCGAGAAGGCCATGGCTGCCCGGATCGCGATCAACAAGCGCCGCAAGGCGGCCCGCGCCTCGGCCGACGCCGCCGACATCTGACCGATCGACGCGGTAGGTGGCGCGCCGACCGCGGGTCAGCGTCGCTGGATGTCGAAGTACGGGCTGACGTAGCAGGTGGCATAGCCCTGCCCCTGCTGCGCCGTGACGACGATCCCGTCGACGAGCGCCCGGCACGACACGGCGCCGCGGACGCCTGACCCCGTCGGGTCGCTCGTGCGCACCCGGAGGCTGAAGTAGTCGTTGCTCGTCGCGCCCGGTCTGACCGGCACCTCGAAGGCGAGGGGCGCGGTCTGCGCGGGGTAGTCGTAGCGCTGGTGCGTCGCGTCCGAGAGGGACACCTCGATGCGGGCGCCCTTCTCGGCGTACGCCTCGAAGCGGATCGTCCGCGCGTCCGCGGGAACGGGCGTCACGGGAACGGCCGGCACGGGGATGAGCGTGGGGGGAGAGGTCATGACGCCTCGGGTCGGGGTGGTCGCCTTCGCGGTCGCGCCGGGGGCCGACCGGGTCGGGCTGGCGCCGGGAACCAGGGGCGTGATCGTCGGGACCGGGAACGTCCGGGTCACGACGGGACGGTTGCGGGTGACGCTGACGGCGGGTCGGGCGACCGGGTCGAAATCGTCGACGGAGCTCATGGCCGCCCAGAAGCCGAGCGGGACGAGCAGCCCGACGAGGATCGCCACGACGTGCCAGGCCTGGAGACGCCCGCCGAGCGAGCGTCCCGCGGCGCCGGGAAGGGTGACGGTGCGCAGCCGCTCGGTCATCGGCGGGGAGGCGGGTGCGGGAGGAGGCGGTGGCATCGGTGCGGGGTCCGCCCCCAACTTCTGCGGCACCCAGCTCGTCGCCGGCGGCCGCTCGAGGCCGAAGGTCGTGTCGTATGCCGTCACGTCCTCAGGCGTCCCGGTCGCCGTGGGCAGATCGGCCGGGTCAGCCGAACCGGCCGGGTCGAGACCGCGGGCACTCGTCGACCCGTCACGCGGGTCGGTCGGATCGGGGCCGACATCTCCCGTCGTGTCGCGGGTCGGGTCGGGCTCGAACGGCGGATTCTCAGACACGGGGTCCCCTCGTCTCGTGCGTGCGGCTGCCCAATCTAGTGCGGCCGACCATCCCTGACCTCGGTCACAGGGAGGGGCTGCAGACGACTTGGTGGTCCGACGTGTCGACGGCCACGAGCTGTCGGCCGGCGTAGACACGGCACTGGATCGTGCCCGGCCCGGTCAGGACCGTCGCCGTGACCTGCAGCTCGGACGGCCGGCTGTCGAGCGTGACCTTGGCGGCGTACGGCCCGAGCCCCTGGTGCCCGTCCAGGACGACACCGCCCGAGGTGATGTCGACGCCGGCGACGAGCCCCGCGCTGGGCGAGCTCGGCGTCGACACCACCTCGACGGTCAGCGAGGTGGCGTCCGCCGGCACCGGGGACACGTCCGGGGTCCCCCCGAGCAACGGGGCAAAGGCCGTCGAGGCGGTGACGTCACGGGCATGGACGCCGATCACGGATCCCGGGGCGTCACTGCTCCCGTCGGTCGTGCCGTCGAGCGTCCCGTCCATCGTGCTGTCGCAGTCGGGGATGCCGGGTTCCGCTCCGATGTCGGAGGTCCAGCACTCGTAGCTCTCGGTCGCGTCGTCGTGGTTCGAGAGACCGAGGAGCAGGGGCGGGATGAGGAAGAAGGCGGCCCATCCCGGCAGTCGTCGCCGGGGCGGTTGCCGGACCGGCGGGGTGGTGAGGACCGGCGGCACCGGGGCCTGCCACGAGGACGGCGTCGCTGACTCCGGAGCGGGGGCGGACGACCGAGGCGCCCACGCGTCCGGGGGCAGGGACGGTCCCGACGTGGCGGGGTCAGCGCTGGACACGTCGCCCGGGAAGGAGACGTGCCGGTCCCGCTGGGGGTCCGGGAGGGCCGGGCGCGGGTGGCCGGGGTCGGACAACGATGCCTCGCTTCAGACGGGTGGGACCACGGTAGGTCCTCGGGTGCCTCAGTCGTCGCACCTCTGACCGTCCCCGGCCTCGGCGCGTTCCGTGCGGCTGCCGGGTCCCGAGCCGGGAGGCTGACGGCGCAGGCTCAGCGGACGCCGCTCCGCGTCCGGTCGTTCACCGCGGCATCGACGGCCGGGGTCACCCCAGCTCGGTGGCGGTCAGTCGGCGCCGGGCCTCCAGCCACCGACCCGGATCTCGGTGCCGTCGACGATGTCGACGGGTGAGGTGGGGTCCAGCGGCACGGCCGCCGGTGACGACCCGTCGCTCACGACGATCGTCATCGACGCGGTCTGCTCGACGCCGGCGGCGGCGAGGTCGCCCCGCCACCCGAGGTCGAGGTGGGCGACGTCACCGGGATCGAGGGGCACCGTCTGCGCACTCGAGGTCTCCGCGTCGTGCAGGCGACCGCGAGGGTTGGCGAACACGGTCCCGGAGGGGCCGCGAGCGGACACCACGGCATACCCGGTGAGCACGCACGGCACCCGGCTGGAGTTGGTGACCCGCACCCGCATCTGCCGATAGCCCAGCGCGGGGTCGACCGGGCTCGCCGAGACGTCGAGCTGGCTCGGCTGGCACGGTCCGTCAGGGAAGAGCGGCGCCGCCGGGTCGACCGGACCCGTCGACGCACCGGCGGTCCGGCTGGGCGGCAGCACGAGCGGAGGCTCGGTGGGCAGGGCCGTCGGCGTCTGCTCGGTCTGGGCCGTGGTGGCCGGCGGCCTGGACGCGTCGAGGGAGGTGTCGGGTGGCGGGCTGGCGCAGCCGGCGACGAGAACGAAGGTCAACGCCAGCGTTGCGGCGGACACGACGGATCGGGCCGACGTCCTGCCTGCCTCCCCGTGCACGCCCGTCCCCCTCATGGCTCCACGCTAGGCGAGTCCACGGCGCCGTCGACCCGAGCCACACGAGTCCTCGACGAGGTCTTCACCCTCAGCACAGAGCGCGGGAGCGATATCCGTTCGGAGCCACCGCCGCCGCCCGCCTATCCTGTCGAGCATGTCCGACGAGCCTGCGAACGCACCCGCGCGCTCGCGGCCACCTCGTCGACGCGGGCGTCGACGTCCGGCGGGCGCCCAGCAGCCTCCGGCCCAGACACCCTCGGCCCCCGCCTCCTCGGCCTCCTCGGCTTCCTCGGCCTCCACCGAGCCACCGGCCTCCTCGACTCCCTCGACGCCCGCGGCCGCCAAGGGCCATTCGGACCGGACGGCCCAGCGCGCCAGGGCCACGGAGGGTGACCGGCGCGACCACGGCCGCACCGCGACTTCGCGACGTCAGGGCGTCCGCACCCTGACGCCCGAGCAGCGGGAGGCCCGCCGCGCCGCCCGGGCGGCGACGGTTCCGCCCATCACCTATCCCGAGCACCTGCCCGTCGTCGAGCGTCGCGACGACATCGCGGCGGCGATCCGGGACCACCAGGTCGTCGTCATCGCCGGTGAGACGGGGTCGGGCAAGACGACCCAGATCCCGAAGATCTGCCTCGAGCTCGGTCTCGGCCTCGACGGCGTCATCGGGCACACCCAACCGCGTCGTATCGCGGCGCGCGCCGTCGCCGAGCGGCTCTCCGAGGAGCTCGCCGTCGATCTCGGCACCGCTGTCGGCTACCAGGTGCGCTTCACCGACCAGAGCAGCCGAGACACCCTCGTCAAGGTCATGACCGACGGCATCCTGCTCGCCGAGATGCAGCGGGACCGCGAGCTGCGCCGCTACGACACGATCATCATCGACGAGGCCCACGAGCGCAGCCTCAACATCGACTTCATCCTCGGCTACCTCAGGCAGCTGCTGCCTCGGCGCCCCGACCTCAAGGTGATCATCACCTCGGCCACCATCGACCCCCAGCGCTTCGCCGAGCACTTCGCCGACCCGGCCACGGGCGAGCCGGCCCCGATCATCGAGGTCTCGGGCCGCACCTTCCCCGTCGAGATCCGCTACCGCCCGCTCGTCGACCCCGACCGCCCCGAGGCGGAGGAGCGCGACATGGTGACCGGCGTCTGCGAGGCGGTCGAGGAGCTGTGGACCGAGCGGCACGCAGGCACGAGCAGCGACATCCTCGTCTTCTTCTCCGGCGAGCGAGAGATCCGCGACGCCGCCGACGCGCTCAACGGCATGAAGCTGCCCGTCACCGAGGTCGTCCCGCTCTACGGACGGCTCTCGGCCGCCGAGCAGCACCGCGTCTTCTCGTCGCACACCGGCCGCCGGATCGTGCTGGCCACCAACGTCGCCGAGACCTCGCTCACCGTCCCGGGCATCCGCTACGTCATCGACACGGGCACGGCGCGCATCAGCCGCTACAGCCAGCGCACCAAGGTCCAGCGCCTGCCCATCGAACCGGTCAGCCAGGCGTCGGCCAACCAGCGGTCGGGTCGCTGCGGGCGCGTCTCCGACGGCATCGCGATCCGCCTCTACTCCGAGGACGACTACGACAGCCGCCCCGAGTTCACCGACCCCGAGATCCTGCGCACCAACCTCGCCTCGGTCATCCTCCAGATGACGAGCCTCGGGCTCGGCGACATCGCACGCTTCCCCTTCGTGGACCCGCCGGACAGCCGCCAGATCACCGACGGCGTCCGGCTCCTCGAGGAGCTCCAGGCCTTCGCCCCCGAGGACGACGAGCCCGCCCCGGCGCGGGGGAGGCGCCGTCCGGGACGCCGCCTGACGGCATACGGCCGCACCATCGCGACGCTGCCGATCGACCCGCGTCACGCGCGCATGGTCATCGAGGCCGACCAGCGCGGTGTCCTGCGCGAGGTGCTCGTCATCGTCGCGGCCCTGTCGATCCAGGACCCGCGCGAGCGGCCGCAGGACAAGCAGGAGCTCGCGAACGCCTCGCACAAGCGCTTCGCCGACGAGACGAGCGACTTCGTCACGTGGCTCAACCTCTGGGCCTACCTCAAGGAGCGTCAGCACGAGCTGAGCAGCAGCGCCTTCCGGCGGATGTGCAAGGCCGAGTTCCTCCACTACCTGCGCATCCGCGAGTGGCAGGACCTCCACAGCCAGGTCAAGCAGGCCGCCAAGCAGGCCGGTCTCGACCTGAGCCGCGGGAGCACCGACGTGGCCCAGGGCGAGCTCGACGTCGACGCGATCCACCAGTCGCTGCTCGCCGGACTCCTTTCGCACGTCGGTGTCCGGGACGAGCAGAAGCGGGAGTATGCCGGTGCGCGTGGCACGCGTTTCGGCATCAGTCCCGGGTCGGCGCTCTTCCGCAAGCAACCCCAGTTCGTCATGGCCGAGGAGCTCGTCGAGACGAGCCGCCTGTGGGCGCGCGTCAACGCCCGCATCGACCCCGTGTGGGCCGAGCAGCTCGGCGAGCACCTCGTGAAGCGGCAGTACTCCGAGCCACGGTGGTCGGGCAAGCGTGGCTCGGCCGTCGCGACCGAGCGCGTCACGCTCTACGGCGTGCCGCTCGTCGTCGGCCGCGTCGTCGGCCTCGGCCGCATCGACCCCGAGCTCGCGCGCGACCTCTTCATCCGGCACGCCCTCGTCGAGGGCGACTGGCACACCGAACACGCCTTCCTGCGCGAGAACGCCGCCCTCGTCGAACGCCTCGGCGAGCTCGAGGCCCGCACCCGGCGCCGCGACATCGTCGTCGACGACAGCACGTTGATCGCGTTCTACGACAAGCGGATTCCCGCCGACGTCGTCTCGGGACGTCACTTCGACACGTGGTGGAAGAAGGCACGGCGTCAGACGCCGGACCTGCTGACCTTCACCGAGGAGCTGCTCCTGCGCGAGAGCGCGGGCAGCATCGCCGACGAGGACCACCCGACGACCTGGACCCAGGGCGAGAACGTCCTGTCGGTGACCTACCAGTTCGAGCCGGGATCGGCACAGGACGGCGTGACCGTGCACATCCCGGTCGAGCGCCTCAACCAGGTGACACCCGACGGCTTCGACTGGCAGGTCCCGGGCTTCCGCGAGGAGCTCGTCACGGCGCTGATCCGCAGCCTTCCCAAGGGGATCCGCCGCAACCTCGTTCCGGCGCCCGACCACGCCCGCGCCGTCCTGCCCGAGCTCGACCCGACGTCGGGACCGCTCCTCGTCACGCTCGCGACCGTGCTGCGGCGCCGGGCGGGCGTCGCCGTCACCCCCGCGGACTTCGACGTCGAGCGCATCCCGCCGCACCTGCAGGTCACCTTCAGCGTCGACGGCGCCGACGGCCGACCTGTCGCCACCGGCAAGGACCTCGAGGCGGTCCGTGACACCGCCGCGCCGCAGCTGCGCCGGCAGGTCAGCCGCGCCGGCTCCGGACTCGAGCGCGCGGGCCTCACGTCGTTCCCCGACGCAGGCGTGGCCGAGTCGTTCGAGAGCGCGCAGGGCGTCCACGGCTACCCGGCCCTCGTCGACACCGGCTCGACCGTCGACCTCCGGGTGCTCCCGACGCGTGCTGAGGCCGACGCCGAGCACCGCCTCGGGGTCCGGCGACTCCTCCTGCTCGGCATCTCGCCGCCGTGGAAGCAGATCCTCGCCCGCCTGACGAACACCCAGAAGCTCGCGCTCGGCCACAACCCGCACGGCAGCGTCCCGGCCCTGCTCGACGACTGCCTCGCCGCGGCCATCGACGCGATCCGCGACGACGCCGTCACCGACAGGTCGGACCACACGGTGCGCACCCGCGAGGACTTCGAGTGGGCCCTGTCGGCCGTGCGCACCCACACGACCGCCAAGGTCGTGCAGGTCGTCGGGCTCGTCGAGCCGATCCTCGCCAAGCACCTCGCCCTGACGAACCGGCTCGCCGAGCTCGACCGGTCGAGCAGCCCGGCCATCCGACCGATGCTCGCCGACGTCCGGGCCCAACTGGGAGAGCTGGTGCGCCCCGGCTTCGTCGCCGACACCGGGCTGCGCCGTCTGCCTGACCTCGATCGCTACCTGCGGGGGATCACCCATCGCCTCGACAAGGCGCCGGCCAACCTGGCCCGCGACGCCCAGGCGCTCGAGCAGGTCGACCTCGTCGAGGGCCGGTACGCCGACCTGCTCGACACGCTGCGGCCCGCCCAGCGCGGCGCCGCCGACGTCGTCGACATCGGCTGGATGATCGAGGAGCTGCGGGTCTCGCTCTTCGCGCAGACCGTCGGGACGGCATACAGCGTCTCGCCGCAGCGCATCCTCAAGGCGATCGCCAAGGTGGACGCCTGACCCCTGCCGCGCCCGGACATGGGGAATCATGGGATGCAGCGGAGCGTTGCACGAAGGACCCCGTACGACGAAAGGCCAGACCCGTGCAGGACCCGACCGAGCTCTTCCAGTTCGAGAGCGACACCTCACCGAGCCAGCTCCAGCAGCTGCAGGCGTCGGTGCTCGTGGTCGCCCTCGGCGGATTCATCGACGCCGGCCACACCCAGCGACTCATGGCCGACCACATCCTCGAGACGCACGAGTCGCGCGTCATCGCCTCCTTCGACGTCGACCAGCTGCTGGACTACCGCGGCCGTCGGCCCGTCATGGTCTTCGACCGCGACCACTGGAGCAGCTACGACGACCCGAGCCTGCTGCTGCACCGCGTCGTCGACAAGGAGGGTGTGCCCTTCCTGCTCCTCGTCGGCCCCGAGCCCGACTACCAGTGGAACCGGATGGTCGAGGCGACCACGATGCTCGTCAAGGCGTTCGGCGTCGACCTCACCGTGAGCGTCCACGGCATCCCCATGGCCGTCCCGCACACCCGACCGCTCGGCGTGACCGCGCACGGCACCAACCCGCGGCTCGTGACCGGCAACGACCCGGCGTTCGGCACGGTCCAGGTGCCGGCGAGCTTCTCGTCGCTGCTCGAGCTGCGCCTCGGCGAGGCAGGGCTCGACGCCATCGGTTTCGCCGTCCACGTGCCGCACTACCTCGGTCAGAGCGAGTTCGCCGACGCCGCCGTGCTCGGCCTCGAGCGGGTGCGCGCTGCGACGGGGCTCGACCTCGACCTGCGCGAGCTCGCCGCGACCGCCGGGCTCAACCGGGCCGAGATCACCCGGCAGATGGAGGAGTCCGACGAGATCTCCGCTGTGGTGCACGCGCTCGAGCAGCAGTACGACACGTTCCTCGAGGGCCGCCAGCAGCGCAACCTGCTCGCCACCGACCTCTCGGACCTCCCGACGGCCGACGAGATCGGCGCCGAGTTCGAGGCGTTCCTCAAGGACGTCACCGACGAGGACCAGGGCGACGACCGCACCTGAGGCGTTCTGACGAAAGGCGGGTCCGACCATCTGGTCGGGCCCGCCTTCGTGTCCCCTGCTCCCGTATGCCGTCGGCCGCCGCCGATGCCGCTCCCCCCGCCGCGCCCCGCTCGCTCGTGTTCGGCTCGGCTGCCTCGGGTCAGGCTTTCGCTTCGCTCCAGCGGCGGACGATGGAGGTGTCGGCGACGAACCGGACCTCGTCGGTGCCGGCCCACGTGCGCGCTGCGCTCGTCAGCGTGCCTTCGACGGCGGCCGCCGCGGCCGCGGCGTGCTGCTCGGGCACGTGGACGAGCAGCTCGTCGTGCAGGCACAGCACGATCTGCCCGCCGAGCGGGCGCACCGCGTGGCGTACCGTCGCCGCCCACGCCTTGAAGAGCTCGGCCGCCGAGCCCTGGATGATCGCGTTGCGCGCGTAGCGGCCCCGCGCTCCGTCCGCGCCCGTCGCCGAGAACTCGGCGCTGCCGGACGGCTCGGGCGCGCCCGGCTCGAGCGCGGGCAGGGGCACCCCGCCGAAGCGGATGAGCCGTCCACCCCACGTGCGCACCGGACGGCGGGCGACCCCGTCCGCGTAGGCCCGGTCGAGCAGGCTCATGGCCACGGGGTAGGCGCGCTCGAGGTCCTTGAGGGCCTCGCCCGCCGCACCCGAGCGCTGGCCGTACATCGCTGCGAGCACGGCCACCTTGGCCCGGGGCCGGTCGGCGCCGAGCTTGGCGGCAACGGGTGCGTAGAGGTCGTCGGCGCGGGTGGCCTCGGCGAACGCCCGGTCGGCGCTGACGACGGCGAGGACGCGCGGCTCGATCTGGCCGAGGTCGGCGCGGACGAAGACGTGACCCGGTGCCGCGCAGATGGCTGGACGCAGGGGTGCGGGGAGGTTGTGCAGACCGTTCTGCGCGGTCATGCGCCCGGCCGCCCCGTCGCAGGCGGTCCAGCCGCCACGGAGCCGGTCGTCGGCGCCGACGTGGTCGTCGAGCCAGCGGTAGCCGTAGGTCGTCGCGATCCGCTCGTCCTTGCGCCACCGGAGCAGCGCGTCGACGAGGGGATGGGTGTGCCGGTACGGCTCGAGCACCCAGGCGCGCGTGTTGGGCACGTCGACACCGACCGAGAGGAGCAGGTCGCGCACCTGGCCCGGGTTGCGCAGGTCGGCGCGCTCCCGGCCGGGCGCGTGGCGGAGCACGACCGCGTCGCGCTCTGCCCTGATGCGCGCCGCGTCGGCGTCGTCGTCGGGTCGCGCCCCGGCGGACGCCGCGATGAGGTCCTCGGCGGCGGGCCGGTCGACGGGGAGCCCGTCGCGCTCGAGCTCGAGGCAGAGCACGGCCGCGGCGGACTCGGACCACACGGTGCGTTCGAGCCGACCGACGTGGTCGCCGCCGAGGCGGGCGAGGGCCTCGCGCTGCGCGGTGCAGCAGTCGAGCGCCAGGACGGCCAGCTCGCGCAGGCGGGCGTCGTCGGTCGCCCACGCGAGAGCATCGGCGCGGAGGTGGCCGGCCGCGGTCAGCAGGGACACGTCCTCGCCGGCAGCGACGTCGAAGAGGTCGCCGTCGAAGCCGCTCAGCCGCGGCGCGCGTGGCGCGGGCACGTCGGCCTCGTCGAGCCCGCGGCACCCCGCCACGACATGACCGGGCGTCGCCCACCAGCCGCCGTGGACGATGCGGTGGGCCTCGGCGAGGTCCCACGTGCGGGAGACGTCGACACCGGCGCCGACGACGAGCCGCAGGGTCGAGGCGGCCGACCACACGACCCAGCGCGGACCGAGCCGCGTCGTCGTGTCGACGAACCGGTGCACCACGTCGCCGAGCGGCCACGCCTCGTCGACACCCGGCCCGACGGCATACGCCCCTCGGGGGCCGACGACGAGCGCGACGAGCGGTGGACCGGAAGACTTGTCAGTCAAGGCAACTCGCCATCCGCTTGACGGCCTCGCGGAGGATGTCGGGGGAGGTCGCGTAGTTGAGCCTCGCGTGCCCCGCGCCGCCGGAGCCGAAGATCGGACCGGGGGAGAGCGCGACGCGGGCGCGGCGCAGCACCTCGCCGGTGGGGTCGTCGCCGAGGCCCAGCCCGGAGAGGTCGAGCCACGCGAGATAGGTCGCCTCCGGCACGACGAGACGGGCGCCTGGCAGCTGCGCTGCGACGAGCTCGGCGAGCAGACGCCGGTTGGAGTCGAGCTCGCGGACGAGTCGGTGCACCCACTCGCGCCCGTCGCGGAAGGCAGCGGTCTGCGCGATGACGCCCAGGTGGCTCGCGCCGAACGTGACCCAGGGGTGGAGGCGGCGCACGTCGTCGGCGGCGTCGTTCCCGGGGACGATGATCGCGGCCTTGAGCCCTGCGAGGTTCCACGCCTTGGAGGCCGACGTCACGGTGATGCCGCGCTCGGCGCCCGCGACGGCGAGATAGGGCGTGAAGGTGCTCGTCGGCAGCACGAGCGGACCGTGGATCTCGTCGGAGACGACCCGGACGCCGCGCTCGTCGGCGACTCGGGCGAGGGCCGCCAGCTCGTCGGGGGTGTGCACCGTGCCGGTCGGGTTGTGTGGGTTGGAGAGCAGGTATGCGGCGCGGTCGCCTCCAGCGGTCACCTCGGCGAAGACGTCGGCGAGGCGGTCGAGGTCGAGCCGGTGGTCCGGACCGAGCGGCGCCTCGACGACCCGTCGCCCGCACGCCTCGATGACCTCGTAGAAGGCGTTGTAGACGGGCGGGCTGACGACCACCGGGCCACCGGGGTCGGTGAGGAGCCCGAGCAGGTGGGTCACGCCGGTCAGCACGTCGGCGACGCGGGTCGTGCTGTCGTGGTCGAAGCCCCAGCCCCACTCGTCGGCGGCGAACGCGGCGATCTCGGCGGCATACTCCTGCGTCAGGGCGTAGCCCGTGTCGCCCCGGGCCACGGCGGCGCTGACGGCGTCCACGACCGCGGGGCACGGCGCGCAGTCCATCTCGGCGATCCACATCGGGATGACGTCGGGCTCGTAGCGTCCCCACTTGACCGACGTGCGGTCGCGCCGGAGGTCGGCCAGCGGGACGCCGAGGATCGTCGCGCCGTCTGCGTGCCTCTCACCCATGGGAGCGACCCTATGAGAGCGGGGGGACGTCGTCTCCCGCGGTCCCCGGTCGGCTCGACTGGGTACGAGGGTGCCACGAGCGACCCGGGCGGCATACGGTGTCGTCGGCGGCGAATCGACAGCCGCCACACAGGGACGACGGACGAAGGGGTGGAGCCGGTGGGCATCTTGGGTTACGGCAGGGACGAGACCGTCGAGGCATCGGACGCGACCGCGGTGAAGCTGCGCACGGCGAAGGACGCCGGCGCGCTCGAGCGGGCTGCCCTGCCGGCCGAGGGAGGTCTCTCGGGAGCCGCGACCCGACTCGTCGAGCGTCTCCTCGACGTCGGGATCGACGGCAAGGGACCGTTCGACCCGGCCCACGAGGTCGCCGCCAACGCGCTCAAGCACGCCCGGGGAGATCGCGACCAGGCCCTGCGGATCATCGTGCGCGACCACCGGCAGCTCGGCGCGATCGGCGGCTTCGCCACCGGTCTGGGCGGCTTCTTCACGATGCCCCTCTCGCTGCCGGCCAACGTGCTCGAGTTCTACCTGCTGGCCACCCGCATGACGGCGGCGACGGCCAAGGTGCGCGGCTACGACATCGACCAGCCCGAGATCCGCTCCGCGATCCTGCTGACCCTCGCCGGCGCCGACAGCGACGACCTCCTCAAGAAGGCCGGTCTGCAGGCTGCCGGTGGCAAGCTGTCGTCCGTCGCCTTCGACCGGCTGCCCGCCCCGGCGCTCATGGTCCTCAACAAGGCGGTCGGCTTCCGCCTGCTCGGGCGCATCGGGCAGGGGACCTTCGCCCGGCTCGGGCGCCTCGTGCCCGTCGTCGGAGGCCTCATCGGCGCCGCGGTCGACGTCTACATGCTGGGCCGCATCGGCAAGCAGGCGGCCAAGGAGTTTCCTCCCGTCGAGACCTTCGGTCGCTGAGCGACCGGCTGGACTGGCCTCACCGTGAGGGACACGCAGATCACCGTTGCGCATCGCCGTCCGGGCCGGGGAATCGCACGCGGCACCCGTTCGTTGGGCCGGGCATGAAGCCCGCATCCCGGATCAAGATGGCCGCGACCGTCGCGTCGGTCGTGCGCGCCTCGACGCGACCCGGCGCGCCCAGCCTGCCGGAGCGGCTGCAGGCCGTGCCGCGCATGGTGCGCGCCACCGTGGACGGGACGTATGCCGGCACGACCCTCAAGCGGCTCGGGCTCGTCGCAGGGGCGGTCGCCTACGTCGCTTCGCCTGTCGACCTGCTGCCCGAGGCGGTCCTGCCGGTCATCGGCGCGGCCGACGACGCCGTCGTCATCTCCTGGGCGGTCAAGGCATTCTTCGAGGAGACCGAGCGCTTCATCGCCTGGGAGGTCGGTCAGGGTCTGCACCGCCCGCGGCCCCGGCGTGGTTCTGCGAGCGGGGCGCCGGGTGGCGATCCGGCGACCGAGGCGTCGCGCACGACGGTGCACGGTGAGCCGGTCACGGTGCCGGGCGATCCGACGACCCGGGCGTGGGCCGGAGGTGCCGAGGACGGACTGCGCCGCGACCGTGACAGCACCGGGGCTGCTGCACCCCGCCGCATCGTCAGCCGCGTCACGCGTGTCAGGGGCAGGTCCGCCAGCAGTGACCCCGGGCGGGGTCGGGACGACCGGGCGCGACTTCCGGAAGGGACGCGCCAGGCCGCGACCGACTACGTCCTCGAGTCGGTGCGCAAGCGCCTCGAGCGCTGAGCCCAGCGCACTCGGCGACACGGCGTACTGCTGCGCCGTGCTGCGTGCGGTGAACCCGGCCGCTGGGTCCGCGATCCACACCCCCTGACACGAAAGGCACTCGGTCCACAGGAGCCGATCGGGGTCTGCCGGTCCCCGGTGCGTGCCGCGAGGCTCGGGACATGCCGAAGATCTCACTGTCCGGGCCGGCCGAGCTGCTGACCATCATCCCCTTCCACCTGGGCTTCCAGCCGGAGCGCAGTGTCGTCGTGGTGTGCTTCCACGGCAAGCGGCTCGGGCTCGTCGCGCGGCTCGATCTCGTCGACGAGACCCTGGCCGCCGAGGCCGCCGCCCAGACGGTGCCGACCCTGCTCCAGGGTTCCCCGTCGTCGGTGGCCCTCGTGGGTTTCGAGCAGGTGCGCGACGAGTCGCTGGCCCTGCTCGAGGCGCTCGCCACGGGCGTCGAGGACCACCGGGTCGTCGTCCGGGAGCGACTCGCGGTCCTCGAGGGGCGCTGGCGCTCGGTCGGGTGCGACTGCTGCCCCTCGGAGGGCTGGCTCCTCCCGGAGCAGGCGGACGTGCCGGCCGTCGCGAGCTACGTGGCGCTCGGGCACTCCGTCCTGGCGGACCGAGAGGGGTTGGCGAGGCTCGTCGAGCCGCTCGCCCCCACGGAGCCCCGGCACGACCTCGCTGCCGCCGCGATCGACGACTGGCAGCGCCGCTATGTGGCAGCCGGTGGCTCCCTCAGCAGGACGCCGGCCCGGGCGAGCCGGACGGACCGGAAGCCCGCCCGGGGTCGCCGCCGTCGACCGGCAGGACGGGGGCGCCGACCCGGCGCGGCGCTCGGGGTCCTCGACGGCGGCGACCCGACGGCCCGCCAGTTCCTCGTCCACGACTCCCTCGTGGCCTGGGGAGGGGTGCTGCACGGCGAGATCGAGGGGTACGGCGTCGAGCACTGGCTCCCGTCCCTCGTAGGTCCGCTCCGTGACCCGCGCTTCCATGACGCCCTGCTGGCGTGGCTCTGCCCCGGGATGGCCTCGGCCGACTTCCTGTCCGACGACCTCGCAGCCCTCCTCGGGGTGCTGCTCGGTCCTGACCTCCGGCTCGCCCCGGCCGCGGGCGACCACGAGACGGCCGGCGTCCCGACACCCGACGGCGCCGAGCCCGGTCGCTCCCCGGGATCGGGCGCGGAGCCGGGCGACCCCGACACCGCGGAGGGGTCGGGGACGCCCGTGCAGGAACACCTCGAGGAGGGCGACTCCGACGCGCTCCGAGCGCTGTTGCAGCTGCTGGCTGCCGGGCCGCCGTCGTCGGACCGGCACGACGACGACACCGACGACGAGGACCCCGGCGACGACAACAACGACAGCGACGAGGACGACCACGAGGACGACCACGAGGACGACCAAGAGGACGACCACGAGGACGATGGCGAGCCGCGGCGCGACGTCTTCGAGGCACGACGGGTGCTGGACGAGCTGGACGCCGTCGGGACCTTCGCGGCGCTCGAGGCGTCGGTGGACCGGGACGAACCGCGCTCGCTCGACCTTCGGGCCGGCCTCGCCGCAGCGCCCGACGCGGCTCCCGAGTCGTGGCTCGGTGACGGCACCGACCCGAGCGGCTGGGAGGAGTGGGACGAGGCTGCGACGCCACGGCTCGTCCTGTCCCGCCTCGAGCAGGTCTGCCGACTCACGCCGGCGGATCATGCGGTTCCCGTCCTGGCGCTCTTCGCCTCGATGGCGTGGTGGTGCGGCGACGGTGCGCGCGCCGGGGTCGCGGTCGACCGTGCGCTCGAGCTGGAGCCCGAGGACGGGCTGGGGCGGCTGCTGCGGCACGCCCTCGACGTCGGACTCCGGCCACGGGAGTGCGCCTGAGCGTCTCCGGCGGCGGCGCCGTCCGTCCATGTCGTGGAACGGCGCGCGGCCTCTCCGCGAGGCCTCGCGTATGGTTGGAGCAGGTCATGAGTACCAGCGACAAGCCCCGGCTCGCTGGTCGGCAACCCTCCTTCGCGGTGGGGTGCCCCGGGTGAAGACCAGGCCGCCCCGTCCCCGGGTGCGTGCAAGCGCGAGGACCGAGGAGTACCCCGATGACCGTCACCCACCGGACGCAGAGCACCCGTCGCCGTGCGCGGCCCGGGACCGCTGGCACCGGCCAGACCGGCGACTCGGCGACGAGGGACCGTGCGGCGACGAGCCACGTCGACCCGACGGCACCGGAGCCCCGCCGGCCCGACGGCGCCTGGCGTGACGGCGACCCGGTCGGGCGGCGGCAGTTCGCCCACGTCGGTGACATCGAGCTCGAGCGCGGGGGAGTGCTGCCCGACGTCCGCATCGCCTACGAGACGTGGGGCCGGCTCAACGAGGCCGGCGACAACGTCATCCTCGTCGAGCACGCACTGACCGGCGACAGCCACGTCCTCGGTGAGGCCGGCGACGGACACGCCTCGCCCGGCTGGTGGAACGCCCTCATCGGGCCCGGCGGACCGGTCGACCCCGAGCGGTGGTTCGTCATCGCGTCCAACGTCCTAGGCGGGTGCCAGGGCAGCACCGGCCCCGCGAGCCCCGCGCCCGACGGTCGACCCTGGGGCAGCCGTTTCCCCTACGTCACGGTCCGCGACCAGGTCGCCGTCGAGCGACGCCTCCTCGACGGGCTCGGCATCCGCCGCCTCGCGGCCGTCGTCGGCGGCTCGATGGGTGGGATGCGTGCGGTGGAGTGGGCCGTGACGCACCCCGACGACGTCGACCGCTGCATCGTGCTCGCGTCGACGGCGTACGCGACCGCCGACCAGATCGCCTGGTGCCAGCCGCAGCTGCTGGCGATCCGCAACGACCCCGACTACGCGGGTGGCGACTACTACGAGGGCCACGCGCGACCCGACACCGGCCTGGGCC
The DNA here is from genome assembly GCF_001429655.1 of Terrabacter sp. Soil811. Classification (NCBI taxonomy): domain Bacteria; kingdom Bacillati; phylum Actinomycetota; class Actinomycetes; order Micrococcales; family Intrasporangiaceae; genus Terrabacter; species Terrabacter sp. Soil811. The sequence goes on from NZ_LMSX01000008.1 coordinate 456,898, forward strand.
TGGCTCGCCGCATCGCCCACATCACATACCGCACCGAGACCGAGCTCGGCACCCGCTTCGGACGAGAGGCCCAGCTCGGCGAGGACCCGCTGCGCGCCGGAGACCGCGGCCGGTTCGCCGTCGAGTCCTACCTCGACCACCACGCGGGCAAGCTGGCCCGGCGCTTCGACGCCAACTCCTACGTCGTGCTGACCGAGGCGATGAACTCGCACGACGTCGGGCGCGACCGCGGGGGGCTCGAGGCCGCCCTCGAGCGCGTCCGCGCCGAGTGCACCATCGTCTCTGTCGACACCGACCGCCTCTACCCGCCCCGGCTCTCCGACGAGCTGCACGCCGCCCTGCCGGGGTCCCGACGCGCACACATCACCTCGGAGTTCGGGCACGACGGCTTCCTCATCGAGGAGGACCAGGTGGGTCGCATCGTCCGTGAGGCGCTCGAACGACCCCGCGACTGAACCCATCTGCGCGCCGGGCCGGTTCGCCGACAGGCGGCGCTGTCGCACGCTCGTCGTCCGCGTCGCCGACGCCGCGGTGAGACTTCGCGCGGGACGCGCCGGACGCCTCGTAATCGGGTACGGTGCGAGCACTGGTTGTTTCCGTCCCAAGGAGGTCCGGGAAAGTGGCCATCGTCGTTGGTTATGTCGCCACCAAGGAAGGTCGCGCGGCGCTCAAGCGAGCCGCCGAGGAGTGCGTCCTGCGTGGAGCGAAGCTCGTCGTCATCAGCTCCCACCGGGGCGGCAAGGACTTCGACGCGAACGAGGCCAGCCAGTTCGAGAGCGAGCTCGCCCGGGTGCAGACGCTCCTCGAGGAGAAGGGCCTGGAGCACGAGGTGCGCCAGCTCGTCCGGGGCAACGACCCCGCCGAGGACCTCATCTCCGTCGCCGAGGAGGAGAAGGCCGACTTCATCGTCATCGGCCTGCGTCGCCGCAGCCCGGTCGGCAAGCTGATCCTCGGGTCCAACGCGCAGCGCATCCTGCTCGACGCGAGCTGCCCGGTGCTCGCGGTCAAGGGCGACTGAGCCCTCTCCGGCACGTCGTCCGGCCCGGTTCGTGCGGGCCGGACGCCCGTTCGCGGCACGCGGGTTGGACGCGCGTTCGCTCGGAGGGCGTACGCCGTTTTATAATGTCCGAGTACCGGATCGCACGAGGCGCACCGAGAGCTCGAAACAGGGATCGACTCCGACAGGCCAAGCTCTTCCGGCACCAACCCCCATTCTCGTTCGTTGTGATGGTGCATGCCCGGATTCGGGTCGACCATCAGACGAGACCTGTGACGAAAGGCGACTGCATCCGTGCCTAAGGCAACAACCGCTGGAGCTCCCAAGACCCTGCCGAAGGTGTTCCAGCACGAGGCGATCATGCAGCTCCTGGTCAAGGGCAGCAGCAGCGGCACCATCACCGGGACGGAGATCGCGCGCGCCCAGGTCGATGCAGGACTCGACCTGAAGCAGATGAAGCCGGTCCTCACGACCCTCGAGGCCCACGACATCGAGATCGTCGTCGACGCGCCGCACTCCAGCACGACGAAGAAGACCCGAACAGGGACCAAGGGAGGCACTGTGGCCACCGCACGCAGCACCACCGCCGCGGCGACGAAGTCCGCGACGCGGACGACGACCGCGACGACGAAGACCGCCGCCAAGAAGACGACGGCCAAGGCGGCGCCGGCCCGTGCCGCCGCAGCCACCGACGACGAGGCGGCCGCCGCCCCCAAGGCGGCCGCGGCCCGCACGGCCAAGAAGGCTGCCACGAACGCCGGTGTCGCCAAGGCGGCCGCAAAGCCCGCTGCCAAGAAGACCGCCACCCGCAAGACCGCCGCGAAGAAGGCCACGACGTCGGCCGACGGCACCGTCGTTGCCGGTGACGACGCCGAGCCCGAGGACGCACCGGTCGGCGAGCTGGAGGAGGTCGTCGTCGAGCCCGTCGACGTGGACGACGACGCCGAGGACGGTGACGAGGCCACCCCCGCAGCCGCCGCGAAGACCGAGGAGACCGAGGAGTCTGGCTTCGTCATCCGTGACGACGACGAGGACGACGCCCCGGCCCAGCAGGTCGTCACCGCCGGCGCCACGGCCGACCCGGTCAAGGACTACCTCAAGCAGATCGGCAAGGTCGCCCTCCTCAACGCCGAGCAGGAGGTCGAGCTCGCGAAGCGCATCGAGGCCGGCCTGTTCGCCGAGGAGAAGCTCAACTCCGGCGACAAGATCGACATGAAGCTCAAGCGTGAGCTGTGGTGGATCGCCCAGGACGGCAAGAAGGCCAAGAACCACCTGCTCGAGGCCAACCTGCGACTCGTCGTCTCGCTGGCCAAGCGCTACACCGGCCGCGGCATGCTCTTCCTCGACCTGATCCAGGAGGGCAACCTCGGCCTCATCCGTGCGGTCGAGAAGTTCGACTACACCAAGGGCTACAAGTTCTCGACCTACGCGACGTGGTGGATCCGCCAGGCGATCACCCGCGCCATGGCCGACCAGGCGCGCACCATCCGCATCCCGGTGCACATGGTCGAGGTCATCAACAAGCTCGCCCGCGTGCAGCGTCAGATGCTCCAGGACCTGGGCCGCGAGCCCACCCCGGAGGAGCTCGCCAAGGAGCTCGACATGACGCCCGAGAAGGTCGTCGAGGTCCAGAAGTACGGCCGCGAGCCCATCTCCCTGCACACGCCCCTCGGTGAGGACGGCGACAGCGAGTTCGGTGACCTCATCGAGGACTCCGAGGCCGTCGTCCCGGCCGATGCGGTCAGCTTCACGCTCCTGCAGGAGCAGCTGCACTCGGTGCTCGACACCCTGTCCGAGCGGGAGGCCGGCGTCGTCTCGATGCGCTTCGGCCTGACCGACGGCCAGCCGAAGACGCTCGACGAGATCGGCAAGGTCTACGGCGTCACGCGCGAGCGCATCCGCCAGATCGAGTCCAAGACGATGAGCAAGCTGCGTCACCCGAGCCGCAGCCAGGTGCTGCGCGACTACCTCGACTGACGGGTTGACTCGCGGTCCCGTGTTTCCGCAGGTCAGGTGCCCATCGGGCGCCTAGCCTGCGGCATTCCCGGGCAGCACAGCGCTCCTAGTCCAGATAACGGCGTACGCTGGTCGGCATGCCGAAGGCGCCGCCGCCCCCGAACCTGACCGCCCTGCTGCCTTCGTGGCTGTTGTCGCTGCGGGCCGACCGCAAGAGCGAGCAGACCGTCAAGGTCTACGGGGACGGGGTCCGGTTCTACCTGCGCTGGTGCGAGCGCGTCGCCGCCGCCCCGCTGGAGCGGGCCAGCCTGCGCGGCTGGGTCACCGAGCTGATCGACGGCGCCAATGCACCAGCCACGGCCCGGGCCCGGCAGCATGCGGTGCGCCGGTTCACCGCCTGGCTCACCGAGGAGGGCGAGCTGCCGACCGACCCGTTCCTCGGGATGACCGCGCCCAAGCTCGACACCGCCGTCATCGAGCCCCTGACTGAGGACCAGCTCCGGGCCCTGCTGCAGGCGTGCACCCCGCCGAAGGGCGCCGCCCCGACCGAGACGCTGCGGCACCGCCGCGACGAGGCGATCCTGCGGCTCATGCTCGAGACCGGGGCCCGAGCCGGCGAGGTCGTCGGCCTGCAGGTGGCCGACCTCGACCTGACCGCCGGCACCGCCGTGATCCGCCGCGGCAAGGGCGGGCGCGGCCGGGTCGTCCCGTTCGGGCCGCACACCGCGCGGGCTCTGGACCGCTACCTGCGCCTGCGCGCCCACCACAGGCTCGCCGCCACCGTGAACCTGTGGGTCGGCGACCGCGGCAAAGGCTTCAGCTACGACGGGTTGCACAAGACCCTCAAGCACCGCGCCGAGACGGCCGGCATAACCGGCTTCCACCCGCACAGGATGCGACACACCGCCGCCCACCGATGGCTCGCAGCTGGCGGATCCGAGGGCGGCCTGATGGCCGTCGCCGGCTGGACCCGCCCCGACATGCTGATGCGGTACACCCAAGCCCAGGCCGCATCCCGCGCCGCCGCGGAGGCCCGCACCCTCAACCTGGGGGAGCTGTGAGACACGGCCGGCCCGAGCGGGCCTACGAGAGTGAGGTGCGGCGGTTCTGGCCGAACTTCGGTGAGGACGACGAACGACTCTACGACCTCACGAAGGCCTACATCCAGGCGACCAGCGATAGACAGATGCAGGTCGCGCGTCATCCCGAGGATCCCGCCGAGGAGCTGCAGTGGCTGCCGATCCCGCCGTCGATGACTCGGTCGCTGCTCCAAGTCGTGTGTACGCACGCAGCGCACCGGGCACACGAGTGCCCAAAGCTGGCGGAGCTCTGGCACACCGATGCCCACGGGCCGCTGTTCCTATCCAGACTGGCCGGCGCGGCCTTTGACCCGCCCGATGATCCGGACGACCCGTTCGCTCCGCCCACCGCCGTGTTGACCAGGCAGCAGCGGGACGCTCGGCGCGCGCTGTTCCCCTCGACGAGCCTCTCCCCGGTCTGGGAGGCGCTGCCGGTTACGGTGGTCCGGCTCTTCCTCGATGACCCGAGCACGTTCGAGGCGGAGCTCTGGGTCAAGTGCGTCGACCACGGCCCTGCGAAGGTCGACCGAGGCAAGTTGGGCCTCGCCTACCTTGAGGACGCCAAGCGCAGACGACAGGGTCGCGACACGCGAGAGCCGACGGTGATCGGGTTGCACACCGTCGGAGCGGTATCCTCTCCGTAGCCGCGAACAGTGGTAATCGCGCGAGCGCCGGTGGCGTGCCCAGGAGTGACGCTCTGGGAGAGACCCTAGGTGCGTCATGCCCGCTTCATCCCCGTCCGAGCGACGTCTCATCGCTCGAGCCGCTGCTCACCAGTCCTGGGCAGCAACAGCCAACAGAACCGCCCGGACCGCCACCGCTCGGACCGCATTCCTCGCAAAGTTCGAGGACCAGGTCGATCCCGATCGAGTTCTCTCGCCCGACGAGCGGGCGAAGCGGGCCACGAACGCCCGAAAGGCCTACTTCGCCAACCTCGCCCGCAAGTCTGCCGCGGTGCGGCGTGGCGAGGGCCCACGCCGCCAGGCCCTCGAGGAGCTAGCCGAAGCGACCAGGCTTCTCGCCGAGCTGACCGAACGAAGCAGTCCACCCGCCGCGTCGGACCGTGAAAGCCAGGGGGCTGACGCTGCGACTCCGGCGGGCGGTGGCGCGCGATGAGCACAGACGAACGGCGCCCGTTGAGGACGCCGTCCGAGTCTCCGGCCAAGGTGACTGACTCCAAACTACGGGCAAGCACTGACGGCGGCCCGTACGTGCCGGACGTCTCCTTCATGAGCGCTCTCCAAGCCGCGCAGGCCTACGCGGAGGCTGGGCTCTACGTAGGGCCGACGAAGAAGGGCAGCAAGGATCCTGGCTCGATACTGGGCAAACGTTGGCCAGAGCTCACCAGCCGCCACGCGGACGTCATCAAGCAATGGTTCACGGGCCGAGATCGCGGCCTGTTCGTTCACTGCGGCAGGTCTGGTCTCGTCGTGTTCGACGTCGACCACCCCGACCGGGTCCCGCCTCTCCTGGCCGAGGCCATCCGATGCCAGCAACCTGCGTTTCAGGAGACGCGCGCGGACAGGTCAGGACGCGGACACTACGTGTTCCTGCAGCCGCCAGGTCGGATGATCGGCAACAGCCTGGGGAGCCTCGAGAGGGGCTGGGGGGAGGTCCGCGGCCGCAACGGCGTCATCATCGTCCAGCCGTCAGTGCACCAGAAGAGCGAGGAAGGCGGGTCTTACGAGTGGGCCACTGTGGGACCGATCCCGATCCTCCCCCCGAAGCTTGCTGTTGCACTGACCGACGCGACCGAGTCGCTGAGGGCCGCCACGGATGCCGAGGTTCGATCCTTCCTCGACACGCACACTGATGCCGAGCGCCCCGAGCTGCTGGGCGTCTGGGCTCGGCTCTACACCAATGAACTGGCGGCGGGTGCTTCACGGCACCAGGCCATGGTGTCGAAGGCTACGGGGGCGATGGAGGAGGCAGCAGCCGGACTGCTGAATGCGGCTGAGGCAGCCAAGACTCTGAAGCGCGTGTTTTTCGAAGCGGTCTGCCAGCCAACGCGCGGTGACAGCCAGCGAGCCGCACGGACGGTTGACGCTGCCGAAAAGGAATGGCACGGCATTATGGCGTGGGCCGTGGCACACGCAAAACGGGCAAACCCCGAGGCGACCCGGGTCCGGGCAGCCGCCATGATTCCGCCCTCCGGCGAGGCCCTCAACAGCACAACGGCTCCGCTGAAGGCGGTCCCGCTTGGGGCGGCCCACGCCGTCTTCAGGCGCTGGCTTGGGTCGGACTATGACCTGGATGTGTTGGACGCCGTACTTGCCGTCGCGGCCGTAGAGAAGCTGAGCGGCGACCCCGCTTGGCTACTGGTCGTCTCCGGCTCAGGCGCTGCCAAGACGGAGACCGTCGCACCGCTGGCGGTCGCGGGGGCTTTCGTCACCTCGACCATCTCGAGCGAGGGCGCCCTGCTCTCAGGGACCTCGCAGAAGGAGCGGGCAAAGACAGCGACGGGCGGACTGCTACGCAAGATCGGTGGCAGCGGCGTGCTGGTGATCAAGGATGTGACCTCGATCCTGTCGATGAACCGCGACTCCCGCGCCTCGGTGCTTGCAGCCCTGAGGGAGGTGTACGACGGCAGGTGGGAGCGCAACCTCGGCAGCGACGGAGGGCAGTCCCTCGCATGGGACGGGCGAATCGTCGTTATCGGAGCCGTGACGACCGCTTGGGACCGCGCGCATGAAGTCATCGCCAGCATGGGCGACCGGTTTCTGCTCATCCGCTTGGACTCCACAAGCGGGCGGGTCGCCTCCGGACGGCAAGCCATCGCCAACACCGGGGACGAGGTCGACATGCGAGCGGAGCTAGGTGATGCAGTGGCAGGTGTGCTCGCGGGCGTCGACGACAAGGCCGAACTCGCGCTGACTAAGGCGGAGACGGAACAAATACTGGCTTTGGCCAACGTGGTCACCCTGGCGAGAACCGGTGTCGACCATGACTACCGAGGCGATGTCATCGACGCGCACGCCCCGGAGATGCCGACTCGCTTCGCCAAGCAGCTGACCCAGGTCATGCGCGGAGGCCTTGCCCTCGGGATGGACCGCCAGCACATCCTGCGGATCGTGACCCGGATCGCCCGAGACTCCATCCCGCCACTTCGACTGGCCGTGCTCCTCGACCTCATGCGCCACGACGAATCCACCACCACCAACGTCCGCAAGAGGATCGACAAGCCACGCGCCACCGTCGACCGAACGCTGCAGGCGCTCCACATGCTCGATCTCGTGACCGTCAGTGAGGAGGAGGGGAACGGCAAGCAGCGCACCGTGTGGTGGTACTCGCTCGCGGCCGGCGTCGACGTGAGGGCGTTGCGGTGGATGCAGGAGTGCCAGAAATGTCAGGAGACAGACGCCCATGCCCACTGATGCCTCCTACCCGTTCCTTTGTCCCCCTGTACTGACAAATCTGGCACTACCGGGGCACCCGGCCAAGCGGTTCCAGACACCCTCCGCCCACGACCACCTCGACAGTGCGAACGCCGACGTTTGGGTCCAGTCAGCAACCTCCGGTTGGGAAAGGCGTTAGAGATGAAACCTGTTCGGGCCAAGCTGTATCCATTCCAGCGAGATGGAGTCGAGTTCCTCATCCGGCGACGCAGGCGGCTCCTCGCAGATGAGCCCGGCTTGGGGAAGACGATTCAGATCGCCGCCGCCATTGGCCGGCTGTGGCGAGACGAGTTGGCGCGGGCACCCGAGGGGTCGGTGCTGTACGTCACGGCGGCCAGCCTCATCACCCAGACAGTTGCCGAGCTGCGGGCGTGGCTGCCAACTTTGTCCGTTGGAGCGGCGCTGCCCGCCCGGATATCTGCAGGTGAGTTACTCCCGAACGTCGTGGTCGTCTCTCACGACCTAGTGCACGCCAAAGTCGGAGCGCTGCTGCGCATCCGGCCCCGGCTCGTCGTGGTCGACGAGGCCAGTGGCCTCAAGGGCGGGGGAGTGCAGTTCGAGTCCGTCCGTGAGGTGTGCGACCACGCCAGCCGCGTCATCGTGGCGACCGCCACCCCAATCGAGAACAACCCCCTCGAGTTATGGACGTTGTTCGAGCTTGTCGGGACCTACCCGCTCGGCTCTCGCGGTCAGTTCCTCAACCAGTACTGTCGCGTCTCCACCTTCGACCGTCGGCCCTCAGTAGTGAAGGGCTGGAAGTCCGAGTTGCACGCGCGTGACGCGATGCAGCGCATCGAGTCCTCGTTCCTCCGCAGGACAGCGGACCAGGTCGGACTCAGGCTGCCCGTACGCGAGGAAACCTCCCCCGTGCTCGTGAAACTTGGCCGTGGGCAGGCGGCGGACTACGCCAAGGCGGAGCGCATCAATGACCCGTTGCGACGGCATCAGAGGCTGCGAGAGGCCTCTCGAGGAGCGGCGCATGGGTCTCCCCTGCACTCCGCCGCGGTGGCCCTCGTCCGGCGTGAAGTGCGACAGGGACGCCGGGTCGTCCTTTACACCGAGTATCTCGACGATCTCGATGGGCTCCACGTCTTGCTCGAAGAAGCCCGCATTCCACATCTGATAGTGCAGGGGTCGACGCCGCAGTCGCGCCGAAGCGATGCCGTCGACTTTTTTTGTGCCGGAGGGGTTCCGGTCCTGCTCGGAAGCCGGGTCCTCGAGTACGGACTCAACTTGCAGTCCGCCAACACCCTTGTGAGCGTTGGAATGAGCTACAACCCGGCGAGGGAAGCGCAACGCGAAGGCCGACTGCGGCGCATCGGCTCGCCGCACCGGTCTTTTCGGCACTGGCTCGTCCTCCCAGACACCGATCAAATCGGTAGGCAGATGGAGATCCTCGAACGAAAGCGTGAAACCTCAGACCTCGCCTACGGGTCGACTTGAGCCTGCCTCGCCACAGATCTAGGCCTGGCCTCCTCCGCCAGAGTCGAAGGTACGTCCGATCTGCCGGCAGAGCTTGGCCTCGGTGACGACCTGCTCAACGCAATGGAGTCGTTCAGGGGCTCGTGAATGTGTATGGCGTGTTGGAGCGCCGAATAGATCACCAGGTGTTGTGGCTCATGGAGTGCGCCACGGCTTTGAGCTGGCAGCGGCGGGACGCTGGCACGACCACCGACCCCTACGGAGCGAGCGCAGCCTGAAGACCCGGGAGCGTCGGGGTCTGCGTCTAGAGTTTTGCCGCGTGACCTCAAATGGACGCAGCCGTCCCGCCGACGACGCTCGGGTCTTGCCGGCGACTAGCAATCGCCCAGCATGGGCGACCGACCCTCTCACGTCAGGCAGTACGTCAGCTACGGTGCTGACCCCGGAACAGGCACAGCAGCTTGGTGAGGCGATGGTCGAGGTCGGCAAGGTGGTGGCGCCCGGCCTCCGCCGACTCAGCACCACGCTCACAGACTTCGCCCAGCACGCTGTCTTGGTCCTCGGTCCCGCCGTGCGCGCCGCCAACGAAGGCTTGAGCACGTGGGGCAAGGCCCTGCTGCCCCTCATCGAGAAGCTCGCCGAATTAGAGGCAACTAGGCCGCCGAACTGGCCATCCCTCCTCACGTACCCCCTGATGGACCGGCTTGCCCGGGAAGGTTTTCCTGTCGCCTGGGTGCCGGGCCCGGACGTACTCGACGAACTTATGCGGATCGGGTCACCAGACGTGCGAGGACAAGCCCTGCTGGCGCGCTCGGAGGACGTGCTGCGACACGCGCACGGGGTCCTCGACGAGGTCACCAACGATGAGTTGAAGGACTACGTTGTGGTGCTCCGGCAGGCGCTTGCGTGCGTCGAAACCAGCTATGCCCCAGCCCAGGCCCTGAGTCTGCAGGCAGCCGCGGCCCTCGCCGCACAGGAGACGAAGCACGCCAACTTTGCGTCGTTGAGACGGTTCCTGGACTCGATGAAGGAGATGGATGCTTATACCGGCGCTGGCGGCGTGAAGGCCGCAATGACGCTCTTGGCGGTCGCGCCGATTCTTGAACGGTTCGTGTCCGGTATAGATCTGCCACCAACGACGCCGAACCGTCACGCCGTTGCCCACATTGTCTCTCTCGAGCAGTACACCCCGGTGAACGCGATGCTGTCGGTGCTTGTCGCGGTCAGTGTCCTGCGACAAGCCCAGGAGAACCGACAGATATCGGGCCCTGGCGATCCGTCCCACGTGGCCATACCGGCGCCTCCCGCCGGCCGGCCCAACTCTCCTGGCTCGTGAACGTAGAAAAGCCGCCCTCGCCCCTCCCGCCGTTTGAGGCGAGAGGGGCGGCGGCGTTAAGAGGATCGTTCCTGCAACGCGCGGTAGACCGAGGCCCGGCTGACGCCGACGACGCGAGCAATGGCTGAAATGTCGTGCTCCCGGCTCTCGTACATGTCGCGCGCAACCTTTAGCTTGTCGGGAGTCCAGACGGTTGGCCGGCCGCCGTTCCGACCTCGCGCACGGGCAGCGGCGAGGCCTGCCGTGGTGCGCTCGCGGATGAGGTCGCGCTCGAACTCAGCAAGCGCCGCGAAGACATGGAAGACAAGCTTGCCGCCAGGGTTTGAGGTGTCGATGCTCTCGGTGAGGCTGCGGAACGCAACTGAACGTGAGTCGAGTGCCTGGACGGTGTCGATGAGGTGGCGCAGACTGCGGCCCAGCCGGTCGAGCCTCCACACGACCACGGTGTCACCGGGGCGGAGCTGGCCGAACGTCGCGTCGAGGGCTGGCCGATGCTCAAGCTTGCCGGACACCTTGTCGGTGAAGATGCTTTGGCAGCCGGCCGCTGCCAGGGCGTCTTGTTGCAGCGCAGCGTCCTGTTCGAAGGTCGAGACGCGGGCATAGCCAACGAAGTAGCCAGGGATGGAAGTCGCAGTACTCATCGAAGTGCCTCCTTCTGAGACATTGATTTCGGACATGGGTAGAGGACAGGCGCCCCTGCCTCGGTCTAGGCGGGAGCGTCTGACCGTTCGCAAACGCTCGTTTGTGTTCAGGCACCTCCGGCCCGAGGCGGGAGCCCTACGGGGTTGCGTCGGTGTCGAACAGCGGCACGCTAATGAAGTGCTGGGCGTGCACGTGCTAGAGAATTGATGCATCCTTGAGCGGCGAGGTGCGGGCGGCCGTCATCCGCGTCCGACGCCCCGAATAGCAGGTGTGCAGGGTACGTCGCAGGCGACTGAAGTCGAGTTTGGAGGGGTGCAGTGGTGGACCAGCGAGCACTGCCAAGTCGACCGATTGAGCCACCGGACCTGGCAATGATGCTTGATCAAATCGTGGACGTTCCCGAGTTCAGCCGGTTCCACGCACATGCCGAAGAGGTGAAGGATGAGGTTCGCGCAAGCGATCTAGCCCGGTTGAAAGCAGACGTCGCCCGGAAGGCGCTCGAAGCGACAGAACGAGAGTCGCAGTCATGGACCGAGACACGTCGGGGTAGGCGCAGACGTTTTGTCGTAGCAGGGGCCGCCTGGCTCGCGTGCCTCGCCCTCTCCTTGGTCGTCGCATATCTGGCCCTCACATGGCTCTTTGATTTCGCGTGGCTGCAGGAGCCGGCATGGCTTCAGCAGTGGTGGCAGCGTCTGGTCGCATTGGTGCCCTGTTTGATTGGAGCGCTGATCACCTACAGTCTGGGGGCCGACGTCGTTGAGACCTTGAGGGGTTCCAAAGCTCTTGATCAGTATCGGAGAGAGCGAGCGACAGGCGAGCTGCAAAACTATGCGCGCGCACAACTAACTGCGGCGTACACGAGGGCGGTAAACACGCTGTTCGCGAGCCAAGGTTTGACCTCCTTCCCACTGCAGGCCCCGCGACTAGTAGAACTCAACTCCGCCAAGATTGTTCCGTCCAAGACGATCGCATACATCCGAGACTTTATTGAGAGCCACGCCACGTCAGCGATCGGGATCGCGGGTCCTCGTGGCGTAGGCAAGTCCACTCTTCTTCGTGCCATCGCATCCAAAGACTTCGCACAAGTAATTGTCGCCGTTCCGACTTCGGTCAAGTATGACGACTTAGACTTCATCCGCAGGCTGGCGCGGGCCATTATCAGCTCACTCAACGGGGATGAGAACGCACGTGATATCCATACATGGCAGTACGAACGGGCGGCGTCCAGGCGGCGCCAGGCGGTCGTGCTCCGAGGTACCGCTTCGATGGCGGCTCTGGGGTTGGGCGGAGCCATCATTTATATAGATCTGCTCGATTTGCCCCTATTTCAACGGCTTGGCGCCGCCGCAGTGGTCGGAGCTCTGCTGGTTGTCGCCGGCACCGTTGGTTATTTCGCTACCTTGGCTTCCCTTCGCTCGAGGCGAGTCGGATCGTCGGAGGGGTATGCAGAGGATATGGCACATGCACTTCTCGATGATTTGCAGTTTGAGGCCGAAACCACAGATTCCACTAAGGGTTCAGTCTCCATTAATTCCATTCTTGCCATGGAGAGGTCAAGAGCAGAGGCGCGTCGCACGCGGTCCATGACATACGGTGACCTTGTCGACCGCGTACGTACTCTACTTCGCGCCCTCGGCGAATCTGTTGGCGAGGATGGGCGCGTCGTCATCGTCGTCGATGAACTGGACAAGTTGAACACGGTAGAGGGCCTGATTCAGACAGTAAATGCGCTCAAGGACCTTTTCCATCTAGAGCACGTTCACTTCATCGTGACCGTGTCGGATGAGGCGCTAAACTCGTTTCAAATGCGGGGCCTCACTGAAAGGGATGCTTTCGATAGTTCTTTCGACACTGTCGTCCGAGTCGAGCGGCTCACGGTGGAGGAGTCGTTGGAGGTCATGAATTCCCGGGTCACCGCATTTCCAGAGGAGTTGGCACTTCTGTGTCACGTCTGGTCGGGAGGGTTGCCTCGAGACTTGTTGAGGGGAGCGCGGTCCTGTGTAGAGCACTACCGCGAGACGCCACTAGCCTTTCCACGCTGGCAGGATTTGGGCCGTGGCTTTCTCGAACAGGATCTTGAGCAGCGCATGCGGGCCATGCTCAGTGTGGCCCCTGCCAATGATCTTGAGGCCTCGTTGCGTGTTCAAAGACTGCTCCGCAGTTGGTTGGCCTCTGATGTCAAGCCGCCCGAGTTGATTGATTGGCACGATTTTCCGCCTGCGGCTGCTGCCCTGGCGGTCTTCGCGGCGTCGTGTTTTCGCACCATGGAAGTACTGATTGCCGGGCAGGCGGATCCATCCGTGCCCCCTCGAAGCCAAATAGAGGGCCTGGGACGTGGCGTTGCTGGACTGACCGAAGGCACACAAGGACTTGCGGCCGCAGCAGTCGCCTGCGGGTTGAATCAAGGATCAAGTGATGAAATGGCTCGTGGCACTGCCCCTGCAGAACCGTCAGCCAACCGCTCGCGCGGTCGAGACCGAAGGCGGAGCGTACGACGTCGGGTGAACCGCCATCGCGCCCGCTGACAACGCGAATCAGATTAGTGCTCTTCCAAGCCGAAGAATCTGCAGGATTGGCGGGGCGACACGCTGACGTCTTGGTTGGGGTTCCTTAAGCGTTCAATGTGTGGCCTCACGCGGCTCCGCTTTGGCCTTCCGAATTTGGGCCCCATCCCGGCCACCACTTTCCGCTCTTGGCGATATCTGATCCCACGTCTCTAGCACTTCGTGCCACTCACGTGCCGCGACTGGTGGGTCTCCGGCTGGACCCCGCATTGCTTCAATGAGGCCATCCAGTCGATCCGCAATGGCCGGCAAGCTCCGGGGACCCTCCCAACACGGGCGGTGGCGGCGTTGCGGCAGCGGCAGGCGGCGGTGGCGGCCCCAGCTGCGCTCGCGCCTTAGCAGCGTGGAGCAGAATCTACCGAACCATCCGGTCACAGTCATGGAGCCCCACTGACCCTGCAAAACACGCTCCCGCCTTGGCGTACCTCCCGCTCGCTCTGGGCTCCTGCACCTCACCGTGACGTGCAGGAGTCGCCCAAGACCCGCGGCTGCATCACCCTGCGGTTACAGGCCGTACAGCTTGAGGGCCACGTGGTTGACGATGAGGCGACAGCCGTCCTTATCGAAGGCGAAGTGAATGCGCCCCACCTCGTTCGGTTTCACGGCGTCCCGCACTTTGACATGCGGGGTCTGGTCGCGGCGCTTGTCCGCGAAGTCGAAGTACCGCATGGCCTTGTTCTTCTCGATGGTGTCGTCAGCGGTGGAAATGTTGAGCCCGAAGCCCGTCTTGAACCACTCGTCGACATGCCCCATCGGTCCGGCATCTTCGCTGTATAGCTTGTGAGCTGCTCTCGCGAGTGCTGTGAGGGCCGCGGTCATGTCGTCGGGGTGGGGGTAAGAGATCCTTTTCCAAGAACGTTCGGCCGCCTCAGTGAAGACGATCCGGGACTCGCTGGCATCCGTAAGAGCCAGGAAGGTGTCTGTGGGGTCGGTCGCCGCGACGAGGTCCGGGATCTGCTCCCAAGGGTCCACGTCAGCGTCACCCTCGGGGGCGTACTGGGCGAGGTATTGACCTCTCCAATATTCCACCTGAGCCCGCAGGTCTTCAGCTGAGCGTGCAAGAGCCCGCAGGTCGTCCGCCTCGGCGGAGTAGGCCTCGGCTAGGGCCTGGGTGTCAGCTAGCTCGGCCTCGAGCAGGCGAACCTTCTCCTCGAGCGCTTCGCTCTGGGCACCCACATCGGCTGCCTCCTGCGCCAAGCGAAGACGCGCGTCGGCATCCATCCGGGCGGCGCGTTGGGCCGCTCGCCTTGCCTGGCGCCAGCCCTCATCGGTGCCTCGCGCCAGAGCCGAGACCGGTGCTAGGCGAGGCATGAGGGCGTCTCGCAACACCTCGCGTCCGGCCTTCTGGATCTGCACCGATGAGACCGAGATGCCGGACGCGCCCAGATCAGACCAGACAAGTTGTGCGCCCCCGAACGGCACCAACAGGCCAGGGATCGCCGCCTCCACCGCCTCCCTCGTTGTGTAGTTCAACGTCACCACACGAACCAAGCCGATGAGCTTCCGCGACGCGACAAACGCGGCATCTCTGCCAGCGAGGGTCCGCAGATGCACCAACAGCACGGGAAGCCGTGCCGGGTCTCGCAGGGCCGCGACCAACTCGCAGGCTTCCTCAGCGGATCGCACCATTGCGAATCGCTCGTCGATCCGCTGTCCGCCGATTCGCAAGACCAGTTGCTCGTCCATGGCCGCAGCGCGGACAACCCCCGGCTGGAATACGGAAGTGTCGCGGACGGGCGTGAGCGCACCACCTGAGAACTCGCGACTCATGCCGACGCGAAAGGCGGTCCGTCCACAGACTTCGCTGACCGTGACCCTGGTCGTGAGCTCCACGCCGGACGCTAGTGGGTGCTGCACCGAGACGCGGAGCGCCCGATCGTCCGGCGCCGCGAGCACCTCCCAGGCGGCTGTGCGCTCGACGTCCGCCGGCGAAGCTAACTCAGCCGGTGGCAGCACCACTGAGCCCGACACGGTGAGGTCGGCCTCGTTTACGGAGACCGTTGACCCTCGGCTCAGCCAAGCTGCGACATGGCCCGCGAGCAAATCGAAGGCGGAGACATCCTGCGAGGCCGGTTCCGCGTCGAAGTCAACGACATACAGAAGATGCACGACTCCACCCCCACTCGAACCGGCGAGCCATCAGTGTGACAGACCGAACCCGCCTCCGCCGAGGGGACGCTGCGCCCGTTGGCCCAGCCTCGCGGGTGGCGGCGAATTGCCGATTGGGCTCCGGTCAGCGGTGGAGATGCGGACGTATGCAAGCACGTGTCGAGCCATCTCTAGGCAAGTCCCAGATGCGTCCGGCTGCGCTGGAACGCGTCCCCCGCCGAACAGGTTGCGGCCGCGCCGGCTGACGTCCAGTTGCGGCCCACCTCACTGGAGGCCTCGAGGTGAGGACGCTCGGCGTTCACAGCAGTTCGTCCTCAAGGTCGTGGTCTCTGCCGTCTTCGGAACCGTAGGACCAGTGACGGCCCTGCGTTCCGTCTTTGAGGCGCGCGGGCCGTGAAAGCACGTCTACAACGCCCTCGACTGCTTTGACGCAGACGATGACGACGTCTGCGAGGTCGCGCACGGCTCGCAGACCTGCTGTCGCGGTCTCGGGTTCGTGTTCTCGCAGTTTCGCGTAGGCGACGACGACTAGGGTCGCTGCAGCGGCGACGGATAGAACGATGAGCATGGGTTCTCCTCGGGAGACGGGGGCAGGAGGCCCGTCCTTGCCTGACGGGTCTCCTGCCGTGGTGGTGGTCAGTGCCTGGCGTGGGTGCGCTTGGCGTGGGTCTGGGCTTGCTGTGCAGCGCGGCGTTCGGCCCGGTTGTGTGGACCAGAGGTGTCGCCGCCGTTGTCCGGCTTGGTTGGGGGTTCTGATGGGACGGGGTTCTCGTCCACGTGCGTGTCGGGGACCGGGGCGAAGGGGGCCGAACGGTCCGGATGCTGTGACGTGGCACTCGTCGATGGTGCTGGCGTAGCCCGTAGTCCGGCGGTGAGATCCGCGAGCCTGCCCGGAATCAGGACCAGCGGCAGAAGGATCACCTCGAGACCCCAGCGCAGCCAGGTGGACCCGATGAGCCGGCCGAGTAGCTGGTGCAGGACGGTGGTCTGACTGACCGGGCGGACCAGGCCAGCCAGACCAGCCACCCCGCGGGCCACCGTCTGGGTGACCGGGTGGGTGACGACTGCGGCGAACACTCCACGGACGACGGTGCCGGCGTTGGCGAGGCCGGTAGCGACACGGGTGCCGGTCGGTCCGAGCTTCCCGAGCAGCGAGCGGGTCTGCTGCCACAGGACGCTGGCGCCTGCGGCGATCTTGGAGCCGAGGAACCGTGCGACTCGGACGGTCGCCTTCCAGACGGCTGGGATGCTCAGCACAGCCGCGGCGGCTGTGAGAGGTCCAACGGACTTGAAGAGGTCCCCGACGCTCGAGAGCCGTGCACCGAGGCGCTGTAGGAGGGGGTTGCCGCCCAGCGCGGACACGACAGTGCGTGCCTGACGCAGGACCCAGCCGGCTGCGCCGCGGGGTAGGGCGAGGAGGGTGTCAAGGGCTTGTCGGGCGGCTCGTCGGAGGCGAAGCAGGAGCGCGAACCGTTCCTGCTGGGGTGGGGCCGGGACGGCGTAGAGGCCCCGGTCGATGGGTGTCGCGGTGGACATGGTGGATCTCCTTCTTATTGAACCCGGCGGTGGGGTCGCCTCCGGGCATGACGAAGGCCTGCCGCGTCGGGCGGCAGGCCTGGGGTGTTCGGAAGGTATGACGGTCAGGACCGTTCGGGGCGGAGGCCCTCGTCGAGCATCAGGCACAGCAGTCGTGCGAGGCGGTAGGTCGGGTCGCACCGCAGGGCCCGGTCGATCGCGACCCGGGCTAGGGCTCCGTCGCCGTGCCACCATGAGTAGGTGGCGAGGAGGGTCAGGGCGGGTGCGGCGTGGTCGTCGGTGGCGTGCTGGCAGAGCTCGATGAGCCGAGCCTTGGTGGCCCCGACCGGGAGGTCCGCCTCCGGGTTGGTGTGTGCTGCGCCGATGACAGTGATCTCGCGGAGCAGTGTCTGGGTGTCTTCGGGCAGGCTCTCGTGGTCGAGGCTGTGGGGGATGAGCAGCGAGGCGATGCCGTCCCGGGTGCTGATGTCGGTCAGGGACTGCAGCGCGACGGCGGCGTCAGCGGCGCTGATCGGACCCCCACCGATGGTCAGGACCCGAGCCCAAACCACGGCAAGTTGACGCTGAACCTCGCTGCTGCTGAGGTTGGTTCGCGCCGTCCGTCCGCGCTTCATGAGCTGGTCAACGTCGCTGGCGGCAGTCGTGGGCTCGACCTGCGCGGCGAGGGCCTGCCGGTCAGGCAGCGGGGCGCTGCCGGCGCCGATGAACTCGGCGACCGCAGAGGCGGCCTCGGTCGAGCCCGGTAACGGACTGCCCTGGGGTGGACAGCATGACGGTTGGTCGCAGTCGAGGGAGCGCCACCGCCCGTCGCGCACGACGATCCGGTCACGGACGGACAGTCCACGAGCATTGAGCCGATGGGTCAGGGCTTCGATGAGGGCGACGCTCTCGCCGGCGGTGTCCTCGTAGCCGACAAGCAGGGCGGCGGTCGCGAGGTCCCTGAGGATGCGACCTACGAGGGCGTGTGCGACCTCCTCGACGCGTCCTCGGTCGGGGAGGTCCATCCGCTGGGTCAGGCTCATCTTGCTGTCGCGGAGGGCCACGACGACGATGGACTGCCGCGGCTCGAAGCCGAGCAGGTGGGGGATGACGGCGAGCAGCTCGGCTGGGCTGCGGAGGGTGACTGGTGGTGCGGTCATGTTCTTCCTTTCGGTGGCCCGGCCGATGTCCGGGCATGCGAAAGGGCCCGCCACGGATGTGGCGGGCCCTTCGTGAACTCTTGCGAGGGGGTTTCTCCAGCCCATCATCGGACGTGGTTGTCCCTATGCCTCGTGGTATCCATTCTACCACCCCAATTCCCTTGCGTCAGAGACGGTTTCGGCTCTGTCGGCGCGGCCCGTTGGTTGAACGGCCAAACCTTCGTAGTCTTGGCGCATGACGACCATCTCGTCCTCACACAACAGCTCATGGCGGTGGTTCTGGGCCTGTGCCAGAGACGAGGCTCGTCAGCGCTGGGGATCTGGCACGGTGGATACTGCTCGATCGCGCACGGACAAGTTGATGGCGACGCTGGTTCAGATAGAGGCGGACGTAGAACACGCCGATAAACGAGGCCAGTCTGCCGTCACAAGGTTGGAGGAGGTCGTCCGGCGGCTCGAACTGACTGGACACTCCTCACCACCCGCCACGTGACGCGCCTGCACACCCTGTCATCCCCGCCGGCAAGTCCCGAGGTGTTTGCTAGTTGGCAGGCGTCGGCGTTGGCTGTGCCCAGGTCTCGAACCACGCTGTGGTCTCAGTGATGGCGTAGTGCTGCACGTAGTCCTCGCTGCCCGGCGTATCGCCCTCCGGTTGGCATGTCGTGTCAGTCGCGATCCAGTAGTTGAGCCCGCCGTCGTTGTTCCTGTCGGCGTACATCAGGTACGTCTGACCGTGAGCCATGGACTTCACGCGGGACTCCGCCATGACCGGGAGGTATGAAGCGTGGACGCAGGGCTGGTCGTCGGGCACGCGGATCGGGCCGTTCGGGACCGGTTCGGTCTGGAGGCGGTCTCCACGGGCATACGCGATGTGTACTCCGACGATGAGGTGGGTCTTGTTTGCAGGGGCGACGAGGGCGAGCGAGTCCGAGAGCACGGTGCCGGCGTCTATCCACGACGCCTGGGCCACCGGACGCGTCCACCCGCAGTTCGGCTGGTGGCCCATCGCCACGAGATCGTCCCCGACGGTGCCCTGGTCCTCGACCCAGCAGTAGCTCGCCAGCGAGACCAGAACAAGAGCCCGGGTCTGGCCCTCGTTCTCCACGTTCATCGAGAGCCGGACCTTGGGCGCCCCAGATGCTGCATCAACGCCCTGAGTCTCGAGCGCGGTGGTGATCGAGATGGCGACCTTCTGCGTGGCCTCGGTGAAGGCGATGGTGTGCCAGGCCTGAATACCCGGCAAGATCGCAGCCAGGGCTGCGGCCAGGAACTTGTCTCGCCGGTCGGCCAGGAGGTCTCCGGGAAGGGTGCGCCACATCCACGCGGCGATCGTCACCGCCGCCGCCAGGGCGACACCTGCCTGCCACATCACTCCCGCTTGAGCGGGAGTGGGAAGCCCGGCGAGGAGCACCATCAGGCTCGCCATCGCGGCGGCCACGGCTCCGGCAAGGCAGAGGTACCCGGCGAGCGGCCACGCGGCGAGCAGAGCCCCAACCATGCCGACGATCACGACGACGGTCAGCGAGAGGAAGAGGGCGTCCTCGAGCGTGTCTACCGCGGACACCGTGGCTGGCCGAGGCTGAGTCCAGAACAGGAGTGCCAGGTAGGCGCTCGGCGTAAGGCCTACGACGGCCGTCCACCGCCGGAATTCGAACACTCGGTTCCCCCTCAGCCGCTCGGGCCAGGCCCCCGCCCGCTGTCTGTCGGATAATTGCACGTGGGAGCGAGCGTGGAGGGTGGTTTCAGAGTGTTTCGCCGCCTCTGGATCGCGCCTCGTTGGCCAGTGATGGAGGTGGCCCTTGGCACTGCCTCGGGCGCGTTCGTAGTAGTGCCCGCGCCCCCTGCTTTGGCCGGATGATGGCGTCACGACGAACCCAGCCGCTCAAGGCGGATTCGCACGCGTTCGGCGCGGGCGCCGCGCCTGTCACGTACGGGAGTCCGGGACACCGGCAGCGCGAAAGCCCGCCTCCGTTCCAAGGCAAAAGGCCCGCGCTTCACGTGAATACAGTTTGACCGTCTCCCCTCGGATCTCGAGAACGAACACCGGAGAAAGATGGTTAGGGCCGCCCCCCGGACCCAGGTCAAAGTCATCCACATCTGCGGCGAGGCGGGACGCTTCAAAACGCCAGGTCTGGATGGCGCCGCATGAGCAGAGCGCCTCGAGCACCCTGACCACTGGCCGGAACCGGTGTTCCTCAGGGAACTCATCCAGGGATCGCCGCAGCACGCGACCAAAGGCGTCATTCGTCATGTTGCTCCTCACCGGCTAGACCTGACGCGCCAAGAGTGACACGGGTTGCCAAGCTCGGAAAGCCCTCTGGCGTCACACGGCTTGGACGCGACCGCATAGCGTCAGGCCCTGCCGTGCGTGGGCATCGCGCTTCCCGGTCGGTGCTGTGGCCCGGGCCCTCATCGGATCACCGCGACTCTCGGCACCCTGGCATGGATCTTGCCGGTGGGAGTTTCATCAGGTAGATGACACTCAGCCCAGATGTTCAGATCATTCGCGACGAGTACCTGCTGCCCTACGTCGGCGGCACCCGGCACCTCTATTCGTACTACTTAGACCGGTACCTTGACTGGTGCGGTCTTCAGGCGTACGAACCGCTGACCGTCACCCGAGCGGACGTCGAGCGCTACGTCCACCACCTCCACGTGGAGCTCGGTCTGCGCCCGTCGAGCGTGGCTACGGCCCTGACCCCTGTCCGGGGCCTCTACCGCTTCGGCTACCACGAAGGGGCCATGGACCGGGACCCCGCCGTCCACACACGGCGCCCACGCTACTACTACCGCCCAGGCGACACCTTGGCCGCGCACCACCATGCGCTACGACCGGAACCGCACGCAGCTCGACGACCACGCAGTCCACTCGCTCGTGTCCTTCATCGTCCCGACCGCCGCGAACGAAGGTGATGCGGACCCTGGAGACTGACCACCGTCCTGAATCGAGGGCGATGTACACAACCGCCAGCCCCTAGCGGTGGGCACTGCCGGGTCGGCGGTGGCCCCGCCGCCGTTGTCCTCAAGCCGGCGCCGGAGGAGGGAGCGCAGGCCGGGTTCTCGATGAGGAGCGGCTTCGGCCAGAGTTCCTCGCTTACTTTAGGCACGAGGGCGAGACCTTGAACGCCTGAGTGTTGCAGCAGCCGGGACACCTCAAAGGCATGTGGGCGAGCATGCGCCTTCGCTATTTCGCCGATCTTGTCGCACGGACGGGCGGCCGTTCAAAGGTGTGAATCGAGTCGACGCCCAGCTCGACATCAGCGAGCGGCTCCCAGAAGGCCCCTTCCGGGCCGATGTGGAGATCCCCGGCTCTAGCGAAAGGGACTGGGACCGCCACTCAGGGCTGACTTGATGCGAACCTCGAGGCCTCACGGGAACGCCGTAAGGGGTCGTACGACACAAGTGAGATTCCACGGCGCTGGGTAACACACGACCCGGCATACAGTTGAACGCTCGGCGCAGATGGGAAATCGCTGGCAGACTCCGGCGCGTGACCTTGCCACCCGCTCGGACGGGCTCCCCGCTCCTTATCAAGGACCGCGAACTCGACTTCACCTTCCATGTCATGCGCCGCACCAGTCGGCGCTGGGGTATCCACTCGATGCTCTACGCCGCCGACCCCTGGGCGGTGATCGGCGGGGCCGTAGGGGAGCAGGTCGCTCACCCAGCGGAACGCGATGCTGCCAAGTCCTTCGTCCGACAGGCGCGCGAGTACTTCACTGCGGCTGAGCGCGCGAACACAATCGAGACGCGCCCGTTGCTCTACTACTACTCGTTCCTCAATCTAGGAAAGGCGCTCTCAATCGCTCGTGGCCGGTCCGGGATGGTCGGCAAGGTGAGTCATGGGGTCGGAGCGGTTGATCCTCGCGGCCACACACCGCCGGTGGCTGAGTTGGTGATCCAGGCCTCTGCTGCGAACGGCAGCAAGATGAGCGCGGTTGACGAGTTGCATCATGCTCTCGAGGGCGCACCCGTCAGGGCCGCGAACTATCCGGTACGAGATGTCATCGCTCAGTCCGTCGTTGCTCACCGGATGTGGCGTGAGGCATTCGCGCAGACCAGGGTAGAACGGTTCATCACAGTCGAGGGCGTACGGCTATTCCACGACCCGAGCGCGAATCAAATCTGGTCTCGGATCTATGTCCGTCGAGACACGCTCAGGGCACGGCAACGGAATGTCTCAGAAACGCTCCTGGAGTCCACGCTCGCGACCGACTTCCGCGCCGTCGCTGATCCAGACCCTGAGATCTCGAGTGCGCTCCACGTCTTCGAGCAGATCGACCCGACCACGTACACCGGGCGCGCATCAGACGTCGTGATGGATGTCGTCGGCCTGCTCAGGACGAAGCTCTGGCAGACGGTCCTCGCGACCAAGCCGTATAGGGGCTACTACCTGTACTTGTCACCTGCCGGGGACATGCGGATGCCGCAGTGGCTCAGCATCTACTCGACGCTGTTCTGGCTGGGGAGCCTCACCAGATACCAGCCGGTCGAGTTGCTCGATGTTCTGGACGGCACCTACGGACCGTTCTTCCGGGAGTTTCTCGAGACGCAGCCCACCCAACTCCTCTACGTCCTGGCCTCCGAGTTCAAGAAGCAGGACGTCACGAAGGCCGCGATCGTCTAGGCCGTGTTGCACGCTTTGAAGTGCACGTCGTCCGTGTTCAAGATCTGCGGCGACTTCCCGTCGGCAATGACCTCGCCGTCCGTTCAGCGCGCGACGCGAAGGGCCACGTCGCTCCAGGAAGCCAACAATGGCACCCATGACGCCCTCGGAGGTCGCCTCAGTGAAATGTTGCAATCAACTACATAGACGGCAAGGACCCGAACCCACCCGGCGAGGTCGTGCGGTCTCCGCATGTCCTGGCGAGCCGGGCATCTCCAGGGCGGCCGCCACGAGGACGCGGCGCGCAAGCATCGGGCTACGCCTTCGACGACGTGCAGCGGGCACCGGCGAGTCCCACAGATCCGCCGACGGATCCCAGCGTGCCGACGAACCCGGCCTGACTTTGGCGACGCCATCAGTGACCTGCAACGACGACTCCACCCTTCAAGGTTGATCGAACAGGCGTTCGAGCATACGCCACACTGGAGCCATGGCTGGCGGATCTGGACGGGGGCACGAGCACCCCATCCCGCCCACGCCGCCGAGCCGCCGGCACTGCTGGGTCCGCGGTGGGCAGGACGCGCCTGGGCCTCACCCGGGCATGGTGCTCGAGTGGCAGCAGCGCGACGGTGCCTGGTTCGCCCTGGTTGCCTACCTCATCGAGGCCGACCGCGTCCTGGTGCAGCAGTGGCTCTCGGCCGAGCTGCTCACCCGGATCGGATGACCGACGCTTGCCTCCCGGTCTGGTCACCGAATCGCTGCATACTGCCACCGCCTGAACAGAGAATCGGGCATGATCACGATTCCCACCGGCGGAACCGACGCCGACGACGCTTCGCCCTATGACCTTCCTAGGGGCACTTGCGCGGCCTGCGGGAGCAGCCATGTCCGGCATCTTGTGATCGGGCTCCCCGCAGCCGCAGATGCCTTGACCGAGACGCCCCCCTGGGTCGAGTGGGTCGGGTGCATCCACCCGGGGTATGACCGGCAATGCGAGCAGTGCGGTCTCACATGGAGCGCGGACGGCTGAATGGCGTCAACTTCGGTGGTTCTCCAAGGATAGGGAGGGGAGCGAGGTCAGCACCGTCACCGACGCCACCCGTTGCGCCGTCCCAAACAGAGCTCACCCGGGCGATGGCTGGCGACGTGGACGCGGCCCGCGAGGTGCGAGCCATCATGGAGGCCCGAGGCGCGCTAGCGTGTTCAGGAGAGGCCGCCGCCCAGCCCTCCGCCGCTGAACCCTCCCGTGCCCAAGCCGCCGTCAGCAAGGAAGACTGCAGGGGCGGGAAGCGCGGGGCTGCCGGCTCCGCCGTCGCGTGCGTCGTGGTCCGGGTGGATCGAGGCGTTGAAGCGGTGGCTGCCGCAGTGGACGCAGACTTGTTCGTGCATGCCGGCGACCGGGGTGGGCTGCCAGTGGTGTCGGCCAATATTGCAACTGATGCTCTTGGTGGTGTTCATGACATGAAGGATGCGTCGCGGGGGCGGTGCTGTCTGTGCGCTGGGTGACACAGCGAGGCGGCAGGGGAGTCGGACGTGGTGGGCACGGTGCACGACATCGTCCAGCAGGCCGGACGCCCGCCACTATGCTGCCCGCACGTCCACGCCGCGAAAGCGGACCGCTCGGCTGAGGTGTCGTCGTGAAGGTCAATTACCCGGAGAAGTATCAGACACAGTTCACCTGCCAGATCGTGCGGGTCGGCGAAGAGGTCTCTCAACTCGTGGTCCACGAGTCGTGGTCGGGTCGGCCGAGGTGTGGCGCCAGGCACGACGTGTCGCACGGCGTCAAGCAGCGCGGTGCCGGCGTGGTGAACTGCGGAAGGTGCGCACTCCTCACGGGGCACTTCACTACGAAGTGGGAGCCCCAGAGTGAAAAATGGGATGCCGTGTTGAAGGCGCTTCAAGACTCGGACTCCGAGCAGGCGACGGACGAGTCGTTCAGAAATTTTCTCGGCGAGTAGCCCGATTCGGCAGACGTAAGCGCTCGCCGCGCTCGCCCCGTGGCACGCCCCATGGCGACGTGCGACCCTGTGCCCCTGTGCCGCCCGTACCGATGCGACCCGCCCGCGTGCACCGGGCAGGCTGTCCTCGAGCCCTATTACCAGCTGGGTGGGCCATACGGCGACAGCCCTTGCATGAAGGGCGCGAGCAGGTCCGCCGTGAACTCGGGGTCGTCGGGTATCCGCAGGGGCTGGCTCAGCGGGTCGAGCCCCTCCCCGCAGTGCCGCCGTGACCACGCCAGCCACTCCTCTGCCGCGGCCCTCTCGCCGCCCTCAAGCGCCTCGACTCGCCGCGCCATCGCATCGAGATAGGCGCCGAGGAGGCGTGCTTGCCTCCATTGGTTCGCCTGGTGCAAGAGGATGTCAGCACGGTGGTGCTCGCGGGCTCGGACCACCGCACCGTCGCGCACCTCCTGCCACTGGCGCCGCCGCTCCTGCCGCTCACGCTCGAGTCGCTGGTCCCGATCCTCCAGCGCGGCCGCTCGCAGCTCCAGCTCCAGGAGCACGACGGGGAGCCGGTCCTCGAGGGTGACCGTCTTTGTGTCCGAGAAGGTGTCCTGCCGCACCGCCCACCCATGAAGCAGCCTGATCCGGAGCCGCCCGGATGGAACGCGGTCGTGGGTCGGGATCCTGGTGATGGTCGGGTAGCGCTGCTGCTCCCGCACCTCGGCCTGGGTCGGCACGTGCGGGACCTTGTCGGTCAGCTCGTCGATGTCCAGCGCGTTCGCGTGACCGTCGATCGTCAGCCGCAGGTAGCCCTTGGGATATGGGTAGCCGTGCTCCGCCATGGGCTGGCTCACCTGGTGGCCGCGGGCAGTCGCGGCCTTCGCGATCGCGTCCAGGATGCGCAGGGCTCGGGCTCTGGTCTCGCGCCTGAGCGCCAGCCGTGAGCGATCATCCCGGAGGGCCTTGACGACGGGATGGGGGCTGCGCAGCAGATCCATTACGGGCACCGGGTCGAGCTCGGCGCTCATCCATGCCGGCGGGTCTTCGAGGGTGATGACGCGTTCGGCCCACGTCCTGCCCTGCCGGATCTTGAGCAGCTTGCCGTCCGGGACCTTGTTGTACCGGGTGCCCGACGAGACGAGCCCTTCCCAGTAGCCGTGTTCCGTTGCCTCAACGGTCATCTCCCCGCCAGCCTCGATGAGGTCGGCGATCATCTGATCCACCGGCCGAAGCCCGGTGACCTTGCGCTCGCTCCGCGGCTCTTTGCGGCTCGGGCGCGACGGACCGGCCGGCCTGGATCGTCGAGTCCCGGCTGGCCAGTGCCCGGGCGGGTACTCGCCATGATCGACGAAGTAGCTGCCCGCCTCGGTTGCCTCGGCCTTCCAGACACCGCGCTTCCTCGACACGACGACAAGGCGACGACCCTGTAACGCGACAGCGGTTGTCTTGTGCGTCGTGCTGGTCATGACGCCCTCGGGGCAGCCGTCGACGATCCACCTCAGCACCTCGAGCTGTCGCGCATTCACCGTCCGCTCCGCCATGCGTTCAGTCTCTCGGTGAATGATGGGCAATGCTGCGGAAGGCCCACAGTCATGCGATCGTCCTTACCGTGGGTAAGAATGGCTGCATGACTGCAGCAGCTCTGCCCCGGGTGACCGGCCGGCACCGCAACCGGGCCCTCGCCTCAGCCCGGCACGCCCGTGCGGTCGAGCTGGCGACGGAGGGTCTGACCTACCAGGCGATCGCCGACGAGCTCGGCTACGCGAACCGCGGCACGGTGCACCACATCGTCCACGACGCGCTGGTTCGGGACCGCAAGGGCGCAGCCGAGTCGCACCAGCAGCTCGAGCTGACACGACTGGACGCCCTGCAGGCTGCCCTGTGGGACAAGGCCATGGCGGGTGATCTCGAAGCGGTCCGTGAGGTGCGAGCCATCATTGAGGCTCGATGTCGGCTGCTCGGGCTGAAGGAGCAGGCAAAGCCTCCGGTCGGCTGGACGCCGCTAACGGTGGTCCTGTCGGCTGATGACCGGGAAGCGCTGGGCTCCTAGGTCAGGCCGTGTTGCCTGTCCTGGGTTGCACGTCGACGGAGGTTCCCGCAACCAGACGCCTGCGAGGCACGCTCAGCCAGAGCGAAGCGCGCCCAAGAGTAATGAGCTCTGGACGAGGAGCAGGCCCTAGTAGCCGTCCGTGGCTCACCAACCGTCCGGTCGCCATCCGTCTTCGAAGGCCTGCCAATTCTCTGGCTCCATATCCGGGCGGTCAATGGCGCGGATCACGTCTTCTGCGGAACGCGTGCCCTCGATGACCTCCTTATCAATGCGGTGGGCGTCCTCCAAGCTCCAGTTAGTCGCGATCCAGTCGAAGTACTTCTGAGGCAGGAGCGGCGGTCTGGTCATGGGACCCACACCACCAGGGCAGAATCAGATTGGCAACCTAGATATGCGACCGGGTCTTGGACGGCAATGTCGACGCGAGCGCGCCATCAGCGAGGTACGCCCGCGGTCCAGTGCACGAGCTCAAGGAGCGTGTCGGCGGGGGGTGGGAGTCGCGGCGGGCACCGCGCCTCGCAACCTCCTGCTCGACGTTGGCGATCGCGAGCAGCTCCTGAGCGTTTACCTTGGCCTGCGGGCTGGAGTGGCCGTGCATGCAGCAGCGGGACGCGCCATGCAGGGGCGCATTGCGGCAGGTGCCGCCGTTGCGAGTCTTCGCGCCGCAGAGCGTGGGAACCTCGGACGGCGTTTCGTACTCTCACGGGCATGGATGAGCTGTGGGCAGCGCTGATCGGCGCGGTGATCGGTGGCGGACTGACGAGCTGGGCCGCGTGGGCCACGACGAAGGCGCAGTGGGGTCGGGAGCTGCAGCGGCGCGATCTGGAGGCTCTGGAGGCGGCGGCTGTGCAGTTCGAGGCAGCAGTCAAGCCGTTGCGATCCATGGTGGTCGGGCGGCTGTACAACCAAGGCCAGCTCGCTGAAGCCTTGGCCCCGGCCTCGTATGCGTCGCTGCTGGTCATGGCGAAGGCGCATCGCTCGTCGCCGCATCTGGCGTCCGTCTTCGGCGACTTGTCGGCGCTTGTTCTTAACCTGGCCGAGGCCAACGATGGAGTGCAGCTGCAACAGTCCGTGATCGCGTGGGAGGGCGTCGTGTTGAAGTGGCTATCAGGGCCCGAGGAGTTCGAGAAGGCGGCGCCACCGATTGAGTTTTGGCTGGAGCTGGCGACTGATCGGGCTGCGACGGGCCCGGCAGCGAAGTAGCCCATCACTCGCCGCCCTCGGTTGTGGCGCGTTACGGGACCTCGTGCGCCACCGCGGCCAGGTGGGGGCGGACATAGTCGGCGTCCTTCAAGGTGTCGATGCGTGCAGCGAGGGCGCCAGCGCTCGCGCCTTTGTGCTTGCAGGTCACCTCGAGGATGGCGCGGGAGAGGATCGTGGCACCCTGGTACGCGCCGATGCTGAGGCACCGGCGCTCGCCAACGCTCACGTCAGGCCGGCGCTGGCTTCCAGCGCGACCGAACTTGCAGTCGTGTGCTCCTCGCCCGTGAGAGGGCCTGTCAGGAACACGTCGACGCTGACCTCGAGACCCCACACCCGACCGCCTTCCACGTGGGTGACGGCCGTCTCCCCACCGAACGTGTCTTCCAGATCCCTCGACCAGCGCTGTCGGCTCAGGTGTTGAACAGCGTCGGAACCGTGGGTGCCGGCGGCCCTTGCGATCAGGGGCGAATATTTGACGACGTATTTCCGGATGCTTTCGCTGATGTTGCCCCGGACATCCGTAACGGTCGACAGCAAGTACCGGTCGGAGCGGGCAAGAGCCGACATCTTGACTGCGTCAGCAATCATCCGTTTCAGGTACGCCTGCCGACCCCCTTGCTGGAGCACGTCGAAGCTATACATCGCCTTGGCCTCGATCTGCGTGACCACGTCACTGCCCCGCAGGATCGCGATGTCCGCGCGTCGCCACTCCCGTGAGACGACGTACTCATCTCCGAGGCTTCGGGAAGCGTGCCACGCGACCCGGTCACGGATCGGCAACTCGGGCTTGCTCGTCGCGGCGAGGAAGGCCAGTTCCCCGTCCTCGAACGCCCCAGCCAGACTGTTGACGGCGGCGCCCACCGAGGCCCGCACGCGTGCGGTCGAGGGGGAGACTTCGTGAGGTGGGCGGTGGTCTGTCATGCGCTGGCGGACGCCGCAGTCTTCGCTGCCAAAGGCGGGAACGACGACGAGGTCAGGACGTTGTGGGAGTTGCCCGAGCCGTCCATCCACGCGAGTACGTCGAAGACGCGTAGGGCACTGACGGACGCATCGAGCTCCGCGGCGGCTCGCAAGCGGAGCAGGCGCTTCTGCAGGGCACGGTCGTCTGCGATGAGGGCCGCATGCAGTGGCGACCACAAAACTCCCGTGCCACCGAGGACGCTCTTGTCGATCACGGAGTCAAAGATGGGAATAAGCCGCGGACGCTTCCGGGCCATGAGCTTGCTGACCGTAGTCGGTCCGAGCCCGGGGAGCTCCAGGAGCGCGCGCCACAGTTCCCAGGCTGGACGGAAGTCTGGTTCGTCCACGGACGCCTCGGTCACGAGCTCCCGGTCCGGGCCGATGCTCTCCAAGAGCACCTCGAAACGGCGACGCTGGGACACCAGCAACTCCACTGCTGCCCGCGCTGGTACCTCGACAGAGAGCAACGAGACGGCGACGAGGTCATCGGCCGTGAAGGTGTTGGCGCACG
Source organism: Terrabacter sp. Soil811 (assembly GCF_001429655.1). Taxonomy (NCBI): domain Bacteria; kingdom Bacillati; phylum Actinomycetota; class Actinomycetes; order Micrococcales; family Intrasporangiaceae; genus Terrabacter; species Terrabacter sp. Soil811. The sequence goes on from NZ_LMSX01000008.1 coordinate 486,346, forward strand.
CCGACCGGGTACCACTCGGGTCGAACGTGTCGAACTTGCCGCCGGTGTAGCCGGCGCCCGCGCTCGTCAGTGGCTGATAGTAGGCAGCTAACACGGCGGCGGCGCGAGCGTCACTCGCGTCGCGGAGGGACGCAGGTACCTCGAATTGCTCGCGTCGGCCTGTCATGGTGGTCGCCCCTGTCTCGATGGTGCATCCCGCTCGTCCTGCCTGACCCTATGCGGCTTGCCGGACAAGCGGTGGTTCTGGAGGCCGGGAGCGGCGGCGTCCAGGTCCGAGCCGACTGCCACCGGGGGCAGCGCTAGCTCGAGTCGCGCGGTGTCGCTCACGTCTAGCGCCACCGCGCCTTGGCCTGTCGAACGTTGTCTTCAAGCGCCAGTGAGGTCGGGTCTTTCGGCGTGAGCCTCCCTGGGACCAGTCCCGATGCCGCGTGCTCCACCGACGCCACCGGGAACGTTTCGCCAGCTTGGGTCTCGGACTTCCAGGCAGGCGGGCGGTTGGGCTAAATGACGAAGTCGGCAGCCGGCACAGGGGATGTCCCTAGGACAGTCCTGCCCAAGCAGGGCCGCGTCAGCTCGACTCAGGGCGGCCCTCTATATTCGCACCGGGCCGAGCGGAAGTTCTTCCCACCCACCTCCGCGTGCGCCGTCCGGAACGCAGTCATGCGGTTTCACCACCCTGGCAGACCGGTTCACGGATGAGTTGTGCGATCCGCGCGACTTGCGACAGCAAAAGCTGGGGGGACTGGCTCAAGTCCAAGGAGTGCTGCACGATTTCGACGCCAGCATTGCGGACGACGAACGTGGCCGCGGGCTCGTTCCCTTTCGCGTACACCAGGTGCCCGCGCGGGAGCCCGAGCGCGGTGCAGTAGGCCAGCATCTGGTATAGGTCGGCGTAGGGAAAGCCCGAGGGCTTCTCCGCCTTGTACTTGGCGTCGACCACCGCGCCGACCTCACCGCTGCGGCGGTACCAGACAAGGTCAGGCCGCATCGTGATCTCATCGGCTTCGTCGAGGTGCCAGCGGTCTTGGGCGTTGCAGTGGCCGTCATATGCCGTAAGGGCATCGCCGAGGGCGACAGTCAGGAAGTCCTCGAAGACCTTGGCCATGTCGAGCATGAAGCCGTTGACCATGCTGGCGCCGGTCTGCTGCTCGACGGAACCTCCGCGCAGGATGAGCTCAGCCAGGCGCAGGGCGAGGTGGTATCGCGCGTTCAGCCTTGAAGGCTGCCACGTGGACCTGACCCTGCCTCGTCGAGCGGGTGTTACATCGGCCATTGATCGAACCAGCCGGAGCAGGCGCTTTCGTGCCATGGACTTGACGCCGGGGACCCTGAGCAGCACCTCTGCAGCGCCTCGGAGAAGCTGGTTCTCCGGTATGTCCACGCCGTATTCGTCGAACTGCACCTCGACGGGAACGGCCAGTCCGTATCGGCGTGTCAGCTGCTCTGCGCTCCGCAGCCGGCCTCGGAGGACTGGTAGTGCGTCCTCTTCGAGTCGGTACCCCTGGAGAAGGCCTTGCTGTGTCGCCTTGTCCGCTTGTCGAGCGAAGGCCGCGGCGATCGCGCTGAGCAGGTCCGAATCCTCTGTAAGTCCGAGGTCTTCGTCACGCCAGATTCTGTGGTCCGTGGCGAAGCCGACAAGGAAGAGCAGCCGGCGGATATCGACCTTCGGGGTGATCCACAGTTCCACCCCAGCGACTTGGGCGACGCCAACCTTACCGGCCGGGCCGATGCTCCACCACCCATGCGACAGAGCAGGCGTCGCCGTCACGAGCCCGCTACTGCGCAGGGCAACCGCGACTCGGTCGGCGATCTCCACCTCGACCGGGGCGCCGTTCTCGGTGAGGTCAACCCGGATCATTGCTCGGTCGGCTCGGGACTCACCCCGGTCAGTTCGGCGCCCTGCCCCGGTTCTGTCTCCAAGCCTGCCTCCTTGGAGACGCCGCTGACCTTCGTGATGATGCGGCTCAGCGAGTAGTCCTTGGATACGTCCCGACCCTCGCCGAAGTGGTGCTCCTCCAGCAGCGGCAGAATGGACGTTTCCCAAACGACCGACAGGCCATCTCCTTCGTGCACGGATTTCCGCATGAAGTAGGAGGGACCGATCTTGAAGTCCTCGTCCTCGATGAGGTCGTTGAGGTGGTCCATCACCTTCGCGGTTGTCTGCGGCAGGTCCTGCTTAGCCAACCACTTGCTCAGCATGCTCTTCGTTGGCTCGGTGCTCGGGTGCAGAGCCTTGAACGCGAACCGCCGACGCATGGCGGTGTCAACGAGCGCGATGGACCGGTCAGCCGTGTTCATCGTCCCGATGATGAAGACGTTCTGAGGCATCGTGAACCCAAGGTCGTCACCGCTGCTGTAGAGCAGATCGATGGCGCTGTCGCGGTACTCGAGCAGGAAGTACAGCTCACCGAAGACCTTGGCCAGATTGGCTCGGTTGATCTCATCAATGATGAGGATGTACGGGATGGAAGGGTTCTCACGGGCAGCGTCGACGAGTCGGCGGAAGGGGCCGGGGGTGAGCTTGAACCCGACCGTCCCGCTGCCATCAGTGGCCGCAGCTGGACGGAAGCCCTCGAAGAAGTCCTCGTAGCTGTATGCCGGGTGAAACTGCACCAGCTTCGTCGCCTCCGGAGCTGTCAAGTGCCTGGCAATCGCCTGAGCTAAATACGTCTTGCCGGTGCCCGGGGGTCCGTAGAAGATCAACTGGCGACGGTCCTCGAGTAGGTCCACGCACGACTGCAGCCACTCGACCTTCACCAATAGGTCGTCGGCCAACTGAGCCGATACAGGTCGCAGGGACAGCTCCTCGACGACTGTCGGGAACGGCTGTTCCACCGATGGAGACGCCTGAAACTCGAGCAGGGACCGCAGTGCCGCGAGGTCGTTCGTGAGATCGACAATCGTGTGTTGGCTGGACAACTTGGCGGACACAGACTTTGGGATGGCGGCGTAGTCGATCGGCTTGTCGACGTTGTGCCACTGCACCGCGCGTCGGACGTTTGATCGGTCGTCCGAACTCTTCAGTGCGGCTGCTTCGCCGGTGACCGTGCCAACGTAGAGGTCGGCGCCGGAGTTGGTCGCCACGAGGTCGCCGACCCGAACGCGGTTGACGAAGGTGTCGATTTCGGCGACCTTCTCTGTCCTTGTCGAGTAGGACTTCTGCGAGTAGTCCTCTTCCACGATCGTGGCGATCTCGCTGCGGGTGACCGGGAGGGGCAGGGTGCGGACCTGGCTGGCGGGGATCGAGCAGGTGCCCTGGGCAAGCCATGTCGGCACCAGATTCCTGCCGTTCACACTGCTCCCACGAATTAGCCAGGCTCGGGGTTCGCGCTCCTCCCCGGCTAGCTCCGCCAGCATGTCCCGGAGGTCATGTGCCGTCAGCCGCTGCCCCTGACTCGCTCGGCCGCGTTCATCAAACTCCAGGCCCTCCGCCTCCAGGACATCGCGGGGAGAGTCGGTCCGCTCGGGATCCCTCCATCGGAATGAGGCGGAGACCTGGCCGTCGGAGTGCAGAACACGGTGGCCGTTGGGGTGGTCGCTGTCCTTGGCGAAGGTGCCGACGTTCTGGTTCGCCAAGCCCGTCAGCTCGGCCAGATCTGAGTAGGCGGTCCATTGCCCGTCCTCCACCAGGTCGAGCGCCTTATTGAGGATCGTGACCTTCTCACTCTCGGCTGAGTCTCGGCTTGCGTCACGACGGCTCCGCTGGACCTGGCGGTATTTCCTGGTGAGCAGGGAGTACAAGTCGTCCTCGTCCGAAAGGGCTGCCAGAGCCTTCCTCCCCTCGGAAGCCAGCTGCCACCCGTCGCCCGACTTGTCCAGCCATCCGATTGCGCGGGCCCAGCTCGAGCAGAACCGCAGCAAGTTGTTGGCGCGGGACTCGCCACTCCCGGTAGTGCTCATCTCTCGCGCTGTGAGCGGTTCGAGATCAGCAACCCGCTGGAGGACATCGCCAGCTTGCATCGGTCCGGTGGCCGAGAGGAGAACGTCGAACAGTCGGCGCACCAGCAACGGCCGGCGGACCGCCTGCTCCGCCTCGGTGGCGACCATCTCAGTCATGAGGCCAGTCCATCGCGCAGGGCCGACAATGTCTTCCCAGTGGGCACGTGAACCCACGACTTCCAGCCATTGATCGAGTAGCCGACCAATTGTCCCAGCGCACCGGAGGGCGCAGCAGGCGGCCGACCATCGGTGGCGATGAGACCGTCCGCGGTCACGCGACCCCTGTGAACGATTCCCCGCCGGCGTTCCGTGAACTCAACCGCGTCATCAGCATTGACGAGTCCTGCCCGCAACAAATCCAACAGCTGACCCGCCCCGACGGTCCGTCTGCGTGCAGGCGGTGTCGGCTGCAACCCCCGCCGCCCTTTTCCGTCGACGGCCGCACGCAGCATCCGGTTGACGAGTTCCCCGAGCGGCTCGTCGAGTCGCATGTGCTGCTCCAGGAGCTCAGCCAGGTCGTTGTCGATCTCCACGTACATCGGGGCCTCCTGCTCGTTGCTGCTGCGTTACCTGTGCTGGTCAGACCGTATGCCGTGGTCCCTTCCCAGTGGCAGAGCGAGCGGGCTGGTGCAGACGGAGTCGCCGGCAGCAGCCCTGGCCATCGGACAAGGCCATGGCCGGCGACGTGGAGGCGGCCCGGGAGCTCCGCGCGGTGATCATGGCTCGGTGCCGCCTGCTCGGGCTGCATGAGAGGGCGAAGCCGCCGGCAACGTGGGCACCGCGCACGGTGGTCCTCGGCGAGGACCGGAAGCGACTAGGGCTCTGAAGGCGGGCTTGTTGCACGCCTTGCGTTGCAGATCGACGGGGTCCCGAGACCGTACGTGGAGCGAAGACGGCGCACACGTGGGCTTGCTCGGGATCCCTCCCAAGCCTGGGGGCATCGTCGGTTGCGACGCGCCGACGAACGACGGAGTGGGCGTTGCTCTGGGCGCAGGAGCTAGGCACGAGAGCCGGTCCCTAACAGGGCGGGTCGGTAGGTGACCCCCCAAGCTGATCGGTGACCAGCCTCAGCAGGCGCTGTCCGCGCAGCTCGTCTCCAGCGCCGCGGCGGTAGCCAAACATGTCGATACCGATGGCAGAGAACCGCATCGGCTTCCCGTGGAATCCGTGCACGGCCCAGGTCACAGGTTCGGAGGCCTCTGGGTAGACGAGTACAGCCATCGGGGAGTCGAGCGCGGCGGCTGTCGTCATTGCCTGGAACACATGGCTGCGGAATGTCGTGTCGGAGTCTGCCCGGGAGTACTTCGCCTCAAATGTGGCGACGACTCGTGAGCCGACCCACAGGCTGCCGTCGGGTTCGACTCCGCGAGCACGTGCCAGACGCGCGAGCGGGGGTCTTGGGTCCCCGACCTGCGCCGCGCTGAGCAGGGCATGGCTGCTGTGGCCTTGCGCACGCAGCGGCTTCCCAGCCGCCGCGGACTGTTCCGCCGCGGCGTAAAGCGACCGAAGCAGGAGACGTTCGAGCAGCGGCCATGGCTCCAGAGCTAAACCGAAGCCCTCGAGCAGGCCAGAACGGTGCACGGGTGACACGCGACGAAGCACCGCACACGCAGTGCTCCAAGCCGGTGCGTACGCGCGCCATTGGGCCGGAATGTGGCGCGTTGCGACCCCGGGATCCACCGTCGTGTGGGGGGCAAGCCCAGGTCGAAGCCGCGCGGCGATGTGCCTCAGGCGAGCGGCCAACTGTGCATCCGTGCACCGCACGGCCAGCGCTTCTGCGACCCACCCGAGCGCTCGGGTGTAGTCGTTATCGATGGTGAGGGTCGTCTGTCGCTGCGGAAACTCGGTGGGGTGTATCAAGCTGTGCGTAACCCACTTGCTGACGTCGAGCCGGCCGACGAGTCGCTGGCGGGTGGTGTCCTGCTGGACCAGTACCGCCAATGGGCCCTCTCGGCGCACGGCGCCATCCAACTGCTCGGCGTAAAGGCGGGCAAGGGCATCGGCCAGCACGAGCCGGGGCAGGTGCGAGGCCTCGTGAGTCTGGCCTCCGTACTCGACCCGGTCGTCCACGATGAGGTCGATAAGGGCAGCGGCCCAGTTTCCGTTGGGCTCGGTTTTTGGTTCGATGTCCAGCACGAGGTCAGGGCTGATCTGCACCGAGCCGACGAGGTTGCGTACGACCGGTAGCGCGTCGGTCCCCGACAGGAACCCGATCCTCGGTCGCAGCTCGCCTTGAAGCGCGATGAGTCGACGACGGACGGCTAAGGCCATGTTGGCGTCGAGGGAAACAGGTACCCCTTCGCGGACGGTGAGTCGCTTCATCAGGTAGGCGTGCGTCTAGATCAGTCGAGCAGGGACGCGAGCACAGGTACCAGCTCTTCGAAGGGGAGGGCCTGGAATTCCGCGAGCCGCAGCCTGGGGGCGGCCACCTGGCGAACGCTCTCGCTTGGCTGATGCCAAGTTGCAGCTTGGGGCCCTGTGGTCTCGGTGTCGCTACCGGGCACGTTCAGGATGGCCGCCAAGGCGGCGTCGTTGTCAACGAAGGACAAGGCGAGTGTGCCCAGGACGCTGTTGTCTAGGGCGGCTGCCAGCGAGCGCAGCGCGGCCTCGACGGTGTCGCCTGCGACGTCCCACATTACTGAGTGGCCAAGGAGAAAGTCGCGGCCGAGAACCACCTCGATGCGCTCGTTCAGTGCCTGCAGGATCGCGACCGCAAGGGCTTTGACGTGCTCTGGGCTACTCCACGTGGATGGCTGGCCCAGCACAAAATCGGCAGGGAGGGCGAGCCGTTCACGCAGAAGGCCGTAGTCAGGTCCCACGTAGATGATGGCGAAACGGCGGCGCAGCGCTGCATCGAGCGGCGCGACCGAGCGGTCGGCGCTGTTCATGGCCGCGATGATGTGAAGTGTCTGCGGAAGCGCGGTCTGTGGTTCTAGCGCGTCGCCGTCCGCGGTCTGCGGCCCCAGATGGAAGAACGGAGTGTCGATCGTGGATCCGTTGGTTTCGCCAGGTGTGCGGCGCTTGTCCCCGTCGAGCAGCGCGAGGGTGTCACCGAAGATGGCGGCGGCAGCACCGCGGTTGAACTCGTCCGCGATGAGCAGCGCACGACAGTTGGGTTTGGACGCGAACCTAGCCAATTCGAGCAGTGGTCCGACGCGGGGCTTGACGGTGACGCCACCGATTCGGTTTCCTCCGGCGTCTGTAACTGGCTCTGGCAGGAGTCCGACAACGAAGTCCTCGTACGCGTACGACGGGTGAAACACGAGCGACCGCACACGAGATTGCCCGTCGAAGGCAGTTGCGACCTCTGAGAAGCCGCCGTGGAGCGATGCGTCGTCGAACGTGACCTCGGCTGTGCCGCTCTCGTACGCGGCCCGGAGGTCCTCGAGGGCCACAGTCTTTCCGCACCCGGGAGGTCCCACGAGCAGCACGTTCGGGTTGTCCTTCAGGGCCTTCAGAACCCTATGGACGATCGCTTCAGCACGCATGCCAGATCCCGTCTCCTCGAAAGTAGTAACACCCATGACCTGGTTGCCGGCCAAGCTGGACATTTCCCGGCGCACCTTCGCGGGGATTCGCTCCCAGGACGCGTACTCATGACCCGTGGCGGGGTTCTCGAGGACGACTCGCGCGTGCAGAACTGCGCCCTCGTCACGACGGTGGACGGCGAGCAACCATGGGCGCTCGCCATTGCTGCGAATTTGCTCAAGTTCCGCGTCGGCGTCGTCAATCGACAGCCGACTGGGATCGCCTGCCACGGCTTCGACGGTGGACGAAGAAGGGTGCGGCGTTAGCCGCCACGGCCTAGGAGCGCCCGTCGTCGTGCTCCAGTCCAGGTCCAGACGTACTCCGCCGACGTCGTGGTGACGCAGCGAGCCATCAGAGTCGAGACCGCCGGGCCAGCGCCACTCGAGGGGAAGTGTCCCGGACGCGGGCACCACCCCGAGGACTGCCTCGAGGGCGCGTGACATCGTTTGAGTGGGCTGGAGGTAGTCCTTCGTGTACGAGGCGCGGTTGCCTCCGGCCTTGGTGTCCTTGGGCGCTCGACCATAAACAGGCTTGAACACGCTGTCCTTGGTCATGGGCCAGAAGAACACGGCGTCGACGGGCCGCCTGGTCATGAGGGCGATCCCAAAACTAGTGCCTCGGGCGACTCGGTTGCTTCGACGTCCCGCCGGTTTTGTGCTGCGAGCGAACGGCGAGCGGTGAAGCGCACGATCTCGTTTGCGGGAAAGAGGTCGCGTACCTGTTGGGTGTCGCGATTGGACATGACCCAGTGCACCCCCCGGTGCGTGAGGTTGTGGCACAGGGCGGCCAGCTCTTCCAGGTCCGAGGTTCGGAACCGCTTCTCGTGGTAGAAGTCGAACTTCGAGGTGAGGCTGATCCGGATGTACGGCGGGTCGAGGTATACGAAGTCGCCCGGCTGGGGCTTGTCTAGGGTGAGCCGAAAGTCGTCTGTGGTGATGGTCGCTCCGATGAGCGCGTCGCTGACTCGGTGGAGCGTCTCCTCGTCGATGCCGCGAAACGGCCGGTCTCCCCAAGGCACGTTGAATTGGCCCTGCCGGTTGACTCTCCACAAGCCGTTCCACGAGGTCTGGTTCACGTAGATGAACCACGCCGCTTGCGCAGCAAGAGTCGCAGGGGAAGCCTGCCGCTGGGAAAGGTAGAACTCCTTCGAGTCGTTCGCACTGAAATACTTCATCGCCTGGCGGACAGCGACCGGGTCCTGCTGAACCATCTGCCAGGCCGTGATCAGCTTGTGGTTGAGGTCGTGCAGGTGCGCGGTTCCGCCGATGCGATCACGCAGCGCGAAGAACATCGCACCACCGCCCAGGAAGGGCTCGTGGTAGTTCTCGATTCGATCTGGCACGTACGGCAGGATTCTCGCGAGAAGTCGGCCCTTGCCCCCCGCCCACTTCAGGAAGGGGCGCAGCGGCTGTCGGGAGGAGGGTGGGAGCGGGTTCGCCATGGCAGGCAGCCTAGGGTGCGCCACCCTCAACCGATGATCTCGGAACGGCGCGCCGTTGAGTTTCTCCGACTTGGTGTCCGTGCGGCCTGATTGACTGTGTCCTGTGACGAACCGGACGACTTTCTCTTGGGCCAACTGCGAGCGGCTGCTCATCGCGAAAGGGGAGAGTGACTACGCGTGGGTCGACGGTCGTCCCGAACCTCCTGCCATGGTCAACGTCGGCAGGGTGGGAGAGGGCCCGGTGAGCGGCATCGTCGCATGTGGCGATGGCCTCGACGTGATCGACGCGCTCGCTGCCGCCGGTGACCTATCCGAGCAGTCAGTCAAACTGCTCTACATCGACCCCCCGTTCGGTTCGGGCAAACGGTTCGGGCACTACGTCGACACGCTGGCCCAGTCCGCGTGGCTGTCGATGATGCGCGACCGGTTGGCGGCCATCCTGCCCTTCCTGAGCGCAGACGCCTCCATCTGGGTGCATCTGGACGAGACCATGAGCCACAAAATGCGGCTCATCCTCGACGACGTCCTGGGGGAAGGCGGCTACGTGGCCACGGTCGTGTGGCAGAAGCGGCTCACCGTCGAGTCCCGCACCGCGATCTCGGTCGGTCACGATCCGATCCTCGTATACGCAATGGGTGGCCCGAAGCACTGGAAGACCGTCCGCAATCGCGTCGCCGGTGTCGTTGCCGCCAGCAACCGGGATGGGGACCCCAGGGGTCCTTGGCGTGACGCACCGTTCACCGCTCCCGGCTTCCGGCCGGGGCAGCAATACGTGATTGTGAACCCTGCCGGAGTGGAGCTCACACCATCACGTGGGCGCTCTTGGTTCGCGACGGAGCCGGTGTTCCGGCGACTGCTTCAGGAGGGGAGGATCTGGTGGACCAAGGGCGGAGCTGGTCAGCCGCGGATGAAGAACTTCGACATCGACGCGCTGCAGGTTCCAGGCACGATTTGGGGCGGGCGCGACGTCGGTACGAATGACGATGCCAAGCGGCATCTCGCGACACTGTTCCCAGACGCCTCGACCTTATTTGACACGCCGAAGCCGGAAACGCTCATGGCGCGGATCCTGCACATCGGCACGAACCCTGGGGACCTTGTCGTTGACCTTTTCGCCGGGTCCGGCAGCACTGCTGCGACAGCTCACAAGATGGGCCGTAGATGGATAACCTCGGAGCGCCTTAAGCAGACCGTCGAGACGGTTCTGCTCCCGCGCCTGTCCCACGTGGTGGCTGGGACCGACTCGGGTGGGATCAGTGCGGCGACCCGCTGGTGCGGCGGTGGTGCGTTCCGCGTCGTCACGGTACCTCCGACACTCGGGGCCAGCGCCACGGGGATTGACGGCCTGCTCCCGCAGGTTGCCGTTGCATGAGACACGCCGGCGGCCCGCGTTCACCGACTCTTGCGTTAGCCAGTCACGAACGATGCGCAGGGCTTGCGCCTCCCAGACCAACCTCGGAATCGCGCGAGCCATCGTCGCTGCGTTTGGGACTGGACTCGGTGCGAACGATGTCCGGGCTGCTTCTTCGCCGTTAGCGGCGTCAACTGAACTCCAGCCAGCGGCGTGCCGTTATTCCGTGCCGCTTTGGGACAACACCTCGTACCTGCTCGGCGGCGATTGAAGGCCGCATGCATCTGGGTAGACAGTCCTTCCGCCCACTTCGTGTGGCCGAGGCAACTCGGACGCAGCTAGGGTGCGTGTCGTGAGCACATTCCCGAACCCGGGTCACCGACGGCGCCTCTCTCGGGCTGACCGTGAGCGTGTGGGCAAGGTTCTGCTGGAGCGGTACAACGCTGGGGCCTCCATTCGGACACTCTGCGTGGCCACGGGGTACTCGATTGGCCGGGTGCGCAAGCTGCTCGAGGACGCCGGCGTCGAATATCGCCCCAAGTCGTGGCGCCCACATCACTCCAAGTGAAGGATGGCTGCAGCGGGAGCCTCGTAGCCCGGGGGGGCGACGTCCCAGACAGCTTGCGGGAGCCAGCCGGTCACGTACTCCCGCCTCGCGGCCGACTCGAGAGGCTAGGCCGTCGGGGAAGCGAGTTCGCCGTCAACTGGCGCAGTGGAGACTTTGGCACTGGCTGAGTCGAGGATAATTCACTGCACAGCGCTCCCGACCTGCGCGTGTACCCGCAAGCGAGCACAGCGCACGGGCGTTCGTAGTGCGCGACTACCTCGACTGAGGACGCGCCGCGCCGGCCCGCCCGGACACCGAAGGAGCCCACGACACGTCGTCGTGGGCTCCTTCGCGTCTGCGGTGTCCCGTGGTCTGCGTGTGCCGTGTGCCGGGCTCAGCGGCGCCGGGGGAGCAGGCGGTCCGGGAGGGAGCGCCAGAACGACACACCAGCCTCGGGCCAGAAGAAGGACCGTGCCCGGGTCTGCCAGGCCCGGGTGCGGCCGACCTGACGCCGGATCGACCGGATGTCGTGGTGCAGCCGGAAGGCCTCCTGCGGTGTCGTGCGCTCGGGCCGGTCGTAGCGGGACTTCTCGAGGGTCGCCGTGACCCGTCGCATGGCGGTGGCGTTCTCCTCGTCGAGGTGCCCGTCGGCGACGTAACGTTCGCGCAGCTGGCGCAGGGTGACGCCCTCGGGCGCACTGAGCCCCAGGTCGCCGAAGTGCGAGGTGAGGTCGTCCCACTCGGCCTCGATGAGGTCCTGCTGGGTCACGGCGGCGCGTCGGCGACGCAGCCGGAGCAGCCAGGCCGTGATCGGCATCGCGAACGCCGCGAGCAGGCCGAGCACCAGCGCGAGGGCGAGCACGACGTTGCGCACGGTGAAGACGTGCCCGACGGAGCCGAGGAACGTCTCCTCCTTCTGCACGGGGGCCGCCGTTGCCGCCGTGGTCGAGCTGGTGGCCGAGGCCGTGCCGCTCGCGGTGTTCGTCTCGCTGACCTCGCGCCCACCACCCGTCGGGCCGGAGCCCGCGCCGAGGACGGCATACGGTGGCGGCGAGCCCGCACGGGCACCAGGGGTCGGCTCGAAGCGCAGCCAGCCGTAGCCCTGGAAGTAGAGCTCGGGCCACGCGTGGGCGTCGCTCGCGCGGACGATGTAGCGCTCGTCCGAGAGCTGGCCCGGGAGGAAGCCGATCGCCATGCGGGCCGGGATCCCCTGGGCCCGGGCGAGCATGATCATCGCCGTCGCGAACTGCACGCAGTAGCCGCGCCGGGTCTGGTAGAAGTTCTGGATCGGCTCGAGCAGGCGGCCCTGGCTGTCGCGGAGCTGCTCGCCGAGGTCGAGGGAGTAGGTGTAGCGGCTCGGGTCGCGCAGGTGGTCCTGGATCGCGATCGCCTTGTCGAGCGGGTTGTCCGCGCCGCGGGTGACCTGGTCGGACCATTGTTGGATCAGGTCACGCGAGCGGTCCGGGATGGTGAGGTCGTCGTCGGTGATGTCCGGCGAGTCCGGGGCTCCCGACTCGCGCAGCTCCGGCGGTGAGGGCGCGAGATCGGCATACGTCACCCGGTAGGTGCTCACCGCGCGGTCGACGCGGACGTCGCGCGTGACGGGGTCGATGCTCCACGGCGTGCCCTCCATCGCGACGGCGACGACCGGGTAGGGCGCCGCGATGCGGGGCGCGGCGAGGGTGTTGTCCGTCACGGTGATGACGTAGTCGCGTCGCTTGTCCGGTGGCGGCAGGGGAGACGGGTTGTCGGGACGATCGCCGGTGGCGCCGGCGACGCTCCACTGCCCGCGGGAGTAGTACGACGTCGCGAGCACCCGCAGGGGGGACCGCGTGAAGGCCGTCGTCGTGTAGGTCAGGACGGGCGACTGGTCCTGGTTGTTGAGGCTGCGCGAGAGGTCGAGCGTGTCGTTGAACCCGACGGACCCCTCGCCGGCGCCGCCGCCCGACCGGCCGAGCCCTTCGGTGAGGTAGCGCGGTGGGAAGTGCGGGATGACGGCCGGCACGACGAGGGCGACGACGACCCCGACGGCGCCGAGCTTCAGCGCCCCCGCGGTGAACGAGCGCAGGGCGTCGCGGTCGTGGGCTGCCTCGTCGATCTCGCTCTCGTCGGCCGCGCTGGCCGTGCCCCAGCGCCCGAACTGGGCCCGGGCGGTCGTGTGCAGCATGACGAGCCAGAGCACGACGGGCACGACGAAGAAGCGCAGCGCGAGGGCGGCGTCGCCGTTGGCCGCCGTGATGAGGTATGCCGTCAGCAGTGGCAGTCCGGCGGCGGCCGGGCTGCGCCACGTGGCGGCCATGGCGTCGACCGCGATGGCGACGAGCGCGACGGCGACGACGAGGCAGAACGTCAGCCCGTCGTTGAGCGGCGCGGGGGCCGAGTAGCGGTTGATCGTCTCGAGGGCCTGCAGCCCCAGGGAGTTGGCCGCCTCGAGGGTGGCAGGTGTCGGCACGAAGAGGGTGAAGGACTCACCCGTGTACCGGGCGAGGATGACGTAGGACGTCACGAGCACCTGGAGGAGCACGACGAGTCCGCGCGAGCGGGTGAGGCCCCGGGCGACGAGGCCGAGGCCGGCGACGAGGGCGATGACGAAGGCCGCCTGCGGCAGCCACGTGGACTCGACGAAGAGGCTCGTGATGGGGTAGACGGCGGCCAGGGTGGCCAGGGCGGCCAGGAGGGTGATCCTCCAGCGACGGCGGGTCATCGGCTGCCTCCGACGGTGGCGGCCGTCAGGACGGCCCAGACGTGCGCGACGTCCTCGTCGCGCTGGACCGAGACGGCGCGCCACCCCGCGAGGCGCAGCGTGTCGACGTGCGGCTCGGCCTCCTCGGCATCGGTCGTGCCGAAGCTACGGGCGTCGAGGACGAGCGCCAGGCCGGTGGTGCCCGGCTGGCGCAGGCTCGCCACCCGGGAGGTGATGTCGCGTCCCTGCGGTCCGACGACAGCCACGAGGAAGCCGCCGGCAGCGGCGAGGGCCTGTCCGGCACGCAGGATCTCGTCCTCGCCCGTGTCGTCGCGCGGCGTCGCCACGGCGAGCACGTCGAGGATCTCCTCGGGCGTCATGGTCTCGGCCGCGCGGGAGGTCTCGACCGTCTCGGCGCAGACGAGGTGGACGGCATACCCCGAGTCGCACAGGTGCACGGCGATGGACGCAGCCGCGGTGATCGCCCACTCGAACGAGCTGCTCACTCCCGTGCCCCCGTGCGCGGAGGGCCGCGGGTCGATGAGCACGACCGCGCGACGCTGCGCGGGGCGGTCCTCCTGGCGCACCATGAGGTCGCCGGTGCGGGCGGTCGCGGGCCAGTGGATGCGGCGCAGGTCGTCGCCGTCGCGGTACTCGCGGATCGTGACGTCGTCCTCGCCGTGCAGCGCGATGAGGTGGGCCTGCTCGCCCTCGGAGCCGACGCCCGCGCTCGGCTGGCGGTTCGACGACAGCGGGTGCACGGCCGGCAGCACGACGAGGTCGGCGGTGCCCTCGAGCACCGCGTTGCGGTTGGCGAGGCCGAACGGGTCCTGCACCTGGACCCCGAGGGGCCCGAGGTGGTGGCGTCCACGCAGGTGGGAGCGCACGGCGTAGTCGATGGCACGGACGCGGCCCGGCGGGATCCGGCCGACGACGAAGCGCGGCCGGTCGCCGAGGACGTAGTCGAGCCGCTCCTCGGCGAGGAAGATCGGCGTCGTGTTCGTCGAGACGTTCTCGAAGGACAGCGTGACGTGTGCGTCCTGGCCGACGCTGATGCGCTCGGGGTGGCTGTGCCGCTCGATGCGCATCCGCGTCTTGCGGGTGCGCACGAGCACGGCGGAGATGAGGGGGAGCGCGACGAGGAGCACCCCGAAGCGGGTGAGGTCGCGGAAGCCGAAGATGACCCCGGCGAGGACGAGGACCGCGCCCGAGCCCATGAAGGCCCGGCCCCTCGTCGTCAGGACGCTGCGCAGCGAGCGCATGGGCGCCTGCCCCCGCTCAGCGCGCTGCGGGCGGCACCGGCACCTGGCGCAGCAGGTCGGTGACCACCTCGGCGGTGGTGCGGCGGGCGAGCTGGGTCTCGCTCGACGGCATGAGCCGGTGGGCGAGGACCGGCCCCGCGAGCACCTGGACGTCGTCAGGGATCACGTGGTCGCGACCCTCGAGCGCGGCAAAGGCGCGGGACGCGCGCAGCAGGTGCAGGGCGGCACGCGGTGATGCGCCGAGCCGCAGCGCGGTCGTCGACCGGGACCGGGTCACGAGGTCGACGATGTACTGACGGATGGCAGGACTCGCGTGGACCTGGCTGACGGCGTGCACGACGCGGTTGATCGTCTCGGCGTCGGTCACGGGGGTCAGGGCGTCGAGCGGTGAGCTCGAGCCGTGCGTCTCGAGCAGGTCGAGCTCGGCGCTGGGTGCCGGGTAGCCCATCGAGATCCGGGCCATGAAGCGGTCGCGCTGGGCCTCGGGGAGGGGGTAGGTGCCCTCCATCTCGATGGGGTTCTGGGTCGCCATGACGATGAACGGGGCCTGCAGGGTGTAGGTCGTCCCGTCGACCGTGACCTGGCGCTCCTCCATCGACTCGAGCAGGGCCGACTGCGTCTTCGGGGACGCGCGGTTGATCTCGTCGCCGACGACGACGTTGGCGAAGATGGCGCCCGGCCGGAACTCGAAGCGGCGGGCGTCCTGGTTGAAGATGCTGACGCCCGTGACGTCGCTGGGCAGCAGGTCGGGTGTGAACTGGATGCGGCGCACCGTGGCGTCGATCGACCGGGCCAGCGTCTTGGCGAGCATCGTCTTGCCGACGCCGGGCACGTCCTCGATGAGCAGGTGACCACCGGCGAAGAGGACCGTCACGGTGGTGCGGACGACGTCAGGCTTGCCCTCGATGACGCTTGTCATGGCACCCATGAGCCGCTCCGCCACGTCGTGGATGAGGTCGAGGTCGGCTGCGCCCGTGGTCGCGGCCGCGCCCGGTGATGCCGTGGTCCCGAGCCCCGTGTCCGTCGTCGTCACACTGTCCTCCGTCGTCGTCCCCATGTCGTGGCGCAGCGCTGCTCGTGGCGGGCTGCGTAACCCGTCAGGTGATCTTCTCCCATGGACCCTCGACACCGGTAGGGCTGCCCCGGTCGTGACCGGATGGAGACCTTGGTCGTGGGCACGTGGTCGACGCCCCCGGGAGCGCGCCCGGGACCACCTCCACTTTCCTCCACCTCCAACGTCCGGTGTGGCCGTTCGGTTCGGTTTCGTGCGGGTCCTGGTGGGGCCGAACCCGCTGTTGAGCACGATCCGCAGGGCGCGGGCGTCGGCCGGGTGGCCCGGGGCGGGCGTCGCCGTCACCGCCGTGGGGTCTTCGGGCGAGTGGTGGTGCCCCAACTGCTCCACTTCACTCCACCCCGTCTGACCTGCGTAAACGCGGGACTCGCCGGGCCAAAAAGGGTCAAAGTTCGTTGACGGTGGAGCAAAGTGGAGTATCGTGGGGCTTCAAGGTAGGGAATGGGGACGCCTTCGGGTCGACAAAGGGGAGGTGGCGGACCATGTTTCTCGGGACGCACACGCCCCGGCTCGACGAGAAGGGTCGGCTCTTCCTGCCCGCGAAGTACCGCGAGCGGATGGCCGGTGGGCTCGTCGTCACGCGCGGACAGGAACGCAGCCTGTTCATCTACCCGATGGACGAGTTCGTCAAGGTCGCCGACCAGATGCGCCAGGCCCCCACGACGAGCAAGGTCGCCCGCGACTACATGCGCGTCTTCCTCTCCGGCGCGTCCGACGAGATCCCCGACAAGCAGGGCCGGTTCACGATCCCGGCCAACCTGCGCCAGTACGCCGGCCTCGACCGCGAGGTCACGGTCATCGGTGCCGGCGCGCGCCTCGAGGTCTGGGACAGCGCGGTCTGGAACGCCTACCTCGAGCAGACCGAGCAGAGCTTCGCCGACACGGCGGAGGAGGTGATCCCCGGACTCTTCTGAGTCGGGACGACCACCGTCGCCGACGACGACCGCCACGACATCACCCGCACCACCGACCAGCACCTGAGCGCCGGCCTCCAGCCGCTCCACACCCGGGACGACTTCCCCCGTCCCGGGCGAGGCAGCGGATGGGGACCAGCCCCCAGGTCGACGGGCACCGCAGAGCAGCACCGACAGCACCACTCCCGACCGGCACGCGACCAGCTCCCTCCACCTGTTCGCTGCCACTCCGGCCGACCGGCCACCACCACATCACCTCACGGCGGATCCCTATTCGCCGTGAGGTCACACCAGTCACATCAGCCCCGTGCGTCACAGACGCACCACACAGGGCCCAGCAGCACGAGCGTGAGAGGGACGCACCATGAGCGATCGAGGACAGGCGCAGGAGCGTCACGTCCCCGTCATGCGCGACCGGATCCTCGAGCTGCTCGCCCCCGCGCTGCAGCGGCCAGGGGCGGTGCACATCGACGGCACCCTCGGCATGGGTGGCCACGCCGAGGGCGTCCTCGAGCGCTTCCCCGACTGCACCGTGGTCGGCATCGACCGCGACCGTGAGGCCCTGGCTCTCGCGGGCGAGCGACTGGCCCGGTTCGGCGACCGCTTCCGCCCGGTCCACGCCGTCTACGACGACATCAAGGACGTCGTCGGCGACCTCGACGTGTCCGCGGTCGACGGCATCCTCTTCGACCTCGGCGTCAGCTCCCTCCAGCTCGACGAGGCCGACCGGGGCTTCGCCTACCGGGTCGACGCGCCGCTCGACATGCGGATGGACCAGTCGACGGGGCAGACCGCCGCCGACGTGCTCAACACCTACTCGGTCGAGGACCTCACCCGCATCCTGCGCGACTACGGCGAGGAGCGCTACGCGCGCAAGATCGCCAAGGCCGTCGTGCAGGACCGCGCGATCGAGCCGTATGCCTCGTCCGGTCGCCTCGTCGACATGCTGCGTCGCGTCATCCCCGCCGCCTCGCAGCGACAGAGCGGCCACCCGGCCAAGCGCACCTTCCAGGCCCTGCGGATCGAGGTCAACGACGAGCTCGAGGTCTGGCGCCGCGCCATCGACGAGGCCATCGACGTCCTCGCCGTCGGCGGCCGGATCGCGGTCCTGTCCTACCACTCGCTCGAGGACCGGGCGACGAAGCGGGCCTTCGCCGCCGGCGCCACGTCCAGCACCCCCGCAGGTCTGCCGGTCGAGCTCGCCGAGCACGCGGCATACCTCTCCCTCGTCACTCGCGGCGCCGAGGCGCCCGGCGATGACGAGGTCACCACGAACCCGCGGGCCGCCTCGGCCCGACTTCGCGTCGCCGAGCGCGTGCGCGACACCTCCACGCACACCCCAGCCAGCAGGACCAGGAAGGGACCCACCCGATGAGCCAGATGACCGCCACGGCCCGGCCGCTCCGCGCGCCGCGGCGCGGCCCAGCCCCCACGCCGCTCCGGGTCATCCCGAGCAGCATCACGCGCACCGGCAACGGCGCGTTCGTGACGATCTGCATCGGGCTGCTCACGGCCGGGCTCATCGCCCTGCTCCTGCTCAACACGGCACTCGCCCAGGGCTCGCTGGCGGTCGGCGACCTCCAGCGCGAGTCGGCACGCCTCAGCGACACGGCCGGCAACCTCCAGGAGGACATCGACCGGGCCTCTGCCACGGGCGCGCTCGCGCGCAGCGCCGCCGAGATCGGCATGGTGCGGATGAACACCCGCGGCTACATCGACCTCTCCACGGGCACCGTGTCGGGCGAGCCGGAGCCGGCGACGAAGAACAACGCCTTCCCGATCGTCACGAGCCCGACGCCGCCCGCCGTGACGGCCAAGGTCAAGAAGGTCCTGTCCTCCGCGACGAAGGCCAGCAAGGCGGCCTCGGCCACGCCGGCCACGCCGTCCCAGGCCGCCACGCCGACGACGCCCGGTGCCAAGCCGGAGACCCCCGCAGCACCCACACTGGGCACGACGCCCGGAGCGTCGGGGCAGGCCACGGGCGCGACCGGGGCGGGCCAGGCAGGGCAGGCCCAGCAGACGACGGTGAGGTGATCCCGTGACGCAGAACCGAGCGACCGATCCACGACGGACCGGTCGCGGTGCTGCGCCCGCAGGGGACACCCGTCGCGCCTCCTCCGCGACGGGCACGGCCCGCGTCGGCCAGGCGCGCGCAAGCCAGGGCCGGCCCGCCCAGGGTCGGTCCGGCCAGGGGCGGGCCGCCCAGCCGGGCTCCGTCCGGCAGAGCGGTGCAGCCAGCTCCCCGGGCCAGAAGCCGGGCCAGAAGCCGGGCCAGAAGCCGGGCTCGTCCGCGGGCGCGCGCGCGAGCACGTCGGTGCGCGCGACCTCGGCGGGGCGGGGCGCGGCGCCGGCTCGTAGCCGCAGCGGCAGTCCGTCCGGCAGCCCCCGAGCCAGCACGCGGACGAGCGTTCCCCGGACCCAGACGGCCTCGAGCCGCGGTCGCGGGCCCGCAGCTCAGCGTGCCGCGGCACTTCGGGGACCCCGAGGCCCTCGAGGTCCGCGCGGGCCCCGTCGCCCGCTCAAGATCTCGCGCGCGAACCCGCGCCGTCGGGCGCGCGTCATGTTCGTCGCCATCCTCTTCGTCTTCACGATCTTCGCCGGGCAGCTGCTGCGTATCCAGGCCTTCGACGCGTCGGCCACCCAGGAGGCCGCGCTGTTCAAGCGGTCGGTCAAGACGACGACGCCGGCCATGCGTGGCCAGATCCTCGACACGAACGGACAGGTCCTCGCGGACTCCGTCGAGCGCTTCACCATCGCCGCGGACCCCAAGATCATCCCGCTCTACACGGTGAAGGTCGACGGCGTGCGGCAGGAGGTCGGGGTCACCCGCGCCGCTGCCGACCTCGCGCCGCTGCTCGGCATGACGCCGTCGGCGCTGACGAAGCTCTTCACGCGCTCGAACACCCGCTACGTCGTGGTGAAGAAGGAGGTCAACCCCGCGATCTACCGTGAGATCCGGGCGCTGGGCATCCCCGGCATCACGGGTGAGCGCACGGCCCAGCGGATCTACCCGACCTCCATGGCGCTCGGCCAGCTCGTCGGCTTCGTGCGCCCCTCCGACCAGAGCGGCGCAGGCGGCATCGAGCAGATGCTCGACACGGCGCTCAAGGGCACTCCCGGTGTCAGCGTCGCCGAGCGGGCCCGGGACGGCTACATCATCCCGGGATCGCAGCGGGTCGACACCCCCGTCGCCAACGGGCGCGACGTCAAGCTGACGATCGACGCCGACCTCCAGTGGTACGCCCAGAACGCCCTCGCCAAGCAGGTGACCGCCGTCGGGGCCGAGTCCGGCACCGCGGTCGTCCTCGAGGTGGCCACGGGCAAGGTGCGCGCCGCCGCGAGCTACCCGACGTTCGACCCGAACGACCTGGGCGACGCCTCGAAGTCCTCGCTCGGCAACTACGCCTTCAACGACGCGTTCGAGCCCGGATCGACCGGCAAGCTCATGACGATGGCTGCCGCTCTCGAGCAGGGCGTCATCACGCCCGACACCGGGGTCATCGTGCCCCCGCGCCTGCCCCGGGCCGGCACGTCCTTCAAGGACAACGAGCCGCACGGCGTCGAGAACATGACGGCCACGGGCGTGCTCGCGAAGTCGTCCAACATGGGCACCATGCTCATCGGCGAGCGCGTCTCGCCGACCATCATGGAGGCGTACTACCGCAAGTTCGGCATCGGCTCGAAGACCCCCGTCGGCTTCCCCGGGGAGTCGGCGGGCCTGCTCGCCGGCGCCAAGGACTGGGTCTCGACGCGGCGCTACACGATCCTCTTCGGCCAGGGTTACGCCGTCACGGCGATCCAGCAGGCCGGCGTCTTCCAGACGATCGCCAACAAGGGTGTCCGCGTGCCGCCGTCGCTCGTCGAGGGGACCGTCAACGACAGCGGCACCGTCATCCCGTCGACACCGACGACGCCGAGCCGCGTCGTGACCGAGGACACCGCGGTGAAGCTGTCGCGGATGATGGAGGAGGTCACCGGCGAGAACGGCACCGCGAGCGCGGCCCGCATCAAGGGCTACCGCGTGGCCGGCAAGACCGGCACGGCCGACCGCTACGACGAGAAGCTGGGCCGCTACAACGGCTTCACCGCCTCGTTCATCGGGTTCGCGCCGGCCGAGGCGCCGAAGTACGTCGTGGCCGTCTTCATCCAGAAGCCCAGCTCCGGCATGTTCGGTGGCGCGCTGGCCGGACCGGTCTTCAACCAGGTCATGTCCTACCTGCTCGAGCGCACCGGTGCCCCGCCCAGCCCCACGTCGACCCTCGACTACCACGTCTGGGCAGACAAGCCCCTGTCGTCCGACGACCCCGAGGTCATCAGCAATGCGCGGGCGAAGCGGGATGGCCTGTAAGTTGGGATGACGTGTCACCTTCCCCCCTTCGACCCGCCACGTCGGGTGTGCGCCTCCGCGACCTGACGACCCGGATCCGGGCCGAGGTGCCCTCTGGAGCCGGCGTCGACGCCGTCGTGACAGGGGTCACGCTCGACAGTCGAGCCGTGCTCCCGGGCGACCTGTACGCGGCCCTCCCGGGCTTCAACGTGCACGGCGCGCGCTTCGTCGCCGACGCCGTGGCCGCCGGAGCCGTCGCGGTTCTCACCGACACGGCCGGCCTCGCCGAGCTGGCCGACCTCACGGTGCCCGTCGTCGTCACGCAGGACCCACGGAGCGTGCTCGGCGACGTCGCGGCGCAGGTCTACGGCCGGCCCTCCGACTCGCTGACGATGCTCGGGGTCACCGGCACCAACGGCAAGACGACGACGGCCTACCTCGTCGAGTCGGCGCTGCGGGCGCACGGTCAGCGGACGGGGCTCATCGGCACCGTCGAGACGCGGATCGGTGACGAGCGCGTCGAGTCCGTGCGCACGACGCCCGAGGCGACCGACCTGCACGCCCTCCTCGGGCTCATGCGGGAGCGGGGCATCGACGCCTGCATCATGGAGGTCTCGAGCCACGCCCTCGAGCTGCACCGGGTCGACGGCGTCGTCTACGACGTCGCGCTCTTCACGAACCTCTCCCAGGACCACCTCGACTTCCACCCCTCGATGGACGACTACTTCGCGGCCAAGGCCTCCCTCTTCACGCCGCAGCGCTCTCGCGCCGCGGTCGTCTGCGTCGACGACGCCTGGGGTCGGCGCCTCGCGTCCGAGGCCCACGTGCCGACGACGACCCTCGCCACGACGACCGAGGGCGCCCGTGACGCCGACTGGGGCGTCGAGGAGGACGAGGACGGCGCGTTCACCCTCCGGGAGCGGTCCACGGGCCGCGCCCTGAGCCTCGTCTCGCACCTGCCCGGTCACTTCAACGTCGCCAACACCGCGCTGGCCGCCCTCGCGCTCCTGCGCATCGGCCTCGAGCCGAGCGAGGTCGAGGGCGCCATGTCCGTGGCCCCGGACGTGCCGGGCCGTATGGAGGTCGTCGCGCCCGGTGGACCCGAGGGCCCGCGCTGCGTCGTCGACTTCGCGCACACGCCCGACGCCGTCGATGCCGCCCTCGCAGCGCTGCGTGCCTCGACCGGCGGTCGCCTCATCGCCGTCCTCGGTGCCGGGGGAGACCGTGACCGGGGCAAGCGACCGGCCATGGGGGCCGCCGCTGCGCGCCGCGCCGACGTCGTCGTCGTCACCGACGACAACCCCCGCTCCGAGGACCCGGCCGAGATCCGTTCGGCCGTCATCGCCGGGGCGCGCGAGGAGGTCGGTGCCGGGTCGGCGCGGGCGTCCGAGATCATCGACGGCGGCACGCGCTCGAGCGCGATCGCCGAGGCCATCGCCCTCGCGGTGGTCGGCACGGGGGAGGACCGCCCTGTCGACACCGTCGTGGTGCTCGGCAAGGGACACGAGAAGGGTCAGGAGATCCACGGAGTGAAGCACCCGTTCGACGACCGCGACGCCGTGCGCGCCGCCCTCGCAGCCGTCACCTCGTCGGGGGTGACGTCGTGATCGCCTTGTCCCTCAGCGAGATCCGCGACCTCACCGGAGGTGCCGTCCACGGCACAGACACGCCTGAGGCGGTCGTCGTCGACGGTCCGGTGACCACCGACTCCCGCGAGTGCGGGCCGGGCAGCCTCTACGTCGCGCGGGTCGGCGAGAGCGCCGACGGGCACGACTTCGTCGCTGCCGCCGTCTCGGCGGGAGCGGCCGCAGCCCTCACCTCGCGTCCGGTCGACGGCGTGCCGTGCGTCGTCGTGGACGACGTCCAGACGGCCTTCGGCCGGATCGCCCGCGGGGTCGTCGACCGCGCTCCCGAGCTGCGGGTCGTGGGCATCACCGGCTCGTCGGGCAAGACCAGCGTCAAGGACCTCCTCGCGTCCGTGCTGTCGTCGGTCGCCGAGACGGTCGCACCGGTCAACTCCCTCAACGGCGAGATCGGCGTGCCGCTCACGGTGTGCCGTGTCACGCCGACCACGCGCTTCCTCGTCGCCGAGATGGGCGCCCGGGGCATCGGCCACATCGACTACCTCACGCGCATCGCACCGCCGCAGGTCGCGATCGTCCTCAACGTCGGCACCGCTCACATCGGCGAGTTCGGGTCACGCGAGAACATCGCCCGCGCCAAGGCGGAGCTGCCCCTGGCGGTCCCCGCCGAGGGGCTGTCGATCCTCAACGCCGACGACCCCGTCGTGGCCGCCATGGCCTCCGGCGTCGCGTCCCGGGTCCAGCTCGTCGGGCTCGCGCCCGAGGCGGACGTGCGCGCCGAGGAGGTCACCCTCGACGAGCGCGGGAGGGCGGCATACACCCTCGTCAGCCCGCAGGGCTCGGCCCGGGTCTCCTTGCGCCAGAGCGGTGCCCACCACGTCGGCAACTCCCTCGCCGTCGCCGCGGCGGCGCTCGAGCTCGGGCTGTCGCTCGACCAGGTCGTGGCCGGGCTCGGCGCTGCCGAGGCCGTGAGCCGCTGGCGGATGGAGATCACCGACCGGGCCGACGGCGTGGTCGTCGTCAACGACGCCTACAACGCCAACCCCGACTCCATGCGTGCCGCGCTCGACGCCGTCGCCGCCATGCACGTGACGGGGGAGCGCTGGGCCGTCCTCGGGGGCATGCTCGAGCTCGGCCCCGACAGCGACACCGAGCACGCAGCCGTCGGGTCGTATGCCGCGTCGCGCGGTTTCGAGCACGTCGTGGCCGTCGGCGAGGGCGCCCGTCCGCTCGCCGAGGCCGTCCCCGGCTCGGAGTGGGTGCCCGACACCGACGCCGCCCACGACCTGCTCGCCGCGCGCCTCCGCGCCGGCGACGTCGTCCTGCTCAAGTCGAGCCGCGACAGCGGACTGCGCTGGCTCGGCGACCGCCTCGCCTCCGAGGGCGCGAGCACCACCACACCCGTCCCCACGACCTCCGGAGAGGCGGTCTCGCGGTGAAGGGCGTCCTTCTCGCAGCATCGATCTCGCTGCTCATCTCGCTGTTCGGCACCCCGCTGTTCATCAAGTACCTCGTCAAGCGCGGCTACGGCCAGTTCATCCGCGACGACGGGCCGACCTCGCACCACACGAAGCGCGGCACGCCGACGATGGGCGGAGCCGTCATCCTCGCGGCGATGCTCGGCGCCTACTTCCTCGCGCACCTGCTGACCCTCAACCCACCGACGGCCAGTGGGCTGCTCGTGCTCTTCCTCGCCGCAGGTCTCGGCTTCGTCGGCTTCCTCGACGACTTCATCAAGATCAGCAAGCAGCGCAGCCTCGGCCTCCGCTCGAAGCAGAAGCTCCTCGGGCAGGCCCTCGTCGGCATCACCTTCGCCGGACTGGCGCTCCAGTTCCCCAACGAGCAGTACCGCAATCCCGCCTCGCTGCTCGTGTCGTTCGTGCGCGACACGAACATCAGCCTCGCGCTCGGTGGCAGCACCGTCGTCGGGGTCATCCTCTTCGTCGTGTTCGCCAACGTCATGATCGCGGGCGCGTCCAACGGCGTGAACCTCACCGACGGTCTCGACGGTCTCGCGACGGGCGTCTCGACGATGGTCTTCGGCGCCTACGTCCTCATCAGCATCTGGACCTTCAACCAGAACTGCCAGACCAACCCGGGCATCAAGTGCTACGAGGTG
This sequence comes from Terrabacter sp. Soil811, assembly GCF_001429655.1. Classification (NCBI taxonomy): domain Bacteria; kingdom Bacillati; phylum Actinomycetota; class Actinomycetes; order Micrococcales; family Intrasporangiaceae; genus Terrabacter; species Terrabacter sp. Soil811. The sequence continues at coordinate 511,112 of NZ_LMSX01000008.1, forward strand.
CGCGACTCGCACGACCTCGCCCTCGTGGCTGCTGCGGGCATGGGCGCGTGCTTCGGCTTCCTCTGGTGGAACGCGACGCCCGCGAAGATCTTCATGGGTGACACCGGCTCGCTCGCCCTCGGCGGCGCGCTCGCCGGCCTCGCCATCACGACCCACACCGAGCTTCTCCTCATCATCCTCGGCGGCATGTTCGTCCTCGAGACGCTGTCGGTGGTGGCCCAGGTGGCCTCGTTCAAGACCACCGGTAAACGGGTGCTGAGGATGGCGCCGCTGCACCACCACTTCGAGATGGTCGGCTGGAACGAGGTGACGGTCGTGGTCCGCTTCTGGATCATCGCCGGACTCTTCGTCGCCTTCGGCCTCGGCGTCTTCTACGCCGAGTGGGTGGTGGGGTCCCAGTGAGCTTCGACCCGCTCTACGAGCCCCGCGAGGGACTGACCCACCGTGACGCGGACTGGTCGGGGATCAACGTCCTCGTCGTCGGGCTCGGCGTGTCCGGCTTCGCCGCCGCCGACGCGCTCGCCGACCGCGGCGCCCGCGTCACGGCCGTCTCCCGCGACGAGACCGAGGCGATCCGCGAGCGCGCGACGATCCTCGAGATCCTCGACGTCGACGTCCGCCTGGGCCCCGAGCACGTCGTCGAGCCGCCGCCGGGCACCGAGCTCGTCGTCACCTCGCCCGGCGTCCCCCCGCACGACCCGCTCATGCTCGCGGCGGCCACGTCCGGCATACCCGTGTGGGGAGAGGTCGAGCTCGCCTGGCGCATGCGCGCCCGGGAGGGCGCCGCCCCGTGGCTCACGGTCACGGGCACCAACGGCAAGACGACGACCGTCAACATGCTCGCCTCGATCCTGCGGGCCGCGGGCCTGCGCGCCACGTCGGCCGGCAACGTCGGGACGCCCCTGCTGGAGGCGGTGCTCCACCCCGAGCCCTACGACGTGCTGGCCGTCGAGCTCTCGAGCTTCCAGCTGCACTGGCAGCGCTCGGTCTCGGCCGTCGCGTCCGCCGTGCTCAACGTCGCTCCCGACCACATCGACTGGCACGGCAGCTACGCCGAGTACCTCCGGGCCAAGGGCAAGATCTACGAGAACACCCACCTGGCGTGCATCTACAACGTCGCGGACATCCAGACCGAGCAGCTCGTCATGGAGGCCAACGTCGTCGAGGGGTGCCGTGCGATCGGGTTCACGACAGGCATCCCGGCGCCCTCGATGGTCGGCGTCGTCGAGGACGTCCTCGCCGACCGCGCCTTCGTCGAACAGCGCCAGCGTTCGGCCGCCGAGCTGTGCACCATCGCCGACCTGCGGGGTGACGCTCCGTCGGTGGCGCCGCACTACGTCGCCAACGCCCTCGCGGCGGCCGCGCTGGCCCGTGCCTATGGCGTCGGTCCCATCGCCGTGCGTGACGGCCTGCGGGCCTTCCGGCCCGACCGGCACCGGATCGCCGAGCTCGCGACGGTCCAGGGCGTGCGCTTCGTCAACGACTCCAAGGCCACCAACCCGCACGCGGCCGCTGCGGCCATCCGGTCGTTCGACTCCGTCGTGTGGGTCGCGGGAGGCCTGCTCAAGGGAGCCGACGTCGACAGCCTCGTCGAGGAGATGGCCTCGCGCCTGCGGGGTGTCGTGCTCATCGGCGCCGACCGCGACCAGATCGCCCAGGCCCTTTCCCGACACGCGCCGGATGTCCCGGTCGTCGACGTGTCCGACACCGACACTGGAGTCATGGACCGTGTCGTCAGGGAGGCTGCCCGACTCGCCCAGCCGGGCGACGTCGTGCTGCTCGCCCCCGCCGCCGCGTCGATGGACATGTTCACCAACTACGGAGCCCGCGGCGATGCCTTCGAGGAGGCGGTCCGGCGGCACCTCGAGGCACACGGGGGGCTGGAGTGAGCGCGACCACCGCCGGCGACAAGACGGCCGCGGGCACCGCGGGCGCGGCCGACACCGCGACCACGCACCGGTCGCTGCCCGTCATCGGCAAGCTCGAGTCGCCGCTGACGACGTACTACCTCATCCTCGGCGCCACCTCGACGCTCGTCGTCTTCGGCCTGATCATGGTCTTCTCGGCCTCCAGCGTCGAGCAGCTGCTCGCCGACGAGGCCTCGTACACCGTGTTCCTGCGCCAGCTGCTCTTCGCCGTCATCGGCGCCGTCGCGGCGGGTGTCGCGAGCCGCGTCGCCGTGGGCACGTGGAAGCGCCTCGCCTTCCCGACGATCATCGTGTCCGTGCTGCTGCTCGCAGCCGTCATCCCGTTCGGCCGGAGTGTCAACGGCAACCGCAACTGGCTCGCCGTCGGGCCGATCCAGTTCCAGCCCGCCGAGTTCGCCAAGGTGGGCCTCGTGCTCGTCGGGGCCGTCATCTTCGCCAACAAGTCGTCGCGGATGGCGAGCATGCTCCACGTCGTGCTGCCCTACCTCGTGCCCATCGCCACCGTCGTCATCGGCCTGATCCTCGCCGGGCACGACCTCGGCACGGCGATGGTCGTGCTCGTCATCGTCGCCGCGGTCCTGCTGGTCGCAGGTGCCCCGAAGCGCGTGTTCGCCATCGCGGGAGGCTTCGCCGTCCTCGGGGTCGCCCTCATGGTGACCGGCAGCAACAACCGCACGAGCCGCATCGCGAACTGGCTGAGCCCGTCCTGCAACGCCGACCCGGACGGCTGGTGCGGCCAGTCGGTCCACGGGCTCTACGCCCTCGCCGACGGTGGGTGGTGGGGCGTCGGCCTCGGGGCCTCCAAGGAGAAGTGGGAGTGGCTGTCCGAGGCGCACAACGACTTCATCTTCGCGATCATCGGCGAGGAGCTCGGGCTGCCGGGCACGCTCATGGTGCTGCTCCTCTTCGGCATCCTCGCCTGGGCCTGCTTCCGGCTCGTCAGCCGCACGCAGGACCGGTTCGTGCGCATCGCCGGCTTCGGCATCATGGCGTGGCTCCTCGGCCAGGCGATCATCAACATCGGCGCCGTCATCGGGCTCTTCCCGGTCATCGGTGTCCCGCTGCCGCTCGTCTCGGCCGGAGGGTCCTCACTCGTGACGACCCTCCTGGCCCTCGGCATCCTGCTGTCCTTCGCGCGCAACGAACCGGGCTGCAAGGCCCTGCTCGACGCGCGCCCGAGTCTCGTCCGTCGGTCGCTCGCGGTGCTCCCGTCCCGCGTCCGGTCCGTCCCGCAACGTCGCAGAAGCCGGTGATCCCCCTGTCCTCGCCCACCTCCGTCCTGCTCGCCGGGGGAGGCAGCGCCGGCCACGTGTCGCCGCTGCTCGCCCTCGCGGACGCCCTCCGTCGGCGCCACCCCGACCTGCGGGTCACGGCGCTCGGCACGCAGGAGGGTCTCGAGGCGCGCCTCGTGCCGGCCCGGGGCTACGACCTGAGGGTCGTGCCCAAGGTGCCCCTGCCGCGTCGCCCGAGCGCCGACCTGCTTCGGCTCCCTGGCCGTCTCAAGGCGGCCGTCGACGCCGCCGGCGCGGCCATCGACGAGACCGGTGCCGAGGTCGTCGTCGGCTTCGGGGGCTACGTCAGCACCCCGGCCTACCTCGCCGCGCGGCGCCGTCACGTCCCCATCGTCGTCCACGAGCAGAACGCCCGTGCGGGCCTGGCCAACCGTCTCGGCGCCCGCTGGGCGAGTGCCGTGGCGACGACCTTCTCGGTCACGTCCCTTCCGCACGCCCAGCGGATCGGCATGCCGCTGCGCCGTGAGGTCGCCACGCTCGACCGCGAAGCCGTGCGTGCCGAGGCCCTCGAGCTCTTCGGGCTCCAGCCGCAGTGGCCCACCGTCCTCGTCACCGGCGGGTCGCTCGGCGCCCAGCGCCTCAACGACGCCTTCCGGGCGCGCGTGGCCGAGCTGAGCCGCGGGGGAGTGCAGGTGCTGCACGTGACCGGGCTGGGCAAGGAGTTCGTCCCCGAGCCGCCGGCCGAGGGGGCCCCGTACGTCGTCGTGCCGTACGCCGACCGGATGGAGCTGGCGTATGCCGCCGCCGACCTCGTCGTCGCACGCTCGGGTGCCAACACGGTGTGCGAGCTGACGGCCGTCGGCCTGCCGGCCGTCTACGTCCCGCTGCCCGTCGGCAACGGCGAGCAGCGCGTCAACGCCGCCGACGTCGTGTCCGCCGGTGGTGGCCTGCTCGTCGACGACGCCGACCTCACCCCCGAGTGGGTCGACGCCGTGCTGCTCGGGCTCGCGACCGACCGCGAGAGGATCTCGCGGATGGCTGCGGCCGCCCGGGCCCTGGGCGAACCCGCCGCCGACGAGAAGCTCGCCGACCTGGTCGACCGGGCCGCAGCAGGCAGGAACCGCACGTGACCCAGACCCCGCGCACCCCCACCGTCGACGACCCGTTCGCGGCGGCGCGCTTCGACTTCCGGGCCGTCGTGCCCGGCGCCGACGAGCTCGGTCGCGTGCACTTCCTCGCCATCGGCGGCGCCGGCATGTCGGGCGTCGCCCGCATCATGCTCGCGCGTGGCATCCGCGTCACGGGCAGCGACGCCAAGGACGTGCCCGTCCTCAAGGCCCTCGAGAGCGAGGGCGCCGGCGTGTGGGTCGGCTTCCACGAGGCGCACCAGGAGCGTGCCGACGCCATCGTCATGAGCTCCTCGATCCGCGACGACAACGTCGAGCTCGTCGCCGCGCGCCAGCGTGGCGTGCCCGTGCTGCACCGCGCGCAGGGACTCGCCGCGCTCATGCGCGGACGCCGGCCGGTCGCCGTGGCCGGTGCCAACGGCAAGACGACGACGACCTCGATGCTCACCGTGGCCCTGCAGGGCTGCGGTCTCGACCCGTCGTTCGCCGTCGGCGGCGAGCTCGCGAAGCACGGCACCAACGCGCACGACGGCTCCGACGACGTCTTCGTCGTCGAGGCCGACGAGAGCGACGGCTCGTTCGTCGTCTACCGTCCCGAGGTCGCGATCGTCACCAACGTCCAGCCCGACCACCTCGACTTCTACTCGAACTTCAAGGTTGTCCAGGCGGCCTACGACGCCTTCGTCGGCACGATCCGTCCCGGGGGCCTGCTCGTCACGTGCACCGACGACGCCGGTGCCGTGGCGCTGGCCGAGCGAGCCCGGGCCGCGGGCACGCGCGTGCTGACCTACGGCTTCGAGCCGTCGTCCGACGTCGTCCTGGACCATCACCACCAGGACGGCGTCACGTCCTCGGTCACGCTGCTCGACGAGGGCGTCGAGCGACGCATGACGCTCGGTGTGCCGGGCCGCCACAACGCGCTCAACGCCGCGGCCGCGTACGCCGCCGCCGTCCACGGGCTCGGTCAGGCGCCCGACCAGGTCCTGGCCGGGCTGGCGTCCTTCACAGGGACGCGCCGTCGTTTCGAGCCGAAGGGCGAGGCCGGCGGAGTCGTCGTCGTCGACGACTACGCCCACAACGCGGGCAAGGTCGCAGCGGTCGTCGAGACCGCCAAGGACCTCGTCGGCGACACCGGCCGGCTCGTCGTCGTCTTCCAGCCGCACCTCTACAGCCGCACGCGCGACTTCGCCGCCGAGCTCGGGGCCGGTCTGTCCCCGGCGGACGTCGTCGTCCTCATGGACGTCTACGCCGCCCGCGAGGACCCCGTGCCCGGAGTGTCCGGCCGACTCGTCGCCGACGCCGTGACGGCGGCCCGGCCCGAGGTGGAGGTCCACTACGTGCCCTCGTGGTCGGAGGTGGCCGGTCGGGTCGCAGGCCTCGCCCGGCCAGGGGACCTCGTGCTCACCGTCGGCGCGGGCGACGTCACGATGATCGGCCCGGAGGTGCTGCGGATCCTCGGGGGAGGCACGCCATGATGCTCGAGCACGGCAACGCCCGCCGCCGGGTCGCGGGCACCGGGCTCGCCTCGTCGCGCACCCGCTTCGAGCGCCGCGCGGCCGCCGCTCGGCGCCGTCCTCGCCTCGTCGCGGGGATCCTTGCGGCCCTCGTGCTGGGCGCCGGGCTGCTCGTGTGGGTGGGGTGGTTCAGCAGTACCCTCACGGCGTCTCGCGTCGAGGTCCACGGCGTGAGCGCGGCCGCCTCCGCGCAGGTGCGTGCCGTCGCCCGGGTGCCGCTCGGCGGGCCGCTCATGCGCGTCGACACCGACGCCGTCGCGCAGCGGCTGCTCGCCGGCAAGGCGTGGAGCTCGGTCACCGTCGGCCGCGGTCTGCCCGACACCGTCGTCATCACGGTGACCCCCAGGGTCGCCGTGCTCGCCGTCCGCAACCCTCGAGGTGAGGTGGACGTCGTGGACCGCGACGGGGTCGCCTTCCGCACCGTCGGCAGTGCCCCCGACGGCGTCCCGCTCGTCAGCTCGGGGTCCGCGCAGGTCACCAAGGCCGGGGTCGAGGCAGCCCTGGGCGCGCTGGGGTCCCTCGACCCGTCGCTGCGTGCCGACGTCTCAGGGGTGTCGGTGTCGACGGCGGACCAGGTCTCCTTCACCGTCAAGGCCAAGGGGGAGAAGCGCAAGACGGTCGTCTGGGGTGGCGCCGCCGACGGCAAACGCAAGGCGAACCTCGTGAAGATCCTTCTGCCAGAACCCGGTTCGACGATCGACGTCAGCGTCCCGTCGTCACCGGTCACACGCTGACACCCACGGCCGGGGCGTCTCGTCCGCCACGGGACCCGCCCACGGGCCCGCAGGCCGGTCGTGGGAGGGTGATCCCCGGGCGGTCGTGACCCGAGTGTCCGGTGGTGCTGGTGTGGCCCTTGGGGCGCGGCTCCCGGAATTGGGTCAATCCCGGTGACGACACGCCGCGGCGTGGGTTGATCGACCCTGTGCCTCGTCATACCGTCAGGGCACTGGTTCGTGACCAAACTGTAACCTTTATGTCTACGTTTAAGGTTTGAGGGCTACACGCTCGGAACGAGCCGCACCACCCAGACCACGCACCGCCCGTCCCCCAGACCACCCGCAGCACCGGCACCACCAGTCAGGAAGGCCCACTCTCGTGGCAGCAGCACCGCAGAACTACTTGGCCGTCATCAAGGTCGTCGGCATCGGCGGCGGCGGCGTCAATGCCATCAATCGCATGATCGAGGTCGGCCTCAAGGGTGTCGAGTTCATCGCCATCAACACCGATGCCCAGGCGCTGCTCATGAGCGACGCCGACGTCAAGCTCGACGTCGGCCGCGAGCTGACGCGCGGCCTCGGCGCCGGCGCCGACCCCGAGGTCGGCAAGAAGGCCGCCGAGGACCACTCCGAGGAGATCGAGGAGGTCCTCAAGGGGGCCGACATGGTCTTCGTCACCGCCGGTGAGGGCGGCGGCACGGGCACCGGCGGCGCCCCCGTCGTGGCTCGCATCGCGCGCGAGCTCGGTGCCCTGACGATCGGTGTCGTCACTCGCCCGTTCACCTTCGAGGGCCGTCGTCGCGCCAACCAGGCCGAGTCCGGCATCGGCAGCCTCCGCGAGGAGGTCGACACCCTGATCGTCATCCCCAACGACCGGCTGCTCTCGATCAGCGACCGCAACGTGTCGATGATGGACGCCTTCCGCTCGGCCGACCAGGTCCTGCTCTCCGGTGTCCAGGGCATCACCGACCTCATCACGACGCCCGGTCTCATCAACCTCGACTTCGCCGACGTCAAGTCGGTCATGCAGGGGGCGGGCTCAGCCCTCATGGGCATCGGGTCCGCGCGCGGCGAGGACCGGGCCGTCCAGGCGGCCGAGCTCGCGATCAGCAGCCCGCTGCTCGAGGCGTCCATCGACGGCGCGCACGGCGTCCTCCTCTCCGTGCAGGGTGGGTCCGACCTCGGTCTCTTCGAGATCAACGAGGCCGCCCGCCTGGTCCAGGAGGCCGCCCACCCGGAGGCCAACATCATCTTCGGTGCCGTCATCGACGACGCCCTGGGCGACGAGGTCCGGGTCACGGTCATCGCCGCGGGCTTCGACAGCGGCGGCCCCAGCCAGCGACACGACGACCGCGCCCTCGGGCAGGTCATGGGTCGCTCGCAGCCGGCCCAGCAGCGTCCGGCCTCGCCGGCCCCGCAGTCGGCGCCGCAGCACTCCAACGGCGTGCCCCAGACGGCTCCGCAGCAGGCGGCGCCGCAGCAGGCACAGGCGGCCCCGGTGCACCACCAGCAGCCCGCCCAGCAGCTGCCGACCCAGCAGCCCGCTGCCCCGGCGCAGCAGCCCCAGCACCACGCTCCGGCCCCCGCGGCCCAGCCGGTGCAGCAGCCGCCGCGCCAGGTGACGTTCGACGAGGGCGACGACCTCGACGTCCCCGACTTCCTCAAGTAGGGCCACGGGCGGCCCGAGGCCGAGATCGACCCGGACGGGCGGGAGACGCGTTCAGCGTCTCCCGCCCGTCGGCGTCCCAGGGCCCCGCAACGGTGCGGTCGGCCGCGGGCCGCTCTGGTCCGCGGGATAGGTTTGTCATCGTGTTCTACTGGCGCACCACCACCGCGAGCGACGGCGACACCTGCTCCGTCGACCTCGCCTTCACGGGTCGGTCGGCAGGCCGGGGGAGCGGGCCGTATGCCGGTCTCAACCTCGGCGGTCACGTCGGCGACGACCCCGCCGACGTCGAGGGCAACCGCACCGCCGTCGCGCACGAGATCGACGTCCCACGCGATCGTCTCGTCCTCATGAACCAGGTCCACGGGGCCGATGTCGTGCAGGTCGACGGGCCGTGGGTCGGGGAGCCACCAGCGGTCGACGGAATCGTCACGCGGGCAACCGATCTCGCGCTCGGTGTGCTGGTCGCCGACTGTGTCCCGGTGCTGCTGCACGATGCTCGCGCCGGAGTCGCCGGGGCGGTGCACGCCGGTCGGCCGGGCATGCTCGCGGGCATCGTCGGCATGGCCGTGACCGCGATGCACGACCTCGGTGCGACGTCCGTCTCGGCGACCGTGGGGCCGTCCGTCTGTGGACGGTGCTACGAGGTCCCGGCCGAGATGGCGCGCACCGCCGCCGAGACCTCAGCGGCCTCCGCCGCACGGTCCTGGACCGGGACCCCGGCCATCGACGTGGCCGCCGGCGTCGTCGAACAGCTCGCTGCGGCTGACGTCGCGGTGCAGTGGGTCCCGGGCTGCACCCGCGAGAGCGGCGACCTCTACTCCTACCGGCGCGACGGCCGTACCGGTCGTTTCGCCGGCATCGTCGCGCTCCGGCCGGTGCACGCGTGACGGGCGCCCCGTCGAGCGGTGACGCGGCGCGACGCGACGAGCTGCGCGACAGCCTCGGTGCCGTGCGCACGCGCATCGAGCGCGGCTGCGCCGAGGCCGGACGCGACCCCGACGACGTCACCCTCGTCGTCGTCACGAAGTACTTCCCGACCTCCGACGTCCTGCTCCTGCACGACCTCGGCGTCAGGCACTTCGGCGAGAACCGCGACCAGGAGGCCGCCCAGAAGTTCCGAGAGGTCCGGCACCGGCTCTCGGAGGCCGGCGCCGAGGCGCCGACCCTCCATTTCATCGGCCGGCTCCAGAGCAACAAGGCGGCGCACGTCGCGGGCTACGCCGACGTCGTCCAGTCCGTCGACCGCACGAAGCTCGTCGCCGCCCTCGCCAAGGGCGCCCACGCCGCGGACCGGACCGTCGAGGTGCTGCTCCAGGTGAGCCTCGACGGCGACACGTCGCGCGGTGGTGTCCTCCCCGCCGATGTCGACGCCCTCGCGGACACCGTTGCGGCACAACAGCTCCTGGACCTGCGCGGCGTCATGGCCGTCGCCCCTCTGGGCGCCGACCCCGACGCGGCGTTCACCCGGCTGCGAGAGGTGGCGGACGGCATACGTGCTCGGCACCCCGGTGCCGACTGGATCTCCGCCGGCATGAGCGGCGACCTCGAGGCCGGGCTGCGGCACGGAGCGACACTCCTGCGTGTCGGCACGGCAATCCTCGGTTCACGCCCGTCACTTCTGTAACGTCGTCAACGATCACAATCCGACGTTTTGGGAGTTGGCCATGGCAGGGGCACTGCGCAAGACGATGGTGTACCTCGGACTGAGCGAGGAGGACCAGCGTCATGATCGTTACGACGACTACGACGCCTACGACGAGTCCGACCGCTACGACGACGAGACCGAGCACACCGCTGCCGTGACGCAGCTGCCCACGAAGCGGCCCGTCGCCGCCGTCGTGCGCGATGTCGAGGTCGGTTCGCTCAACCGCATCACGACGATCCACCCTCGCACCTACAACGAGGCCAAGAACATCGGTGAGTGGTTCCGCGACCAGGTGCCGGTCATCATGAACCTCAGCGACATGGACGACGCCGACGCCAAGCGTCTCGTCGACTTCGCGGCTGGGCTCGTCTTCGGGCTGCACGGCACGATCGAGCGGGTCACCTCCAAGGTGTTCCTCCTCTCGCCGGCGCACGTCGAGATCTCGGCCGACGAGCCCGAGGCGCCGGCGGCCAACACCCGCGGCTTCTTCAACCAGAGCTGAGCCCACCAGTCCACCGCCGTGAGCGCGAACCGGGGTCACAGGACCATCGACCTGGGCCCCGGTTCACACTCTTGCCCCGACATCAGGGACACTGACCGACATGGACGCGTTCTGGACGATCTACGGGGTGGTGGTCTTCACCTTCTTCATCGCCCTCATCGGCCGCTTCGTCATCGACTGGGTGCAGGTGCTGGCCCGGTCCTGGCGACCCACCGGGGTCGTCCTGGTCCTCGCCGAGGCCGTCTACACCGTGACCGACCCGCCCCTGCGCGCCCTGCGCAAGGTCATCCCGTCACCGAGCCTCGGTGGCGTCCGACTCGACCTCAGCTTCCTCGTCCTGATGTTGCTGACCTCTCTCGCTCTCAACGTGCCGAGCTTCTTCTGACCGACCGGCGGTCACCCGTCCCGCACCTCGGGCCGCGGGTGTCCACACGCCGATCGGTGAGCATGGCTTTGGTTCGTGACCGGAACGTTAGATACCGTTGACCCGAACCATTACGTCTGTATCGAGGTGACACATGGCGCTTACGCCTGAACAGGTGCTCAACAAGCACTTCCAGACCACGCAGTTCCGTCGTGGCTACGAGGAGCGGGACGTTGACGACTTCCTGGACGAGATCGTGGCGGAGATGCGTTCGCTCATCGAGCAGCGTGACGACTACCTGAAGCAGCTCAACGACTGCCGCGCGAGCAAGAACCAGTCGGCCGTCCGTGCCGACGGTGCGACCGCGGCCATGCCGGCCGTGGGCCGGCCCGGTGACGACGCCAAGCTCGGCGGCCTCACCGCGAAGATCCAGGACGCGGAGCGCGCCTTCAAGGCCGCCACCGACCGCGCGGCCAAGGCCAAGGCCGACGCCGAGAACGCCGAGCGGGTCGCCAAGGAGCGCATCGACCGCGCCAAGGCCGAGGCCGAGCGCGCCGAGGCGGCCGCCAAGTCCGCCGTCGACTCGCAGGCGCTCAACGACGCCCAGGCCAAGCTCAACGGCATCAACTCCCAGGTCGCCGACGCCGAGGGCAAGCTCACCAAGGCGCAGGAGAACGCCCGCGCCGCCGAGGAGCGGGCCGCCAAGGCCCAGGCCGACGCGGAGGCTGCCGCGGCCACCGCTGCACGACTGCGCGAGGAGGCCGCCAAAGCTCCGGCGCCGGCTCCCGCTCCCGCCGCAGCCGCTGCTGCCGCGCCGGCCGCAGCCGCCGCGACGGGCAACGTCGACGCCGCGGGTGTCATCGCCCTCGCCCAGCGCCTGCACGACGAGCACGTGGCCGCCGGTGAGACCCGTCGCGACGAGCTCATCTCCGAGGCCGAGAACCGCCACCGCGAGCTGCTCGCCGCGGCCCAGGCCCGGCACGACGATCTCATCAACACCGGTCAGAGCCGTCACGACGAGGCCACCCAGCAGGCCGAGCAGATCTCGGCCGCAGCCGCGGCCCAGCGTGAGCAGATGATCTCCGAGGCGACCTCGCAGCGCGACCAGATGATCGCCGAGGCGACGTCCAAGCGTGACGAGATGCTCACCGAGGCTCGCGAGCGGGCCACGGGCATGGTCGCCGAGGCGCAGCAGAAGAAGGCGGCCCTCCTCGAGGAGCTCGACAAGCAGAAGGGCCTGCTCGACCGCAAGATCGCCGAGCTGCGTGGCTTCGAGAAGAACTACCGCAGCAACCTCAAGTCCTACATCGAGGGTCAGCTGCACGACCTCGACTCGAGCGCCCAGGAGCCGGCCCACGCCGGAGCCGGAGACGGCAACCAGGGCTGAGTCCCACCTCGAACAGACGCACGCAGGCCGTCCGGGCATCGTCCCGGGCGGCCTGAGGTGTATCCGAAGGGCGAACACTTCGCCCGCATAAGCGTTTCGCGTTTGTGCACGACCCGTGCGGGGCTTATTGTCAGCCCCACTTGTCAGCGTCGACGGCTTGAGCGACGGAGGGTCTGATGGCGGCGAAGAAGACGGCAGCGGCGACGACCGCGGCCAAGCGGGCCACCGCGAGCAGGACGACGGGCGCAGCCAGGAAGGCAGCGCCTGCGGCGAAGACTGCGACGAAGCCTGCGACCGCGAGCAGGACCGCCACGAAGACGGCGACGAAGACCGCGACCACGGCTTCAACGGCCAAGAAGGCCGCGACGAGAGCCACGCCGGCCAAGAAGACGGCGACCAAGGCCGTCCCCGTGAGGACGACGGCGACCAAGGCCGCGCCGGTCAAGAAGGCCGCGACGAAGGCCGCGCCGGTCAAGAAGGCCGCGACGAAGGCTGCGCCGGCGAAGAAGGCCGCGACGAAGGCTGCGCCGGCGAAGAAGGCCGCGACCAAGGCTGCGCCGGCGCAGAAGACGGCGACCAAGGCTGTGCCCGTGAAGAAGACGGCGACCCAGGCTGTGCCCGTGAAGAAGACGGCGACCAAGGCCGCCGCCGAGAAGCGGGTCACGACGAAGGCCGCGCCGGCGAAGAAGACCGCGACGAAGGCCGCGCCCGTCAAGAAGTCCGCTCCGGCGGCTGGAAGGACCACCCGGTCCACGGCGGCGACGAAGCCGCCCGCCACGACGTCCACCCGAGCAGGAGCCGCGAGCGCGAAGTCCGCTGCCAAGGCCCCTGCGACACGAACCAAGAAGGCATCAGTGACCACGAGCTCCACGGCAGGACCCCGCTCGACCACGAAGAAGGCCGCGGGCACCACGACGAACCGCACCAGCGCCCGCAAGCTCGCTGAACAGCTGCGGGTCAAGGACGACGAGAGCCCCTGGAGCGAGGACGAGATCAGCGAGGTGCGTGGGGTCCTGCTCGAGGAGATCGAGCAGCACCGCGTCGAGCTCAAGCTCGCGGAGGACGAGCTCGACGACCTGCTGCGCGCCTCGGGCGACGGCTCGGGCGACGACCAGGCGGACGCCGGCGCCAAGACGGCCGAGCGCGAGCACGAGATCTCCGTCGCGGCCAACGCTCGCGCGAGCCTGCGCCAGGCCGAGCACGCGCTCGAGCAGCTCGAGGCCGGCACCTACGGCATCTGCGAGAACTGCGGCAACCCGATCGGCAAGCTTCGACTTCAGGCCCGTCCTCGTGCGACCCTGTGCATGACATGCCAGGAGAAGCAAGACCGCCACTGACGCCCACGCACGCCACGTCGACCCCCCGCGCGGGGGTCGACGGCGTGTCCACCACTACCTCGACCGAGACCGTGAGTTCGACGCCCGCCGACGAGAGCCGCCCGACGCCAGACCGGCGCAGGCGACTGTTCGTCGTCCTCGGCGTCGTCGCCGTTCTCGCCTTCGTCAGCGACCAGCTGACGAAGATGGTCGCCCTCGACGTGCTCGGCGACGGCGAGTCACGCCCGTTCGTCGGAGACTTCATCCGGCTCAAGCTCATCGGCAACCCGGGCGCGGCCCTGTCGCTCGGGGCGGGCAACACGTGGGTCATGACCGGCATCGCCCTCGCGGTGCTCGTCGCGATCGTCGTCGTCGCCCGCCAGCTCGGGTCGCGGGCCTGGGCCATCGCGCTCGGCCTGCTGCTCGGAGCCGCGATCGGCAACCTCACCGACCGGTTCGTCCGTCCACCCGGCGGCGGCCAGGGGCACGTCGTGGACTTCATCGACTACAACCGCTGGTTCATCGGCAACGTCGCCGACATCTGGATCGTCTCCGCAGCGTGTCTCGTCGTCATCCTGGCTCTGCTCGGGATCGGCGTCGACGGCCGGCGCGACCACGGCCGGGCCGCGACCGCTCCCGACGCCACGACCGACCAGACCACTGTCCGGACCACCGGCGAGACGACCACGAACGGCGAGACCGACATGACGCAGCAGACCCACGGGACGCCGGACGCTCCCGAGACGCACGAGGCGCGGCGTCAGGGGGGCGACCATGCCTGACGTGCGCACCGTGCTCGTGCCGGACGGCCTCGAGGGCGAACGCGTCGACGCCGGCGTGGCCCGCCTCTTCGGGGTCTCGCGCACCAAGGCCGCCGACCTCGCCGCCGACGGCCACGTCGTCATCGACGGCAAGGCGGTCGCGAAGTCCGAGCGGCTCTCCGCCGGCTCGATGCTCGAGGTCTCGTTGCCGCGCGCCGAGGACAGCCCGAGCCTGCAGGTCATCGCCCAGCCGGTGCCAGGCATGTCGATCGTCCACGACGACGACGACATCGTCGTCGTCGACAAGCCGGTGGGTGTCGCCGCGCACCCCAGCGTCGGCTGGAGCGGACCGGACGTCGTGTCGGGGCTCGCCGCGGCGGGCTACCGGATCTCGACCTCGGGGGCCCCCGAGCGCCAGGGCGTCGTCAGCCGACTCGACGTCGGCACGTCCGGTCTCATGGTCGTCGCCAAGAGCGAGTACGCCTACTCCCGGCTCAAGCAGGCCTTCCGCAGCCGGACGGTCGACAAGACGTACCACGCCCTCGTCCAGGGCCTGCCGGACCCGGTCGTAGGGACCATCGACGCGCCGATCGGACGCCACCCCGGGCACGACTACAAGTTCGCCGTGATGAAGAGCGGCAAGCCGTCGGTGACGCACTACGAGGTCATCGAGGCGTTCCGCTACGCCAGCCTGCTCGACATCCACCTCGAGACGGGCCGCACCCACCAGATCCGCGTGCACTTCGCAGCGCTGCACCACCCGTGCTGCGGTGACCCGACCTACGGCGCCGACCCGAAGCTCGCAGCTCGCCTCAAGCTCGAGCGACAGTGGCTGCATGCAAAGGGTCTCGGCTTCGAGCACCCGGGCACGGGGGAGTACGTCCACTTCGAGAGTGACTACCCGGAGGACCTCCAGCGCGCGCTCGACATCATCGCGACCTTGTGACCTTCACCCTCGAGGTGAGGGTGAAGGTCCGTGCGGGCCGTTCCGTATGCCGTGTGGCGGCGTCGTGTCCGTGCTGAACCCGACCGGGGCGGCGCGCTCCGGGTCGGGCTGGCGCGGGTTCGTGGCGGCCACGGTGCCGGAGTCTGCCCGGGACCGCCACCGTCCGAGAGCGACCCCGAGCCCGAGCGCCAACACCGCGGCGGCGGTCGTCGCCCACCAGGGCACCGCACCGGGAGCCGCCCCCGCGACCGTGGTGGGCAACACGGCTGCCACCCGGGCGGCAGCCACCGGCCGTGCCGTGGGCGAGGACGTCGAGGTCGGGGACGGCCTCGCGTCGCCGTAGACGCCGAGGGAGGTCAGCGTCGCGAGGAGCAGGGCGGTGTCCTTGGGCCGGTGCAGCACGGCGGGCGCCTGGAAGAGGTCCTTGCCGTCGGCGAGGTTCATCGACGTCTCGACCCAGACGTCGTCGCCGTCGATGATGACGGCGTCGACGCGCCACGGCGTGACGTCGTGGATCAGCCACGTCAGCCGGACCCGCGAGTCCATGAACGACACCGCGGGCATCGCGTCACCGGTGGGGGTGTTGTAGACGTCGAGGGCCTTCTCGAGGTTCGCGTAGGCCTGGCTCCCGGTGAGGGCGCCCGCGGCCCGGGACCCGTCGTAGTCGACGGCGAGCACGGACGTCGGGCCGCCGGCGGAGGCCGGCGGCGCGGCCACGACGAGCAGCGCCGCCGCGACGGCGGCGACGAGCAGGGGGAGTCTGCGCATGGTGTTCTCCTGGGGCGAGTGGGCCCCCGCGAGGGGCCGACGCCACCTCAACACCGCTGCGGGCGCGGAGGTTCGCCCTCAGCCGGCCGACCGGGCCACGCGCAGCGCTTCCTCGAGGCTGTTCGCACCCTCGAGGCGGTAGGTCACCTCACCCGCCGAGGACGGGACGACCCAGACGAGAGTCGGCCCGGCGAGGCGCGGCGGCTCGGAGTGGGTGTCCCCGGTCCGGTCCACCCACTCGACGCGGTGCGGCGACCCGATCCACACCGCGTCGTGGTCGGCCACCCGGGTCGGGGTGACCGCGTCCCACACCGTCTTGAGGTAGCCCCACGACAACGACCCGACGAAGACGTCGAGACGGGTCGTGTCGGCGCCCGACCCCCACACCAGCTCGGCGACGCGACCGTCGTGCGTGACCGTGACGGACGTCGGTGGGCCGAGCGCCGTGGGCGTCCCGATGTCCGCGCCGATGACCTGCTCCGCCTGCCTCAGCGTCACGGGCGTCGCCGTGGCCCCTCCGGCGCTGCTACCCACCGCTCTGGACGCCGGCGATGTCGTCGTGGGAGTCGCGGGCGGTGCGGGCACCTCCCGCACCACGATGCCGCCGATGCGGAGCAGCTCGAGGACCGCCGCACGGACCGGCGGGACGAGAGCGAGCACGAGCACGACGACGGCGGCCGTCGCCCAGCCGAGCCGGCGCCTCATGACGCGCGTGGCACGTGCGGCGCTGGGGATCGTCGCCACCGCCTCGGGCGGCCGCACGGATGGCGGCTCGGGCGCCGGCGCGGCCCGCTGCACGGCGGCCAGGCGGGAGAGCACGAGCGTCGCGAGGTCCGGCCTGGGCGGCTCGGTCACGAGCGTGCGGCCGAGGGCGACGAGCTCGGCCTCGAGGTCGAGGTGGTCAGGCATCGGCCATCACCTCCCGGAGCGAGCGCAGGGCGCGGTGGAGCCGGGACTTGACCGTTCCCGGCGGGATGTCGAGCGTCCCGGCGGTCTCCGCCTCCGAGAGCTCGAGCAGGTAGCGGCACGTCACCACCTCGCGCAGGTCGTCGGGCAGACCCTCCACCGCCTCGACGAGCCCGGCTCCCTGGTCGCGTGAGACCGCTGCGTCGGCCGGGTCCGGGACGGGGTCCGTCGCCGTCCTCTCCGCGGCCACACGGAGCTCGCGCAGGGCGCGCCGTGACCGGCCGCGCTGGAGGTTGCGCGTCTCGTTGACGACGATCCGCAGCAGCCACGGACGGAAACCCGCGCCCTCGTGGAACCGCGGCAGGGCCTGGTATGCCTTCACGAACGCCTCCTGCACGACGTCGTCGGCCTCGCTCCCGGCGCCGGAGAGCACCGCGAGCCGTTTGGCGATCGGGGCGTGCAGCGTGACGAGCACCGCGTACGCCGATGCGTCCCCGGCGCGTACGCGAGCCAGTACCGCTGCCTCATCCGACGTGTCGATCGCTGCCTCCGTCCCCACCGACGACCGTGCCTCGGCACCATGGTGCCGTCCCGACGCCCCCTCAACACCGCTCGCGCCGGATCGGTTCGCGCGGACCGCGCGACACCCCAACCGACACGCCGAGGAGTGTCCTCGCGGAGGCTTAGACTCGTCCACGATGTCGACCGAAGCCGCCCCGCGCAACGACCAGAACTTCGTGCACCTCCACGTGCACACGGAGTACTCCATGCTCGACGGGGCGGCGCGTATCGGCGACCTCTTCAGCGAGGCGGCGCGGATGGGCATGCCGGCCCTCGCGACGACCGACCACGGCTACGTCTTCGGCGCCTACGAGTTCTGGAAGAAGGCGCAGGGCACCGGCGTCAAGCCGATCATCGGCGTCGAGGCCTACATCACGCCGGGCACGCACCGCACCGACCGCACCAAGGTCAGCTGGGGCGACGGCGGTCGCGACGACATCTCGGGCAGCGGCGCCTACACCCACATGACGATGCTCGCCGAGAACAACCAGGGCATGCACAACCTCTTCCGGATGAGCTCCATCGCGAGCCTCGACCAGGTCTACACCAAGTGGCCGCGCATCGACCGCGACCTCCTCTCGACCTACGGCAAGGGCCTCATCGTCACGACAGGCTGCCCGTCGAGCGAGATCCAGACGAAGCTGCGGTTCGGGATGTACGACGAGGCGCGCGAGGTCGCCGGCGAGCTGCGTGACATCTTCGGCAACGAGAACGTCTACGTCGAGCTGATGGACCACGGCCTCGACATCGAGCGCCGCACCCAGAAGGACCTCATCCGGCTCGCGCGCGACCTCAAGCTGCCGCTCCTGGCCACCAACGACCTGCACTACACCCGCGCCGAGGACGCCAAGGCCCACGCCGCCCTGCTCTGCGTCCAGTCGGGCTCGACCTTGATGGACCCCAACCGGTTCAAGTTCGACGCCGACGACTTCTACCTCAAGTCCGCGCAGGAGATGCGCCACCTGTGGCGCGAGCTGCCCGAGGCGTGCGACAACACGCTGCTCATCGCCGAGCGTTGCGAGGTCTCCTTCACCGAGGGGGAGGGGCGCTTCATGCCGCGCTTCCCGGTGCCCGAGGGCGAGGACGAGACGTCGTGGTTCATCAAGGAGGTCGAGACCGGCCTGTCGCGCCGCTTCCCCGAGGGAGTGCCCGACTACGCCCGCAAGCAGGCGGCCTTCGAGGAGGACGTCATCGTCTCCAAGGGCTACCCGGGCTACTTCCTCGTCGTCGCCGACTTCATCAACTGGGCCAAGCGCAACGGCATCCGCGTCGGTCCCGGCCGAGGCTCGGGTGCCGGCTCGATGTGCGCCTACGCCATGGGCATCACCGACCTCGACCCGATCCCGCACGGCCTCATCTTCGAGCGGTTCCTCAACCCCGAGCGCATGTCGATGCCCGACTTCGACGTCGACTTCGACGAGCGCCGGCGTGGTGAGGTCATCCGCTACGTCACCGAGAAGTACGGCGAGGAGCGTGTCGCGCAGATCGTCACCTACGGCACGATCAAGGCCAAGCAGGCCCTCAAGGACGCGAGCCGCGTCCTCGGTCACCCGTTCGCGATGGGCGAGAAGCTCACCAAGGCGATGCCACCCGACGTCATGGGCAAGGGCATGCCGCTCGCCGACGTCTTCAAGCCCGACTCCAAGCGCTACAACGAGGCCGGCGACTTCCGCGTCGTCCACGACGAGGACCCCCAGGCGCAGGAGGTCGTCGCCACGGCGCTCGGCCTCGAGGGCCTGAAGCGCCAGTGGGGCGTCCACGCGGCCGGCGTCATCATGTCGAGCGAGCCGCTCGTCGACGTCATCCCGATCATGCGCCGCCTGCAGGACGGCCAGATCATCACGCAGTTCGACTACCCCAGCTGCGAGTCGCTGGGCCTGGTCAAGATGGACTTCCTCGGCCTGCGCAACCTGACGATCCTCGACGACGCCATCGAGAACATCAAGCTCAACCGCGACGAGGACATCGACCTCGACGAGCTGTCCAAGACCCTCGACGACCGCGCCACCTACGACCTGCTCGGTCGCGGCGACACCCTCGGCGTCTTCCAGCTCGACGGCGGCGGCATGCGCTCGCTGCTGCGCCTCATGCAGCCCGACAACTTCGAGGACATCTCGGCGGCCCTCGCGCTCTACCGACCGGGGCCGATGGGTGTCAACGCCCACACGAACTTCGCGCTGCGCAAGAACGGCAAGCAGGAGGTCGTCCCGCTCGACCCCCAGCTCAAGGGCAAGCTCCAGCAGGAGATGATCGACGCCCTCGACCCGATCCTCGGGATGACCTACGGCCTGGTCATCTACCAGGAGCAGGTCATGGAGATCGCCCAGAAGCTCGCCGGCTACACGCTCGGCAACGCCGACCTGCTCCGTCGCGCGATGGGCAAGAAGAAGAAGGAGGTCCTCGACGCCGAGTACGTCCCCTTCTCGGAGGGCATGAAGTCGCAGGGCTTCAACGAGGCCTCCATCGCGGCGCTGTGGGGCGTCCTCGTCCCCTTCTCGGACTACGCGTTCAACAAGGCGCACACGGCGGCATACGGCCTCGTGTCGTACTGGACGGGCTACCTCAAGGCCAACTACCCCGCCGAGTACATGGCGGCCCTGCTGACGAGCGTGCGCGACGACAAGGACAAGTCGGCGCTCTACCTCAACGAGTGCCGGCACATGGGCATCAAGGTGCTGCCGCCCGACGTCAACGAGTCGATCGCCAACTTCGCGGCCGTCGGCACCGACATCCGCTTCGGTCTCGCCGCGATCCGCAACGTCGGCCTGCCTGTCGTCCAGGCGATCATCAAGGCCCGCGAGGAGAAGGGGTCCTTCGCCTCGTTCAAGGACTTCCTCTCGAAGGTGCCGGCCGTCGTCTGCAACAAGCGCACCATCGAGTCCCTCATCAAGGGTGGCGCGTTCGACTCGCTCGGCGAGAGCCGGCGCGGCATGGTCGAGGTCCACGAGCGCTACATCGACGCGCTCGTCGAGGTCAAGAAGCAGGAGGCCATCGGCCAGGACAGCCTCTTCGGCAGCTTCGGCGACGACGACGACGCCGGCGCCTCCGACGGCCCGGGGGCCTTCGACGGCCTGCCGCCCGTGCCGACGCTCGAGTGGGACAAGGCCAGCCTGCTCTCCTTCGAGCGCGAGATGCTCGGCCTCTACGTCAGCGACCACCCGCTCTTCGGCATCGAGCACATCCTCGCCACGCATGCCGACACCTCGATCGCCTCGCTCATGGGCGACGACCCCAAGGCCGACGGCACGCCCGTCACCGTCGCCGGGCTCATCACGAGCCTCCAGCTCAAGCGCACGAAGAAGGGCGACCTCTGGGCCATCGCGACCGTCGAGGACCTCGACGGCGCCATCGAGTGCCTCTTCTTCCCCTCGGCCTACATGACGTACTCGACGATGCTCGCCCAGGACACCGTCTGCGCGGTCAAGGGCCGCATCAGTGCCCGCGACGACTCGATCTCGATTTTCGCCCAGGAGCTGACGATCCCCGACATCAAGGAGGGACCGCGCGGGCCGGTCGTCCTGACCCTCCCACTCGGTCGGGCCACCCCCGCCGTGGCCGAGAGCCTCAAACGCGTCCTGGGGGAGCACCCCGGCGCGACCGAGGTCCAGGTCAAGCTGACCCAGCCCGGGCGCTCGGTGCTCATGTCGCTCGACGACTCGCTCCGGGTCAACGCCACCTCGGCGCTCTTCGGCGACCTCAAGGCCCTGCTCGGTCCGGCCTGCCTCAGCTGATGCGCGAGGCGGACCGCCGGCGGCTGCGTCGGGCGCGGATGGCCGCGCTCCTCCTGTCGCCCCCGCTCGGTAGCGACGGTCCGGTGTCGGCGCTCGCCGTCGCCCGGGAGCTCGGCGCCCTGCAGGCCCAGGACTACGGCAGCGGTGTGTGGTCCCTCGGGGTGCGCTCGGGACTGACGCTCGAGCAGGTCGAGCAGGCTGTCGTCGACCGTGAGGTCGTGCGCACGTGGCCGATGCGCGGCACGATCCACTGGGTCCCGGCCGAGGACGCCCGGTGGATGTGCGAGCTGCTCGCGGCGCCCCGCAGCACGACGCTCGCCACGCGCTTCGCCCAGCTCGGCATCACCGAGGCCGATGTCGAGCTGTCCGGACGACTCTTCGAGCAGCACCTCCGTGAGCCCATGAGCCGTCCCGACGTCGCCGCCCTCCTCGTCGATCACGGCATCGACCCCACCGACCAGCGCAACTACCACCTCATCGGGCACCACTGCATGAGCGGACTCATCTGCCAGGGGCCGGTCATCGGCAAGCAGCCGAGCTTTGTCCTCATCGACTCGTGGGTTCCTTACTCCCGCAAGCCGTCCCGCGAGGAAGGGCTCGCGACGGTGGCCGAGCGCTACGTCCGCAGCCACGGTCCCGTCACCGAGAAGGACCTCGCCGGCTGGCTGCTCAAGCCGCTCGGTCTCACGCGCGAGGCGCTCGCGTTGGTCGGTGACCGCATCGTGAGCGAGGTGCTCGACGGGCAGAGGTGGCTCACCCACGTGGACGCGCGCCCGGTCCCCGAGGGTCCTGGCGGCGTGCACCTGCTGCCCCAGTGGGACGAGTTCCTCCTGGGCTACAAGTCGCGCGACGTGACCCTGCCGCCCGAGCACTTCGTCAAGGTCGTGCCCGGCCGCAACATGGTCTTCAAGCCGACGCTCGTCGTCGACGGCGAGGTCGCCGGCACCTGGCGGCGCGTCCAGAAGCGCGAGCACGTGCTCGTCGAGGTCTCCCCGTTCGCCGACCTGTCGGCCCGCCGGTGGCGCGAGGTCGACGCAGCGGCCGCCGCCTACGGCACGTTCCTCGGCACCGAGGCCGAGGTCGTACGCGTCGGGCCGGCCGACAGGACCGCCTGACGTGGCGCGGGGGCCGGTTCCACCCTCCCCGCTGCCGCCGCGTCACGGCGTCGACGCCCAGCGCTTCCGGATGCCGCAGTCGGGGCCTTGGGGGTCGCTGCGCGACCACCTCGTCGAGCGGCTTGCACCGGGACTCACGGCCGACGAGGTCGACCGGATGCTCGGGGCGGGGGAGTTCGTCGACGCCTCGGGAGCGCCGGTGCCCGCGGACGCCCCGTTCGTGCCGCAGTCGGCCGTCTGGGCGCACCGCGACCTACCGGTCGAGGTGGTGCATCCGGAGGAGCTCGTCGTGCTGCACCGCGACGAGCGCATCGTCGTCGTCGACAAGCCGCACGACATGGCGACGATGCCCCGCGGCCGGCACGTCGTGCAGAGCGCCCTGGCCCGGGCCCGCGTCCTGACCGGCGAGCACCGGCTCGCCCCGGCCCACCGCCTCGACCGGCCGACGGCAGGTGTCCTGATGTTCACGACGGAACAGCGGTGGCGCGGCGCGTACCAACGCGTCTTCGCCGAGTCGCTCGCGCACAAGGAGTACCTCGCGGTCGCACCCGTCCGTGAGGGGCTCGTCCTGCCCCTCGTCCGGCGCACGCGCCTGGTCAAGGAGCACGGCACGCATCAGGCCCACGAGGTCGAGGGCGCCGAGCCCAACGCCGAGACGCTCGTCGAGCTGGTCGACACGGCGTCCGGTGCCGGGCGGGCGGGGGAGGACCTCGGGCTCTACCGCCTGACGCCCCGCACCGGGCGCACGCACCAGCTGCGCTGCCAGCTCCAGGGCCTCGGCGTCCCCATCGTCGACGATCCGCTCTACCCCGTCGAGGGAGACGTGCCGGTGGGCGACTTCAGCTCCCCGCTGCAGCTGCTCGCCGCCGTGCTGGCCTTCGACGACCCCGTCGACGGCACACCCCGCCGGTTCGTCACGCGGCGCCGGCTGGCCCGCTGGCCCGGCTCGTGGCCCGCCTGCTGAGCCCCGCGACGGGCCGGCCGCGATGTCACCGGGCGTTCAGCAACCGGTGGTCATCTCGACGCGCGAGACGGACCGCCCCGGTCTAGGGTGACCCGCAGACCGCGCGGAAGAGCCGGTCCCAGGGAGGAAATCCATGCGTCAATCTCGTCCTGCCCTGCGCCGGGTCGCCGCGGTCACCACCGCTGCGCTCGCCGTGGGCATCACCCCCTTCGTCGCGGCCGCACCGGCCTCAGCGGCGGCCCCGACGGAGCTGTTCATCAGCGAGTACGTCGAGGGCTCGAGCAACAACAAGGCGCTCGAGATCTACAACGGCACCGGGGCGACGGTCGACCTCGCCGCGGCCGGGTACACCGTCCAGGTCTTCGCCAACGGCGGTAGCACTGCCATCACCACGAACCTCACCGGCTCCGTCGTCTCCGGAGACGTGTTCGTCTTCGCGAACAGCTCGGCAAACGCCGCGATCAAGGCTGCCACCGACCAGCAGAGTGGCAACGCGAACTGGAACGGGAACGACGCAGTCGTGCTGCGCAAGGGCTCGACCGTCCTTGACGTCGTCGGCCAGGTCGGTAGCGACCCCGGGGCCGCAGGATGGGGCACGGACCCGACCAACACGACGGACAACACGATCCGCCGCAAGTCGTCCGTCACCAAGGGCGACACCAACGGTTCCGACGCGTTCGACCCCGCCGTCCAGTGGGACGGCTACGCCGTCGACACCATCGACGGCCTGGGTAGCCACTCCGTCGACGGCGGTCCGGCGACCGACGTCGCTCCGAGCGTGACCTCGACGACCCCGACCGACGGCTCGCCCAACGTCGCGGTCGACGCGAGCCCCACGGTGACCTTCTCCGAGCCGGTCAACGCCACCGCGGGAGCCTTCACCCTCTCGTGCTCCCTGTCCGGCGCCAAGACCTTGGCTGTCACCGGCGGCCCGACGACCTTCACGCTCGACCCGTCGGCCGACTTCGCCCTCGGCGACGCCTGCACCCTGACGGTCTCGGCCCCCGCCGTCACCGACCAGGACGCCATCGACCCGCCGGACTCCCTGGCGACCGACGTCGTCGTGCACTTCTCGGTGCCGGCCGCCAACCCGTGCGAGGTCACCCCGACCCCGATCCCGGCCATCCAGGGCAGCGGCGACACCGCGGCGATCACCGGCTCGGTCACGACGCGCGGCGTCGTCGTCGGTGACTACGAGGGCGGGTCACCCGCCCTGCGCGGCTTCTTCCTCCAGGACCCGAAGGGCGACGGCGACCCCGCGACGTCCGACGGCATCTTCGTCTTCGAGGGCAGCAACGCCAATGCCGTCCAGCTCGGTGACGTCGTCACCGTGACGGGCAACGCCGGCGAGAACCAGGGCCAGACCCAGGTCAGCGCCGCCACCGTCGCGGTCTGCGGCACCGGTTCGGTCGCCCCGACCGAGGTGCGCTTCCCCGTGGCCAGCCCGACGGCGCTCGAGCGCTACGAGGGCATGCTCGTCACGCTCCCGCAGGACATGTCCGTCACCGAGCACTTCCAGCTCGGCCGCTTCGGCCAGGTCACGCTCTCGCAGGGAGGCCGCCTCGAGCAGCCGACCAACGTCGTTGCCCCGGGGGCCGACGCCGCGGCCCTCCAGGCGTCCAACAACCTGCGCAAGATCATCCTCGACGACACGACGCAGGCCCAGAACGTCGACCCGATCGTCTTCGGTCGAGGCGGCCAGCCGCTGACCGCGGCCAACACCCTGCGCGGTGGCGACACCGTCACTGACCTGACCGGTGTCCTCAACTACACCTGGGGTGGCAACGCGGCCAGCGCCAACGCCTACCGCATCCGCCCGGTCTCCCCGTCCGCGACCGTCGACTTCCAGCCGACGAACCCGCGTCCTTCGAGCCCGCCCGCCGTGGGTGGCGACACCCGCGTCGTCGGGATGAACTTGCTCAACTTCTTCAACACGCTCGACACGACCGGCAACAACTGCCGCGGCGGGCTCTCCGGTGCGGTCATGGACTGCCGCGGAGCCAACACCGCAACGGAGTTCGACCGCCAGTGGCGCAAGACCCTCGCTGCAGTCTCGGGCACCCAGGCCGACGTCGTCGCCTTCATGGAGATGGAGAACGACGGCTACGGCGCGGACAGCGCCGAGCAGTTCCTCGTCGGGAAGCTCAACGAGAAGGACGGCTACGGCACGTGGGCGTTCATCGACGCCGACGCCGGCACCGGCCAGACGGACGCCCTCGGCAACGACGCGATCAAGGTCGGCATGCTCTACAAGCCGGCCGCGGTGACGCCGGTGGGCACGACCGCGGCGCTCAACTCCGTCGACTTCGTCAACGGGGGCGACTCCGGCCCGCGCAACCGTCCCTCGCTCGCCCAGGCGTTCCGCGACAACTCGACGGGTGGCACGTTCGTCGCCGTCGCGAACCACCTCAAGAGCAAGGGCAGCGCGTGCGACGCGCCCGACGCCGGCGACGGCCAGGGCAACTGCACCGCGGTCCGCGTCCGTTCGGCGCAGCTGCTCGCCGCCTGGCTGGCCGGTGACCCCACGGGCACGGGTGACCCCGACGTCCTCATCCTCGGCGACATGAACTCCTACGCCAAGGAGGACCCGATCACGACGCTCGAGAAGGCCGGCTTCACCAACCTCATCGAGCAGCGCAACGGGCGTGAGGCGTACTCCTACGCCTTCGACGGGCAGTGGGGCTACCTCGACCACGCGCTCGGCTCGGCGTCGATCAGCAGCCAGGTGACGGGAGTCGGCGACTGGCACGTCAACGCCGACGAGCCCGCGATCCTCGACTACAACACCGAGTTCAAGACGGCCCGGCAGGTCACGAGCCTCTACGCGGCCGACGAGTTCCGGATCTCCGACCACGACCCCGTCGTCGTCGGGCTCGACCTCACCAACGCCGCCCCGGTCGTCGGCACGGTCACCGGCCCGACGTCGGCCGTCTCGGTCGGCTCCCCGGCGGGCGTCAGCGCGACGTT
The DNA here is from genome assembly GCF_001429655.1 of Terrabacter sp. Soil811. Classification (NCBI taxonomy): domain Bacteria; kingdom Bacillati; phylum Actinomycetota; class Actinomycetes; order Micrococcales; family Intrasporangiaceae; genus Terrabacter; species Terrabacter sp. Soil811. The sequence goes on from NZ_LMSX01000008.1 coordinate 537,231, forward strand.
CTCCGACGCCGACCCACTCGACACCCACACGGCGAGCATCGCGTGGGGTGATGGGACGACCGCGGCGGCCACCGTCACCGGTGGCACGGTGAGCGGCAGCCACGTCTACGCGGCGGCGGGCATCTACACCGTGACCGTCACCGTCACAGACCAGTGGGGCAACGCGGGCTCGGGCACGACGAGCGTCGTCGCCTACGACCGCGCGGCCGGCTTCGTCACTGGGGGCGGCACGATCGCGTCCCCGGCCGGCGCCCTGACCTCGAACCCGTCGCACAGCGGCAAGGGCAGCCTAGAGCTGTCCGTCGCCTACGGCAGCGGGGCCACCGTTCCGTCCGGCTCGTTCGGCTACGGCCTCGCGGGCACGTCGTTCTCCGTCGCCACGACGACGTTCGACTGGCTCGTCGTCAGCGGCACGACGGCGACCTTCTCGGGGCCGGTCACGGTCAACGGGACCGCCGGCTACCGCGCGGTCGTCACCGTCACCGACCAGGGCAAGAGCGACACGTTCCGCCTCGTCGTGACGACGACGTCGGGCTCCGTGGCCTACGACTCCGGCACGCAGACCGTGAATGGTCAGATCGTCATCCACTGACCGACGCATGGACGCACGGCCCGGGATCGACCGATCCCGGGCCGTGCGTCGCGTCCGGAGGGGCCGTTCCCGGCCGGCCGGCCGCTACCGTGACGCCATGAGGCGAGCACTGTTCGTGCGGGTCAACCGGGTCGTCAACGTCGTCGTCAGGCGTCTCGGGCTGCGCCGCTTCCGAGGTGGTGACCTGCTCCTGCTGACGACGACCGGGCGACGGAGCGGGCAGCGCCGCACGACGCCGCTCCTGCACCTCGCCCGGGACGGGGGATGGCTGGTCGTGGCCTCCAACGGCGGCGCCGACTGGGAGCCGGGCTGGTGGCTCAACCTCCGCGCCGGGGCCCCGGGCACGGTGGAGGTCGACGGCCGAGCGGTGCCGGTGCGCGGCGAGGAGGTCACCGGGCCCGAGCGTGAGCAGCTCTGGGGCGAGCTCACCGAGAGGGTCTTCGACTTCGACTCCTATCAGGCGAAGGTGAGCCGACGGATCGCCGTCGTCAGGCTGACACCCACCTCCGGCTGACCGGGGTCGCAACCTAGACTGCCCGGATGCAGCACCCCCCGACCGCTCGGCGCGACCCCGTCGCCCGCGAGCACCACGGCGACCGTGTCGACGACCCCTACGCGTGGATGGCCGACCGTGACTCGGACGAGCTGCGCGAGCTGCTCGTGGCCGAGAACGCTCATGCCACCGAGCGCACCGAGCACCTGCGTCCGCTCGCCGAACAGGTCTTCGAGGAGTTCCGCTCGCGCATCGAGGAGACCGACCTGTCGGTGCCCGTGCGTCACGACCGCTGGTGGTACTACTCCCGCACGGTCGAGGGCGAGCAGTACGCCGTCGAGGCGCGCGTGCTCGTCGCCGACCACCCGCAGCGGCCGACGCTCGACGCCGGTCGCCCGCCCGTCGGCGAGCAGGTGCTCCTCGACCAGAACGAGGAGGGCCGGGACCACGAGTTCTTCGCGGTCGGCGTGAGCGAGGTGTCGCCGTCCGGCGACCTGCTCGCGTATGCCGTCGACGTCGTCGGCGACGAACGCTACGACGTGCGCGTGCGCCGGATCGAGGACGGAGTCGTCCTCGACGACGTCGTGCGCCGCACCGGCGGGTCGTTCGCCTGGTCACTCGACGCGGGGCACTTCTTCTACACGCGCGTCGACGACGCCTGGCGGCCGCACCAGGTGTGGCGCCACGAGGTGGGCACATCCGCCGAGGCCGACGTGCTCGTGCACGAGGAGGCCGACGAGCGATTCTTCGTCGGGGTCGGCACCTCGCGCGACGACCGGCTGGTCATCATCGCCATCGGGTCCAAGACGACGAGCGAGTTCCGCCTCCTCGAGGCCGACGCACCGATGGGCACGCCTCGGGTCGTGGCCGAGCGCCGCCAGGGCGTCGAGTACGACATCGAGCCCTTCGGCGACCAGCTGCTCGTCACGCACAACGCCAACCGCGTGAACTTCGAGCTGGCCACGGCCCCCGTGACGAGCACCACGGTGGACGACTGGGTGCCGCTGGGCGTCACGACGGAGGACGAGTACGTCACGGGCGCAGAGGGATTCGACGACTTCATCGCGGTCTCGCTGCGTCGGGAGGGCGGCACCGGAGTGCGCGTCGTGCTGCGCGACCCGACCGCCCCCAACGGTCTGGGGGAGTCGCACGACATCGCGGTCGGGGAGCCCATCGGCACGCTCCACGTCGGCGTGAACCCCGAGGCGGACACACCCACGCTCCAGGTCGTCCACGAGTCCCTCGTCACGCCCCGGACCGTGGAGGACTACGACGTCCGTGCCCGCACCTTCACGCTGCTCAAGCAGCAGCACGTACGAGGCGACGTCGACCTGGCGCAGTACCGCCAGCGACGCGAGTGGGCCACGGCGCCCGACGGGACCCGCGTGCCGATCTCCGTCGTGCACCGCCACGACGTCACGGCCGACGGCACGGCTCCCGGGCTGCTCAACGCGTACGGCGCCTACGGCATCTCGAGCGACCCGTGGTTCTCCGTCCTGCGACTCTCGCTCCTCGACCGCGGATGGGTCTTCGCCATCGCACACGTGCGCGGTGGGTCCGAGATGGGGCGGTCGTGGTACGACGACGGCAAGCTCGAGGCGAAGCCCAACACGTTCACCGACTTGGTCGCGTGTGCGGACCACCTCGTCGAGAGCGGCATCGTCGCGCCGGATCGTCTTGCGGCAGAGGGCGGCTCGGCGGGGGGCCTGCTCATGGGGGCCGTCGTCAACCTCGCTCCTGAGCGCTTCCGCTTCGTCCACGCGCAGGTGCCGTTCGTCGACGCACTGACGACGGTGCTCGACCCGAGCCTGCCGCTCACGGTCGTCGAGTGGGAGGAGTGGGGCAACCCGCTCGAGGACCCGACGGCATACGCGCTCATGAAGTCCTACAGCCCCTACGACAACGTCCGGCCGACGCGCCACCCGAGCCTGCTCGTCACGGCGGGCCTCGACGACACCCGCGTCTACGTCACCGAGCCGGCCAAGTGGGTCGCGGCGCTGCGGCACGCCGACCTCGACGTGGACGACCCCTCGCAGATCCTCTTCCGCACCGAGATGGCCGCGGGCCACGGTGGCCGGTCCGGGCGCTACGACCTGTGGCGGGAGTGGGCCTGGGAGACGGCCGTGCTCATCGACCAGACGTCGTGAGCCGGCCGTCCCCGGGCCCCACCGCGCTGCCGGGTCAGGAGCCGTAGATCGCGGTCACCCACTCCGGGTGGTCGATGAACGGGTTCCGGTTGTGCTGCCAGGTGTCGAAGATGACCTGGTTGCGGCGCTTCTCGAACGCGTCGGGCGGGTCCTGCAGGTTCCACTGCTTGAGCACCGAGAGCTTGCCGATGTAGGGCGCGGTGCCGTTGCCGACGAGGTTGTTCGGCTCGAGGTCGGCGAAGCCGTCGCCGCCGTCCCAGCGGACCGCCATGTAGAAGATCATCCGGGCGACGTCGCCCTTGACGGCGTTGCGCGGCTCGAAGGAGTCGGCATCGCTGAGGCAGCCGGTGCACTGGGACACCGCCGACCCGCCGAGGTCGAAGTCGAGGTTGCCGCGGGTGGAGTTGACGGTGATGTCCTCCGGCCGCAGGTGGTGCACGTCGGTGCCCGGGCCGTTGACCGTGCCGAAGTCGCCGTGGCTCTTGGCCCAGACGTGCTCGCGGTTCCACTGGTCGACGCCGCCACCGTTGTCGGACTTGGCGATCGAGCGCCCCGAGTAGATCTCGACGACGTTGTTGGTGTTGCTCGGGTCCTGGTCGGTGTCCTTCAGGGCGGTCCAGACCTGGTCGTAGGTCAGGGTCGTGACGCCGCTGGAGATGATGCGGTGCAGCTCGGTGTGCAGCGCCGAGCCGGTCTTGCCGATGGCCGACGCGTAGTACGTCGAGTCGTAGGGGCTCGTCGTGCCGGTGGGGCTCGGGCTCGAGGTCGTGCTCGTGGGGCTGGTCGTCGTGGTCGTCGTCGACGTGCCGCTGAACGCGAAGGCGCTCGTCGAGGTCATGCCCGGGTGCGAGAAGTACGCCGCCAGCGCACCGGTCACGTCGAGCTGGCGCCCCATGAGGGAGGGGTTGCTCTGCAGACCCCACGAGGACCGGAACGCGGACGGGATCTGGACGTAGAGCATCCGGCTCGTGGACGTCTCCGACGCGGAGTCGGCGATGGCGAGCGCGTAGTCGTTGGGGAAGTTCGAGCGCACGACGGTGCTCGTCGCGGTCGGCTGTCCCACGACGTAGCCGCGGACGGTCGCGCTCTGACCGGTCTGCGACCCGATGGCCTGCGACACCGTGAGCGGGGTGGCCGCGGCCAGAGCGGGCGCTGCGGCCACGCGGGGGAGTGGCAGGGTCGTCGCCGGCGAGCCCGCAGCGCTGGTGAGCGCGAGACTCGGCGGGACGAGGGCGATGGCGAGGCCGGTGACGACGGCAGCGATGCGACGCCGGGGGATGACGACGGGCACGGGTTCTCCTGTCGGGCGGGGGAGCCGGGTGGATGACGCAACCCACGGCCCGGGTCGGGCGGTGGCCCCACGAGCGTGTCGGAACGGCCGTGAACGCCGGGTCAGTCGTTGGTCTGACCTTCGTCAGGGCCGGTCCAAGATTCGGCAGGCGCGAGGACCGACGCCGCGCCCCTCGCTCCGCACGGTGAGACCGTGGTCCGGGCCCCGGGCCGCGCCTTCTAGACTGGTGACCCATGATGTCCTCCCTCGACCTGCGCGGGCGCACGCTCGACGTGCGCTTCCTGCGCAAGGCCCTGCCACGAGCCGAGTTCGACGTCACGGCAGCCCTCGAGCAGGTGCGGCCGATCTGTGAGGACGTCGAGCATCGCGGGGCCGTGGCGCTGCGCGACCTCGGCGAGCGGTTCGACGGCGTGCGGCCGACCCACCTGCGCGTGCCGCGGGCCGTGCTGCAGTCCGCCCTCGACCGGCTCGACCCCGACCTGCGCGCCGCGCTCGAGGAGTCCATCCGTCGCGCCCGCATCGTCCACGCCGACCAGCGCCGCACCGACACGACGACCGAGGTCGTCCCCGGCGGCACCGTCACCGAGCGGTGGGTGCCCGTCGACCGCGTCGGTCTCTACGTGCCCGGTGGACTCGCCGTCTACCCGAGCAGCGTCATCATGAACGTCGTCCCGGCCCAGCTCGCCGAGGTCGGTTCGCTGGCCGTCGCGTCACCGCCGCAGCGCGAGAACGTCGGCGAGTTCGCCGGCTACCCGAACCCGACGATCCTCGCGGCGTGCGCGCTCCTCGGCGTCGACGAGGTGTATGCCGTCGGCGGCGCCCAGGCGGTCGCGATGTTCGCGCACGGCTTCGTCGACGACGACCCCCAGTGGGGCGAGGTCGACGGCGAGCCGGTCGTGTGCGACCCCGTCTCGCTCGTCACCGGCCCCGGCAACATCTGGGTCGTCGCCGCCAAGCGCCTGCTCAAGGGCCTGATCGGCATCGACGCGGAGGCCGGTCCCACCGAGATCGCGATCCTCGCCGACGACTCGGCCGACGCGGACCACGTGGCCGCCGACCTCGTGAGCCAGGCCGAGCACGACCCGCTCGCGGCCTCGGTGCTCGTCACCGACAGCGAGGAGCTCGCCGAGGAGACCCGGCGCGCCCTGGCCCGTCGGGTGCCCGCCACGAAGCACGCGGAGCGCGTCACCGAGGCGCTCGAGGGCACGCAGTCGCGGATCGTCCTCGTCGACGACGTCGTCGCCGGTCTCGCCGTCGTCAACGCGTATGCCGCCGAGCACCTCGAGATCCAGACCCGCGACGCCGCGGGCGTCGCCGCCCGCGTGCGCAACGCCGGTGCCGTCTTCGTCGGTCCGCACAGCCCGGTGAGCCTCGGCGACTACGCCGCCGGCTCCAACCACGTCCTGCCCACCGCCGGCTGCGCGTGCCACTCGAGCGGCTTGTCGGTGCAGTCCTTCCTGCGCGGCATCCACGTCGTCGACTACGACGAGCCCGCCCTGCGCGATGTCGCCCGCCACGTCGTCACGCTCGCCCAGGCCGAGGACCTCCCGGCCCACGGCGAAGCCGTGACGGCGCGGTTCGGCGACGAGGTGCCCCGGTGACCGACCGGCCGAGCGCCGCCGACGAGGTCCAGCGTCTGCTCCGGCCCGACCTGCGCGGTCGCACGCCGTACGGCGCTCCGCAGCTCGACGTGCCGGTCCGGCTCAACACCAACGAGAACTCCTACCCAGTTCCCCAGGTCGTCGTCGACGCGGTCGTCGCGGCGCTCGCCGACGACGTCGCCTCGCTCAACCGTTACCCCGACCGCGAGTTCACCGACCTGCGCAAGGCGCTGACGGCATACCTCGAGAAGCAGTCGGGGGTGTCGGTGACGCCCGAGCAGGTGTGGGCCGGCAACGGCTCCAACGAGGTGCTGTCGCACATCGTGCAGGCCTTCGGCGGTCACGGCCGGGTCGCGCTCGGCTTCACGCCGAGCTACTCGATGCACCCCATCATCAGCGAGACGCACGGCACCACATGGGTCGACGGGCTCCGCTCTGCCGCAACCGATCCCGATGCCTTCGACCTGACCGCAGAGTCGGCTGCGCAGCAGGCCCGGGCGCACGACCCGTCGATCGTGTTCCTCTGCTCGCCCAACAACCCGACCGGCACGGCGCTGCCGTTCGAGGTCATCGGTGCCGTGCTCGAGGCGGCCCCGAACGCTGTCGTCGTCGTCGACGAGGCCTACGCCGAGTTCGCCCGGCCGGGCACGCGGTCGGCACTGACGCTGCTCGCCGAGCACCCCAGGCTCGTCGTGACGCGCACCATGAGCAAGGCGTTCGCCTTCGCCGGCGGTCGCCTCGGCTACCTCGTGGCGGCCCCAGAGCTCGTCGACGCGCTGCGCCTCGTGCGGCTGCCCTACCACCTGAGCAGCCCGACGCAGACGATCGCCCGCATCGCCCTCGAGCACGCCGACGTCATGCTCGGCACGGTCGAGGTCATCAAGCACCAGCGCGACCGGATCGTCGACCGTCTCGCCGCGCTCGGTGCGCGCCCCGTCGCCAGCGACAGCAACTTCGTCCTCTTCGGCGGCCTCCGAGACGAGAAGGCCACGTGGGAGGCCCTGCTCGACGAGGGCGTCCTCGTCCGCGACATGGGGATCGCCCACCACCTGCGCGTCACGGCCGGCGACCCCCACGAGACGACCGCGTTCCTCGAGGCCATGACGCGCCTCGCCCCCGCCCACGTCCTCCCCAGCAGCGCCGACCGGCAGGAGCCACCCGCATGAGCCCCACCAGCCGCACCGCGAAGATCAGCCGTGCGACGTCCGAGTCGTCCGTCGAGCTCTGGCTCGACCTCGACGGCACCGGCACGTCCGACATCTCGACCGGCGTCCCGTTCTACGACCACATGCTCCACTCGCTGAGCAAGCACTCGCTCATCGACCTCACGGTCAAGGCCACGGGAGACGTCGACGTCGACGTGCACCACACGGTCGAGGACACGGCGATCGTCCTCGGCCAGGCCCTGCGCGAGGCGCTCGGCGACAAGGCCGGCATCTCCCGCTTCGGTGACGCCACGGTCCCGCTCGACGAGGCCCTGTGCCACGCCGTCGTCGACGTCGCCGGTCGTCCGTACGTCGTGCACGAGGGCGAGCCGGAGGGCCAGCAGTACGCCCTCATCGGTGGCCACTTCACCGGCTCGATGACACGGCACGTCCTCGAGTCCTTCGCCTACAACGCCGGACTGTGCCTGCACGTGCGCGTCCTCGCGGGCCGCGACCCCCACCACATCGTCGAGGCGCAGTTCAAGGCCGTGGCGCGCGCGCTCCGGGCGGCCATCGCACCCGACCCCCGCGTCGTCGGGATCCCGAGCGCCAAGGGAGCGCTCTGACGATGGTGGCTCGTCGATGAGCGCCGGCGTCGTCGTCCTCGACTACGGCAGCGGCAACGTCCGGTCGGCCGTGCGTGCCCTGGAGCGCGTCGGTGCCACGGTCACCCTGACGTCCGACCCCGTCCGCGCCCTCGAGGCGGACGGACTTTTCGTGCCCGGTGTCGGCAACTTCCACGCCTGCATCGCGGGACTCGCGGCCGCGCACGGACCCCGCATCATCGGTCGACGGATCAGCGGGGGCCGGGCGGTCCTCGGCGTCTGCGTCGGCATGCAGGCGCTCTTCGACGGCTCGACCGAGCCGTCCGACCACCCGCTCGAGGGGCTCGCGGAGTGGCCCGGCACGGTCGAACGCCTCCCGGCCGACGTCGTGCCGCACATGGGCTGGTCCGAGGTCGAGGCCGCCGAGGGCTCGCGGCTCTTCGCCGGCGTCGAGCACGAGCGCTTCTACTTCGTCCATTCGTACGCCGTGCAGCAGTGGACGCTGGAGGCCACCGGCGCCTTCGCCCGCGTCGCACCCGCGGTCACGTGGGCGAGCCACGGTGCGAAGTTCGTCGCCGCGGTCGAGAATGGGCCCCTGAGCGCGACCCAGTTCCACCCCGAGAAGTCCGGCGACGCCGGGCTGCACCTGCTCGAGAACTGGGTCCGCAACCTGTGACCGTGCCGACGTCCGCCGACTGACCGGCGGGCGGTGGCGTCGACGAGGAGTGGATCGTGGCGACGAGGAAGACGGCGAGCAGCTCCGGCAGTGCGAGCAGGAAGCGCACGTCAAGGGCGACCAAGAGCGCGACGAAGAGCACGACCAGGCGGACCGCGTCGTCGACGCGGCGGTCCTCGTCCGGTGCGCTCTACCCGCGGCGCCGGAGCAGCCACCCCGGACTGCCGACGACGCTGGGCGCGGCACTCGGGACGCTCGTCGTGACGACCCTGCTCGACCTGTCCTGGCCGGTGCGCATCGTCCTCGTCGTCGTGGTCGTCGTCGCCGGGCTGGGATACGTCCTGTGGCGTCACCGGGCCGAGCTCGCCGCCGGGGGAGGTGTCGACGCCACGCCAGACGGCCCGTCCGCTCCGGACGTGGCTCCCGCGCCGGGCGCGGGCGAGCCGCCGGCTCCCACCGCCCCGCCTGCCACGCCGGCGTCGTAGGCCCGTTCAGACCGGGACGTCGCCGCCGCGATGCTGGTCGACGCCCCAGAGCCGTGCGACGTGAGAGGCGTCGGTGCCACAGCACCCTCCGACGACCGTGACACCCGGGAGCCGTCCGACCACCCGGTCGTGTCCCGCCGAGATCGTGTCGAGGTCGCCCGCGTCCAGGTCGTCGGCGTCGTCGAGCTCCGCGTGGCTGCGCGTCGACGCGTTGTAGCGCAGCCCGAGCAGCCTGCTGCGCCAAGCGCTCCCGTCGTCGTCGGCGTCCAGCCCCGCGAGCACGTGCTCCGGGTGGGCGCAGTTGACGAGGTAGTAGTCCGGGGCCTCTCGGTCGTCGACCTCGGAGATCGTCTCGGCCAGCGTCGTCCCGTCGGGGAGCCGCCCGTCCACCTCCACCGTGAACGAGATCGCCACGGGCAGCCCGTGCTCCCGGCAGGACTGCGCGATCCCGATCGCCTCGCCGGCTGTGGTGAGGGTGTACGCCGTGACGACGTCCACGCCCGCCTCGGCGAACGCCGCCACCTGGGCTTGGTGGTAGTCCGCGGCCTCGGCCGGGTTCGGCGCGCCGGCACTGCGGTAGCCGTCGCCCCGAGGGCCGACCACCCCCACGACGACGACGTCCTGCAGCCCGAGCTCGACGGCATACCGGCGACGCAGTGAACGGAGCAGGTCGACGGCGTCCGCGTTGGCACGGTCCAGGTCGGCCCTCGTGTGGCCGAGCCGCGCGCCCCAGTCCGGGTTGGCACGCCACGTCGGTGACTCGAGGAGCAGGCCTGCCCCGGCCCGGGCAGCGATGGAGGCGTAGGCGTCGTAGTAGCCCGTGAGCAGCTCGCGGCCGGCCGCGTCGCCGAGCAACGGGTAGGCGGCGAACTCGTCGAGCTCGACCCCGTGGTTGAAGATCAGGTCGGTCTCGAGGCCACCGTCCGTCACCATCGGCCGACCGGCCAGCTGTGGCAGGTGATCCATGGCGGCTCCCGTGCGTCGCGAGGTTCGGGTCCCCCCGGTCTACCAGACGCCACCAGCCGGCAGGCGCGGAACGTGGGGAAGGCGACCGCGCCGTGGTGGGCGCGTGATCCACGGACCGACACGTCGGGAGCGGCGCCGCGGGCACACGGCATACTCGGTGGTCGCACGTCCGGCGTCCCGAGACCCGGGCGCACCTGACACCGACCACGACACACCGACCACGACCGCGACGGTCGTGACCAGACCCGAGGAGCCGACCCCGATGACCGGCCAGCACCACGCCGCCCAGCCCCACCTCGAGCTGCTGCCCGCCGTCGACGTCGCCGGCGGCCGTGCCGTCCAGCTGGTCCAGGGCGTCGCCGGCACCGGCGGCGAGTTCGGCGACCCGTGGGAGGCCGCGCTGCGCTGGCAGGAGCAGGGGGCGGAGTGGATCCACCTCGTCGACCTCGACGCGGCCTTCGGTCGTGGCAGCAACCGCGACCTCATCGCCTCGATCGTCGGTCGGCTCGACCTGCAGGTCGAGCTCTCCGGCGGCATCCGCGACACGGAGTCGCTCGACGCGGCGCTCGCCACGGGCTGCCGCCGCGTCAACATCGGCACCGCCGCGCTCGAGGACCCCGAGTGGACGGCGTCGATCATCGCCGCGCACGGCGACCGCGTCGCCATCGGCCTCGACGTCCGGGGCACGACGCTCGCGGCACGGGGATGGACCCGCGAGGGCGGTGACCTCTGGGAGACGCTCTCACGCCTAGACGCCGAGGGTTGTGCGCGCTACGTCGTCACCGACGTCAACAAGGACGGCATGCTCCAGGGCCCCAACGTCGAGCTGCTCCGCGACGTGTGTGCCCGCACCGACCGTCCGGTCGTCGCCAGCGGCGGCGTCTCGACCCTCGAGGACATCGCGGCGGTCCGCGAGCTCGTCGGCGACGGGGTCGAGGCGGCCATCGTCGGCTCGGCCCTCTACCGCGGCGCCTTCACGCTGCCCGAGGCGCTCGACGTCGCCGGCCGCCCGGGCGCATGAGCTCACCGACGCCGGCCTCGGGCCACCACGACGAGCTGGGCCGTCCCGCCGACTCCGCCGGCCAGGCGTGGGAGGGCAAGTCGATCCCCTCCCACGGCTTCGCCGGCGACACGGGAGCGGCCGACGCGGCCCTCGTCGCGGCGTTGGCCGCGGCGCACGGCACGCCGGGTGACGACGCGGAGACGGCCCTGATGGAGCACGTGGCTCAGGCCCGCTGGCTCGTCCCCGTGGTCGCCGTGGCGACAGAGGTCGACGAGTCCGGGCCGCACGCCGTCGACACCCGCAGCGACATGGCCGCGGTCACCCTGACGTCCCCCGACGGGTCGCGGGCGCTGCCGATGTTCACCTCCCTCGAGAGCCTCGCCGCGTGGGACCCCGGCGCCCGGCCGGTGCCGGTCCGCGCCGCCGCCGCGGCGCAGGCCGCGATCAGCGAGGAGTGCCACGTGCTCCTCGTCGACGTCGCCTCGCCCCACGCGACGGTCCTGCGTCCGAGCATGCTGTGGGCGCTCGCCCAGGAGCGCGCGTGGGGACCCAGCCACCGCGATGCCCACGTCGCGGCGGCCGTGCGAGCGGCGGTCGAGACCGAGCCGCAGGTCGTGGACCACCGCCTCGAGGCGGGGGAGCCCGCGGGCGCCGGCGTGCTGCGGGTCGTGCTCTCCCTGGAGCCCGGCCTCGGCGCCGAGCTCGTCGGGGCCGTCGCGACACGGATCGGGGAGCGGATCGCGACCGACGGCGAGACCCGTGCGAGGATCGATGCTCTGACCTTCGCGCTCGAACCGGCGCGCTGAGCACATCACCCGTGGAGGTGCCGGACGTGGACACCACACCCCAGACGACTCGGGAGCGTGACCCCGAGGTGCCTCCGGCGACGACCGGCGCCGGGACGACAGCCGACGTCCCGACCGGACCCGGGCGCCCCGGTGGACGGTCGGGCGCAGACGCCGGCCGAGGGGCGGGCCCCTCGAGCGGTCCTCTCGGCTTCATCGTCGACCCGGCCCTCGATGCGCAGCGCCGGCGCGACCTGCGGAAGATGCGGCTCGTCGCCACCGGCCTGCTCGTCTTCGCGGCGATCGTCTACGTCCTCACGCGGGGGCACGACGACGGCCTGCTCGGCTTCGTCAACGCCGGCGCCGAGGCCTCGATGGTCGGTGCCTGCGCCGACTGGTTCGCCGTCACGGCCATCTTCCGGCACCCGCTCGGGCTCCCGATCCCGCACACCGCCCTCATCCCTCGCAAGAAGGAGATGATCGGTCGCAGCCTCGAGGAGTTCGTCAGCGAGAACTTCATGCGCGAGGACATCATCCGCGAGCGGGTGCTCGACGCCGAGCCCACCCGGCGGGCGGCCGAGTGGGCTCTGACTCCCGGTCACGCGAAGCGCCTCGTCGACGAGGTCGCCACGGTCACGGTCCACGCGCTGCACCGGATCCCCGACGAGGACGTCCGCGCCGTCATCGAGCAGGCCCTGCTCCCGCGCCTCGCGCAGGAGCCGATCAGCTCGCTGGCCGGGGGACTGCTCGACCAGGTGGTGCGCGACGAGGCGCACGTCGGCCTCGTCGACCTCGCCCTCGACGAGGTGCGCATCTGGCTCGTCGACAACGAGGACGTCTTCGAGTCGCTCATCACGCAGCGCGCCCCGGCGTGGGTGCCCGACGCGATCAACGACATCGTGGCCCGCAAGGTCCACGTCGAGGCGCTCAAGTGGCTGGCCGACATCCGCAACGACCCGCGGCACGACGTGCGCCTCGCGCTCGACAAGCTGCTCATCGACCTCGCCGACGACCTCCAGCACGACCCCGTGACGCAGGCCAAGGCGGAGCGCCTCAAGGAGCGCGTGCTGTCACACCCGCAGGTGGCGGACACGGCGATGTCGCTGTGGGCCTCGTTCCGTGCCGTCGTCGTCGCCGCCCTCGAGGACGAGGGCGGGCCGGTGCGGGCCCGCGCCGTCACGGAGGTGACGGCTCTCGCCGAGCGGCTCCTCGCCGACGCCGCGCTGCGCGAGCGCATCGACACGCGCATCTGCGACGCGACGATCTACGCGATCGACCGCTACGGCACCGAGCTGACGAGGATCATCAGCGACACCGTCGACCGGTGGGACGGCAAGGAGACGGCCGAGCGGGTCGAGCTCCAGGTGGGCCGCGACCTGCAGTTCATCCGGATCAACGGCACCCTCGTCGGTGGGCTCATCGGCATGCTCATCCATGCCGTCTCGATCGTGCTGCCCTCCTGACACCCACGCGGCACGTCGACCCGGACGCCCTCAGACCCCGGTGTCGAGCCGTTCGGTCACCTGGCGCAGCGTGCGGTGCAGGTCGACCAGCTCCTGTCGCGAGAGGCCGCTTCGGAGCGCGATCTGGTGCGGCAGGTCGCCGAGCGCCGCGAGGCGGTCGCGCCCTCCGTCCGTCGCCGACACGAGGACCCGGCGCTCGTCCTCGGGGTCGCGGACCCGCTCCACGAGGCCGGCCGACTCCATCCGCTTGAGGAGCGGGGAGAGCGTGCCCGAGTCGAGTCGCAGGTGCTCGCCCAGCCGGCTCACCGTGAGCGGCCCGTGCTCGGCGACGGCCATGAGGGCGATGTACTGCGGGTAGGAGAGTCCGTGCTCCGACAGCAGCTCGCGGTAGACGGCGTCGAACGCCCGCACCGTCGTGTGCATGGCGTAGCAGATCTGCTGCTCGAGGCTCAGCGTGCTCGCGGCGGCGGAGGTCGGATTGGACGGGCTCATGACCCAAGCGTACTATCAAATTGCGCACAATCTAATTGTTGGCAACACAAGGAGCCTCGATGAGCACCACCACCCAGACCGCCCAGTACGTCGCCTCGGCCACCGCCTCCGGGCGTGAGGGTCGCGCCGTCACGTCCGACGGTCGACTCGACGTCACGCTCGCCGCACCCCGCGAGCTCGGCGGAAGTGGGGAGGGCACGAACCCCGAGCAGCTCTTCGCCGCCGGGTATGCCGCGTGCTTCGCGAGCGCTCTCGGGCTCGTCGCGCGCAAGCGCCGCGTCGAGGACTTCGACGTCGCCGTCACGGCCGACGTCAGCCTCTCGGGGTCGTCGGGCACCGGCTTCGGCCTCGGGGTCGTGCTCCACGTCGAGCTGCCCGAGGGCCTCGACCCCCAGCTGGGCCGTGAGCTCGTCGACACGGCGCACCAGGTGTGCCCCTACTCCAACGCGACGCGCGGCAACATCCCCGTCGAGATCGTCGTCGACTGACGTCATCCGGCCACGGCCGCTTCGCACCCGCAATTCCAGAACCGCTGTCCCAGAAGGAGACCCGATGACCACCCCCCGTGAGGTCCAGCTCGTCAGCCGCCCGGTCGGCTGGCCCACCCCTGACGACTTCGCCCTCGTCGAGAGCGCGCCCGTCGACCTCGCCGACGGCCAGGTCCGCGTCCGCAACGAGGTCATGTCGGTCGACCCCTACATGCGCGGTCGCATGAGCGACGCCAAGTCCTACGCCGAGCCGTACGCGCTGGGTGAGGCCATGCACGGCGGCGCGGTCGGTGTCGTCACCGAGTCGCGCGCCGACGGCGTCACCGTCGGCGACCACGTGCTCCACGGTCTCGGCTGGCGCGAGGAGGCCGTCGTCGACGGCTCCGCCGTCCGTGTCGTCGACACGTCGGTGGCCCCGGCGTCCGCCTACCTCGGCGTGCTCGGCATGACCGGCCTCACGGCATACGCCGGCCTGACCCGTGTCGCGCAGATCAAGGAGGGGGACGTCGTCTTCGTGTCCGGCGCCGCCGGGGCCGTCGGCAGCGTCGTCGGGCAGGTCGCCAAGGCGCTGGGCGCCAGCCGGGTCATCGGTAGCGCCGGCTCGCAGGAGAAGGTCGACCACCTGCTGGGCGACCTCGGCTTCGACGCCGCGTTCAACTACAAGGACGGACGGGTCTCCGACCTGCTCCGCGAGGCTGCGCCCGACGGCATCGACGTCTACTTCGACAACGTCGGCGGCGACCACCTCGAGGCCGCCATCGGTTCGCTGCGGCTCGGCGGCCGCATCGCGATCTGCGGCGCGATCTCGGTCTACAACAACACCGAGGCGGCCCCGGGCCCGCGCAACCTCGCGCGCCTCATCCAGACCCGCGGCACCATCACGGGCTTCCTCGTCGGCGACCACTGGGACCTCGCGGGCGAGTACGCCCAGCGCGCGGCCGGCTGGATCGCGGACGGCACGCTGACCTCGCGCGAGACGTTCGGCGACGGGATCGACCACGCGGTCGACGCCTTCCTCGGCGTCCTGCGCGGGGAGAACGTCGGCAAGATGGTCGTCCGCCTCTGACGGCGGCCGCGCGACGGACGGGAGAGGGCGGGTGCTTCGGCACCCGCCCTTCGCCGTCCCGGCGCTCCTGCGCGACGTCAGCCCCCGAGCAGGTCCTTGGCCTTGTCGGCCGGCAGCAGGTCGTGGCGCAGCGGCTCGCGCACGAACGACCCGGTGCCGTGCGACACCGACCGGAGGTCGATTGGGTAGCGCGACAGCTCTGCCGACGGCACCTCGGCGTGCACGACGGTCCAGCCGCCCTCGGGGCCCATCCCGTCGGCCGGCTCGGTGCCGAGCACCTGGCCGCGGCGTCCGCGCAGGTCCGACATGACCGCCCCGAGGTAGTCGTCGGCGATGGTGATGTCGACGCGGTCGATCGGCTCGAGCAGCGCCATCGTCGAGGCGTTCGCCGCCTCCTTGAGAGCGAGCGCCGCGGCGGTCTGGAAGGCGACGTCGGACGAGTCGACGGAGTGCGACTTGCCGTCGGTGAGCGTGACGCGGACGTCGACGACCGGGTGGCCGGTGAGCAGGCCTTTCTCGAGCTGGAGGCGGGCCCCCTTCTCGACCGACGGGATGAACTGGCGCGGCACGGACCCGCCGACGACCTTGTCGACGAACTCGAAACCCGATCCGCGTGGCAGCGGCTCGATGACGATCGAGCACACGGCGTACTGCCCGTGACCGCCCGACTGCTTGACGTGGCGACCCTGCACCGAGCACGTGCGCACGAAGGTCTCGCGCAGCGCGGTCCGGTAGGGCTCGGCCGTCACCGTCACCCCGTAGCGCTCGGAGAGCTGGTCGATGAGGTCGTCGACGTGGGCCTGGCCCATCGTCCAGAGCACGACCTGGTCCGTCTCGTGCGAGTGCTCCATGCGCATCGTGACGTCCTCGGCCACGAGGCGTTGCAGGGCCCCGCCGAGCTTGTCGTCGTCGGACTTCGTCGCCGCGCGGATCGCGACGGGCAGCTGCGGCTCGGGGAGCAGCCACGGCTCGACGACCGCGGGCCGGTCGACGGAGGACAGGGTGTCGGAGGTCTCGGCGTGGGTCAGCTTCGTCACGAGTGCGAGGTCGCCGGCGATGGCGGTGCCGCGGGGGCGGTGCGACTCGACGAAGGGCGACGCGAGCGGGCCGACGCGCTCGTCGTCGTCGTGGGCCGGGTGGCCGGCGACCTCGTGCCCGACGAAGTCACCGAGGTGGCCCGACACGTGGACCGTCTCGTCGACGCGGAGCGTGCCGGAGAAGACGCGCACGAGCGAGAGGCGCCCGACGTACGGGTCGGTCGTCGTGCGCACGACCTCGGCCACGAGCGGCTGGGACGGGTCGCACGTCACGCCCTTGACGGGGCCACCGACCGGTGACGTGACGGCCGGCAGCGGGTGCGCGGTCGGGTCGGGGAAGGCCCGCTCGATCATGCCGAGCAGCTCCTCGGTGCCCGCGCCGGTCAGGGGCGAGACCGGGACGATCGGGAAGAAGGTGCCCTGGGCGATGGCCGTACGCAGGTCGCCGAGCAGCGACTCGGTGTCGATGGTCTCGCCCTCGAGGTAGCGGTCGAGCAACGTCGCGTCCTCGGACTCCTCGATGACGGACTCGATGAGGGCCGACCGCGCGTCCTCGTGCTCGGCGGACGTCTCGCCGGTCAGCAGTCCCATGACCCCGGTGACCGAGCCGTCCTCGACGACGGGCCAGTGGGTGGCTCGGGCGTCGCCGAAGGTGCGACGACACATCTCGACCGTCGTGGCGAAGTCGGCGCGCGGCTGGTCGAGGTGGGTCACGACGACGGCTCGCGGCATCCCGACGGCCGCGCACTCGCGCCACAGCAGCGACACGGGCCGGTCGATGTCGTCGGCGCCGGAGACGACGAAGACGGCGGCGTCCGCGGCCCGGAGGCCCGCGCGGAGGTCGCCGACGAAGTCGGGGTAGCCGGGGGTGTCGAGGAGGTTGAGGGTGACCGGGCCGGACTCGAACGAGGCGGCGACGAGGGTCGTGGTGCGGACGTGGTCGCCCAGGGAGGTCCGCTGACCGGGGACACGTGCCGAGACGAGCGCCTCGAAGAGTGCGGTCTTGCCGGCCCCGCCGGGTCCGACCAGCACGACGTTGCGGATGTCCTGCGGCGAGGCGGGGTTGGGGGCCGCAGGAAGATCTGATCTGCCGGGCGTCTTAGCCATGCCCCCACCCAACTCCTGTCGCCCAGCCGTCACAAGACCCATCGCGTATGCCGCCCGCCACCTCGGTGGTTCATCCCCGGGTCGCCCCCCGGGCCGCGCCCGCGCGCTCTGCCGCCTCCGTGGAACCCGGGTGCGCACCGTCGGTGCGAGGTGACAGGCTGACGCCATGGATCTGGGGGCCTACCGGCCGGTGCTGGCCAACCGAGACACCCGCAACGCGCTGCTGCTCGGCTTCCTCATCCGCGTCCCCATGTGGGCGGGAGGGGTGATCCTCACCCTCCACGTCGTGACGTCGCTCGGCCGCAGCTACGGCGCTGCCGGCCTGGTCACGGCCGCCTCGACCGTCGCGGTCGCCGTCTCCGGGCCCTGGCGCGGCCGGCTGCTCGACCGCATCGGCCTGCGGCGCACCGTCGGCCCCTCGCTCGTCGTGCAGGTCGTGTGCTGGTCGATCGCGCCGTGGGTGGGCTACGCCCCGCTCATCGCCTTCGCGGCGCTCGCCGGGCTCTTCGTCGTGCCCACCTTCTCGATCCTGCGCCAGGTCATCATCCGTTCGGTGCCGAGCGAGCAGCGGCGCACCGCCCTGTCGCTCGACTCGTCGGCGACCGAGCTGTCGTTCATGGCGGGCCCTGCCATCGGGGTGTGGCTCGCGACCTCGTGGGACACGTCGTGGGCCCTGCTCGTCTGCGAGCTCGCATCCGTCGCAGCGGGATTCGTGCTCTGGGTGGTCAATCCCCGCCTCACCTCCGACTCCGGCGACGGGCACCCGGACGGCGGCGCGGCGGGGGAGTCGGCGCACGACGAGCAGGGCGAGGCCGCCCGGGCCGACGCCATCGCCGCCCCGTCCGTGCCCGACGACACCGCCCCGGGCCGTGCCGTCCGCGGCTTCATCACCGTGCCGGTCGCCGCGGTCTACCTCGCCGCCGCCTGCTCGACGCTCGTCCTCAGCGGCACCGACGTGGGCATCGTCGCGGCGCTGCGGTCCTTCGGGGCCACCGGCTCGATCGGGTGGGTCCTCGCGCTCTGGGGTGCCGGGTCCCTCGTCGGCGGCATCCTCTACGGCGCCTGGCACCGCTCCTTCTCCGTCTTCTGGCTGCTCGGCGGCCTCGCGGCCACGACCGCCCCCGTCGCCCTCGCCGCGGGCGTGCCGAGCTTCGCCGTCCTCATCACCGTCTCCGGCTTCCTGTGCGCCCCCACGATCACCGCCACCGTCGAGCAGCTGAGCCGTCAGGTCCCGGAGCGGTTCCGCGGCGAGATGATGGGGTGGCACGGCTCGGCCATGACCGCGGGCTCGGCCTTCGGTGCACCGCTCGCCGGCTTCGCCATCGACCGAGGCGGCTGGCAGTGGGGGTTCGTCGTCGTCTCCGCCGTGGGCGTCCTCGTCGCACTCGTCGGCCTCCTCGGGTCCCGGGCCAGCCGGAGGGCGCAGGGCCGGCCCGCGGCCGGGGGCCCTGTCGTCGATTCGGAGCACGGCGTCTCGGCTGCTAGCATGGAGCACTGACCAGCCGTCACCCATGCTCCCGCTCCGGCGGAGGCGGGTGACGACGTGCAAGAGAAGCTCGCTTCCACCCGCGCCGACCTCACAGTCGCCGGGTCAAGGTCTGCTCGACCAGGTGTCCTCCGTGGCACCGGTGTCGAGCCGTGTGACGCGACGGCGACCGTCCGGCATACGCGACCCTTGGGCTCCTCGTGCACACACGGGGAGCCCTTTTCTCGTTGTGGTCGCAGCAGGACTGGCACCACCCCCGTCTGGTCACACCATTCATCGAACTTAGGAGCACCACATCAGCGAGCCTCGCATCAACGAGCGCATCCGGGTCCCGGAAGTGCGCTTGGTTGGCCCCAACGGCGAGCAGGTCGGCATCGTCCGCGTCGAGGACGCGCTGCGTCTGGCTGAGGAGGCGAACCTCGACCTCGTCGAGGTGGCCCCCATGGCCAAGCCGCCGGTCGCCAAGCTCATGGACTTCGGCAAGTTCAAGTACGAAGCCGCCATGAAGGCACGGGAAGCGCGCAAGAACCAGGTCAACACGGTCATCAAGGAGATCAAGCTCCGTCCGAAGATCGACCCGCACGACTACGGCACGAAGAAGGGCCACGTCGAGCGGTTCCTCAAGGCCGGCGACAAGGTCAAGGTGACGATCATGTTCCGCGGTCGCGAGCAGTCGCGGCCCGAGCTCGGTCGCCGTCTGCTCGAGCGCCTCGCCGAGGACATCGCCGAGCTCGGCTTCGTCGAGTCGGCCCCGAAGCAGGACGGCCGAAACATGATCATGGTGATCGGCCCGACCAAGAAGAAGGCGGAGGCCAAGGCCGAGCAGCGTCGCTCCCGCGAGCAGCACGACCAGCGCTCCACCGGCGAGCCGGCAACGTCCGGTGAGCAGCCGGAGGCCCAGGCCCCGCAGACCGACGAGGCCACCGCCGCCGCCGAGTGATCGGCGGGCGGTGACCCGCCGGAGGCGAGAGCCCCCGGCACGACACACCACGTGCGCCCACTGGCGCACGCAACACGAAGGAGATCGGCCCCCATGCCGAAGATGAAGACGCACAGCGGTGCGAAGAAGCGTTTCCGCCTCACCGGCACCGGCAAGGTCATGCGCGAGCAGGCCGGCGGTCGCCACCTGCTCGAGCACAAGTCGAGCAAGAAGATGCGTTCCATCGCGAACGACGTCGAGCTCGCCAAGCCGGACGCCAAGAAGGCCAAGAAGCTCCTCGGCAAGTGAGCCGGGACCCCCACCCATCAGCGATTCGCTGAGCAGCCGGGTCTCCGGTAAGCCAGCAGCAGCAAGCACTGCGTCAAGCAGAGAAGGAGTATTCACGTGGCACGCGTGAAGCGGGCAGTCAACGCCCAGAAGAAGCGTCGAGTCGTTCTCGAGCGCGCCAGCGGCTACCGCGGTCAGCGGTCGCGCCTCTACCGCAAGGCCAAGGAGCAGGTCACCCACTCGCTGGGTTACGCCTACCGTGACCGTCGCGCGAAGAAGGGTGACTTCCGTCGCCTCTGGATCCAGCGCATCAACGCTGCGGCCCGCGCCAACGGCATGACGTACAACCGGTTCATGCAGGGCCTCAAGGCCGCCGGTGTCGAGGTCGACCGCAAGATCCTCGCGGACCTCGCCGTCAACGACGCCCCGGCCTTCGCCGCGCTCGTGGAGCTCTCCCGCGCCAACGTCCCGGCCGCTGTCAACGCAGCCGAGGCGAAGGTCGCCGGCGACGCCGCCTGAGCGACGTCGTCCGACGTCACACCAGCATCTCGAGCGCCGGGACACCCCCGTGCTGACCAACCCCCGATCCGATCGGGTCAAGGCGGTACGGGCGCTGTCCCGGCGCTCGGTGCGTTCCCGCACGGGTGAGTTCCTCGCCGAGGGACCGCAGGCGGTCCGCGAGGCGGTCGCCTTCCGTCCCGAGCTCGTCCGGGACGTCTACGTGACGCCCGAGGCGGCCGACCGGCATCCCGCCATCGTCGAGGCCGCGCGCTCCGCCGAGCTCTGGGTGCACGAGGTGAGTCCCGAGGTGCTCGCCGCGATGTGTGACACGGAGTCCCCGCAGGGGATCGCCGCGGTGTGCCACGTCCTCGACGTGCCGCTGGACGCCCTCCTCGCGGACCTGCCGAACGACGCGCTCGTGTGCGTCCTGACGAACGTCCGCGACCCCGGCAACGCCGGCACCGTCATCCGGGGCGCCGACGCGGCCGGCGCCGACGCCGTCATCGTCAGCGACGCGAGCGTCGACGTCTACAACAGCAAGGTCGTCCGCTCGACCGTCGGGTCCCTGTGGCACCTGCCGCTCAGCCTCGGCGCGTCCGTCCCCGACATCCTCGCGGCCCTGCGCGAGCGAGGGGTCAGGCTGCTCGCCGCAGACGGAGCGGGAACGACCCTCCTCCATGACGCCGACCTCTCCGGTGCCCACGCCTGGGTCATGGGCAACGAGGCCTGGGGCCTGCCGCAGGACGTGCGCGACGCCTGCGACGACGTCGTCCGCGTCCCCATCCACGGCCACGCGGAGTCGCTCAACCTCGCGATGGCCGCGACGATCTGCCTCTACGCCTCGGCCGAGGCACGCCGCACGAGCCGCTGACCGGGCCCTCCGGGCGTGCCCGTGACTATCCTCGGGCCATGACCTCAGTCGACGGCACCGCGGCTCGGCTGCCCGGGTCGGCGGGCGAGATGGCTCCGGTCGCGATGATGGGCGAGCTGCTCCCCGACGGGCTCGTCGTCGTCGGCGCCGACCAGCGCATCCGGTTCGCCAACGCCGAGGCGCTGCGCATCCTCGACTGCGACCATGCCGACCTCGTCGGCCGCACGCTCGACGAGGGGCTGCCCTTCACGGACAAGTACGGCCGGAACTGGTGGGCCCACACCGACCCGTGGAACGGCCTCGCCAGCCGCGCCGGCCACCGCGAGAAGCTGCTCGTCGCGCCCCGGGGCCAGGACGTCCTCGTCACCGCTCGCTACGTGCGGTCCCGACCGGGCGGCACGGTCGAGCGGGTCATGCTCGGTCTGCGTGACGCCGAGGCCCGCCAGCGGGCGGAGCGCGACCAGGCGACCGTCCTGTCGACCGTGGCGCACGAGCTGCGGGCGCCGCTGACGTCGGTGACCGGCTTCACGAGCAGCCTGCTGCGACGGTGGGACCGGTTCACCGATGAGCAGAAGCGCCTCATGATCGAGACGATCGAGGCCGACGCCACCCGCCTGACCCGCCTCATCACCGAGCTGCTCGACATCTCGCGGCTCGACTCCGACAGCCTCAACCTGCGTCGGGGGCCCGTCGACCTCCACGCGCTGCTCACGACCCACGTCGTGCGCTACGAGCTCGGTCGGTCGTCCGGAGTCGTCCAGCTCGGGCTGGGGGAGTCCGCCATCGCAGACGGGCTGCCGGAGATGTGGGCCGACACCGACCGTCTCGAGCAGATCTTCTTCAACCTCATCGAGAACGGCCTGCTGCACGGCGCCGGCAAGGTCACGGTGACCCTGGACCGCGGCGGGGCCCTCGGTGACGCGCCGGAGTCGGTGGTCGTCGAGGTCGACGACGAGGGGGACGGCATACCCCCGTCCGACCGCGAGAAGATCTTCGGTCGCTTCTGGCACGGTCCCTCCAACGCGAGCACGGGCCTCGGGCTCTACGTCGTCCGGGGTCTCGTCGAGGCCCATGGCGGCTCGGTGCTCGTCAGCGACAACGACGCCGGCGGCGCGCGCTTCGTCGTGACGCTGCCGGCCGGCCTGCCCGAGGTCGTCGGCAGCTGACCCGCCGCTGAGCGGATGGCCCCGTGAACCGGTTCGACGCCGCCCCTAGACTGGGCACCCGCACGACAGCCCCCCGTGAACCCGAGCGAGAGCAGCGAACGCACGCCGATGTCCGGACCCAACACGAACTACGACCCGGTCGAGGTCTCCGCGCTCGACCCGGCGAACGTCGACGCAGCGGTACAGGACGCCATCGCCGCGATCACCGCGGCGTCGTCCCTCGACGACCTCAAGGCCGCGCGCATCGCGCACCAGGGGGAGAAGAGCCCGCTGGCCCTCGCCAACCGCGAGATCGGCGCCCTGCCGCCGAGCGCCAAGGCCGAGGCCGGCAAGCGCGTCGGCCAGGCCCGCGGCCGCGTCGGCCAGGCCCTGACCGTCCGGCAGGCCGAGCTCGAGGCCGAGCGCGACGAGCGCATCCTCGTCGACGAGCGCGTCGACGTCACCGTGCCGGCCCTGCGTCGCGAGCCCGGCTCGCGGCACCCGATCGAGCTCGTCGCCCAGCGCCTCGTCGACGCCTTCGTCGGCATGGGCTGGGAGGTCGCCGAGGGGCCGGAGCTCGAGAGCGAGTGGCTCAACTTCGACGCCCTCAACCTCGGGCCCGACCACCCTGCCCGGCAGATGCAGGACACCTTCTTCCTCGATCCGGTCGACTCGGGCCTCGTGCTGCGCACGCAGACGTCACCGGTCCAGATCCGCACCATGCTCGAGCAGGAGCCGCCGATCTACGTCGTGGCTCCCGGCAAGGTCTTCCGCACCGACGACCTCGACGCCACGCACACGCCGGTCTTCCACCAGATCGAGTGCCTCGCGATCGACAAGGGCCTGACGATGGCCCACCTGCGCGGCGCCCTCGACGCGTTCGTGCGCATCATGTTCGGCGAGGAGACGCGCACCCGCGTCCGCGCCAACTACTTCCCGTTCACCGAGCCGAGCATGGAGACCGACTTCCTCTGCTTCGCCTGCCACGGCGAGGAGACGTGGGGCAGTGCCGAGCCGTGCCGCACCTGCGGCGGCTCCGGCTGGATCGAGCTGGGCGGCTCCGGCATGGTCAACCGCAAGGTGCTGCGCACCTGCGGCATCGACCCGGACGTCTACTCCGGCTTCGCCTTCGGGCTCGGCATCGAGCGGGCGCTCCAGCTGCGCCACGGGGTCCAGGGGATGCACGAGATCGTCGAGGGCGACGTCCGCTTCTCGCAGCAGTTCGGGATGGGGGTCTGACATGCGTATGCCACTGAGCTGGCTCGCGGAGTACACCGACCTCGCGCCCGGGGCCCGGGGTGCCGACGTGGCCGCCAGCCTCGTCCGCGTGGGTCTCGAGGAGGAGGACCTCCACGGTGGCGACATCACCGGTCCGCTCGTCGTCGGCCGGGTCCTGTCGTTCGAGCTCGAGCCGCAGAAGAACGGCAAGACGATCCGCTGGTGCACCGTCGACGTCGGCCAGAACGGCCAGATGCTGACCGAGGGCAAGCACCAGGAGATCGTCTGCGGTGCCCACAACTTCGAGGTCGGCGACCTCGTGGTGTGCGTGCTGCCCGGTGCCGTGCTGCCCGGCGGCTTCGCGATCTCCGCGCGCAAGACGTACGGCCACGTCTCCAACGGGATGATCTGCGCCGAGGACGAGATCGGTCTGGGGCACGACCACGACGGCATCATCGTGCTCAGCCGGTTGCTGGGCGAGGAGCGCGCGGCGACCCTGAGCCCCGGCGACGACGCGATCGCCCTCCTCGGGCTCGCCGACGAGACCGTCGAGACGAACGTGACGCCAGACCGTGGCTACTGCTTCTCGGTGCGTGGCCTCGCCCGTGAGTACTGGCACGCGCAGGGCAGCCCCGAGGGCGGCTACCGCGACCCGGCCGAGGTCGCGACGCCGGCCGCCACCTCAGGTGGCTACCCGGTGGAGCTCAAGGACGACTCACCCATCGACGGCAACGACGGGTGCGACCGCTACGTCGCGCGGATCGTGCGCGGCATCGACCCGACCCGGCCGTCGCCGTCGTGGATGAGCAAGCGCCTGACGCAGATGGGCATGCGTCCCATCTCGCTCGCCGTCGACGTCACCAACTACGTCATGCTCGCCGTCGGCCAGCCGCTCCACGCCTTCGACGTCGACCGGCTCTCCGGGTCGGTCGTCGTGCGCCGGGCCCGTTCGGGTGAGGTGCTGACGACCCTCGACGACGTCGAGCGCACCCTGCACACCGACGACCTGCTCATCACCGACGGTGGCGAGCAGCCGCTCGCCATCGCCGGCGTCATGGGTGGGGCCTCCTCCGAGGTCTCCGACACGACGACCGACGTGCTCATCGAAGCGGCGCACTTCGACCCGACGACCGTCGCGCGCTCGTCGCGCCGGCACCGCCTCATCACCGAGGCGTCCAAGCGCTTCGAGCGCGGCGTCGATCCGAAGGTGACCGCGGCGGCCGCCCAGCTCGCCGTCGACCTGCTCGTCGAGCACGGTGGCGGCACCGTCGACGACGCCGTCACCGACGTCGACCGCACGAGCGAGCGGACGGCATACCTCCTCGACGTCACGGAGCCGGCGCGCATCGTGGGCGTCGACTACCCGCGCGAGCGGGTCGTCGGCATCCTGCGCGACCTCGGTTGCGTCGTCGACGAGTCCGGCGAGGGCACCGACGACACGCACGTCCTCGTGACCCCGCCGTCGTGGCGCCCCGACCTCGTCGACGCGCCCGACTACGCGGAGGAGGTCGCGCGGATCGACGGCTACAACAACATCCCGTCGATCACGCCGACGCCGAGCGACGGCCGCGGCCTGACCCACGCGCAGAAGGCGCGCCGGGTCGTCGCCGACGCGCTCGCGGGTGCAGGGCTCACCGAGGTCCTCAGCTATCCCTTCGTCGCCGAGGAGCTCGCCGACCAGCTGATGCTGCCGGCCGACGACGACCGTCGTCACGCCGTCCGGCTGGCCAACCCGCTGTCGGAGGAGCGGCCGCTGCTGCGCACCTCGGTCCTCGCGAGCCTCGTCGACACGCTGCGACGCAACGTCGCTCGCGGGCGCAAGGACGTCGCGATCTACGAGCTCGGCCTCGTGTTCCGCCCGGGCGGCGCCATCGGCACCGCACCGATCCCGGGAGTCGCCGCGCGCCCCGACGCCGAGACGCTCGAGCAGCTGTATGCCGCCGTCCCCGCCCAGCCACGTCGCGCGGGCATCCTCGCGACCGGACAGGCGGAGCAGGCCGGCTGGTGGGGTCCCGGCCGCGCCGCCGACTGGAGCGACATGGTCGCCGCCGTGCAGACGGTCGCCGCCGCGCTCGCCGTGCCGGTGGTCGTCGCCAACGACCCCGGTCACGCCCCGTGGCACCCCGGCCGATGCGCCCGGATCACGCTCGTGGACGGCACGCTCGTGGGCCATGCAGGGGAGCTGCACCCCAAGGTGGTCGCGGCCCTCGACCTGCCGGAGCGCACGGTGGCCGCCGAGTTCGACGTCGACGTGCTCGTCGCCGCCAGCGCCGAGCCCGTCCAGGCCAGGCCCTTCTCGACGTTCCCGCCGGCGATGACCGACATCGCCCTGCTCGTGGCCGCTGATGTGGCCGCCGCCGACGTCGAGACGGCGCTGCGCTCCGGCGCGGGCGAGTCGCTCGAGTCGGTCGTGCTCTTCGACGTCTACGAGGGGGAGCGCATCGAGGCCGGACACCGGTCGCTGGCCTACCGCCTCACGTTCCGGGCGCCCGACCGGACGCTGACGACCGACGAGGTCAACGACTTCCGCGACGCGGCGGTCGCG
Organism: Terrabacter sp. Soil811; assembly: GCF_001429655.1. Lineage (NCBI taxonomy): Bacteria > Bacillati > Actinomycetota > Actinomycetes > Micrococcales > Intrasporangiaceae > Terrabacter > Terrabacter sp. Soil811. Next base: position 563,646 of record NZ_LMSX01000008.1, read on the forward strand.
GCGGCCGCGTCTGCGACGGGGGCCGTCCAGCGCTGAACCCCCAATGCACGAATATGCATGAGCGTGTATAGTCATGCATCGTGATCAGGGCAGCAGTGGCGGGGGCGAGCGGCTACGCCGGAGGAGAGATCCTCCGGCTGCTGCTCGCCCACCCGCAGTTCGAGGTCGGCGCCGTCACGGCGGCCAGCAGTGCGGGTGAACGGCTCGGGGGCGTCCACCCGCACCTGGTCCCCCTTGCGGACCGTGTGCTCGAGGTGACCAGCGTCGAGACGCTGTCCGGCCATGACGTCGTCTTCCTCGCCCTGCCGCACGGCCACTCGGGGGCGCTCGCCGCGCAGCTGCCCGACTCGGTCGTCGTCATCGACTGCGGGGCCGACTTCCGGCTCGAGTCCGAGTCCGCGTGGACGACCTTCTACGACACGGCGTATGCCGGCTCGTGGCCCTACGGCCTCCCTGAGCTCCCCGGACCGGCGGGCACCGTGGCGCGCGAACGGCTCGCGGGCGCACGCCGCATCGCTGTGCCGGGCTGCTACCCGACCGGCATCTCGCTCGCGCTGGCCCCCGGGTTCGCCGCCGGCCTGCTCGAGGCCCAGGACGTCGTCGTCGTCGCCGCCTCCGGCACGTCGGGTGCCGGCAAGTCGCTCAAGCCGCACCTGCTCGGCAGCGAGGTGATGGGCTCCATGTCGCCCTACGGCGTCGGAGGCGGCCACCGGCACACCCCGGAGATCGAGCAGAACCTCTCCCGCGCTGCGGGCGAGCCCGTCACGGTCTCGTTCACACCGACGCTGGCGCCGATGCCGCGCGGCATCCTCGCGACGTGCACGGCCCGCCTGCGTCCGGGCACCGACCCGGCGTCCGTGCGCGCGGCCTGGGAGACGGCATACGCCGCCGAGCCCTTCGTCCACGTCCTGCCCGAGGGCTCCTGGCCCGCCACGGCCTCGGTCGTGGGCAGCAACCACGTGCAGCTGCAGGTGGCCGTCGACGAGCGGCTCGGTCGGGTCGTCGTGGTGTCGGCCATCGACAACCTCACCAAGGGCACTGCCGGCGCCGCCGTGCAGTGCGCCAACCTCGCCCTGGGTCTCGAGGAGACCCTCGGCCTCCCCATCGCAGGAGTCGCCCCGTGAGTGGCCACCCGACCGTTCAGCTGCCCGCGGGCTTCCGTGCGGCGGGCGTCACCGCGGGCCTCAAGGCGAGCGGCACCCCCGACCTCGCCCTCGTCGTCAACGACGGTCCGGACCGCCACGCGGCGGCCGTCTTCACGACCAACCGCGTCGAGGCCGCGCCGGTCACGTGGTCGCGCCAGGTCGTCGCCGACGGCCGGGTCGACGCCGTCGTCCTCAACTCCGGGGGCGCCAACGCCTGCACCGGCGCCCAGGGCTTCCTCGACACCCACCGCACCGCCGAGCACGTGGCGGAGGTGCTCGGTGTCTCGGCGGGCGACGTCGTCGTCTGCTCGACCGGCCTCATCGGCGAGCTGCTCCCCATGGACAAGGTCCTCACCGGTGTCGATGCCGCTGCCACCGCCCTGTCCGCCGAGGGCCACGAGGCGGCAGCCGTCGCGATCAAGACGACCGACACGGTGCACAAGGTCTCGACGTACGGGGGCGCCGGCTGGTCGGTGTCCGGCATGGCCAAGGGCGCCGGCATGCTCGCACCGGCACTGGCGACGATGCTCGTCGTCGTGACGACCGACGCCGTCGTCGACCAGGCAGACCTCGACGCCTCGCTCCGCGCCGCGACATCCGTCTCCTTCGACCGCATCGACTCCGACGCATGCATGTCGACGAACGACACCGTCGTCGTCCTCGCCTCCGGGGCCTCGGGCGTCTCCGTCGAGCGGGACGAGCTCACCGAGAGCCTCACCGCCGTGTGCTCCGACCTCGCCCGCCAGCTCATCGCCGACGCCGAGGGCGCCGCACACGACGTCGCCATCGAGGTGGTCGGCGCCGCGAGCACCGACGACGCCCTCGAGGTGGCGCGGTCGGTGGCCCGCAACAACCTCTTCAAGTGCGCGATCTTCGGCAACGACCCCAACTGGGGGCGCGTGCTCGCGGCCGTCGGCACGACGAAGGCCGCCTTCGACCCGACGACGCTCGACGTGACGATGAACGGCGTCCAGGTGTGCCGCGCCGGTGGGGTGGGGGAGGACCGCACCCTCGTCGACCTCGCCCCGCGCGAGGTCCACGTCCTCGTCGACCTGCACGCCGGCCCCGAGGCCGCGACGATCTGGACCAACGACCTGACCCACGACTACGTCCACGAGAACTCGGCCTACAGCACATGACCACCACGAGCACCCGCTCCGACCAGCCCGCCGACCTCCGCGGCCTCATCGACGCCGCGGCCATCCGCGTCGCCGCGGGCAAGGCCGCCACCCTCGTCGAGGCGCTGCCCTGGCTCGAGCGGTTCCGCGGTGCGCTCGTCGTCGTCAAGTACGGCGGCAACGCCATGGTCGACGACGAGCTCAAGGCCGCCTTCGCCGAGGACATCGCGTTCCTCCGGTACGCCGGGCTGCGCCCCGTCGTCGTCCACGGTGGAGGGCCTCAGATCAAGGCGATGCTCGAGCGGGTCGGGCTCGAGAGCGAGTTCAAGGGCGGCCTGCGCGTCACGACGCCCGAGGTCATGGACGTCGTGCGGATGGTCCTGACCGGTCAGGTCGGGCGCGAGCTCGTCGGCCTGCTCAACCAGCACGGTCCCATCGCGGTGGGCCTGTCCGGTGAGGACGCGGCCCTGCTCGGCGCGCGGCGCCGCGGCACGGTCGTCGACGGCGAGGAGGTCGACCTCGGCCTCGTCGGGGACGTCGAGAGCGTCAACCCGTCCGCGATCATCGACATCCTCGACGCCGGCCGGGTCCCCGTGGTCTCCACGGTGGCACCCGACCTCGACGTCGAGGGGCAGGTGCTCAACGTCAACGCCGACACCGCCGCCGCGGCGATCGCCGTCGCTCTCGGTGCCGAGAAGCTCGTCGTCCTCACCGACGTCGAGGGCATCTACGCCGACTGGCCCGACCGTGGCTCGCTGCTCTCGACCATCACCGTCAGCGCAGCCCGGGAGCTGCTCTCGCGCGTCGACCACGGGATGGTGCCCAAGCTCGAGGCGTGCATCCGTGCCGTCGAGGGCGGCGTGCCGCAGACCCACGTCGTCGACGGCCGCAAGCCGCACTCGATCCTGCTCGAGATCTTCACCGACGAGGGGATCGGCACCATGGTCCTGCCCGACATCACCGGCTCCGAGCCGACGCCACCGCGCACATCCGGACCACCCGCCACGCCCGAGGAGGACTCATGACCGCCGGCAGCGACCTGCTCGGCCGCTACGCCGGAGCCATGGTCCAGGTCTTCGGCACGCCCCAGCTCGTCCTCGCCTCCGGCCATGGCTGCTGGGTCACCGACGTCGACGGGAAGCGCTACCTCGACCTGCTCTCCGGCATCGCCGTCAACGCCCTCGGCCACGGCCACCCGGCCCTCGTGCAGGCCGTGACGAAGCAGGCCGAGTCGGCCATCCACGTGTCCAACTTCTTCACCTCGGAGCCGGCCATCGCGCTCGCCGAGCGCATCCTCGCGGTTGCGGCGGCGCCCGCGGGTTCAGGCGTCTTCTTCGCCAACTCCGGCACCGAGGCGACCGAGGCCGCGATCAAGCTGTCGCGGCGCACGGGTCGCACCCGCATCGTCGCGCTCGAAGGGTCCTTCCACGGCCGGTCCACGGGCGCCCTGGCCCTGACCCACAAGGCCGCCTACCGCGAGCCGTTCGAACCGCTCATCCCCGAGGTCGTCTTCGTCCCGCCGAACGACGCTGACGCCCTGCGGGCGGCGGTCGGCGACACGACGGCAGCGCTGTTCGTCGAGCCGGTCCAGGGCGAGGCAGGGGTCCGCGAGCTGTCGGTCGACTACCTGCGCCTCGCTCGCGAGGTGACCTCGGCTCACGGCGTCCTCCTCGTCGTCGACGAGATCCAGACCGGCATCGGCCGCACCGGCGACTGGTTCGCGCACCAGCAGTCGGGCATCGTCCCGGACGCCATGACGCTGGCCAAGGGCCTCGGTGGTGGCGTGCCGATCGGCGCGCTCGTCACGTTCGGTCCCGACACCACCGCGCTGCTCGCCGCCGGCCAGCACGGCACGACCTTCGGCGGCAACCCGCTCGCGTGCGCGGCCGGGCTCGCCGTCCTCGACACCATCGAGCGCGACCACCTGCTCGAGCACGTCCGCGACGTCGCCGCGCTGCTCGACGACGTCGAGATCGAGGGCGTCAGCGGCACGCGCGGACGCGGCCTGCTGCGGGCGATCGAGCTGGACGGCATACCTGCTCCGGCCGTCATGGCGGCCGCCCGCGACGCGGGCTTCATCGTCAACGCGGTGACTCAGACGGCGCTCCGCCTCGCGCCGCCGCTCGTCATCTCGGCGGACGAGCTCCTGGGCTTCCTCGACGCCCTGCCGGCGATCCTCGAGGCCGCTCACGCGGCGGGGGAGACGACGTCGTGAGCCGCACCCAGCGCCAGCGCCGCATCGTCGAGCTGCTCGGCGCCCACGAGGTGCACAGCCAGGGCGAGCTGTCCGACCTCCTCGCCGCCGAGGGCACCGAGGTGACCCAGGCGACGCTCTCGCGTGACCTCGTCGAGCTCGGCGCCGTCAAGGTCAGGCGCGGCCGCGCCCTGGCGTATGCCGTCCCGGGGGAGGGCGGTGAGGTGGCCGCCGTGGGGTCCATCGGTGACGCCGCCTCGGCCCGTCTGCGTCGCACGTGCGAGGAGCTGCTCGTGTCGGCCGCGGCCGCCGTCAACCTCGTCGTGCTGCGCACCCCTCCGGGCGCGGCCAACTACCTCGCGTCGGCCATCGACCAGACCCGCGACCCCGAGGTGGTGGGCACGATCGCCGGCGACGACACGATCCTGCTCGTGACCGGCAGCGCCGAGCAGGCGAGCGCCGTGGCCGAGCGGCTGCAGTCCCTCGCAGGCACGCGAGACTGAGACCAACTGCACCTGCCGGCCCCTGCCGGCGCCTGCCGCACCCCCACCCACGAGGAGAACCCCGCGATGACCGACCCCACCCACCCGAGCTCCTCCGACGGTCCTGAGGGGGCGGAGGGTGCGCCGGGCGCCGCGGCCGCGCCGGCCGAGCGCGTGAGCCTGTGGGGCGGGCGTTTCGCCGGCGGTCCCGACCAGGCACTGGCCGCACTGTCCAAGAGCACCCACTTCGACTGGCGCCTCGCGCCGCACGACATCGCCGGGTCTCGCGCCCATGCCCGTGTGCTCCACTCGGCCGGGCTGCTCTCCGACGAGCACCTCCAGGCGATGCTCGACGGTCTGGACCGGCTCGAGGCCGACGTCGTGTCGGGCGCCTTCACGCCCGCGGAGGACGACGAGGACGTCCACACCGCTCTCGAGCGCGGCCTCATCGAGCGCGTCGGCCCCGACGTCGGCGGGCGGCTGCGCGCCGGCCGGTCCCGCAACGACCAGGTGGCGACGCTCTTCCGGATGTACCTGCGCGAGCACGCTCGCGTCGTCGGAGGCCTCGTCCTCGACGTCGTCGACGCCCTCGTGTCGCAGGCCGACCGTCATCTCGGCGTCGCCATGCCGGGCCGCACGCACCTGCAGCACGCCCAGCCGGTCCTCCTGTCGCACCACCTGCTCGCCCACGCATGGGCGCTGCTGCGCGACGTCGACCGACTGCGCGACTGGGACGTCCGCGCGAACGCCTCGCCCTACGGGTCCGGGGCCCTCGCCGGCTCCTCGCTCGGGCTCGACCCCGAGGCCGTGGCCCACGACCTCGGCTTCGCTCGCGCCGTCGAGAACTCCATCGACGGCACCGCGTCGCGCGACTTCGTGGCCGAGTTCTCGTTCGTCTCGGCGATGACCGCGGTCGACATCTCCCGGATCGCCGAGGAGGTCGTCATCTGGGCGACCAAGGAGTTCTCCTTCGTCACGCTGCACGACTCGTACTCGACGGGGTCGAGCATCATGCCGCAGAAGAAGAACCCCGACGTGGCCGAGCTGGCCCGCGGCAAGGCCGGTCGTCTCGTGGGCGACCTCGCCGGGCTGCTGACGACCCTCAAGGCGCTCCCGCTCGCCTACAACCGTGACCTCCAGGAGGACAAGGAGCCGGTCTTCGACGCCGTCGACACGCTGGAGGTCCTGCTGCCGGCCTTCTCGGGCATGGTCGACACCCTCGTCTTCGACACCGAGCGCCTCGCGTCCCTCGCGCCGCAGGGATTTGCCCTGGCCACCGACATCGCCGAGTGGCTCGTGCGCCAGGGCGTCCCGTTCCGCGTCGCGCACGAGGTGGCCGGCGCGTGCGTCCGCGAGTGCGAGCCGCGCGGCATCGAGCTGTGGGACCTCACCGACGAGGACTTCGCCCGGATCAGCGAGCACCTGACGCCCGACGTGCGGTCGGTCCTCTCGGTCGAGGGTTCCCTGGCCTCGCGGGACGCCCAGGGCGGCACCGCACCGGTCCGGGTCACCGAGCAGCTGGTGCTCGCGCGCGAGCGTCTCGCCGACGCCCGGACGTGGACCTCGGCGACCGTCTGACCCTGCCGTTAGCGTGTCGTCGGTGAGCCCCGACCACACCCGCCTGCCGCGCTCGTTCTTCGCCAGGCCGTCCGTCGAGGTCGCACCCGACCTGCTCGGGCGACACCTGGCGTTCGGCGGCGTCGTGCTGCGCCTGACCGAGCTCGAGGCGTATGCCGGCACGCTCGACCCCGGGTCACACGCCTATCGCGGTGAGACGCCGCGCACGCAGCCCATGTTCGGACCGCCAGGGTTCACCTACGTCTACTTCACCTACGGCCACCACTGGTGCGTCAACCTCGTCGTCGGCGAGGAGGGAGCGGCCTCGGCCGTGCTCGTGCGGGCCGGTGAGGTGGTCGCCGGCCATGACCTCGTCCGGTCCCGGCGGGGGCCGGTGCGCGAGCGCGACTGGGCACGTGGACCGGGGCGGGTCGGCCAGGCGCTCGCGATGACCAAGGAGCACACGGGGCTCGACTTCTGCCGACCTCTTGTGGGGGAGCCGATCGACCTTGTCGTGGCCGAGGGCGAGCGGACCCCTCCCGAGCGCGTCGGCGTCGGCCCCCGGGTCGGCGTCAGCGGCCCGGGTGGTGACGGCACCGCCTTCCCGTGGCGCTTCTGGGTCGACGGTGACCCGAACGTCTCGGCCTACCGCCCCGGCGTCGTGCGGCGCCGACGCGGGTGAGGCGTCTGCCGCGGTCGTTCTTCGCGAGGCCGGTCCTCGACGTGGCCGCCGACCTGCTCGGCCGACACGTGCAGCACGGCGGGGTCACGGTGCGCGTCACCGAGACGGAGGCGTATGCCGGTCTCGTCGACCCCGCGTCACGAGTGCTCAGTCGGCCGACCCGTCACAACGCCCCGGTCTTCGGGCCGCCCGGGCACGCCTTCGTCTACTTCACCTACGGCCACCACTGGATGCTCTGCGTCGTCACGGGCGCCGAGGGCGTCCCCGACGTGGTCCTGCTGCGCGCCGGTGAGGTGGTCGCGGGTCACGACGTCGCCGCGGGGCGCCGGCCGGGCGTGCGTGAGCGCGACTGGTGCCGGGGACCGGGACGGCTGACCAACGCGCTCGCGGTCACAGGGACGCTCTCCGGTGTCGACGTGTGCGCGGTCGGATCCGCGCTCGCCCTCGGCGCCGGCGACCCCGCGGAGGGGAAGGCCGTGCGCGCCGGCCCACGCGTGGGCGTGAGCGGCCCCGGGGGCGACGGCGGGGCCTACCCGTGGCGCTTCTGGATCGACGCGGAGCCGACCGTCTCGCCGCACCGTCCCGGGGTCGCCCGACGACGCTCGTGACGCCCGCCATGCGGGACCGCGCGGTACTCGGTGGCCGGGGCGCGGCGGCATACGGCAGGCTGTGTGCCGGTGGGCAGGGAGCCCACCCGACCGAGAGGACACCGATACCCGTGACGGACATCTTCGACGAGCTGCAGTGGCGCGGCCTGGTGGCACAGACCACCGACGAGGCGGCGCTGCGCGAAGCACTCGCGGAGGGACCCCTCACGCTGTATTGCGGCTTCGACCCGAGCGCGCCGTCGTTGCACTTCGGCAACTTCGTCCAGCTGTCGGTCATGCGACGGATGCAGGCTGCCGGGCACCACGTCATCTGTCTCGTCGGGGGGTCCACCGGACTCATCGGTGACCCCAAGCCCGACGCGGAGCGCGTGCTGCAGGACAAGGACACCATCGCGTCCGCGGTGAACCGGATCCAGCAGCTCGTCGGGCCGCTGCTCGACTTCCAGGGCGAGAACGCCGCCGTGCTCGTCAACAACCTGGACTGGACGGCGCCGATGAGCGCGCTCGACTTCCTGCGCGACGTCGGCCGCCACTTCCGCGTCAACCAGATGATCCGCAAGGAGGCCGTGGCGCGGCGGCTCGAGAGCGACCAGGGGATCTCCTACACGGAGTTCAGCTACCAGATGCTCCAGGCGCTCGACTACCTCGAGCTGCACCGGAGCCGAGGCTGCACCCTCCAGATCGGTGGCAGCGACCAGTGGGGCAACATCACGGCCGGCGTCGACCTCGTCCACCGGGTCGAGGGCACGTCGGTGCACGCGCTCGCGACGCCGTTGCTCGTCGACTCGACGGGCCGCAAGTTCGGCAAGTCGGAGGGCAATGCGGTGTGGCTGAGCGCCGACATGACGAGCCCGTACGTCTTCTACCAGTACTTCCTCAACGTCGAGGATGCATCGGTCATCAGCATGCTCAAGGCGCTCTCGGACCGGTCCCGCGACGAGATCATCGAGCTCGAGCGGCAGGTGGCGGAGGAGCCGTTCCGCCGCGCGGCGCAGAAGGCGCTGGCCGCCGACGTCACGACTCTGGTCCACGGAGCCGACGCCACCGCCTCGGTCCAGGCGGCCTCCGAGGCGCTCTTCGGCAAGGGCGACCTGACCGGTCTGGACGCGTCGACACTGACGGACGCCACGGCCGAGCTGCCCGGCGCTCCCGTGTCCGTGGGGACGTCGGTCGTCGACGCCCTCGTGGCGGTCGGGCTCGTCGACTCGCGCAACGCGGCGAGGCGGGCGATCGGTGACGGCGGGGCCTCGCTCAACAACGTCAAGGTGACCGACCCGGAGCAGGTGCTGGGGGAGGGCGACTTCCTGCACGGGAGCGTGGCGGTCATCAAGCGGGGTCGACGCAACCTGGCGGCGGCGCGACGCGCCTGAGACCTCGCGTGGGTGAGGATCGAGCTGTGCCCGAACTCGGCACCTCCCACGCATCTGGGACTGCTCGAGGGGGCGGATTCCGTTGGGCGACAACGGTGTCCGCCCCTTCAGTGTCGACCGGGCGGTCCGAGGAGAGCGGATTTGTGTTTCTCCGGAGGGCCGGGTTAATGTTCTCTTCGTCAGCCCGACAGGGAGCACCGGACACCACCGCCGAGCGAGCGATCGCGACGCGAAGCAGGCCGGTCCCGGGGGTGGCAGAAGGACCGAGGTGCTCGATCTGATCGGGTAGCCTCGGGGAGCAGGACCGCTGACACCAAGCGGGTCGGATCCGGTCGTCCTGAAGGACGCTTCGCGGGTTTGACTCCCAAGCCCCCGGCGGGTAAGTTTGAAGGGTTGCCCCGGAGGYCTCCTCGTTGAGGTGGTTGATGGTGTGTGTCCGATTCTTGAGAACTCAACAGCGTGTCAAAAATCGATGCCAATTACCTCGTCCCGAGGCCTGGCCGGTTGATCTTCGTCCTCTAGTGGCGTGGTGACGGTCGTGGTTTTGGGCGAATTATCCTTTGGTTGAATTGAACTTCTAGCTTTTTGAGCTGGTKGTTCGACTTCAGTCAGGTTTTCGAGCCCTTCATGGGTTCAAAGTTTGCTCGTCCTCTTTTCGGGGGTGGGTGTTTGAACATCAACGGAGAGTTTGATCCTGGCTCAGGACGAACGCTGGCGGCGTGCTTAACACATGCAAGTCGAACGGTGATGACGGGAGCTTGCTCTTGTTTGATCAGTGGCGAACGGGTGAGTAACACGTGAGTAACCTGCCCCAGACTCTGGGATAACCCCGGGAAACCGGAGCTAATACCGGATATGACACCAACCTGCATGGGTATGGTGTGGAAAGTTTTTCGGTCTGGGATGGACTCGCGGCCTATCAGCTTGTTGGTGAGGTAGTGGCTCACCAAGGCGACGACGGGTAGCCGGCCTGAGAGGGCGACCGGCCACACTGGGACTGAGACACGGCCCAGACTCCTACGGGAGGCAGCAGTGGGGAATATTGCACAATGGGCGCAAGCCTGATGCAGCGACGCCGCGTGAGGGATGACGGCCTTCGGGTTGTAAACCTCTTTCAGCAGGGAAGAAGCGAAAGTGACGGTACCTGCAGAAGAAGCACCGGCTAACTACGTGCCAGCAGCCGCGGTAATACGTAGGGTGCGAGCGTTGTCCGGAATTATTGGGCGTAAAGAGCTTGTAGGTGGTTTGTCGCGTCTGCTGTGAAAATCCGAGGCTCAACCTCGGACTTGCAGTGGGTACGGGCAGACTAGAGTGTGGTAGGGGAGACTGGAATTCCTGGTGTAGCGGTGGAATGCGCAGATATCAGGAGGAACACCGATGGCGAAGGCAGGTCTCTGGGCCATTACTGACACTGAGAAGCGAAAGCATGGGGAGCGAACAGGATTAGATACCCTGGTAGTCCATGCCGTAAACGTTGGGAACTAGGTGTGGGTCTCATTCCACGAGATCCGTGCCGCAGCTAACGCATTAAGTTCCCCGCCTGGGGAGTACGGCCGCAAGGCTAAAACTCAAAGGAATTGACGGGGGCCCGCACAAGCGGCGGAGCATGCGGATTAATTCGATGCAACGCGAAGAACCTTACCAAGGCTTGACATACACCGGAATCACTCAGAGATGGGTGCGTCTTCGGACTGGTGTACAGGTGGTGCATGGTTGTCGTCAGCTCGTGTCGTGAGATGTTGGGTTAAGTCCCGCAACGAGCGCAACCCTCGTTCTATGTTGCCAGCACGTCATGGTGGGGACTCATAGGAGACTGCCGGGGTCAACTCGGAGGAAGGTGGGGATGACGTCAAATCATCATGCCCCTTATGTCTTGGGCTTCACGCATGCTACAATGGCCGGTACAAAGGGCTGCGAAACCGCGAGGTGGAGCGAATCCCAAAAAACCGGTCTCAGTTCGGATTGGGGTCTGCAACTCGACCCCATGAAGTCGGAGTCGCTAGTAATCGCAGATCAGCAACGCTGCGGTGAATACGTTCCCGGGCCTTGTACACACCGCCCGTCAAGTCACGAAAGTCGGTAACACCCGAAGCCGGTGGCCCAACTGTTYACAGAGGGAGCCGTCGAAGGTGGGACTGGCGATTGGGACTAAGTCGTAACAAGGTAGCCGTACCGGAAGGTGCGGCTGGATCACCTCCTTTCTAAGGAGCAACTCGCCCAGGCCGTCATGGTCTGTGGYGCAGTGGCCTCGCCACCGACGCATGCTCGGTGGGGGGTGCTCAAGGGTGGAACATCGATTACTTGACACCGTCCTGGTGTCTCTCACAAGTACAAGCCGGCAGCTCCCCTCGTGGGGGTTGCGTCCCCTTCCGGGGGGTGCGGCAGTGGAACGTGGGGGATGGCGGGTGCGGTGTCTGACACGTTGTTGGGTCCTGAAGGATCGGACGACACGTGCCGGCTCGAGCTGGCCTGGCCCCTTTTTGGGGGTCTGGTTGGCTCGGGTGGTGTGTGTGGGCTGGTTTTTCTGGTTGTGGGCCTCAYCGAGATCGCGAGCTGTGCTTGTGGTGGGTGTGGGGTGCCGGTTGTATTTTGAGAACTTCACAGTGGACGCGAGCATCTTTGTAGTGTCAAGTTTTTAAGGGCACACGGTGGATGCCTTGGCACCAGGAACCGAAGAAGGACGTAGGAATCTGCGATAAGCCTCGGGTAGTCGATAACCAGACTGTGATCCGAGGATTTCCGAATGGGGAAACCCGGCTGGAGGCAAGTCCAGTCACCCGCACCTGAATATATAGGGTGTGTGGAGGGAACGTGGGGAAGTGAAACATCTCAGTACCCACAGGAAGAGAAAACAACATGTGATTCCGTGAGTAGTGGCGAGCGAAAGCGGATGAGGCTAAACCGGGCGTGTGTGATAGCTGTCAGGCGTTGCACGTTCGGGGTCGTGGGACCCGCCAACCAGTGCTGACATGCTGGTAGGGAGTAAGAAATCTGCGTCATAGTCGAAGAGCATTGAATGGCTCGGCATAGAGGGTGCGACCCCCGTAGACGAAATGGTGTGGACTCCCGGTGGATTTCCCAAGTAGCACGGGGCCCGAGAAATCCCGTGTGAATCTGGCAGGACCACCTGCTAAGCCTAAATATTCCCTGGTGACCGATAGCGGACAAGTACCGTGAGGGAAAGGTGAAAAGTACCCCGGGAGGGGAGTGAAATAGATCCTGAAACCGTGTGCCTACAATCCGTTGGAGCCTCCCGCCGTTGGGCGTGTGGGGTGACAGCGTGCCTTTTGAAGAATGAGCCTGCGAGTTAGTGCTCAGTGGCGAGGTTAACCCGTGTGGGGAAGCCGTAGCGAAAGCGAGTCCGAATAGGGCGTTTGAGTCGCTGGGTCTAGACCCGAAGCGGAGTGATCTACCCATGGCCAGGTTGAAGCGCAGGTAAGACTGCGTGGAGGACCGAACCCACTTAGGTTGAAAACTGAGGGGATGAGCTGTGGGTAGGGGTGAAAGGCCAATCAAACTCCGTGATAGCTGGTTCTCCCCGAAATGCATTTAGGTGCAGCGTCACGTGTTTCTTGCCGGAGGTAGAGCTACTGGATAGCTAATGGGCCTCACCAGGTTACTGACGTTAGCCAAACTCCGAATGCCGGTAAGTGAGAGCGTGGCAGTGAGACTGCGGGGGATAAGCTCCGTAGTCGAGAGGGAAACAGCCCAGATCACCAGCTAAGGTCCCTAAGCGTGTGCTAAGTGGGAAAGGATGTGGAGTTGCTGTGACAACCAGGAGGTTGGCTTAGAAGCAGCCACCCTTTAAAGAGTGCGTAATAGCTCACTGGTCAAGTGATTCCGCGCCGACAATGTAGCGGGGCTCAAGCACACCACCGAAGCTGTGGCATTGACATACTGCTCGGCACCGACACCTGCGGGTTCGGTGTCCAGGCGTGTTGATGGGTAGGGGAGCGTCGTGTGGCCAGGGAAGCGGCGGTGTGAACCAGCCGTGGAGGCCACACGAGTGAGAATGCAGGCATGAGTAGCGAATGACGGGCGAGAAACCCGTCCGCCGAATAACCAAGGGTTCCAGGGTCAAGCTAATCTGCCCTGGGTAAGTCGGGACCTAAGGCGAGGCCGACAGGCGTAGTCGATGGACATCCGGTTGATATTCCGGAACCGGCGAAGGACCGCCCATGACGAACCTTGTGATGCTAAGTGCCTGAAGCACGCCCACCGGACCTTCGGGTCCATCGGGTGTGTGGAGCGCACGACCCGATCTGGTAGTAGTCAAGCGATGGAGTGACGCAGGAAGGTAGCCTCCGCGTGGCGATGGTTGTCCACGTCCAAGGGTGTAGGGCGCGATCCAGGCAAATCCGGGTCGCATGAAGCCTGAGACCTGATAGTGACCGCGAATGCGGGAAGAGGGTGATCCTATGCTGCCGAGAAAAACTTCTAGCGAGGTTCGAGCCGCCCGTACCCCAAACCGACTCAGGTGGTTAGGTAGAGAATACCAAGGCGATCGAGTGAATCGTGGTTAAGGAATTCGGCAAAATACCCCCGTAACTTCGGGAGAAGGGGGGCCCTGATCGTGACGCCACTAGCTGGCTGAGCGTGATCGGCCGCAGAGACCAGGGAGAAGCGACTGTTTACTAAAAACACAGGTCCGTGCCAAGTCGCAAGACGATGTATACGGACTGACGCCTGCCCGGTGCTGGAACGTTAAGGGGACCGGTTAGCCTCACGGCGAAGCTGAGAACTTAAGCGCCAGTAAACGGCGGTGGTAACTATAACCATCCTAAGGTAGCGAAATTCCTTGTCGGGTAAGTTCCGACCTGCACGAATGGCGTAACGACTTCTCCACTGTCTCAACCACGAACTCGGCGAAATTGCACTACGAGTAAAGATGCTCGTTACGCGCAGCAGGACGGAAAGACCCCGGGACCTTTACTACAGCTTGGTATTGGTGTTCGGTACGGCTTGTGTAGGATAGGTGGGAGACTGTGAAGCCGTCACGTCAGTGATGGTGGAGTCAACGTTGAAATACCACTCTGGTCGTTCTGGATATCTAACCTCGGTCCGTGATCCGGATCAGGGACAGTGCCTGGTGGGTAGTTTAACTGGGGCGGTTGCCTCCTAAAAGGTAACGGAGGCGCCCAAAGGTTCCCTCAGCCTGGTTGGTAATCAGGTTTCGAGTGTAAGTGCACAAGGGAGCTTGACTGTGAGACAGACATGTCGAGCAGGGACGAAAGTCGGGACTAGTGATCCGGCGGTGGCTTGTGGAAGCGCCGTCGCTCAACGGATAAAAGGTACCCCGGGGATAACAGGCTGATCTTGCCCAAGAGTCCATATCGACGGCATGGTTTGGCACCTCGATGTCGGCTCGTCGCATCCTGGGGCTGGAGTAGGTCCCAAGGGTTGGGCTGTTCGCCCATTAAAGCGGTACGCGAGCTGGGTTTAGAACGTCGTGAGACAGTTCGGTCCCTATCCGCTGTGCGCGTAGGAAACTTGAGAAAGGCTGTCCCTAGTACGAGAGGACCGGGATGGACGAACCTCTGGTGTGTCAGTTGTTCTGCCAAGAGCACCGCTGATTAGCTACGTTCGGAAGTGATAACCGCTGAAAGCATCTAAGCGGGAAGCACGTTTCAAGATGAGGTTTCCAGGCCCGCGAGGGCGAGAGGCTCCCAGCTAGACTACTGGGTTGATAGGCCGGATGTGGAAGCACAGCAATGTGTGGAGCTGACCGGTACTAATAAGCCGATAACTTGACTTACAAAGATGCTACGCGTCCACTGTGCGGTTCCCGAGATACAAACGGGAACACCACCCACTGATTGATATCTCCATAGAGTTTCGGCTGTCATAGCGAAGGGGAAACGCCCGGCTCCATTCCGAACCCGGAAGCTAAGCCCTTCAGCGCCGATGGTACTGCACTGGTGACGGTGTGGGAGAGTAGGACGCAGCCGGACAACCATTCACGACGGCGTCGTCCGCTTCCTCGGCCCCGACCTCCGGACGCTCGACCGGCTGACCCGACTCGCCCCCCGGCGCGCCACGGAGCTCGTCGCCAGGAGGATGGCCATAGAGTTTCGGCTGTCATAGCGAAGGGGAAACGCCCGGCTCCATTCCGAACCCGGAAGCTAAGCCCTTCAGCGCCGATGGTACTGCACTGGTGACGGTGTGGGAGAGTAGGACGCAGCCGGACACACTTTGTCAGAGCGCCCCAGACGGAACTTCATTGATCCGACTGGGGCGCTCTTTCTTTTTGTGCTCGACGACACCAGAGGTGGCGCCGACCGCGGTCGGCGCGGAAGGATGATGAACATGAGTGACCAGGACGGCAACGACAGCCGAGGCGACCGACGCGACCGCGACGGCGGCCAGCGAGGTCCCGCACGAGGCAGTGGCGCCGGCCGGAGCTCAGGGGCTCCCCGGTCGGGCGCACCCCGATCGTCGGGGCCGCGTCGAGATGACCGCGGAGGCTACCGCTCGGATGATCGTCGCTCCAGCGGCGGTAGTGACCGTGGTGGCTACCGCTCCGACGATCGCCGTTCCGGCGGCGGCAGCGACAGGGACCGCGGCGGTTACCGCCCCTCGGGCGGCGGCAGCGATCGCGGCGGTTACCGTCCCTCGAGCGGCGGCAGCAGCGACCGTGGCGGCTACCGCTCGGACGACCGTCGTTCCAGCGGCGGCAGCAATGACCGTGGTGGCTACCGCTCCGATGACCGTCGTTCCAGCGGCGGCAGCGACCGTGGTGGCTACCGCTCCGATGACCGTCGCTCCGGCGGCGGCAGTGACCGCGGCGGTTACCGCCCCTCGAGCAGCGGCAGCAGTGACCGTGGTGGCTACCGCTCGGACGACCGTCGCTCCGGCGGTAACAATGACCGTGGCGGTTACCGCTCGGACGACCGTCGCTCCGGCGGCGGCAGTGACCGCGGCGGTTACCGCCCCTCGAGCAGCGGCAGCAGTGACCGTGGTGACTACCGCTCCGATGACCGTCGCTCCGGCGGTAACAATGACCGTGGCGGCTACCGCTCCGATGACCGTCGCTCCGGCGGTAACAATGACCGTGGCGGTTACCGCTCGGACGACCGTCGCTCCGGCGGCGGCAGCGACCGTGGTCCCCGACGTTTCGACGACCGCCCCCGAGGGGGATCGGGTCGTCCCCAGGACGACGACCGTCGCGGTGGCGCTCGGCTGACCCCGAAGTCCCCGAGGAAGCCCGAGCCCGCCATCCGCGAGGGTGTCACGGGCCATGAGGTGGACCGGGGCGTCAAGAACCAGCTGCGCACGCTCTCCAAGGAGAACGCCGAGGGCGTCGCCCAGCACCTCGTCATGGTGGCCGAGCTGCTGGACGTCGAGCCCGAGGCAGCCCTGGCCCACGCGGAGACCGCCGTGCGCCGCGCCGGACGCGTCCCGGCGGCCCGTGAGTCCCTTGGTCTCGTTGCGTACCGCCTCGGCGACTGGGCGCGGGCGCTGGGGGAGTTCCGCACGGTCCGCCGGCTCTCGGGTTCGAGTCACCTGCTGCCGCTCATGGTGGACTGCGAGCGTGCACTCGGACGCCACGACAAGGCGCTCGAGCTCGCCCAGTCCGACGAGGCTGCCAACCTGGCGATCGACGACCGTGTCGAGCTGGCGATCGTGGTGTCCGGGATCCGCCGTGACCTCGGTCAGCTCGATGCCGCCGTCGCCGGTCTGAGCGACCTGGTCAAGCGGATCAACCCGAACCGCCCGTCGGCGGCGCGGCTCTTCTATGCCTACGCGGACGCGAAGCTTGCCGCCGGCGACCTCGAGGTCGCACGTGACTGGTTCGCCCGGGCGGCGGATGCCGACCACGAGCTGACCACCGATGCGGCGGAGCGGCTCGAGGAGCTCGACGGTGTCGACGTCACCGATCTGCTCGGCGACGAGGACGAGGACAGCCCCGAGTTCTACGACGTCGACGCGGACGACGACGACTCCGACGACCAGGACGACGACGAGGAAGCTGACGACGACGCGGACGACGACGCGGACGACGACGCGGACGACGACGCGGACGACGACGCGGACGACGACGCGGACGACGAGCGCTGAGTACCCCACCCGGAACGGGCCCGACCTCCTCGGTCGGGCCCGTTCTGCGTTCCGGACCGACGGGTCTCGCTGACGGCTCCCGACGTAGGGTCTGGCCCAGGAGGACGCATGGACACGGAAACACTGACGCAACCCCTGGTCGCGGGCTACGACGGGGTGGTGTGCGACCTCGACGGTGTCGTCTACCGCGGAGCGGATGCCGTCCCGGGTGCGCCGAAAGCGCTGCAGGACATCGTGGCTCGGGGGATCCGAGTCGTCTACGCGACGAACAACGCCTCCCGCGTCCCGACCGAGGTGGCCACCCAGATCGCCGGCCTCGGTGCTCCCGCGACGGCATCCGACGTCTTGTCGAGCGCTCAGGCAGGGGCCGCCCGGCTCGCCACCGACCTCCCACCGGGAGCCGCCGTCCTCGCGCTGGGTGGGGAGGGCGTGGTCGAGGCGCTGCGAGACGCAGGCCTCGTCCCCGTGGCCGCCGCCCGTGACCATGCCCGCTCCGGACCAGACGAGGTCGCGGCCGTGCTCCAGGGCTTCGGCAAGGAGCTGCGCGTGCGCGACTTCGAGACGGCGGCCCGTCTCCTCTCCTCCGGCCTGCCGTGGGTCGCGACGAACGACGACGCGACGCTGCCGCTGCCGTGGGGGCAGTCCCCGGGGAACGGCGCCTACATCGAGCTGCTCGTCGCCGTGCTCGGGCGACGCCCACACGTCGTCGGGAAGCCGCACCCGCCGCTCTACGGGCTCGCCCTCGAGCGCCTCGGCACCGTCGCTGCCAGGACGCTCGCAGTCGGCGACCGGATCGGCACCGACATCGTCGGCGCCGAGGCCACCGGCCTCGACTCGGCGTGGGTCCTCACAGGAGTCGACCGACCCTCCGACGTCGTGGCGAGCGAGTCGTCGCCCACCTACGTCATCGCCTCCCTCGCCGAGCTCCTGATGCCGTATGCCGCCCCGGTGGCCGACGCCGGCGGCTGGCGCTGCGGCGCCGCCCGGGTGGCCCTCGACGGCGAGGACCTCGTCATCGAGCGGGGGAGCGCGGGCCCCATCGAGGTGGTGCGAGCGGGCCTGGCGGCCCTGCTGACGTCGCGCGACGAGGGAGTGCCTTCCGCGCACCTGCGTCGGGCGGCGGCGACGCTCGACCGCCTGCTCGACGACTCACCGACCTCGACCCGGTAGCGTGACCGCAGGCGAACCAACCACTCGGCACGGAGGCAGCACATGTTCGGCGACAGCGACCCTCGACGCGACGATCTCGGGTCCGGCGAACCGCTCGAGGTCGCGGAGGAGCTCGACCCGATGGACTCGGACGTCGACGCGAGCGACGACGCCGTCGACGAGTGGGACGACTCAGACGACCAGTCCGACGACGTCAGCGATGCGGACGTGTCGGGAGACGACCTCGAGGACCTCACCGATGAGGACGGCGAGGACGACGAGCGCCGGACCGACGACGACACCGCGACGGCCGAGGTGCCCTACGCCCCGCTGGACGCGACGCCAGACGTGCCCACCCCGCCCCTGACGGGTGACCAGGCGGTCGACGAGGCAATGATGCGTCTGGCCGAGTCGCAGGCCGGGTCGTTCGCCGAGCGCATCGAGTCCGGCGAGCACGCCCACCGGAGCCTGCAGAGCCGCCTCGGCGGTCTGGGTGGCGCGTGACGCGACGTCTCGACGTCGAGCTCGTCGCCCGCGGCCTGGCGCGATCGCGCACCCAGGCCCGTGAGCTCGTCACCGCCGGCGTGGTGCTCGTCGACGGTCGCCCGGCCGGCAAGCCCGCCCGGCCCGTCGACGACTCGTCGGCCATCGAGCTGACGCGTGAGCCCGACCGCTGGGTGGGGCGCGCGGCGGTCAAGCTGCTCCACGCCCTCGACACGTGGCCGGTCCCTGTCGACGGCAGACGGTGCCTCGACGTCGGGGCGAGCACGGGTGGGTTCACCCAGGTGCTCCTCGAGCGCGGTGCCACCCACGTGACGGCCCTCGACGTCGGGCACGACCAGCTCGTCGTGTCGATCGGCGCCGACCCGCGGGTGCGGGACCTGCCGGGCACCAACATCCGTGACGTCGACGCCGAGGCGCTCGGCGGCCGCTTCGACCTCGTCGTGTCCGACCTCAGCTTCATCTCGCTCGCCATCGCCCTGCCCGCCATGCGACCTCTCGTCACCGACGACGGCGACGTCGTCGTCCTCGTCAAACCGCAGTTCGAGGTGGGGCGCGAGCGGCTCAGCCGCACAGGAGTCGTCACCTCGCCGCACGAGCGCCGTCGGGTGCTGCGTGACGTGGCCCAGGTCGCGACCGACCTCCACCTGCACCTGCACGCTGCGACGGCCAGCCCCATCGCGGGGGGCGACGGCAACCGGGAGTTCCTCTTCTGGCTCGCCCCGAGACCCGTGCCGGGCGCCTCGGTGACGGCGGTGGATGACATGCTGGAGGCCGTCGACCTGGAAGGAGTCCCGTGACGCGCCGCATCCTGCTCGTGGCCCACCCGAGGCGCCCCGAGGCGCTGACGGTCGCCAAGGGCGTCGTGCAACGCCTCACCCACCTCGGCATCGACGTGTCCCTCCAGGCCGACGAGGCCGAGGCCCTCGACCTCAAGGACAGCTCGCGCGTGCACATCGCGTCCGCCGAGGAGCAGGTCGCGGAGGGGTGCGACCTCGTCGTGGTGCTCGGCGGCGACGGGACCATCCTGCGCGGCGCCGAGTTCGCCCGCAGCGTCGACGTGCCGCTCCTCGGGGTCAACCTCGGCCACGTGGGCTTTCTTGCGGAGGCCGAGCGCGACGACCTCGACGCCACGGTCGAGCACATCGCGAGCAACGACTACGCCGTCGAGGAGCGCATGACGCTCCACGTCGACGCGAAGCTGCACGGCGACCTCATCGCGAGCAGCTGGGCCCTCAACGAGGTCAGCGTCGAGAAGGCCGCCCGCGAGCGGATGCTCGAGGTCACCGTCGAGGTCGACGGTCGGCCGTTGTCGAGCTGGGGCTGCGACGGCGTCATCGTCTCCACGCCGACGGGGTCGACGGCATACGCCTTCTCGGCCGGCGGGCCGGTCGTCTGGCCGCAGGTCGAGGCCATGCTCCTCGTCCCCAGTGCGGCCCACGCGCTCTTCGCCCGGCCGCTGGTGCTGGGCCCCGACACCCACCTGGCCGTCGAGATCAAGGCGGCCACCGAGGGCGCAGGAGTCATGTGGTGCGACGGCCGGCGTCACGTCGACCTCCCTCCGGGAGCCCGCATCGAGGTGCGCCGTGGGCTGCGCCCGCTCCGTCTCGCCCGGCTGACGAGCGCACCGTTCACCGACCGTCTCGTCGCGAAGTTCGACCTCTCGGTCGCCGGGTGGCGCGGCAACGGCGACACCGCCTCGCCCGTGGACGACGTCGACGGCGGTGAGGGTGCCCGGCCCTAAGGTGGACCCGTGTTCAGCCAGATGAGGATCCGGGGCGTCGGTGTCATCGACGACGCCGTCCTCGACCTGAGCCCCGGGCTCAACGTGCTCACCGGTGAGACCGGCGCCGGCAAGACCATGGTCGTGTCGGGGCTCGGCCTGCTGCTGGGCGAGCGCGCCGACTCCGGCCTCGTGCGCACCGGCTCGGCCTCGGCGCTCGTCGAGGGTGTCGTGCAGCTGCCCCTCGACCACCCGGCCCTCGTCCGGGCCGACGAGGCGGGCGCCGACCACGAGGACGGCGAGCTCGTCATCGCCCGCACCATCGCCGCGGCCGGCCGGTCGCGCGCCCACGTCGGCGGTCGCACGGCGCCGGTCTCCGTGCTCGCCGAGCTCGGCCAGATGCTCGTGGCCGTGCACGGGCAGGCCGACCAGTGGCGGCTCAAGCAGGGCGATGCCCACCGCGTCGTGCTCGACGACTTCGGGGGTCCCGAACTCACGGCACTCCGCGACCGCGTCGGCGAGCTCTACGACCGCTGGCGTGCGTCGGCCCGCGAGCACGAGCGCCTCGTCTCGGAGGCGCGCGAGCGCGCCCGCGAGATCGACTCGCTCACCGCCTCGCTCGAGGAGATCGAGGTCGTCGACCCCCAGCCGGGCGAGGACGCGGCGCTGCGTGCCGAGGACGAGCGCCTCGCGCACGCCGACACGCTCCGCCTGGCCGCAGCCCAGGCACTCGCAGATCTCAGCGGCGACGAGTATGCCGCCGAGCCGGCTCCGAACGTCCGTGACCTCATCGGGTCGGCGCGGGGTGCGCTCGGCCCGGCCACGGCGCACGACCAGGCCCTCGCCGGGCTCGACGAGCGCCTGCACGAGGTGGGCACGCTCGTGACCGACCTGTCGGCCGACCTCACGGCATACCTCCAGGACGTCGATCTCGACCCCGAGCGGCTCGGCTACGTGCAGGAGCGGCGGGCCGCCCTCGGGGTCCTCACGCGCAAGTACGGCGAGACCGTCGACGAGGTGCTCGAGTGGTCGGGCCGCGGGGCCGCTCGCCTCGACGAGCTCGTGACCGCCGACGACCGCGTCGAGCGACTCGGCGTCGAGGTGGCCGAGCTCGAGTCGTCCGTCGTCGCGGCCGCCCTCTCGCTGTCCGAGGCTCGCCGGGCCGCCGGTGACGACTTCGGCACCCGCGTCTCGGAGGAGCTCTCGCACCTGGCCATGGGCAAGGCCGTCGTCCACGTCGAGCTGCGCCGACGCACCGACCCCGAGGGTGTGGCCCTGCCCGACGGCGACCGCGTGCGGCTGGCCCGACACGGCATCGACGACGTCGAGATCCTGCTCGCGGCCAACCCCGGAGCCACGCCGCGCAGCGTCGCGCGGGCCGCCTCGGGCGGTGAGCTCTCCCGCGTCATGCTCGCGCTCGAGGTCGTCGGCTCACGCAACGCCTCGGGCGAGGCGGCGAGCGGACCACCAACGTTCGTCTTCGACGAGGTCGACGCCGGTGTCGGCGGGCGGGCGGCCCTCGACGTGGGTGCCCGGCTGGCTGCCCTCGCCGAGCACGCCCAGGTCATCGTCGTCACCCACCTCGCCCAGGTCGCAGCGTTCGCCGACCGCCACCTCGTCGTGCACAAGGCCGACGACGGCCGCATCACCTCGAGCAGCGTCAGCGTCGTCGACGGTGACGCCCGGCTGCGGGAGCTGTCGCGGATGATGGGCGGCGACCCCGACTCCGAGGCCGGGCTGGCCCACGCCGGCGACCTGCTCGAGCAGACGAGCGGTGCCCGCGTCGGCACGCGGCCGGCCGCCCGCAGCGGCTCACGCGTCTGAGTCCCGTCCGCGGCACCGTCCTGCGGTCCGCGCAGCCGTTGGACCTCGTTCCCGAAGGCCGTCCCGAGTGTCGTCCCGAGCCGTGCGCCACGGCCCGGACCGATGGGGTCGCCGACCCACCGACGTGGCACGATTGAGGCCATCATGGCCCTCTCCATCCGACGTCGCTCGCGCGCCCGGGACACCGGTCCCGGCGTGGTCGGCACCGCGCGCGTCGACCGGCGCACCAAGGCGCTGACGAAGCGGCTGCAGCCGGGCGACATCGCCGTCATCGACCACGCGGACCTCGACAAGGTGAGCGCGGACGCCCTCGTCACCGTGCGCCCCGCCGCCGTGGTCAACGCGAGCGCCTCGATCAGCGGTCGTTACCCGAACCTCGGACCCCAGATCCTCGTCGAGGCCGGCATCCCCGTGCTCGACGCCGCCGGCCCGGAGGTCATGGCGCTCACGGACGGGCAGACGCTACGCCTCGACGGTGCCGACCTGTGGTCGGGGGAGACCCGTGTCGCGACGGGCACGTTGCTCGACGTCGAGGCGGTCCAGGCCCAGATGCACGAGGCGCGGGCCGGGCTCGCCGTGCAGATCGAGGCTTTCGCGACGAACACGATGGAGTACATCCGCAAGGAGCGCGACCTCCTCCTCGACGGCATCGGCGTGCCCCCCATCACCACCCAGCTCGACGGCCGGCACTGCCTCATCGTCGTGCGCGGCTACCACTACCGCGAGGACCTCGAGACCCTGCGGCCCTACATCCGTGAGTACCGCCCGATCCTCATCGGGGTCGACGGCGGCGCCGACGCCATCCTCGAGTCCGGCCACCAGCCCGACCTCATCGTCGGCGACATGGACTCCGTCTCGGACAAGGCGCTGCGCTGCGGCGCCGAGATCGTCGTGCACGCCTACCGCGACGGGCGTGCCCCCGGCCTCGCACGGGTCGAGGCTCTCGGGATCACGCCGGTCGTCTTCCCCGCCGCGGGCACGAGCGAGGACGTCGCGATGCTCCTCGCCGACGACTCCGGTGCCGAGCTCATCGTCGCCGTCGGTACCCACGTCACCCTCGTCGAGTTCCTCGACAAGGGTCGCGACGGGCAGGCGTCGACGTTCCTCACGCGCCTGCGCGTCGGCAGCAAGCTCGTCGACGCCAAGGGCGTGAGCCAGCTCTACCGCGCCCGCATCCCGGGCCGGCTGCTCGTGACGATGCTGCTCGCGGGCGTGCTCGCCTTCTTCGCAGCCCTCGCGTCGACACCGGCCGGGCAGGCGTGGCTGCAGGTCCTCGCCGCCCGCTGGGACGACCTCTGGACCGCCATCGTTGGGATCTTCACGTGATCGACTTCCGCTACCACCTCGTCTCGATCATCTCGGTGTTCCTCGCCCTCGCGGTGGGCATCGTGCTCGGGGCCGGCCCTCTGCAGGCCAACCTCGGCAACCAGCTGAGCGACCAGGTCTCCGCGCTGCGCACCGAGAAGCAGGCCCTCAACGACAAGCTGACGACGAGCGAGAAGCTCGTCGACGCGTCCGACGAGTACGCGACCGCCGTGCAGCAACGGGTCGTCAAGAGCCGACTGTCCGGTCACCGCGCGGTCGTCGTCGTGCTGCCCTCCGCCGACGGCACGATGACCACGAACCTCGAGGGTGTCGTGACCCAGAGCGGCGCCGGCCTCACGGGCACGGTGACGCTGAGCCCCGACTGGTTCGACCCCAGCCAGGCCTCCGACCGAGCACAGGCGGCCAAGGAAGCCGCGTCGGCCCTCGGGGTCGGGTCGACCGCGACGGGCGACGAGCTGCTCGTGCAGGTGCTCACCGACCTCGTCGTGTCGACGAGCGACACCGGCACCTCGGCCCAGCGCACCGCCGCGCTCAAGGTGCTCGTCGACGCCAACCTCGTCGACAGCTCGGTGGCCGACCTCGCGCCTGCCGACCTCGCGGTCGTCGTGTCCGCGGACTACGCCGGCACCGAGTCCGTCGTCGAGTCCCGCTCCGACGCCATCCGCGCGCTGGTGACCTCCTTCGCCGGCTCGACCCGGTCGACCGTCGTCGCCAGCGGCGAGACGGTTGCAGCGGCGGGCCAGCCCGTGACCTCCAACGCCGTCCAGGCCGTGCGTGAGAAGTCCGAGACGGCCGGGATCGTCTCCACCGTCGACCACGCCCGGGCCGGTGACGGACCTGCCACGGTGGTCCTCGCCGTCGAGGACGCCCTCGACGAGCGGGTCGGACACTACGGCGTCGCGGCCGGCGCCACCGCCACCGTCCCGCGGGTGCTTCCGTGAGGTCGAGCCGCCGCGCGGACTCGAGCGCCGCCGCGTCACTGGCTGCCCTGCTCGGTTCGGCGGCGGCCTCGTGGGCGGTCCTGCGTCTCGGCCGAGCGGCGCCCCCTGACCTCCGCCAGCCCTGGGAGCGCACCAACCACGCCGGCGACCCGGTCACCCTGCTCGAGGGGCCGGCCTGGGTCGGCGGCGCCGTGGCAGGCGCTGTTGCCGGTGCCGCTGCAGCGGCAGTCGCCTCGCGCCTGACCGAGGGAGCGAGCCGCAGGTCGATGAGCTCCGGCGTCGTCGCCGTCGCCGCAGGTGCCCTCGGGGCGCTCGACGACCTCGCCGGAGGCGCGTCCGACAAGGGTCTCAAGGGCCACCTCGGTGCGCTGGCACGGGGCGAGGTCACGACGGGCGCGGTCAAGATCGTGGGTCTCGGCGTCACCGGGCTGGTCGGCGCGGCGCTCTCCGACGCGAGCCGTCCGTCCCGTCCCGGACTGCTGGCCACCCTCGTCGGCGGGGCCGTGGTCGCCGGTGCCGCCAACGCCGTCAACCTCTTCGACCTGCGCCCCGGACGGGCGCTCAAGGTCACGGTGGTCGCAGGTCTCCCGCTCGTGGGAGTGGTGCCCGCGGCCGCCGCCGTCGGGTCCTCGCTCGGTGTCGTCCGGGACGACCTCCGCGCCACCGCCATGCTCGGCGACACGGGTGCCAACGCCGCCGGGGCGCTCGTCGGTCTCGCGCTCGTCGAGCGCACCGGGCTCGTGGGCCGGGTCGTCGCCCTGACGGGCCTCGCGGCTTTGACGCTCGCCTCGGAGCGCGTCAGCTTCACCCGGGTCATCGAGGCCCACCCCGCCCTGCGCCGGCTCGACGAGTGGGGCCGGGCCCCCCGATGACCGACCGGAGCGCAGGGGGCGGGCCCGTCTCACGGCGCGGGCTGTTCGCCGCCGCAGGCACCATCGCGGTGATCACGCTCGTCGCCCGGGTCGTCGGCTTCGGACGATGGTTCGTCTTCTCCCACTCCGTCGGTGCGACCTGCGTCGGGAGCGTCTACCAGTCGGTCAACGCGGTCCCCAACGTGCTCTTCGAGATCGCGGCCGGGGGAGTGCTCGCGGCCGTCGCCGTGCCTCTCGTGGCAGGCGCACTGGCCCGCGGCGACCGGATCGAGGCCGACCACACGGCCTCCGCGCTGCTGACGTGGGTGGTCGTCGTGCTCGTGCCGCTGGGCCTGGTCGTGGCCCTTGCCGCGGAGCCGATCGCGCGGGGCCTGCTCGGAGTTGGCGACACCTGTCCCGGCGCGGTGGGCCTCGGCGCCGACCTGCTGCGGGTCTTCGCGATCCAGATCCCGCTCTACGGCGTCGGCATCGTGCTCGGCGGTGTGCTCCAGTCTCACCACCGGTTCGTCGCGGCCGCGATCGCCCCGCTCATGTCGAGCCTCGTCGTCATCGCGACCTACGTGGCCTACGCCGCCGTCGCCACCGACCCGGCCGCCCCGATCGCGCAGGTCCCCGCGGGCGCGACCACGATCCTGGCCGTGGGCACGACCCTCGGGGTCGTCGCGCTGTCGCTGCCGCTCCTCGTTCCGGTGCGTCGCGCCGGGGTCCACCTCACGGTGACGACACACTTCCCGCACGGCGTCGCCGCCCGCGTCCGGCGGCTCGCGGTCGCCGGGCTCCTCGCCGTCGCCGGACAGCAGCTGGCGACGCTCGTCTTCATCCGCCTCGCCAACGACCGCGGCGGCCCCGGGACGCTCAACGTGTACACCTACGTCCAGGCCGTCTCCCTGCTCCCGTATGCCGTCCTTGCCGTCCCGCTCGCCACCGCGGCCTTCCCGACGCTGGCGGGGAGCGCGCAAGCCGGCGGGCCCGAGCCGGACGCGGGAGCAGCAGCGGCGGCCTCCGCGCCGGCCTCCGCGCCGGGGTCCGCGGCCGTGGACGTGCTGCGGCGGACGTGGCTCGCCACCCTCCTGGCCGGTCTGCTGGCCGGGGGTCTGCTCGTGGCCGTCGCCCGACCGGTCGGCGCCTTCTTCGCCCTGCTCGACGCCGGGCGAGCGGACGGCAACGGGGCCGTGGCCCTGTCCGCCATCCCCGACGCCCTCGTGCTCGTGGCCCCGGGCATCATCGGCCTCTGCGCAATCGGGCTGCTGACCCGGGCCTCCTATGTGCGAGGCCGTGCCCGGGTCGCGGGCGCCGTGGTCGCCGTCGCGTGGCTCGCGACGACCGTCGTCCCGCTCGTGGCCCTCGGAGACGCGGCCGGACCCGCGACGACCGTGCGCGCTCTCACCCTCGGCACCAGCGTCGGGCTCGTGGCCGGGGCCGTCGCGCTCACGGTCCTCGTCGCGCGGAGCTGGGGCCGCGCGGCCCTGACCGTACCGGCGCGCCCCGTGGCAGCCGGATTGCTCGGCGCCGCGTCAGCCGCGATCCTCGGCTGGTGGCTCGGCGGCCTCTGGACCGCGGACGGACTCCTCGTCGCCGCCGCGCAGGGCGTCGCCGTGGCGCTCGCGGCCACCGTGACCCTCGTCGTCGTCGTGCTCCTCGTCGACCGCTCGGTCGTCGCCCGGCTGCGGCGGCCGTCACCGACCGCCGCGACCTCGCCGACGTCCATGACCGCCCCTTCGTCCGCGCCGATGTCCGCCCCTGCCGGCGAGCAGGACCCGCACCCGGCCGCGCCTCCGGAGACGCGATGAGGGTGCTCATGGTGCTCGGACACGCGGCCGGTGGCGTGGGTGCGCACGTCGACGCCCTCCTCACGGGACTTCGTGGGCAGGGGCACGACGTTCAGGTCGTGACGGCGGAGTCGACGGCGCGGGCCTTCGACTGGGCCGACGCCCACCGGCTCTGGCCGGTCCACGGCGGGGTACGCGCACCCCGTGGTCTCGTGGACTGGCACCGCATCATGCGCCTGGCGGGCACGGTCGACGTCGTCCACGCGCACGGCCACCAGGCCGCCGTCGTCGCTGCCGTGGCCGTCGCCCGCGCGCGGCCACGCCCGCGGCTCGTGGTCTCTCTCCACAACGACCTCCCGCCGGTCCAGGGCTCCCCCGTCGCGCGCGCCGCGGCGTCCGCCGCCCGGCGGCTGGTCGCGTGGTCCCTGCACCGAGCCGACCTCGTGACGGGCGCGAGCGAAGACCTCGTCGAGCTCGCAGACGCCCTCGGTGCCCGGCGCACCGAGCTCGCCCTCGTGCCCTCCGCCGCGGTCGCCGACCTGCTGGAGCGTCCTGCCGCCCTCGAGCCGACCGAACGCGCCGCCCTGCTGGCCGGAGCCGGCCTGCCGACCGACCGCCCCGTCGTGCTCACGGTCTCGCGCATCGCGCCCCAGAAGGACCTCCCGACCCTCCTCGCGGCCGCGCGGCGCTCCGACGCCGCCGCCACGTGGGTCGTCGTCGGCGACGGCGACGATCGGCTCCGTGCCCGTCTCGAGGAGGAGGCGGACGGCATACGGCAGGGGGAGGACGCGAGGGCAAAGGTCCGGTTCGTGGGGGCGCGCACCGATGTGTCGGAGTGGCTGCGGGCGGCGGACGTATTCGTCCTCACGAGCCGCTGGGAGGCCCGGGCGCTCGTCGTGCAGGAGGCGATGGCGGCTGGGCTCCCGGTCGTCGTGACCCGTACGGGCGGTCTGCCCGACCTCGTCGGGGACGCGGGTTCTCTTGTCCCCGTGGGGGACCCGGCCGTCGTAGCAGCCGAGGTGGACCGCCTGCTCACCGACGCCGACGCCAGGCTCCGGGAGGGTGACGCGGGACGAGCCCGGGCGGCCGGATGGCCCACTCCTGACGACGAGACGCGCCGGTGGGTGGAACGCTACGTCACGGAGACCCGCGGAGTGACGTAGACTCAAAGCCCGTGGTGGATACGACGAAGCACATCTTTGTGACCGGGGGCGTCGCCTCCTCTCTCGGCAAGGGGCTCACCGCCTCGAGCCTCGGACGACTTCTCAGATCGCGGGGCCTGCGGGTCACGATGCAGAAGCTCGACCCCTACATCAACGTCGATCCCGGGACGATGAACCCGTTCCAGCACGGCGAGGTCTTCGTGACCGACGACGGAGCCGAGACGGACCTCGACATCGGTCACTACGAGCGCTTCCTCGACGTCAACCTCGTCGGCAGCGCGAACGTGACGACCGGGCAGGTCTACAACAACGTCATCGCCAAGGAACGGCGCGGTGAGTACCTCGGCGACACCGTCCAGGTCATCCCGCACATCACCAACGAGATCGTCGCCCGGATGCGCGCCCTCGCCACCGGAGGTCCGGACGCCCCGGACGTCATCATCACCGAGATCGGCGGCACGGTCGGCGACATCGAGTCGCTGCCCTTCCTCGAGGCCGCGCGCCAGGTGCGCCACCTCATCGGCCGCGACAACAGCTTCTTCCTGCACGTCTCCCTCGTGCCGTACCTCGCGCCGAGCGGCGAGCTGAAGACGAAGCCGACCCAGCACTCGGTCGCCGCCCTGCGCCAGGTCGGCATCCAGCCCGACGGGCTCGTGCTCCGCGCCGACCGCGAGATCCCCGACCCGATCAAGCGCAAGATCTCGCTCATGTGCGACGTCGACGTCGCCGCGGTCGCCGCGGCGGTCGACGCCCCCAGCATCTACGACATCCCCAAGGTGCTCCACCGCGAGGGCCTCGACGCCTACGTCATCCGCCGGCTCGGGCTCAACTTCCGCGACGTCGACTGGACCGAGTGGGACGAGCTGCTCGAGCGGGTCCACGACCCGGAGCACGACATCGAGATCGCCCTCGTGGGCAAGTACATCGACCTGCCCGACGCGTACCTCTCGGTCACCGAGGCGCTGCGTGCCGGCGGCTTCCACCACGACGCCAAGGTCAACATCCGCTGGGTGGCCAGCGACGAGTGCCAGACCCCGGCCGGCGCCCAGAAGGCGCTCGGCGGCGTCGACGCCGTCCTCGTCCCCGGTGGGTTCGGGGTGCGCGGCATCGAGGGCAAGCTCGGCGCGCTGACCTGGGCCCGCGAGAAGCAGGTGCCGACCCTCGGCATCTGCCTCGGCCTGCAGTGCATGGTCATCGAGTACGCCCGCAGCGTCCTCGGCAACCAGGACGCGAGCTCGACGGAGTTCGACCCCGATACCGAGCATCCCGTCATCGCCACGATGGAGGAGCAGAAGGCCTTCGTCGAGGGCGCCGGCGACCTCGGCGGCACGATGCGCCTCGGCCTCTACCCGGCCGCCCTCAAGGAGGGCAGCGTCATCCGTGGGGCCTACGGCGAGGCCGAGGTCAAGGAGCGCCACCGCCACCGTTACGAGGTCAACAACTCCTACCGGGCCGACCTCGAGCAGGCGGGTCTCGTCTTCTCGGGCACCTCGCCCGACGGCAACCTCGTGGAGTTCGTCGAGCTGCCGCGCGAGGTCCACCCGTACTACGTGTCGACCCAGGCGCACCCGGAGTTCCTGTCGCGCCCCAACCGCGCACACCCGCTCTTCGCGGGTCTCGTCGGGGCCGCCCTGGAGCGCCAGCGCAGCGAGCGCCTCGTCGAGGTCGAGCGCCACCGCGCCGCGGTCGACGCCGGCCAGGCCGAGCGGGACGCCGAGGCACGGACCGGGCACGACGAGCTCGCCTCGGTGTCCGCGTCGGGCGCCGCCCCGGACGCCGACTGAGACGCGGGTGAGCCTGGACGCGCCGCGGGGCACCGGAGCCGACCTCGTCGAGGAGTGGACCCCCGAGCCGGTGGTCGAGACGACGACCCCGTTCGAGGGGATCATCTTCGACGTCGTGCGCGAGCGCGTCGACCTCGGCGCCGGGGGTGTCGTGACACGTGACTTCGTCACGCACCCCGGCGCCGTCGCCGTGCTCGCCCTGCGTGAGCTCGAGGGTGCCCCGCACGTGCTGCTCATCCGTCAGTACCGCCACGCGAGCGGTGGCCACGTGTGGGAGCTGCCCGCCGGCCTGCTCGACGTCGACGGCGAGCCGCCGTGGGAGGCCGCCGCGCGTGAGCTCGCCGAGGAGGTCGACCTGACGGCCGACGAGTGGCACGTCCTCGCCGACGACGTCACGTCTCCCGGGGCCTTCCCGGAGACGGTGCGGATCTTCCTCGCGCGCGGCCTCCACGAGGTCGCCGCCGCCGACGCCCACCAACGCACTGCGGAGGAGCTCGGGATCCGGCCCCTCTGGGTGTCCCTCGACGATGCCGTCGACGCAGCGCTCGACGGACGCATCAGCAACTCGGCGACGCTCGTAGGCCTGCTCTGCGCCGGACTGTCGCGCGGGCGTGGGTGGTCCACGCTGCGGCCGCACGACGCGCCGTGGCCCGCCCGCGAGGCCCAACGCGCCCAGCGCTCGTGAGCGGAGCCTTCGGTACAGGCGTCTCGGGGCCGTGCCCCTGTGGGGGCGGCCCGGAAGACCTGGCGTATGCCGCGTGCTGCGGCCCGCTCCACGCGGGCGACCGCCCGGCCGGGACCGCAGGCGAGCTGATGCGCTCGCGCTACGCGGCGTTCGCCGTGGGGGACGAGGCGTACCTCCTGCGCACCTGGCACCCACGGACGCGCCCCGCGCGGGTGGGACTCGACCCGGACACACGGTGGACGGGCCTGACGGTGCTGCGCACGGAGCGCGGCGGGCTCGGTGACGACGACGGCGTCGTCGAGTTCGTGGCCCACTGGACGGAACCGTCAGCGGGCGCCACGCGTCGGGGCGAGCTGCACGAGGTGAGCCGCTTCGCCCGCCGGGGCGGCCGCTGGCTCTACGTCGACGGCGAGCACGGGTGACGCGTCGGCAGGGACGGCCGGAGCGGGCGCCGTCACGCCGCCGCGGGGGCGGATCACCGCTACGCCGACACCGGCCAGCAGTGCGAGCCCCCCGGCCAGCTCGAGGGCGTTGGGTCGCTCGTGGAACGCGACCGCGGCCGCGACCATCCCGAAGACCGGGACGAGCATCGCGAACGGCGTCACCTTCGCCACGGGGTGGCAGCTGAGCAGGGTGTTCCAGATCCCGTAGCCGACGAGCGACGAGAGGTAGGCCGTGTAGGCGGTCGAGGCCACGGCCTGCCACTGGAGGTGGTGCAGCGCCGCCCCGATGGCCGTCGGCCCCTCGAAGACGAACGAGAGGGCGAGGGCGGGCAGCGGCACGACGAGCCCCGACCAGACCGTGACCCCGAGCCCGGCGCCCGGACCCGTGAGGGCCCCCGCCCGGCGGGTCAGCACGTTGCCGACCGCCCACGACACGGCGGCCAGGACGAGCAGGACGAGAGGGAGCAGCGGCGCCGACAGCCCGCGTCCGACCGCGATCGTCAGCAGCCCCGCCCCGCCCAGGGCGACGCCGAGGCGCTGCGCCGTGGACGGGCGCTCGCGCAGCCAGACCGCCGCGATGACGACGGTGAGCAGCACCTGCGCCTGGAGCACGAGCGAGGCGAGACCCGGCGGCATGCCGAGGTGCAGCGCGAGGTACATGAGGG
Organism: Terrabacter sp. Soil811; assembly: GCF_001429655.1. Lineage (NCBI taxonomy): Bacteria > Bacillati > Actinomycetota > Actinomycetes > Micrococcales > Intrasporangiaceae > Terrabacter > Terrabacter sp. Soil811. The sequence continues at coordinate 595,705 of NZ_LMSX01000008.1, forward strand.
CGAACTGGCCGAGGCTCGTGAAGAGCCCGATGAGGGCGAGGTCGCGCCAGGGGAGTCCCGGGCGCCGGACGAGGAAGACCGCGGGGACGCAGACGACGACGAAGCGCACCGCGAGAAAGAGGAACGGCGGCACCGAGTCGATGCCGGTGCGGATGGCGACGAAGTTCGTGCCCCAGATCAGGGCGACCAGGACGGCGAGGGCGGTGTCACGGCGGCGCATGTGCCCATCGTGGCGGCCGCACACCGTTCACGTCCATCAAACTGTCGTGGCCATGACTGTGTAGCATCACTGCATGATCGATCCCGTCGCGCTGCGCTCGCTCGTCGCCGTCGAGGCGCACGGCTCCGTCGGCGCCGCCGCTGCCGCGCTCGACTACACCCCGAGCGCGGTGTCCCAGCAGATCAAGCGCCTCGAGACCCAGACGGGGGTGCAGCTGCTCGAGCGGCAGGGGCGCGGTGTCCTGCTCACGGAGGCCGGTCGCACGCTCTCCGACGCTGCGCGGTCCCTGCTCGCGGACATGGAGCGACTCGAGTCCCGGCTCCACAGGGACAGCGGAGAGACGGTCGGGACGGTGCGCCTCGCGACGTTCGCCACGGCGTACCGGGGGGTCGTCGTGGGCGCTATCGGCCGCCTGCGATCGACCGCGCCGGACGTCGTCCTGCGTCCCGACGAGATCGACCCCTGGGACGCCGTCGACGCGGTCGCGGCCGGCACCCACGACCTCGCCCTCGTGCACAACTGGGAGCCGCTGCCGCTCGCCATCCCCGACCACCTCGAGGTGCGCGACCTCGGCCGGGACCGCGCGGACGTCCTCGTCCACGAGAGCCACCCGCTCGCCGCCCGGCGCAGCATCGGCGTGCGGGACGTGCTCGACGAGCACTGGGCCAGCGTCGCGCCCGGCTCCATCTGCCACCAGTGGCTCCAGAAGATGTATGCCGACGTGGGTCGGTCCCCTCGGATCGCGCACGTGGCGCTCGAGTTCGCCACGCACGTCGCCCTCGTCGCGGCGGGGGAGGCCATCGCCCTCGTGCCACGCCTCGGCCGGGGACCGCTCCCCGTGGGCGTCGTCGCTGTCCCCATCGTCGACCCGATCTCCGAGCGCACCGTGAGCCTCGTCTGGCGGAGCACCATGACGGCAAGCCCCGCGATGGCCGTAGCCGTGGACTGCCTTGCCGCAGAAGCCTCCCGGGACCTCCGGCCCCTTTCGGGAGACTGACCGGGGGTGCCTACGCGACGCGTCAGCCGGCGGCCTGGAGCCGCAGCCCGGCGAGGATGAGGTCGAGACCGGCCCGGAACTGCTCGGCGTCGTCGTGTCCGGCGAACTCGTCGACGACGTGGTGGATGAAGGGGAACTCGTCCGCGTCGAGGGCGCGCCACTGGGCGGCGTAGCGGGCGAGGTACGCGTCACGGTCGACCTCGCCGGAGAGCACCGCCTCGGGTGGCTGCTGACCCATGTCGGCCGCCGTGCCGACGACGAAGCCGACGACCGCCGAGACCGCGTGGAAGCTCTCGCGCGGAGTGAGCTCCAGCCGCATGACCTGCTGTCCCAGCCGTTCGTAGAGGCGCAGGCCGTTGGGCTGAACGCCCGTGTCGCGCATGAAGAAGGCACCGAGCCAGGGCCGCTCGACGATCGCGTCGAAGAGGGCCAGGGCGATGGTTCGGAGGTCGTCGACGGGGTCGCCGGCCCCGACGTCCTCGATGGCGGCGTGCACGTCGGCCAGGACGTGGTCCGCCGCTCGGTCGAGCAGCTCGTCCTTGCTCGAGACGTACCAGTAGATGCTCGCGGCGCCACCGCCGAGACGGGCCGCGAGGGCACGGAACGTCAGGGCCTGCTCGCCACTCGTGTCGAGCAGGGCGACGGCCTCCGTGAGGACGGCCTCGAGCGAGTGCGAGGCCCGCCGGCGGCCCCGTGCGGGCCGCTCACGCACGGCCCGAGCCTCGCGGGAGGGCCGAGCAACGTGCTGTCGCTGAGGGCTCATGTGCCCATCCCATCACACGATCCCCGGGCGGACTTGCGTTCATCGAACACCGTTCTATAACATCGAACCACGTTCGATAGTCGAACGGTGTTCGATGAGAGGAGACGGCACATGACGACCACGACGCCGACCCGTACCTATCCGTCGCTCCGCGCGGCGTGGATCCCGATGCTCGCGCTCTGTCTCGCCTTCTTCGTCGAGATGGTCGACAACACCCTCCTGACGATCGCGCTGCCGACGATCGGCCGCGACCTCGGGAGCGGCACCACCGCTCTCCAGTGGGTCACCGGGGCCTACTCGCTGACGTTCGGGGGACTTTTGCTCACCGCCGGCTCGGCGGCGGACCGGCTCGGCCGCCGCAGGGTGCTCCTCTGGGGGCTCGCCGGCTTCGGGATCATCAGCCTCGCCGTGGCCGCCGTGACGACGACGGGCGAGCTCATCGCCCTGCGCGCCGCCCTCGGGGTCGCGGCGGCAGCGATGGCGCCGATCACCAACTCGCTCGTCTTCCGTCTCTTCGACGACCAGGCCCTGCGGATGCGGGCCATGACCGTCATGATCGTCGTCGGGATGTCGGGCTTCGTCCTCGGTCCGCTGCTCGGGGGCACGGCCCTCGCCCACGTCGGCTGGGAGTGGCTCCTGCTCGTCAACGCCCCCATCGCGCTCGTGGCCTGGGTCGGCGTCCGGCTGGGGGTGCCGGCAGACCGGCCCGAGGACCTCACCACCGACCGGCTGGACCTGCCCGGTGCCCTGCTGAGCATCGCGGCCATCGGGCTCGGCTGCTACGCCCTGACCAGTGGCGTCGAGCACGGATGGACGTCGGCGACCACGCTCTCGGCCGTCGTCGGCTCCGCGCTCGCGCTCGTCGGGTTCGTCCGCCACGAACGGCGTGCCGCGTCCCCGATGCTCGACCTGACGCTCTTCTCGTCAGGGACCGTGCGCGGGGCCACGCTGGCGCAGGCCGGCACCTCGGTCGCCATGGCCGGCGTCATGTTCGGCCTCATCCTGCACTTCCAGTACGCGTGGGGCTGGAGCCCCGTGCGTGCCGGGCTCGCCAACCTCCCGCTCATCATGACGATGGTCCTCGCGACACCGCTCTCGGAGTGGCTCGCCCGCCGCTTCGGCCACCGGGTCGCGTGCCTCGTCGGAGCGGGCCTGCTCGTCGTCGCGCTCATCGGGATGGCCTGGGGTGTCGACCGCGGCTACCCGGCCATCGCCGTCGCGATGGTCGTCATGACCCTCGGCCTCCGCACGGTCATGACGATCTGCGCGGTTGCCCTCGTCGAGGCGATGCCCGCCAACCGCACGTCGATCGGCACGGCGCTCAACGACACGGCCCAGGAGGTCGGCACGAGCGTCGGCACCGCCGTCGTGGGCACCCTCGTCGCCGTGCTCGTGACGACCACACTGCCGGCCGGCACGTGGAGTCCTGAGCTCGTGTCGTCCTTCTTCCACGGTGAGCGGGTGACGTATGCCGTGCTCGCCGTCATCGTCGGGGTCGTGACCACGTGGGGCGCCCTCACCCTCACCGACTCACGCAGCGTCGAGGAGCACGACGTGCCGGACGCCCCGGCTGACGCGGTGGGCGCGGGAGCGCGACCGACCGCGTAGACCGCGTAGACCGAGGAGACCGCGCCGCGGGCGTCGCGGCCACGATCGGCCGGACCGCCCTACGTCGTGGGCGTGGCGCGCGGAGCGGCCTGCGGGTCGCGGGCGTCGGCGAACTCCTGCTGGCGGCGTGACGGCTGGTCGAGGCGGAGGCGTCCGCGCAGGCGACCCACGGGCCGCTCGACGAGCACCCACGACAGCCACGAGACGAGCACGGCGGCCGCGATGAGCAGCAGGTTGCGGGGTGTCGTGTGCTCACCGAGGAGCCGGCTGTTGATGAACGTCTGGTGCCAGAGGTAGAGCGCGTAGCTGATGGTGCCGAAGAAGACCATGACGCGGGAGCCCACGACGCGCGAGTGGCCCGACACGGCGGCATACACGAGCCACACCCCGACGACGGCGTAGACGGCGCCGAGAGGTCGGAAGAGCGGGTGGTCCACCTCGAGCCCGTGCCCGGGGAAGGCCGAGACGGTGACCATGACGACGAAGGGGACGAGCGGGCTCGTGGCCGGCAGCTCCCAGCCACGGGACCGTATGGCGGCCAGTGAAAAGGCGAGCGCCACGCCGAGCAGCAGGGCGAACGCGTTCGTCTCGGTCGAGATGTCGAGGCGGATCGCGCTCCCTACCGTCCAGACGGAGTAGAAGGTCGCGAGCGCCGCGAGGCTGAGGACGACGGCGAGCGCTCGGCTGCGAAGCCACGTCATGAGGACGATGAAGATCGCCGGCCAGACGACGTAGAACTGCTCCTCGACCGAGAGCGACCAGAGGTGGTTGAGCACCCCGAGGTCCGTGCCGGCGATGCGCACCCAGTTGCCGACGTAGAAGAGCGATGCGAGCGCCGCCGTCGGGTAGGTCGAGAGCCGGTCGTCGCCGGTCGCCCAGAGCAGCAGGGGAGCGAGCAGGAGCAGGAGGATGAGGGCGGGCAGGAGGCGTAGGGCGCGCCGTCCCCAGAAGCGCCACAGGCTGACCGACCCCCAGCGGTCCCACTCGCGGATGAGCAGGCTCGTGATGAGGTAGCCCGACAGGACGAAGAAGAGCGTCACCCCGGACAGCCCACCCCAGCGCGCCGGCAGCCCGGAGTGGGCGGCGACGACGAGGAGGATCGCGAGACCTCGGACGCCGTCGAGGTCGCGGTTGCGGGAGTGCTGCACGGCGAAGAGCCTAGGCGCAGGCGGTCTAGGATTGGTCCTCGGTGCCCACGGCCGACCAGCGGCCGGGCACCTGCGCACGACACTCGCTCACCACCTCGCTCAGCCCCGGCGGCCCTCGTGCCGCGGGAACCACGTCCCGGAAGGACCCTCCGTGCTCCGCACTCACGAGGCCGGCACTCTCCGCGCCGACCACGCAGGCCAGACCGTCACCCTCACCGGTTGGGTGGCGCGGCGTCGAGACCACGGCGGGGTCGCCTTCCTCGACCTGCGCGACGCCTCGGGCGTGGCCCAGGTCGTCGCGCGTGACGAGGTGCTCGCCCAGGGCGGTGCCCACGACGTCCGCAACGAGTTCTGCGTCAAGGTCACCGGTGAGGTGCGCGAGCGTCCGGAGGGCAACGCCAACCCCGACCTGCCCACCGGCGACATCGAGGTCATCGTCAGCGAGCTCGAGGTGCTCAACCCGGCCGCCCCGCTGCCGTTCCAGATCGACGAGCGCGTCACCGTCGGCGAGGAGGCACGCCTCAAGCACCGATACCTCGACCTGCGCCGCCCCGGCGCGAGCTCGGCCGGCGCTGCGATCCGCCTGCGCTCCAAGGTCAACGCTGCCGCCCGCGCCGTGCTCGGGGCCCGCGACTTCGTCGAGATCGAGACGCCGACGCTGACCCGCTCCACGCCCGAGGGTGCCCGTGACTTCCTCGTGCCGGCGCGTCTCGCGCCCGGGTCGTGGTACGCCCTGCCGCAGAGCCCCCAGCTGTTCAAGCAGCTGCTCATGGTGGCCGGCATGGAGCGCTACTACCAGATCGCCCGCTGCTACCGGGACGAGGACTTCCGCGCCGACCGCCAGCCGGAGTTCACCCAGCTCGACATCGAGATGAGCTTCGTCGAGCAGGACGACATCATCGAGCTGGGCGAGTCGATCGTGCAGGCGCTCTGGCGCCTCATCGGCGTCGAGCTCGACGCCCCGTTCCAGCGGATGACCTACGCCGACGCCATGGCCCGCTACGGCTCCGACAAGCCCGACCTGCGCTTCGGCAACGAGCTCGTCGAGTGCACCGGCTACTTCGCCGACACGACCTTCCGCGTCTTCCAGGCCGACTACGTCGGCGCTGTGGTCATGCCCGGTGGCGCGAGCCAGCCGCGCAAGCAGCTCGACGCCTGGCAGGAGTGGGCCAAGCAGCGCGGCGCCCGTGGCCTCGCCTACGTCCTCGTCCAGGAGGACGGCGAGCTCGGCGGCCCGGTTGCGAAGAACCTCACGGACGCCGAGCGTGCCGGCCTCGCCGAGCACGTCGGCGCCATGCCCGGCGACTGCATCTTCTTCGCCGCGGGTGCGGCGAAGCCGTCGCGGGCGCTGCTCGGGGCGGCCCGTCTCGAGATCGGCCGTCGCTGCGAGCTCATCGACGAGGAGGCGTGGAGCTTCCTCTGGGTCGTCGACGCCCCGCTCTTCGAGCCGGCCGCCGACGCCGTCGCCTCGGGCGACGTCGCCGTCGGTGCCGGTGCGTGGACGGCCGTCCACCACGCCTTCACCTCGCCCAAGCCCGAGTTCCTCGACACCTTCGACACCGACCCGGGTCCGGCGCTCGCCTACGCCTACGACATCGTCTGCAACGGCAACGAGATCGGTGGCGGCTCGATCCGTATCCACAGCCGCGACGTGCAGGAGCGCGTCTTCTCGGTCATGGGCCTGTCGGAGGAGGACGCCCAGGAGAAGTTCGGCTTCCTCCTCGAGGCCTTCGCCTTCGGTGCCCCGCCGCACGGCGGCATCGCCTTCGGCTGGGACCGCATCGTCTCGCTGCTCGCGCACACCGACTCGATCCGCGACGTCATCGCCTTCCCGAAGTCCGGTGGCGGCTACGACCCGCTGACCGCGGCGCCGGCCCCGATCACGCCCGCCCAGCGCAAGGAGGCCGGCGTGGACGCGAAGCCCGCGGCCTCAGCACCGGCCGCGCAGGGTGCCCCCGAGGTCGAGCCGAAGCAGGGCTGACCTCCGGCAGGAGCCGACCGTGGAGGGTCGTCGTCGCGAGAGCGAGGACGACCCTCCACGCGTATGCCGTCACCTGCCGTGCGCTTTGCCCATCCTTGACTCGGGCCGTCCTACGGTCGAAGGCATGCGATCACCACGTCGACGTCCGGTCACCGCGATCCTCCTGGGTGCGGTCCTCGCCATGACCGGAGCCAGTTCCGCGTCGGGCCTGCCCGCCGCCGTGCCCGCGCCGAGTCCCTCGGGAGTGCCCGCGGCCACCCCGCCACAGGAGTTCGGCACCGACTGGGACGACCCGCGCACACCGGAGCCGAGCGTCCCGGTACCCGCCACGCACCACTGCACCGTTCGCGTCGTCGACGACGCGTTCGACGACTTCGACGTCCACGCCAACGCCTACACGCCGCCGGCCGGCTGCGCAGGTCCGTGGTCGAAGGTCGTCATGCGGCTCGAGGGGTCGGTGGCCGGGCGACAGTTCGACCGCATCGGCTACGTCGACGTCGGGGGAGTGCGGATGCTGACCCTCTCGACGCCCGAGCCGAGCGTCGACGGGATCCATTGGCACGTCGAGAAGGACGTCACGGACCTCGCTCCGCTGCTGGCGGACCCGCAGCAGGTGCAGGCCTTCATCGGCAACGTCGTCGACGGCACCTACACCGGGGTCATCCACGTGACGGTCGACCTCGACTTCTACACGACCGGGCGTGGAGCGCCTGCGGCCAGGACGTCCGATGCCGTCCTTCCCCTCACCGACACCTCCCGCGACGGCAGCGACCTCGTCGGGTCCCTCATGGTGCCGCGCAACTCGACCCGGCTGCTCGCCGACGTCTTCGCGACCGGGTCCGGCGGTGGCTGTGAGGAGTTCTGGGACACGAGCGCCCCTGCGAGCACGGGCTACTCGTGCCCGGACGGTCTGCCCTACCGCGAGGTCGACGTGCACATCGACGGGCAGCTCGCAGGCATCGCGGCGCCCTACCCCGTCGTCTACACGGGCGGCTGGAGCAACCCGTTCCTCTGGTACACCATCCCCTCGCCCAAGGCGTTCGACATCCCGCCGCTCGGCTACGACCTCACGCCCTACCTCGCGAGGCTCAACGACGGGCGGCCCCACGACGTCCGCATCTCCGTCGTGGGTCTTCCGGCAGGCCAGGGCGGCTGGACTCTCGCGCCCCGCTTCCGCATCTGGCGCGACGCGGCCCGCAACGTGGTGTCGGGAACGACCGGGACGGCATACGCAAGCGACCCCGCCGTCGACAGCAGCGTGTCGGGGTCGGGGGACCGGGCGGGCCACGTCGATCTCGACGCGCGACGTGAGCTCCGCGTCACGGGAACGCTGTCCACCTCACGCGGACCGGTCACGACGACGGTCACGCGCAGTCTCTCCAACACGTCAAAGCATTCGTGGACCGACGACGAGGCCGACGACACCTTGACGGCTTCGTGGACCGACACCCAGGTCGTCGCGACCGGGCACGGACGGGGAGCTCCGACCCTCGAGCGCACCGAGCAGCGCTGGGACAAGGACGGTGTCCTCGGTTTCCACCCGCGCAGCGACGTCGCCGGCGCGTACGACGTCACGGGCGATCTCGCCATCACGTGGTCGCGTGGCGAGTCCCTGACTCGCGGCGGAGCGCACCTGTCGAGCCGGTCGGAGACCTCGTCCTACGAGGGGCAGGCGAGCTGGATCTACGGGGTGCCGCGTGACCAGCGGCACGCGACCGCGGACACCCGTGCCCGGGCCACCCTCAGCGAGAAGGTCATCGGCCGGCCGGCGACCTCCTGGGAGCACCGGCTGCGCGCCGTCAACGGCACGTTCGTGACGGATGCCGTCGGCTGAGGCTCGGAGCGCGACAATGAGAGGGTGACCACGATGGAGCGACCCGCCCCCGACGACGTGCTGGTCCACCTGCGCCGCGCTCGCGACCACGCCGACCGGCACTACGCGGAGTCCCTCGATCTCGACGCGCTCGCGGCCGAAGCGAGGCTGTCGAAGTACCACTTCCTCCGGCTCTTCCGCGCGACGTACGGCGTGACGCCGGCCGGCTACGTCTCGCGCCGCCGCATCGAACGCGCCCAGGACCTGCTGCGTGCCACGAACCTCACCGTCACCGAGGTGTGCCACGCCGTCGGCTTCTCGAGCCTCGGCTCGTTCAGCAGCCGGTTCCGCAGGGTCGTGGGGCAGAGCCCCAGCGAGTACCAGGCGAGGTACGCCGCGACCGGGGCGCCGCACATCCCGGGCTGCGTCCTGTTCATGTGGGGCCTGGTGGAGAGCGCGCCCGCAGGCTCCGCAACCCAGGAGAAGCCCGAGGCGGCGGACCCGTCCTAGCGTGGTCACATGATCACCAACATCTCCATCGTCAGTGTCTTCGTGAAGGACATCGACGAGTCCAAGCGCTTCTACGTCGACGTCCTCGGGTTCGAGGACAAGGACGACATCACCCTCGGCGACGGCTACCGCTGGTGCACGGTCGTGCACCCGAGCCAGCCGGAGCTGCAGGTCAGCCTCGCCATCCCCGGCCCGCCCTTCCCGGACGAGCTCGTCACCGCGATGAAGCGAGCGCAGGACGCCGGCGGGCTCAACGGTCTCGGCCTCACGGTCGACGACTGCGAGCAGACGTATGCCGACCTGTCGGCCAAGGGCGTCGAGTTCCTCCAGCCCCCGTCGGCCCGTCCGTACGGGACCGAGGCGGTGTGCCGCGACAACTCGGGCAACTGGGTCGTGCTCGTGGAGCCCGCCGACCGGACCGTCACCGCGGCCGACTTCGCCTGACGGCGCAGCGCGGTGCGCCGCCCGGTCAGCGGTCGATGACGACCGGGCGGCTCGACCAGGCGCACAGCCGGTCGTAGCCGAGCGACAGGTAGAGCCCTCGAGCGACGGTGTTGTGGGAGTACATCCCGAGGGTGCAGACGCCGGTCTCGGCGACGGCCAGGCGGGTCACGGCGCCGACGATCGTGCGGCCCAGCCCCTGTCCCCGCAGGCGGGTGTCGACGGCGACGGACGACAGGTGCGGCGCGCCGGCCCGGGTGGTGCCCCAGGCGGCCACCGCGCAGAGGGAGCCGTCGAGGTCCTCCACGGCGAACCACCGCTCGCCGGAGCCGGGCTCGGTGTCGGCGGTGGGGGACTGGGCCTCGAGGAAGGCCCGGAGCTCGTCGGCGCGCGCGACGTCGTCGATGACGACCACCCTTTCGTGCGAGGGGTGCTCGTCGGGAGCGGTGGTCGTGTGGAACCACTCCCAGTCGCCGCCGTCCATGACGCGGTAGCGCTCCCGGAGGTGCGGCTCGAGGTGCTGCGGCACGCTGACGGAGAAGGCGCGACGGTCGGGCGAGACGGTCGCCGCGATCTCCGGCAGGTGGTCGAGGAGCGCCGTCACGCCGTCGTCTCCGCCGAGGACGTTGACGGTGCGCCGCACGGTCTTGCGGGTGCGCTGGAAGGCGACGGCGTCGGTCGCGGCCCACCACGTCGCGGCGAGCTCGTCCGTCACCTCCCACCGCACGAAGGGATGGCCGCCGGTCGCGTCCAGCAGGCCGTCGAGTCCGTGCGCCGCGACGACGGTGGTCACTCCGTGATCCCGAAACGGTCGTGGAGGCGACGCATCGGTGCAGGCGCCCACCAGTTCCACCGGCCGAGCACCGTCATCGTCGCGGGCACGAGCAGCATCCGCACGAGGGTCGCGTCGATGACGACGGCCGCGACGAGAGCCACCCCCATCTCCTTGATGATGAGGATGTCGCCGGCGACGAAACCGCCGAAGACGATGACGATGAGCAGGGCGGCCGACGTGATGATGCGGCCGGTGCGCTGGAGGCCCAGCGACACGGCCCGGTCGTTGCCGGCGCCGTGTCGGTGGAACTCGACGATCCGCGAGAGCAGGAACACCTCGTAGTCCATGGACAGGCCGAACCCGAACGCGAGGACGAGGAAGGGGACCATCGACTCGAGGGCTCCCACGGAGGTGAAGCCGAGCAGCCCCTCGAGGTGGCCCTCCTGGAAGATCCACACGACGACGCCGAGGGCGGCACCGAGCGAGATGACGTTGAGCAGCAACGCCTTGACCGGCAGCACGACGGACCCGGTCATGAGGAAGAGCAGGACGAAGGTGCCGAGCACGACGAGCGCGACGGCATACGGGGCGCGGGCCGACATCGAGTCGAGGAAGTCGATCTGTCCGGCGGCCTGGCCCGTCGTCAGCGTCTCGAAGGGGGCGCTCGTCGCGCGGATCGTCGTCACGAGGTCCTGCGCCTCGTCGGAGGTGGGCCGCCCGGCGACGCGGATGTCGACGCGCTGGTCGCCGCTGCCGAGCGGACGGACGACGAGACCCTCGACGCCCGGACGCGAGCGGAACTGCTGGGACCATGCCGTGACGGCGGCGGTGTCGGCCGTGCGGGCCACGACGGTGACCTCCGGGGCGGAAAGGGCCGGGTAGTCGCGGTCGAGCTGCTCGAAGAAGACCCGCTGGGGAGCGTCCTTGGGGAGCAGCTCGGTCCCGGACGACGTCAGCTTCATCGACAGGGTGGGCAGGGCCAGCGTCACGAGCACCACGACGACACCGAGGATGACGGCAACGGGGCGCCGTTGCACGCCGACAGCCAGGCGAGAGAAGAGGCCGACGTCGGACGGCTTCTCGACAGCCTTGCGGGACAGCCGTTTTGCGCCCACCACGCACAGTGCCGGCACGAGCGTGATGGCCACGACCATCGCGACGAGCACGACGCTGACCCCGGCCACGCCGATGGCGCGCATGATCGACGCCTCGAAGATGAGCAGGCCGGCGAGGGCGATGGCGACGGTCAGTCCGGAGAAGAGGACGGTGCGGCCCGCGGTCGCCACCGTGCGCTCGGCCGCGTGGGCGATCTCCGCGCGCGTCGGCACGTCGTGCTCCCGGTGTGCGAGCTCCTCGCGGAAGCGGCTGACGGTGAGCAGGCCGTAGTCGATGGACAGCCCGAGCCCGAGCAGGGTGACGATGTTGACGACGGTCGCGTCGAGCTCGACGACGTGCGAGAAGCCGAAGAGCGACAGCAGCGCACCACCGATCGAGACGACGGCCCCGACGATGGGCATGCCTGCGGCGACGAAGCCGCCGAAGACGAAGAACATGACGACGAAGGTGAGCGGCAGGGCGATGCCCTCGCCCCGCAGCAGGTCCCGCTCGACGGTCGTCGTGATGGCCTCGATGACCTTGCTCGTGCTGCCGACGGAGCCCTGGGCGTGCATGGCCGTGGCGACACCGAGCAGTCGGGCCTCCGCCTGGGTCTCGGCCGCGTCCTGTGCCGCCTTGTCGAGACCCGGCGCGAAGTCGACGACGGTGACGAAGCCGCCCGCGGTCGGCGTGCCGCCCTTGAGCAGGGGAGCCACCGACGGGTCGGTGACGCCGCCCGGCGCGAGCAGCGGCGACCGCACGCTCTTGACCCCGGGGACCTGCGCGACCTCGCGCGTCGCCGCCGTCCCGGCCGCGACCGTCGCGGCGTCAGCGAGGTCGGCACCGGTCACCTGCATCGTCAGCGTCTCGAGCGCCGGCTGGCTCTCGGCGATGACCTCCTGGGCGCGCGACGACTCGGACTCGACGGTCGGCGCACCCGAGTGCAGGCGCTCGAAGAGCGACTCGCCGGTGACCCCACCGACCGCGACGGCGAAGCACGTGATCGCGACGACGGCCCAGGCGACGATCCACGTGCGCGGGTGGCGGGCGATGAGTGCACCGAGGCGAGCCAGACGGGTGCGCGGCGCCGGGCCCGCCGCTGAGGGGTTCTGCACGCGGATAGCCTTCCACAGTGATGTCGAACAGCACGGAGGACCTCTTCGGTGCGGCCTCCGCCGCCGAGCGCGGCGAGCAGCCCGCGTCGGCAGGGGTCGCCCCGCTCGCCGTCCGGATGCGGCCCCGCACCCTCGACGAGGTCCGGGGCCAGGCCAAGGTGCTGCGCCCCGGCAGCCCGCTCCGCCGGCTCATCGAGGGCTCCGGCGGGGCCGCCGGACCGCTGTCCGCGATCCTCTGGGGGCCGCCCGGGACGGGCAAGACGACGCTCGCCCACCTCGTCGCCACCGCGGCGGAGCGCCGCTTCGTCGAGCTCTCGGCCGTCACGGCCGGCGTCAAGGACGTCCGTTCGGTCATGGAGTCGGCCGTGCGCGAGCGCGACCTCTACGCCCGCCAGACGGTGCTCTTCCTCGACGAGATCCACCGCTTCACCAAGGCCCAGCAGGATGCGCTCCTGCCCGGCGTGGAGAACCGGACCGTCATCCTCGTGGCCGCCACGACCGAGAACCCGTCGTTCAGCATCATCGCTCCGCTGCTGTCGCGGTCGGTGCTCGTCACGCTCGAGTCGCTCTCCGACGAGGAGATCGCCGAGCTCCTCGCCGCTGCGCTCACCGACGAGCGGGGATTCGACGGTGCGCACACCATGGCCGCCGACGCCACCGAGCACCTCGTGCGGATCGCCGGCGGCGACGCCCGTCGCGCGCTGACCTCTCTCGAGGCCGCCGCGGGTGTGGCGCTCGACGCGCAGCCGGCCGGTCGCACGTGCGACGACCCCGTCCAGATCACTCTTGCCCACGTCGAGCAGGCCGTCGCCCAGGCAGCCGTCCGCTACGACCGCGCCGGCGACCAGCACTACGACGTCGCGAGCGCCCTCATCAAGTCGATGCGCGGCAGCGACGTCGACGCTGCCCTGCACTACCTGGCGCGGATGCTCGAAGCGGGGGAGGACCCCCGCTTCATCGCCCGCCGCATCGTCATCTCCGCGAGCGAGGACGTCGGCATGGGGGACCCGACCGCCCTGCAGACCGCCGTGGCCGCGATGCACGCGGTGGCGCAGATCGGCATGCCGGAGGCGCGGATCATCCTCGCCCAGGCGGTCGTGCACAACGCCATGGCACCCAAGTCCAACGCGGCATACCTCGGCATCAACGAGGCGATCGCCGACGTACGCGCGGGGCGCGGCGGCGTCGTCCCCGCGCACCTGCGGGGGAGCGGGTACGCCGGGGCCGAGCGCCTCGGCCACGGGAAGGGCTACGTCTACGCCCACGACGAGCCCGACGGGGTCGCCGCGCAGCAGTACCTCCCGGACGACCTCCACGACACCGTCAGCTACTACCGCCCCACGGACCGTGGGTTCGAGGAGCGCCTCCGGGCGCGCTGGGAATGGCTCTCGGGACGTCTGGGGCGCACGCGCGGAGAGTGAGCGGCGGACGTGTCAGCCGGTGCGTGGTCGGGGATTGTTTCGGGCCCGCCGCGCGTGGACGGACATTGTGTCGCGGGACGCGGTACTCGGTAACGATTTGTCATCCATGCACGTCTCGATGCTTGGACAGCGCGAAACTGTGTGGCAGGCTCACGTCGTCCCGGCGGGGGTGGCATCCGGATCAACTGGTGCGCTCCCGAGGGCGGCTCGGGTGACGAATCCCCGGGTCGGATGTGATCCCACAAGGATGGAGACAACGCGTTGAACGCAATGCCGGAGCCCTCAGCAGCAACGCTGATCGAGGAATCCGAGGAGACGTCTTCGACGACCGCCCCTGAGCACCAGGAGGTCCGCACCGGACGTTCTCCCGGCCAGGTGGCCTGGGCCCGGCTCAAGCGGGACAAGGTCGCGATCATCTGCTTCGCCATCATCCTGTTCTTCCTGCTCGTGGCGATCTTCGCCCCGTTCCTCGTCTCGCTCGAGGCGGTCGACCCCATCACCGGCGCGAAGGCCGACCCGAGCACCGTGCACACCGAGCTCGTCGACTTCAACGGTCTGCCGACCGTCGGGGCCAGCTCGGCCCACTGGCTCGGGGTCGAGCCGCGCCTCGGCCGCGACCTCTTCGCCCGCTGGGCCTACGGCGCCCGCCCCTCGCTCATCATCGGCTTCGTCGCGGCCTTCGCGTCGACCGTCGTCGGCGTGGCGCTCGGCCTCATCGGCGGCTACCTCGGTGGCGCCTCGGACAAGGTCATCTCCTGGGTCATCGACTTCTTCCTGTCGCTGCCGATCCTGCTCCTCGTCCTGGCGATCATCCCGATCATGCAGAAGCGCATCGCCGCCGGCGGTGACCTGACCCCCGAGGAGACCTCGACGATCCGCTTCTGGGTCCTCATCGTCATCCTCGTGGTGTTCGGGTGGATGGGTCTGGCCCGACTCGTGCGTGGAGAGGTCAAGAGCCTGCGCGAGCGGGAGTTCGTCCAGGCCGCCCGAGCCATCGGCGTGCCGACCCGCTCGATCCTCTTCCGGGAGATCCTGCCCAACCTCGTCGGCCCGATCATCGTGTCGGCCTCGATCGCCGTGCCGGCCTACATCACCTACGAGGCGACGCTGAGCTACCTCGGTGCCGGTCTCGTCGAGCCCACCGCGTCGTGGGGTCGCACCATCGCCGACGCGCAGAACCTCTTCGCCACGTACCCCCTGTGGCTCTGGCCGTCGGTCATCGGCCTGTCGCTCCTCGTCCTCGCCCTGAGCCTGCTCGGCGACTCGATCCGCGACGCGTTCGACCCCACCAGCCGCCGCTGACCCCACCGGGTCACGGTCATCAGATGTTCTCGGCAAAACGCCGGGACAAGCACAAAGGGAGCAAACAACAATGCGCTGGACCAAAGTCCTGACCGTGGGAGCCGCGGCTTCCCTCGGCTTCGTCGCGGCCTGCGGCGCACCTGCCGCCAACAACGGCGGTGCCGGTGGCACCAACGGCACGGGCGGCAAGGTCGACACCGCCGGTGCCGCCCTCGACCCCAACGCCAAGGGCCCGGCCCCGGAGGTCCCCGGTGCGAAGAAGGGCGGCATCCTCACGGTGCCCTACGCCTCGACGCCCGCCAACATGGACCCGAGCGACCAGTTCTTCCAGGACACGGCCGTCATCTTCTCGCTCACGCACCGCGCCCTGACGACCTACGTCAGCCGTGACGGCAAGCAGGTCCTCGTTCCGGACCTCGCGACCGACCTCGGCAAGGCGTCCGAAGACGGCCTGACGTGGACGTTCACGCTCAAGGACGGCGTCAAGTTCGAGGACGGCACGCCGGTCAAGGCCGCCGACATCGTCTTCGCCGCGAAGCGCTCGTTCGACCCCGACCTCGCGGCGAACGGCCCGACGTACCAGCGCGAGTTCTTCAAGGGTGGCGCCGACTACCAGGGCCCGTACAAGGGCGACAAGAACTGGAAGGGTGTCGAGGCCCCCGACGACAAGACCGTCGTCTTCCACCTCGAGAAGCGCTTCGAGACGCTGCCCTACTTCGTCTCCTTCAACCAGTTCACGCCGATCCCCGAGGCGAAGGACAAGAAGGCCGACTACCAGCTGCACCCGCTCGCCACCGGTCCGTACATGTTCGACAAGTACACCCCGGGCACCGAGCTGGTCCTCAAGCGCAACCCCAACTGGGACCCCGCCACGGACCCGGCGCGTCACAACTACCCCGACGGCTTCCACTTCAAGTGGGGCGTCGACACCATCAAGACGCAGACGGCCATCCTCGCCTCCAACGGTGACGACGCCACGAGCCTCAACTGGGACCCGATCGACTCCTCGCTCATCCCGCAGATCGAGGGCGACAAGAAGGCCCAGTTCGAGGAGGGCCCCTCCTCGTGCGTGCTCATGGTCAACATGGACGCCCGCAAGATCCCGCTCGAGATCCGCAAGGCCATCGCCGTGGCGTGGCCCTTCGACTCGATCCACAAGGCCGGCGGTGAGACCACGCACTCGTTCTCGCCCGCCAGCACGATCATCCCGCCGCAGATCCCCGGCCACCTCGACTACACGGCCGAGGTTGTCCCGGGCGTCAAGATGAACGGCCAGGGCGACGGCAACCCGACGATGGCCAAGGACATGCTTGCCAAGGCCGGCTACGGCCCCGACAAGCCGTTCGAGCTCATCTACTACTACACGAACGACGACGACATCGCCCAGAAGGTCAACCAGGTCCGCAAGCAGAAGCTCGAGGCCGCCGGCTTCAAGGTTCAGGACATCGGTGTTCCCGGAGCCGAGCGTCGCAAGATCGTCAGCGACCCCAAGGGCAAGTACAACATGCTCCAGTCGCCGCGTGGATGGTGCTTCGACTGGCCGTCCGCCGACTCGATCATCCCGCCCACCTTCGGCACGATCGCCCTCTCGGGTGGTAGCACGACGTTCGGCAACTTCTCCGACGCCAAGATCGACGCCGAGATCAAGCGCATCCAGGCCCTCTCCATCACGGAGCAGGGTCCGGAGTGGGGCAAGATGGACAAGTGGCTGACGGAGAACTACCTCCTGGCCATCCCGGACAACAACGACAAGGGCAACTCGGTCTTCGGCACGAAGGTCAAGAACGTCCACAACAACCCGAACAAGGGTATGCCGGACCTCACCGACGTGTGGCTCGACCAGTAAGTCGTCAGTGACAGCGCCCCTCCGGGGGAGCAAGATCTGAACTGACAGCCGTGGTGGGGGTCCGGGTTTCCCGGGCCCCCACCACCGGCGCCCACCTCGTTTGGAAGGCAAAACGTGCTCACGTACATCCTCAGGCGGTTGGCTCTCGCCCTGAGCGTCATCATGGCCACCCTGGTCTCGGCGTTCCTGCTGTTCTTCGCGGGCCCCGCCGACCCGGCCCAGGCCATGTGCCCCGAGACCAAGTGCAACCCCGCACGGCTCGAGGCCATCACCAAGAGCATCGGGCTGGACAAGCCCCTCATCGAGCAGTTCCTCACCTACTTCAAGGGACTCTTCGTCGGCCGCGACTTCGTCTACGCCGGTGACACCGTCCACTGCGGTGCTCCCTGCCTCGGCTTCTCCTTCGTGACGCGTCGTTCCGTCAACGAGGAGCTCTTCACCCGCTTCCCGAACACCGTCGTGCTGGCCCTGATGGCCGCCGTCGTGTTCGTGACCGTGGGCGTGACGCTCGGCATCATCGCGGCGGTCCGCCGCGGTTCCGCGACCGACCGCGGGCTCGTCGGCGCCTCCCAGGTGCTCGGCTCGATCCCGTACTACGTCCTCGCGCTCCTCGTCGCGCTCTACCCGGTCATCCTGTGGAACGTCCTTCCGCAGTACTCCTCGATATCCGCAGGAGTCGGCCCGTACTTCATGGGCATGCTGGCTCCGGCGTTGATCCTCGGGCTCGTCACGGCGTCGTCGTACGTCCGCTACACCCGCAACTCGATGATCGAGACGCTCTCGATGGACTACATCCGTACGGCACGGTCCAAGGGCATCCACGAGCGCACGGTCCTGTTCAAGCACGGCTTCCGCGCCGCGATGAGCCCGATCGCCACGATCCTGGGTCTCGACATCGCCGCGCTGCTGACCGGCACGCTCATCACCGAGCAGATCTTCGGTGTCGACGGCATCGGCCGTCGCGGCCTCGCGGCCCTCAGGTCCTTCGACCTGCCCGTCATCATGGGCACCGTGCTCATCGGAGCCGTCGTCGTCGTGGTCATGAACCTCGTCGTCGACATCGCGTACTCCTTCATCGACCCGCGAGTGAGGCTTTCGTGACCGCGACCGTCAACACCATCTCGACCCAGACCACAGAAGCCCGCAACGCCGGCGACGTCGTCCTCGACGTCAACGACCTCTCGGTGGCCTTCCCCACCGAGGAGGGCGTGGTCAAGGCCGTCTCCAACCTGACCTACCAGGCCCGTCTGGGCCGCACGCTCGCCATCGTCGGCGAGTCCGGCTCCGGCAAGTCGGTCAGCAGCATGGCGGTGCTCGGCCTGCACAATCCCAAGCGCACGCAGATCACCGGCAGCATCAAGCTCGACGGCCTCGAGCTCGTCGGTGCACCGGACTCGACCTTCCAGAAGATCCGCAGCACCAAGGCCGCAATGGTCTTCCAGGACCCGCAGAGCTCGCTCCACCCGTTCCACAAGGTGGGCCGACAGATTGCCGAGGCCTACCAGGCCCACAACAAGGTGAGCAAGCAGGTGGCCCTCAAGCGTGCCGTCGAGATGCTCGACCTCGTCGGCATCCCGAACCCGCAGCGGCGCGCCAACTCCTACCCGCACGAGTTCTCGGGCGGCATGCGCCAGCGCGCGATGATCGCGCTCGGACTCGTCAACAACCCGAAGCTGCTCATCGCCGACGAGCCCACGACGGCTCTCGACGTCACGGTGCAGGCGCAGATCCTCGACCTCGTCAACGACCTCCAGAAGGAGTTCGGCTCGGCGGTCATCCTCATCACGCACGACCTCGCGGTCGTCGCCGAGACGGCCGACGACATCCTCGTGATGTATGCCGGTCGCGGCGTCGAGAAGGGCAGTGCCAAGGAGGTGCTGGCCCAGCCGTCGCACCCCTACACCTACGGCCTGCTCCAGTCGCTGCCCTCGCACTCCGAGGACCTCGAGGAGCTCAAGGCGATCAAGGGCACGCCGCCCAGCCTGCTCAACCTGCCGTCGGGCTGCTCGTTCCACCCGCGCTGCGAGTTCAAGACGCAGGTCGAGGGCGACACCTGCTGGACCCAGCTGCCCGAGTGGCGCCCGACGCCGGGCCTGTCCAACCGTGAGATCCGCTGCCACCTGGCCGACCCCGTGGCCACGCTGCAGCACGACGAGGGAGTCCGATGAGCGACAAGACGCTGCTCAAGGTCACCGACCTCCAGCGCCACTTCCCGTTCCGCGAGGTCCAGGGCCTGCGCATGGTCAAGGCGACGGTCAAGGCCGTCGACGGGATCAGCTTCACGGTCAACGAGGGCCAGACCCTCGGACTCGTGGGAGAGTCCGGCTGCGGCAAGTCGACGACCTCCCGTCTCGTGACGCGGCTCGACGAGCCCACCGGCGGCACCGTCGAGTTCGAGGGGCGCGACATCACGCACCTCAAGGAGCACGAGCTGCGAGACATCCGTCGCAACGTGCAGATGATCTTCCAGGACCCCTACTCCTCGCTCAACCCGAGGCAGACGGTCGGGGCGATCCTCAGCACGCCGCTGCGCGTGCACGGCCTGCACAAGGGCAAGGAGAAGGCTCGCGTGCAGGAGCTGCTCGAGCTCGTCGGCCTCAACCCGGAGCACATCAACCGCTACCCGTCGGAGTTCTCGGGCGGCCAGCGCCAGCGCATCGGCATCGCGCGGGCCCTCGCGGTCGAGCCGAAGCTGATCATCGCCGACGAGCCGGTGTCGGCCCTCGACGTGTCGATCCAGGCGCAGGTGATGAACCTGCTGGCCAAGCTGCGCAACGAGCTCGACCTCGCGTTCATCTTCGTCGCCCACGACCTCGGCGTCGTGCGCCACTTCTGCGACCAGGTCGCGGTCATGTACCTCGGCAAGATCGTCGAGTACGGCGACAAGAAGAAGATCTACGAGGCCCCGGAGCACCCCTACACCCAGGCCCTGCTCTCGGCGGCGCCCGACATCAACGTCGCGCGCGGCATCGCCCCCAAGGAGCGCATCCGCCTCGTCGGCGACGTGCCGAGCCCGATCGACCCGCCGAGCGGCTGCCGTTTCCGCACCCGGTGCTGGAAGGCGCAGGACATCTGCGCCCAGCAGGAGCCGCCGCTCGTCTCGGCGACGGCCGAGGAGTCGACCCGGACCTTCCGTGAGGGCGGCGTCCACCTCCAGGCGTGCCACTTCCCGGAGGTCAAGACCGACCTCGTCGCGGAGGTCGAGCACTCCGCCTGAGCACGGAGTGAGCGCCGAGGGCGCGACGCAGCACGACGTGTGCCGCTGGGCCGGCTCCCGCACGGGGGCCGGCCCAGCGGCATACCCGGGCAAAGGTGGTGGGACGAGTCTCACGCGGTCCGTTAGGGTTGAACCACCTCGGCGCGAGCGTGCGCCGACGACCGAAGGACGATGACCGTGGCCCACAAGGGACCCAGGCCGACCCGGAGCGGTGGCCTGCAGCCGGCGAGGCGAGCTCCCCGGGGGTCAGCCGCGCCCGAGTGAGGCGCCTCGCTGACCCCGCCCCGCCCGCCCGTCCGCACGCGCGACGGGCTCCCGCAGACCACACCCGTCGACCCCAAGGACTCATCATGGAAACCGCTGAGATCAGGCGTCGTTGGCTCTCGTACTTCGGCAGCCGCGGCCACACCGTCGTGCCGAGCGCCCCGCTCGTGCACGAGGACCCGAACCTGCTGTTCGTCAACGCCGGCATGGTCCCCTTCAAGCCGTACTTCCTCGGTCAGGAGACCCCGCAGTTCTCGCGCGCCACGAGCGTGCAGAAGTGCGTGCGGACCCTCGACATCGAGGAGGTCGGCAAGACCACCCGACACGGCACGTTCTTCCAGATGAACGGCAACTTCAGCTTCGGCGACTACTTCAAGGAAGGCGCCATCGAGCTGGCGTGGGAGCTCATCACCCGCAGCCAGGCCGAGGGTGGCCTCGGGTTCGAGGAGAAGGACCTCTACGCGTCCGTCTACCATGAGGACGACGAGGCGATCGCGCTCTGGAAGAAGATCGCGGGCCTCTCCGACGACCGCATCGTGCGCCTCGGGCGCAAGGACAACTACTGGAACATGGGCGTCGCCGGTCCCGGCGGCCCGTGCTCCGAGATCCTGCTCGACCGCGGTCGCGAGTTCGGCGCCGACGGCGACTGGGAGGCGGGCGACCGCTACCTCGAGTTCTGGAACCTCGTGTTCATGCAGTACGAGCTCGAGAACGTCCGGTCGAAGGAGGACTTCGACATCGCGGGCGAGCTGCCCAAGCGCAACATCGACACCGGCATGGGGCTCGAGCGCGTCGCGTTCCTGCTCCAGGGCGTCGACAACATCTACGAGACCGACGAGGTCTTCCCGGTCATCGCCGCCGCGGAGGACCTCACGGGCCGTCGCTACGGCGCCGACCACGAGGACGACGTGCGCTTCCGCGTCGTCGCCGACCACGTGCGCAGCTCGCTCATGCTCATCGGTGACGGCGTCACGCCCGGCAACGAGGGCCGCGGCTACGTCCTGCGCCGACTGTTGCGCCGTGCGGTCCGCTCGATGCGCCTGCTCGGCGTCGACGCGCCGACCCTCGAGCAGCTGCTGCCGGTCAGCATGGATCGGATGAAGGCCTCCTACCCGGAGCTCGAGACCGACTTCCACCGGATCAGCCAGGTCGCGTACGCCGAGGAAGACGCCTTCCGGCGCACCCTGAGCTCGGGCACGACGATCCTCGACACGGCGGTGGCGCGGGCCAAGTCGTCCGGTGCGACGACCCTCGGCGGGGCCGAGGCGTTCGCGCTGCACGACACCTACGGCTTCCCGATCGACCTGACGCTCGAGATGGCCGCGGAGCAGGGGCTGCAGGTCGACGAGCCCGGCTTCCGCCGGCTCATGGGCGAGCAGCGCGACCGGGCCAAGGCCGACGCGCGGGCGAAGAAGTCGGCGCACGGTGACACGAGCGTCTACCGGCAGCTGTCCGACACCCTCGGGCGTGACGTCGAGTTCACCGGCTACGACCAGACACTGACCGACACCCGCATCCGGGGGCTGATCCGCGACGGCGCCGTCGTCGACCGGGTCGGTCCCGGCGACGAGATCGAGGTCGTGCTCGACCGCACGCCGCTCTACGCGGAGTCCGGTGGTCAGCAGGCCGACCACGGGCACATCCGCCTCGCGAACGGTGCCCTCATCGAGGTCACCGACGTCCAGCGACCCATCACCGGCCTCGTCGTGCACCGCGCGACGGTGCTCGAGGGCGAGGCCGGCCTGGGCGAGGACGCCGAGGCCGAGGTGGACGTCGTGCGCCGCCGGTCGATCTCGCGCGCCCACACGGCGACCCACATGGTGCACCAGGCCCTGCGCGACGAGCTCGGTGACACGGCGACGCAGGCCGGGTCCGAGAACTCCCCGGGCCGCCTGCGTTTCGACTTCAAGTCGCTCCAGGCCCCCCCGGCCGCGGCGATGGGTGAGATCGAGGCGCGGATCAACGCCGTGCTGCTCGACGACCTGCCCGTCACGGCGGACGTCATGAACATCGACGCGGCGAAGAAGCTCGGCGCCATGGCGCTCTTCGGCGAGAAGTACGGCGAACGGGTCCGGGTCGTCTCGATCGGCGAGTGGTCGCGTGAGCTGTGTGTCGGCACGCACACGCCTCGCGTCGGCCAGATCGGTGTCGTCAAGCTGCTCGGCGAGAGCTCGATCGGTTCCGGCGTGCGACGCGTCGAGGCGCTCGTGGGTGCCGACGCGTACTCCCACCTGGCCCGCGAGGCCACGATCGTCAGCCAGCTGACCGACACGCTCGGGGTCCGCCGGGACGAGCTCCCCGACCGCATCGCGACGATCCTCGGACGGCTGCGCGACGCCGAGAAGGAGATCGCCGCCGTGCGCCAGAGCCAGGTGCTCGGGGCTGCGTCCGGTCTCGTCCAGTCGGCTCGCGACATCGCCGGCGTGACGTTCGTCAGCCACGACGCGGGTGACGGGGTCACCGGCGACGACCTGCGCAAGCTCGTCACCGACGTGCGGGGCCGCCTCGGCAACGACCGGCCGGTGCTCGTGTCGATGGCCTCCGTGGCGAACGGTCGTCCCGTCGTCATCGTCGCGACGAACGAGCGCGCCCGGGAGGCCGGGCTCAAGGCCGGGGCCTTCGTCAAGTCGGCCGCTCAGGCGCTCGGCGGCGGGGGCGGCGGCAAGGACGACCTGGCCCAGGGCGGAGGCACCGACGCGACCCGTGTCTCGGTGGCTCTCGGCACCGTCGAGGACCAGCTCCGAAACCGGAGCGCGTGACTTGACCGACCCCCGCACCCGTCCCGGGGCACGCGTCGGCGTCGACGTGGGCAATGCCCGCGTCGGCGTCGCCGCGTCGGACGCCTCGGGAGTGCTCGCCCACCCGGTGCGCACGCTGCCCCGCGACGTCGCGTCCGACAGCGACGTCGAGGCCATCGTCGCCCTGACGCGGGAGCTGGAGGCGATCGAGGTCGTCGTCGGCCTGCCGCGGCTGCTGTCGGGCGACGAGGGCGAGGCCGCCCGCATCGCGCGCGACTATGCCGGTCGGCTCGCGGCCCGTCTGGGTACGGTGGGGGTGCGGATGGTCGATGAACGCTTGACCACCGTGGACGCGCACCGCAGACTACGCGACAGCGGCGTCCCGGGTCGGGGGCAACGGGCCGTCGTCGACCAGGCCGCTGCGGTGCTCATCCTGCAGTCGGCCCTCGACACCGAAGCGCTGTCGGGCAGGCCGCCCGGAGAGACCGTCACGCCGGGGGGCAAACGGAAGAAGGAACGTCGCCGATGAAGGACCATCTCGAGACATCCATCTTCGGCGACCACGAGGAGACCGTCGAGCACGTCGAGGAGACGCACGCCGCGCCCCCGATGAGCCGACGCGAGATGCGCGAGCAGGAGCTCGCCGCTCGCAAGCGCAGCAGCCGTCGCGGCGGCAAGGGCGGCTCCTCCGGTGCGCCGAAGGGAAGGCCGTCCGTCTTCCGGCGACTCGTCGTCATCGTGCTCGCCCTCGCCGTCATCGGTGGCGGCGTGGCCGTCGCCTACAAGGCGCTCAAGCCCGTCGTCGAGGGCTTCCTCGAGTCCAACGACTACCCGGGGCCGGGCACGGGCGAGATCCGCGTGACCGTCGACCAGGGTGCGGGCGGCAGCGCGATCGCCAAGACCCTCGCCGAGCAGGACGTCGTCAAGTCGAGCAAGGCCTTCATCGAGGCCGCCAACAACGACCCGAAGAGCGCAGGCATCCAGCCGGGCGTCTACGAGATGAAGAAGCAGATGAAGGCGTCCGACGCCCTCTCGATCCTCGTCGACCCGAAGAACCGCCTCGTCACCCGCGTCACCATCCCCGAGGGGCTCTGGGCGACCGAGATCTACGCCAAGCTCTCCGCGTCGTCGGGCATCCCGGTGGCGCAGTACACCGCCGCGGCCAAGAAGGTCGACGAGCTCGGACTGCCGCCGTCGGCCAAGGGCAACCTCGAGGGTTACCTCTTCCCGGCGAGCTACGAGTTCGGCCCGACGGCCACGGCGCTCGACCAGCTCAAGCAGATGGTCGCCGAGTCGACGAAGCGTCTGGACGCACTCGGCATCACACCCGACCGGATGGAGCGTGTCGTCACGGTCGCGAGCCTCGTCGAGGGTGAGGCCCAGCTCGACTCCGACCGCCCCAAGGTCGCCCGAGTCGTCGAGAACCGTCTCGCGGCCAAGATGTCGCTCGGTTTCGACTCGACGGTCAACTACATCTTCAAGAAACGCGGCGTGCCGACGCAGGAGATGCTCGACAGCAACAACCCCTACAACACGCGCCGGTTCACGGGCCTGCCTCCCGGCCCGATCTCCAACCCCGGCGAGAGCGCCCTCGAGGCAGCCGCCAGCCCGGTGGCCGGACCGTGGCTCTACTTCGTGACGGTCAACCTCGACACCGGCGAGACGAAGTTCGCCGCGACGTACGAGGAGCACCAGCGCAACGTGGCCCAGTTCCAGAAGTGGTGCACCGACAACAAGGGCAAGTGCTGAGCGAGGGGCGCGGCGTCGCCCGACACTGTGCGGTGTGGGGCAGCCCGATCGGGCACTCGCTCTCACCCGTGCTGCACCGCGCGGCGTATGCGGCCCTGGCCCTGCACCACTGGTCCTACGAGCGGCGCGAGGTCGACGAGGCCAGCTTCGCCGACGCCTTCGCGGGGCTCGACGAGACCTGGGTCGGCCTGTCGCTGACGATGCCGCTCAAGGAGGTCGCGCTGCGCGCTGCGACGACGGTGACGCGGGTCGCGGCGGTCACGGGTGCCGCCAACACCCTCGTGCGCGACGCAGACGACTCGTCCGGTTGGACGGCGCACAACACCGACGTCCACGGCCTCACGACGGCGCTGCGCCTCGCCGGGTGCACCGACCCCACGAGCCTGCTGGTCATCGGGTCGGGCGCCACCGCCCGCTCGGCGATCGCGACGCTGGCACCCGGCGGGCGCGTCGTCCTCATGGTCCGGCACCGGGTCCGCCCCGAGACGCTGGCACAGGCCGAGGCCGCCGGACTGACCGTCGAGACCGTCGGACTGGGGGAGTGGGCCGCAGGGGCCGAGGTCGACGCCGTCGTCAGCACCGTCCCACCTGCGTCGGTGCCCGACCTCGACGGCTTCCCCGTCGCGACCCACCGAGACCACCGCCCCGTCGTCCTCGACGCCGTCTACGGCTCGGGCGAGACGCGCCTCCAGCGCACAGCCCGTGAGCGTGGCTGGAGCGTCGCCGAGGGCACCGACATGCTCCTGCACCAGGCCACCGAGCAGGTGCGCCTCATGACGGGTCACGACGCACCGCTCGGCGCCATGTCGGACGCCCTCCGGGTGGCGCTGCGCGATCGGCGTGACGAGCCGTGATCCCACCGATGACGTGGGCCGAGGCCCCCGGTGCGCCGTGGTGGTTCGTCCTGGCGCTCGCCGTCGCCGGTGCGCTCGTCGGAGTGGTGCTCCGTCGCCGCGTCGCGACGGGTGGCTACCGGCTCGACGACGAGACGGGGCCGCTGCCGCGGGTGCCCTCGGTGGTCGTCCCCGTCGCGCTCGCCCTGCTCTGGGGGCTGCTCGGCTGGCGTTTCGGTCCGCTGTCGGACTGGGCGCTGACGCCGGCCTACCTCGCGTTCGCCTTCGTCGCGGTCGCCCTCGCCTGGATCGACGCCGACGTGCACCGCCTCCCGCGCGGACTGACGCGGCCGGCATACCCCCTGCTCGTCGCCCAGCTCGCGCTGGCGTCCCTCGCCTCGGGCGACTGGGAGGCGCTGCGGCGGGCGGCGATCGCCGGTGCCGTCCTCTGGACGATCTACTTCGTCCTCGCCCTCGTGGCCGCGCTGCTCGGCAGCGGCTTCGGCTACGGCGACGTGACGCTCGCCGGGCTCGTCGGTCTCGCGACGGGCTACGTGAGCGTGTCGACGACCCTGGTCGCGTCGTACGCCGCGTTCATCCTCGCGGGGGTCTACGGGCTCGTGCGGCTCGTCCGCCGGCGCGGCACCCGCAAGGACGACATCGCCTTCGGCCCGTGGATGCTGCTCGGCCTGCTCATCTCGCTCCTCGTCCAGGTGCGCCCGCTCGTCTGACCGACCCGAACCCGACGGAGCCGGCCCCGGCCCGCGGTCCCGCGGAGCGGGCGGGTCGGGGGCGACGACGGACCCCGTGGGAGGATCGGGTCATGTTGCGTTGGTTGACGGCCGGTGAGTCGCACGGTCCCGCACTCGTCGCCATGATCGAGGGGCTCCCCGCCGGCGTCGAGGTCGGCGCGAAGGACCTGCAGGACGCCCTGTCCCGCCGCCGACTCGGCTACGGCCGCGGCGCGCGGATGAAGTTCGAGCAGGACGAGGTCGAGTTCCTCGGCGGGCTGCGCCACGGCCTGACGCTCGGTTCGCCGATCGCGGTGCGCATCGGCAACAGCGAGTGGCCCAAGTGGACGACCGTGATGAGCCCCGAGGCCGTCAGCGACGAGGCGTTCGCCGCCTCCGACGACGTCAACGCCGAGAAGGAGGTCGCGCGCAACAAGCCGCTGACCCGACCGCGGCCGGGTCATGCCGATCTCGTCGGCATGCAGAAGTACGGCCACGAGGACGCCCGCCCCGTGCTCGAGCGCGCGTCGGCCCGTGAGACGGCGGCCCGGGTCGCCCTCGGTGAGATCGCCGCTCGGTTCCTCGAGCAGTCCTACGGCATCCGCCTCGTCTCACACACCGTCTCGATCGGGACGGCGGGTGTGCCCGCAGGCGCGGCCCTGCCGACGCCCGACGACGTCGAGCGTCTCGACGCCGACCCGGTGCGCGCCTTCGACCCGTCGGGGTCCGCGGCCATGGTCGCGGAGGTCGACGCGGCGAGGAAGGACGGCGACACCCTCGGCGGCGTCGTCGAGGTGCTCGCCTACGGCGTGCCGCCGGGCCTCGGCTCGCACGTCCACTGGGACCGAAAGCTCGACGGGCAGCTCGCCCAGGCCCTCATGAGCATCCAGGCGATCAAGGGCGTCGAGGTCGGCGACGGCTTCGAGACGGCCCGCCGTCGTGGCTCCGAGGCGCACGACGAGATGGAGATGGTCGACGGCGTCATCACCCGTCGCACCGGCCGCGCCGGTGGCACCGAGGGTGGCATGTCGACCGGTCAGGTGCTCCGCGTCCGCGCCGCGATGAAGCCGATCAGCACGGTGCCCCGCGCCCTGTCGACGGTCGACGTCGCGACGGGCGAGGCCGCGACCGCCATCCACCAGCGTTCCGACGTGTGCGCCGTGCCCGCAGCGGGCGTCGTCGCCGAGGCGATGGTCGCGCTCGTGCTCGCGCAGTCCTGCCTCGAGAAGTTCGGGGGCGACTCGGTGGCCGAGACGTCACGCAACCACACGGCATACCTCGACGGCATCCGGGAGGGGCTGCGCACATGGTGAACGACCACGTGACCCGACCGGTCGCCGTCGTCGTCGGGCCTCCCGGCGCCGGCAAGACCACGGTCGGCCAGGCCCTCGCGGCGCGGCTCGGCGTGCCGTTCCACGACGTCGACGCGGCCATCGAGGCCGCGCAGGGACGCTCGATCTCCGACATCTTCGTCGACGACGGCGAGTCGGTCTTCCGCGACCTCGAGCGTGCCGAGGTGGCGCGTGCCCTCGCGGAGGAGTCTGGCGTCCTCTCGCTCGGTGGGGGAGCCGTCATGGACCCGCTCACCGAGGTGGCCCTCGCCGGCCACGCCGTCGTCTTCCTCGACGTCGCCATCGCCGACGCGAGCAAGCGGATCGGCTTCGACCGCTCGCGCCCGCTGCTGTCGGTCAACCCCCGCGCATCGTGGGTGCGGATGATGAACGACCGTCGCCCCACCTACGAGCGCGTCGCGACCGTGCGCGTCGACACCGCGGGACGCACGCCCGAGGAGGTCGTCGACGTCGTCGTCGCCGAGCTCGAGGCGGCCCGCGCGTGAGCGGTGCGGCCGAGCCGACGACGATCCCCGTCGGCGACGACTACGACGTCGTCATCGGGTCCGGCGTCCTCGACCGGGTCGGTCACCTGCTCGGCGACGACGTCGAGCGCGTCCTCGTCGTCCACCCCCCGACGCTGCCGGAGCTGACCTCGCGTCTCACCGCGGCCCTCGAGAGCCAGGGGTATGCCGTCCACGTCGCCGAGGTGCCCGACGCGGAGGCCGCCAAGACGGCCGAGGTCGCGGCAGCCCTCTGGGCCCAGCTGGGCCGGGCGGGCTTCACCCGCACCGACGCCGTCGTGGGAGTCGGAGGCGGCACGGTGACCGACCTCGCCGGCTTCGTCGCGGCGTCATGGCTGCGCGGCGTGCGCGTCGTCCAGGTACCGACGACCCTGCTCGGGATGGTCGATGCAGCCGTGGGCGGCAAGACCGGCATCAACACCGCCGAGGGCAAGAACCTCGTCGGTGCCTTCCACCCCCCGGCCGGGGTGCTCTGCGACGTCGACGTCCTCTCGACCCTGCCCGAGGCCGACCTCGTCGCGGGACTGGCCGAGGTCGTCAAGTGCGGCTTCATCGCCGATCCGGTCATCCTCGACCTCGTGGAGATGGCCGTCGCCGACGACGCGGAGCAGGCGCGCAGCGCCGCCAACCCGCACCTGCGTGAGCTCATCGAGCGCGCCGTCCGGGTCAAGGCCGAGGTCGTCGCCGCGGACCTGCGCGAGAGCTCGCTGCGCGAGATCCTCAACTACGGCCACACCTTCGGCCACGCCATCGAGCAGGTGGAGCACTACTCGTGGCGGCACGGCGAGGCAGTCGGAGTCGGCATGGTCTACGTCGCCGAGCTCGCCCGCCTCACCGGTCACCTGACCGGTCCCGAGGGCGACGCGCTCGTCGCTCGACACCGCTCGGTCCTCGGGTCGCTCGGCCTCCCGACGACGTATGCCGCGGGGCGCTGGGACGAGCTGCTCACCGCGATGCGACGCGACAAGAAGTCCCGGGGCTCGACGCTGCGTTTCGTCGTGCTCGACGGGTTGGGCCGGCCGAACCGTCTGGCCGGGCCTGACGACGCGCTGCTCCAGGCGGCCTACGGCCTCGTGTCGCGGCGCCCCGACGCGAGGGCTCACTAGACTCACGGCCATGACGGCACCCACGGTCTTCGTCCTGTCGGGCCCCAACCTGAACCGTCTCGGCAGCCGCGAGCCGGAGGTCTACGGCTCCGACACGCTCGACGACGTCCACGCCGCGGTGCAGCGCGAGGCGCGCGAGCTCGGACTCGTCGCCGACTGCCGCCAGACCAACCACGAGGGCGAGCTCATCGACTGGCTGCACGAGGCCGTCGACGTCGGCGCCGACGTCGTGCTCAACCCGGGCGCCTTCACCCACTACTCGTATGCCGTCCGCGACGCGTGTGCCATCGTGACGACGAGCGGTCGCAGCCTCGTCGAGGTGCACCTGAGCAACCCGGCCGCGCGCGAGGAGTTCCGGCACACGTCCGTCGTCGCGGGCGTCGCGACCGGCACCGTCGCCGGCTTCGGCCTGCAGTCCTACCTGCTGGCGCTGCGCGCCCTCGTCTGACGCCACGGACGGGCGCCCCGTCACGATGTGGTGACTGAGCCCGAGGCTGGCGGTCCGGCTCGACTCCGGACGTCGTACGTTGCTGTCGTGACCCTCGCAGGGCGGCTTGCAGCCGGCGGCGCGGTGCTCGTCGCCGCGGGCGCGCTGTCGGGATGCGTGCAGCCGGTCCGGCATCCGCCAGCGGCCCCGGCAGCGACCACCGTCGTGGTGACCGGCTGCCCGCCGCTGGTGGTCACGCCGGTGCAGCGCGCACTCATCGACTTCACCGACTTCGTCGTGCACGACGGCGTCACCTACAGCTCGCGCCCTGATCGGCCGCAGGCGCTCGCACCCGCCCAGCTCGGACCGGAGGTCTTCCGGGTCTCGTGCACCTACTCGAGTCTCAACGAGCTCACCCAGTCCGAGCTGCCGGAGGCCACGGAGCACTCGGCCGGCTTCATCCCGGCCCGGTCACCGGTGTTCGAGCTCAAGGGATGGTCGACGGCCTGTCGCCTCGCCGCCCAGCACGACGGCAGGTGGTACGTCTACCTCGCCACGGTCGACACGCCCGACGCCTCCAGGGTCAAGGAGTGTGCGCTCGACCCCGGCCGGTGGACGCAGGACGAGCGTTCGTGATGCCTGGGACCGAGGGTGCCCCTCGATGACAGCCGCTCTCACAGCGGCCGCACAGACGGCGCAACGGCTCAGCACGGACGCGACTCCCAGAGTCTTCTCAGGAGGGACCACCGGGTCCCGCGACGAAAGGGTCGGCCCATGGCACCGCGTACTCCCTCGGCTCCTCCGCACGATTGGCTCGACGAGCACGGCCACGAGATCGAGGACCACGACCGGGGTCTCGTCTACGACCTCCAGACGCTCGTCGACCGGCGTCGTGCCCTGACCCTCTTCGGTGGTCTCGGGGTCGCCGGCGCGCTCGCGGCGTGCAGCACCGGGACGCCGTCCGCGGCCTCGACCGGATCGGCGACGAGCAGCTCGACGAGTGCGAGCACGTCCTCGGCGTCCACGACGAGTGCCGCAGCCGGGACGTCTATGGCCACCTCCGGCGACACGGCCGACGCCGACCTCGTCGAGGCGCCGGACGAGACCGCGGGTCCCTACCCGGGCGACGGCTCCAACGGCCAGAACGTCCTCGACGACTCGGGCATCGTGCGCCGCGACATCCGCAGCAGCTTCGGCTCGTCGGCGACGACGGCCGAGGGAGTGCCCCTCACGGTCAAGCTGACGGTGAAGGATCTCGCGACGAGCTCGGCGCTCGTCGGCGCCGCCGTCTACGTCTGGCACTGTGACCGCGACGGCAACTACTCGATGTACAGCCAGGCCGCGGCCGACGAGAACTACCTGCGCGGCGTGCAGGCCACCGACGAGTCGGGCACGGCGACCTTCACGTCGATCTTCCCGGCCTGCTACGCGGGGCGCTGGCCGCACATCCACTTCGAGGTCTACTCGAAGGTGAGCGACGCGACGTCGAGCGGCCCCATCGTCAAGACGTCACAGATCGCCCTGCCCCAGGCCACCTGCGAGGCGGTCTATTCCACGACCGGCTACGAGCAGAGCGTCGGCAACCTCTCACAGGTCAGTCTCCAGCGCGACAACGTCTTCGGTGACGACGGTGGCATCCACCAGCTCGCGACGATGTCGGGCAGCGCGTCGTCCGGCTACACCGCGGCGCTGACGATCGGCGTCTGACCGCGATCAGACCGGGACGAGTGGGAGCCTGATGCCATGAGTGACAACGAGGAGCTCGTCGTCAGTGCGATGGCGATCAACGTGACGATCCCGGAGCTGCTGCGCTGGAACGACTCCCGCCGGGGTCAGGAGTTCCGGCTCGACACCCTCAACGTCCGGATGCTCCCTGACGGCCACCTCGCGGCCAAGGCGTACGGCCGACCCGTCGAGGGCGGGCGCGGGGCCTACGTGTCGTTCACCGTGCCGGACCGCCCCGAGCTCGCTGCACTCGTCGCGGCCGCCGCGGACCGGGCCGCTGAGAGGTGGGCGGCCCACCAGGGGCTCGGCTGAGCCCGCGTCAGGCAGCGCCGAGCGCCTCGGGGAGCGGCTCGGCGTGCACGATCGTCAGCTCCGAGACCGCTCGGGTCAGCACGACGTAGAGGCGCCGCAGTCCGGTGCGCTCGTCGGGCTCGGCCGCGGCGATCGCGGCCGGCTCGACGACGATGGTGCGGTCGAACTCCAGACCCTTGGCGACGCTGGCCGGCACGACCTCGACCTGGTGGTCCTCGTCGTCGCCGTGGTCGCGGTCGAGCCGGCCGTGGGAGACACTGGCAGCCGCGAGGGCGGCCGAGACCCGGTCGACGTCGGTGTCCGGCGCGATGACGCCGACCGAGCCGGCAGCGCTCGCAGCGCGTTCGACCGCCCGCACGACCTCGACGTCGAGCTCGCCCGCCGCTGCGGGTCGGATCTCGAGCCGTCCGGGGTTGTCGCGCACCGACACCGGTGCGCCGAGGCCCGGCGCCATGACGGGCAGCAGGCGCGCGGCGTACTCGATGACGACGGCCGGGACCCGGAAGCCGCGGTCGAGCACGACGAGGTCGTGGTCCTCCTTGCCAAGGTGACGCATGGCCTCGTCCCAGGACGCGGTCGCCCACGGCGTCGTGCCCTGGGCGATGTCGCCGAGGACGGTGACCGAGCCCGTCGAGCACCGCCGGCCGACGGCGCGCAGCTGCATGGGGGAGAGGTCCTGCGCCTCGTCGAGCACGACGTGGCCGAGACTCGGCAGGCGACGCAGCAGGTCGTCGAGCTCGTCGAGCAGGGCCATGTCGGCCCGCGACCAGCGGGCGGCGCCCTTGGTGCGGGCCGGCTTGTCCCACAGCAGCATCGACTGCTCCGCGTCGGTCAGGTCGTCGCCGGCAGCGGCCCGCAGCGCGTCGGCGTCGGACCACAACCGGTTCAGCACCCCCTGCGGGTCGAGCGCGGGCCAGACGGACGAGACGTACGTCTTGACGGCGGCCGACCTGGCGACGGCGTCCTGCACGCGGTCGTCGGGCGCCTCGCCGGCGCGCTCCATCTCGAGCAGGACGTGGTGCGCGAGCCGCTGGGGGAGGAGGTCGCGTGCGGCGGAGTAGCGCACGCCGCGGGCGGCCAGCTCGTCGAGGATGTCGGCCACCTCGGAGGCCGGCACGCGCCACTTGCGCACACCGCGCGGTACGATGACCGCCTCCGTGGGGCGCACGATGCTCGACCAGACGGCCCGGCGCAGCACCGACGCGAGGCGCGGGTCGCCCTTGAGGGCGGCGACGTCGGCCGTCTCCTCGGCGCGCACCCGGCCGTGGTCGAGCAGGCTCTCGATCGTCGCGTGGCCGACTCGCACCTCGCCGAGCGACGGCAGGACGGCGCCGATGTGGTCGAGGAAGGCGCGGTTGGGGCCGACGACGAGCACACCGGAGCGGTCCAGGCGGTCGCGGAAGGAGTAGAGCAGCCACGCAGCACGGTGCAGCCCGACGGCCGTCTTGCCCGTGCCCGGCGCACCCTGCACGCAGACACTCACGGCCACGTCGCTGCGGACGATCTCGTCCTGCTCCGGCTGGATCGTCGAGACGATGTCGCGCATCGGACCGGTGCGGGGGCGCTCGATCTCGGCCGCGAGGAGCGAGCCTGCCGGCGAGCCGGACTGATCGGGCTCGCGCAGGTGCTCGTCCTCGAGGGCGGTGAGGCGACCCCTGTCGACGCCGAACCGACGCCGCAGCACGACGTCCATCGGCTCGAGCGGCGACGCCCGGTAGAACGCGGTCGAGATCGGGGCGCGCCAGTCGACGACGACGGGGTCGCCCGCCTCGTCGGAGACGTGCCGTCGGCCGATGTGGAACTGCTCCGCCGGCCCGTCCGTGGGGTCGAGGTCGATCCGGCCGAAGAAGAGGGTCGTGCGCGGGTCGTCCTGCAGCGACGCGATGCGTCGGGCCAGCACCCAGCCGAGGACCTCGCCCGAGATCGCATCGCTCGCCTTCGACGCGTCGAGCGACTCCGCGAGCCGGCGCATCCGGGCCAGCTGCTCCCGCGCGTCGTCGAGGTAGGCCTGCTCCCGGGCGAGTTCGGAGTCGAGCGACGTCACGCGCAGCAGCCTTCCGTGCAGGGCAGCACGCCGAGAAGGTGCAGACTCACCGGGACTTCGAGGCGGTGGGTGGCGACCTGCTCGGTGCGTTGCGGGCGGGGGAACGGGTCAGCGTACACCGGCGAGGACGGCGACGGGTGTGCGCGATTCCGCGATCGGGTGGCGTCCCGGCTAGACTCGTGCGGCAACTCCCCAAGACAGTGAACGCCCGGCGATCCGGCGTGCCCAGAGGCGCGCGCCCCGACCGGCCGGCATACGAAAGTGGTTTGTGACGATGGCTTCGACCAACGACCTGAAGAACGGCATGGTGCTCAACATCGAGGGACAGCTCTGGTCCGTCGTCGAGTTCCAGCACGTGAAGCCCGGCAAGGGCCCTGCGTTCGTGCGCACCAAGCTCAAGGCCGTCCTCTCGGGCAAGGTCGTCGACAAGACGTTCAACGCCGGTACCAAGGTCGAGACGAGCAACGTCGACAAGCGGACGATGCAGTACCTCTACAAGGACGGCACCGACTTCGTCTTCATGGACACCGACACCTACGACCAGCTCAACGTGTCGGAGACCGTCGTCGGCGACGCCGCCAACTACCTCCTCGAGAACCAGAACGCGCTCGTCGCCACCAACGAGGGCCTGCCGCTCTACGTCGAGCTGCCCGCGTCGGTCGTCCTCGAGATCACGCACACCGAGCCGGGCCTGCAGGGCGACCGCTCGACCGGCGGCACCAAGCCGGCCACCCTCGAGACCGGCGCCCAGATCAACGTGCCGCTCTTCCTCGAGTCCGGCACCCGCGTCAAGGTCGACACCCGCGACGGGTCGTACCTCGGCCGAGTCAACGACTGAGCGGACGCGAATTCCCTTGGCAGCACGCAGCAAGGCCCGTACCCGGGCGCTCGACATCCTCTTCGAGGCGGACCAGCGCGGCCTCAACGCCGAGACGCTCCTCGACGAGCGCCTCGGCGACCGCGAGTCGCGGGCCGCGAACAACCCGTACACCGCGGACCTCGTGCGCGGCGTCGTCGGGCGCTGGAACGACATCAACGCCGCGCTGACCGACTACAGCCAGGGCTGGACCCTCGACCGGATGCCTGCCGTCGACCGCACGATCCTGCGCCTCGGCGCGTGGGAGGTCCTCTGGAACGACGAGATCCCCGACGGCGTGGCGATCTCCGAGGCCGTGGCGCTCGCCACCGACCTCTCGACGGACGAGTCGCCGGCCTTCGTCAACGGACTGCTCGCGCGCATCGCCGAGGTCAAGGCCACCATCGTCTGACGCAGCGGCGCACGCCCCTGCGATCGAAGGGCACCCACCGCGGCCGGTGGGTGCCCTTCGCCGTCGCTGCCCCGTCGGTCGGGGTCGGTCAGGGTCGGTCAGGGTCGGTCAGGGTCGGTCAGGCGGTCGTCACGACCGGCTCGAGCGAGCGCCCGAGGACCTCGCCCAACCGCGCGGCCTCCTCGTCGAGCGCGGTGCTCGGGGGCGATCCGTGACCGGCGGCCCACGCGACCCGCAGCTCTCCGCGGACGACCGACCACGTGCCGCACACGACCCCGCCGCGCAGGACGACGTCGGCTCCCCGCGTCACCGCGGGGCGCAACGCCGGGGGCACGACATGCGCGTCCTTCGTGCCTGCGCCCATGACCCACGGGTCGTGGCCGGGGAGCAGCCGCACGGCGTCCGTCGGCTGGGCCGCGCGCAGGCTGTCGGCGTCCTCCGCGAGCACATACGCTGTCCCGCCCGCGACCTCGACGGGCTCGAGGTGCTCGCGCAGGTCCGCCAGCCAGCCGTCGATCCGCCGGCGTCCGGCGCTGAGGCCGTCGCCGAGCCAGTAGTGGACGTGCTCGGGCGTCGCGGGGCCGTACGCGTGGAGGTAGGCGCGGACGGCGTGCGGGCCCGCCGCAGCGAGGTCCCACACGCCCGCCCACCGGGGGTTGGCTTCGAGCCCCTGGAACGTCGCCCGTCCGTCGCGTGGCGGCCCGAACCCCATGTCGCCCTGCCACGTCAGTGCCTTGCTGAGGGTGACGGCTCCCTCGTCGAAGACGGGGCGTAGGTGGCGGTAGGCGGAGCCCCGGGTCACGGCCGAGCCGAGCTCGGCGACGGTGAGCGGCCCGTCGGCGAGGGCCTCGCGCACGGCAGCGCGGAACCCCGGCCAGTCCTTCGGGCCGAGCCGGTAGTACTCCTGCCAGCTCTTCCGCTCCCACTGACGGCCGGCCGCGCGCAGCGCGAGGTAGGCGCCGCCGTCCTCCGGGGTGAGGTAGTGGGTGCCCCCGCGGAACGCGTACACCTTGACGAGGCGACCGTCGACGAGCGCCCGGGCCACCTCGTGGGGGCGTGACCGAGCGCGCCGGAGGCGCACGGTGAGCTCGGCGAGCCGCTCCTCCTTGGCCGGGACGGCCCCGAGCCGCCGCACGACCTCGGCGACCGACCCTCCGCCCACGGGATCGAGGAGCTGTTGCTGCAGCCGCCAGGAGAGGGCCCCGGCCCAGGTGATCGACACCCTCGGAGGCTAGCCGCGGTGGCGGACGATCGGGGTCCGGGTCACGGACGGACCCGTCGTTGCGACCGTTCGGGACGTTCTCACGGTGTGGCGCGGTGTCGGGGCGTCGTGAGCCGGACGTTACACTCGGCGCCGTAGACATCCTTTAACCACCGTCCTGTGAGGCGGGGAAGGAGGTCCAGCGGCGATGCCCTGCCCTGACCTGAGCGCACCTGACCAGTCATCGACGGACCGCTCGAGCATCCCTGAGGACGCTCGCGACGTCATGAGCGAGGGAGACATCTCCCGGGCGCTGCGGCGCATCGGTCACGAGATCCTCGAGCGCAACAAGGGCAGCGAGGGGCTCGTCCTCCTCGGCATCCCCTCGCGCGGGGTCCCGCTCGCCCGCCGCCTGGCGGCCTGCATCGAGGAGGTCGAGGGGACCGCGGTGCCCGTCGGCGAGCTCGACATCACGCTCCACCGCGACGACCTGCGCCGCAACCCGGTGCGCACGGCTCATCGTTCGCGCATCCCGGCCGGCGGCATCGACGACCAGGTCGTCGTCCTCGTCGACGACGTCCTCTACTCCGGGCGCACCATCCGCGCCGCCCTCGACGCGCTCTCCGAGCTCGGTCGACCCCGCGCCGTGCGCCTCGCCGTGCTCGTCGACCGGGGCCACCGCGAGCTGCCGATCCGCGCCGACCACGTCGGCAAGAACCTGCCGACCTCGAGCGCCGAGCGGGTGCACGTCCGGGTCGCCGAGGTCGACGGCCTCGACATCGTGCGGATCAGCGGGGGTGACGCGCGATGACCAAGCACCTCATCTCCTCCGCCGACCTCAGCCGCGCCGAGGTCGAGGACATCCTCGAGACCGCGGCCTCGATGCACGACCTCCAGCGACGCGAGGTCAAGAAGGTGCCGACCCTGCGCGGGCGCACGGTCATCAACTTCTTCTTCGAGGACTCGACCCGCACCCGCAGCTCGTTCGAGATCGCGGGCAAGTGGATGTCGGCCGACACCATCAACCTCTCGGCCAAGGGCTCCTCGACGAGCAAGGGCGAGAGCCTCCGCGACACGGCGATGACCGTCGACGCCATGGCGGTCGACGCGCTCGTCATCCGGCACCACGCGTCCGGTGCCTGCCACCAGGTCGCGCAGTGGGTGCGCTGCAGCGTCATCAACGCGGGCGACGGCACCCACGAGCACCCGACGCAGGCCCTGCTCGATGCGTACACGCTGCGCACCCGGCTCGGTGACCTCGACGGCAAGCACGTCGTCATCGTCGGCGACCTGACCCACTCCCGCGTCTTCCGCAGCAACGTCATCACGCTCAAGACGCTCGGCGCCCGCGTCACGGTCGTCGCGCCGCCGACGCTCATGCCGAGCGGCATCGGGGCGTGGAGCGCGGCCGACGGCTTCGCGACGAGCTGGGACCTCGACCCCGTCCTCGACGGTGAGGGCGAGCACGGGCCCGTCGACGCCGTCATGATGCTCCGCGTCCAGCGCGAGCGGATGAGCGGTGGCTACTTCCCGACGGCGCGCGAGTACACCGTCGGCTACGGCCTGACGCGCGACCGGCTGGAGCGCCTCGTCGCCCGCAACGACGACGTCCTCGTGCTCCACCCCGGCCCGATGAACCGCGGCCTCGAGATCGCACCCGAGGCGGCCGACTCCCCGCAGTCGGTCGTGCTCGACCAGGTCTCGGCCGGCGTCGCGGTCCGGATGGCCGTGCTCTACCACCTGCTCGCCGGCGAGGACACGCCCGCGCCCATGCCCGCCAGTGCCACCGAAGGAGCCGTCCGATGACCCGCCTCGTGATCCGCGGCACCCGGCTGCTCGGTGCCGACCAGGCCGACCTGCTCGTCGAGGACGGCGTCATCACCGAGGTCGGCTCGGTCTCGGTGCCCTCGGACGCCGAGGTGCTCGACGCCGACGGCCTCGTCGCACTTCCCGGCCTCGTCGACCTGCACGTGCACCTGCGCGAGCCGGGCCGCGAGGATGCCGAGACGATCGCCACCGGCTCGGCGGCCGCTGCCGCCGGCGGCTTCACCGCCGTCTTCGCCATGGCCAACACGAGCCCCGTCACCGACACCGCCGAGGCCGCCGAACGCGTGCTCGACCTCGGGCGCGCGTGCGGGCTCACCGAGGTGGTCCCCGTCGGCGCCGTGACCAAGGGCCTCGAGGGCGCCGAGCTCGCCGAGCTCGGTCTCATGGCCCGCTCGCGGGCGAAGGTGCGTGTCTTCAGCGACGACGGCCACTGCGTGCACGACGCGCGGATCATGCGCCGGGCACTCGAGTACATCAAGCCCTTCGGCGGCGTCGTCAGCCAGCACGCGCAGGACCCGCGCCTCGCGGGCCGCGAGGCCTGCTGCCACGAGGGCGAGGTCTCCGGTCGGCTCGGCCTGCCCGGTTGGCCCGGCATCGCCGAGGAGTCGATCGTCGCGCGTGACGTCATGCTGGCCCGACACACCGGATCCCGCATCCACGTCGCGCACGTCTCGACCGCCGGGACCGTCGAGGTCATCCGCTGGGCGAAGGCGCAGGGCATCGACGTCACCGCCGAGGTCACGCCCCACCACCTCGTGCTGACGACCGACCTCCTGCTCGGCTACGACCCCGTCTACAAGGTCAACCCGCCGCTGCGCCCGACCGAGGACGTCGAGGCCCTGCGCGCGGCCCTGGCCGACGGCACCATCGACGCGGTCGCCACCGACCACGCCCCCCACGCTCTTCACGACAAGGAGCACGCCTTCGTCGACGCGGCCTTCGGGATGCTCGGCCTCGAGACGGCCCTCTCGGTCGTCAGCGACGTCATGGTGCGAACCGGCCTGCTCGACTGGGCCGACGTGGCACGGGTCATGTCGACCGCGCCGGCACGGATCGGCGGGCTCGCCCACCAGGGAAGGGAGCTCGCCGTCGGCAGCCCCGCCCACATCACCCTCGTCGACCCCGACCGCGAGGTCACGGTCGACGCCGCCGCGAGCCGCAGCCGCTCGCGCAACAACCCGTGGCACGGGCGCACCCTGCACGGAGCCGTCCTCGCGACGGTCCACGCGGGGCGCGTCACCCACGACGTCCGCAACGGCGCGGGCACCCGACGAGAACTGACGAACGCGACGACCTCGGGAGCAGACCTGTGACCACCCAGACCCCCCTGACCGTGCCCACCCGTGACGGGTGGCCCAGACGCACCCGCGTGGCGGCGACCCTCGTGCTCGAGGACGGCCGCACCTTCCACGGGTCGTCCTACGGTGCACTGGGCCAGACCGTCGGCGAGGCCGTCTTCTCCACCGGCATGACGGGCTACCAGGAGACGCTGACCGACCCGAGCTACCACCGGCAGGTCATCGTCATGACCTCGCCGCACGTCGGCAACACGGGCGTCAACACCGAGGACGACGAGAGCAGCCGCATCTGGGTCGCCGGCTACGTCGTGCGCGACCCCGCCATCCGGGCGTCGAACTGGCGCGCCACGCGCGACCTCGAGGACGAGCTCGTCGACCAGGGCGTCGTCGGCATCTGCGACATCGACACGCGCGCCCTGACCCGCCACCTGCGCGAGCGCGGGGCGATGCGGGTCGGCATCTTCAGCGGTGACGCCGCCGAGCGCCCCGAGGCCGAGCTGCTCGAGGCGGTTCGCACGAGCCCGCAGATGGCCGGGGCCGCGCTCGCCGCCGAGGTCACCACCTCCGAGCCGTATGCCGTCCCGGCCGTCGGCGACAAGAGGTTCACCGTCGCGGCCGTCGACCTCGGCATCAAGGCGATGACCCCGGCGCTCATGGCCCAGCGCGGCATCGAGGTGCACGTGCTGCCGGCCACCGCGACGATCGACGACGTCCTGGCGGTGGGGGAGTCCGGCCCCGACGGCGTCTTCTTCTCCAACGGTCCCGGAGACCCTGCCACCGCCGAGCGCGAGGTCGCGCTGCTGCGTGAGGTGCTCGACCGCGGCATCCCGTTCTTCGGCATCTGCTTCGGCAACCAGCTGCTCGGTCGCGCCCTCGGCTTCGGCACGTACAAGCTGAAGTACGGCCACCGCGGCATCAACCAGCCGGTCATGGACCGCACGACCGGGAAGGTCGAGGTGACCGCTCACAACCACGGCTTCGCGGTGGACGCACCCCTCGACGAGGACAGCGACACGGCATACGGCCGCGTCCGTGTCTCGCACGTGTGCCTCAACGACGACGTCGTCGAGGGGCTCGAGTGTCTCGACCGTCCCGCGTACTCCGTGCAGTACCACCCCGAGGCCGCGGCCGGCCCGCACGACGCCGCCTACCTCTTCGACCGCTTCGTGGAGCTCATGGAACACGGTCCGGCGCGCGTCGCGCCTGGACTGACGAGCGAAGCGAGCGAAGCGAGCCAGCCGAGGAGGGAAGGCGTGACGACACCAAGCGCCGGACCCGCGACCGGAGGGAGCAAATAACATGCCAAAGAGAAGCGACATCCAGAGCGTGCTCGTCATCGGGTCGGGGCCGATCGTCATCGGCCAGGCCTGCGAGTTCGACTACTCCGGCACCCAGGCCTGCCGCGTGCTGCGCGAGGAGGGCATCCGCGTCATCCTCGTCAACAGCAACCCGGCGACGATCATGACCGACCCCGAGTTCGCCGACGCCACCTACGTCGAGCCGATCACGCCCGAGGTCGTCGAGGCGATCATCGCCAAGGAGCGCCCCGACGCCGTCCTCGCCACCCTCGGCGGGCAGACGGCGCTCAACTGCGCGATCTCGTTGCACGAGAACGGAGTTCTCGAGAAGTACGGCTGCCCGCTCATCGGGGCCAACGTCGAGGCGATCCAGCTCGGCGAGGACCGCGAGAAGTTCAAGGGCGTCGTCGAGCGGTGTGGTGCCGAGTCGGCCAAGTCCCTCATCTGCCACTCGATGGACGAGCTGCTCGCGGCCGCGGACGAGCTCGGCTACCCGGTTGTCGTGCGCCCGTCGTTCACGATGGGCGGCCTCGGGTCGGGCTTCGCCTACGACGAGGCCGACCTGCGCCTCCTCGGCGGTGCCGGGCTCCAGTACAGCCCCACGACCGAGGTGCTCCTCGAGGAGTCGATCCTCGGCTGGAAGGAGTACGAGCTCGAGGTCATGCGTGACCACGCCGACAACGTCGTCGTCGTCTGCTCCATCGAGAACCTCGACCCCATGGGCGTGCACACGGGTGACTCGATCACCGTCGCGCCGGCCCTGACGCTCACCGACCGCGAGTACCAGCGGCTGCGCGACATCGGCATCGCCGTCATCCGTGAGGTCGGCGTCGACACCGGCGGCTGCAACATCCAGTTCGCCGTCAACCCCGACGACGGACGCATCATCGTCATCGAGATGAATCCGCGCGTCTCGCGGTCGAGCGCGCTGGCCTCCAAGGCGACTGGCTTCCCGATCGCCAAGATCGCGGCGAAGATGGCCATCGGCTACACGCTCGACGAGGTGCCCAACGACATCACCCGCGAGACCCCGGCGAGCTTCGAGCCGTCGCTCGACTACGTCGTCGTCAAGGTGCCGCGCTTCGCCTTCGAGAAGTTCCCGGCGGCCGACCCGACGCTGACGACGACGATGAAGTCGGTCGGCGAGGCGATGGCGATCGGGCGCAACTTCACCGAGGCGCTGCAGAAGGCCCTGCGCTCGCTCGAGAAGAAGGGAGCGAGCTTCCACTGGGACGGCGAGATCACCAAGGCCGCCGCCGAGCGAGCGCTCGAGGAGGCCAGGATCCCGACCGACGGCCGCATCGTGCTCGTGCAGCAGGCGC
The DNA here is from genome assembly GCF_001429655.1 of Terrabacter sp. Soil811. Taxonomy (NCBI): domain Bacteria; kingdom Bacillati; phylum Actinomycetota; class Actinomycetes; order Micrococcales; family Intrasporangiaceae; genus Terrabacter; species Terrabacter sp. Soil811. The sequence continues at coordinate 637,955 of NZ_LMSX01000008.1, forward strand.
TGCGCGGCGGGTGCAGCGTCGAGGAGGTCCACGACGCCACCGGCATCGACCCGTGGTTCCTCGACCAGATCGCGCTGATCAACGACGTCGCGACGATGCTCGCCGACGCCCCCCAGCTGACGCCGGAGCTGCTCCGCCTCGTCAAGCGCCACGGTTTCAGCGACGCCCAGGTGGCCTCCGTCCGGCGTATGCCGGAGGCCGTGGTCCGCGGCGTGCGCCACGCCCTCGGGGTGCGCCCGGTCTACAAGACCGTCGACACGTGCGCGGCCGAGTTCGCCGCGACGACGCCCTACCACTACAGCTCGTACGACGAGGAGACCGAGGTCGCGCAGCGCGAGCGTCCGGCCGTCATCATCCTCGGCTCGGGACCGAACCGCATCGGGCAGGGTGTCGAGTTCGACTACTCCTGCGTGCACGCGTCGTTCTCCTTGCGCGACAAGGGATTCGACACGGTCATGGTCAACTGCAACCCCGAGACGGTCTCGACCGACTATGACACGAGCAGCCGTCTCTACTTCGAGCCGCTGACGCTCGAGGACGTCCTCGAGGTCATCCACGCCGAGAGCCAGGCCGGGCCGATCGCAGGCGTCATCGTGCAGCTCGGCGGTCAGACGCCGCTCGGACTCGCGCAGGCGCTCGAGGACGAGGGGGTGCCCATCGTCGGCACGTCGCCGAGCGCGATCCACCTCGCCGAGGACCGTGGTGCCTTCGGCCAGGTGCTGGCCCGGGCGGGCCTCATCGCCCCGAAGCACGGCACGGCCTACAGCTCGGACGAGGCCCTCGTCGTCGCGCGCGAGATCGGCTACCCGGTGCTCGTGCGCCCGTCCTACGTGCTCGGCGGTCGCGGCATGGTCATCGTCTACGACGACGACTCCCTCGTGACCTACGTCGAGAAGGCGACCGAGGCCTCGCCCGACCACCCGATCCTCATCGACCGCTTCCTCGACGACGCGATCGAGATCGACGTGGACGCGCTCTTCGACGGCGAGGACATGTACCTCGGCGGGATCATGGAGCACGTCGAGGAGGCCGGGATCCACTCGGGCGACAGCTCGTGCACGCTGCCGCCCGCCACGCTCGGCGACGGTGAGCTCGAGCGCGTGCGCGTCGCGACGCGCAAGCTCGCCGAGGGCATCGGCGTCCGCGGCCTCATGAACGTCCAGTTCGCGCTGGCCCAGGACATCCTCTACGTCATCGAGGCCAACCCCCGGGCGTCGCGCACGGTGCCGTTCGTCGCCAAGGCGACGGGCGTGCCCATCGCGAGCGCCGCGGCCCGGGTCATGCTCGGCGCCACGATCAAGGAGCTGCGCGAGGAGGGCATGCTGCCCCCGACCGGCGACGGCGGACGGATGCCCGACCACGCTCCCGTCTCGTGCAAGGAGGCGGTGCTGCCCTTCAAGCGCTTCCGCACCAAGGAGGGCGTCGCGGTCGACTCGCTCCTCGGCCCGGAGATGCGCTCGACGGGCGAGGTCATGGGCATCGACGTCGACTTCGGCTCGGCCTTCTCCAAGGCCCAGCAGGGCGGTGGGTCGGCGCTGCCGCGCTCCGGGGCGATCTTCGTGTCGGTGGCCAACCGGGACAAGCGCGCCATGCTCTTCCCGGTCAAGCGCCTCGTCGACCTCGGCTTCACCATCCTCGCGACGAGTGGCACGGCCGCGGTGCTCAAGCGCAACGGCATCCCCGCGACGCTGGTCCGCAAGATCACCGAGCGCGACGGTGACGCCCCGGGGGAGAAGTCGATCGTCGACCTCATCCGCGAGGGCACCGTGCAGATGGTCGTCAACACGCCGTCGGGCCAGGACGCACGTGCCGACGGCTACGCGATCCGCGCGGCCACGACGAGCGCCGACAAGCCGATCATCACGACCATCGCGACGCTCGCCGCCGCCGTGCTCGGCATCGAGGCGGGGCTCACGGAGGAGATCCGCGTCAAGTCGCTGCAGGACCACGCGCGCGACCTCGACCTCTACGGTCGCGGCACGGCAGCGGCGCCGTCCACCGCGCCGGCATCGGCCACGGCTACGGCGACGGCGACGGCTGGAGCGACCGCATGAGCGAGCGCCAGCTGCGCGCCCGGGTGACGCAGGAGGTCGCGGAGGTCATCGCGACCCGGCGGGTCGGCGCGTACCAGCACCTCACCCTCGTCGCCCCCGGCGTCGCCGAGCTGGCCCGCCCGGGTCAGTTCGTCGCGCTCGCCGTCGGCGGCGAGACGTCCGGCACCCTGTTGCGCCGGTCCTTCTCGATCCACAAGGTCAGCCCGAGCAGCACCTACGGCGGCACGGTCGAGATCGTCGTCTCGGCCGTCGGCACCGGCACCCGGTGGATCGTCGACCGCGCGCCGCACGACACGATCGACGTCGTCGGCCCGCTCGGCAAGGCGTTCCCGCTGCCGACCGACCCCGTGGCCTGCGTCCTCGTCGGCGGCGGCTACGGCAGCGCACCGCTCTTCTGGCTCGCGGCCGAGCTGCGCGAGCGCGGCTGCCACGTCGAGATGGTCCTGGGTGCTGCGAGCGAGGACCGTCTCTTCGGCGTCGTCGAGGCCCGGCGCAGCTGCGACGGCGTCACGGTGACGACCGATGACGGCTCGGTCGGTCAGCGGGGCTGGGTCAGCGACCCGCTGCCCGAGATCATCGAGCGCACGAAGGCGGGTGTCGTCTACGGCTGCGGCCCGATGGGGATGCTCGAGTCGATCACCCGGGTCGCCCAGGCGCACGACGCCGTCGCACAGGTCGCCGTCGAGGAGTCCATGGCCTGTGGTGTCGGCGTCTGCATGACGTGCGTCATGCCGGTCGTCGGCTCCGACGGACGCACCCGGATGGTGCGCTCGTGCGTCGAGGGGCCCGTCTTCCGCGGCGACCGCGTCCGCTGGGACGCCTTCGACGGAGGCCATGCCCGCGTCCCCGACGATGCCGTCGGCGCCCCGAAGGTGGGTGGCCACTGATGGTGGACCTCTCCGTCGACCTCGGGGGCGGCCACCGGCTGCCCAACCCGCTCATGACCGCCTCGGGCTGCGCGGCCAACGGCAGGGAGCTGCACCGCTTCTTCGACGTCGCCGACCTCGGCGCCTTCGTCACCAAGTCCGTCATGGCCGACCCGCGGTCCGGCCGTGGCACCCCCCGCATGGCCGAGACGCCATCGGGGATGCTCAACTCGATCGGCCTGCAGGGCCCGGGCATCGAGGCGTTCGTCGACGAGGACCTGCCATGGCTCCAGTCCGTCGGCGCGCGCGTGCTGCCCTCGATCGCCGGCAGCTCGAGCACCGAGTACGCCCACGTCGCAGCCACGCTGCGCGCCAGCCGGGCCTTCGAGGCCGTCATCGGCGTCGAGGTGAACATCTCGTGTCCCAACGTCGCCAACCGCGGCCTCGTCTTCGCCTGCGACCCGCTCGCCTCGGCCAAGGTCATCGCCCTGGTGCGCGAGCAGCTCCCGCGCGACATCCCGGTGTTCGCCAAGCTGAGCCCGGACGTCACCGACATCACCGCCATCGCGGCCGCCTGCGTCAAGGCGGGCGCCGACGGCCTGACGATGATCAACACCCTGCTCGGCATGGTCATCGACACCGACCGGATGCGTCCGCAGCTCGGCGGGGTCACCGGCGGCCTGTCGGGACCCGGCATCCGACCGGTCGCGGTGCGGGCCATCTGGCAGGTGCGTCAGGCGATGTTCGAGGGCCGCATCCCCACCGTGCCGATCATCGGCGTCGGGGGCGTGCGTACCGGCCGTGACGCCCTCGAGCTCGTCGCCGCCGGCGCGAGCGCGATCCAGGTCGGCACCGCCGTCTTCAACGACCCGTCGGCGCCGGTCCGTGTCCTGCGCGAGCTCTGCGAGCTGCTCGACGCCAAGGGCTTCGAGCGCTTCACCGACGCCGTCGCCGTGGCCCACGGCCGCTGAGCCACCCGACCGTGAACGGAGACCGAACGATGACCCAGGCCTTCGGAGCCCGCCTCCAGGACGCCATGGCGACCCACGGCCCGCTCTGTGTGGGCATCGACCCCCATCGAGCGCTCGTCGAGTCGTGGGGCCTGTCCTACGACGTCGCCGGCCTCGAGCGCTTCGCCCTGACCTGCGTCGAGGCGTTCGCCGGCCGGGTCGCCGCAGTCAAGCCGCAGTCCGCCTTCTTCGAGGTCTTCGGCAGTCGGGGCCTGGCCGTGCTCGAGCGCGTGCTGACCGACTTGAGCGAGGCCGCGACGCTGACGATCCTCGACGCGAAGCGCGGCGACATCGGCTCGACCATGGGTGCCTACGCCGAGGCCTACCTGGGCCCGGACGCCGTCGCCCCTCCGGACGCGCTCACCGTCAGCCCGTACCTCGGCTACGAGTCGCTCCGGCCCGCGATCGACCTCGCCGAGCAGACGGGGCGCGGGCTCTTCGTCCTCGCACTGACGTCGAACCCCGAAGGCGCGACCGTCCAGCACGCGGTGCGCGACGGCCGGTCCGTCGCTGCGTCCGTCGTCGAGGGCGCTGCGGGTGACAACGCCGCCGCGCGAGGCCGCGGCGAGCTGGGCAGCATCGGACTCGTCATCGGTGCCACGGTCGGCGGTGCCGTGCACGACCTCGGGCTCGACCTCGTGAGTGCCGCGACGCCGGTGCTCGCCCCGGGCTTCGGTGCCCAGGGCGGCACGATCGAGTCGCTCGCCACGACCTTCGGTGCGGCCCGTGGCCAGGTGCTCGCGTCGTCGAGCCGCGAGATCCTCGGTGCCGGCCCCGAGCCGAGCCGGCTCGTGTCCCGGACGGCGCAGGTCGCGGAGACGCTGAGAGCGCACTGACGCTCCCACCCGTGTCACAGGAAGTTCCCAGCCGGGTATGCGTTGTGGCATGACGCACACTCGACGCGCACGCCGACTGCTCGCCACCGTCGCCCTCACCGCGACGATCCCGCTCGCCACCGCGTGCGGCTCCAGCACCCAGCCGTCCTCGACAGCCGGCAGCACCGCGTCGGCGTCCTCGTCGGCGTCCTCGTCGGCGTCCTCGTCGGCGTCCTCGTCGGCGTCGAGCACCACGACGAGCGCCTCGGCAGCGGCCGACTCCGCCTACTGCGCGGCGCTCGAGTCCGGGCAGAAGGAGCTCGAGTCGATGTCGTCGAAGATCAGCGACAAGGCCGCCCTGGAGCAGGGCAAGGTGGTGCTCCAGAAGATCGAGGCCGCCGCGCCGGACGAGGTCAAGCAGGCCTGGGGCGACCTCATCGCCTTCGTCGACGCGGCGGCGTCGGGCGACAAGAGCGCCGTCTCCGCGGCGACCGCGAAGATGGATGCCTCGAGCACGAAGATCGAGGCGCACGCCAAGGCGACCTGCAACCTCGACATCTCCTGACCATCGGACCCGGGCAGCGCGCTGCCTCGGGTAGTCGCAGGACGTCGCCGACGACACGGCATACGGTGTGGTGATGCGAACGACCGCCCTGCGCAAGGGCCCTTCGGTGGCCCTCGCGCTGCTCCTCACGGCGACCTCGGTCGCGGCCTGCTCGTCGGGGTCGACCGGTTCCTACTGCGACGCCCTGACGGCCGCCGAGGCGGACTGGAAGGATGCGGGCGCGACCCTCAAGGACCCTGCCTCGGCGGCGCGTTTCGTCGCCACCATCACCACGGTCGAGGCGAGTGCCCCCGAGGAGGTCAGGACCGACTGGGCCTCGCTGCGGGTCCTCGCCGCGAAGTTCACGGTGGCCAAGCCCGACCTCACGGAGCTGACGAAGCACATGGAGGGCTTCGAGAGCTCGGCCAAGCGGATCGAGACCCATGCCAAGGAGACGTGCGGGATCGACCTCGGCAGCTGAGCGGCGTCCGAACGTCGGCTGAACGGCAGCGGGAGGGCGGCAGGAGGGCAGCGGGAGGTGTCCCGGCACGGCCCCCGCGTTGCGGCGCGCACCGCCGGATCGCTAGGTTCGGCGGAGACAACACGCGAGACGTGAAGAACGGCAGGGGGCGCAGGGCGCTCCCCGCAGGCAGCGAGGAGACCGAAGACCGTGGCGCTTCCACCGCTCACCCCTGAGCAACGGGCCGCAGCACTCGAGAAGGCTGCAGCCGCACGTCGGGAGCGAGCAGCGGTCAAGAACCGGCTCAAGTACTCCAGCGGCTCGCTCTCCGAGGTCCTCGAGGACGGCAAGGCCGACCCGGTCATCGGCAAGATGAAGGTCACCGAGCTGCTCGAGTCGATGCCCGGCGTCGGCCGCGTCCGCGCCAAGGCGATCATGGCCGAGGTCGGCATCGCCGAGTCGCGACGCGTGCGTGGGCTCGGGGCCAACCAGGTCGCAGCCCTGCTCCACCGCTTCGAGAAGCCGTGATGTCGGCTGACCCGACGTCGCCCGCGGAGCCCCAGCACGACGCAGCAGCCCCCCGGCGTGGTCGGCTCACGGTGCTCGCCGGCCCCACCGCGGTCGGCAAGGGCACCATCGCGGCCTACGTGCGCACGCACTTCCCGGGCGTCTGGTTCTCCGTCTCGATGACGACCCGCCGACCGCGACCGGGCGAGGTCGACGGGGTGCACTACCACTTCGTCGACGACCACGAGTTCGACCGTCTGGTCGAGGCGGGGGAGTTCCTCGAGTACGCCGTCGTCCACGGCGCCGCCAAGTACGGCACGCCGCGGGGTCCGGTCGAGCGTGTCATCCGCGAGGGCCGCGACGCCCTGCTCGAGATCGACCTGCAGGGCGCGCGCCAGGTGCGCGACACGTGGCCCGAGGCACTCTTCGTCTTCCTCGCACCGCCGAGCTGGGACGAGCTGGTGCGCCGGCTCGTCGGCCGCGGCACCGAGGACGAGGCCGAGCGCGAGCGGCGCCTGTCCACCGCACGGGGCGAGATGGCGGCCCAGAGCGAGTTCGACGAGGTCATCGTCAACGACGATGTTCGTCGGGCCAGCGAAGAACTCGTATCATTGATGAGATCGGGACGCACCGACCGGTGAGTCCCGACGTGATGTGTGCCAGCCGACGGCATACGACCGCACCGCCGTCGACGTCGCGGCACACACCTCAAGCCCGCTGAAACCAACGAAACGAGATCACTGTGTCCGGTACCCAGGCTGCTCCCATCGGCATCACCAACCCGCCGATCGACGACCTCCTGACCGCCGCCGACTCGAAGTACGCGCTCGTCATCTACTCCGCCAAGCGCGCCCGTCAGATCAACGCCTACTACTCCCAGCTGCAGGAGGGCCTGCTCGACTACGTCGGCCCGCTCGTCGAGACCGAGGTCCACGAGAAGCCGCTGTCGATCGCGCTGCGCGAGATCAACGAGGGCCTGCTGACCTCGACGCCCACCGAGGCCTGAGCACCCCGAAGGGTCCGGAGCAGCCGATGCGCGTCGTCCTCGGGGTGAGTGGCGGCATCGCCGCCTACAAGGCGTGCTCGCTGCTCCGGCTGTTCACCGAGCACGGGCACGACGTCACGGTCGTGCCCACTGCGGCGGCGCTCCAGTTCGTCGGGGCGCCGACGTGGTCCGCCCTCTCGGGCAAGCCCGTCAGCACCGAGGTGTGGACGTCCGTGCACGAGGTCCCGCACGTGCGCATCGGCCAGGCGGCCGACCTCGTCGTCGTCGCACCGGCCACGGCCGACCTGCTCGCCAAGGCCGCACACGGCCTGGCCGACGACCTCCTGACCAACACCCTGCTCACCGCCCGGTGCCCGGTGGCCTTCGCGCCGGCCATGCACACGGAGATGTGGGAGCACCCGGCCACGCAGGCCAACGTCGCCACGCTGCGCTCGCGCGGAGCGCACGTCATCGAGCCAGCGGTGGGTCGCCTCACGGGCAAGGACTCCGGCGCCGGCCGCCTACCCGAGCCCGAAGCGCTGTATGCCGCATGCCTCGCGATCGTCTCGGGTGACGGGACCGCGGTGGCCGGGGCGCCGCTGCGCGACCTCGAGGGCCGCCGCGTCGTCGTGTCCGCCGGTGGCACGCGCGAGCCGCTCGACCCGGTGCGCTACCTCGGCAACCGCTCGTCCGGCAAGCAGGGCGTGGCCATCGCTCGCGCCGCCGCCGAGCGCGGGGCGAAGGTCATCCTCGTGGCCGCCAACGTCGCGGTCCCGGTGCCCGAGGGCATCGACGTCGTGCGGGTCGAGACGACGCTCGAGCTGCAGCGGGCGGTCGAGGAGGCGGCGTCGGATGCCGACGTCGTCGTCATGGCCGCGGCTCCGGCCGACTTCCGCCCGGCGCTCGTGAGCGAGAGCAAGATCAAGAAGTCCTCCGACCCCGACGCCGGCCTGCGGGTCGAGCTCGTCGAGAACCCCGACATCGTCCGTGGGCTCGTCGCGGAGCGCGACGCCCGTGGGACGGGCACGCCGTTCATCGTCAGCTTCGCCGCCGAGACAGGCGATGCCCACGGCAGCGTCATGGACCACGCGCGGGCGAAGTTCGCCCGGAAGGGCAGCGACCTGCAGGTCGTCAACGAGGTCGGCGCCGACCTGACCTTCGGCAAGGACGACACGACGGTGCACCTGCTCCGGCGCGGCAGCGACGAGGCGACGACGGTCGGACCGACCTCCAAGGACGCCGTCGCCACCGCGCTGTGGGACACCATCTCGCCCCTGCTCGACTGAGCACTAGACTCTCGCCCCAGCATGGCCTGCCATCCGCAGGACCGGGGCCGCCGAACCACCCGCACCAACTCCGCACCCGACCGAGGGAGAGCAAGTGTCCGCACGTCTGTTCACGTCCGAGTCCGTCACCGAGGGACACCCGGACAAGATCTGCGACCAGATCAGCGACTCGATCCTCGACGCGCTGCTCACCGACGACCCGCAGGCGCGCGTCGCGGTCGAGACGATGGTCACGACCGGGCTCGTCCACGTCGCCGGCGAGGTGTCCACGACGGCCTACGTCGAGATCCCGAAGATCGTGCGCGAGACCATCCTCGAGGTCGGCTACGACGGCTCGCAGAAGGGCTTCGACGGGCGGACCTGCGGCGTCTCGATCTCCATCGGTGCGCAGTCGCCCGACATCGCCCAGGGCGTCGACACGGCGCACGAGCACCGCACGGGTGACGTCGACGACCTGCTCGACAAGCAGGGCGCCGGCGACCAGGGCCTGATGTTCGGCTATGCGTGCGACGACACGGCCGAGCTCATGCCGCTGCCGATCCACCTGGCCCACCGACTCTCGGAGCGCCTGACGCAGGTGCGCAAGAGCGACGAGCTCGCCTACCTGCGTCCCGATGGCAAGACGCAGGTCACCATCGCCTACGAGGGCGACCGCGCCGTCTCCCTCGACACCGTCGTGCTCTCGACCCAGCACGCCCCCGACGTCTCGCTCGAGGGCATGCTCGAGCCCGACATCCGCGCCCACGTCATCGAGCCCGTCCTCGCGGAGCTGCGCGAGAGCGGCACCGACCTCGACGTGTCGAGCTACCGGGCCCTGATCAACCCGACCGGTCGCTTCGAGATCGGTGGCCCGATGGGCGACGCCGGCCTGACCGGACGCAAGATCATCGTCGACACCTACGGCGGCATGGCCCGCCACGGCGGCGGTGCCTTCTCGGGCAAGGACCCGAGCAAGGTCGACCGCTCGGCGGCGTACGCCATGCGCTGGGTCGCCAAGAACGTCGTCGCCGCGGGCCTCGCCCGTCGCTGCGAGGTCCAGGTCGCCTACGCCATCGGCAAGGCGCAGCCGGTCGGCCTCTACATCGAGACCTTCGGCACCGAGACCGTCCCGGTCGACAAGATCCAGCAGGCCATCGGCGACGTCTTCGACCTGCGCCCGGCCGCCATCGTCGACGCGCTCGACCTGCTGCGCCCGATCTACCGCCCGACGGCCGCCTACGGCCACTTCGGTCGCACCAAGGCCGACGGCGTCGAGAACCCGTTCACGTGGGAGCGCACCGACCGCATCGAGGCCCTGCGCACGGCCGTCTCCGGCTGAGGCTAGATTCGCCCCCGTGGGCGACGACGAGACCAAGCAGCGACCGGCCGGACGGCCGGTCGCTGCCGTCGTCGTGGAGACCCCGCTGGCGCACCTCGACCGCGTCTTCGAGTACGCCGTACCCGAGGAGCTCGATGCCGACGCCGTGCCCGGCGCGCGCGTGCGGGTGCGCTTCTCGGGTCGCGAGCTCGACGGCTTCGTCGTCGAGCGCCGGGACCAGCCCCTGCACGACGGCCGGCTGACGCCGCTGCGCCGGGTCGTCAGCGCCGAGCCGGTGCTGACCCCCGAGGTCCTCGCCCTCTGCCGCGCCGTCGCCGACCGGTATGCCGGCACCCTGAGCGACGTCCTCCGCCTCGCGGTGCCCAAGCGCCACGCCACGGCCGAGCGCAACCTCCCGATGGAGTGCCCGCCCCAGGACGAGCTCGCAGCACCCGACCCCGGTGCGTGGGCGGCCTACCCGGCCGGGCCGGCGTGGCTGCGTCGGGTCGCCTCCGGGGAGGGTCCCGCCGCGGCGTGGACCGCCCTGCCGGGACGCGCAGGAGACGCGGACTGGCCGGCGGCGCTCGCCGTCGCCGTGGCCACGGCACTGGCCGCGGGCCGGGGCGCGCTCGTCGTCGTGCCCGACCACCGGGACGTCGACCGGCTCGACGCCGCCCTGACCGCCGTGCTCGGCAAGGGGCGCCACGTGCGGCTCACCTCGGACCAGGGTCCGCAGGCGCGCTACACCGCTTGGCTCAAGGTGCTCCGCGGCCACGTCCGGGTCGTCATCGGCACGCGCGCGGCCGCCTTCGCCCCCGTCCACGACCTCGGCCTCGTCGCGTGGTGGGACGACGGCGACGACCTGCTCGCCGAGCCGCGGGCGCCCTACCACCACGTGGGCGTCGTGCTCGGGCTGAGGGCGTCCGCGACCGGCGCCGCCCTGCTCACCGGAGGGTTCGGGCGGAGCCTGCGCGTCCAGGTGGCCGTCGAGGCGGGCGCGCTCGTGCCGGTCGAGGCCGATGCCGCGACCGTGCGGGCGGCCGCACCACGCGTCACCATCGCCGGTGAGGGGGTCGACGAGGAGCGCGACGGCCCGGCTTCCCGGGCCCACATCCCCTCACGCGCGTGGCGCGTCGCCAGGGACGCCCTCGTCGACGGACCGGTCCTCGTCCAGGTGCCGCGCCGCGGCTACCTGCCGTCGCTCAGCTGCGCCGAGTGCCGCACTCCGGTGCGGTGCGTGCGCTGCCAGGGGCCGGTGGCGCTCGGAGCCTCCGGGACGGCCCCGGCCTGCCGGTGGTGCGGCCTGGCGCTGAGCGGCCACGGCTTCGAGTGCGGCCACTGCGGCTCGCGTCGGCTGCGTTCCTCGATCACGGGCGCCCGGCGCACGGCGGAGGAGATCGGGCGCGCCTTCCCGGGTTTCCCGGTCCACACGTCGGGCTCCGGCGAGGTGCTCGCCGTCGTCGGGCGCGAGCCGTCCCTCGTCATCGCGACGCCGGGGGCCGAGCCGGTCGCCGACGGCGGCTACACCGCCGTGCTGCTGCTCGATGCGTGGGCGAGCCTGGACCTGCCCGTGCTCGACGCGCCGCTCGAGGCAGTGCGGCGGTGGATGGCCGCGGCGGCACTGGCCCGCGAGGGGCGTGCCGTGGTGCTGAGCGGCGCCCCGGAGGCCGTGGCGCTGCCGGCCGTCGAGGCGCTCGTGCGGTGGGACCCCGCCTGGCTCGCGGCCCGCGAGCTGGCGGAGCGGCGTGAGCTCGGCCTTCCGCCGGCCGTGCGCGTGGCCCAGCTGACCGGTGGCCGGCGCCCGCTCGAGGAGGCGCTCGGACAGGCCGACCTGCCCGACGTCGCCCAGGTGCTCGGCCCGGTCCGGCTCTCGCACGCGGGTGCACCTCCCCGCCGTGCCCCGGCCGACGGGGAGCTCGAACGTGCCGTCGCCGACCACCACGTGCTCGTCCGCGTGCCGGCCTCCGAGACCGAGTCGCTGACCCGGGCCCTGCTGGCGCTCAAGGCCTTCCGTTCGGCTCGCAAGGAAACGGACGTCGTGGCCGTGCGGGTCGACCCGCTCGACACGTTCTGACCTGCCGTCGCGTCTCCGAGGCGTCTCGGGCACGCCGCCGTGACAGAGTGACGGCATGCCCGAACGCGAGCTCGACATCGTCCTCTAGGGCGCCACCGGCTTCGTCGGGGCACTGACCGCCGCCCACCTCGCCGCCCACGCGGGGCCTGACGTCCGGATCGCTCTGGCGGGCAGGTCGCGTCCCAAGCTCGAGGCGCTGCGCGTCGAGCTCGGGCGGGCCGCGGCCGCCTGGGAGCTCGTGGCCGTGGACGCGACGGACGCTCCCGCGCTCCGCTCCCTCGCCGGGCGCACGCGCGTGCTCGCCACGACGGTCGGCCCGTACGCGACGTACGGCAAGGAGGTGGCGCGGGCCTGCGCCGAGTCGGGGACGCACTACGCCGACCTCACGGGTGAGGTGCTCTTCGTGCGGTGGTCCCTCGACGAGCTGGACGCCCGGGCCCGCGAGACCGGCGCCGCCGTCGTGCACGCGTGCGGCTTCGACTCCATCCCCTCCGACCTCGGCGTCCTGACGACGGCCCAGCGCGTGGCCGCGGACGGCGAGGGCACGCTCGCCGAGACGACGCTGCTCGTCCGGTCGCTCAAGGGTGGCTTCTCCGGCGGCACCATCGACTCCGCCCGACAGCAGGCCATCACGGCCCGGGCGGACGCCGGCGCCCGCCGCGTGCTCGGCGACTCGTACGCGTTGAGCCCCCGACGCGCCGAGGAGCCGTGCTCGGGTCGCCGGGCGTCCAGCGGTGTCCTCGATCGGCTGCGCCGGCTCGTGCCCGTCGACCGCGACCCGTCGACGGGACGATGGACCGGGCCGTTCGTCATGGCGGCGTTCAACACCCGGATCGTGCGACTGTCGAACACGCTGACCGACTGGTCCTACGGTCGCGACCTGCGCTACCGCGAGGCGACCGACTTCGGCTCGGGCCCGATGTCGCCGGTCCTGGCCGGCGGGATGGCGGTCGGACTCGGCGGCGTCGTGGCCGGTATGGCGTTCCGTCCGACGCGGGCCGTCATCGACCGCTTCCTGCCCAAGCCGGGCGAGGGCCCGAGCCCCGAGGCGCAGGCCGCCGGACGCTTCCGCCTCGAGATCCGCTCCACGACGACGACGGGTGCGCGCTACCGCACGCGGGTCGGCGCCGACTACGACCCGGGCTACGGCGGTACGGCGGTCATGCTCGGACAGACCGCGCTCGCCCTGGCGCTGGACGAGGGCCTGCCGCGCCGGGCCGGTGTCTGCACGCCCGCCACGGCCCTCGGCGAGGTCCTCGTCGAGCGGCTGCGGGCCCAGGGCTTCACCTTCGACGTCGAGCGCGACGACCAGCCGAACGACTGACCACCACCGAACAGCACGACCGAACAGCACCGACTGACAGGAGGCACCACATGGGACGCATCGAGGTCCACGAGTTCATCTCGCTCGACGGGGTGTACGAGAGCCCGAGCTGGACGGCCGAGTTCCCCTTCGACCCGAGGATGGGCGAGGCCATCGCGCGGCTCACCGGCCCGGGCTCCGAGCTGCTCCTCGGGCGGCGGACGTACGAGATGTTCGCCCCGGCCTGGTCGGCGCGCAGCGACGACGACGACCCCGGTGCGGCCTTCTTCAACGGTGCCCGCAAGAACGTCGTCTCCTCGACGCTGCGCGACCCCGACTGGAACAACTCCCGCGTCATCGGCCCGTACGACGCGGACGCCCTCCGCTCGCTCCGCGACGAGGTCGACGGCTCGCTCTACGTCAGCGGCAGCGGCACGCTCGTCCGGGCCATGCTGCGGGACGGGCTCGTCGACGGCCTGCACCTCTTCGTCTTCCCCGTCGTCCTCGGCGCGGGGGAGCGGCTCTTCACCGACGAGGCCGTCTCGGGACTGCGCCTGCTCGAGACCGAGGCCTACGACAGCGGCGTCGTGCACCTCGCCTACGGTCAGGGCTGAGGTTTCCCGACCCATCGTCAGGGACGACCTCCAAAGGAATGCTTGACGGTTGGCCCGGCCGGACGGCATACTCCCAAACATGTCTTTGGAGGAAGAGCGGATCAGCGACCTGCGCGCCACGGCCCACCCGCTGCGGCTGCAGATGCTCTCGCTGCTGACCGGCGCCGAGCTGAGTGCCGCCGAGGTCGCGCGCGAGCTCGACGTCACCCAGGCCAACGCCAGCTACCACCTGCGCCTGCTGCACGCCGCAGGCCTGCTCGAGGTCGCCGCGGAGGAGACGGTGCGCGGCGGCAAGGCCAAGAAGTACCGCCACGCGTGGGACGCGCCGGTCGTGCGTCCGCCGGGCACTCGTGACGAGGACCGGCTCGCCTATGTGCGCGTGTTCGCCGAGATGATCCCGCGGCGCTACCTCGAGCTCGCTCCCGGCGCGCCGAGCCGTTTCACTGACGCCGACCTCTGGGTCGAGCCGGAGGTCTGGGAGCAGGTCACGACGCTCGTCGACGAGGCGAGCGCCCTGCTGCACGCGTCGGCGCGCCCGCCGCGCACCGAGGGCACCGTCCGGGCCGCCCTGTCCGTGGCTGCGTTCCGGCTCCGGGACGGGAGCGAGAGCTCATGAAGGTCCGCGAGTCGATGGGTGCCCTGTCCGACAGCAGGTTCGCGTGGTACTTCACGGCGCGCACGGTCTCGACGGCCGGCAACGTCATGGTGCCCGTCGCCCTCGCGTTCGCCGTCCTCCACATCGACCAGTCGGCGGCGGCCCTCGCGCAGGTGCTCGGGGTGCGCACCCTGACGATGGTCGTCTTCCTCCTCGTGGGTGGAGTCGTCGCCGACCGCTTCTCGCGCATCGTCGTGCTCCAGGTCTCGCACGTCCTCACGTGCCTGACCCAGGCGCTCGCGGCGTACCTCATCATCAGCGGCGACGCGACCCTGACCCAGGTGACCGTCATCGAGGGCGTCAACGGCGCCGTGTCGGCGTTCACCATGCCCGCGATGATGGGCATGGTCCCGCTCGTCGTCGACCGCTCCCGGCTCCAGCAGGCCAACGCCCTGCTGTCCTTCAGCCGCAGCGGCCTGTCCATCATCGGACCGGCGATCGCCGGCCTGCTCGTCGTCGGCGTCGGACCCGGGTGGGCCCTGGCCGCAGACGCGCTGACGTATGCCGTCGCCATCGTCTGCCTGACGCGCGTCGGTCTGCCCCGCCGGTCCCAGGAGGCGGGTGGGCCGCACCACTCGATGGTGCGCGAGCTGCGCGAGGGGTGGAGCGAGTTCACCCGCCGCGAGTGGCTCTGGGTCATCGTCCTCGCCTTCGGGCTGACGAACGCCATCCACGCCGGCGTCATCGGGGTGCTCGGTCCGCTCATCGCCAAGTCGACGGCCTCGATCGGCGAAGCAGGGTGGGGCATCGTGCTCAGCGCCGAGGCCGTCGGCACCGTCCTGATGACCCTCGTCATGCTGCGGCTGCAGCTGCGGCGACCGTTGCGCGCCGGGATGCTCGCCATCTGCGTGCTCGCCGTCCCCATGGTGCTCCTGGGCGCCGCGCCGGCGATCGTGCCCGTCGCCATCGGGTTCTTCCTCGCCGGGGCCGCGGTGGAGGTCTTCGGCGTCGGGTGGAGCACGGCCCTGCACGAGCACGTCCCCGTCCAGGTGCTGTCGCGGGTCTCGAGCTACGACGCCCTCGGGTCGTTCGTCGCCATCCCCATCGGGACGTTCCTCTACGGCTGGCTGGCGACGACCGTCGACACCGAGGTGCTGATGCTCGTCAGCGCCGGCGTCTACGTCGTCGTCTCCCTCTCTGCCCTGCTGTCCCGTTCGGTGCGCGAGCTGGGCCGCAGCAGCGAGGACCCAGCCGCGGTCGGACCCGCCGCGGGCGTGGCGACCGGTGACGCGACCGGTGACGCGACCGGTGACGCGACCCGTGACGCGACCCGTGACGCCACCGGTGCGGCGGCCGACGAGCCGTCGCGGTCCTAGACTGGCGGCGCCCCACGCCTTCCCGACCCCTGGAGACCTGTGTCGATCAAGGACATCCGACTCTTCGGTGACCCGGTCCTGCGGACCGCCGCCGCCGAGGTCACCGACTTCGACAAGCAGCTGCGCGTGCTCGTCAAGGACCTCGAGGACACGATGCTCGACGCCCCCGGCGCCGGCCTCGCGGCCCCCCAGATCGGAGTCGGCCTCCGCGTCTTCACCTACTGGGTCGACGGCGTGCTCGGCCACCTCGTCAACCCCGTCCTCGACCTCTCCGACGACGAGCAGGACGGTCCCGAGGGGTGCCTCTCGATCCCCGGCCTGGCGTTCGACACCAAGCGGGCCCTGTCGGTCGTGGCCAAGGGGCAGAACATGTGGGGCGAACCCGTCGTGCTCGAGGGCACGCAGCTGCTCGCCCGCTGCGTCCAGCACGAGACCGACCACCTCGACGGCATCCTCTTCCTCGACCGGCTCGACCCCGAGGCGCGCCGTGAGGCGATGCGGGCCATCCGTGCGGCGGAGTGGTTCGCCGAGGACCCGCCCGAGGTACGGATCAGCCCGCACTCGACCTTCGGCCGGGCGATGTGAGATGAGAGTCGTCTTCGCAGGCACCCCCGAGGCGGCGGTGCCGAGCCTCGATGCCATCGCGTCCTCGAGCCACGAGCTCGTCGGCGTCGTCACCCGCCCCGACGCACCCTCGGGCCGTGGTCGGCGGCTCGAGGCCTCGCCCGTCCGTCGCCGGGCCGAGGAGCTCGGGATCCCGGTGCTCACCCCGACGCGCGTCAAGGACCCCGACTTCCTCGACGCCCTCACGGCTCTCGCACCCGACGCGTGCCCGGTCGTGGCCTACGGCAACCTCATCCCACCCGTCGCGCTCGCGATCCCGCGTCTCGGCTGGATCAACCTGCACTTCTCGCTCCTGCCCGCCTGGCGTGGCGCGGCACCGGTCCAGCACGCGATCATGGCCGGCGACGAGGTGACCGGTGCGTCGACGTTCGTCATCGAGCGCGGTCTCGACACCGGGCCGGTGCTCGGCGTCATGACCGAGACGATCCGGCCCACCGACACCGCCGGCGACCTGCTGGGTCGGCTGTCGGGAGCCGGGGCCGGCCTGCTCGTCGCGACCCTGGACGGCCTCGAGTCGGGCGACCTCGTGGCCGTCCCCCAGCCGTCCGAGGGCGTCTCGCTCGCACCGAAGATCGAGGTCGAGGACGCCCGCATCGTGTGGACGCGTCCGGCGACCGCTGTCGACCGGCTCGTGCGCGGCTGCACGCCCGCGCCGGGCGCGTGGACCACCTTCCGCGGCGAGCGGCTCAAGGTCTCGCCGGTGAACGTGGTCGACGCCGGAGAGGTCCCCGACTCCGCCCCGCTCGGAGCCGGCACGCTCCTCGTGACGAAGAAGGCCGTCTTCGTCGGCACGGGCAGCGACCCGATCCGTCTGGGCACGGTGCAGGCGCACGGCAAGAAGCCGATGGCGGCCGCAGACTGGGCCCGAGGCACGCGCATCGAGGCAGGGGAGGGGGTCGGCGATGAGTGACGAGCGACGGGGCGGCGGTCGACCGGGCGACGGGCGCCGCGGAGAGCGCCAGCGGCCGCAGGCTCGCGAGCGCTCTGCCGGCCACCGTTCCGAGCAGCGACCGTCCGAGCGGGCCCGGCGCACAGATGCGCCCCGGCTCGCCGCCTACACCGCGATGCGTGAGGTCGCCGACGGCGCCTACGCCAACCTCACGCTGCCGAAGCTGTTGCGCGACAAGCGGATCAGCGGGCGGGACGCCGGCTTCGCCACCGAGCTCGTCTACGGGGCCACGCGACTCTCCGGCCTCTACGACGCGATCATCGCGTCCGCCGCGGGTCGGCCCGTCGACAAGATCGATGCCAACGTGCTCGACACCCTGCGGCTCGGTGCGCACCAGCTGCTCGGCATGCGCGTCCCCAGCCATGCGGCCGTCGACGAGACCGTGGCCCTGGCCCGGCAGGTCAACGGGGCCGGCGCGGCCGGCTTCGTCAACGCCGTCATGCGGCGCATCAGCGAGCGCGAGCCGGACGAGTGGATCGACCTGGTCACCCGCGACGTCGTCGACCCGGTCGAGCGCCTGGCGCTGCGCACGTCGCACCCCGTGTGGATCGCCAAGGCACTCCGGGCCGCCCTGATCGGGCACGGCGCCGCAGGTCCGGACGACGTCGAGGAGTCGCTGACGGCATTGCTCGAGAGCGACAACGCCGCCGCCAAGGTGTCGCTCGTCGCGCGACCCGGCCTCGCCTCGCTCGACGAGCTCGAGGACGCCGGCGCGGAGCGCTCCGGGCTCAGCCCCGTCGGTGCGACGCTGCCGGAAGGGGACCCGGGAGCCATCTCTGCCGTACGCGACGGGCGGGCCGCGGTCCAGGACGAGGGCTCGCAGCTGCTCGTCCTCGCCCTCGCTGCCGCCGACACCGAGGGTGGGGCCGCCGAGCACGAGCGGTGGCTCGACCTCTGCGCAGGCCCTGGCGGCAAGGCGGGACTGCTCGCAGCCCTCGCCATCGAGCGACGGATCCCCTTCGTGGCCAACGAGATCAGCGAGCACCGTGCCGACCTCGTCTGGCAGACCCTGGCCGCGGCTCGTGCCGAGGCGCGCGAGCTCGACACGAGCCTCAAGGTGCGACACGGAGACGGCCGGGAGCTCGGCGAGCTCGAACCGGGCGGCTTCAGCCGCGTCCTCATCGACGCCCCGTGCACGGGTCTCGGAGCCCTGCGACGACGACCCGAGGCGCGCTGGCGGCGTGGCCCCGGCGACGTGGCCGCCCTGGCCGGGCTGCAGCGCGAGCTGCTCGAGTCCGGCATCGAGGCCACCGCGACCGGGGGCCTCGTCGGCTACGCGACGTGCAGCCCGCACCTCAACGAGACGCGCTTCGTCGTCACCGACATCCTCAAGCGGCGCGACGACGTCGAGCTCGTCGACGCACGCCCGCTCTTCGTCGACGCCTCCGGACGCGAGCTGCCGGGTCTCGGCGAGGGGCCCTACGTCCAGCTCTGGCCGCACGTCCATGGCACCGACGCCATGTTCTTCGCCCTGCTGCGCAAGCGGTAGGCCCGAAAAGCGCTCGCGCGCGGACCTGGCGATGGGCAGGGTGGGGCCGTGACGGCATACGCGACCGACGACCTCGAGCCCAGCTCCTTCGACGAGAAGGTGGCACCGACGCGGGATCGGCCCACATGTTCGCGCCGGCCGTCCTCGGTCCCACGGTCGATGTGCTCCACGAGCTCGCCGGGGAGGGTCCGGCGCTCGAGCTCGCGATCGGCACGGGTCGGGTCGCGCTGCCGCTCGCGGAGCGCGGCGTCGAGGTGCACGGCATCGACGTCTCTGAGGCCATGGTGGCGCAGCTGCGACGCAAGCCGGGTGGTGACCGGCTGGCGGTGACGATCGGTGACATGGCGACCACCCGGGTGGGCAGCGGCTACCGCCTCGCGTACCTCGTCTACAACACCATCACGAACCTGCTGACCCAGGACGAGCAGGTCGAGTGCTTCCGCACCGTCGCCGAACAGCTTGCACCTCGAGGGTGCTTCGTCGTCGAGGTCTTCGTGCCGCAGCTGCGTCGGATGCCGCCGGGCCAGACCGCCGTACCCTTCCACGTCGGGAGTCGCCACGTCGGCTTCGACACCGTCGACGTCGTGTCGCAGCTGTCGGTCTCGCACCACTACGTCCGGGAGGGGCAACAGGACGCACAGGGTCGGGAGCTGGCGAGGTATGCCGCCTCGGCGCACCGCTACGTGTGGCCGTCGGAGCTCGACCTCATGGCGCGCATCGCGAGCCTGACCCTGACGCACCGCTGGGCGGACTGGGACCGCACTCCTTTTACGGCGGAGTCGGAGTCGCACGTCTCGGTGTGGACCAAGGGCGGTGCCTGACGCCCGCCACCCGCCCCTAGGCTGTGCGCGTGCAGATCTCACCGAGCATCCTGTCCGCCGACTTCGCCAACCTCGAGGCGGAGCTCGGGCGCATCTCGAACGCCGACTGGGCGCACGTCGACGTCATGGACGCCCACTTCGTGCCGAACCTCACTCTCGGGCTGCCCATCGTCGAGGCGCTGCTCGCGGTGAGCCCGATCCCGATCGATGCGCACCTCATGATCGAGGACCCCGACCGGTGGGCGCCGGCCTACGCCGAGGCGGGGTGCCAGTCGGTGACCTTCCACGTCGAGGCGGCACGCGACCCTCGCGCGCTGGCGCGGACGCTGCGCGCCGCGGGTGCTCGAGCGTCGATGGCGCTCAAGCCCGGGACGGCATTCGCGCCCTACGAGGACCTGCTGCCCGACCTCGACATGGTGCTCGTCATGACGGTCGAGCCCGGCTTCGGCGGGCAGTCCTTCATGGCCGACCAGATGCCCAAGGTGCGCCAGGTGCGCGAGGCGGTGCGCCGCCACGGCGGCGAGATCTGGATCCAGGTCGACGGTGGCGTCAGCGCCGACACGATCGAGCAGTGCGCCGAGGCGGGAGCCGACGTGTTCGTCGCCGGCTCAGCGGTCTACGGCGCCGAGGACGCCGCGGCCGCTGTCGACGAGCTGCGCGCGCTGGCTCTCACGCACCGGCACTGACCCGACGGCCGCGGCGACCCGCCGCGGTCAGTCGACCTTCGGCTGCGGCTTGAAGCGGCGGACCTCGTGGGGCCAACCGCAGGCCTCGGCGATCTTCCCGGCCCACATCTTGGCGGTCTCGTCGTCGGGCACGTCCACGATGGCGAAGCCACCGAGGAACTCCTTCGTCTCGACGTAGGGACCGTCGGTGATCATCACGCTGCCGCTGGAGGGATCGGCGTGGTAGACGGGACCATCCTCCTCCTCGAGACCCCCGGCGAAGACGTACACGCCGGCAGCCTTCATCTCGTCGACGGTCGCCATCGCGAGAGGTCCGCGACCGCGGAACCAGTCCTCGGAGTGGTCGCCCACCCACTGCTGGTTGAAGTAGAGGAGGTACTCGGCCACGACTGGCTCCTTCTGTCCGGCGGACCCTGTTGTCCGCGTCATGCCTACTACACGAACGGGGACGGGCGATTTCGACACGGTGTCCGGGAGCGATTCTCCGTCGCGCGGCCGTGCTCCTGACCGCGTGGGCGCCGCCGTCACGGACGGCAGGCGCGGCTGCCGTGGCGGCCATCACGCGGTCGCGGCGTGCGCGGCCGACGGACGCGGGTGCATACTGGCTCTACGTGCTCCGGGGTCGGTGTAATTCCGAGCCGGCGGTTAAAGTCCGCGACCCGACCGCATCCAGCGGCCGGTTGACCTGGTGAAATTCCGGGACCGACGGTGAAAGTCCGGATGGGAGGCAGCACGAAACAGGCCGTCGTGGCCTGGGCCGTCGGCATCGTCCGTCCGGGTCCGGACCGCGTGGGCGTGTGGAGTCACCCCGGAGTTCGTCCGTGCCACGACGAACGACCAAGGACGAACACCACATGCAGGCTCTTGCTCTGGCCGACGAGACGAAGAACGTCTTCCAACAGGCCATCGACGCCACCATCCCGATCGGCCAGTACCAGCTGCACTGGCTCGAGCTGATCGGTGTCCTGATCGGGCTCGCGTCCGCCTACCTCGGCATGCGCCGGTGGGTCCTGGCCTGGCCGGTGGGGATCCTCGCGAACATCATGCTGTTCTTCGTCTACCTCGGTGCCGTCTTCGGGGCCGACGAGCGCATCCCGCTCTTCGGTCAGGCCGGCCGGCAGGTCTTCTTCATCATCACGAGCATCTACGGCTGGTGGCGCTGGTCGCAGGTCCGCAGGCTCAACCACGCCGACGACTCGAGCGGTGTGGCGATCACGCCTCGCTGGGCCACGAGCCGCGAGCGCGTCGCCGTCGTCGTCTTCTGGCTCGTCGGCACGGTCGTCGTGCACCAGGCCTTCGTCTGGCTGTGGAACCTCTCGCCGAACCCGTTCTTCACGCCCGAGTGGTGGTTCTACTGGTGCGACGCCTGGATCTTCGTCGGCTCGATCGTCGCGACGTACGCCATGGCGCGCGGCTGGAACGAGTTCTGGCTGGCCTGGATCGCTGTCGACCTCGTCGGCGTGCCGTTCGCCTTCGCGACCGACTACGTGCCGACCGGTGTGCTGTACACCTTCTACGGCCTCTTCGTCATCTACGGCTTCACCCAGTGGGTCAAGGTGTCACGGGTCGCCGAACGCGACGTCGAGCCGCAGCTGACCGGGACGTCGAGCTGACCCATGGGTGACACGGCCGCCCCGGCATGGATGCGACGAGCCCTCCGGCTCGCCGCATCCGGGCCGTGGCCCGACCCCAACCCGCGGGTCGGCTGTGTCATCGTCGCGGCCGACGGCGCCCTGGTCGTCGGTGAGGGCCACCACCACGGGGCTGGCACGCGGCACGCCGAGATCGAGGCCCTGAGTTCCGCAGGCTCCGCGGCCCGGGGGGCGACCGCCTACGTGACGCTCGAGCCGTGCTCGCACACGGGCCGCACCGGTCCCTGCGCGGAGGCCCTCGTCGAGGCGGGTGTTGCGCGGGTCGTCTTCGCTCAGTCGGACCCGAACCCGGACGCCGCGGGAGGCGCCGAGGTGCTGCACGCCGCCGGCATCCACGTGACCGGAGGTGTGCTCGCCGACGAGGCGGCCACGCTCAACGACCGCTGGGCGCGCAGCGTGGCCCTCGGCCGACCGCTCGTCACGTGGAAGCTCGCCACGACCCTCGACGGCAGGAGCGCGGCCGCCGACGGGAGCAGCCAGTGGATCACGGGAGAGGCGGCTCGCGCCGACGTCCACGCGCTGCGTGCGACCCGCGACGCCGTCCTCGTCGGCACGGGCACCGTGCTCGCCGACGACCCCCGTCTCACCGTGCGTATGCCGGGTGGCGGGCTGGCGCCGCGCCAGCCCCTTCGCGTCGTCATGGGAGAGCGTCCACTTCCGGCCGGAGCGCGCCTCCACGACGCTCCGGGGGAGGTGCTGCACCTGACCACTCGCGACCCCAGCGAGGCACTGGGCCGGTTGTGGCACAGCGGAATCCGTGACGTCTGGCTCGAGGGCGGCCCCACGCTCGCCGCGGCGTTCCTCCGCGCCGGTCTCGTCGACGACGTCTACGCCTACGTCGCCCCGGCGCTGCTCGGCTCGGGCCGCGCTGCCGTGGCCGACCTCGGCATCACCTCCATCGCGGACGTCCGACGCCTCGATCTCGTCGACGTGACGGTCGTCGGGGGAGACGTCCGCATCCACGCCGGCGCCCACCCGCGAGTGCACGCAGAACCCTGAGGAGACAGTCATGTTCACCGGAATCGTCGAGGAGCTCGGAACCGTGGCCGCCATCGAGCACGGCGCCGACTCGGCCGTGCTGCGCATCGACGGCCCCCTCGTCGTCAGCGACGCCACCCACGGCGCCTCCATCTCCGTCAACGGCGTCTGCCTCACCGTGACCGAGCACGACGCCGCGGGCTTCACGGTCGACGTCATGGCCGAGACCCTCGACCGCAGCAGTCTCGGGGCCCTGGCCCCCGGTGACCGCGTCAACCTCGAGCGCGCGATGCCGGCCGACGGTCGCTTCGGTGGTCACGTCGTGCAGGGCCATGTCGACGGGACTGCCACCATCACGGCGCGAACGCCCGGGGACCGTTGGGAGACGGTCGACTTCACGCTCCCACCGGGCCTCGCGGCATACGTGGTCGAGAAGGGCTCGATCACGGTGGACGGGGTCTCGCTCACCGTCGCCCACGTCGGCGACGACGCGTTCGGCGTCTCGCTCATCCCCACGACGCTCGACCTGACGACGCTCGGGCACAAGGGGGTCGGCGACGTCGTCAACCTCGAGGTCGACGTCATCGCGAAGTACGTCGAGCGACTGCTCAGCCACCGACAGACCGACCGACAGGAGGTCGAGTCATGACCACCCTCTCCACCGTCGAGGAGGCCCTCGAGGCCCTCCAGGCCGGCCGGCCCGTCCTCGTCCTCGACGACGAGGACCGCGAGAACGAGGGCGACCTGGTCCTCGCGGCGGAGACCGCCACCGAGGACTGGATGGCATGGACCATCCGCCACTCGTCCGGCTACCTCTGCGCGCCGATGCCCGACGAGATCGCCGACCGGCTCGAGCTGCCGCTCATGGTCGCCGAGAACCGCGACCCGCTGCGGACCGCCTACACCGTGTCCGTCGATGCGGCGTCAGGGGTCACCACGGGCATCAGCGCGGCCGACCGCCTGCACACCGTCCGCGTGCTCGCCGACGTCGAATCGGTGCCCGCCGACCTCATCCGACCCGGGCACATCCTGCCGCTGCGCGCCCGCCACGGAGGCGTCCTGACCCGCCCCGGTCACACCGAGGCGGCGGTCGACCTGACCCGGCTCGCGGGCCTCTCGCCGGTCGGGGTCATCGGTGAGCTCGTCCACGACGACGGGACGATGATGCGCTTCGACGCCGTCGTCGGGCTCGGCCGCGAGTTCGGCCTGCCCGTCATCACCATCGAGCAGCTCATCGACCACCGGCAGCGCCTCGACCGGGTCGAGCGCCTCGCGACCACCCGCATCCCGACGGTGCACGGCACGTTCACCGCCCACGGCTACCGCGACACCCTGACGGGCGACGAGCACGTCGCCCTCGTCAGCCCGCGCGGGCTGCAGGGGCGCGGCCGCAGCGGGCCCGTCGTCACGCGCCTGCACTCCGAGTGCCTGACCGGCGACGCGTTCGGGTCGCTGCGCTGCGACTGCGGACCCCAGCTGCAGGCATCGCTGGCGCGCGTCGGGCGCGACGGCGGCGTCGTCGTGTACCTCGGCGGTCACGAGGGCCGGGGGGTCGGGCTCGTCGACAAGCTCCGCGCGTACTCCCAGCAGGACGGCGGCGCCGACACCGTCGATGCCCAGACGGCTCTCGGCCTTCCGGTCGACGCGCGGGAGTACGCCGCCGGTGCGGCGATCCTGCACGACCTCGGTGCGACGCAGGTCGTCCTCCTGACGAACAACCCCAACAAGGTCGCGGCACTGCGCCACCTCGGGCTCGACGTCGTCGCGGTCGAGCGGCTCCACGGACCGATGGGCGCAGACAACGAGCAGTACCTCACGACCAAGCGTGAGCGCATGGGCCATGACATCCCGGTCCCCACCGACCGGCACGGCAAGGAGACGGCATGAAGGACGGCGCCCCCACCATCAGCACCGACGGCACCGGGCTGCGGGTAGCCGTCGTCGCGGCGAGCTGGCACGACGTGGTCATGGACGGCCTCCTCGACGGCGCGCGTCGTGGCCTCGCGGATGCCGGGGTCACGCACGTCGACGTCGTCCGCGTCCCCGGGACGTTCGAGCTGCCGGTCGCGTGCGCGACCCTCGCCGACCGCTACGACGCGCTCGTCGCGCTGGGGGTCGTCATCCGCGGCAGCACGCCACACTTCGACTACGTCTGCCAGGCCGCGACCGTCGGCATCACCGACGTCTCGGTGCGCACGGGCACGCCGATCGGCTTCGGCGTGCTCACGTGCGACGACGAGGCCCAGGCGCTCGACCGCGCCGGGCTCCCCGGATCCGCCGAGGACAAGGGCCACGAGGCCGCGTCGGCGGCCGTCGCGACCGTCGTCGCCCTCCACGGCGTCGCCACGACGTGAGCACCGTCCGGGACACGGTTGCACGGCCCGTAGGCTGGGGCACCGTGAAGAGCTTTGAGCAGCTGTATGCCGAGCTGGCCGAGAAGGCGCAGACGCGACCCGAGGGTTCGGGCACCGTCGCGCAGCTCGACGCCGGCGTCCACGCGATCGGCAAGAAGATCGTCGAGGAGGCGGCCGAGGTGTGGATGGCCGCCGAGTACCAGTCGAAGGACGAGGCCGCCGAGGAGATCAGCCAGCTCCTCTACCACCTGCAGGTCCTCATGCTCGCCAAGGGCATCTCGCTCGACGACGTCTACTCCCACCTCTGAGGACTGTTCACTCCATGCTGCGAATCGCCGTGCCCAACAAGGGCTCTCTCTCCGACGCGACCGTCGAGCTGCTGCGCGAGGCGGGCTACCGCGTACGCCGTGACACCAAGGAGCTCGTCGTCGCCGACGCCGAGAACGACGTCGAGTTCTTCTACCTGCGCCCCCGCGACATCGCGGTCTACGTCGGGTCCGGCACGGTCGACGCAGGCGTCACCGGTCGTGACCTGCTGCTCGACTCGGGCTCGAGCGCCGTCGAGGTCATGTCGCTCGGCTTCGGCGCCTCGACCTTCCGGTATGCCGGCAAGCCCGGCCACGTGGCCACCGTCGACGACATCGCGGGCAAGCGCGTCGCCACGTCGTATGCCGGTCTGGTGCGTTCCGACCTCGCCGCTCGTGGGCTCGCCGCGGAGGTCGTGCGCCTCGACGGTGCGGTCGAGACGGCCATCACCCTCGGGGTCGCCGACTGCATCGCCGACGTCGTCGAGACCGGGACGACCCTGCGCCAGCAGGGCCTCGAGGTGTTCGGCGAGCCGATCCTGCAGTCCGAGGCCGTCCTCATCCGCGGCGACCGCCCCGGCGAGGACCAGGCCATCGAGGTGCTCCAGCGGCGCATCGCCGGCGTCATCACGGCCCGCACGTACGTCATGCTCGACTACGACTGCCCGAAGGACCTCGTCGACCGGGCCTGCCGGCTGACCCCGGGCCTCGAGTCGCCCACGGTCTCGCCGATGCAGGACGAGGCGTGGGTCGCCGTGCGTGCCATGGTGCCTCGCATCGGGCGCAACCGACTCATGGACGAGCTCTACGACCTGGGCGCGCGGGCGATCCTCGTGACCGACATCGCCGCCTGCCGGCTGTGACGCACGACGGGGACGACGGACGTGAACCGATGACGCAGCAGCCCTCCTCCCGGCCGGAGCACGACTCGGCCGCCGACTCCGCCGCGTGGGCGCCCTTCCGGCCCAAGCGGGGACGGGGCGTCGCCCTTGGCGTGGTCTGGTCCTCGCTCGCCGTCTTCGGCATCATCGCCGTCGTCATGCCGGCGCAGGTCGACGGCCGGTG
Organism: Terrabacter sp. Soil811; assembly: GCF_001429655.1. Taxonomy (NCBI): domain Bacteria; kingdom Bacillati; phylum Actinomycetota; class Actinomycetes; order Micrococcales; family Intrasporangiaceae; genus Terrabacter; species Terrabacter sp. Soil811. The sequence continues at coordinate 664,664 of NZ_LMSX01000008.1, forward strand.
GGGGCTCGGCGACCGCCTCATGTTCTTCGGACTCGGTGTCGCGATCGCCTTCCTCGCCTGGCGGTACGCGTCGATCCGCGCGGTGCCGAGCCGCGCCGGGCTCGTCGTGCGCAACCTCGTGCTCACCCGCACGCTCGAGTGGCCTGAGGTCGTGGGCATCCAGTTCGGCGGGGGAGAGCCCTGGGTCACCCTCGACCTCGAGGACGGCGACACCGTCGCGGTCATGGCGATCCAGAAGGCCGACGGTCCGCTCGCCGGCCGGGAGGCCTCTCGTCTCGCGGCGCTCGTCCAGGCGTTCGGCGAGGCGCGTGAGCCCGGGCCGCGGCAGGATCCGGCATGACGGCTGGGCAGACGGGTGAGCCGACGCCGGAGCGGATGCGCCACGCACTCGGCCATTTCGCCACGGGCGTGACGATCGTGACCGGGTTCGCCGAGGGCGGTGAGCCCGTCGGCTTCGCCTGCCAGTCGTTCGCGTCGGTCTCCCTGCACCCGCCGCTCGTGCTCTTCTGCGCCGACCACCGCGGCCGGTCGTGGCCGCGCATGCGCGACGACGGGCGCTTCACCGTCAACGTGCTCGGGCACGAGCAGCGCGACCTCATCGCGCGCTTCGGCTCGGCCGGCGGCGCCCGGTTCGACTCCCTGGACTGGGAGCCGTCGCACCATGGTGGCCCGAGCCTCCCGGGCGTGCTCATGCGCGTGCACTGCTCGGTCGAGCAGGTGCACGTCGCCGGGGACCACGACGTCGTCGTCGGCCGGGTCCTCGACCTCGAGGACGGTGAGTCGGGCCGGCCGATGCTCTTCTACCGGGGACGTCTCACGGTCACCGAGCGGCGTACGTCTGCCGGCGGCGACGAGGGACCCGCGGCGATCGACGACTACTGGGGCTGAGCCGACGAGGCCGTCGCCCGGGAGTCGGTGCCGTCCACCAGGCCGTCCCACGACCACTGCGGCACGGTCAGGCCGTCGGGCACGTCGTCGGCCGATCCGTGGTAGGTGCTCATGTAGCCCACCGCCCAGCTGAAGTACGCGACGAGCGCGTCGCGTACGTCCGGGTCGTCGGAGAGTCCGGCGTCCTCGACGGCTCGCTCGAAGCACTCGAGCGCCCGCTCGTCCATCTCCTGGTGCGGACCGTTGCCGGAGTGCAGCCGCACGACCGTCGACTCGCTCGCCACGGAGCCCGAGTAGGTGGGCGGGCCGCCGAGAGCCTCGGCCCAGTACGCCGCGAGCCGCATGGTGTGGTCGGGGTGGAAGCCGTGCGAGAAGGCGTGCGACACGACGGGGTCGACAAGGACGCGCTCGTGCCAGGCGTGAGCGAGGGCGACGAGCGCGGGCATCCCGCCGACGGCGTCGTAGATGGTCCGTGTCACCGTCGCAGGCTGCCATCCCGCGGGCAACGCGACAAGGCCTCGGGACCGCAGGGGTCCCGAGGGCTCTCTGTCAGCGGAAGTGGATGAAGTTCGAAGGCCAGGAGTAGCCGCCTCGCTCGAGGATGCGCCGACCGCTCATCGACGTGTACGTCGCGCCGAGGACCGTTCCGCCGTAGCCGCTCTCGGAGATCGCGACGGTGTCGCCGTCGGCACTGACCCAGTCCACGTACGCGACGTGGTTGGAGTTCCACTGGGCGATGTCGCCGACGCGGGGCTTCTGGTCGACGGCGAAGCCCTTGGCCCGGGCGTTCGTGTCCCAGTTCGTCGCGTTGCCGAGGTTGCCGGGGTTCTTGACCCCGTCACGCGAGAGGCGGTACGCGGAGAAGTTCGTGCAGTTGTTGCCCCACGGGTCGACGGGGTAGTTCCACGCGCGCTGGCCGTAGTAGCCGAACCGCTCGATGCAGTCCTGGGTCGCACGGGAGTAGCACTTCCAGCCGGTGGGTGCCGGGCCGCCGGTGATGGCCCAGGTGACGGTGGTGGAGCGGTAGATGGCGACGTTGGCGTTGCCGAGCACGCGCACCACCGACCCGCTCCCGCTCGTCCGGGTCGACCACAGCGTCACCCCGCGCGAGTTGCGCACGACGAAGTTGCCGTCGGTCTGCATCGTGGCCGTGCTCCCGGCACCCGTCGTGAAGGCCGCCCACTGGCGCACTCCGGCGGCGGAGGTCAGCACGAGGTTGCCGTCGGTGCGCATCGTCAGCAGCCACGCCTTGCTCGTCGACAGGATCGACTCGCCGGAGCGCAGCACCTGGCCGGGCAGCATCCGGTCGTAGCGGTAGCCACGGTGGTCCCACACGGTCGTCGTGCCCTGGCGCACCTGGAGCAGGCCGTCGTTGGTCAGCGTCAGCAGGCCGCCCGTCCAGCCGGTGGTCCCGCTCGACCACGCGACCGTGCCGTTGGTGCGGAGCATGACGACGTTGCCGTCGGCTCGGACCGCGAGGCGGTTGCCTGCGCCGGTCGTGCCGCTCGTCCACCGTCGGACACCTGACGAGGTGCTGATGACGAGGTTGCCGTCCGCCTGCATCGTTGCGAGGTACGCCCCCGTGGCTGACCGCAGCGCAGTGCCGGACGAGAGCCACTGGCCGGACCGCAGCGTCGCGCCGGCGACGTAGGTGAAGCCGTCGGTGCGCACGACGGTGCCGGCGCGCGTCGTGACGCGGATCGGGATCGGGCCAGTGGCGATGCGGGCCGGGACCACCGCGGTCAGCTGGGTGACCGAGACCCGGGTGAACGAGGTCGCCGCGACACCGTTGAAGAGGACATCGCGCACGTCGGTGAACGACGTGCCGCGCAGGGTGACGACCGTGCCACCGGCCAGCGGACCTGAGGCCGGCGAGACCGAGGCGACGACGGGCGGGTCCTGGAAGCTGAAGCGGCCCGCGGGAACGACGGGCGAGGTGCCACCGGGAGTCGTGACGCGCACGTCCACGTCAGCCTCGGCGTGGACCGGCAGGGTGACCCGCAGCTGGGTCGCCGAGAGGCGCGTCACCGCGGTGGCGGCGACGCCGCCGAACGTCACGGACGAGACGCGGTCGTAGGCCGTCCCGGTGAGGACGACGGTGCCGCCGCCCTTCGTGGGTGCCAGGGAGGGGGAGACCGCCGTGACGGTCGGCACGGCCTGGTAGGTGAACCGAGCGGCAGCGGCGGCCGGCGACACGCCGCCGGGAGTCGTGACGCGGACGTCGACCGTGCCGACGGCCTGGGCGGGTGCCGTGACCCGCAGCGTCGTGTCGGACACCCGGACGAGCCCGGTGCCGGCCACGCCGCCGAAGTCCACGCCCGTCGCGAGGCCGAGGCGGGTGCCCGTGACGGTGACGACGGTGCCGCCGCGCAGCGGCCCCGCCGGGACGGACAGGGCGGACACGGCGGGCACGCCGACGTAGGTGAACCGCCCGCCCGCGGACTCGGGGCTCGTGCCGTTGGGATTGGTGACGCGTACGGACACCGTCCCCTCGGGCTGCGCCGGGGCGGTGACCCGGAGGCTGGTGTCCGAGACGCGCACGAGACCGGTGGCGGCGACGGCGCCGAAGCGGACCGCGGTGGCGTCGGACAGGTGGGCGCCGGTGATCGTCACGACCGTGCCGCCGCGGAGCGGGCCCGCCGTGGCGGACAGCGCGCCGACGACCGGAGGCGAGCCGTAGGCGAAGCGGGCGCCGACCCCGGTGGCAGAGGTGCCCCCCGGGGTGGTGACCTGGACGTCGACGGGTCCGGAGGCGTGGCGCGGCGTCGTGGCGCGCAGCGTCGTCGCTGAGACGCGGACGAGGTTGGTCGCCGCGACCGAGCCGAAGCGGACGGCGGTCGCCCGGCTCAGACCCGTGCCGGTCAGCGTCACGACGGTGCCCCCGGACGGAGGACCCGTCTGGGGGGACAGGGAGGTGATGGCCGGGACCGGGTCGAACGCGAAGGTGCTCGACGTGTGCTCGGGCGACGTGCCGTACGGGGTCGTCACGGTGACGGCGACCACCCCAGCCGCGTGGGCGGGTGTCGTGGCCCGGATGCTCGTGGCCGACACGAAGGTGAAGCGTGCGGGCGTACCGCCGAAGTCGACGCGGGTCACGCCCGTGAACCGGGTCCCGGTGAGCGTGACGACGGTGCCACCACGGACCGGTCCGGCGGTGGTCGACAGCGACGCGACGGCCGGCGGTGCCTGGTAGCCGTAACGGGCTCGTGAGGTCACGGCCGAGGTGCCGCCCGGGGTGGTCACGCGTACGTCCACGGTCCCCACGGGACGCGCCGGCGTCGTGACCCGGAGCGCGGTCGCCGAGACCGGCACGACCTTCGTCGTGGCCGTGGAGCCGAACGCGACGCTCGTGGCCCGGCTGAGACCGGTGCCCGTCAGGGTCACGGTGACCCCACCAGCCGTGGGACCCGAGGCGGAGGAGATCCCAGTCAGGGTCGGAACCGTTTCGTAGGCAAAGCTGTTCGCGGAGTAGCCGTACGAGATGCCGGCGGCGGTCCGGACGTGCACGTTGACGAGGCCGGCGGGGCGGGCCGGTGAGGTGACGCGGACCTTGGTCGCGGACAGCACCGTGAAGCGGGCCGTCGTCGCGCCGAAGGTCACCGCGGTCGCGCCCGTGAACCGGGTGCCCGTCAGGGTCACGACCGTGCCCCCGCGCAGCGGACCGGCGGAGACGGAGAGGCCCGTCACCGTCGGCGGGGTGACGACGGGGGGAGCGGTGTAGGTGAAGCGGGCGCCGGAGGCCACCGGGGAGGTGCCGCCCGGCGTCGTGGCGCGGACGTCGACGGCGCCCGCCGCGTGTGCCGGGACCGTGACGCGGACCTGCGTCGCCGACAGGCGGGTGAGGCCCCCCGCGGGGGTGGTGCCGAAGAGCACGGCGCTCGTGCGGTAGAGCCCGGTGCCGGTCAGCGTCACGGTGGTGCTGCCGCGCGTCGTGGCGGAGCGGGACGACAGGGAGGACACGGACGGGACGGCGTCGAAGGCGAAGGTCGCGCGTGACGAGATGGGCGACGTGCCGGCCGGGGTGGCGACGCGGACGTTGACCACGCCGAAGGGGTGGGCGGGAGTGACGACCCGGACGCGGGTGCTCGAGACCTTCGTGATGCGGGTGACGGCGGTCGAGCCGAACCAGGCCGTCGTCGTCGCGCCCACGCCGGTGCCCGACAGCTCGACGGTCGTGCCGCCTCGGGTCGGGCCCGCCACGACGGACAGGCTGATCGCCGTGGGGGCGGTGCCGGTGACGGCGGCGAGGGACGGTGCCGCGACGGCGGTGACGGAGGCCGCGGATGCCGTCGGCGCGGTCGCGAGTCCCGGCACTCCGGCGAGGAGGGCCGTCACGACGAGGCCGGAGAGCAGGCGCCCGGTCGTCCTGCGGTCGACGTCGCGGTCTCGCTCGGGCAGCGGGGTGGGGCGGGGCAGCATTCGTCCGTCTCCTTGCAGTCAGCACGTCCGGCGAGCATTCTGCACAGGCAAATCGTCCTTTGTACGCCGTTTCGCCCTAATTGGCTCGTCCCAAGCGCACCACGAGCCCCAGATGTGGGGGTCGGGAGGCGAACGACCGGTTCGGTCCCGGCGTCACCCGACCCTCACGCGGCGCTCACTCCACGCGGCGCAGGTCGGGCCGCAAACGCTGGACGACGAAGAGCTGGACGACCCCGATCGCGGCGAGGATGCCCCAGACGAGCGACAGGCTCCCGGTGACGTCGCGCACGAGCCCCATCGCCAGGGGTCCGATCGAGGCGAGGCCGTAGGAGATGAGGAACGCCATGCCGGTCAGGCGCCCGCTCGCCTCGGGGGTGCGGGCGTAGCGCACGAGGAGCACGAGCGCGAGCGAGAAGGCGGCGCCCTGGCCGAGCCCGGTGACGACCGCCCACACCCACGGCGCCGAGAGCGGTGCGACCCAGATCCCGACGGAGCCGGCGATCCCGAGCACCGCGGCCAGCCACAGGAGACGGCGCATGTCCCGGGTGCGGTCGCTGACCACGGGGCCGAGCAGGCCAGAGACGATCTGGGCCCCGCTGAAGACCGCGGCGAGGTAGCCGGCAGACCCCCGTGACCATCCGTGCTCGACGTACGTCGGGGCGAGCCACGTGACGGCCGAGTAGAAGCACCACGACTGCAGGGTGAGGTAGCCGGCGACCAGCCAGGCCGTGTGGTGCCGCCACGGCAGCCGGCCCGGGCCTTCCTCGTCCGGCGTGTGGTGCGGGTTGGCGCGCAGGGTGAACGGCGCCCACGCGAGGGCACCGACGAGGGCGATGACCGACCACGAACCCAGCGAGGCCTGCCAGCTGCCGAGTCGGTCGGCGAGCGGCACGGCGAGCGCCGAGCTGAGGGCCGCCCCACCCATCATCGCGAGCATGTAGAGGCCCGTGACGAGACCGGTGCGCTCGGGTGGGAAGAAGGTCTTGACGAGTCTCGGCAGCAGTGTGCCGGCGACGGCGATCCCGACGCCGCAGAGGAAGGTCCCCGCGTAGAGCACGACGACGTGGTCGCCGGCGAAGCGGCTGGCCGTGCCGACGAGGATGCTGATGACCGCTCCGAGCACCGCAGCGGCCGCCCCGGTGTGGTGGGCGATCCGGCTCGCGACGGGCGCGAAGAGCCCCATGCAGAGGACCGGCAGGGTCGTGAGTGCCCCGGCCGCGGCGTGGCTGAGGCCGAGGTCAGCGGAGATCGCGTCGAGCAGCGGAGGGACGCTCGTGATCGCGATCCGGAGGTTCGCGGCGACGGCGACGAGCGCGAGGGCCATGACCCAGACGGGCGGCAGGGGGCGGAGCGGTCGGTCTCGTCGAAGCACCATCAGAGACTAGATGTGTCGAGGACGAGGTCCGCGCGCTCCCTCGTCGCGTCGGCGCTGAAGAGCGCCGACTCCTGGTCGGCCCAGCGCTGCCACTGGGGTCGGTAGACCTCACCGTCGCGGTCGATCCCGCGGCGCATCCGCAACGCGGTGTCGGCGTCCACGAAGACGGACACGGCGGCATACGACCCCGCGGGCTCCACGCTGGAGCCGCACCCCTCGACGACGAGGAAGGTGCACGGTGGCACGTCGCGCGTGCCCGACCACTGCTCGCGGACCCAGCTCCACAGCCGGTAGGTCGCCCGCTCGCCGCGCGCCATCGGCTCGAGCACCTGCGCCGTGAGCAGCCCGGGTGCCTGGGCCAGCCCGTCCCAGCCCGGGTAGAGGTGGTCCATGTGGACGACGGCGACGGGACCCCTCGGCGCCAGCGCGAGCTCGATCCCGCGGGCCAGCGTCGTCTTGCCGGCGCCGCTGGGCCCGTCGAGGGCGATGACGACCACGTCACCGCAGCGGGGCTCCGCCACGAGCGCGAGGGACACGATGGCGGCGACGTGATCCTCGCGCGGCGGCCGCGTCACCTCGTCCCACATGGGCGTGACCCTACCGACCCGTGACCGTCACCCGGGCTGCCCTAGATTTGTCGCATGCCGGTCGCCACGAGAGTCATCGCCTGTCTGGACGTCGACGCCGGGCGCGTCGTCAAGGGCGTCAACTTCGAGAACCTCCGTGACGCCGGCGACCCCGTCGAGCTCGCGAAGCTCTACGACGACCAGGGCGTCGACGAGCTGACCTTCCTCGACGTCACGGCGAGCAGCGGTGACCGGGAGACCACCTACGACGTCGTGCGCCGGACGGCCGAGCAGGTCTTCATCCCACTCACCGTCGGTGGTGGCGTGCGCACCGTCGACGACGTCGACCGCCTGCTGCGCGCCGGCGCCGACAAGGTCGGGGTCAACACCGCCGCCCTCGCCCGACCCGAGCTGATCTCCGAGATCGCGGCCCGGTTCGGAGCACAGGTGCTCGTCCTGTCGGCCGACGTCCGCCGGCGACTCGGCGACGGCGGCCGGCCCACCGACGACTTCGTCATGACGACCCACGGGGGCCGCACGCCGGTCGACCTCGACGCCGTCGAATGGTGCGCGCGGGCCGCGGAGCTCGGGGCGGGCGAGATCCTGCTCAACTCGATGGACGCCGACGGCACGAAGGACGGCTTCGACCTCGAGCTGATCCGGCGCGTGCGCGCGGCCGTGTCGGTGCCCGTCATCGCGAGCGGGGGCGCCGGACGCGTCGAGCACTTCGCACCCGCGGTCGCCGCTGGCGCGGACGCCGTGCTCGCCGCGAGCGTCTTCCACTTCCGCGAGCTCACCGTCGGCGACGTCAAGGACGCCCTGCGCGCAGCCGGTGTGACGGTCCGCTGAATGCCGTCCGGCCGGTGCCGGCGGGTCAGCTGATGCCGAGGGCGGTCTCCTGGAGCGCGGCGATGTCGTCCGCGTCGCCCTCGAACTCGACGCGCGCCACGCTCTTGCGGCCGTAGGCGTAGAGCACGAGCTCGGCGGGCGTCCCGCGGAGCACGACGGTGCCGTGCTCGTCGGGCAGCCTGGCGGCGTAGCGGCCCTGACCCTCGGCGATGAGCACGATCCCCGTCGGCGCCTTCCGGAACATCAGGCGTGACGAGCGCTTGAGCGCCGACCAGAGCTTGCCCGACAGCTGGGGCGACAGCTCGCGCGGCTCCCAGCCGGGCTGGGCGCGGCGGGCGTCCTCGTGGTGGACGAAGAACTCGATGAGGTTGGTCACCTCGTCGACCTTGGGGTGCGCCATGGGGTTCCACACCGGGGCGCCCCGGCGGACGCGGTCGACGAGCGCCGTGTAGTCGCCGTGCGCGATCTTGCCCTGCTCCTTCTCGAGGTGACCCGCGAGGAACGGGACGAAGCGCCCGGCCGTCAGGTCGGGCCGGTGCTCGCGGACCAGCAGGTGGGCTGCCAGGTCACGGGTCTCCCACCCCTCGCACAGCGTCGGCTGGTCGGGTCCGCGCCGGTCGAGCTCGTCGCAGAGCAGGAGGCGTTCGGACTGGGCGTGGCGCGTCATGGCGCCATCCTCTCAGGGCGTCGGCCACGACCGAATCTCGGTGGCCCGGGCGGAGGTCTGTGCCTAGGGTCGGACGGTGATCGAGCTCGTGCGCCCCACCGTCGACCTGTCCGACTCGTGGTGGGAGATGGTCGACGACTTCGCCGACACGACCATCCACGGCTCGAGCTACCGCTCGGGCGACCGCGAGCTGCTGCGCGACCGCGACGCCTTCGAGGAGTGGGTCGACTGGCTCGGCCGGATGGAGCGGTCCGACGAGGCCCTCCCGCAGGGCCGGGTGCCGTCGTCGAACCGGTGGGTCGTCCGCGACGGTCGTGTCGTCGGCACGATCGCCGTGCGCCACGCGCTCACCCCGTCCCTCGTCGCCGAGGGCGGACACATCGGGTATGCCGTGTCGCCGGCTGTCCGGCGCCAGGGGATCGCCCGCGCCGCGCTGGGTCTCGCGCTCCGCCTCGCCGCGTCCCGCGGGATCGACCCCGTCCTCGTGACGTGCGACGCGACCAACACGGCCTCCGCGCGGACCATCACGTCGTCCGGCGGCGTCCTGGAGGACGAGCGGGAGGGCGTCCTGCGGCACTGGGTCCGGACCGGCGCCCCGGCGCAGCCGATCGGCCCGGGACCGATCGAGACACGGGAGGCGAGGCTCGTGCCGGTGACGTCCGAGGAGGCCGCGGCGATGCGAGCGGGGGAGACGCGCGAGGGGTGGGCCGAGGGCTACCCGCGCGAGGACGACCTCGACGCCGTCGGGATGATGCCCTCCGGCCCCGACGCGTGGACCCCGCGCCACATCGTCCGGAGGTCCGACGGGCTGGCCGTCGGCTCGATCGGCTGCTTCGGGCCTCCTGACGAAGGCGTGGTCGAGATCGGCTACGGGCTCGTCGAGCAGGCCCGGGGAGGGGGTCTCATGACCGACGTCCTGTCCGGGATGGTGCGCTCGCTCGAGGCCGCCGGCCTCACCGTGGTCGCTCACACCGAGCCCGCCAACGTCGCCAGCCACCGGGTCCTCGCGCGTCTCGGTTTCGAGCGGGCCGACGAGCCGGCGGACGCGGGCGCAGGCGCGGAGTGGCTCTGGACCAGACGGTCGGATGTCAGATGTGTCGGTGACGCGTGAGAGGCTGAGGGGTCGACCACAGAGCACGTCACCAGGGGAGCAGCACACCGTGAACGTCCCGCCCACCTCGACCCTTCGGGAGGGTCTCGCCGTCATCGGCCGGGGCATCAAGGGCCAGCCGCGCTGGTTCTCCCTCGCCGTGGTCGGCAGCGTCGTCTACGGCGTCATGACGAGCCTGACGGCGGCGGCCATCGGCTTCGTCGTCCAGCACGCCATCTCGCCCGCCATCGAGGCCGGATACGTCACCGCGTCCCAGCTGTGGTTCATCGGCGGAGTCATGGCCGCGGTCGTGCTCACGACGATCATCGGTGTCATCGGCCGCCGCATCGCCGGCGGCGTCGCGATGTACAACCTGGGCGCGATGTACCGCGGCCAGGTCACGCGCCAGTACCTCCGGCTCCCGCTCAGCTGGCACCACAAGCACCCGTCCGGTCAGCTGCTCTCCAACGCGAACGCCGACGTCGAGGCGACGTGGAACATCTTCGCGCCGCTGCCGATGGCCCTCGGTGTCGTCGTCATGCTCGTCTTCGGCATCGTCCAGATGGTCATCGTCGACCCCTGGCTCGCGCTCGTGGGGCTCACCGTCTTCCCGATGCTCTTCCTGGCCAACGTCGCCTTCCAGCGAGCCATGTCGCCGCGGGTCACCCGAGCGCAGCAGCTGCGCGCCGACGTCTCCGAAGTGGCCCACGAGAGCTTCGAGGCGGCGCTCATCGTCAAGTCACTCGGCCGAGAGGACCACGAGGCCGAGCGCTTCCGCGTCGTCACCCACGAGCTGCGCGACGCCAACATCGAGGTCGGCCGCACGCGTGGCCGCTTCGACCCCGCCATCGAGGCCATCCCCACGATCGGGACGCTCGCAGTGCTCTTCGTCGGCACCCTCCGGGTCAGCAGCGGCCAGCTCACGGCCGGCCAGGTCGTCCAGATCGCCTACCTCTTCTCGATCCTCGCCTTCCCCGTGCGAGCCCTCGGGTGGGTCCTCGCCGAGCTGCCGCGCGCCGTCGTCGGGTGGAAGCGCGTCTCGGCCGTCCTGGACGCGACGGGCAGCATGACCTTCGGTGACCGTGCGCTGCCCCGGGGCAGCGCGAGCCACCTGCAGGCCGAGCGACTCGCGTACGCCTATGAGATCGAGACCGAGACGGGCGAGGCCGACCGCAACCCGGCGGTCGTCGACGTCACCCTCGACGTCGCGCCCGGAGCGACGGTCGCGATCGTCGGGCCCACGGGCAGCGGCAAGTCGACGCTGACCAACCTCGTCATGCGGCTCGTCGACCCCGACTCGGGGGCGGTGCTCGTCGACGACGTCGACCTGCGCGAGGTGCGCCGTGGCGGCATCAGCGACGTCGCTGCGCTCGTCGCGCAGCAGACCTTCATGTTCGACGACACCGTCCGCGGAAACATCACCCTCGGTGTCGAGCACGACGACGAGAGCGTCTGGCGCGCGCTGCACGTGGCGCAGGGCGCCGGCTTCGTCGAGCGTCTGCCCGACGGTCTCGAGACCCACGTCGGCGAGCGCGGCGCGAGCCTCTCCGGCGGACAGCGCCAGCGCATCGCCCTGGCCCGTGCCGTGATCCGTGAGCCGCAGCTGCTCATCCTCGACGACGCCACGTCGGCCGTCGACCCGAGCGTCGAGCAGGCCATCCTCGCCCGGCTCCGAGAGGCGAGCTCGGGCACCACCGTCCTCGTCGTCGCCTACCGCATGGCCACGATCCTGCTCGCCGACGAGATCGTCTACCTCGAGGGCGGTCGGGTCGTCGACCACGGCTCCCACGACCAGCTCCTCGGCCGGTGCCTCGGCTACGAGCGGCTCGTCACGGCATACGCCCGCGAGGCCGCGGAGCGCGAGGCCATCGCGTCCGCCGAGGAGCGCGACGAGCCCGGGCTCGGCGCCGACGCGGCCGAGGAGGTCTCCCGATGAGCATGCGGTCGCAGGTCCTCGTCGAGCACCACGGTGTCGCCACGGGCAAGGAGATGACGACGTGGCAGACGCTGCGTCGTGGTGTCGAGCTCTCACCCGAGCTGCGCAAGGGCATCTGGGTGACGGTGCTCCTCGCCGTGCTCTCGACCCTCGGCCGGGTGCTCGTGCCGTTCGTCGTCCAGCGCATCACCGACAACGGCCTCCTCGCCGAGGGCGGTCCCGACACCCAGGTCGTGGCCGTCTACATCGGCGTCGCCCTCGTCGGCGTCGCCGTGACGGCGGTCTCCGCCTACTTCGTCAACATCCGCCTGTTCCGGTCGTCCGAGAACGGCCTGGCGACGTTGCGTCTCAGGGCCTTCCGGCACATCCACGACCTCGCGATGCTCACCCAGAACACCGAGCGGCGCGGGTCGCTCGTCTCCCGCGTCACGTCCGACGTCGACACGATCTCGATGTTCGTGCAGTTCGGCGGGCTCATGCTCATGATCAACATCGCGCAGATCTCGCTCGCGACGGTGCTCATGGTCGTCTACAGCCCGCTCCTCGGCCTCGTCGTGTGGCTGTGCTTCGTGCCGCTCTTCGTCATCATCCGCAAGTTCCAGGGCATCGTCGGCCGGGCCTACACGAAGGTGCGCGAACGCGTCGGCGACATGCTCGGAGCCATCTCCGAGGCCGTTGTCGGGGCGCAGGCCATCCGCGCCTACGGCGTCGAGGACCGCACCGCCGAGCGCATCGATGCCGCGGTCGAGGCGCACCGCAAGGCGGCCATCGGCGCCCAGGCCCGCTCGGTCGTGGCGTTCACGTCGGGGCAGCTCGTCTCCGGACTCACCACGGCAGTCGTCCTCGTCGTCGGCACCGTGCTCGCCGCCCGCGGCAGCCTGACGCTGGGAGAGCTGCTCGCCTTCCTCTTCCTCGTCAACCTCTTCACGCAGCCGGTCCAGCAGGCCACCGAGATCCTCAACGAGATGCAGAACGCCGTCGCCGGATGGCGCCGGGTCATCGGCATCATCGACACCCCCGCCGACGTCTCCGACCCGGGCGACTCCGGCGTCACCTTGCCGCGCGGACCGATCACCGTGCAGTTCAACGAGGTCGGCTTCGCCTACCCCGGTGGCGCGCCAGTGCTCCACGACATCGACCTGACGATCGCGCCGCGCAGCCGCGTCGCGATCGTCGGCGAGACCGGATCGGGCAAGTCGACCCTCGCCAAGCTGCTCACCCGGCTCATGGACTCGAGCAGCGGGCAGGTGCTCCTCGACGGCGTCGACCTGCGCACGATCCGCTTCTCGTCGCTGCGGTCCCGCGTCGTGCTCGTCCCCCAGGAGGGATTCCTCTTCGACGGCACGCTGCTCGACAACATCCGCTTCGGCCGTCCAGGGGCGAGCGAGCAGGAGGTGCGCCTCACCTTCACCGAGCTCGGCCTCGACCCGTGGGTCTCGACCCTCCCGCTCGGTCTGGCGACCGACGTGGGCCAGCGCGGCGAGTCGTTGTCGGCCGGCGAGCGTCAGCTCGTCGCGCTGGCCCGGGCCTACCTCGCCGACCCCGACCTGCTCGTCCTCGACGAGGCGACGTCGGCCGTCGACCCGAGCACCGAGGTGCGGATCCAACGCGCCCTCGACTCGCTGACCCGCGGCCGCACGTCCATCGCGATCGCGCACCGGCTCTCGACGGCCCAGGCGGCCGACGAAGTGATCGTCGTCGACGCCGGCCGCATCGTCGAGCGTGGCCACCACACGGAGCTCGTCCGCCTCGGCGGTGTCTACTCGAAGCTCCACGAGTCGTGGGTCGCCCAGCAGCAGGCGGTCTGACCGGCTGCTACGGGCCGATCCGCCCGACGAGCGAGGCGATCGACGTAGCCACGACGTCGGGCTCCGTGACGAAGGCCAGGTGCAACCCCTCGAGGTCTGCGACGGGCCAGCCGTGACGCTCGGCGAAGGCGCGCTCGTCCCCGTAGGTGACGCCGAAGGCGAGGTAGGCGTTGGGGCCGTCGACCCAACCGGGCGGCGCCGCGACGACTGTGTCGAAGTAGTCGAGGGGCAGGCGCGGGCAGACCGCGTCCACGGCGTCGAAGAGGTCCGCCGGCAGGACCTCGTCGAGGTCGGTCCGCGGCCACCACCGGGTCCACGGCGGGAGTTGTCCCTCGGCATCGGCGAGCTCGCCCAGCCACTCGCGGAACGGGGCCGGAGCGAGGGCGCACGACCCGGCGGCCGGCGGTAGGGCAGCGTCCATGAACACGATCGGACCGGGCGTCCCGCCGGTTGCGCGCACGAGTGGTGCGAGGTAGCCGGCGTTGCTGTGGGCGACGAGGACCGTGCCCGGTCCGACGAGGCTCGCCCAGCGCGCGACGAGGTCGAGCGCGCCCTGCCCGGTGTCGAGGAGTCCTGGGGCGACGGACGCCGACAGTCCGCGGCGGCCGAGGGCGTCGCGCAGGCCGTCGTGGACCGAGGCCGGGAGCAGGGGACTCGGGAGCACGAGCAGGGTCCGGGACGCACGGTCGGGGTCCACCCGCCGATCGTAGGACCGGACCGGACCGGCGGCCCGGGGGACCGGCCCGGCACAATGGGCAGGTGACCGATGCCCTCGACCCGATCTCCGACCCCACCACGCTCGACCCGCAGATCGCCAGTCTGCTCAAGCGTGACGAGCACGGCCTCGTGGCCGCCGTCGTGCAGCAGCACGACACGGGCGACGTGCTCATGGTCGGCTGGATGGACGACGAGGCGCTGCGCCGCACCCTGGGGGAGGGCCGGGTGACCTTCTGGTCACGCAGCCGGCAGGAGTACTGGCGCAAGGGGGACACGAGCGGCCACGTCCAGTGGGTCAAGGGTGTCCGCCTCGACTGCGACGGCGACGCCCTGCTCGTCACCGTCGACCAGGTCGGCGCGGCCTGCCACACCGGGGACCGCACGTGCTTCGACGCGCGCGTGCTCCCTGCCACCGTCGGCGAGCCCGAGCCCACCACCACCACCTGACCCCCGTCGAGTGAGCGCTCCGTCCCACTCGACTGAGCGTTCCGCCCCACGTTCCTGTGACCGGGCGCTGACTCGACCGTGCTTGCGCGCCCACTCGAGTGGCGTGGGGAGCGGCGGGGCGTGTTCGACGGGTGAGGCGGGGACACGGCATACGACCGCGTGGGCCAGAATGGCTCGGTGCCCGACTCGAACACCTCGCTCGCCGCCGCGCCCGCGCCACACGCCGACCTCGCGTGGGGACGCACGTGGCCGAGCCTCGAGGTCTTCACCGAGCTGGCGCTCGAGCACCGTCGCGTCATCCCGGTCGTACGCCGGGTGCTCGCCGACGCGGAGACGCCGGTCGGCGTCTACCGCAAGCTCGCCAAGAACGCCCCGGGCACCTTCCTGCTCGAGTCCGCCGAGCACGGCGGCGTCTGGTCGCGCTACTCGATCGTCGGGGCGCGCAGCGCGGCGACGTTGACCGAGAAGGACGGCCGGGTCCACTGGATCGGCGAGCCGCCGGTCGGGCTGCCCACCGACGGCGACCCGACCGCGGCGGTCCGCGACACGGTCGCCGCCCTCGCGACGCCTCGCACGCCGGGTCTGCCGCCCCTGACCGGGGGACTCGTCGGGGCCATCACGTACGACGCCGTCCGCCGCTGGGAGAAGGTCCCCGACGGCGGCCGCGACGAGCTCGACCTGCCCGAGGTCGCGATGATGCTCGCCACCGACCTCGCGGTCTTCGACCACAGCGACGGCTCCCTGCTGCTCATCGCCAACGCCGTCAACCACGACGCGACCGACGAGCGCATCGAGGACGCGTGGGCCGATGCCGTGAGCCGTCTCGACCGGATGACCGACGAGCTCGCGGCCCCCGCGCCGAGCACCGTGGCCACCATCGAGCCCACCCCGAGCAACCCGACGAGCAGCCACACGCAGGCCGAGTACGAGGAGATGGTCGAGGAGGCCAAGGAGGCGATCCGGGCCGGCGAGGCCTTCCAGATCGTCGTCTCCCAGCGCTTCACGGTGCCCTGCCGGGCCGACGCCCTCGACGTCTACCGCGCGCTGCGGGTCAGCAACCCCAGCCCGTACATGTATCTCCTGCGGCTCCCTCATCCCGACGGCACGGCCTACGACATCGTCGGCTCGAGCCCCGAGGCGCTCATCAAGGTGACGGGACGCCAGGCGATCACCCACCCCATCGCCGGGTCGCGCCCGCGGGGCAAGAGTCCCGACCACGACGCGCACCTCGCCGAGGAGCTGCTCGGCGACGCGAAGGAGCGGGCCGAGCACCTCATGCTCGTCGACCTCGCCCGCAACGACCTCCAGCGCATCTGCCGCGCCGGCACCGTCGACACGGTCGACTTCATGTCGATCCGGCGCTACAGCCACATCATGCACATCGAGTCGACGGTCGTCGGTGACCTCCGCGACGACCAGAGCGCCTACGACGCGCTCGTCGCCACGTTCCCCGCCGGCACGCTGAGCGGGGCCCCCAAGCCGCGGGCCATGGCCCTCATCGACGCCTACGAGGGGCTGCGGCGCGGTCTCTACGGCGGCGTCGTCGGCTACCTCGACTTCGCCGGCGACCTCGACATGGCCATCGCCATCCGCACGGCGCTCATCAAGGACGGCCGCGCGCACGTCCAGGCCGGCGCGGGGATCGTCGCCGACTCCGTGCCGCACCTCGAGTACGAGGAGACGGTCAACAAGGCCGCTGCCGCCCTGCGCGCCGTGGCGGCCGCCGCGGGCCTGCGACCGCTGGGAGACCACCGCCCATGACGTCCGTAGCACCGTCCGGCACCCGGCCCGGCGCCCTCGACAAGAAGCGCGCGGCCCTCGTCGTCCTCGTCCCCGCGGCCCTGCTGCTCGGCCTCACGACGCGCACGTGGGCGAGCGGTGAGTCCAAGGACGTCCTCAGCCAGGCGGTCACCGACGTGACCGGCGGCACCGCGGCACCCGGGGTCGTCGGTCTCACGACCGTCTGCGTGGTGGCCCTGCTCGGCCTCATGACGGGTGGCCGCATCATCCGGGCCGTCGCCGCGATCGCCCTCGTGCTGGCCTCGCTCGGTGCCCTGGCCATGACGGTGCTCGTCGCGCTGCGCCCGGTCGACACCGTCGCCGACGCTGTCGCCCGCGAGCTCGCCCGGACGACGGCTCCGGCCGCCACCGGAGCGAGCACCGTGTGGGTCTGGCTGGCCGTCGCAGCGGCGGTCCTGCTGGCCCTCGGGTCCGCCTCGGCAGCCGTGTCGAGCCGCAGGTGGGCCGGCCTCTCGGGTCGCTACGAGCGCGGCGACAAGCCCGCGAGCGGGCCGCGTGGAGAGGTCCGCACGACGTGGGACGAGCTGTCCGAGGGCCGGGACCCGACCCTGCGCGACGCCCCTGACGAGACCTGACAGAATGAACGTCGTCGGCCCGCACGCGAGTGGCGCCGATCGGACCAGAGAGGACGCCATGGAAGAGCAGCACGAGGACCACGGTCACAGCACCGCAGCCTGGACCGGGGTCGGAGTCATCCTGCTCGGCACGGCCATCGCGTCGGTCGCGGTCGTCATCCCCAGCCTCGTCCTCGGCATCATCGGTGCCGTCGTCATCGTGGCCGGTGTCGCCGCGGGTAAGACGATGTCCATGGCCGGCTACGGCAACAAGGGGCACCACGCGCAGGCGGGTTCGATCGTCGACGCCCCCGACGAGACGGGCGCCGAGACCATCGGCAAGAGCTGAGAGCAGTGCCCACGGTTCTCGACGGGATCATCAGCGGCGTCCGCGAGGATCTCGGACGCCGTCGCGCCGCGCTGTCGCCGGCTGACCTGGAGGCGCGGCTCGCGTCGGTGCCCCCGGCGCTCGACCCGATGCCGGGCATCCGCTCCGCAGAAGGCGTTGCCGTCATCGCCGAGGTCAAGCGGTCGAGCCCGAGCAAGGGCGCGCTCTCGGACATCCCCGAGCCCGGCCTGCTGGCGCGGTCGTATGCCGCCGGGGGAGCGAGCGCCATCAGCGTGCTCACCGAGGAGCGCCGGTTCTCCGGCAGCCTCGCCGACCTCGACGAGGTGCGCGCGGCGGTCCGGACTCCCTTGCTGCGCAAGGACTTCATGGTCGACGCCTACCAGGTGACCGAGGCCCGGGCCCACGGCGCGGACCTCATCCTGCTCATCGTCGCGGCTCTCGACGACGCCCTCATGCGCGACCTGCACGACCAGGCCCGCGAGCTCGGCATGACCGCGCTCGTCGAGGTCCACGACGCCGCCGAGCTCGACCGGGCCCTTGCGCTCGACCCCGTCCTCGTCGGCGTCAACGCCCGCAACCTCAAGACCCTCGAGGTCGACCCCCGCACCGTGACCGACCTGCTGCCGCGCGTCCCCGAGGGCGTCGTCGGCGTGGCCGAGTCCGGGGTCAGCGGGCCGGCCGACGTCGCCGCGTACGTGCGGGCGGGAGCCGGTGCCGTGCTCGTCGGCGAGGCCCTCGTCAAGGACGGCGCCCCCGAGGCCGCGATCCGCGGCTTCATCGACGCCGCGACCGCGGTCCGGGCCTCGGCCCGACCCGGCGCGGCAGGAGAGTGAGCATGACCACGACATCCAACGTGCCGGCATACGGCCGCTTCGGGGGTTTCGGCGGACGCTACGTCCCCGAGGCGCTCATCCCCGCCCTCGAGCAGCTCGAGGAGGTCTGGCGCAAGGCCGTCGTCGACCCGGAGTTCGTCGGCGAGCTCGAGCGTCTCCAGCGCACCTACACGGGGCGGCCGAGCATCATCACCGAGGTGCCGCGTTTCGCCGAGCACTGCGGCGGCGCCCGCGTCATCCTCAAGCGCGAGGACCTCAACCACACCGGTTCGCACAAGATCAACAACGTCCTCGGCCAGGCCCTGCTGACCAAGCGCATGGGCAAGACGCGCGTCATCGCCGAGACCGGTGCGGGCCAGCACGGCGTCGCGACGGCCACGGCCGCTGCCCTGCTCGGTCTCGAGTGCGTCGTCTACATGGGCCGCAAGGACACCGAGCGCCAGGCGCTCAACGTCGCGCGGATGCGCCTGCTCGGCGCCGAGGTCGTCGCGGTCGACAACGGCAGCAAGACGCTCAAGGACGCCGTCAACGAGGCGTTCCGCGACTGGGTCGCCAACGTCGAGACCACGCACTACGTCCTCGGCACCGTCACCGGGCCGCACCCCTTCCCCGAGATGGTCCGCGACTTCCACCGCGTCATCGGTGTCGAGGCGCGCCAGCAGGTGCTCGACCTCGTCGGTCGGCTGCCCGACGCCGTCCTCGCCTGCGTCGGCGGCGGCTCCAACGCGATGGGGATCTTCCACCGCTTCATCGACGACCGCTCGGTCCGGCTCATCGGGTTCGAGGCGGGCGGCGAGGGCGTCGAGTCCGGCAAGCACGCGGCGCGCTTCTCGGCCGGCATCCCCGGCGTGCTCCACGGCGCCTTCACCTACGTCATGCAGGACGAGGACGGCCAGACCGTCGAGTCGCACAGCGTCTCGGCGGGTCTCGACTACCCCAGCGTCGGACCCGAGCACGCCCACCTGCTCGAGTCGGGGCGCGCGGAGTACCGCCCGATCAGCGACGTCGAGGCCATGGAGGCCTTCTCGCTGCTCTCGCGCACCGAGGGCATCCTGCCCGCCATCGAGAGCGCGCACGCGCTCGCCGGTGCGATGAAGGTCGGCCGCGAGCTCGGACCCGACGCCGTCCTGCTCGTCAACCTCTCGGGGCGCGGCGACAAGGACGTCCACACGGCGGCCGAGTGGTTCGGCCTCATCGGCGACGACGGCTCGCCGCGTCTGCCGGAGGACGACGGCGCCAAGGGCATGGGGGAGCAGCAGTGAGCGTCGCCACGATCATCGAGAAGTGCCGTGCCGACAACCGCGCGGCCCTCATCGGCTACCTCCCCGTCGGCTTCCCCTCGGTCGAGGGGTCGATCTCCGCCATGAAGGTCCTCGTCGAGTCCGGCGTCGACATCATCGAGATCGGGGTGCCCTACAGCGACCCGGTCATGGACGGGCCCGTCATCCAGGATGCCGCCGTGCGGGCCCTCGCGGCCGGCGTGCACCTGACCGACATCTTCACGGCGGCGCATGAGGTCTCGGCCGCCGGCGCGGGTGCGCTCGTCATGACGTACTGGAACCCCGTCCTGCGCTACGGCGTCGAGCGCTTCGCCGCCGACCTCGCCGCCGCCGGGGGAGCCGGGCTCATCACCCCTGACCTCATCCCCGACGAGGCCGGCGACTGGATCGCCGCTGCCGACGCCCACGACCTCGACAAGGTCTTCCTCGTGGCCCCGAGCTCGACCCCCGAGCGCCTCGAGGCCGTGACCTCCCAGTGCCGTGGCTTCGTCTACGCGACCGCAGTGATGGGCGTCACCGGTGCGCGCGCCAGCGTCGGCGAGGCCGCCGACGCCCTCGTCTCACGCACCCGCGAGCACACCGACCTGCCCGTCTGCGTCGGGCTCGGTGTCTCGACCGGCGACCAGGCGGCCCAGGTGGGCCGCTACGCCGACGGCGTCATCGTCGGCTCGGCGCTCGTGCGCTGCCTCACCGAGGCCGACTCCGACGAGCAGGGCCTCGAGGCGCTCGGCGCCCTCGCCCGCGAGCTCGCCGACGGCGTCCGCCGGGGCCGGTCATGAGCCTGCTCGCCGGGGTCCCGGCCGCGCTGGGCGCCGTCCTGCCCACCGACATCCCGTCGCCGAGCGTCGGGGTCTGGCACCTGGGCCCGCTGCCGATCCGCGGCTATGCCTTGTGCATCCTCGCGGGCATCGTCGTCGCCGTCTGGCTGACGCAGAAGCGGCTCGAGGCCCGTGGGCACCGCAAGGGCGTCGCCATCGACATCTCCGCCTGGGCGGTGCCGTTCGGCATCGTCGGCGGACGCATCTACCACCTCATCACGACGCCGCAGCCGTACTTCGGCGAGAACGGCCAGCCGTGGAAGGCGTTCGCCATCTACGAGGGCGGCCTCGGCATCTGGGGCGCCGTGGCGCTCGGCGCCGTCGGCGCGTGGATCGGCTGCCGCAAGAACGGCGTCGCCTTCCGCGACTTCGTCGACGCCGCCGCTCCCGGGCTCGCGATCGCCCAGGCCATGGGCCGCTTCGGCAACTGGTTCAACAACGAGATCTACGGCGCGCCGACCGACCTGCCGTGGCGGCTGCGCATCTACGAGTGGGACACCTCCCTCGGCCGGGCCGTCGTCGACGCTCAGGGCAACCCCGTCGTCAAGGGCTACTTCCACCCGACGTTCCTCTACGAGGCCCTCTGGTGCCTGCTGCTCGCGGCCTTCCTCATCTGGCTCGGCCGGCATCGCCGGCTCAAGGCGGGCCAGGTCTTCGCCGCCTACGTCATGGGCTACCCGATCGGCCGCATCGTCATCGAGAACATGCGCACCGACTCGGCCAACCTCATCCTCGGTCAGCGCGTCAACACGTGGGTCTCGATCCTCGTGTTCCTGCTCGGCGTCTACCTGTGGCGGCGCTTCGCCCGGATGGAGCAGCCCCCGGTCCCGGTGTC
Organism: Terrabacter sp. Soil811; assembly: GCF_001429655.1. Classification (NCBI taxonomy): domain Bacteria; kingdom Bacillati; phylum Actinomycetota; class Actinomycetes; order Micrococcales; family Intrasporangiaceae; genus Terrabacter; species Terrabacter sp. Soil811. The sequence goes on from NZ_LMSX01000008.1 coordinate 685,895, forward strand.
GCCGGACGACCCGACCCTTGAGGGGGCGGGGGACCACCCCGACGAGAAGGACGACGCGGCGGGTCGCGAGTCGGCGGAGGAGCCGACCGACGAGCCGGGCGCCGACGACCCCGAAGATCCTTCGGTGCAGACCGGCTCGGACCGGCCGAACGACACCGTGGGCAGCGACGCGAAGGTGGACCGTCCGGCGCAGTCCTGATGCGGTCTGCATCACGTCCCGACCGTGGCCGTGAGCACGGCGTCTCACGATTCGGAATCCGCCGTATCAACAGGTAGGACGAGCGGTCCCTCCGATATCGTCGTCAGCAACGCCTGTGGCCAGTGCCGTCCACATGCCCTCAGTCATGTCGCGTGGCCCCGTCGCGGTCGCCCGCCTGGGACCCAGCAGAAGGACGGTGAAGATGCCGCCGCACACCCGCACCCGTGCCCTCTTCAGTGCACACCCGGAGAACTCCGGTCTCTACCGACGCGAGTTCGAGCACGACGCCTGCGGTGTCGCCCTCATCGCGACGATGCGGGGGACGGCCGGTCACGACATCGTCGACCACGCCCTCACGGCACTGCGCAACCTCGACCACCGTGGTGCCACGGGCGCCGACCCGCTCGTCGGTGACGGCGCGGGCATCCTGACGCAGATCCCCGACGAGTTCTTCCGGGCGAACGTCCCCTTCACGCTCCCCAACAGCGGGGCGTATGCCGCCGGCATCGCCTTCCTGCCCCCCAACCCCATCGAGCGGGCCGCCGCCAAGGCCCGCATCGAGGAGATCGCGGTCGCCGAGAACCTCAAGGTGCTCGGCTGGCGCGAGGTCCCCGTCGAGGCCGACCTCGTCGGCACCGTCGCGCGCGACTGCATGCCGTTCTTCGAGCAGCTCTTCGTCAGCAGCTCGATCGGCCGCCAGGTGGCCCTCGGACTCGACCGCCTCGCGTTCTGCCTGCGCAAGCGCGCCGAGCACGAGGTCGACGTCTACTTCGCCTCGCTCAGCTCCCGCACCATCGTCTACAAGGGCATGCTGACGACCGGCCAGCTCGAGCCGTTCTTCCCCGACCTGTCGGACCCGCGTTTCGCGAGCGAGCTCGCCCTCGTGCACTCGCGTTTCTCGACCAACACGTTCCCGTCGTGGCCCCTCGCGCACCCGTACCGGTTCATCGCCCACAACGGCGAGATCAACACCGTCAAGGGCAACCGCAACTGGATGCACGCACGCGAGAGCCTGCTGACGTCCGACATCATCCCGGGCGACCTCGAGCGGATCTTCCCGGTCTGCACGCCGGAGGCGTCCGACTCGGCGAGCTTCGACGAGGTGCTCGAGCTGCTCCACCTCGGTGGCCGTTCGCTCCCGCACGCCGTGCTCATGATGATCCCCGAGGCGTGGGAGAACCACGCCACGATGGACCCCGCCCGCAAGGCCTTCTACGAGTTCCACTCGACCTTCATGGAGCCGTGGGACGGCCCGGCCAACGTCTGCTTCAGCGACGGCACGCTCGTCGGGGCGGTTCTCGACCGCAACGGCCTGCGTCCGGGCCGCTACACCGTCACCGACGACGGCCTCGTCGTCCTCGCGTCGGAGTCCGGGGTGCTCGAGCTCGACCCGCGGACCATCGTCCAGCGGGGCCGGCTGCAGCCCGGGAAGATGTTCCTCGTCGACACCGAGCACGGCCGCATCGTCAGCGACGAGGAGATCAAGAGCCAGCTCGCGGCCGCCAAGCCGTACGCCGAGTGGCTCCACGCCGGTCTCATCCGCCTCGAGGACCTTCCCGAGCGCGAGCACATCGTGCACACGGCCGCCTCGGTCGCCCGGCGCCAGCAGACCTTCGGCTACACTGCCGAGGAGCTGCGCATCCTGCTGACGCCGATGGCCCGGTCGGGTGGCGAGGCGCTCGGCTCGATGGGCACCGACACGCCCATCGCCGTCCTGTCGTCGCGGCCACGCCTGCTCTTCGACTACTTCACCCAGCTCTTCGCGCAGGTCACCAACCCCCCGCTCGACGCGATCCGCGAGGAGCTCGTCACCTCGCTCGGCACGTACATGGGCCCGGAGGGCAATGCGCTGTCGGCGTCCCCGAGCCACGCCCGGCAGCTCGTCCTCGACTTCCCCGTCATCGACAACGACGAGCTCGCCAAGATCGTGCACATCAACGCCGACGGCGACCTGCCCGGCTACGCCACGCACGTCGTCCGCGGCCTCTACGACGTCACCGGGGGAGCGGCCGCCATGCGCGACCGCCTCGAGGAGATCTTCGCCGAGGTCTCGCAGGCGATCCGCCGCGGAGCCCGCTTCGTCGTGCTCTCCGACCGCGACTCGGGCCGTGACCTCGCGCCCATCCCGTCGCTGCTGCTCACGGCTGCCGTCCACCACCACCTCATCCGCGAGAAGACCCGCACCCAGGTGGGTCTGCTCGTCGAGGCCGGCGACGTGCGCGAGGTCCACCACGTGGCCCTGCTCATCGGCTTCGGTGCCGCCGCCGTCAACCCCTACCTGGCCATGGAGACCGTCGAGGACCTCGTCCGGGCGGGCGAGATCGAGGGCGTCACGGCCGAGAAGGCCGTCGCCAACCTCATCAAGGCGCTCGGCAAGGGTGTCCTCAAGGTCATGTCCAAGATGGGCATCTCGACCGTCGCCTCCTACCGCGGCGCCCAGGTCTTCGAGGCCATCGGCCTGGCCCAGCCGCTCGTCGACCGCTACTTCACGGGCACCGTCAGCCAGCTCGGCGGCGTCGGCCTCGACGTCATCGCCCGCGAGGCGGCCGAGCGCCATGCCCGGGCCTACCCGCCGGACGGCGTCCACCAGCCGCACCGCACCCTCGAGGTGGGCGGCGAGTACCAGTGGCGCCGCGAGGGCGAGCCGCACCTCTTCGACCCCGAGACGGTCTTCCGCCTCCAGCACTCGACGCGCCAGCGCCGCTACGACATCTTCAAGCAGTACACGGGGCGCATCGACGACCAGACGTCCCGGCTCATGACGCTGCGCGGTCTCATGGGCTTCCGGCCGACCGGGGTCACGGGCCGGCTGCCCGTGCCGATCGAGGAGGTCGAGCCGGTCAGCGAGATCGTCAGGCGCTTCAACACGGGGGCGATGAGCTACGGCTCGATCTCCAAGGAGGCGCACGAGACCCTCGCGATCGCGATGAACCACCTCGGCGGGCGCTCCAACACCGGCGAGGGCGGCGAGGACATCGACCGGCTGCTCGACCCCGAGCGCCGCTCGGCCGTCAAGCAGGTGGCGTCCGGACGCTTCGGCGTCACGAGCCTGTACCTCACCCACTCCGACGACATCCAGATCAAGATGGCGCAGGGCGCCAAGCCCGGCGAGGGCGGGCAGCTGCCCGGGCACAAGGTCTACCCGTGGGTGGCCAAGACGCGGCACTCGACGCCCGGCGTCGGGCTCATCTCGCCGCCCCCGCACCACGACATCTACTCGATCGAGGACCTGGCGCAGCTGATCCACGACCTCAAGAACGCCAACCCGGCGGCGCGCATCCACGTCAAGCTCGTCTCCGAGATCGGTGTCGGCACGGTCGCGGCGGGCGTGTCCAAGGCGCACGCCGACGTCGTGCTCATCTCCGGCCACGACGGCGGCACGGGCGCCTCGCCGCTCACCTCGCTCAAGCACGCGGGCGCGCCGTGGGAGCTCGGCCTCGCCGAGGCCCAGCAGACCCTCGTGCTCAACGGCCTGCGCGACCGCATCGTCGTCCAGGTCGACGGGCAGCTCAAGACCGGTCGCGACGTCGTCGTGGCTGCGCTGCTCGGTGCCGAGGAGTTCGGCTTCGCCACCGCTCCGCTCGTCGTCTCGGGCTGCATCATGATGCGCGTCTGCCACCTCGACACCTGTCCGGTCGGCATCGCGACCCAGAACCCCGAGCTGCGCTCGCGCTTCTCCGGCAAGCCGGAGTTCGTCGAGACCTTCTTCGAGTACATCGCGGAGGAGGTGCGCGAGCACCTGGCCTCGCTCGGCTTCCGCTCGATCGAGGAGGCCGTCGGCCAGGTCGGCAGCCTCGACCTCGACAAGGCCATCGCGCACTGGAAGGCGTCCGGCCTCGACCTCAGCCCCATCCTCGCCGTCGCCGACAACCCGACCGGTGGCACGCTCCACCAGTCGGCCACGCAGGACCACGGGCTCGACAAGGCGCTCGACAACGAGCTGCTGAGCCGCGCCCTGTCGGCCATCGAGTCCGGCGAGGCGGTGCGCACCGAGATCGCGGTGCGCAACGTCAACCGCACCGTCGGCACGATGCTCGGCCACCACGTGACCAAGGCGCACCCGCACGGTCTCGCCGACAACACGATCGAGCTGACGATGACCGGGTCCGGTGGGCAGTCCTTCGGCGCCTTCCTGCCGGCGGGCGTCACGATGCAGCTCTTCGGCGACGCCAACGACTACGTCGGCAAGGGACTGTCGGGCGGCCGCGTGGCCGTCCGGCCGCACCGCGAGGCCACCCTCGTTGCCGAGGAGAACGTCATCGGTGGCAACGTCATCGCCTACGGCGCGACGACCGGGCAGCTCTTCCTGCGCGGCATCGTCGGCGAGCGCTTCTGCGTGCGCAACTCCGGCGCCCATGCGGTCGTCGAGGGTGTCGGCGACCACGGCTGCGAGTACATGACCGGTGGCACGGCCGTCGTGCTCGGCCGGACCGGTCGCAACTTCGCGGCCGGCATGTCCGGTGGCCTCGCCTACGTCCTCGACCTCGACGCCGACCTCGTCAACCGCGAGATGGTCGACCTCATGCCGCTGCGGCCCGACGACGAGGGGCCGCTCCGAGAGCTGCTCGAGGGCCACGTCAGGTGGACCGAGTCGCCGGTCGCGCGAGCGCTGCTCGACGACTGGGCGGCGGCGCGCGAGCGCTTCACGCTCGTGCTCCCGCGCGACTACCAGCGTGTCCTCGACGTCCGGACCGAGGCCGAGGCGCAGGGCCTCGACCTCGACGGACCCGAAGTGTGGAACCGGATCATGGAGGCTTCCCGTGGCTGACCCCCAAGGCTTTCTCACCACCCGCGAGCGCGAGCTCCCGCCCCGCCGTCCCGTCCCCGTGCGCATTCGGGACTGGAAGGAGGTCTACGAGGAGCAGGAGCTCGGCCAGCTCCAGCGCCAGGCCGGCCGCTGCATGGACTGCGGCATCCCGTTCTGCCACTCCGGCTGCCCCCTCGGCAACCTCATCCCCGAGTGGAACAACTTCGCCTGGCGCGGGGACTGGTCCGACGCCATCGAGCGGCTCCACGCGACGAACAACTTCCCGGAGTTCACCGGCCGTCTCTGCCCGGCGCCGTGCGAGACGGCGTGCGTGCTCGGCATCAACCAGCCGGCCGTGACGATCAAGCAGGTCGAGGTCACGACGATCGAGCGCGCCTTCGACGAGGGCCTCGTCAAGCCGCTCCCGCCCGAGCGCCTGTCCGGCAAGACGGTCGCCGTCGTCGGGTCGGGCCCGGCCGGTCTGGCGGCCGCCCAGCAGCTGACGCGCGCGGGCCACACCGTCGCCGTCTTCGAGCGCGCCGACAAGCCCGGCGGTCTGCTGCGCTACGGCATCCCCGAGTTCAAGATGGAGAAGTCGGTCCTCGACCGGCGTCTGGACCAGATGACGGCGGAGGGCACCCGCTTCCGCAACGGGATGGACGTCGGGGTCGACATCACGGGTCGCCAGCTGCGCGACCGATACGACGCCGTCGTGCTCGCGCTCGGGGCCACGGTCCCGCGCGACCTCGACGTCCCGGGTCGCCGGCTCGGCGGCATCCACCAGGCGATGGACTACCTCCCGCAAGGCAACCGGGCTGCGCTCGGCGCGCAGGTTGAGGGCCAGATCCTGGCCACCGACAAGCACGTCATCGTCATCGGCGGCGGTGACACCGGTGCCGACTGCATCGGCACCGCCCATCGACAGGGCGCGGCGTCCGTCACGAGCCTCGAGATCATGCCGCAGCCGGGGGAGGACCGCCCCGGCACCCAGCCGTGGCCGACCTACCCGATGCTCTACCGCGTCGCGAGCGCCCACGAGGAGGGCGGCGAGCGCCTCTACGCCGTCAGCACGACGGAGTTCGTCGGCGACGACGACGGCAACGTCGCGGCGCTGCGCCTGACCGAGGTCGAGTTCGTCGACGGCCGCCCGACGTCCAAGCCCGGCACCGAGCGCGAGATCCCGGCCCAGCTGGTCCTGTTCGCGATGGGCTTCCTGGGCCCGCAGGGTCCGGGGGTCGTCGAGCAGCTCGGTGTCGCGCTCGACGAGCGCAGCAACGTGCAGCGGGACAAGAACTTCATGAGCTCGGTCCCCGGCGTCTTCGTCGCCGGCGATGCCGGCCGCGGCCAGTCGCTCATCGTCTGGGCCATCGCCGAGGGGCGCGCCGCCGCCGCCGGCGTCGACGCGTGGCTCACCGGTTCGAGCTCGCTGCCGCGTCCGATCGGCCCGAGCGACCGCCCCGTCACGGTGTGACCGCGCCGGCCGACATCCGGCCACCCCGCCACACCCGGACGTATGCCGTGTCGCCACCTCGGCGACACGGCATACGCTCATGATCACCCTGAGCCACAACGGAGCCCGCGCCGACGACGCCGCGGGGCGTCCCACAGGACGAACCCACGTGGTGACCCACGTCACAGCACCCATAAGGTTGAAGCATGCGTCGCGCCAAGATCGTCTGCACGATCGGACCCAAGACCTCATCGCCCACCCAGCTCCGCGCCCTCGTCGACGCCGGCATGGACGTCGCCCGACTCAACCTCTCCCACGGTGACCACTCCGTGCACGAGCAGGTCTACCGCGACTGCCGCGCCGCGAGCGACGCGTCGGGACGTGCCGTCGGCATCCTCGTCGACCTCCAGGGCCCCAAGATCCGCACCGGGCGCTTCTCCGGCGGTCCGGTGACGCTGAGCCCCGGCCAGCGCTTCACCATCACCACCCGCGAGGTCGACGGCGACGACAGCATCGTCGGTACCACCTACGACGGCCTGCCCGGTGACGTGACTCCGGGTGACGTCCTGCTCATCGACGACGGCAAGGTCATGCTGCGCGCGATCGAGGTCACCGACACCGACGTGCTCACCGAGACCGTCATCGGCGGCCAGGTCAGCAACAACAAGGGCATCAACCTGCCCGGCGTGGCCGTCAGCGTCCCCGCCCTGTCCGACAAGGACCGCGAGGACCTCCGCTTCGCCATGCGTCTCGGCGTCGACATGATCGCGCTGTCGTTCGTGCGCTCGGCCGACGACATCGTCGACGTGCACGCGATCATGGACGAGTTCGGTGAGCGCATCCCGGTCATCGCCAAGATCGAGAAGCCGCAGGCCGTCGACAACCTCGAGGGCATCGTCGCGGCGTTCGACGGCATCATGGTCGCCCGCGGCGACCTCGGCGTCGAGATGCCCCTCGAGGACGTGCCGCTCGTGCAGAAGCGCGCCATCGAGCTGGCCCGTCGCGAGGCCAAGCCGGTCATCGTCGCCACGCAGGTCCTCGAGTCGATGATCGAGAACCCCCGCCCGACCCGCGCCGAGGCCTCCGACGCGGCCAACGCGGTGCTCGACGGCGCCGACGCGCTCATGCTCTCCGGCGAGACGTCCGTCGGCGCCTGGCCGATCGACTCGGTGCGCACCATGGCGCGCATCATCGAGTCCACCGAGGTCCACGGCTACGACAAGATCGCCCGGATGAAGACCAACCCCAAGACGGTCGGGGGTGCGGTCACCAAGGCGGCGGCCGAGATCGGCGAGGTCGTCGGGGCGAAGTTCCTCATCACCTTCACCGAGACCGGTGGCTCGGCGACGCGGATGGCCCGCATCCGACCGCGTCTGCCCATGCTGGCCTTCACCTCCGAGCCGCGCGTCCGCTCGCGCCTCGCGCTCGTCTGGGGCATCGAGACCTACCTCGTGCCGCGCATGCACCACACCGACCAGTTCGCCATGCAGGTCGACCTCAAGCTCATCCCCGAGGGCCGCATCGCCGAGGGTGACCGCGTCGTCATCGTCGCCGGCTCGCCCCCCGGCATCCCCGGCTCGACGAACGCGCTGCGCGTCCACCGCGTCGGCGACGCCGTCAACCGGGCGGCCCCGGCCTACCGGCCGGAGGAGGTCACGAGCTGAGCTCGTCCGACCCGCACGACAGCAAGACCACGGATGCCGCCGGGCCGGCCCGGCGGCATCCGTGCGTCCCCGGGAGGGCCGGGCGGCCACCGGCCGCGGCTCCCGCGTCGTCACGGGTATGCTGGCGCGGCACTCCGGCCGGGGTGGTGGAATGGCAGACACGGGGCACTCAAAATGCTCTGGCCGCAAGGCCGTGCGGGTTCGAGTCCCGCCCTCGGCACCGTTGGTCGCCCGTGGCCCCACGTCCGGCCCCACGTCCGGCCCCCACGTCCGGCCCCCACGTCCGGCCCCCACGTCCGGCCCCGGGCCTGACCGCGACGCGTGGTTGACGGTCCCGAAACGCGCCGGAAACGTGGCCCCGGCTACGCTTTGCCCGTGAGCACCGACGAGAGCACGACCCCCAGGCCGACCCCCGCCACCGCCGCCGAAGCCTCCGCGGCTCCGGCCGCCCCCGAGGCGACGCCGGCACCCGAGGACGGCGGCAGCGCCACGCCGGTCAGCGGCGCCACCCGCATCCTCGTCGCCGAGGACGAGGCGCTCATCCGTCTCGACCTCGTCGAGATGCTGGGGGAGCAGGGCTACGACGTCGTCGGCCAGGCGAGCAACGGCGAGCAGGCCGTCGAGCTCGCCAAGGAGGTCAGGCCCGACCTCGTCATCATGGACGTCAAGATGCCCGTCCTCGACGGGCTCTCGGCCGCCGAGCAGCTCCACGAGGCCAAGCTGTGCCCCGTCATCATGCTCACCGCGTTCTCGCAGACCGAGCTCGTCGAGCGGGCCCGCGACGCCGGGGTCATGGCCTACATCGTCAAGCCGTTCACCGCCGACGACCTGCGGCCCGCCATCGACATCGCGACGTCGCGCTGGCAGGAGCTCAAGGCCCTCGAGGCCGAGATCGCCGACCTCGGCGAGCGGCTCGAGACGCGCAAGCTCGTCGACCGCGCCAAGGGCGTGCTGATGAGCCAGCTCAAGCTGAGCGAGTCCGACGCGTTCCGCTGGATCCAGAAGACCGCGATGGACCGCCGACTCGGGATGAAGGAGGTCGCCGAGGCCGTCATCAACGGCTTTCCGGCGTCCTGACGCACGCTCGACCGCACATCGTCCGGCGTCCCGGTCCGCACAGGTCACGACACGGTCACTCATCGCGAGTTTCCCGTGACCCCGGCGCAGGGTGGGGCTTAGTCTCCAGACAGCCCTCGACCGAGGGATGTGTGACATCAGGAGGACACCCGTGCGTTCTACCCTCAAGTTCGCTGTGCCGCTCGCGGTCGCAGCGCTTGCCCTCGGCGCCTGTGGCACCAAGGGTGGCGACACTGCTACACCTGCCGCCAGCGGTGGTGCTGCAGCCTGCGGCAACTACAAGATCGGCATGTTCGGTGCTCTCACCGGCCCGAACGCCAACCTGGGCATCTACATCCAGAACGGCGTGAACCTCGCCCTCGACGACTACAACAAGAAGCACGGCGACTGCAAGGTCACGCTCGAGAACTACGACTCGCAGGGTGACCCGACGCAGGCTCCCGCGCTGGCCAAGAAGGCCATCGACGACAAGAAGGTCGTCGGCATCGTCGGCCCCGCCTTCTCCGGTGAGTCCAAGGCCGCCGACCCGGCGTTCAACGAGGCAGGCCTCGTGACGATCACGCCGTCCGCGACCAACCCCAAGCTCGCCGAGAACGGCTGGAAGACCTTCTTCCGCGCCCTCGGCAACGACGCGACCCAGGGCCCCGCGGCCGCCAAGTACATCAAGGACACCGTCAAGTCGACGAAGACCTTCGTCATCGACGACGCGTCCGAGTACGGCAAGGGCCTGGCCGACATCGTCCGCCAGGACCTCGGCTCGCAGGTCGTCGGCAACGACACCATCCAGCAGAAGCAGACCGACTTCAGCGCCTCCGTCACGAAGGTGACGAGCTCGGGCGCCGACGCGCTCTTCTTCGGTGGCTACTCGCCCGAGGCCGCGCCGCTCATCAAGCAGCTGCGTGACGCCGGCTGGAAGGGCACGTTCGTCGTGGCCGACGGTGTCAAGGACCAGTCCTTCATCGACAACGCCAAGGACGCGGCCGAGGGCACCGTCATCACCTGCCCCTGCGTCCCTGCCGACGTGGCGCCGGAGTTCCAGGCCGCCTACAAGGCGAAGTACAACGAGGACCCCAACACCTACTCCGGTGAGGGCTACGACTCCGCCACGATCCTGCTCGACGGCATCGCCGCCGGCAAGGACCGCGCGAGCATGGTCGACTTCGTGAAGGCCTACGACAAGAAGGGCGTCACGAAGCAGCTGAAGTTCGACGCCAAGGGCGAGTCGGCCGACATCAAGGTCTTCGCCTACAAGGTCGAGGGCGGCAAGATCGTCTCCGTCGGCGAGATCAAGTAACGCGTTCGTCAACGAAGGGGGGCGGTCGGAGCAGTACGCTCCGACCGCCCCTCGTTCGGTTGGCGCTCGAGCCCTGATCCCGCCCACCGCACCCGGCCCAGGAGGTCTTGGATGCAGAACCTCATCGACAACTTCTTCGCCTACACCATCACGGGCCTGACGATCGGCGCGGTCTACGCCCTCGTCGCGCTCGGCTACACGCTCGTCTACGGCGTCCTTCGCCTCATCAACTTCGCCCACTCCGAGGTGTTCATGTACGGCACCTTCGCGGCGCTGTGGGTGGTCATGCTCCTCGGTGGTCGGCCCGGCGCCGGCGTCGGGCAGGTCATCTTCTGGGTCGCGATGATGTTCGTCGCGGCCATGGCGATGTCAGGGTTCATCGCCGTGCTGCTCGAACGGGTGGCCTACCGGCCGCTCCGCAAACGCAACGCGCCACCCCTCATCGCGCTCATCTCGGCGATCGGCGCCTCGTTCGTCCTGGCCGAGATCATGGGCCTGCGCAGCCGCATCACCGGCTGGGTCGGCCTCGACGACAACCTGCGTGACTACGTCCGCAACTCGCGCAACAACGCGGGCATGCCGACGATCATCGCGCCGCAGCCGATCTTCACGGTCGGTGGCTACCACGTCACGAACGTCGACGTCTTCGTCATCGTCGGAGCGATCGCCATCATGGTCGTCCTCGACCAGTTCGTGAAGCGCTCGCGCCTCGGCCGCGGCATCCGTGCCGTCGCGATGGACCCCGAGTCGGCCGCCCTCATGGGTGTCAACCGCGACCGCGTCATCCAGGTGACGTTCCTCGTCGGTGGCGTCATGGCCGGAGCGGCTGCCGTCTTCTACATGCTGAAGATCGGCATCACCCGGTACGACGCCGGCTTCATCCTCGGCGTCAAGGCGTTCACCGCGGCCGTCCTCGGCGGCATCGGCAACCTGCGCGGTGCCCTGCTCGGCGGGTTCATCCTCGGACTGGCCGAGAACTACGGCTCCGCCGTCGTCGGCTCGCAGTGGAAGGACGTGGTGGCCTTCGTGCTCCTCATCCTCATCCTGCTCTTCCGACCCACCGGCCTGCTCGGTGAGTCCCTCGGAAAGGCGCGCGCATGAGCACCACGACGTCGACCCCCGCGGCACGCAAGCCGACCTCACCGGGCTTCCGGGAGCGGGTCACCAACCTGCCGAAGGCCGTCAAGATCCTCCTCTGGGTGCTCTTCGCGATCTTCCTGTTCCTCCTCCCGCTGCTCAACATCCCGTTCATCACGACGGAGGGCTCCGACTTCGGTGGTGTGCTCTTCACCGTCGCGACGTACGTCCTCGTCGCCCTCGGCCTCAACATCGTCGTCGGCTACGCCGGACTCCTCGACCTCGGCTACGTCGGCTTCTATGCGATCGGCGCCTACACGATCGGCGTCCTGACCTCGGAGCACGCCCACATGTCGTGGGTCGTCGTCGTGCCCATCGCGATCGTCATCGCCATGATCTCGGGCATCATCCTCGGTGCCCCGACCCTGCGCGTGCGTGGCGACTACCTCGCCATCGTGACGCTCGGGTTCGGTGAGATCGTCCGCCTCACCCTGGTCAACTCCCAGTGGCTCGGCGGGGCACAGGGCATCTCCGACATCCCCAAGCCGCCCGGCTTCGAGCTGTTCGAGGTCCCGAGCATCGACTGGAGCAGCGGAGCCCCGGTCGTCGACCTCGACACGACCTCGACCTTCCTCAAGTTCGGGATCAACGACTTCGTGCCCTACTACTGGCTCGCCCTCGGTGTCATCTCGCTCGTCCTGCTCTTCGACATCCTCGTCAAGAGCAGCCGGGTAGGTCGAGCCTGGGAGGCCACGCGTGAGGACGAGGACGCCGCCGAGCTGATGGGCGTGCCGACCTTCCGGTTCAAGCTGCTCGCCTTCGCGCTCGGCGCCGCCATCGGTGGCCTCTCGGGTGCGCTCTTCGCGACCAAGGCGGGCTTCATCTCGCCCGACAGCTTCCAGCTGTTGCTCTCGATCCTGTTCCTGGCGGCGGTCGTCGTCGGTGGCGCCGGCAACCGCTGGGGTGTCATCGTCGGTGCGATCGTGGTGAGCTACTTCCCGGAGCGCTTCCGTGAGTTCGCGGACTTCCGCGTGCTCGTCTTCGGTCTCGCGCTCATGCTGCTCGCGATCTTCCGCCCGCAGGGTCTGCTGCCCCCGCGGCGCACGGTCCGTGCCAAGCGGGCGGACGACAGACAGGCCGTCCTCGAGGAAGGAGAAGCCAGTGTCTGATCCCACTCAGCCCACCACCGGCGACGACCCGACCGCACCCGCGGGCACCCCCGGCCCCGCCGGCCCGGCCGGCCCCGCCGGCACGAGTGCCGGCACGAGCTCTGGTCGAGCCGAACCGACGGGCGAGCGCACGCTCGCCGACCCGGCCGACGAGGTCACGGAGATCAACCCCGACGTGGACATCGCCCCCGAGGACATCGGCGTCCCCGTCGTGTCCGAGGGTGAGCGACTGCTCGAGGTCGACGAGGTCACCCTCCGCTTCGGCGGCGTCGTGGCCCTCAACGAGGTGAGCTTCCACATCAACAAGGGCGAGATCCTCGGTCTCATCGGTCCCAACGGTGCCGGCAAGACGACGTGCTTCAACGTCATGACCGGCGTCTACCAGCCCACCTCGGGTGGGGTCCGCTACCTCGGCAAGCCGCTGGGCAAGCGCAAGAAGTACCAGATCACCAAGCTGGGCATCGCGCGCACGTTCCAGAACATCCGTCTCTTCGCCAACATGACGGCGCTCGAGAACGTCCTCGTCGGGGTCGACGCGCACCACTCGACCGGTGTCGTCTCGGCGATGTTCCGGCTGCCGAAGCACCGCAGGGAGGAGGCGCAGGGCTACGCCCGCGCCCTCGAGCTGCTGACGTTCATGGGGCTCGACGGCAAGGCCGACGAGCTGGCCCGCAACCTCCCGTACGGCGACCAGCGTCGCCTCGAGATCGCGCGTGCCCTGGCCACGAGCCCGCAGCTGCTGTGCCTCGACGAGCCGGCGGCCGGCTTCAACCCGGCCGAGAAGGCCAAGCTCATGGAGCTGATCCGCACGATCCGCGACCAGGGCTACACGGTCCTGCTCATCGAGCACGACATGAAGCTCGTCATGGGCGTGACCGACCGGATCGTCGTGCTCGAGTTCGGCCGCAAGATCGCCGAGGGCTCGCCCGCGGAGATCCGCGACAACCCGGCGGTCATCGCCGCCTACCTGGGAGTTGATGAGGAAGATGCTTCTTGAGGTCAACGGCCTGTGCGTCAACTACGGACGCATCGAGGCCATCCGCGACATCAGCTTCACGGTCGAGGAGGGTGAGATCGTCACCCTCATCGGGGCCAACGGCGCCGGCAAGACGACGACGATGAAGACGGTCTCCGGGCTGCGCCCGGTGCGCGCCGGCTCGGTCGTCTTCGACGGCAAGGACATCACGCACATGCCGTCGCACGAGCGGCCGGTCCTCGGCATCTCGCAGTCGCCCGAGGGCCGTGGGTGCTTCGTCGGCATGACCGTCATGGAGAACCTCGAGATGGGCACCTACGCCCGTCCGGACCGCAAGAGCAAGGCCGTCAAGGACGACCTCGAGCGCGTCTTCGAGCTCTTCCCGCGTCTCAAGGAGCGCAGCAACCAGGCTGCCGGCTCGATGTCGGGCGGCGAGCAGCAGATGCTGGCCATGGGCCGGGCGCTCATGGCCAAGCCGAAGCTGCTGCTCCTCGACGAGCCGTCGATGGGGCTCGCGCCGAAGCTGATCAAGCAGATCTTCGACATCGTGACGGAGATCAACAGCCAGGGCACCACGGTGCTGCTCGTCGAGCAGAACGCCGCGCAGGCGCTCAAGCGGTCGCACCGCGCCTACATCCTCGAGACGGGCGAGATCGTCCGTGAGGGTACGGGCAAGGACCTCGCGGACGACCCGGCCGTCAAGGCTGCCTACCTCGGCGGCGACGTCTAGGGGAGCCTCCCGGCGACGGTCGGCACGGCGTTCCGCGGAGGGAGCGCCGGCCACGGAATCCGAAGGCGGGGCGCCACGACCACGGTCGTGGCGCCCCGTCCGCTTGCTGTGGACCTTCGTGTTGCTCTTCCGCCGCGACCTCGTTGGTCGTAGTGTCTGCCGGGTGACCTCGGGGCAGGAACGGGAGGGATGATGGGTCGAGCACTGGTCTCGGTGCAGCGGGTCGACGAGGGCCTGCACTCGCAGTTCATCGAGCTGTGGATCACGCACCGGATCGAGGGTGGCACCACCCCGGAAGCGGCCCAGCGGCTGGCGCTCGACGGAACCCTGCGAAATGCCTTGCAGCGCAATGACATCTGCACGTTCATCGCGTCCGTCGACGGACGGCCCGCCGGCTACGTCGTCCTCGCCGACTCGACGCGGAGCCTCCTCGTCGACTCTCCGTGCGTCTCGATCGACATGCTCTTCGTCCACCCCGACTTCCGCCGTCAGGGCGTCGGACGGTCGCTGCTCACGGCCGCGGGCCGCTACGCCGACCGCCAGGGCTGCGAGCACCTGGCCAGCTCGGTGCCTGCGGGGGACCGCGAGGCCAACCGCTTCTTCGCCCGGCTCGGGTTCGCGCCCGAGACCGTGCGACGCGTCGCGACGTCCGCGACGATGCAGCGCAAGCTGGCCGGGGAGCCGCGGCCCCAGCGGGTCTCGCTCGACCTGCTCCAGCGCCGTCGTGACCTGCGCGCGCGGGCGCCGCGGCACGACCCGAAGATCGCCGGCTGAGCCCTTCCCCGGGCGGGCGCGCCGGGCCTCAGGCCCCCGGCGCCGCGTCGCGCAGCAGGCAGGTGATGCGTGACGTGCAGACGCGCTTGCCCTTGTCGTCGGTGACGACGACGTCGTAGCTGACGAGGGTGCGGCCGGCGCTCAGCAGCGTCGCCGTCCCCGTCACGATGCCCGAGCGCGCGGCCCGGTGGTGCGTCGCGTTGATGTCGAGCCCGACGGCCACGCGGCCCGGGCCGGCGTGGATCTGTGCGCCGATGGAACCGAGGGTCTCGGCGAGCACGACGCTGGCGCCGCCGTGGAGCAGCCCGTACGGCTGGGTGTTGCCGGCGACGGGCATCGTCGCGACGAGGCGCTCGGGGGAGACCTCGGTCATCTCGATGTTCATCCGCTCGATGAGGGTCCCCTCGGCCATCGACCGCATGTCGTCGAGGGTCTGGCCGGGCGCCTGCGTCGAAGAGTCAGTCATGCCCGGATCGTATGCCGCCCTCCCGCGCACCCGGTGCCCCGGCTCACCCCGTCGGTGGCCGCCACTAGGGTTGCCGTGTGAGCCGACTTCTCCTCCTCGACGGACACTCGCTGGCCTACCGCGCGTTCTTCGCGCTCCCCGCCGAGAACTTCTCGACGAGCACGGGGCAGCACACGAACGCCGTCTACGGCTTCACCTCGATGCTCATCAACATGCTGCGCGACGAGGAGCCGACGCACGTCGTCGTGGCCTTCGACAAGGCCCGCCAGTCGTTCCGCACCGACGAGTACGCCGAGTACAAGGCGGGCCGTGCGCGCACGCCCGACGAGTTCCAGGGCCAGATCCCGCTCGTGAAGGAGATCCTCGACGCGCTCCGCATCCGCTACGTCGAGCTCGACGGCTACGAGGCCGACGACATCATCGCGACGTTCGCGACGCAGGCCGAGGCCCAGGACATCGACGTCCTCATCTGCTCGGGCGACCGCGACACCTTCCAGCTCGTCTCCGACAAGGTCACGATCCTCTACCCGATCCGCGGCGTGTCCGAGGTGTCGCGGATGGGCCCGACCCAGGTCGAGGAGAAGTACGGCGTCCCCCCGACCCGCTACAGCGACCTCGCCGCCATGGTGGGCGAGACCTCCGACAACCTCCCGGGCGTGCCCGGTGTCGGCCCCAAGACCGCGGCCAAGTGGATCACCCAGTACGGCGACCTCGACGGCATCGTCGCGAGCATCGACAAGATCCCGGGCAAGGCGGGGCAGTCGCTGCGCGACCACCTCGACCAGGTCCTGCGCAACCGCCGGCTCAACCAGCTCGTCAAGGACAGCCCCGTCGGGGTCGAGGTCGAGGACCTCCAGCGCTCCCAGTGGAGCCGCGAGGAGGTGCACACGGTCTTCGACGGGCTCGAGTTCCGCGTGCTGCGCGACCGCCTCTTCGCCACCGTCGAGGCCGCGGCCCCCGAGGCCGAGGAGGGTTTCGAGGTCGACGGTGAGGTCGTCGCGCCCGAGGCCGTGCCGGCCTGGGTGGCCGCGCACCTCGCGTCCGACCAGCGCGCGGGGCTCTCCGTGGCCGGCACGTGGGCCCGGGGGACCGGTGACGCGAGCGGCGTCGCGGTGGCCGCACCCGACGGCAGCGCCGCATGGATCGACCTGCAGACCCTGACCCCCGAGGGTGAGGCCGCCCTCGGCGACTGGCTCGAGGACGCGGCCCGACCCAAGGCCATGCACGACGCCAAGGGGCCGATCGAGGCGCTCGGCGCCCGCGGCTGGACGCTCGGCGGGCTGACGAGCGACACCCAGCTCGCGGCATACCTCGTCAAGCCCGACCAGCGCACCTACCACCTCGACGACCTCGTGCTGCGCAACCTGCATCGTGAGCTGAGCGGTGCCGCGCCGACCGACGGCCAGGGCATGCTCGACTTCGGCGGCGACGCCGACGAGGTGGCCGCCCAGAAGGAGATGGTGCGCGCGACCGCCGTGCGCGACCTCGCCGAGGTCCTCGACGAGCAGGTCGCCGCCACCGGGGGCGAGCAGCTGCTCGCCGAGGTCGAGATCCCGCTCGTCGGGGTGCTCGCCGGCATGGAGCGCACCGGCATCGCCGTCGACGTGGCCGGGCTCGATTCCCTCGAGGGCGACTTCGCCGCCAAGGTCACCCAGGCGCAGGAGGACGCGTGGGACGCCATCGAGCGCCGTGACGTCAACCTCGGGTCGCCGAAGCAGCTGCAGGAGGTCCTCTTCGGCCAGCTCAACCTGCCCAAGACGAAGAAGACGAAGACCGGGTGGACGACCGACGCCGACGCGCTGTCCGACCTCTACGCCAAGACCGAGCACCCGTTCCTCGAGGCGCTGCTGCGCCACCGCGACGCCGCTCGCCTGCGGGTCACGGTCGAGGGCCTGCAGAAGTCGGTGGCCGACGACGGGCGCATCCACACGACCTACCTGCAGACCATCGCCGCCACGGGGCGGCTCAGCTCGACCGAGCCCAACCTCCAGAACGTCCCGATCCGCACCGAGGAGGGGCGGCGCATCCGCGAGCTCTTCGTCGTCGGTGAGGGCTACGAGGCGCTCATGTCGGCCGACTACTCCCAGATCGAGATGCGCGTCATGGCTCACCTCTCCGGCGACGAGGGCCTCATCGAGGCCTTCCGCACCGGCGAGGACCTCCACAACTTCGTCGGCTCCAAGGTGTTCGGGGTCGAGCCCGACGACGTCACGTCGGCCATGCGCTCCAAGGTCAAGGCCATGTCCTACGGCCTCGCCTACGGCCTGTCGGCCTTCGGGCTGTCCAAGCAGCTGACCATCAGCACCGAGGAGGCCCGCGGCCTCATGGACGGCTACTTCGAGCGGTTCGGCGGCGTCAGCGACTACCTCAAGGAGGTCGTCGCCGAGGCGCGCGGGACCGGCTACACCGCGACGATGTTCGGCCGCCGGCGCTACCTGCCCGACCTGACGTCCGACAACCGCCAGCGCCGCGAGATGGCGGAGCGGATGGCCCTCAACGCCCCGATCCAGGGCTCGGCCGCCGACATCATGAAGGTCGCCATGATCGGGGTCGACCGTGCGCTCACCGACGCGGGCGCGACGTCGCGGGTGCTGCTCCAGGTGCACGACGAGCTCGTCCTCGAGATCGCCGCGGGCGAGCGTGACGACGTCGAGAAGCTCGTGCGTCACGAGATGGGGCACGCCGCCGAGCTCGACGTGCCGCTCGACGTCAACGTCGGCGTCGGTCACTCCTGGCACGACGCGGCCCACTGACCACGCGGGCCCGAGCCGGCGTCGTCCGACGGGATTCGGGGACGTGTACCCACGTGGCGGTGTCCGTTAGGTCACGTTCTGGCAACGGGGACGTGGTGTCCACCACTTGACACACCACGGACCCCGCCGCGCCTGCATACTGCTCGGTAACTTGCACCCGTCATCGGAGACGGGTGCTTTTACTGTGAGGTGGACATGGTCAGAAGCCTGGTCACAGGTCTGTGTCTCGCCGTTTTTGCGGCGGTCATCATCGGACTGAGCAACCTGCTCGGTCTCGACCTCGAGCACGTCGCCCTTCTCGGCGCAGCTCTCGGCGGTGTTCTCGGGCTCGTCCCGCACCGTCCAGCCTGGGGCAAGGTGGCGGGTTTCCTCGCCGGCTTCCTCCTGGCCTGGCTCGGCTTCGCGCTGCGTGCCGCCGTCCTCCCGGACTCGTCCGCGGGGCGCGCCGTCGCGGCCTTCGTCGTCGTGGCGCTCATCGCCGTCGTCGCCGCTGTGAGCGGTGGCCGTCTCCCGCTGTGGAGCGGGCTGCTCGGGGCTGCCTCGATCGTCGGCGCCTACGAGTCGGTCTACACCAACGCACCCTCGCAGTTCCTCACCGAGTCGCCCGCGGCTGCCACCACGGTGCTCCTCGCCGTGGGCCTGGGCTATCTCGCCACGAACCTGCTTGCAGCACAGTCGGAACCGCACGCGTCCGCGCGGCCGCGTCCGGCCGTCGATGCGAGGCGTACGGAGCGGGCCCAGCGCGACCAGCGCGACGACTCCTCCAGCACCACAGACCTCGATGAACTCGTGACGGGAGCAGCACAGTGAGCAAGCGGACCCTCGCCACCATCGTCGCCGGCCTGGCGACCATGCCCACCCTGCTGCTGCTGGCAGCGTCGCCTGCGGCTGCCGCCGGGGACGGCTCGGTCCAGGTCTCCAACACCGAGACGGTGCAGGCCTACCTCGACGCGACGGGCAAGGTGGACGTCGCCCGTGTCTACGAACAGGTGGCCATGAAGGGCCGCGGCACCGTCGACCTGCAGAACCCCATCGAGACCCAGGGCCTGCGCAACCTCGACGGCTTCAGCGGGTTCGACGTCAAGGACGGCGTCATGGTCGGCAGCTACGACGTCGACGGCGAGCAGCAGCTGCGCACCGTCAGCGACTTCACGAAGAAGCTTCCGCTCGAGGTCCAGGCCACGTACACCCTGGACGGCCAGCCCGTCGAGCCCGGTGACCTCCTCGGCCGCAGCGGCCGTCTCGAGGTGCGCTACACGGTCAAGAACGTCACGGGCTCCTCCCAGGTCGTCACCTTCGACGACGGGACGGGCAAGCAGGCGTCGGCCACGGAAGACGTCGTCATCCCCATGGTGGGCTCGCTCACCACGACGCTGCCGGGCACCTTCACGAACGTCAGCTCGAAGGAGGCCAACCTCGCCGGTGACGGCCGCGGTGGCACCAAGCTGACCTTCACGATGACCTTGTTCGGACCCATCGGGACCCCGACCGCGACGTTCGGCTACGCCGCCGACATCGTCGACGGGACGCTGCCCAAGGCCTCCGTCTCGGCCCTCCCGGTCAGCCCGCTCGACAGCCCCTCCTTCAAGGGCGGCGCCGAGAGCTACAAGGGCGGTGCCACGACCGGTGCCACCCTGACGGCCGGTGCGACCGAGATTGACACGAACCTCCTCAAGCTCCGTGATGGCGCGGGCACGCTCCTCGCGGGGCTGATCCAGCTGCGCGATGGTGCCAAGAAGCTCGACGCGGGGATGGGCGCACAGGCGCTGCCCGGCTCGCGCGAGCTCGCCACAGGCGCAGGCCAGCTCAAGGACGGCACGTCCAAGCTGCGCTCGGGAGCGGGCGACGCGAAGGCAGGCTCGGCCAAGCTGGCCGACGGGGCGACCCAGGTCGCGGACGGCAACCAGCAGCTGGACGCTGGCGCGCAGAAGCTGAGCGGTGGCGCCGCTCAGGTCGACGACGGAGCCGGTCAGGTGGCCGGTGGTCTGCACCTCGTCGGCGAGAACGCGCCGGCCCTGCTCGACGGTCTCGCGCAGGTCGCTGACGGTCTCGACCAGGTCGATGCCGGTCTCACCCAGCTCTACGACGGCGTCGGTGCGCTGCCGGAGCAGGCGAAGCCGCTGCACGCGGGCATCGCGAAGCTGCGCGCCGGGCTGGGTGACAAGGGCCAGACCGGAACCCTCATCGACGGCGTCGACCAGATCCGCGGTGGCGTGGCTGAGGCCACCAAGGCCGGTGGGAGCCTCGACCAGCTCAAGGGCGGGGTCGACCAGTCCAAGGGCGGGGTCGACCAGTCCAAGGGTGGGGTCGACCAGTCCAAGGGCGGGGTCGACCAGGTCCGAGCCGGCCTCCAGGACGCCTTGAAGCCGGGCGGCGGCATCGACCAGCTGGACGGTGGAGTGGCGCTGGCCAAGACCACCGACTGTGGCGCGGTGTGCAAGGGGATCCTCGGCCAGGTGCAGGCAGGAATCGGAGACCTTCGGACGAAGACGACGGCCGCGTCCGGCGGGCTCGGCGCGGTGTCGGACGGTCTGGATCAGGTCTCCGGTGGCCTCGGTCAGGTGTCCACGGGCCTGGGACAGGTGTCGGGTGGTCTGGGTCTGCTCAAGGGCAAGCTGAGCGACGCGGCCCTCGGGCTCGCGAAGGTCGAGTGCGGCCTGAGCAACACGACGCTCAAGGGGATCTGTGACCCCAAGGTGCCGGGCCTGCTCGAGGGCGTCGACCTCGTCGACGCCGGCGTGTCGACGCTCGTCGACGGGGTTGTCACCAAGGTCCAGGGCGGCATCGGCAGCCCGACCGACACGGCCAAGAACAAGACGCTGCGTGGTGGTGTCAACGACCTCCAGTACGGCGTGGACCTCCTCGGTCTCGGTGGGCTCGACCTGCTCGATGCCATCGACCAGCTCACGGTCGGTGCCGACCAGGTGCACGGTGGCACGTCCCAGGTGGCCAAGGGCGCCAAGGACCTCGGTGCGGGCGCCTCGAAGCTCGCCGACGGATCGAGCCAGGTCGCCACGGGTGCGGGCCAGCTCGATGCCGGCGTCGGCAAGCTCGCGGACGGCGCTGGGCAGCTCGACGACGGTGCGGGCAAGCTCAGTGACGGTGCCGGCCAGCTCTCCGACGGTCTCGCCGACGCGGCGGACGGAACGAGCCAGCTCGCGGCCGGTCTGACCGACGCGGCGGCCGGTGCGCCCCAGCTCAAGGACGGCGCGCAGCGTCTCTCCGACGAGGGCACGAAGAAGCTCGTCGCTGCCGGCAAGGCCACGGCCGCCGACTACGGCGAGAAGTACGCCCTCATCGAGGTCGGTGCCCAGCGCGCCAAGGCCGAGGGGATGGCCTACGGCGCGCCCACAGGCGCCATGGGCGCCACGGCGTACTCGTACGAGCTCGCCGGTGTCGACGGGCAGGGCTCAGCGAACCTGGGTCGGGCCGCAGCGGCGGCCGGTGTGTTCGGTTTTGCCGGAGGCGCGGTTCTCCTGAGGCGCCGCTTCCTCTGACCGCAGAGCGACGACGGCGGCCACGGATCCCTTCGGGGTCCGTGGCCGTCGTCGTGCATCCGGTGCATCCGGTGCACGGTCGTCGCGGGTGGCCGTCGTCAGTCGGGCTTGCGGCAGACGAAGATCGCCGTGCCGGGGATGACGCGTCCGCGCAGGGGAGACCATCCGCCCCACGGCTCGTCGTGCCCCTCCGGCCACGCGGGCTCGACGAGGTCGACGAGGACGAGCCCGGCCGCCGTGATCTCCCGTACCCGGTCGCCCACCGTGCGGTGGTGCTCGACGTAGGTCGCGTGGCCCTCGTCGTCCTGCTCGACGTAGGGCGTGCGGTCGAAGTAGGAGTGGCGCGCCGTCAGCCCGGCCGGCCCCGGGTCGTCGGGGAAGGCCCACCGCACCGGGTGGGTCGTCGAGAAGACGAAGCGCCCACCGGGGCGCAGCACGCGGGCGGCCTCCGCCATGACGACGTCGGAGTCCGCGACGAAGGGCACGACGCCGTATGCCGTGAAGACGGTGTCGAAGGACGCGTCGGCGAAGGGGAGGGCGCGTCCGTCGCACTGGGCGAACGGCACGCGGGTGGCCGCGTCGGGGCTGTCGCCGAGCGCTGCGTTGACGGCCACGCCGGTGGCGACCATGCCGGCCGACAGGTCGGTGGCCACGACGGTCGCGCCGTGGGCCGCGAGCCAGCGGGAGCACTGCCCCGAGCCGGCGCCGATCTCGAGCACGACCTGGCCGGCCGGGTCGCCGAGGAGCCGCGCCTCCTCCTCGCGCAACCGCTCCGGCCCCCAGACGAAGTCCGTGTCGCCGAGGAACGACCCGTGCTCGACGTAGTACGACGCCGCCTCGCCGTCCCACCACGTGCGGTTCGCGGCGGCGGTCTCGTCCGGGGGAGCGGGACGGCGGGTGGCCTCGGTGGGCGTGCTCACGGCATACGTGCTCTCTTTTGACCGGCTGGTGACAGCGCGGATAGGATTGCCGAGCACACCCGTGTGCGCACGATCAATGTTGCACCTGTCCACAAGGCATCGAGGCGCGGGCCGTCAGGTCCACCGCCCCGAGGTCCCCAATCTAACTGTCCACAATCGGAGTTCCTACTACATGACTGCCAACACGGTCGAGAAGACCGCGCCTGAGATCGCCATCAACGACATCGGCTCTCAGGAAGACATCCTTGCGGCGATCGACGCCACCATCAAGGACTTCAACGACGGCGACATCGTCGAGGGTCGCATCGTCAAGGTCGACCGGGACGAGGTCCTGCTCGACATCGGCTACAAGACCGAGGGCGTCATCCCCTCGCGCGAGCTGTCCATCAAGCACGACGTCGACCCGGGCGAGATCGTCAAGGTCGGTGACGAGGTCGAGGCCCTCGTCCTCCAGAAGGAGGACAAGGAAGGCCGTCTGATCCTGTCCAAGAAGCGTGCGCAGTACGAGCGCGCCTGGGGCACGATCGAGAAGGTCAAGGAGGAGGACGGCGTCGTCACCGGCACCGTCATCGAGGTCGTCAAGGGTGGTCTCATCCTCGACATCGGCCTCCGCGGCTTCCTGCCCGCCTCGCTCGTCGAGATGCGTCGTGTCCGCGACCTCCAGCCGTACGTCGGCAAGGAGATCGAGGCCAAGATCATCGAGCTCGACAAGAACCGCAACAACGTGGTCCTGTCGCGCCGTGCCTGGCTCGAGCAGACGCAGTCCGAGGTGCGCACGACGTTCCTCAAGGAGCTCCAGAAGGGCCAGGTCCGTTCGGGCGTCGTGTCCTCCATCGTCAACTTCGGTGCGTTCGTGGACCTCGGCGGCGTCGACGGTCTCGTCCACGTCTCGGAGCTGTCGTGGAAGCACATCGACCACCCGTCCGAGGTCGTCGAGGTCGGCACCGAGGTCACCGTCGAGGTGCTCGACGTCGACATGGACCGTGAGCGTGTCTCCCTGTCGCTGAAGGCGACGCAGGAGGACCCGTGGCAGCACTTCGCTCGCACGCACGCCATCGGCCAGGTCGTCCCCGGCAAGGTCACCAAGCTCGTCCCCTTCGGTGCGTTCGTGCGCGTCGAGGACGGCATCGAGGGCCTCGTCCACATCTCCGAGCTGGCCGAGCGCCACGTGGAGCTGCCGGAGCAGGTCGTCAACGTCGGCGACGAGATCTTCGTCAAGGTCATCGACATCGACCTCGAGCGTCGTCGCATCTCGCTGTCGCTCAAGCAGGCCAACGACCAGGCCGTCGCGGCGTCGGAGTTCGACCCGACCCTCTACGGCATGGCCGCCGAGTACGACGAGCAGGGCAACTACAAGTACCCCGAGGGCTTCGACCCGGAGACGAACGAGTGGCTCGAGGGCTTCGACGCCCAGCGCGAGAAGTGGGAGCGTCAGTACGCCGACGCCCACGCTCGCTGGGAGGCCCACAAGGCCCAGGTCGACGCCGCGACGAAGGCCGACGCCGAGGCTGCGGCCAACGCCGGCTCCGCGACGTCGTACTCGTCCGCGACCGGTGACGTCGCCGAGGCCGGCGACGCCGACCGCAGCGAGCGCGCCCCGCGCAACGCCCCGGCCCCGGTCGAGGGCACGCTGGCTTCGGACGAGGCGCTTGCTGCGCTTCGTGAGAAGCTGACGGGCAACTGACGCCAGTCACTGCTTGGAGCGACACGCTCTGAAAGAGCCCCGGACCCTGTGGGTCCGGGGCTCTTTCGTGTCCGCTGTCTCAGGATGCAAGAAGGCTTCAGGTTTATTTCCGACTGAATTACTAGGAATTGATTGGCCGAAGCATCGCGGTGATCACACGAATGATGTTGTGGCACATGGCAATTCGCTCGACAGGCGGTGCGGGGTAGAAGCCCCAAGCAGGGGAGAATGCGCCCATATCGGCGATTGACGGGGCGTCGGCGGGCTTCGTAGTGTCATCGACAGGTCAAGAGTTCCAGTGCCAAGCCCCGGCTCGCTGGACAGCAACCCTCCACCGCGGCGGGGTGCTCCGGGTGAGGACCAGGCCGTCGCCAGCAGGCGACGGCAAGCGCGGACTCGAAGTGGTCGGGTCCAGGACCGAGGAGCCGACATGGCGCGCACGACGAGCACCCACCTCGTGCTCCGCCGCCACGTCGACCTGCTCCGCGTGTCCAGCGCGCTCTGTCGTCCCTGACGACGTCCTGGCCGCCGAGACCTCGGCCGGCCGGTCGGCGCCCGGCCCAACGGTGACCCCGGGGGGCCCGGACGCCAGCACGCACCCACGCGGCCGCCGCCGCTCCCCGCCACCCGTTCGGTGACGGGTGCCCGAGCCATCCCTCCAGGAGCCTCACGTGCCATCCCTCTCCACGGTCCGGCGCTCAGCGCCGCCGACCACCACATCGTCATCGTCGTCCTCGCCGCCTTCGCCGGCCGAGCCCACGGCGGGAGCGTCGACGTCCGCCCTCTCGGCCGCCCCGGCGCGGGCAACCCACTCGGTCCCGCCGTCCGGAGGCGGGCCGGTCCTCACCGTCGTCCCGCGCCGCAACCCGTGGACGTGGGTCGGCGTCGCCGGCGTCGGCCTGCTCCTGGCGATGTTCGTCAACGGCCTCGTCACCAACCCCGGCTGGGACTGGGCGACCTTCGGTCGCTACTTCGCCACCGAGACCGTCATCCGGGCTCTCGGCACGACGATCCAGCTCACCGTCCTCGGGACCGTGGCCGGCTTCGCCCTGGGGCTCGTCCTCGCGGCCATGCGACTGTCGTCCAACGCGTTCCTGCGGACCGTCGCGTGGGCCTACATCTGGGCGTTCCGGTCGATCCCGCTCATCGTCCAGCTGCTCTTCTGGTTCAACATCGCCTACCTCTACCAGACGATCAGCGTCGGGCTGCCGTTCGGGCCGTCCTTCGGCAGCGTCGAGACCAACGACCTCTTCGGGGCCCTCGGCGCCGCGGTGCTCGGGCTCGCCCTGCACCAGGCGGCCTACGCGGCCGAGATCATCCGCGGCGGCATCCTCTCCGTCGACGAGGGGCAACGCGAGGCGGCCTCGGCGCTCGGCATCCCGCGGCGCCGCCAGTTCGCGAGGATCGTCCTGCCGCAGGCGATGCGCTCGATCCTGCCCAACGCCGCCAACGAGGTGATCAGCCTCTTCAAGGGCACCTCGATCGTCTCCGTGCTCGCGATCCCGGAGCTCTTCTACCAGGTGCAGGTGATCTACGGCCGCAACTCCCGGGTCGTGCCGCTGCTCCTCGTGGCGACGGTCTGGTACATCATCCTCACGACGCTCCTGTCGATCGGGCAGTACTACGTCGAGCGGCACTTCGCCCGAGGCAGCGCCCGGTCGCTGCCGCCCACACCGCTCCAGCGGCTCCGGGCCCGGTGGGCCGGCATCGCGACCCAGGCAGCGCGTCGTCCCGAGGAGGTCGCCCGATGACCGCCGCCGTCGACCTCCGCGGCGTCACGAAGTCGTTCGGGGCCCACCGGGTGCTCGACGACGTCGACCTCGAGCTGGCGGAGGGCACCGTCACGGTCGTCCTCGGACCGTCGGGGTCGGGCAAGTCCACGCTGCTGCGCACCATCAACCACCTGGAGAAGATCGACCGGGGTCAGGTGCGCGTCAACGGGACGCTCATCGGCTACCGGCAGGTGGGTGACCGCCTCCACGAGCTGCCCGAGCGCGACATCCTGCGCCAGCGCAGCCGCATCGGCTTCGTCTTCCAGCAGTTCAACCTCTTCCCGCACCTCACCGTCCTCGAGAACGTCGTCGAGGCGCCGGTGTCGGCGCAGCGCCGCAAGCGCTCCGAGGTCGAGGTCGAGGCCAGGGCGCTGCTGGAGCGAGTCGGTCTGGCGGACAAGGCGGCTGCCTACCCACGTCAGCTCTCCGGTGGTCAGCAGCAGCGGGTCGCCATCGCCCGAGCCCTCGCGCTCCAGCCCGACGTCATCCTCTTCGACGAGCCGACGTCGGCTCTCGACCCGGAGCTCGTCGGCGAGGTCCTCGCCGTCATCAAGGAGCTCGCCCGCGACGGGGCCACTCTCGTCGTCGTCACGCACGAGGTCGGCTTCGCCCGCGAGGTCGCCGACACCGTCGTCTTCCTCGACGGCGGCCGCGTCGTCGAGCAGGGACCGCCCGAGCAGGTCATCGACCACCCTGCCCACGAACGCACGCGAGCCTTCCTCGACCGCGTCCTCTGACCGCACGCCACCACCCCACCCCCAACCCCTCCGGCCGTACCGGCCACCCATGACTCGCACCCCCCCCGGGTGCCGAGAGGAGTCCTCATGCCCGCACGTCCCCACCCCGTCCACCGCCCGACGACGTATGCCGTCACGGTCGTCGCCGTCGCCGCCGCGGTCGCGCTCAGCGCCTGCTCCGGAGCCGCCGAGGCCAGCTCGGGCGCGGCGGCCGGCTCGATCGCGCCGGCGGGCCCGGCCGTCAACACCTCGCCGGACCAGAAGCGCATCACCGCCACCACGGACGAGAAGGCCGCGGCCCTGCTGCCCGCCGCCATCCGAGAGCGGGGCACGATCACGGCCGCCAACGCCGGGGCGGGTGGCGGCACGCCCCCGCTCGTCTTCACCGCCGACGACGACAAGACCGTCATCGGCGTCGAGGTCGACCTCGCGCACCTCTTCGCCGACAAGCTCGGCCTCGAGGTCGAGACGCCGGCGACGAGCTGGGAGAACGTCTTCCTCGGGATCGACTCGGGGCGCTACGACGTCGCCCTGACCAACGTCACGGTCACGGAGGAGCGCAAGGAGAAGTACGACTTCGCGACGTACCGCAAGGACGACCTCGCCTTCGAGGCGCCGAAGGGCGGCACGTGGAAGGTGACGAGCGGCAGGGACATCGCCGGCAAGACCATCGCCGTCGGGTCCGGCACCAACCAGGAGAAGATCCTGCTCGACTGGAACGAGGCCAACGTCAAGGCGGGCCTCGCGCCCGCCGAGGTGAAGTACTTCCAGTCGCAGACGGACTACTACCTGGCCCTGTCGTCGCACCGGATCGACGCGTACTTCGGCCCGAACCCGAGCGTCGCCTACCACGTCGCCACGGCCGGCCAGACCGAGGCCATCGGCCATTTCTCGGGTGCCGGTGACTCCCTCCAGGGACTCATCGCCGTGCTGACGAAGAAGGGCTCGGGTCTCGCCGCGCCCTACGCCGCCGCCATCAACTCGGCGATCGCCGACGGCAGCTACGCGAGGGTCCTCAAGCGCTGGAACCTGAGCACCGAGGGCCTCGAGAAGTCCGAGATCAACCCGCCCGGCCTGCCCAAGACCGACTGAGCCCCCAACCCAGCCAGGAGACGAATCACCATGCACCACAGCAAGACCCACGCGCCTGCTCGTCGCCGTGCGCTTGTCGTCGCGGCCGCCGTCCTGTCGACGGTCGGTGTGCTCGGAGCCTGCGCGGACCCGGTCAGCACCGGGACGACGCAGGTGGACCCCAAGGCTCTCGGCGACTCGAAGGTCCTCCCGGTCTCCTTCGACACCTCGGCCGGCGCCAAGCGCCCGGAGGGCACCCTGCACCCTGAGATCGCGGCGACCCTGCCGGCCGACGTCAGGGCCAGGGGCACCCTGGTCATCGGCAGCGGCGGCGCGGGCGGCGGCATACCTCCTCTGGCGTTCACGGCCGACGACAACAAGACCCCGATCGGGGTGGAGGTCGACGTGGCCCACCTCGTCGCGGACATCCTCGGCCTCAAGCCCGACGTGCAGACGACGAGCTGGGAGAACCTCTTCATCGGCATCGACTCGGGCAAGTACCAGGTCGCGATCTCCAACGTCGGCGTCTCGGAGGAGCGCAAGGAGAAGTACGACTTCGCGACGTACCGTCTCGGGCTGCACGCGTTCGAGGCCAGGAAGGCCTCGACGCTGCAGGTGCGGGGGCCTGCCGACGTCTCGGGCCAGAAGGTGGCCGTCGGGTCGGGCACCCTGCAGGAGGCGATCCTGCTGCGCTGGAACGAGGAGAACGAGAAGGCCGGACGGCCCCCCGCTGAGCTCGTCTACTACCAGGGCACGACGGAGTACTACCTCGCCCTCGACTCCGGACGCATCGACCTCTACCTCGGCCCGAACCCCACCGCGACGTACCACGTCGTCACGGCCGGCAAGACGCAGATCGTCGGCACCGTGTCGTCGAGCTTCCCGATCCCCGGGAAGGTCGGGGTCCTGACGAAGAAGGGCAACGGCCTGGCCACGCCCATCTCGGACGCCATCAACGCCGCCATCGCGGACGGCAGCTACAGCAAGGTCCTCGCCCGCTGGGGCCTCACCGCCGAGGCGGTGCCGGCCTCCGAGGTCAACCCGGCAGGGCTGCCCAAGCCGACCGAGACCTCGGACCAGTGAGGGACTGACATGGCCACCATCGTCACCCTCGCCTCGAGCCCGTCCGCGGCGTCCCGCACGGATGCCGTCCTCGGCCACATCGAACGCCGTCTCACGGTCCGCGGCCACGACGTCCAGCGCGTCGTCATCCGTGACCTGCCCGCCGAGGCGCTGCTGCGCGCCGACGTGGCTGATCCGCAGATCGCCGCCGTCGTGGCGCAGATCGAGGCGGCCGACGCGGTCGTCGTCACGACGCCCGTCTACAAGGCGGCCTACACCGGGCTGCTCAAGACGCTGCTCGACGTGCTCCCGCAGTACGCGTTGCGCGGCAAGTCGGTGCTCCCCGTCGCCACCGGCGGCAGCGCGGCCCACGTGCTCGCGGTCGACTACGCGCTTCGGCCGGTCCTCGTCTCGCTCGGCGCCGAGCACGTCACCCAGGGCTGGTTCGTGCTCGCCTCCGACGTGCAGGTCTTTCCCGCCGACGGGGGCGTGCTGCTCTCGGAGGCCGCCTCCCGAGCCCTGCACCAGGTGACGGAGTCGTTCCTGTCGCACGTCGCACGGCACCGACGCGGCGAGGTGCCCGCCCTCGACGACGACGTCGTGCTGCGGGTGTCCCCGCACGACGACGTCGCGGCCCCGCTGCTCGAGGACCTCGTCGTCGAGTACGGCACGCGCTACGGCCTGTCGACGCCGCACACGCAGCTGACGGAGGTCCCGGTCAGCGACTTCGAGGGACCCCACGGGGCCTTCGTCGTCATCCTGCGTGGCGGGCAGACGATCGCCGGCGGTGCGATCCGCCGCTACGACGACACCACGGCCGAGGTGAAGCGGGTCTGGACCAACGCCCAGTTCCGGCGGCAGGGGCTCGCCCGCCGCGTCCTTCTCGAGCTCGAGAAGGCCGCGGCGGGCCTGGGCTACCGGAGGATCCACCTCACCACGGGTCCGCGCCAGCCGGAGGCCCGTGCCCTCTACCTCGCGTCCGGCTACCTGCCGGCCTTTGACCTGCACGCCGACCCGGAGTCGATCGGCCCGCACGCCTTCGACAAGGAGCTGCCGGCCGGCACCGTCCGATCCGCCTCAGCCGCAGGCGGACCGGGCCCGGCGAGCGTCGACAGCGCCGCGCCGACCGCGCCCGACGGGGCGGCCGTGGCGGCCGCGGGTCTGCGCTCCTACCGGGACTGGGGCGCGGCGTGACCGACCGACGGATCGTCGTCGTGGGCGCCGGACCACGGGCGCTCGGCCTCGTCGAGCGCATCGGCGCCAATGCCCGCGTGGTGGGCAGCCCGAGGGAGCGGGTGCAGGTGCACGTCGTCGACCCGCACCCGCCCGGCGGCGGCCGCATCTGGCGGTCGGCGCAGTCGCCCCTGCTCTGGATGAACTCCGAGGCGCAGGACGTCACGGTCTTCACCGACGCGTCCGTCACGTGCGAGGGCCCGGTCGTGCCCGGGCCGTCCCTCGCCGAGTGGGCGGCCGGCCCCGACGCGAGCGCAGCCGCCGGGGCCCTGTCGGCGCGTGACTTCGCGCCGCGCGTCGTCCAGGCCGACTACCTCGAGTGGGCATGGCGACGAGTCGTCTCGACCCTGCCGGAGCACGTCACCGTCCACGCCCATGCGGACCGGGCTGTCGAGCTGCACGGGACCGGCGCCGAGGGTGGACACCAGCAGGTCACCCTCGCTCGTGGTGCGGTGCTCGAGGGCGACATCGTCGTGCTCGCCCAGGGCTATCTCGACCAGGCGCCCGCACCGGACGAGCAGCGGCTGCTCGACGACGCCGCGTCACGGGGGCTCACCTACGTCCCGCCGGGTCACACGGCCGACCTCGAGCTCGAGGGCCTGCGCCCGGGCGAGCCCGTCGTCGTCCGCGGCATGGGTCTGGCCTTCATCGACCTCGTCGTCCTCCTCGGCGAGGGCCGCGGCGGCACCTTCACCGGCGAGGGCACGCAGCTGACCTACCACCCGAGCGGACGCGAGCCGGTCCTGCACGTCGGGTCCCGTCGTGGCGTGCCGTACCACGGCAAGCTCGGCTACGAGGTGCGATCGGCCGCCTCCGGACCGGCGCCCCTGCGACACCTGACCCGTGAGCGCCTCACGGCCCTCGGTGCGGGCACGGCGGCCCTCGACTACCGCACCCAGGTCTGGCCCCTCGTCGTGCTCGAGCTCGCGGTGGCGCACTACCGCCGGCTCTTCGAGGCCCATCCCGAGCGCACACGGGGCACCTTCGACGCGCTCGAGCGCGCCCTGGTCACGGCCGACGTCACCAGCGGTGAGCTCACGGCCGTCGCCCTGACGCACCTCGCAGACCCCGAGGACGTCTTCGACATCGAGCGGATCGACCGCCCCCTCCGTGCTGTCATCGACCAGGCCACGCGGGCCGCCGACGTCGAGCGCGTCGTCGCCGAGCACATCCGCCGCGACGTCGTCCGGCGCGCCGACGCGTCGCGATCGAGCGACCGCGCCGTCTTCGACACGCTGCTCGGGGTGTATGCCGCCCTGGCGGAGCTCGTCGTGTCGGGTCGCCTCCTCGACGAGGACCGGGTGCGCCACGTCGAGGGCCACTTCCACGGGCTCTTCTCGTTCCTCGCGAGCGGTCCGCCGCCTCGCCGCCTCGCCGAGCTGCTCGCGCTGCACCGGGCCGGCGTCGTCCGCTTCCTCGGCCCCGACCTCGAGCTCACGATCGAGGAGGGTGCCTTCGTCGGGAGATCCGGAGAGCGCGTGGTGCGGGCGCGGGCCGCCGTGGACGCACGGCTGCCCCGCCCCGACAGCGCCCTCGTCACCGACCCCCTCGTCGCAGGCCTGCTGGCCGGGGGCGAGCTGCGCTCGCGACCCGTCACGGCCGCCGACGGAACAGCCCTCGGCGCGGGGCAGCTCGTCGCCGACGCCCGGGCGCGCGCCGTCCGCGCCGACGGCACCGTGCACCCACGCCGGTACCTCCTCGGGCCCGCCGTCTCTGGCTCCGCCGGCGCCGGAGGCTTCTCCCGGCCCCGCTTCAACGGCCCCGGCTTCCGCCAGAACGACGCCGTCGCCCGGGACCTGCTCACCGTCGCCGTGAGCGACCGAGCCACCGCCCGCCTCCGACTCGCCCCGCACCCCGTTCCCACCACGAGAGACAAGGACCACCGCCATGCCAGTTGAGTTCCTCGGCATCGCCGCCAACCACGACGGCACGGAGACGAGAGCCCGCAGCGCCGGCGCCCTCGACCTGCCGTATGCCGTCAAGCTCGCCCGAGCCCACGAGGACAACGGGTGGGACCGCGTCCTCTTCGCCTACCACTCCGGATCGCCCGACCCCGCCCAGGTCGCCGCGCACGTCGCGGCCCACACCGAGCGGCTCAACCTCGTCGTCGCGCACCGACCCAACACTGCCTACCCGACCCTGACGGCCAAGACCTTCGCCACGCTCGACCACATCAGCAACGGTCGGTTCGAGGTCCACGTCATCACCGGCGGCAGCACGGCGGACCAGTCCGCCGAGGGTGACCACCTCGACAAGGACGCCCGCTACGCCCGCACCCGGGAGTTCATCCGGATCCTCAAGCAGGCGTGGACGAGCGACGAGCCGTTCGACTTCGACGGCGAGCACTACCGGTTCGAGAACTTCCTCGCGGACATCAAGCCGCTCCAGACCCCGCGCCCACGGATCTCGTTCGGCGGGTCGAGCCCGGCGGCATACGCCGTCGGTGCGCAGGAGGCGGACGTCTTCGCCCTCTGGGGCGAGCCGCTCGCCGGGACGGCGGAGCAGATCGAGACGATCCGCGCCGCTGCAGCTGCCGCCGGGCGCGCGCTCCCGACGATCCAGGTCGCATTCCGACCGATCCTCGGTGCCACGGACGAGCTGGCCTGGGAGAAGGCCGAGCGCACGCTCGGCGACATCCACGCGCTCCAGGCCGAAGGAGCCTCCGTCTCGCGGGGCCGACTGCGCCGCAGCGGGTCCCGGCCCGAGAACGCCGGCTCGCAGCGGCTGCTCGCGGCCGCGGAGGCGGGGGATCGCCACGACCGCGCCCTCTGGACCGCGACGTCTGCCGCGACCGCTGGCGGCGGCAACTCCACGGCCCTCGTCGGCACGCCCGAGACCGTTGCCGCGGCGCTGCTCGACTACTACGACCTCGGCGTGCGGATCTTCTCCGCCCGCGGCTACCACCTCTACGACGATGCCGTGGACGTCGGGCGGCACGTCATCCCGCTCGTGCGCGAGGAGGTCGCGCGTCGGGAGGCAGCGACCGCCGCGACGACGCCTGCCGACCACGAGGCCGTCGCGTGAGCGCCCGGGACGAGTGGCTCGCGTGGCGCGCCGCTCGCGAGGGCGACCTCACCCAGGAGCACGGCTGGCTCTCGCTGACCGGCTTCGCGTGGCTGCCGGACCGGCCGACGAGCCTGCCCGGTCTCCCCGGCCTCTGGTGGACGGACGCCTCCGCTGCCCACGTCGAGGCGACCGCGAGCGAGGGGCTGCGCGTCGACGGCGAGCCCGTCGCCGGGCGGGCCACGACGGACGTCGAGGAGGCAGGGTCGCGGCTCTGGGTGCAGCACGGCGAGCGCGTCGTCGAGCTGCTCCGGAGGGGCGGGCGGCTCGCGGTGCGCACCCGGGACCCGCGGGCCACGACGCGCCGGGACTTCGCCGGTGTGCCGACGTGGGAGCACGATCCGGACTGGGTGCGCCCCGGACGGTTCACGGCCGCCGACCCCCCGGCGCGGGTGGGGGTGCGCACCGCCCGTGACGACCTCGTCCAGCACTCCACGGTCGTCGGCACCGTCGACGTCGACATCGACGGCGTGCGCCACCGGCTCAGCGCGGTCGGCGCCGGAGAGGGCCTCGGACTCCTCTTCCACGACACGACGAACGGCTCGCTCTCGGCGCCCTGGCGCACCGTCACGACGTCGTCCCCGGACCCCGACGGCAACGTCGTCGTCGACTTCAACCGGGCCGTCAACCTCCCCTTCGCCTTCACGGCGTACGGCACGTGTCCGGGGCCGGTCACGGGCAACCGGATCGCCGTGCCCGTCACAGCGGGTGAGAAGCGGCCGGCATGAGGTTCTGCACGTACACGTTGCTCGACACGAGCCCCGACCCCGTCACCGGGGTCGCCCGCTCCCAGACGGAGGCCTTCGAGCACGTCGCGCGCCAGGCCGTGTGGGCCGAGGAGCTCGGCTTCGACGCGTTCGGGGTGGGGGAGCGGCACGCCCAGCGCTTCGTCTCGTCCTCGCCGCCCGTCGTCCTCGCGCACGTCGCGGCGAGGACGTCCCGCATCCGACTCATGACGACCGTGACGGTGCTCTCGCTCCTCGACCCCGTCCGCGTCGCCGAGGACTACGCGACGCTCGACCACCTGAGCGGTGGGCGGCTCGACGTCGTCATCGGCAAGGGCAACGACCCCGACCAGAACGCCCTCTTCGGCTACGACCTTGACGGCCAGTGGGAGCGCAACGCCGAGAAGTACGAGCTGTTGCGACGGCTGTGGCGCGAGGACCGGGTCACGTGGTCGGGACGCTTCCGTCCCCCGCTCGTCGACGCGACGACCCAGCCGCGGCCGCTCCAGCAGCCCATCCCCGTCTGGCACGGCTCGGCGAGCTCGACCGAGTCGACCGAGCTCGCCGCGCGCTGGGGCGACCCGCTCTTCTCGGCCAACGGCTTCCACCCCTTGGAGACCTACGCCGCCCTCGTGCGGCACTACCGCGAGCGGTGGGAGGTGCACGGCCACGACCCGGCCGACGCGGTCGTCGGTGCCGGATTCCTCGGGCTCCTCGTCGCCGACACGACACAGGAGGCGCTGCGCCTCTACGAGCCGGCGTTCGAGGCGTTCCGGCGCTCGCCGGGTGCCGTGCACAACCGCCTGCCCTTCTCGACGCTGGAGGAGTACGCCCGCGACAGCTCCGCGTTGATCGGCTCGCCGGCCGAGGTCGTCGACAAGATCGGGCGCTACCGGGAGGCCTTCGGCCACGAGCTCTCCGGTGTCTCGCTCGACGTGCCGGGCCTGCCGGAGAGCGTGACCCGGCGCAGCGTCGAGCGGTTCTTCGCGGACGTGGCCCCGGTCGTGCGACGCCAGCACCCGTCGCGACAGGAGTTCAGACACGCGTTGAATGCCTGACGCACCAAAGCCGCAATCGGTGCACCTGCGCGGCTAGGTTTGCCGGGTGCAGTCATCGGTGACCCAACCCCAGAGCGCCACGCCCGGGTCCGGGGGACCCCCGCCCGAGGTGGGTCCACCCCCGCGACGGTCGAGCGGGCGGGCCTGGGAGTGGTCGCTCGCGGCGCTCCTGCTGCTGCCCAACCTCGTGCTGCTCATCGTCTTCACGTACCGCCCGCTGCTCGACAACATCAGGCTGTCGTTCACCGACTGGAACATCTCCTCGCCCATCGCCAACCCCGTGGGCCTGTCGAACTACATCGAGTGGTTCGGGCGTGACGACACGAAGATCATCCTGCGCAACACCCTCGTCTTCACCGTCGCCACCGTCGGCATCTCCATGGCGGTCGGGCTCGGCCTCGCCCTGCTGCTCGACCAGAAGCTCAAGGGGCGCAACTTCGTCCGCTCGGTCGTCTTCGCGCCGTTCGTCATCTCGGGCGCCGCGATCGGCATCGCCTTCCAGTTCGTCTTCGACCCGCAGTTCGGCCTCGTCCGCGACCTGCTCGCGCGGATCGGTGTCGCCTCGCCCGACTTCTACCAGCAGCCCGGCTGGGCGCTCTTCATGGTGACCGTCACCTACATCTGGAAGAACCTCGGCTACACCTTCGTCATCTACCTCGCCGCCCTGCAGGGGCGGCGCGCCGACCTCGACGAGGCGGCCGAGATCGACGGCGCCACTGCGTGGACCCGTTTCCGACGCGTCCTCATGCCCCAGCTGCGCCCGACGACGTTCTTCCTGTCGATCACGGTGCTGCTCAGCTCGGTCCAGGTCTTCGACATCATCAACGTCATGACCCGGGGCGGCCCGCAGGGCAACGGCACGACCACCCTCGTCTACCAGGTCTACCAGGAGACGTTCGTCAACCAGCGCGCCGGCTACGGCGCCACCGTCGCCACCGTCATGTTCGTCATCCTGCTCGCCGTCACGGTGGTCCAGGTGCGCTTCATGGACAGGGGGAAGCAGGCATGAGCACGTCCACCATCGTCGGGACCCGCGACGACGAGCAGGTCCCGCCGACCGGCGGGCAGCGACGGCGGCGACGCACGTCGCACCAGGTCGAGGCCTCGGCGCACCACCGCGGACCGATGTGGACCGCAGCGGGCTACGCCGGCATGGTCCTCGTCGTCCTCGTCATCGCCGTCCCGCTCTTCTGGATCCTGCTCACCTCGTTCAAGGAGCGCGGTGACATCTACGTCCGGCCGGCCCAGTGGTGGCCGGACCCGGCGACGGGCCAGAACTACAGCGAGCTGACGACCCGCATCCCGTTCTTCGACTACGTCCGCAACTCGGTCATCATCACGTCGGCGACCTCGGTCGCCAAGATCGTGCTCGGCGTCATCAGCGCGTACGCCCTGTCGCTGCTGCGCTTCCCGGGACGCTCGGTCGTCTTCCTCGTCGTCATCGCAGCACTCATGGTGCCCAACCAGATCACCGTGATCAGCAACTACGCCCTCGTGGCGCAGCTCGGCTGGCGCAACACCTTCCAGGGCATCATCATCCCGCTCGCGGGCGTCGCCTTCGGCACCTTCCTCATGCGCAACCAGTTCCTCAGCCTGCCCGGCGAGATCATCGAGGCCGCGCGCCTCGACGGCGCCGGACCGATGAAGCTGCTGTGGCGCGTCGTCATGCCGATGTCGTGGCCGACCCTCGTGGCCTTCGCGCTCATCACCGTGGTCAACGAGTGGAACGAGTACCTCTGGCCGTTCCTCATGTCCGACGACGAGACGACGGCGCCGTTGCCGGTCGGTCTGACGTTCCTCCAGAACAACGACGGCGTCACGAACTGGGGGCCGGTCATGGCGGGCACCGTCCTGGCCATGCTGCCGATCCTCGTCCTCTTCCTCTTCCTCCAGCGACAGATGATCAAGGGCCTCACGGCAGGGGCCGTGAAGAGCTGAACCCGGCTCTGCCGCATACCGATCCATCCCCACGACCCCACCCACCACCACAGGGAAAGGCACCATCCATGAACGAGTTCTCACGTCGAGGCTTCCTCGGCCTCGCCGGCGCGGCCGGCGTCGCCGGTCTCGCGGCCTGCGCGGGCACCGGCACGTCCCCGACGACGGGCGGCGGTGGCGGCTCGAGCAACACCATCGAGTTCTGGAGCAACCACCCCGGCAACAGCAAGCCGGTCGAGCAGGAGATCATCAAGGCCTTCGAGGCGGCCAACTCGGGCCTCAAGGTCAAGCTCGTCGACGCCGGCAAGAACTACGAGGAGGTCGCGCAGAAGTTCAACGCCTCGCTCGCCGGCGGCTCGCTGCCCGACGTCGTCGTCGTCTCGGACGTCACGTGGTTCAACTTCGCGCTCAACAAGCAGCTGAGCCCGCTCGACGAGCTGCTCTCGACGGCCAAGATCGAGACAAGCGACTACGTCGACGCGCTCTACAACGACTACAACCTCGACGACAAGCACTACGCGCTGCCGTTCTCCCGGTCGACCCCGCTCTTCTACTACAACAAGGACCTCTGGAAGGCGGCCGGTCTCGAGGACCGCGGCCCGAAGGACTGGGACGAGTTCCTCACGTGGGCACCGAAGCTCAAGGCGGCCGCCGGCTCGGACAAGATCGTCATGGAGCTGCCCGACGGCTCGAACTACCTCGACTGGGTCTTCCAGAACATCGTGTGGGGCTACGGCGGTGCCTACTCGAAGGAGTGGACGCCGACCTTCTCGGACCCCAACACGGTCAAGGCCGGCACCTACCTGCAGAACCTCGCCAAGGACGGCTACCTCAAGCTGTCCAAGGACCCCGCTCCCGACTTCACGGCCGGCATCGTCGGCTGCAGCATGATGTCGACCGGTTCGCTCGGCGGCGTGTCCAAGGACGCGAAGTTCTCGGTGGGCACGGCGTTCCTGCCCGGTGACGGCAACTGCCCGACGGGCGGTGCAGGCGTCGGCATCCCGGCCAACATCTCCGACGACCGCAAGAAGAACGCGCTGAAGTTCATCGAGTTCCTCACCAACGCCCAGAACACCGTCACCTTCACGCAGGCCACCGGCTACATGCCCGTGCGCAAGTCGGCCGTGGACCTGCCGGAGGAGAAGGCGTTCCTCGAGAAGAACCCCAACGCCAAGACGGCCATCGAGCAGCTGCCCAAGACGCGGTCGCAGGACAACGTCCGCGTGCTGCTGCCCGGCGGTGGCGCCCGGATCGGCAAGGGCCTCGACCAGATCGTCCAGGGCCAGGACGTCGCGACGGTCTTCAAGGGCCTCGACGCCGAGAGCCAGCAGGTCTTCGACTCGCAGATCAAGAGCAAGCTCGGCGCCTGACGCGCTGCCGCACCACCCCGGTCGTATGCCGTCCGGCAGGCCCCGCACGGACCTGCCGGACGGCTCCGGAGTGACGTGGGAGGTGGCGAGCACGCTCGCGCCCTCCCACGTCCCCGGCTCCGGACCCCGAACCAGAACGACCCGAGAGGCCACCGATGGCAACCGTGTACTTCGACGAGGCGACTCGTCGGTTCTCCAAGGACGACGCCGCCCCGGCGGTCGACGGCATCACGCTCGACATCGCCGACGGTGAGTTCCTCGTCCTCGTCGGCCCCTCGGGCTGCGGCAAGTCGACGACCCTGCGGATGCTCGCGGGTCTCGAGCCGGTCGACGGCGGGCGCATCCTCGTCGACGGTCACGACCAGAAGGGGGTGCGCCCGCGTGACCGGGACATCGCCATGGTCTTCCAGAGCTACGCGCTCTACCCGAACATGTCGGCCGCGCAGAACATGGCCTTCGCCCTCGACAACGCGAAGGTGAGCAAGGCCGAGACGAGGCAGCGGGTCGCCGAGGCCGCCAAGATCCTCGAGCTCGAGCCGCTCCTCGACCGCAAGCCCGGCCAGATGTCGGGCGGTCAGCGCCAGCGCGTCGCCATGGGACGCGCGATCGTGCGCAACCCCAAGGTCTTCTGCATGGACGAGCCGCTGTCCAACCTCGACGCCAAGCTGCGCGTCTCCACCCGCTCGCAGATCGCGGGTCTGCAGCGAAGGCTCGGCATCACGACGGTCTACGTCACCCACGACCAGGTCGAGGCGATGACGATGGGCCATCGGGTCGCGGTGCTGCGCGACGGGAAGCTCCAGCAGGTCGACACGCCGGAGCGGCTCTACGACCACCCGGTCAACACCTTCGTCGCGGCCTTCATCGGCTCGCCGGCCATCACGCTCGTCGAGTCCGAGGTGCGCGAGGGCGTGGCGCGGGTCCACGGCGTCCCGGTGCCCCTGGACCGTGCGGTCGCCGGTCGCGCGGGGGAGAAGGTCGTCGTCGGGCTGCGCCCGGAGTCGTGGCACGTCGTGGAGACGCCCGCCGGCGGAAGCCGGGACGGGGCCGACCCGTCCGCCCTCGGGCTCACCGTCGAGCTCGTCGAGTCGCTGGGCTCGGAGTCGTTCGTCTACGGCCGCCCGGTCGGCGCCGACGAGGGCGCCGACCGCGTCACCGTCCGCCTCGACAAGCGCACCCACCTGACGGTCGGTGACACCGTGCACGTCGAGCCCAACCGTGGCGAGGTCCACCTCTTCGATGCTGCCTCCGGCGAGCGGATCGAGGCCTGAGCATGGCGTCTGGCCCCGGTCCATGGGCCTCGGGCCGCTTCGACGTCGAGGGGCATCGCGGCGCCAAGGGGCTCGTCGTCGAGAACACCCTGGCCAGCTTCGCCGCTGCCTACGACGCCGGGGTGACCGGCGTCGAGCTCGATGTCCGGCTCACCGCCGACGGGGAGGTCGTCGTCTGGCACGACCCGGTGCTGCTGCCGCCCAAGTGCCGGCCGACCGGTCCGGACCTCGTCGGCGCCCGGGTCGCCGAGCTGACCCTCGAGCAGCTGCGCACGGTGGACGTCGGCAGCCAGACGCTCGCCGGCTTCCCGGAGCAGCGACCGTCGCCGGGCGCCCGCATCTCGACGTTGGACGAGGTGCTCGCCCACGGGATCGAGCGCGCGCCCGACGTGTGGTGGACCATCGAGCTCAAGGTCAACCCGCTCGACCCGGGGGAGTCCGCCGGACGGCGTCGACTCCTCGAGGGGGTCCTGGCGAGCGTCCACGAGGCCGGCCTCGAACGGCAGTGCTTCATGCACTCGTTCGACTGGGCCGTGCTCGAGCTCTCGGCAGAGCTCGCGCCCGACGTCATCCGCTCAGCCCTCGTCGAGGCCTCGGTGACGTGGGTCCCGGGCAGCCCGTGGACGGGCAGCGTCAGGGTGGGGGAGTCGCACGACGACGTGTGTGCCGGTGCCGCCGCCGTCGGGGCGGGCGTCATCTCGCCCGAGCACGTGCTCGTCGACGCGGACTTCGTCCAGCGCGCGCACGCCGCCGGACTCGCCGTGCTGCCGTGGACGGTCAACGAGCCGGCGCGGATGGTCGAGCTCGTCGAGGCGGGAGTCGACGGCCTCGTGTCGGACTACCCCGACCGCGCCGTCTCCGTGCTGGCGCCGACGCCTGCCTGACCCGGTGGGCCGACGCGGCCCGGCCACGTGCCGTAGCGAGGGGCCGGACCCCGTGGTCCGGCCCCTCGCTCCCCCTCCGGTGCCCCTCCGGGGCGGGAGCCGTGGCGCCCGTGGCACACTCGTGCGGTCGACAGGCGCCGATGTCGACGCTGTCACCGTCCGGTGCAGCAGCTGGGTGGGGACCCCTGGACCCCACCCATTCGCTAGAACGCCGTTCCAGCGAACTCATGATGCGTTCGAAGGGCTCCGATGTCAACAGACCGGGCGTACGACAACAGCTCGCGTGCGGAAGCAGCCCTGGCCACCCGGCGCCGGATCATCGAGGCCGCGGGCGAGATGCTCCTGCGCGACGGCTACCACGCCATGTCGGTGAGCGCGCTCGCCGCGAACGCCGGGGTCAGCGCGCAGACCGTCTACAACGCCATCGGCGGCAAGGCGGCCGTCGTCAAGGCGGTCTACGACGTGCTCCTCGTCGGTGACGACGCGCCCGTCGCGATGCAGGACCGGCCGGAGTTCCGCGCCATGTCGACGGCCCCCGACCGCGAAGGCTTCGTCCGGGCCTACGCCGCGTTGTGCGCGACGATCTACGAGCGGGTCGGACCGCTTCTCGGCGTGCTCCTGGCCCAGGGCGCCGGCGGCGACACGGGCTTGCAGGACTTCGTCGCGACGATCGACCGCGAGCGTCGGGCCGGCAACACGAACGCCCTCAACGCCCTCGAGGCGGCCCACGGGCTGCCGCCGCAGCTCGACCGCGAGCGTTTCATCGACATCGTCTGGACCGTGACCTCGCCGGAGATCTACGACCGTTTCGTGCGACGCTGCGGGTGGACCCACGCGATGTATGCCGCCTGGCTGGCCGAGGCGGTCGTCGCGATCTTCGACCGCGCCAGCAGCGCCGAGCAGGAGGACTGACGATGCCCCGCCAGATCGCGAGCAACACCGAGGTCGACCGCGACGCGATGCTCGACTTCGTCCGTCCGCGCCACTCGATGGTGCTCATGACGCAACGCGCCGACGGGCGACCGCAGGCCTCGCCGGTCACGGGCGGCGTCGACGAGCAGGGACGCATCGTCATCTCGACCTACCCCGAGCGCGCCAAGACGACGAACGCCCGACGCCGACCGCAGGTCAGCGTCCTCGTCCTCTCCGACGACTTCGGCGGCGAGTGGGTGCAGGTCGACGGCGACTGCGAGGTCATCGACCTGCCGGACTCCGTC
Organism: Terrabacter sp. Soil811; assembly: GCF_001429655.1. Lineage (NCBI taxonomy): Bacteria > Bacillati > Actinomycetota > Actinomycetes > Micrococcales > Intrasporangiaceae > Terrabacter > Terrabacter sp. Soil811. The sequence goes on from NZ_LMSX01000008.1 coordinate 727,773, forward strand.
GAGCCCCTCGTCGACTACTTCCGCGCCATCTCGGGCGAGCACCCCGACTGGGACGAGTACCGCCAGGCGATGCGCGACCAGGGCAAGTCCCTGCTTCGTGTCACGCCCACCCGATGGGGTCCGGTCGCCAAGGGCGGCTTCCCCGCCCGCCTCGCCTGAGGTCGCCCGTGCTGCGCGTCGGAGTCACCGGAGGGATCGGGTCGGGCAAGTCCACGGTGTCGCGACGGCTGGCCGAGCTGGGCGCCCACGTCATCGACGCGGACGCGGTCGCCCGCGAGGTCGTCGAGCCGGGGGAGCCCACCCTGCAACGGATCCGGGCGCGCTTCGGGGACGCGGTCGTCCGTGACGACGGGAGCCTCGACCGGGCTGCCCTGGCCGCGATCGTCTTCCCCGACCGCGAGGCCCTCGACGCGCTCGACGCCATCACCGGACCCGCGATCGCGGCCCGCGTCGCAGAACGTCGGGCCGCCGCTCCTGACGACACCATCTCCGTCTACGACATGCCCCTCCTCGTCGAGCGCGGGCTCTGGGTGCACGAGCACCTCACCGTCGTCGTCGAGACCGACGTCGAGACGCGGGTGCGCCGGCTCGTCGGAGAGCGTGGCCTGGACGAGACGGACGCCCGGCACCGCATCGCCGCCCAGGCGACCGACGCCCAGCGCCGTGCGGTCGCCGACGTCGTGCTCGACAACTCCGGCACGCCCGACGACCTCGCGCGCGCCGTGGACGCCCTCTGGCACGAGCGGCTCGTGCCCTACGAGGGCAACCTCGTGACCGGCACCCGGTCACGCCGGCCGGACCTCGCGCGCGAGTGCGTCGTCGACCCCCGCGCGGACTGGGAGCCACGCGCCGAGCGGGTCGTCGCCCGTCTCGCTGCGGCGCTCGCGCCCACCGGCGTCGCCACCGAGGTGTCGCACATCGGCTCCACGTCCGTGCCGGGACTCCTCGCCAAGGACGTCATCGACGTCCAGGTCGGGCTACGCCACCTCGCCGACGCCGACCGGGACGATGTGCTGCGGGCGCTCCGGGACGTCGGCTACGTCTTCTCCCACGGCATCCACAGCGACACGCCCCACCCGGTCGGGTCCGACCCGGCCGGATGGACCAAGCGTTTCCTCGGCGGCTGCGACCCGGGCAGCCACGTCCACGTCCACGTGCGCGAGCACGGCTCCGCGGGCTGGCGATTCGCGCTCCTGTTCCGCGACTGGCTGCGCCACGAGCCCGCCGAGCGGGACGCGTATGCCACGGAGAAGCACCGGCTGCTCGGCCTGCACGAGGCCACCTCGGACTACGTCGTGGCCAAGGAGGCATGGTTCGAGGGCGCGTGGCAGCGCGCGACGGACTGGGCCGAGCGCACCGGCTGGCAGCCGCGGTAGGGAGCACCCGGCATACGCAGGGGGCGCTGGGTGTTGAGCGTGACATGCGTGGTGAGTACAAGGTCCCCGGTGGAAAGCTCGTGGCGGTCGACCTCGAGGAGGTGGACGGCAGACTCGCCCGGGTGAGCGTGTCCGGCGACTTCTTCCTCGAGCCCGACGAGGCGCTCGGCGACATCAACGCAGCGCTGACGGGCATGTCCGTGGACGCCGGTGTCGAGCAGCTGGCCGGCGCCGTCACGGGCGCCCTCGCCGCCGACGTGTCGCTCATCGGCTTCACGGCCGAGTCGATCGGCATCGCGATCCGCCGTGCCCTCGGCAAGGCGACGGGGTGGGACGACCACGCCTTCGACGTCATCCCGGCGCGCGTGCTCGACCCAGCGCTGCACGTCGCGCTCGACGAGGTCATCGCCCGCGAGGTCGCGGCGGGGGAGCGGCCGCCGACGCTGCGCTTCTGGGACTGGGACAGCCCACTCGTCGTCATCGGCTCGTTCCAGTCGGTCCGCAACGAGGTCGACCCCGACGGGGCCGAACGCCACGGCATCGACGTCGTGCGGCGCGTCTCCGGGGGCGGCGCCATGTTCATGGAGCCCGGCAACACCATCACGTACTCGCTCGTCGTGCCCACCTCCCTCGTCGAGGGACTGAGCTTCGAGCGGTCCTACTCCTTCCTCGACGAGTGGGTCATCGAGGCACTCGTCGACGTCGGCGTGACGGCCCACTTCGTGCCGCTCAACGACATCGCGAGCGACCACGGCAAGATCGGCGGCGCCGCGCAGAAGCGCTTCGCGTCGGGCGCGGTCCTGCACCACGTGACGTTGGCCTACGACATCGACGCGGACAAGATGCTCGAGGTGCTGCGGATCGGCCGCGAGAAGATGAGCGACAAGGGCACGAAGTCGGCCAACAAGCGCGTCGACCCGATGCGCTCGCAGACCGGGATGACGCGGGACGCGATCCTCGAGTCGTTCGCGGCGTCGTTCGCCCGGCGCTACCGGACGACGGTCTCCGACTACACCGACGCCGAGCTCGCCGAGGCCCAGCGTCTCGTCGACGAGAAGTTCGCGACCCCGGGGTGGACCCACCGCGTCCCGTGATGTCGAGACCGGCGTGTCCGCTCCGACGTCCCTCCCGAGGCGGCAGACTGGCCGCCCGCGAACCGAAGGGACAGCCCATGAAGTACGTCATCCTCATCCACTCCAACCCGCAGCCCTGGGGCCACCCGACAGGTGCCTTCATGCCCGAGGCGCTCGCCCGCCCGCAGGAGGAGCGCGACGCTGGTGGTGCGGCCTTCGACGCGATGCTCGAGGAGCTGTCGAAGAGCGGTGAGCTCAAGGGCGGTGAGGCGCTCGGCGCCCCCGCCTCGGCACGGATCTACCGCTGGTCGGAGAGCGGGACCGTCTCGACGGACGGGCCGTACGCCGAGAGCAAGGAGCACCTCGCGGGCTTCTTCCTGCTCGACGTGGCGTCCCGGGAGCGCGCGGAGGAGCTCGCCGTGAACTTCGCGGGGCCGGGCGACACCGTCGAGCTCCGCCCCGCCTACGTCTGGGAGGAGTAGGCGAGTGGGCGCTGTCGGTCGTGCGACGTACGGTTGAGCCATGCGTCCCACGACCGACCTCCAGCGCACGGTGGCACCCTTCGAGGTGATCTCCGAGTACACCCCGAGCGGTGACCAGCCCACGGCGATCGCCGAGCTCGCGAAGCGCGTCCGGGCCGGCGACACCGACACCGTGCTGCTCGGTGCCACCGGCACCGGCAAGTCGGCGACGACGGCCTGGCTCATCGAGCAGGTCCAGCGGCCGACGCTCGTCATGGCGCCCAACAAGACGCTCGCCGCGCAGCTGGCCAACGAGTTCCGCGAGCTGCTGCCCAACAACGCCGTCGAGTACTTCGTCAGCTACTACGACTACTACCAGCCCGAGGCGTACATCCCGCAGACGGACACCTACATCGAGAAGGACAGCTCGGTCAACGACGAGGTCGAGCGGCTGCGGCACTCGGCGACCAACTCGCTGCTGACCCGGCGTGACGTCATCGTCGTCGCCTCGGTGTCGTGCATCTACGGCCTCGGCACGCCCCAGGAGTACGTCGACCGGATGGCCCGGCTCAAGGTCGGCCAGGAGGTCGTGCGCGACGACCTGCTCCGGCGCTTCGTCGAGATGCAGTACACCCGCAACGACCTCGCCTTCACCCGCGGCACCTTCCGCGTCAGGGGCGACACCGTCGAGATCATCCCCGTCTACGAGGAGCTCGCGATCCGCATCGAGTTCTTCGGCGACGAGATCGAGCGCATCTACACCCTGCACCCCGTGACCGGCGAGGTCGTCAACGAGGAGCAGGAGATGTACGTCTTCCCGGCGTCGCACTACGTCGCCGGCCCCGAGCGGATGGAGCGGGCGATCCGCGGCATCGAGCTCGAGCTCGAGGACCAGCTGGCCCTCTTCGAGAAGCAGGGCAAGCTCCTCGAGGCCCAGCGCCTGCGCATGCGCACGACCTACGACCTCGAGATGATGCGGCAGGTCGGCTTCTGCAACGGCATCGAGAACTACAGCCGCCACATCGACGGCCGCACGTCCGGCTCCGCTCCCAACTGCCTCATCGACTACTTCCCGGAGGACTTCCTCCTCGTCCTCGACGAGTCGCACCAGACGGTGCCGCAGATCGGCGCGATGTACGAAGGCGACATGTCCCGCAAGCGGATGCTCGTCGAGCACGGCTTCCGTCTCCCGAGCGCCATGGACAACCGGCCGCTGAAGTGGGAGGAGTTCCTCGAGCGCATCGGGCAGACGGTCTACCTCTCGGCGACACCGGGGGAGTACGAGCTGGCCAAGTCCGGACCGCCGGTCGAGCAGATCATCCGACCCACCGGTCTCATCGACCCCGAGGTCGTGCTCAAGCCGACCAAGGGCCAGATCGACGACCTCATGCACGAGATCCAGGAGCGCACCAAGCGCAACGAGCGCGTCCTCGTCACGACCCTGACGAAGAAGATGGCCGAGGACCTCACCGACTACCTCCTCGACAAGGGCATCCGGGTCCGCTACCTCCACAGCGACATCGACACGCTGCGGCGGGTCGAGCTGCTCCGCGAGCTGCGCAGCGGCGTCTTCGACGTCCTCGTCGGCATCAACCTGCTCCGCGAGGGCCTCGACCTGCCCGAGGTCTCGCTCGTCTCGATCCTCGACGCGGACAAGGAGGGCTTCCTCCGCTCGGCCCGGTCCCTCATCCAGACGATCGGACGCGCGGCCCGAAACGTGTCCGGCCAGGTGCACATGTACGCCGACAAGATCACTCCGTCGATGGAGCAGGCCCTCGACGAGACCAACCGGCGCCGCGAGAAGCAGATCGCCTACAACACCGAGCACGGCATCGACCCGACGCCGCTGCGCAAGAAGATCGCCGACATCACCGACCTGCTCGAGCGTGAGGACGCCGACACGCAGGAGCTGCTCGGCTCCGGGCGCATGCAGTCCCGCGGCAAGAGCGGCGCCGGTCGTGGCGCCATGGCCGCCGACGTCGGGGTGTCCGCCGGTGGCACGACCAACCGCCCGGCCGACATGGCGGCGGCCGACCTCGCCGGGCTCATCCAGGAGCTCACGACCCAGATGCACCAGGCGGCGACCGAGCTGCACTTCGAGCTCGCCGCGCGCCTGCGCGACGAGATCGGCGACCTCAAGAAGGAGCTGCGGCAGATGAGTGCCGCGACGCGGTGATGTCCCGTGATGGCTCGGTGTCGGCTCGGTGACGGCTCGGTGACGGCCCCGTGGTGACCCAGGGTTCCGGCGTGGCGGCACGGCTCCGCGCGGCCGCCCTCGCGCTGCCCGGGGCGTGGGAGGACTCGCCGTGGGACGGCGACACCGTCGCCAAGGTCGGCGACAAGATCTTCGTCTTCCTCGGCGACGACTCGATCGGGGTCAAGAGCGCCCGCAGCCGCACCGAGGCCGACGAGTGGCTGCTGCGCTACCCCGACGACGCCTCGGTCATGGCCTACATCGGCCGGCACGGATGGAACACCCTGCGCACGACGGGGGCGATCGACCCCGACGAGCTCCTCGAGGCGATCGAGACCTCCTACGAGATCGTCGTCTCGGGCCTGCCGCGCGGCAGGCGCCCCGGGACGGTCGGCTGAGCGCCATGCGACCCGCCACCCGTCGTGCTCACGGGGCGGACCGATTTGAGGAGCGCCGCTCGGAGTGAAAGACTCAGGCGTTCACGGAGGGGAGTATCCCCGACACGACGGGCTCGTCATCACGGAGTGGGTCTCACCGCCGCTCCCGGTCCCGTCGGTCCGGCACCACGCCGGGCGGGAGAGACCTCCGGTTACTGCTCTGGTGACCGGAAGGTTGTGCCCATGAACGTTCCCGTGTGGGGTTGGTTCCTCACCATCGGTCTGATGACCGTGTTCCTCGCCGTCGACGTCTTCGTCATCGCACGACGACCCCACGTCCCGTCGATGGCCGAGGCCGGGAGGCACCTGGCCTTCTTCGTCGCCCTCGCCGTGCTCTTCGGACTCTTCATCTGGTTCGAGTGGGGCGGGCAGTACGCCGGGGAGTTCTACGCCGGTTGGCTCACCGAGTACTCGTTGTCCGTCGACAACCTCTTCGTCTTCCTGCTCATCATGGGCAGCTTCAAGGTGCCGAAGAAGCTCCAGCAGTCGGCGCTCATGGTCGGAATCGTCATCGCGATCATCCTGCGCGGCATCTTCATCGGGCTCGGCGCCGTCGTCATCAACGCGTACGCGTGGGTCTTCTACATCTTCGGCGCCTTCCTCGTCTACACGGCGATCAAGCTCGCGACCGGCGGGGAGAGCGACGACGACGAGTACCACGAGAACCGCTTCCTGCTCTGGGTCGAGAAGCGCTTCCCGGCGACCAAGGAGTGGCACGGCACGAGCCTGACGGTGATCGAGAACGGCAAGCGCCTCATCACCCCGATGCTCATCGTCATCCTGGCCCTGGGTACGACCGACCTGCTCTTCGCACTCGACTCGATCCCGGCGATCTACGGCCTGACCAACGAGCCGTACCTCGTCCTGACGGCCAACATCTTCGCCCTGATGGGACTGCGTCAGCTCTACTTCCTCATCGGCGGCCTGCTCAAGAAGCTCGTCTACCTCAGCATCGGCCTCGCGGTCCTGCTCGCCTTCATCGGCGTCAAGCTCGTCATGCACGCGATGCACGAGAACAATTTGCCGTTCATCAACGGCGGCCAGCCGATCGAGAGCGTCCCCGACATCCCGATCATCGTCTCGCTCGGTGCGATCGTCCTGATCCTCGGCGTCACCACCGTCGCGAGCCTCTGGAAGTCCAGCCGGGACGCGAAGCTCGAGGCCGCGAACGGCACTGCCCCCGTCGACGGCGTCGCGGAGGGCGACACCGAGGCTCCCGACGTGGCCCGGGACGCCTCCGCCGGGCTCCCGGCCGAGGAAGGCATGACCACTCCCCGCGCCAGGCACGACCAGCGCTGACGTATGCCGTCACGACGCGCCGTCGACCACCCGGCCGGCGGGCGCGTCACGTCGGCGCGCCCGGACGCCTCCTCCGCCGTGCATTGGCAGCGCCCCTGCGTCGACGGGAAGGACGCTGGCATCACGTGCCCTTGAGCTCCTGGGCCAGCATGACGATGATGCCGCTGGGTCCGCGGACGTAGGTCAGCGTGTAGACGTCCTCGTAGGTCGCCACGCCGCGCAGCGGATGGCACCCGTGCCGTGCAGCGATCGCGAGCGCCTCGTCGATGTCGTCGACCGAGAAGGCGACCCGGTGCATCCCGATCTCGTTGGGCAGGGTGGGCGTCGTCGCGATGGCGATGGGGTGGATGTACTCGAAGAGCTCGAGGCGACCATGCCCGTCCGGCGTCTGGAGCATGGCGATCCTGGCGTGGTTGCCATCGAGTCCCACGGCGGTGTCGGTCCACTCGCCGCTGACCGTGTCCCGACCGACCACCGTCAGTCCGAGGTCGGTGAAGAAGGCGATCGCCGCCTCCAGGTCGTCCACCGCGATGCCGACGTTCTCGAGCTTGATGGGCATGATGCGACGGTACCGAAGCGCGCTGTCGCGATCGTCGCGCCGAGCCCGACGATGTCGAGATCGACGCGGCTCCTGCGTTCCTCGGCAGCCGAGCGGCCGGACGCAGCCTGCCGCCGGAGGAGGTCCAGCACGCGGACCACCGTCCGTGACCACCGCTCCCGGGATTGCCTCCTGACGTTCCCGCCCGTGGGCGTTGGCCGCGGGTAGGGTCCGAGCATCGGGGGAAGAGGTCCTCCGACGACGACAGGGGAACCTCATGAGGACACGACTGCGCACCGCCGCCGCTGGGCTCGCGCTGACGCTCGCATCGACGCTCGGCGTCGTCGCCGCATCGCCGGCCACGGCTGCCGACCCGGTCGGCTTCGCCAAGGTCAGCAGCTGCGCCGACCCGCAGCTCAACGCGTTCGACAACTGGTCGGGCCACACGCTCGGCGCCTACAAGGACACCAACTGGGTGCCGCAGGGGATGACGTACGACTCCGCCGGCGACTACCTGTACGTCTCGATGTACCACCGTGACGCCGCCGAGGTGCCGCGCGTCGTCGTCTACAAGCGCTCGACGTCCGCGTGGGTCAAGACCATCGAGCTGAGCGGCGTTCCCAAGACGGGACATGCAGGCGGTCTCACGATCGGGCGCGGCAACCTCTACGTCGCCGACAGCGTCGGCGGTGCGCGGATCTACCGCATCCCGATCGACCGCATCCGTGCCGTGCCCGCCGGCACGCGCAAGGCCGTCGGCTACGCCGCGCGATACACCTTGAACAGCCTGACGCGGGCGTCGTACGTCGACTACGACGGTGGCTCTCTCTTCGTCGGCGACTTCTACAACAACGTCATGCGTCGCTACCCGACGTCCGCCGCGGGCGTCGTGACGCTGACCCCCAACGCGTCCTACTCCACCCCGACCATCGTCCAGGGCGTGCAGGTCACGAGCAGCCGATTCGTCTTCAGCCGCTCGTGGGGTCGGGACAACCTGAGCAAGGTCACGACGCAGGTGCGGTCGACGGGTGCGCGCACGAGCCACAACACGCTGCCGATGATGGAAGGGATCGTCTGGGCGCCGCAGTCGGCGGGCTCCTCGGTCAACCGTCTCTACTCCGTCTTCGAGTCGACGTCCAAGGAGTACGCCGACTCCAACTGCCGCACCCACGCCATCTGGAGTGCCTCCAGCGGCTACATCCTCTGACCTGCGGCGCGTCCCCCCTGTCGCCGTCCGCACGTGTGACAGGGGGGAGGCGCCGGTTCCGGAGTCGGCCGAGGCCCCCAAGGACGACAGCCGTCCGACCGCTCCGACAGCCCCGACAGCCCCGACAGCCCGGAGTCGTCAGCGGACGCGGTGGGCGACGACCCAGCCGAGCAGGGCGGGGACGGCCATGACGGCGAAGACGGCGGCATACGCCCCGGGGACGGCCGAGCCGGCCCCGGCGAAGACGATGGCCGAGAGGGCGATCGCCGTCGCGGCCCCGGACGAGTCGCCGATCTGCAGGGCCGAGCTGACGAAACCTTGCTCGGTGGACCCGGCGCGCGAGAGAGCCTGGGCCGTCACGCGTGGGTAGAGGGTCCCGATCCCGAGGCCGACGACGGGGAAGAGCGCGATGACGACCCACGTCGGCGCGTCGAGCGCCACGGCACCAGCGAGGGCGAGGAGGGCGAGGGCGATCGCGGCGAGGGAGACGGCTGCCGTGCGACCGATCTCGAAACGGCGGTCCCAGCGGCCCTGGACCCACGACCCGGCGAACCACGTGACACCCGTGACGGTGAGGGCGACGCCGGCGAGGCTGGGGCTGAGGCCGTCGCGTTCGGTCAGCAGGCGCGGCAGGTAGACCTCGGCGCCGCTGAACGCGGCGAAGGCGAGGGCACGCAGCGCGACATCGGTCGGCAGCCCCCGGGCGGCCCGCAACGTCCCGTGCGGCGTGAGCGGCAGCAGGGTGAGGCCCACGACGACGAGGGCGATCACGGCCAGGGTGATGCCCCACGGGTCGAGCCGGTCGGCGACCGCGTTGAGACCGAGCACGGCGACGGCGAGCACGACCGACGCGGCGATCGACCGCCACCGCCACGGCACGTCGACGACGTCCTGCCGCAGTCCCGTGATGATGCGGCCGAGCAGCACGGCTGCCACGACGAGGACGACGAGGGCCAGCCCGAAGACCCAGCGCCAGCCGATCGTCTGGGTGATGAGGCCGGCCACGAAGGGGCCGGCGATCGACGGCACGACCCAGGCGGCCGAGAAGCCGGCGAGGATCGCCGTGTGCAGCCGCTGCGGGTAGACCCGGGTCACGAGGACGTAGAGCGCGGTGCTCGTCATGCCTGCCCCGAGGCCCTGCACGACACGGGCTGCCACGAGCAGTCCCATCGACGGAGCCAGACCCGCGACGACGAGACCGGCGGCGAAGAGCACCAGCCCGATGAGCAGGGGCGGCCGGGGTCCGCGACGGTCGGCGAGGTTGCCGGACCACACGATGCTGACGATCCCCGATGCGAGCGTGGCCGTGAAGGCCATGGCATACAGGGACGCGCCGTCGAGCTCGCGGGCGATCGTCGGCATGACGGTCGTCAGGGCGAGTGCCTCGAAGGCGTGCAGGGAGACGAGGGCGATGACGCCGATGGTCGTGGCCCGCAGCGCGGGGGCCAGGATGCCGCCGCCTGCGTCGGGGACGGCCGCGTCGGTGTCAGGGCGCATCGTGCTCGAGGTCATCCGGCGACGGTAGGACCTCACGTGGACTTGAGGTCAAGCGGAAGGCGCCGTGGCGCATCAGCCCGGGCCCATCGCGGCGTCCGGTGACTCGGGACGCGACTGGGCGCCGAGGACGATGACGCTGGCGAGGACGACGAGCGCCATACCGGCCACCTGCCCTCGGTCGAGCACCTGGTCGAGGACGACGAACCCCGCGAGGGCTGCGACGACGGGCTCGAGGCTGAGCAGGATGCCGAACACCCGTTGCGCGAGATGGCGCAGGGCGACGAGCTCGAGGGAGTAGGGCAGCACGGAGGACAGGACGGCGATGCCGAGACCGAGCGCGACGTCCCGCGGCGTCCAGCGGTCGACCGACGTCAGCCCGAGCGGCGCGACCGCGACCGTCGACACGATGAGGGCGAGGGCGAGCCCGTCGAGCCCCCCGAAGGCCTTCCCGGTGCGCTGGCTGAGGACGATGTAGGCCGCCCAGAAGACGCCCGCGAGCGCCGCGAAACCGACGCCCACGAGGTCGAGCCGGTCCCACGACGTGTGCAGCACGCCGGAGACGAGCACGACGCCGAGGGCTGCCGCGGCGACTGCCAGGACGTCCCGCGGCCGACGGCTCAGCGCGGCCGCGAGGCCCAGCGGGCCGAGGAACTCGATCGTCACGGCCACGCCGATGGGAAGGTGGGCCAGGGAGGCGTAGAACGAGGTGTTCATCGCCGCGAGCGCCAGCCCGAAGAGCACGACGGTGCCCCAGTCGGACCGGCTGCGACCGCGCCACGCAGGCCGCGCGACGGCATACAGGATGACCATCGCGAAGAAGAGGCGAAGCAGCACCGAGCCGGGTGCCCCGATGCGGGGGACGAGCGTGGCGGCGAAGGCGCCACCGAACTGGACGGAGACGACACCGCCGAGGACGAGCAGGGGAGCGCTGCGGTGGTCGACGCTCACGGCATCGGCAGGCGCCCGGCGGCGACGAGGGTGGCGAGGCGGTCGGCGGGCAGGTCCTCCTCGACGAGCACGCCTCCGGTCTCCGAGGCGTGGACCATCCGCCCGGGTCGCACGACGATGCCCACGTGGTGGATCCGCCTGCCCGGCCGGGCGAAGAAGTAGAGGTCGCCCGCCTGCACGGCGTCGACCTCGACCGGCGTCGCGAGCTCCGCCTGGGCGTACGCGTCGCGGGCCACGACGACCCCGAGGAGGCGCCACGTGTGCAGCACGAGACCAGAGCAGTCGAAGCCGAGGGGGGACACGCCGGACCACAGGTAGGGCAGCCCGAGATGGCGGCGGGCCTCGGCGACGGACGGGTGCGTGTCGTCACGGTCCGCCCCGGCGGACGCGTCGATGACGGGCGTCGGCCCCTCCACGAGGGTCTCGGCCGCCGGCGTCAGGTGCGCCGAGGGCACCCACCCCGGGTAGCCGCGGTCGTCCTTGGGGGAGAGCTGCCACGGTGCCACGACGTGGGACCACGTGCCCGACTCGTTGGTCGCGGTCACGACGACGGGCTCCCCGGCCAGCAGCTGCGACTCGACCCGGCCGTGCAGGCCGAGCCTTCCGTCGCCGGACTCGTCGTCGGCGGGGCGTGCGTCGAGCGCGGCGAGCCACGCCGCGGCATCGGGCTCGTCGGCGACGACGGGCGCGTCGACGGGGCGCGGGCTCCCCGGGCTGGACCAGACCGTCGTCACGGGGACGCGGACGAGGTGGGTGGCGGTGACGGCGTGGACGGCGACGGACGAGCTCACGCCCGTCATCCTCGCACCCGGCTCCCGGCCTCGCTCACGCCGGCCAGGCGCTGGACCCCGCGACGTGAACGGGCCGACCGTCGACGGTCACCTCCCACACGAGGTGCTCCGGTGTCCGCTCCCACGTGAGGACCGGCTCGGCCGTGCGGGCGCCCTCGCCGGCACCGGTGGCAGCCATCGCCGTGGCGGTGATGGTCGTCGGGTCGGTCCAGAGCAGCGCCGGCGGGCACGACTCGAGGTCGCCCTCGTGACGCTGGAACGTCGACCACCGGCGTACGCGTGCAGCGGGCTCGCGGCCGTCGGCGCCTTCCGTGCGTGGCGGAGACGTCGCGACGTCGACGAGCGCGAAACCGACGAGGCGCTCGCCGGCGGTGACGGGCACGAACCAGCGCCCGACCTCGGCCACGGGGTCGGCCGACGCGCCTGGCGGAGCCGGTGCCCGGACCGACACCGGGCGGCCGATGACGCCCCGACGGTGCACGAGTGGACCGACCCGGCTCGCGTCCGCGACGAGCTGCTGGGTCGCCGCCCGGGCGCGCTCGGCGAGACTCGACCCGTCGTCGGGTGTCTCGCCCGGCCGGTCGGCGTCGCGCTCCATCAGGCCAGTGTGACCTGCGCGGTGAAGGTGCGGCGGTAGGTCGTCACGTCGAAGTTCTCCCACCGCGTGACGACGCCGGAGCTCGGCGGCCACGGGTCGAAGACGGTGAGCCCACGGTCCGTGGCCGTCAGCAGCAGCCACCCCGTCTCGGAGTAGCCGACGACGGTGCGCGAGTGGCCCGGCACGAAGCTGACGAGCGGCCGGTTGGCGTTGATCTCGTTGACGAAACGCGAGAACGGGTTCGTCGTGAACATCGTCGCGTCGAGGGCGTTGCTGCTGAGCCGCTCGAGGACCGTGACGACGAGTGCGTCGTTCGCGTAGGGCAGACCCGTCGGGCTCGACGGCGTGCCGAGACCGAGCTCGGCGGCGACCCGCACCTGGTCGTACTCGTAGCGGTAGAAGTCGAGCAGCATCTGCACGCTCGCGGCGACGCACCACACGTTGGTCTGCTGGCCCCGCAGCTCGTAGCAGACCTGGTGGTCGCTGTTGCGCGTGGTGTAGTGCAGGTCCCGGCGCCGCGTGCGCAGCAGGATGTCGACGGTGTCGACGACGGAGATCGTGAAGCGGTCCCGGTCGAGGCGCTCGACGAGCCGCGACAGCTCGCCGACCGCGGTGTCGTAGCGCGCGGCCCGGGACTCGCGAGCCTTCGCGGTGAGGCTGCCGAGGAAGGACCAGCGCTCGAAGTCGGCCGGCGGCGCGCCGCGCTCGCGCTTGCTCGCCGACGGCACGACCTCCCACGTGTGCAGCTCGAGCATCGCGACCTCGCGCCCCTCGCGCCGGAGCTGGAGGGCGAGCTTCGGGTGGCTGTAGTCCACGAAGCGCACCTCGTCGACCTCCACCTGCGTGCCGTCGTTCTGCTTGGCGAGCACCTCGAGGGCCTGTTCGACGAGGCGCTCGGGCTCCCAGACGGCATCGGGCGAGGCGGCGACGAGGACGGCGCCCATCGCGGGGCTCGCCGCGACGTCGAGGTAGCCACGAGCCTTCCTGCCCCCGAGACGGGCCCGCCAGAAGAGAACGTCTCCCGACAGGTCGTGCACCGGGGTCGCTGCCGACTCGACCTCCGCGCCCGAGATCGAGCGCGGGAGCGCGTCGACGCTGAGCAGCAGGCTGGCGTGGGTGGCGGCGAGCGCGACGTAGCGCTCGGACTCCTGGCTGACGACAGGGGTGGTGACGGACATGGGTGACTCCTTCGCACGGGTGCCGGTCAGTGGCCGGCGGTCCGCTGCCTGATACCTCCCTGTCTCTTCCCTCACGAATCGGTGTGGACCTCGGTGAGGTACTGGTCCGCGGGCTCCCGGAGCCGTACCGTCAGGAGTATGGAAGAGCGAATCACCCTGGAGGGATTCGATCCCCCGAAGAACCGCCGTCACGGCCCCGACGGCGACCTCGTCGACGTCCAGGGCTGGCTCCACGCCCCCGTCGACTGGATCGGTGGCCCCCGCCTGGAGCGAGCCTGGCGCGAACGCCACGGCCGCTCGCGCCTCGGCGTCGGCCTCTCCGTCGCGGGCAACCCGCGGCGCCACCTTCTGCTGACCAACGTCCCGCCGGACCTCGACTTCCTCCGGTCCGAGCTCGAGTCGCTCATCGCGGAGTTCGACCCCGACGCGACGTCGGACCTCGAGGACGCCCAGTAGCCGGACGGCCCGTGGCCGCGACCCGGGTGCCGCCCGAGGCCACTGGCCACCGGTTCGCGTGTGCCCGGTTCGTGACACCCTGCGCCGGTCCGCCCGTCTCGTCCCGCTCACCTCGACGGGGTGAACCGCCCCAACTCGCCCCCGCGCGCCGGATCCCGCTCGTACGCTGAGCGCGTGGCGAGACCCGCGATCATCACCGTGGACGACGACGCGCCGGTCTCGGCCGCGATCGCCAGGGACCTGCGGGCCCGCTACGGCGCCGAGCACCGCATCCTGCGCGCCTCCTCCGGGGCCGAGGCGCTCGACCTCGTGGCCCGCCTCGTCCTGCGCGGCCAGCCCCTCGCGCTCGTCGCGTCCGACCAGCGGATGCCCGGGATGACGGGCATCGAGCTGCTGGCCCGGGTGCGGGTCGACGTCCCGGACGCCAAGCTCCTGCTGCTCACGGCGTACGCCGACACGGACGTCGCGATCTCGGCCATCAACGACATCGGGCTCGACCACTACCTCCTCAAGCCGTGGGACCCGCCCGAGGACCGGCTCTACCCCGTCGTCGACGACCTGCTCTCCGACTGGCACAACGCCCACCCGGAGCGCGGGTTCGACGTCCGCGTCGTGGGCCACCGGTGGTCCGAGGCGAGCCACCTCGTCAAGACGTTCCTCGCCAACAACCACGTGCCGTACGTCTGGCTCGACGTGGAGCGCGACGAGGAGGGGGCTCACCTGCGCGACCTCGCGGGCGCCGGGCCGGAGGACCTCCCGCTCGTCCTCGTCCCCGACGGCGACACCCTCCGCGCCCCGACAACGGTCGCCGTCGCGTCGGCCTTGGGGCTGCGCACCCAGGCCGAGCGCGCCCTCTACGACCTCTGCATCGTCGGCGGCGGACCGGCAGGGCTCGCCGCCGCGGTCTACGCCGCGTCCGAGGGCCTGAGCACCGTGGTCGTCGAGCACGACGCCCCCGGCGGGCAGGCCGGGCAGAGCGCGGCGATCGAGAACTACCTCGGCTTCCCGCGTGGCCTCTCCGGTGCCGACCTCGCGCAGCGGGCGATCACCCAGGCCCGCCGCTTCGGCGCCGAGATGGTGCTCGCCCGGGACGTCATGGCGCTCGAGCAGCGCGGACCGGTCCGTGCCGTCCGCCTCGACGGAGCCGACGACATCGAGGCGCGCAGCGTCGTCCTCGCGACCGGCGTGTCCTACCGACGCCTCGACGCCCGTGGCATCGACGCCCTCTCGGGACGTGGCGTGCACTACGGGTCCAACGCCGGCCAGGCGGCGGCGTGTGCGGGGGACGAGGTCTACGTCGTCGGCGCCGCCAACTCGGCCGGCCAGGCGGTGCTCAACCTCGCCCGCCACGCCAGGCGCGTCACACTCGTCGTCCGCGGCGAGTCGCTCGAGGCGAGCATGTCGCAGTACCTCGTCACGCGGATCCGCGCCGACGAGCGCATCCGCGTCCTGTGTCGCACCGAGGTCGTCGGCGCGGACGGCGACGGCCACCTGGAGCGGCTGACCCTCTCGGACCGGCACACCGGCGCCACGACGGAGGTCGAGGCCGCCTGGCTCTTCGTCTACATCGGCGCTTCGCCGCGCACCGACTGGCTCGGCGCCGACGTCGCACGTGACGAGCACGGCTTCGTCGTCACCGGCCACGACCTCGTCACCGGGCAGCAGGCGCACGGCTGGCCGTTGTCCCGCCCACCGTTCGCCCTGGAGACGAGCCTGCCTGGGGTCTTCGCGGCGGGCGACGTGCGCTCGGACTCGATGAAGCGCGTCGCGTCCGCCGTCGGCGAGGGCTCGATGTCGGTCTACTTCGTCCACCGCTACCTCGCCACGATCTGACCGGCAGACGGGACCCGCGATGCTCGAGCTCTCCGACCTCCGCACGGTGCCGCTCTTCGACGGACTGGACGACGACCAGCTGCTGCAGCTGCTCGACGGCGGCGCCGAGGTGCCGATCGTCCCCGGCGAGGTGGTCTGGCTGGAGGGTGACCGGGCCGACTTCTGGTGGGTCGTCGTGGACGGGACGCTCGACCTCTCGCGTCACATCGGGCGAGAGGACGTCGTCGTCGGCCGCATGGACGTACCGGGTCGCTGGGCCGGTGGGTTCCGGGCCTGGGACGAGCACGGGGTCTACCTCGCGACGGCCCGTGGCGTCGCGCCCGGGCGGCTGTTGCGGGTCCCGGCCGAGCGCCTCCACGAGCTCGCGAACGTGTGGTTCCCCTTCGCCGCGCACCTCGTCGCCGGCCTCTACGGCACGGCGCGGTCGATCGAGGCGACGGCCCGCCAGCGCAGCGGGCTCGTCACGCTCGGGACGCTCGCGGCCGGGCTGGCCCACGAGATCAACAACCCCGCGGCTGCCGCGGCCCGGTCGTCCGCCGAGCTGGAGCACGCCTGCGACGGTCTGCTCGATGCCCTGCGCCAGATGGCGACGGCCGGCCTGACCGCGACCCAGTTCGGTGAGCTCGACGCGCTGCGCCGCGAGCTCGTGCCGCCGACGACGTTGCCCGACCCGCTCGAGACGGCCGACCGCGAGGAGGACCTGGGGGAGTGGCTCGACCGGGCCGGGGTCGAGCGGCCGTGGGAGCTCGCCGCGTCCCTCGTCTCCGCCGGCGCCGACGTCGGCTGGGTCGAGCGGGCCGCCGCCGCGGCACCGTCCCACGGGCTCGGCGCCTGTCTCGGCTGGGTGGCCCGCACCATCGACGTCTCATCGCTCCTCGGCGAGGTGCGCGAGTCGACCCGCCGCGTGTCCGAGCTCGTCGCCGGCATCAAGTCCTACTCGCAGATGGACCGCGCCTCGCACCAGCGGGTCGACGTCCGAGAGGGGCTCGAGAGCACCCTGCTCGTCATGGGTCCTCGGCTCCGTCCGGGCATCACGGTGGTGCGCGACTGGGGCGCTGACGTGCCGCTCGTCGACGGGATGCCGGGCGAGCTCAACCAGGTCTGGACCAACCTCGTCGACAACGCCGTCGACGCCATGGACGGCGTCGGCACCCTCACCGTCACGACGCGCCTCGACGCGGAGTCCGTCGTCGTCGAGGTCGCGGACACCGGCGCGGGGATGAGCCCGGAGGTGCAGCAGCGCGCGTTCGAGGCGTTCTACACGACCAAGGACGTCGGCCGCGGGACCGGCCTCGGCCTCGACATCGCCCACCGCATCGTCGTCGATCGCCACGGCGGGGCGATCGAGATCGAGTCACGGCCGGGCGACACCCGCATGCGCGTGCGCCTCCCGGTCCACGCCGCCCACGCTCCCGCGCCCTGACCACCGGGCCGGCGGGACGGCATACGCCATCGCGTCGTCAGCGTGTGGTCACCGATGGCGTATGCCGTCCCGCCACGTCAGGCGGTCACCAGCCGCGGGCGCGCCACTCGCCCAGGTGCGGCCGCTCCGCGCCGAGGGTGGAGTCGTCGCCGTGGCCGGGGTAGAACCACGTGTCGTCGTCGTAGACGTCGAAGACGCGGGTCGTGACGTCCTCGATGAGCGAGTCGAAGCTCTGCCCGGGGTTCTTCGTGTTGCCGATGCCGCCGGGGAAGAGGCTGTCGCCGGTGAAGAGGTGGGTGTGCCCGCCCGGCGCGGGGTCGGCGTAGGCGAGCGCGATCGACCCCGGCGTGTGTCCCCGCAGGTGGACGACGTCGAGGGTCACGTCGCCGACGGACACGCTGTCGGCCTGGCCGACGCGCTCGTCGACCGGCACGGGCAGCGCGTCGGCGTCCTCGGCGCCGGCGACGGTGCGGGCGCCCGTCGCCGCGACGACCTCGGCGAGCGCACCGACGTGGTCGTGGTGCTGGTGCGTCGTGACGACGGTGTCGAGGCCACCGCCTCCGGTGGACACGAGCTCGAGCAGTCGCTCGGGCTCCGCCGCCGCGTCGACGAGCAGCTGCGCCCCGGTGGCGCGACAGGTCAGCAGGTAGGCGTTGTTGCCGAAGCCGCCGACCTCGAGCTTGCGGATCGTGAGGTCGGGCAGCTCCCGGACGCCGGCCGGCCCGCCCGCGGTGACGTGACCGGAGTAGGCGTCATGGGGCGTGTGCGTCATCGTCAGCCTCCGAAGGGCAGGGTCGGGACGGGGCCGTCGAAGGTCACGCCGTCGGTGTGTCCGCGGGCGAGCCACAGCAGCACGTCGGCGGCTGACCCGGTCACCCGCGTCGCACCGTCACCGACGACGTGCTCGTCGCCCGCGGCCGTCACGACGTGCAGCGACGGGGGAGCGTCGTCGTGCGCGAGGCGGTTGGCGGCGTCGCGCAGGAAGAGCGACACGACCTCTGGCGGGGCGCTCGCGAAGGTGTAGCCGGCGTCGAGGTCGACGTGGTGGTAGACGACCTCGCGCAGCCGCATGAACGGGACCATCCCGACCGGGATCGGGAAGCCGCCCGGGGTGCGCTCGACGCGGACCCCGGCGTGCTCGGGGCGGAGGGCCTCGAGCCGCTCGGCAAGGCGGGCCGCCGTGTCGCGGATGTCGGTCGCGTGGTCGTGCGCCGACCGTCGGGCGCCGCGCTCGATGTCGGTGTCACGCGACTCGACGTCGTCGTACATCGTGTCGGCGGTGCCGGTCAGCGCGACGTCGCACACGCGCGCGAGGGCGTCGGCGTTGCGAGCGAGGTGCGCGAGCACGTGGCCGCGCGACCAGCCCGCGCAGAGCGACGGCGCGAGCACCGCGTCGTTGCGGAAGGAGGCCGCCGTCGAGGCGACCCTGTCGGTCTCGGCCGCGACGAGCGCGGGTGTCACGTCGGCGTGCCTCATGCCGTGGCCCTCCCGGGTTGCTTCTCCGTCTCCGAGTCGGACGCCGCGCCCGAGGCCCTGGCGAGGGCGAGGGCGGCGCCGACGAGCGTCAGGTGCGAGAACGCCTGCGGGAAGTTGCCCACCATGCGCTTCGCGATCGGGTCGTACTCCTCGGAGAGCAGTCCGACGTCGTTGGTCAGGCCCACGAGCCGGTCCATCAGCTCGGTGGCCTCCGTCGTCATACCCGCCTTCGCGTAGGCGGTCACGAGCCAGAAGGAGCACGCCAGGAAGGGGTGCTCGTCGCCCGCGAGACCGTCGACCCCCGTGTCGGTGCGGTAGCGCATCACGAGTCCCTCGCGCAGCAGGTCGGACTCGACGGCAGCGATGGTGCCGAGCATCCGCGGGTCGTCACCGTCGACGAAGCCGATCGACGAGAGCGTGAGCAGGGACGCGTCGACCTCGGTGGTGTCGTAGTGCTGGACGAAGGTGTTGCGCTCGGTGTCGAAGCCCTTCGTCATGACCTCCTCGCGCACCTGGTCGCGCAGCTCGCGCCAGTGCTCGACGGGCCCCTCGACGCCGTGCTGCTCGACGGCGCGGATCGCACGGTCGAAGGCGGCCCACACCATGACGCGCGAGTGGGTGAAGTGCCGCAGCGGGCCCCGGATCTCCCAGAGGCCGTTGTCGGCCTCCTCCCAGTGCTGGGCGAGGTGGTTGACGAGCGCCCGCTGCAGGTGCCAGGAGTCGTCGTTCTCCTCGAGTCCCTTCGACCGCGCGTGGTCGAGCGAGATCATCACCTCGCCGAGCACGTCGGTCTGGCGCTGCTCGACGGCCGCGTTGCCGACGCGCACGGGGCGCGACCCGGCATACCCGGGCAGGTGCTCGAGCACCCGCTCGGGGAGGTCACGGCCGCCGTCGACGCGGTACATGATCTGCATGTCCTCGGGGTCACCGGCGACGGCGCGCAGCAACCACGCCCGCCACAGCTCGGTCTCCTCGACGTAGCCGCAGCCGAGGAGGGCCTCGAGCGTCAGCGCGGCGTCGCGCAGCCAGCAGAAGCGGTAGTCCCAGTTGCGCTCGCCCCCGAACTCCTCCGGCAGCGACGTCGTGGCGGCGGCGACGATCCCACCGGTCGACTGGTGGGTCAGGCCGCGCAGCACGAGCAGCGAGCGCGTGACCGCGTCCTCGTAGGGGCCGGCGTAGTCGCTGCGGGAGGCGTACTCCTCGCTCAGCGCGATCGTCTCGTCGATCCGGGCGCGGACCCGCAGCGGCGGCGGAATCTCCTCGTGGCTGCGGAACCACGTCGTCGAGAAGGTGAACGTCTGCCCGGCTACGACGTCGAACTCGTCGACGTGGTGGCCGTCCTGGGCGTGGGGGAGCCGCGCGCCGCGCAGGACGAGCATGTCGGGGCCGGCGATGGCCGTGATGATCTCGTCGGTGTGGTCCTCGCGGTCCTCGGTGTGGCGCATCACCCACGGGCGGGTGCGGCCGTAGTTGAAGCGCACCGTCCACTCGTGGACCATCCGGACCGTGCCCTCGACGCCCTCGATGCGGCGCAGGAGGTCGGAGCGACCGTCGCCGAGCGGCATGACGTCGGTGACGCGGACCCGGCCGGTGGGCGTCTCGTGGATCGTCTCGAGGACGAACGAGTTGCCGACGTAGCGGCGGGTCGTGACCGCGTCCGGGTCGACCGGCGTGATGAGCCAGCGACCGTGGTCCGGCGTGCCGAGCAGCGCCGAGAAGCAGGCGCGCGAGTCGAAACGGGGGAGGCACAGCCAGTCGACGGAGCCCTTGCGGCTCACGAGGGCGGCGGTGCCGAGGTCGCCGAGCACGGCGTAGTCCTCGATCGGGGTGGGCACGGGCTCACTCATGACTGCGAGTATGCCGTCCTGCCGGGTCCGGCGCTCCCGTCGCCCGGGCGTGTGGCGGGGTGGGTACGTCCGAGTCATGTCCAGCCTTGAGCCGCCGATGGGGGGACTGTCGGTCACCCCACCTAGCATGTTGCGCGTGACTGCTACGCCCACCGGCAACGCCCATTCCCTCGTCGTCCGCGGCGCGCGCGAGCACAACCTGCGCGACGTGTCCGTCGACCTCCCACGCGACAGCCTCATCGTCTTCACCGGGCTCTCGGGGTCGGGCAAGTCGAGCCTCGCGTTCGACACGATCTTCGCGGAGGGGCAGCGTCGCTACGTCGAGTCGCTGTCGGCGTACGCCCGGCAGTTCCTCGGGCAGATGGACAAGCCCGACGTCGACTTCATCGAGGGGCTCTCGCCCGCGGTCTCCATCGACCAGAAGTCGACCAACCGCAACCCTCGCTCGACCGTGGGCACCATCACCGAGGTCTACGACTACCTGCGCCTGCTCTTCGCCCGCGCGGGCCGGCCGCACTGCCCCGTCTGCGGTGAGCCCGTCACCCGGCAGTCGCCGCAGCAGATCGTCGACCAGCTCCTGACCCTCGAGGACCGCACCCGCTTCCAGGTGCTCGCGCCCGTCGTGCAGGGCCGCAAGGGCGAGTTCGTCGACCTCTTCGCCGAGCTCCAGACGAAGGGCTTCTCGCGCGCCCGGGTCGACGGCGAGGTCGTGTCCCTCGCCGAGCCCCCCGCCCTCGAGAAGCAGAAGAAGCACACGATCGAGGTCGTCGTCGACCGCCTCGTCGCCAAGGGCGACGACGCCGGCTCGAAGCGTCGCCTCACCGACTCCGTCGAGACGGCCCTCGGCCTCGCCGGCGGCGTGGTCATCATCGACTTCGTCGACCGCGACGCCAAGGACAAGGACCGCGAGCGCCGCTTCTCCGAGAAGATGGCCTGTCCCAACAACCACCCGCTCGGCATGGACGAGATCCAGCCGCGCTCGTTCTCCTTCAACTCGCCGTTCGGCGCCTGCACCGAGTGCACCGGCATCGGCACCGAGCTCGAGGTCGACCCCGAGCTCGTCGTGCCCGACGACGACCTGTCGCTCGCCGAGGGCGCCATCGCCCCATGGGCGCAGGGGTCGGGCTCGGCCGAGTACTTCCAGCGCGTCATGGGCGCGCTCGGCGAGGACATGAAGTTCTCGATGGACGCGCCGTTCCGGGCGCTGCCGGCCCGCGCCAAGGAGGCGCTGCTGCACGGCCAGAACTACAAGGTCCACGTCAAGTACAAGAACCGCTACGGCCGCGACCGCTCCTACACGACCGGCTTCGAGGGCGTCGTGCCCTTCATCAAGCGCCGCCACTCCGAGACCGACTCCGAGTGGAGCCGCGACCGCTACGAGGGCTTCATGCGCGAGGTCCCGTGCCCGGTCTGCAAGGGCGCGCGCCTCAAGCCCGAGTCCTTGGCCGTGCTCGTCGGTGGCAAGAACATCTCCGAGGTCTGCGGGCTCGCCATCAACGAGGCGGCCGGCTTCCTCGACACCGTCGACTTCACGGCGCGCGAGAAGCAGATCGCCGAGCGCGTCATCAAGGAGATCGACGCGCGGCTCGGCTTCCTGCTCGACGTCGGCCTCGACTACCTCTCGCTCGACCGCCCCGCCGGCACCCTGTCCGGTGGCGAGGCCCAGCGCATCCGGCTCGCGACCCAGATCGGCTCCGGCCTCGTCGGGGTGCTCTACGTCCTCGACGAGCCCTCGATCGGCCTGCACCAGCGCGACAACCACCGCCTCATTGAGACGCTGACGCGCCTGCGTGACCTCGGCAACACGCTCATCGTCGTCGAGCACGACGAGGACACCATCGCGACGGCCGACTGGGTCGTCGACATCGGCCCGGGTGCCGGTGAGCACGGCGGCCACGTCGTGCACTCCGGCACCGTCAAGGGACTGCTCGAGCATCCCGACTCGCTGACCGGCATGTACCTCTCGGGCCGTCGCGAGATCCCGTCTCCCGACGTGCGCCGCGGCCACGACGGACGCCAGATCACCGTCAACGGCGCCCGCGAGAACAACCTCCAGAACGTCTCGGTGAACTTCCCGCTCGGCAACCTCGTGGCCGTCACCGGCGTGTCGGGCTCCGGCAAGTCGACGCTCGTCAACGACATCCTCTACAACGTCCTCGCCAACAAGCTCAACGGTGCCCGCCACGTGCCCGGACGGCACAAGTCCGTCACGGGCCTCGACCATCTCGACAAGGTCGTGCACGTCGACCAGAGCCCGATCGGGCGCACCCCCCGGTCGAACCCCGCGACCTACACCGGCGTCTTCGACAACATGCGCAAGCTCTTTGCCGAGACGACGGAGGCCAAGGTGCGCGGCTACCAGCCGGGCCGGTTCTCCTTCAACGTCAAGGGCGGCCGCTGTGACGCGTGCTCCGGCGACGGCACGATCAAGATCGAGATGAACTTCCTGCCCGACGTCTACGTCCCGTGCGAGGTGTGCCACGGGGCCCGGTACAACCGGGAGACGCTGGAGGTGCACTTCAAGGGCAAGACGATCGCGGACGTGCTCGACATGCCGATCGAGGAGGCCGCCACGTTCTTCGAGGCGGTCCCCGCGATCGCGCGTCACCTCAAGACCCTCAACGACGTCGGCCTGGGCTACGTGCGCCTCGGCCAGCCGGCGCCGACCCTCTCCGGTGGTGAGGCCCAGCGCGTCAAGCTCGCCAGCGAGCTGCAGAAGCGCTCCACCGGACGCACCATCTACGTCCTCGACGAGCCGACCACCGGCCTGCACTTCGAGGACATCCGCAAGCTCCTCGACGTGCTCCAGGGCCTCGTCGACAAGGGCAACACCGTCATCGTCATCGAGCACAACCTCGACGTCATCAAGAACGCCGACTGGATCATCGACATGGGGCCCGAGGGCGGCTCCGGCGGTGGCATGGTCATCGCGGAGGGCACGCCCGAGGACGTCGCCGAGGTGGCCGCCAGCCACACCGGCCGGTTCCTCAAGCCGATCCTCGAGCGGACGGCCCGCACGACGAGCCGCGGCCCGGCACGCACCCGCGCGAAGAAGGCCCTGGCCTCTGCGGGCGCGGCGGGCTCGGCCGGCTCACAGCGCGCTGACGGCGCGGGCACATCGACGGCGCGCACCGTGAAGGCACAGACGACGACGAAGGCAACGAAGGCAGCCACGGCACCGAAGGCGAGCGGACGCGCACGAGGAGGTGCCACCACCGCCGCTGCGAAGAAGACCACGTCGAGCACCACCGTGAGCAAGACGAGGTCGACCACGACCCGGAAGAGGAACGCATGACCCAGCGCACGCACTCCAGCACCACCGAGCCGACCAGCAGCACGAGCACCTCCGACACTCCGCCCACCACTCCGTCCGACCTCCCAGCCGCCGGCCCGTCCACCGGCCCGTCCAGCGGCACGGCCGAGCCGAGCCGCGGCGACCGCATCTCCGTGCTCACCGACCGCCGCGGCGTCCTCCGGGTCGCCGGGGTCGTCGTCGGGGCCGGGGCGCTCGCCGCCTGCAGCAGCCCGCCCGTCCCGACGGCTCCGGCCGACTCGTCGTCGAGCAGCGCTGCGGCGGCCCCGTCCGCCGGGGCGAGCTCGGCCGCCGCCGGTGGCACCCCGACGTCCGAGATCCCCGTCGGCGGCGGCAAGATCTTCGCCGACACCAAGACCGTCGTCACCCAGCCGGCGGCGGGCACGTTCAAGGCGTTCGACGCGGTGTGCCCCCACCAGGGCTGCACCGTCGCCTCCGTCGAGGGCGGCCAGATCATCTGCCCCTGTCACCAGAGCCACTTCGACGCCACGACCGGCGACCGCGTGTCCGGCCCGGCACCCACCGGCCTGACCGCCAAGACCATCACCGTCACCGGTGACACGTTCACCGTCAGCTGAGCGTCACCCGCTGTCGTATGCCGCCCGGTCGGTGCCCCCTCGGCGCCCGGCCGGGCGTCGTGCGTCCGGGCCCAGCACCCTCCGGGCGCGGTCACGGATCCGCCGACACGGCATACGCGAGGACGCCCTGCGGCGGCGTCGGCGGGCCGACATAGGGTGGGAACGTGGCGGACCCGACGACCTACCGACCCAAGCCGGGAGAGATCCCGACCGACCCGGGCGTCTACCGTTTCCGCGACGCGCACGGCCGGGTCATCTACGTCGGCAAGGCCAAGTCGCTGCGCCCGCGGCTGTCGTCCTACTTCCAGGACATCACGGCCCTGCACCCGCGCACCGCGACGATGGTCACGACGGCGAGCTCGGTCGAGTGGACCGTCGTGCGCACCGAGGTCGAGGCCCTGCAGCTCGAGTACTCCTGGATCAAGGAGTTCGACCCGCGCTTCAACGTCAAGTACCGCGACGACAAGTCCTACCCCTTCCTCGCCGTGACGATGGGCGAGGAGTTCCCGCGGGCCCAGGTCATGCGCGGCGCCAAGCGCAAGGGCACTCGCTACTTCGGGCCCTACGGCCATGCCTGGGCGATCCGCGAGACCCTCGACCTGCTGCTGCGGGTCTTCCCCCTGCGCACGTGCTCGTCCGGCGTGTTCAAGCGCGCGACGGCGAGCGGTCGACCGTGCCTGCTCGGCTACATCGACAAGTGCTCGGCCCCGTGCGTCGGCCGCGTCACCCCCGAGGAGCACCGGGCCATCGCCGAGGACTTCTGCGACTTCATGGGCGGCAACACGACGCGCTTCGCGAAGCGCCTCGAGACGCGCATGAAGGAAGCGGCCGCGGAGCTCGACTTCGAGCAGGCCGCCCGGCTGCGCGACGACATCGGGGCCCTGACCAAGGCGCTCGAGAAGCAGGCCGTCGTCCTCGGTGACGCCACCGACGCCGACGTCTTCGCCCTCGCCGACGACGACCTCGAGGCCGCGGTCCAGGTCTTCCACGTCCGGGGTGGACGCATCCGCGGCCAGCGGGGCTGGGTCGTCGAGAAGGAGAGCGAGGACATCGCGACCCTCGTCGAGCACCTGCTGCTGCAGGTCTACGGCGACGCCGAGCGCGACGCGATCCCGCGCGAGGTGCTCGTCCCGAGCCTGCCGGCCGACCCCGAGGCCGTCACCGAGTGGCTGTCGTCGGTGCGCGGCTCCGCGGTCAGCGTCCGCGTGCCGCAACGCGGCGACAAGCGCACCCTGAGCGAGACGGTCCGGCGCAACGCCGAGCAGTCGCTGGCCCGGCACAAGGTGGCCCGCGCCGGCGACCTGACGCTGCGCAGCAAGGCGCTGCAGGAGCTGCAGGACTACCTCGGCCTCGACGACGCACCGCTGCGCATCGAGTGCTACGACGTCAGCCACGTCCAGGGCACCAACGTCGTCGCGTCGATGGTCGTCTTCGAGGACGGACTGGCCCGCAAGAGCGAGTACCGCCGCTTCATCGTCCGGGGCGCGGCCACCGAGGACGGCGAGCCGGTCACCGTCGACGACACCGCCGCGATGCGCGAGGTGCTGACCCGCCGGTTCCGGCGCTACCTCGAGGACGCCGAGGGGGCGGGTGACCTCGACCTCTCGACGGGGGTCGTCGGCGGGGCGACCGACGGCGCGGCCGGCCCCGACGCGACGGGTCCGTCGGACGACGACGACGGGCCGTCCGCCTCCGGTCCGATCGACCCTGAGACCGGACGGCCTCGACGGTTCGCCTACCCACCCAGCCTCGTCGTCGTCGACGGCGGCCTGCCGCAGGTCAACGCCGCCCAGGCCGTGCTCGACGAGCTCGGCATCGAGGAGGTCGCGCTCGTCGGGCTCGCCAAGCGCCTCGAGGAGGTGTGGGTCCCGCGCGACGACCACCCGGTCATCCTGCCCCGCACCAGCGAAGGGCTCTACCTGCTCCAGCGGCTGCGCGACGAGGCCCACCGCTTCGCGATCACCTTCCACCGGCAGCGGCGGTCCAAGGCGATGACGACCTCCCAGCTCGACGGCATACCCGGGCTCGGCGCGAGCCGTCAGAAGGCGCTGCTGCGCCACTTCGGTTCGGTCAAACGCCTTCGCGCGGCGGACACAACGGACATCATGGCCGTACCCGGCTTCGGCCGGTCGCTTGCTTCGGCCGTCGTCAACCACTTGGCTGAGGGAGCACCCCAGGAGCCAGCCGTGAACCTCACGACGGGAGAAGTGCTCGAATGACCGCCGACACCAGGCGCACACCGCAGACGCCCTTGGCCGATGCTCCGATCGTCATCGTCACCGGGATGAGCGGGGCCGGACGCAGCACGACCGCCAACGTCCTCGAGGACCTCGGGTGGCTCGTCGTCGACAACCTGCCACCGCAGCTGCTCACGCACCTCGCCGAGCTGCGCGACGAGGCCCGCGCCCAGCACCCCGAGGCCCACCTCCAGCAGGTCGCCGTCGTCGTCGACGTGCGCTCGCGTGGCTGGTTCGCCCAGCTCGAGGGCGCCATCGGTGCGGCCCGCGAGCGCGGCGAGCGTCCCAGCCTCGTCTTCCTCGACGCCACCGACGAGGCGCTCGTCCGCCGCTTCGAGAGCGTGCGCCGACCGCACCCGCTCCAGGGCGAGGGTCGGCTCCTCGACGGCATCCAGCGCGAGCGCGAGCTGCTCCTCGACCTGCGCTCGTCGGCTGACGTCGTCATCGACAGCTCGGGCCTCAACGTCCACCAGCTGAGCGCCAAGCTCTCCTCGCTCTTCGCGGGCGACCGGCGCGTCCAGCTGCGCATCGCGGTCATGTCGTTCGGCTTCAAGTACGGCCTGCCGCTCGACGCCGACGTCGTCTTCGACATGCGCTTCCTGCCCAACCCCTACTGGGTGCCCGAGCTGCGGGCGCTGACCGGGCGCGACACTCCCGTCAGCGAGTTCGTCATGAAGCAGGAGGGCGCCGACGAGTTCCTCGACCGCGCCGGTGACCTGCTCGACACGATGATCGACGGCTACGTCCGCGAGGGGCGCCGCTACGTCACCGTGGCCGTCGGCTGCACCGGCGGCAAGCACCGGTCCGTCGCGATCGCGGAGGCGCTGAGCGGGCGGCTCGGCGGCCGGGACCGCGTCGACACGTTCGTCGTCCACCGCGACCTGGGTCGGGAGTGACCGGGACGACCGCGGTGACGACCCAGCGACTGCCCCTCGGTTCCTCGCACCACCGGCGCATCGTCGCGCTCGGTGGTGGTCACGGCCTGGCCGCGGCGCTGACCGCGCTGCGGCTGCTCACCGACAACGTCACCGCCGTCGTCACCGTCGCCGACGACGGCGGGTCGAGCGGGCGGCTCCGCGAGGAGTTCGACGTGCTGCCCCCCGGCGACCTGCGGATGGCGCTCTCGGCGCTGTGCGACGACAGCGACTGGGGCCACACCTGGCGCGACGTGCTCCAGCACCGTTTCGCCGGCACGGGGGACCTCAAGGGCCATGCGCTCGGCAACCTCATGATCGTCTCGATCTGGGAGCTGCTCGGCGACACGGTGCAGGGGCTCGACCTCGTGGGGCGTCTGCTCGGCGCGCGGGGCCGGGTGCTGCCGATGGCAGCCGAGCCGCTCGAGATCGTGGCCGAGATCCGCGGCCATGACCCGGCCCGCCCCGATGCCACGGTCGACGTGCGCGGGCAGCACCGGGTCGCGTCGTCGCCGGGCATCGTGTCGTCGATCGGCATCGTGCCGACGTGTCCGGAGCCCTGCCACGAGGCGCTCTCCGCCGTCCGCGACGCCGACTGGGTCATGCTCGGACCCGGGTCGTGGTTCACGTCCGTCATGCCGCACCTGCTCGTGCCCGACCTCGTCGACGCGCTCGTCTCGACGCCGGCCAAGCGACTGCTCAACCTCAACCTCGAGGTGCACAAGGGGGAGACGCGCGACTTCCGGGCCGAGGACCACCTCGCGTCCTTCGCCGCCAACGCTCCCGACCTCCGGCTCGACGTCGTGCTCGCCGACCCGAGCGTCGTCCCCGACGGTGCGTCGCTGCGGGCGGCGGCCGCCGAGCTCGGGGCCGAGCTCGTCGTCGCGCCGGTGGCGGCCCGGGGCGAGCCCGGGGTCCACGACCCGCTGCGGCTCGCGGCGGCGCTGCGCGACGTCATCTCCTGAGCTCGTGGCGCTGCCGTTCGCAGAGCGGGCCGGGGCTCCGGCGCGAGGGTGCTTGATCAGGGTGGCAGGATGTCGCCCATGGCCATGACAGCAAAGGTGAAGGACGAGCTCTCACGCCTCGAGGTGACCAAACCCTGCTGTCGCAAGGCCGAGGTCTCGACGATGCTCCGCTTCGCCGGCGGGCTGCACATCATCGGGGGACAGATCGTCGTCGAGGCCGAGCTCGACACCGCGAACGCCGCACGTCGCCTGCGCCGCAACATCGCCGAGGTCTACGGGCACAAGAGCGACGTGCTCGTCCTCGCCGCCGGCGGTCTGCGCCGTGGCTCGCGCTACGTCGTCCGGGTCGTCGAGGAGGGCGCCACCCTCGCCCGGCAGACCGGGCTCATCGACACGCGCGGGCGTCCCGTCCGCGGCCTGCCGCCCAAGGTGGTCAGCGCCGCGACGTGCGACTCCGAGGCCGCTTGGCGGGGCGCGTTCCTCGCGCACGGCTCGCTCACCGAGCCGGGGCGCTCGTCGGCGCTCGAGGTGACGTGCCCCGGTCCCGAGGCCGCCCTCGCCCTCGTCGGCGCCGCACGCCGCCTCGGCATCCAGGCCAAGGCCCGCGAGGTCCGCGGCGTCGACCGGGTCGTCATCCGCGACGGCGACGCCATCGGCGCGATGCTGACGCGTCTCGGGGCCCACGACGCCGTCATGGCGTGGGAGGAGCGGCGGATGCGCCGCGAGGTGCGGGCCACGGCCAACCGCCTGGCCAACTTCGACGACGCCAACCTGCGCCGTTCCGCACGGGCCGCCGTCGCTGCCGGGGCCCGGGTCGAGCGCGCCATGGAGCTGCTCGGCGAGGAGATCCCCGACCACCTGCGTGAGGCCGGGGTGCTCCGTCTCGAGCACAAGCAGGCCAGCCTCGAGGAGCTCGGCCAGCTGGCCAAGCCGCCGATGACCAAGGACGCCGTGGCCGGTCGCATCCGGCGCCTGCTCGCCATGGCCGACAAGCGGGCCGAGGAGCTCGGGGTCGCCGGCACCGACGCCAACCTCACGGCCGACATGCTCGAGAGCTGAACCGGGGCGTCCGACGCCGTCGCTCGGGTGCCCGCGCGGCGGGGGCGGCGCGTGCTGAGCGCGTGCTCACCAAGCCCTGAGACTGCCGCTTCGGCGTCGCAGGCGACGCACTAGGGTGTGGTGTGATCGAGGTCGCAACGGGGCGGCCCAAGGTCTGGCATTTTCGTCCGACACACAGTCTCACCGAAGAGGTGCACAGCAGTGACCGTTCGCGTTGGTATCAACGGCTTTGGCCGCATCGGCCGCAACTTCTTCCGCGCCATCGTGGCGTCCGGAGCCGACATCGAGGTCGTGGCCACCAACGACCTCATGGACAACAAGACCCTCGCCCACCTGCTCAAGTACGACTCGATCCTGGGCCGTTTCCCCGGTGAGGTCACCTACGACGACACGTCGATCATCGTCGACGGCAAGGCCATCCGTGTCTTCGAGGAGCGCGACCCCGCCAACATCGACTGGGCCGGCGTCGGCGCCGACATCATCGTCGAGTCCACCGGCTTCTTCACCGACGCCCAGAAGGCCAAGGCCCACATCGACGGTGGCGCCAAGAAGGTCATCATCTCGGCCCCGGCCAAGAACGAGGACATCACGATCGTGATGGGCGTCAACCACGAGCTCTACGACCCCGCCGCACACACGGTGATCTCCAACGCCTCGTGCACGACGAACTGCCTCGCGCCGATGGCCAAGGCCCTCAACGACGAGTTCGGCATCGTCAAGGGCCTCATGACGACCATCCACGCCTACACGCAGGACCAGAACCTCCAGGACGCCCCGCACAAGGACCTCCGTCGGGCCCGCGCTGCCGCCCTCAACATCGTCCCGACCACGACCGGCGCCGCCAAGGCCGTCGCCCTCGTGCTGCCCGAGCTCAAGGGCAAGCTCGACGGCTACGCGCTCCGCGTGCCGGTGCCGACCGGCTCGGCCACCGACCTGACCTTCGAGGCCGGTCGCGAGACGACCGTCGAAGAGGTCAACGCCGCCGTCAAGGCGGCCGCCGAGGGCCCGATGAAGGGCTTCCTCGTCTACACCGAGGACGAGATCGTCTCCAAGGACATCGAGACCGACCCCGCCTCGTGCATCTTCGACGCCGGTCTCACCAAGGTCATCGGCAACCAGGTCAAGGTCGTCGGCTGGTACGACAACGAGTGGGGCTACTCCAACCGCCTCGTCGACCTCGTCGCGCTCGTCGGCTCGTCGCTCTGAGCCACTCGGCCACCGCCCCCGGCGCTCTCCCGAGCACCCCGGGCGGTGGCCGCACCCTTGTCACCCGTGCCCGCCCCATTCCCAACTGACGAAGAGGCATCCCGCGTGAAGACCACCAGCGATCTCGGGGACCTGCGCGGCAAGCGCGTCCTCGTCCGGTCCGACCTCAACGTGCCGCTCGACGGCGCGACGATCACCGACGACGGCCGCATCCGCGCCTCGGCCCCGACGATCAAGGGCCTGGCCGACGCCGGCGCCCGCGTCATCGTCTGCGCCCACCTCGGCCGCCCCAAGGGCGCCCCGGAGGCCAAGTACTCCCTCGCGCCGGTCGCGCAGCGACTCAGCGAGGTGCTCGGCACCGACGTCGTCTTCGCCGACGACACCGTCGGTGACGACGCCAAGGCCAAGGCGGCGGCGCTCCAGGACGGCCAGGTGCTGCTCCTCGAGAACCTCCGCTTCAACGCCGGCGAGACCGCCAAGACCGACGACGAGCGTACCGGCTTCGCGGCCGAGCTCGCTTCTCTCGCCGACGTCTTCGTCTCCGACGGCTTCGGGGTCGTGCACCGCAAGCAGGCCTCCGTCTACGACGTCGCGCGCCTGCTGCCGCACGCCACGGGCGACCTCGTCTCCACCGAGGTCGACGTCCTGCGCCGCCTGACGAAGGACCCCGAGCGCCCGTATGCCGTCGTCCTCGGTGGCGCGAAGGTGTCCGACAAGCTCGGCGTCATCGGCAACCTCCTCGGCACGGCGGACCGTCTCCTCATCGGTGGCGGCATGGTCTTCACCTTCCTCGCCGCGCAGGGTCACGAGGTCGGCAAGAGCCTGCTCGAGGCCGACCAGATCGACACGGTCAAGGGCTACCTCGAGCGGGCCGCGAAGGAGGGCGTCGAGATCGTGCTTCCGGTCGACGTCGTCGCCGCCGACGCGTTCAGCGCCGACGCGGCCCACGAGGTCGTCTCGGCCGACGCCATCCCGGCCGACCGGATGGGCCTCGACATCGGGCCCGCGTCGAGCGCGCTCTTCGCCGAGAAGCTCGCCGACTGCCGCACCGTCTTCTGGAACGGCCCGATGGGCGCCTTCGAGATGGAGCCCTACGCGGCCGGCACCAAGGCGCTGGCCCAGGCGCTCGTCGAGATCACCGCCCAGGGCGCCCTCACCGTCGTCGGTGGCGGCGACTCCGCCGCGGCGGTGCGCCAGCTCGGCTTCGCCGACTCCGACTTCGGCCACATCTCCACCGGCGGCGGCGCCAGCCTCGAGTACCTCGAGGGCAAGGAGCTGCCCGGACTCACCGTGCTCGAGGAGGGCGACGCCTGATGGCCAAGGACACCAAGCCGGTCGGGCGCGTCCCGCTCATGGCCGGCAACTGGAAGATGAACCTCGACCACCTCCAGGCGACGCACCTCGTGCAGAAGCTCGACTGGACGCTGCGCGACGCGAAGCACGACCACGCGGCCGTCGAGGTCGCCGTGCTGCCGCCCTTCACCGACCTGCGCTCGGTCCAGACGCTCATCGAGGGCGACAAGCTCGACCTCAGGTACGGCGCGCAGGACCTGTCACCGCACACCTCGGGTGCCTACACCGGTGACATCTCGGGCGCCTTCCTCGCCAAGCTCGGCTGCACGTACGTCACCGTCGGGCACAGCGAGCGGCGCGAGGGCCACGGCGAGACCGACGCCCTCGTCAACGCCAAGGTCAAGGCGGCCTACGCCCACGGCCTGACACCGATCCTCTGCTGCGGCGAGGCGCTCGACGTGCGCAAGGAGGGCCGCCAGGTCGAGCACGTCGTCGCCCAGCTGCGCGAGAACCTCGACGGGGTGACCAAGGAGCAGGCGGCATCGGTCGTCATCGCCTACGAGCCCATCTGGGCCATCGGCACGGGCGAGGTCGCCACGCCCGACGACGCGCAGGAGGTCTGCGCGGCCATCCGCACGCTGCTCGCCGAGCTCTACAGCGGCGACGTCGCCGACGGCGTACGCGTCCTCTACGGCGGCAGCGTCAAGTCGGGCAACGTCGCCGCGATCATGGCCCAGGAGGACGTCGATGGCGCCCTCGTCGGTGGTGCGTCGATCGACCCGACGGAGTTCGCGTCGATCTGTCGCTACCGCGACCACGTCGGCACGTCCTGATACCTTCCCTTCGGCCGGACGGATCCCACGGGGCCGTTCGGCCGAAGGGCCCTCGGGCAGGTATCCTTACCCGAGCCCCGGAACACGCGGGGGAGTGGCCGTCCGGCCCGACGACCCCCGAGATCCCGACGATTTGGAGTGACCACGTGGATGCGGTTCGCATCGTGCTTCAGGTCCTGCTGGTGCTGTCCAGCATGGTCCTGACCCTCTTCATCCTGCTGCACAAGGGCAAGGGTGGCGGCCTGTCCGACATGTTCGGCGGGGGCATGTCCACGTCGCTCGGTGGCTCATCGGTCGCCGAGCGCAACCTCGACCGCTTCACGGTGGCCGTGGCGCTCGTCTGGGCGACGGCGATCATCGGTCTGGGCCTCCTGGCCCGTTTCGCGAGCTGAGAGAAGGAACAGATGGCCAGCGGTAACGCCATTCGTGGAAGCCGGGTCGGCGCCGGCCCGATGGGCGAGGCGGAGCGCGG
Organism: Terrabacter sp. Soil811; assembly: GCF_001429655.1. Taxonomy (NCBI): domain Bacteria; kingdom Bacillati; phylum Actinomycetota; class Actinomycetes; order Micrococcales; family Intrasporangiaceae; genus Terrabacter; species Terrabacter sp. Soil811. The sequence goes on from NZ_LMSX01000008.1 coordinate 761,275, forward strand.
CGACGCCGCCCCTCGCGTCCACATCTCCTACTGGTGCTCCAACGGGCATGAGACCCGTCCGAGCTTCGCCGAGGAGCCCGGCATGGTCCTGCCCGAGACGTGGGACTGCCCGCGATGCGGGTTCCCGGCCGGCCAGGACAAGGACAACCCCCCGGCCCCGCCGAAGGTCGAGCCCTACAAGACGCACCTGGCCTACGTGAAGGAGCGTCGCAGCGACGCCGACGGCGCCGCCATCCTCGACGAGGCCCTGAGCACGCTGCGCGAGCGCGGCCTCATCCAGTGACCCCTCGGGTCACCGGTGGGTGACCTGACGACGAAGGGCCCGGGAGATCCTCCCGGGCCCTTCGTCGTGTCGTATGCCGTCCGGTGCTGCGCGACCGGCCGCGTCGGTCAGTCGAGGGCCGAGGCCGCGTCGGCGTCGACGAGCCACAGGGTCGCGTCCGTGCCGGCAGGTCCGGCCGCGGGGACGTCCCAGCGGTCTGCACCCGGGACGAGCGCGGTCTCGACCGCCTCGGCCTTGTCGGCTCCGGACACGAGGAACCACACCTCGTGGGAGCGCTCGAAGCACTCGAAGGTGAGGCTCACCCGGTCCGGTGGCGGCTTCGGCGAGTCGTGCACGGCGATCGCGATCGCGTCGGTCACTCGCTGGGCCGGGTGGTGCGGGAAGAGCGAGGCGACGTGACCGTCCTGGCCCACTCCGAAGAGCACGACGTCCCACGCCTTCTGGCCGTGCTCGCGGATCGTGCGGGCGTAGGCCACGGCGCTGGCCTCGGCGCTCTCCGAGGCGTCGGGACCGGCCACCCGGTGCACCTTCGCCGGGTCGAGTCCCAGCGCGCTGAGACCCGCCTCGTCGTTCTGGGTGTCGTTGCGGTCGGGGTCACCCGCCGGCAGGTAGCGCTCGTCGCCCCACCACACGCGTACCCGTGACCAGTCGACGGCCGAGCGGCCCGGCGTCGTCAGGACGGAGGCGATGATCGCCGATCCCATGGACCCGCCGGTGAGAGCCACCTGGGCCTCGGGATTGCGGGTCTGGGCGTCGATCAACGCGGTGACGAACCGGGCCGCGGCGGCGTCGGCCAGGGACTGCTTGTCCGGGTGGACGACGACGCGCGGCTCGGCGGTCACGAGGTCGCCGTCCCGCTCGCCGCCTTCGTGGCCGTGGTGGCCTTGCGAGCCGTCGCCTTGCGGGTGCCCGCCGTCGTCCGCGACGCGGCCTTCGTCGTGCTCTGGGCCGCGCCCGTCTTCGACGCACCCTTCGTCGCGGCGCTCCGGGTGGCCGACGTCGCGGCCGCCTTCGTCGTCGCCCGCTTGGCGGTGGCTTGCTTGGCAGTGGCCCGCTTGGCAGTCGCTGGCTTGGTCGGGGACGCCGTCCTGGCCGCCGTCGTGGCCGGGCTCGTCGACTCGGTCCCGGCCGCCTTCTTCCGGTTCTTGGCGGCTTGCTTCTCGCGGGGCGTCCGCTTGCCGGCGAGCTTGCGGACGGTGGCCGCGTGCACGTCGGCGGTCTCGGCGTGCTCGGGCGCCGGGGGAGCGGTGATCATCGCGCTGGCCTCCTGCGCCGACTCGTCGCGGCCGAGGCGGGCCGCGAGGCGACGCGACTCGGCGGGATCCGGAGCCTTGCCTGCCTTGGCCGCTGCGGCCGCGGTGAGGCGCACCGGCTGGAGCGCCGGGATGCCGTGCAGGAGCGAGTCCTCGTAGGCGTCGTCGGGGTCGAGGCGGCGCAGCTCGTCGGCCAGGCACTCGGGTAGCTCGCGTCGCGGCAGGCTGATCCGCCGGTCGGGCTGACCGGTCTGCGAGAGGGTGGCGACGTCGTCGCCGGGACGCACGAGGTCGATCGGACCGCTCTTGCGCTCGAGCCGCACCGAGCTGATCCCCGAGCCACGCGGTGTCGAGACCCGGTGCACGGGCACCTTGAGCCGCCGCGAGAGCCAGCCCGCGAGGAGGTCGGACGACGGCGAGTCGGGCGCACCGCTCACGACGGCGCCGGTGATCGGCTCGTAGGGCGGCTGGTCGAGCGCGGCCGCGAGCAGACCGCGCCAGCGGGTCAGCCGCGTCCATGCGATGTCGGTGTCGCCCGGCGCGTAGTTCGCCGCACGCTTCTTGAGCATGAGTCGCGGGTTGTGGTGCTCGGCGGCGTCGGTGATCCGACGCTGGGCCATCGCCCCGATGGGGTCCTTGGCGACGTCCGCGGGCGCCTGACCGGGCCACCACGCCACGATGGGGGAGTCGGGCAGCAGCAGCGGCACGACGACGCTCGGGCCGTGGTTGGCGAGCGCGCCGTAGAGCCGGAGCACGACGATCTCGCTCGCGCCTGCGTCACCGCCGAGGCGGATCTGCGCGTCGAGGCGGTTCTTGCCCCGCCGGTCGCCGGGGATGACGACGATGATGCGGCAGGGGTGCTGGCGGCTCGCCTGGTTGGCGACCTCGATGGCGTGCCCGGCGTCGGTGTCCTCGACGACGACGACGAGCGTCAGCACCCGCCCCAGGGCCAGCGCGCCGACCTCGTTGCGCAGGCGCACGAGGGTCTTGCTGATCCCCGTTGTCGTGGTGTCGGTCAGGTCGCGGATCACGGCATCCTCCACGTTCGTCCGTCGCGTTCGAGCATGTGGTCCGCCGAGGGTGGACCCCAGGTGCCTGCGGGATACTGCTCCGGCTTGCCGGCCTTGGCCCAGTGCTTCATGAGCGGGTCGAGGATGCGCCAGGACGACTCGACCTCCTCGTGCCGTGGGAAGAGCGGCGGGTCACCGAGCAGCACGTCGAGGATGAGGCGTTCGTACGCCTCGGGCGAGGCCTCGGTGAACGACGAGCCGTAGCCGAAGTCCATCGTGACGTCGCGGACCTCCATCTGGGCGCCTGGCACCTTGGAACCGAAGCGGAGCGTGATCCCCTCGTCGGGCTGCACCCGGATGACGATGGCGTTCTGGCCGAGCTCCTCCGTGGCGGTGTGCTCGAAAGGCAGGTGCGGCGCCCGCTTGAAGACGACCGCGATCTCGGTCACGCGCTTGCCGAGACGCTTGCCCGTGCGGAGGTAGAACGGGACTCCGGCCCAGCGGCGGGTGTCGACCTCGAGCGTCACCGCGGCGAAGGTCTCGGTGACCGAGTTCGGGTCGACGCCGTCCTCGTCGAGGTAGCCGACGACCTCTTCGGCCCCCTGCCAGCCACCGGCGTACTGCCCCCGAGCGGCGCCCTTGTCGAGGTCTGCAGGGAGGCGGACCGCCGAGAGCACCTTCTCCTTCTCGGCGCGAAGGTCCTTGGCGTCGAAGGAGACCGGCTCCTCCATGGCCGTGAGAGCCAGGAGCTGGAGCAGGTGGTTCTGGATGACGTCGCGAGCCGCGCCGATGCCGTCGTAGTAGCCAGCCCGACCCGCGATGCCGATGTCCTCGGCCATGGTGATCTGCACGTGGTCGACGTAGTTCGCGTTCCAGACCGGCTCGAAGAGCTGGTTGGCGAAGCGCAGGGCGAGGAGGTTCTGGACCGTCTCCTTGCCGAGGTAGTGGTCGATGCGGAACACGGAGTCGGCGGGGAAGACGCCCTCGACGATCTCGTTGAGCTGCTGGGCGCTCTTGAGGTCGTGACCGAACGGCTTCTCGATGATGACCCGTCGCCAGCTGTCGCCCTCGGCGGTCGTCAGGCCGCATCGCTGGAGCTGTTCGCAGACCGTCGCGAAGAAGCCCGGCGGGATCGAGAGGTAGAAGGCGTGGTTGCCGCCGGTGCCGCGGTCCTGGTCGAGCTCCTCGACCGTCTTGGCGAGAAGGTCGAACGCCGCAGGGTCATCGAACGTGCCTGGCACGAAACGGAATCCTTCGGACAGGTTGCGCCACACGTCCTCGCTGAAAGGGGTGCGGGCGTGCTGCTTGACGGCGTCGTGGACCACTTGGCCGAAGTCCTGGGCGGCCCAGTCGCGCCGCGCGAAGCCGATGAGCGAGAAGCCCGGCGGCAGCAGTCCGCGGTTGGCGAGGTCGTAGATCGCCGGCATCAGCTTCTTGCGGGCGAGGTCGCCGGTCACCCCGAACAGCACGAGACCGCACGGTCCCGCGATGCGGGGGATGCGCTTGTCCTCGGCGGTGCGCAGCGGGTTGTTCCCGTGCGCGATGCGTGCCGGGCTCACCCACGACCTCCCGCCAAGAGCACCGCGCGCAGCTGCGCGAGCCCTGCGTCGTGGTCGGTCAGGTGCAGCTGCAGCACGGGACGACCGTGGTCGGCGAGGACCGCGGCGTCGCCGCCCGCCTGCGAGGCGATGAAGTCACCGAAGGTGAACTCGCGTCCGGGGATCGCGAGGTCCTCCTTGGGTGCCGTCGTGATCTGGAGGTAGACGCCCACCGCCGGGCCGCCCTTGTGGAACTGGCCGGTCGAGTGCAGGAAGCGCGGGCCCCAGCCGAACGTCGTCGGACGCTCCGTGCGACGGGCGAGCGGGACGCGGCACTCGGCGAGGTCGGCGTCGGCCAGCCGGTCGAGGTAGGCCATGACGGCGACGTAGCCGTGCTCCGGGTCGAGCTGCGCGAAGAGCGCGTCGAGGGCCGCGGGCACGGTCCGTGCGTCGCCGAGCCAGTCGCCCGACCCACCGAGCGTGCGGATCTCGATGGCGCCGTCCGTCGCGGCGGGGTCCGTGCTCGAGCCGGTTCCCTGGTCGAGCAGGGCGCGGGCGGCCTTCTTGGCGCTCTCGACGTCGGGCTGGTCGAAGGGGTTGATGCCGAGCAGGCGCCCGGCGACGGCGGTGGCCACCTCCCACAGGAGCAGCTGGGCACCCAGGGCGCCGCCCACGCGTACCTCCGACGCGACGTCGCCCGACGGAGCCGCCTCGCTGTCGGCGTCCACGAGACGCGCCACGGTGACGTCGGCCGCGGGCCAGGCCACCTCGGGGTCCTCGTCCCCACCGGCGACGACCGGCAGGACCCCGGTGCCGTTCTTGCCGGTGGACTCGGCGATGAGCTGCTCGGCCCAGTCGGCGAACCCGACGATGCCGGAGCCGTCGTCGACGAGAACGAGCTTGTCACGCAGGGGGTAGGTGCCCCCCATGGCGGCGCCGAGGCGCAGACCGGGGTTGGCGTCGTCGTCGGCGGCCAGCAGGTCGGCGACGGACTCGGCCTCGTCGAGGAGGGCCTCGACGTCGACGCCGGCGAGGCCGCTCGGCACGAGACCGAAGGCGGTCAGCGCCGAGTAGCGGCCACCGACGTCGGGGTCGGCGTTGACGACGCGGTAGCCCTTGGCGCGGGACTCCTTGTCGAGCGGGCTGCCCGGGTCGGTGACGATGACGATGCGCGACGCGGGGTCGATGCCGGCGTCGGCGAACGCCTGCTCGTAGGCACGGCGCTGGGAGTCGGTCTCGACCGTGGAGCCGGACTTGCTCGAGACGACGACCACGGTGTGGTCGAGGTCGTCGCCGAGGGCACGCCGGACGTAGTCGGGGTCGGACGAGTCGAGCACGACGAGCGGCTTGCCGGCCGTGGCGCAGATGACCTCCGGCGCGAGCGAGGAGCCGCCCATGCCGCAGAGCACGACGTGGGTCAGGCCCTGCTCGGCGAAGGAGTCGCGCAGCGCCGCGATCTCGCCGACGAGGGGGCGCGAGGATCGCGGGAGGCCCACCCAGGACAGGCGGACCCGCGACTCGGACTCGGCGTCAGGACCCCACAGCGTGGCGTCCCGGGCGAAGAGACGGCTCGCGACGGAGTCGTCGACGAGGCTCGGCACGTGCCTCCCGATCGCGTCCGCCGCTGCTCCTGCTGCGCTGACGGACAGCGAGCTCATGCCGTCACCTTCTCCATCTCCGCGGTGACGCCGTCCAACAGCTCGCCCCACGCCTTCTCGAACTTGTCGACGCCCTCGGTCTCGAGCAGGTCGACGACCTCGCTGTACGAGACACCGACGCCCTCGAGGTCGTCGAGCACGTTGCCGGCCAGCTCGTAGCCGCCGGTCACCGTGTCGCCGTGGATGTCGCCGTGGTCGGCGGTCGCCTCGAGCGTCTTGCCGGGCATCGTGTTGACGACGTCGGCGGCGACGAGCTCGGTGACGTACATCGTGTCGGGGTAGGCCGGGTCCTTGACGCCGGTCGACGCCCAGAGCGGGCGCTGCACGTTGGCGCCGGCCTCGGCGAGCGAGCCCCAGCGCGGCGTCGAGAAGACCTCCTCGAAGGCCTGGTAGGCGAGGCGGGCGTTGGCGAGGCCGGCCTTGCCCTTGAGGGCGCGGGCCTCGTCGGTGCCGATGGCGTCGAGCCGCTTGTCGATCTCGGTGTCGACGCGGGAGACGAAGAACGAGGCGACCGAGTGGATCGTCGACAGGTCGTGCCCGTTGGCGTGCGCCTTCTCGAGCCCCTCGAGGTAGGCGTTCATGACGGCGCGGTAGCGCTCGAGGGAGAAGATCAGCGTCACGTTGACGCTGATGCCCTCGGCGATGGTAGCCGTGATCGCCGGGAGGCCGGCCTTCGTCGCGGGGATCTTGATGAGGACGTTCGGGCGGGCCACGTCACCGTGCATCTGCTTCGCCTGCTCGACCGTCTTGTCGGTGTCGTGCGCCAGGCGTGGGTCGACCTCGATGGAGACCCTGCCGTCGACGCCACGTGTCGACGTGTAGAGCGGCAGGAAGAGGTCGCACGCGTCGCGGACGTCCTCCGTCGTCAGCTCGTGGACGACCTCCTCGACGTCCTTGCCGGCCTTCGTCAGGGCGGCCAGGTCGTCGTTGTAGCGGTCGCCCTTCGACAGCGCCGCCTGGAAGATCGAGGGATTCGAGGTGACACCGACGACGTTGCGCTCGGTGATGAGCTCGGAGATCTTGCCGGTCTCGATGAGCTCGCGGGAGAGGTCGTCGAGCCAGATGGAGACGCCTGCTTCTGAGAGCGCCTGGGTGTTCGGGTTGGTCATGCTGGTCACTTCCCCTTGCTCGTAGCGGATGCGGCGGCCGCGTGGGCGGCCTTGCCGCTGCCGGTCTGCGCGTCGCCACCCATGACGTCGGTGGAGGCGCTCTGGGCGGCGCGGGCCGGGTTGGTCTCGGTGACCCCCGGGGCCTTCGTCGCGGAGCCCTTGGCTGCCTTGATGGAGTCCTTCGCGGCCTTGACGACGGCGTCGGCGGTGATGCCGAACTCGCGGTACAGGGTGGCCTGGTCGGCGGAGGCGCCGAAGTGCTCGATGCTGACGATGCGCCCGGCGTCGCCGACGACGTCGTGCCAGCCCATCGAGATCCCCGCCTCGACGCTGACGCGGGCCCGGACTGCCGGCGGCAGAACCTTGTCCTGGTAGGAACGGGTCTGCTTCTCGAACCATTCCCGGCAGGGCATCGAGACGACGCGCGTCGCGATGCGCGACTTCTCGAGGCGCTCGGCGGCCTGGACCGCGAGCTGCACCTCGGATCCGGTCGCGACGATGACGACGTCGGGGTCACCGGCACGCGACTCCTCGACGAGGATGTAGGCGCCCTTGGCGACGCCGCTCACCTTGCCGTACGTCGAGCGGTCCCACGTCGGGACCGGCTGGCGCGTGAGGCAGAGGGCGGCCGGGCCGTCGGTCTTCGTCAGGATCTGGGCCCAGGCGGCGGCGGTCTCGTTGGCGTCCGCGGGGCGGACGACGTCGAGGCCGGGGATGGCGCGCAGGGCCGCGAGGTGCTCGATCGGCTGGTGCGTCGGGCCGTCCTCACCGAGGCCGATGGAGTCGTGCGTCCAGACGTACGTGACGGGTGCCTGCTGGATCGCGGCGAGGCGCACGGCGGGGCGCATGTAGTCGGAGAAGACGAGGAAGGTGCCGCCGTAGGGACGGGTCAGGCCCTCGAGCGCGATCCCGTTGAGGATCATGCCCATGCCGTTCTCGCGGATGCCGAAGTGCAGCGTGCGGCCGAACGGGCCGCCCTTCCACGTCGACGTCTGCTTCGAGCTGGGGATGAAGGACGGCTGTCCCTCCATCGTCGTGTTGTTGGACTCGGCGAGGTCGGCGGAGCCGCCCCAGAGCTCGGGCATGACGTCGGCGATGGCCGTGAGGACCTTGCCGGAGGCGGCGCGGGTCGCCACGCCCTTCTCGTCGGCGGGGAAGGTCGGCATCGCCTTGGCGAGACCCGCCGGGGCCTGGCCCGCGAGGATGCGGTCGAGCAGGGCCGCGCGGTCGGGGTTGGCCTTGCGCCACGCCTTGTACGCCTTGTCCCACTCGCGGTGGGCCGCCTTGCCGCGCTTGACGACGTCGCGGGCGTGCTTGAGGACCGCGGGCTCGACGGCGAAGGTCTTCTTCGGGTCGAAGCCGAGCAGCTCCTTCGTGCCGCTGATCTCCTCGTCGCCGAGGGCCGAGCCGTGGGACTTGCCGGTGTTCTGCTTCGTCGGCGCGGGCCACGCGATGATCGTGTGCAGCACGACGAGGGTCGGCTTGTCCGTCACCTTGTCGCCGGAGCGGATCGCGGCGAGCAGCGCGTCGACGTCCTCGACGTAGGTCGCGCCGTCGGCGTCCTTGCGCCAGTCGACTCGGGCGACGTGCCAGCCGTAGGCCTCGAAGCGCGCCGCGACGTCCTCGCTGAACGCGATGTCGGTGTCGTCCTCGATGGAGATCTGGTTGGCGTCGTAGACGACGGTGAGGTTGCCGAGCTCCTGGTGGCCGGCCAGGGCGCAGGCCTCGTGGGAGACGCCCTCCTGCATGTCGCCGTCGGAGGCGATGACGTAGACGTGGTGGTCGAAGGGGCTCGTGCCCAGCTTGGCGTCGGGGTCGAAGAGGCCGCGCTGGCGACGCTGCGCCATGGCCATGCCGACGGCCGAGGCCAGGCCCGAACCGAGCGGGCCGGTCGTGATCTCGACGCCGGGGGTGTGGTGGACCTCGGGGTGGCCGGGCGTCAGCGAGCCCCACGTGCGCAGCGACTTGAGGTCGTCGAGCGAGAGGCCGTAGCCGCTGAGGTAGAGCTGGATGTACTGCGTGAGGCTCGAGTGCCCGCAGGAGAGCACGAACCGGTCGCGCCCGAGCCAGGCCGGGTCGGACGGGTCGTGCGTCATGACGTTCTGGTAGAGGAGGTACGCGAGCGGCGCGAGCGACATGGCCGTGCCGGGGTGGCCGTTGCCGACCTTCTGCACGGCGTCGGCGGCGAGCAGTCGCGTGGTGTCGACCGCGCGGACGTCGAGATCGCTCCAGCCGGCCTTCTTCGCCACGGGCAGCGGCAGACCCGGGTCGCGCTGTGCCAGCAGGCCCTTCGTCGTCGCGGTCCGCGTGGTGCCGGATCGGGTGGGCTTCTTCGCCTTCGTGGCGGTGCTGGACGCAGCAGTGGGCACGGAACGGGTCTCCTTCAACAAGGGTTGATCACGTACGGCCACGAGCCTAGTGCCCGCGCTGTGAGGGACGACACCTCGCCCGGCGGTCGGAACGGCCATCTGCAGGTGCGGTGCCGGCCGTCGGCGGCGACGGTCTAGACTTGCGACGCAATGCTCACGTACCCAGCGGGTCGGAGCGACGTACCAGCGGTGAGGATCTCAGTGACAACGGTGGACCCCCGCGCCGACCTCTCGGCGCTGCACGGTCCCGACGGCAGTGGGCTGAAGTTCCTCCTCGGACAGTACGTCTCGCTGATGAAGCCGCGGATCATCGAGCTCCTCCTCATCACCACCATCCCCGTGATGTTCCTGGCGGAGCAGGGCGTGCCGGACCTCTGGCTCGTCGTCGTCACCGTCGTCGGTGGCACGCTGTCCGCCGGTGCGGCCAACACCCTCAACTGCTACATCGACCGCGACATCGACGCCGTCATGCACCGCACGAGTCGTCGGCCTCTCGTCACCGGCACGGTCAGCCCACGGGGCGCCCTCGTGTTCGGGGTGGCGCTGGCCGTCGGATCGACCGTCTGGCTGGGCCTGCTCGTCAACTGGCTGAGCGCCTGGCTCGCCCTCGGTGCGCTGCTCTTCTACGTCTTCGGCTACACGCTGCTGCTCAAGCGCCGCACGGCCCAGAACATCGTCTGGGGCGGCGCCGCCGGCTGCATGCCGGTGCTCATCGGCTGGTCGGCCGTCACCGACTCGCTCAGCTGGTCGGCGTTCATCCTCTTCATGGTCATCTTCTTCTGGACGCCGCCGCACTACTGGCCGCTGTCGATGCGCTACAAGGACGACTACGCCACGGCGCACGTGCCGATGCTGCCGGTCGTCGAGCGCTTCGTCGTCGTCGCGCGCCAGATCGTCGCCTACTCGTGGGCCATGGTGCTGACGTCACTGGCGCTCGTGCCGGTCCAGCAGGTCGGCTGGGTCTACACCACCGCTGCCGTGGTCGCCGGGGCGCTCTTCCTCACCGAGGCGCACCGCCTCCTCGTCAGGGCGAAGGCCGGTGCGGCCGAGGACGTCCTCAAGCCGATGCGCCTGTTCCACTTCTCGATCACGTACCTCACGATCCTCTTCGTGGGAGTCGCGCTCGACCCCATCTGGCACCTGCCGCTGCCGTTCTTCTCCTGACCGGGGACGCCACACCCATGGCTTGTGCGGTGTGGCGCGGTCAGAGGGTCGGCATGCCGTCCTCGAGGTAGAGCGTCCCGCCGTCGTGCGCGTGCAGCGCGTCGAGCAGCCGCTCGTTGTAGGCGGCGACCCGCCCCGCCCAGTCCCCGGGGCCGGCCCAGTGGACGCCGAGGATCTCGCGCTGCTGCAGGTGCGCCCGCTCGACGACGTCGGCGTCGACGGTGCCGAGGTCGAAGACGAAGACCGTCGCGTCGCCCCATCCGTGCAGGGCAGGAAGCCAGTTGACCGCGAGCAGCGGCCCGGCCGTGACGCTGATGTCGAGCTCCTCGCGGACCTCGCGGACGACGCACGCGGCGGGGGACTCGTGCCGGTCGACGACCCCGCCGGGGAGGTCCCACTCGCGCTTGTAGACGAGCTCGCACAGCAGCAGTTGCCCAGTGCCGGAGCGCAGCACGCCCTGGGCGATGGCGCGCTTGGTCGGGAGGGTCGAGTCGAGCATCGCCGTGAAGCCCTCACGGGTGTCCGGGTGTGCGTCGTCGCGCCGCCGCCCGAGCACGAGGGTGTCCTGGCGCACGCCGGCGAGGGTCGCGTTCCCGCGCAGCCGTCCCTCCCGGCGCAGCCCGGCTCGCAGGGCGGTGCGCACGGAGGCCCGGTTGTCGGGGTTGACGTGCGCCTCGACGCGCTCGAGGTCGAGTGCGTCGAAGGCCCACTCGACGAGGAGGCGCACGGCCCGCCACGCGAGACCCTGTCCGCGGTAGGGGGCGAAGACCGCCCAGGACAGGACACCGACACCGGGGTCCTGCACGCGGACGTCGACAATGCCGGCGGCCCGCCCGCGCCACTGCACGAGGTAGGTGACCTTGGACCGATCGGACCACTCGGTGTGGGTGCGCTCGATCCAGGTCCGGTGCTCGTCGGCCGGTGGCTCGACGGCGGGGAAGTCGAACCACCGGGCGATCTCGCGGTCGTGGAGGGGCCGGGTCTCGTCGCTGTCGTCGATCGTCCACGGCCGCAGCACGAGCTCGCCCTCACGGAGCGTCGGCTGGTCGGTCACCTCCCCAGCCTAGGGATGACCGCCGGGCACGGGCTCGCCGAGGGGGCCGGCGAGGGGCAGGGCCAGCTCGAACCGGCACCCGGGACCCGTGTTGGCCACGGTCACGTCACCCCCGTGGGCCCGGGCGATCCCGCGCGCGACGGCGAGACCGAGGCCGGCGCCCACGCCCGCGGCCGGCGTCCGCGCACTCGTCCCGCGCCAGCCCGGGTCGAAGAGCCGGCCGAGCTCGTCGGGAGGTATGCCGCCGCAGCCGTCCGCGACACTGACGCGGGCCACGTCGTGGTCGGCGGTGAGGGAGATGTCGACCCGGCCGCCCGGGTCCGTGTGCGTCAGCGCGTTCGTCACGAGGTTGGCGAGAGCGCGTGAGAGCTCACCCGCGTCGGCCGAGGCCGTGACGGACTCGGCCGGGGCGGAGCCGCCCACGTGCACCCCCCGGCGATCCGCGAGGACGCGTGCTGACGCGAGGGCGTCGGAGACGAGGTCGCCGAGGTCGACGGGGGCGCGATCGAGTTTCAGCGTGCCGGACTGGAGCCGCGACAGCGCGAGGAGCCCACCGACCATGTCGGACATGCGGTCGGCCTCGGACCGGATGCGTGCGGGATAGCTGCCGTCGGCGGGCGCGTGGCCGTCCTCGATGGCCTCGGCCATCGCGCGGATGCCGGCGAGCGGGGTGCGCAGGTCGTGCGACACCCAGGCGACGAGCTCGCGGCGGCTCTCCTCGACCTGTCGGTCGCGGTCGCGCTCGGCGGCCTCCTCGGCGGAGGCGCGCATCAGCTCCTGCACGCGCCGGGCGATGAGCCAGCCGAAGACCGCCGCGATGGGCAGGGAGGTCGCCGTCACGACGAGGACGACGGCCTGGTCGTGCTCGTTGATGAACATCGCGTGCGCCGTCACGACCACGCCGAGGGCGACGCTGAGGATGACGACGACAGGTGCCAGCACTGCGGCGGCGACGAGCGAGCGGGCGGCGAGCGCCCGGACGACGAGCGCCCCGACCGTGCCGACGGCGACCGCCGCGAGCGCAGCGAGCAGGGCTGCCTCGGCGATCACGTCCCGGCCGCCGTCGCGGGGGCCGCGCCGTCCCACCGGTAGCCGACGCCCCACACGGTCTGGAGCCGGACGGGCCGCGCCGGGTCGGTCTCCACCTTCTCGCGCAGTCGGCGGACGTGGACCGTGACCGTCGACTCGTCGCCGTACTCCCAGCCCCACACCTGTTCCATCAGCTCGCGTCTGGAGAACGCGGTCCCCGGGTGGGCCATGAGGTGGGCGAGGAGGTCGAACTCGCGGCTGGTCAGGGCGAGCAGACCGTCCCCGAGCCAGGCCTGGTGGCGTCGGGTGTCGACGCGCAGGTCGTCGTCGACGAGCGTCGTCGCGGCGGGCGGTGCGGCGGGCGGTGCGGCACGGCGCAGGATCGACTGGATGCGCAGCACCAGCTCACGGCTGCTGAACGGCTTGGTCACGTAGTCGTCCGCACCGATCTCGAGGCCGAGGACGCGGTCGGACTCCTCGCCCCGGGCGGTCAGCATGACGACCGGCAGGTCGCCGCGCTCGGCGCGCAGCCGGCGGAAGACCTCGAGACCGTCGAGACCGGGGAGGGTGAGGTCGAGCACGACGAGGTCGGGGGAGCGGTCGCGGGCCACGGACAGCGCCGCATGGCCGTCCTGCGCCTCGAGGACGTCGAGCCCGGCACGGGTCAGGTAGCCGGACACGACCTCGCGCAGGGTGGGGTCGTCGTCGACGACGAGGACGGTGGGCACGTCCCCAGCCTAGGCAGCGACGGGCCGTCGGCGACGGCGAAAGTCCTTGCGGTCCGGTGACGTCGGCGGACGGTCGTCAGACCGGATGGCGCCTTGTCGCGAGGACGCCGAACGTCAGGGCGACGACGAGCAGGCTGGCCCCGAGCATGTGGAGCAGCACGAGCAGCTCGGGCAGCTTCGTGAAGTACTGGACGTAGCCGATGAGCCCCTGCGCGAGGGTGACGACGAGCACCACGGTCCAGGCGCGGCGGGCCTCGTCGGTGGTCGCCGTGATGCTCACGGCGACGAGGGTGGCGATGACGAGACCGCAGAAGAGCATGACGGCGTCGGCGTGCATCCACGAGACGAACCGCGGGTCGAAGCCCGTGCGCGCGGGCCGGTCGGCGTCGCCCGAGTGCGGCCCCGAGCCGGTGACGATCGTGCCGAGCAGCAGCACGACTGCGCCGACGGCGCTCGTGCCCAGGGCGAGCGTCCGTGCGAGCGGGTGCACGACGAACTCACCCGGGCCCGAGACGTCGTCTCGGGCGCCGCGCACGAGCATGGTCGACAAGGAGACGAGGACCATCGAGAGGAGGAAGTGCGACATGACGGTCCACGGGTTGAGCCCCGTGAGGACGGTGATGCCGCCGAGCACGGCCTGCGCGGGGATGCCGGCGAGGACGCCGATGGCGACCCGGTGCAGCCGCCGGCGCTCCGGCCAGTGCCTCAGCACGACCCACAGCGAGGCGAGTGCGAGCACCGTGACGACGCTCGTCAGGGTGCGGTTGCCGAACTCGACGAGGTCGTGGAACTCGCTCTCGGGCGTCCGGACGGGGGTGAACGAGCCGGGCTGGCACTCCGGCCAGGTGCTGCACCCGAGACCGCTGCCCGTGAGGCGCACGATGCCGCCGGTGACGACGATGCCGACCTCGCCGACGAGGTTGGCGAGCAGCAGGGGCCGCACCCAGCTGGGCCGGACGGCGGGGAGGCGACCGGTGGCCCGGGCGAGACGGCTCGCGCCGGTCACGGGGGCGTCGTCGGTCACGGGAGGCGTGGAGGACACCCCGCAAGGGTATGCCGCCGAGCCGGGTCACCCCGCATCGCCCCGTGTCGTCGGGACCCTGAGGACGGGCCGTGGCCCGGCCGGGACCGGGGCACGCGTGGCCGGGTCAGGCCAGGCCGTTCCAGACCACCAGGGATCCCGCGTGACCGGCCAGCACGACGGTGATGATCGCGGCCACGGCGGAGAGCACGACGAGCGTGCCGATGAGCACGTCGAACGCGTGGCCTTGCGGTGACTCCTCCTCGGGCGGTCGGACGAACCACAGGGCCAGGAGGGTGAGGACCATGAAGAGCACGCAGATGAGCTTGGCGCGGTCGCCCCACTCGGTGTGGTTGCGCAGCAGGTCGAAGTCCGTCGTGCTGGCACGCACCTGCGACACCCGGCGCTGCAGGGCCTCACCGCTCTCGGCCGCGACGAACGCCGAGACACCCGAGATGACGGCACCGGCAGCCGTCGGCCAGCGCAGCAGCCGCCGCCACCCGGGGCGCACCACGTAGGCGATCGCGCACAGCGCCGAGAGGGGGACGAGGACGACGACCGCGTGGATCACGAGGGCGTGCATCGGAAGACCGAAGATGTAGTCGAACACGTCGCCTCCGGGCCGGTCGGGGTCGTGGGGTGTGGTGCGGCTTCTTCGTGCGGTCGTGCGGGCGTGCGGTCGAGCGGTCGAGCGGTGGGAGCGGTCGAGCGGTGGTGCTGCGGCCAGTCTCGTCCGCTCAGTCGTCGAAGCGGAAGAGACGCGCCGCGAGAACCGTTGCGACCACTCCCCACGCGAGGACGACCCCGAGCGCGAGCAGGTTCAGCGTCCCGTCCACCAGGGCCGACCTGAGCCCGTCCGCCAGACCCGCCGACGGCAGGAAGGCCACGACGTGCGAGACCCCGGCCGGCAGCTCGCTCCGCGGGACGACCACACCGCCGACCGCGAGGAGCAGCACCCACACGAGGTTGGCGATCGCGAGCACCGCCTCCGCCCGCAGGGTGCCGGCGAGCAGGAGGGCGAGGGCCACGAAGGCCCACGTGCCGAGGACGACGAAGAGGACGGCATACGCGATTCCGGCGACCTCCGGTCGCCACCCGAGCGCGAGACCGAGCACGGCGATGACGGCGATCTGGATCGCCTCGACGGCCAGGGTCGCCGCCACCTTGGCTGCGACGAGCCCACCGCGCCCGAGCGGGGTGACACCGAGGTAGCGCAGCACGGCGTAGCGGCGGTCGAAGCCGGTCGAGATCGCCTGGGACGTGAAGGCAGCCGAGATGACGCAGAGCGCGATGATGCCCGGTGTCGCCACGTCGATGCGCGTGCCCGGACCGAGCGACGGCGACGTCGTGACGCTGAGACCGACGAGCGCCAGGGCGGGCAGGACGAGCGAGACGAGCAGCTGTTCACCGTTGCGCAGCAGGCTGCCGACCTCGAAGCCGGCCTGGGCGAGGACCCGACGGCGCGGAGCGGCCGCTCCAGCGGCGGTCGGCGTCGTCGGGGTGGCTGAGGTGCTCACGCGGCTCCCTTGCGGGTCAGGCTGAAGTAGACGTCCTCGAGGGAGCGGCCGCCGGTCACCGAGGCCGGTGTCCCCTCGGCGACGGTGCGTCCCGCGTTCATGATGACGAGGTGGTCCGCGAGACGCTCTGCCTCCTCGAACGAGTGGGTGGTCACGACGACGGTCGTGCCGGCGTCACGCTGCTCGGCCACGAGCTCCCACACGTCGAGCCGTCCGTGCGGGTCGAGCCCGGCCGCCGGTTCGTCGAGGAAGAGCACCTCGGGGCGCCCGAGCAGCGACGCCGCGAGGGCGAGGCGCTGCTTCTGGCCACCCGAGAGGCGACGCACCGTCGTCGAGGCGAAGTCCGTGACGCCGAGCCGCCGCGCGACGGCGTCGACGTCGAGCGGGTCGGCGTAGAGGCGGGAGAGGTGGTGGAGCAGACGCAGCGGCTTCGTTCCGTTGGGCAGACCGCCCGCCTGCAGCATGACGCCGACGCGGGCGCGGTGGTCGGCGTCCGCCTGCCACGGGTCGGTGCCGAGGACGCGCACCGTGCCGCCGTCGGGCCGCCCGAGACCGACCGCGCACTCGATGGCGGTCGTCTTGCCCGCACCGTTGGGACCGAGCACCGCGGTGATGCGGCCGGCGGGGGCCGTCCACGTCAGGCCGTCGAGGGCAGACACCTGACCGAAGGTGCGGCGGAGGTCGGACAGTGTCACCGCATCGGTCATGGCTCATGAGTCTAGGCTCGGTGCCGACGACCCCGGTCACCGCACCTCGGTCGCCACCGGCGTACCCCTCACGCCGTCTCTGCTCCGCCCGCCCCACTCGACCTGCTCACCACACTCGAACCTGACGGAGACCCCGACCCGTGAAGATCGACCCAGCCGCCAAGCCCTTCACCGCGATGGCCGCCGTGCCCACGGTGATCGCCGCGCTGGCCCGCCGACCGCGCACGACCGCCGCCCTCGGCCTGCTCACTGCGGGGGTGACCCTCTTCTTCCGCGACCCGGACCGCACCCCGGACCGCTCGCCCGTGTCCGACCCCGACGTGGTACTGGCCCCGGCCGACGGGATCGTCATGCACGTGGGGGAGCCGCAGCCGGGCATCGCCCCGCCCGGTGAGTGGCAGCAGGTCAGCATCTTCCTGTCGCTGCTCGACGTGCACATGAACCGCTCGCCCTACGGCGGCCGCGTCATCGACGTCACCCACACGCCGGGCCGCTTCCTCGCCGCCTACCGCGCCGAGAGCGCCACGAAGAACGAGCGCAGCGAGATCATCGTGGAGCGCGTCGTCGCGGGCCGCCCGCGCCGCATCGTCTACCGCCAGCTCGTCGGCCAGCTCGCGCGCCGCATCGTCACCCGCATCGAGCCCGGTGACGAGATCGGCACCGGCGAGCGCATGGGCCTGATGAAGTTCGGTTCGCGCATGGACGTCTTCGTGCCGCCGGAGGTGCAGCTCGAGGTCAGCAAGGGCAAGCGCGCCATCGGTGGGGAGACCGTGCTGGGCCGCTTCCCCGCGGCGGACGCCTCGTGAGCGGCGACGCGGCCTCCGCCTCCGACGATCGGCCCCGCCGGCGCGACCGCGTGAGCCGGCGCATCCGGCTCGTGTCGGCCACCGGCGCCCGGGTCATCCCGCTCGACCGGCTCAACCCGCGCGTCCGTGCGCGGGCGACCCTTCCCAGCCTCTTCACGCTCGGCAACATGCTGTGCGGCTTCTCGTCGGTGCTCCTGTCGTTCCAGGGGCACTTCCGCGCGGCCGCGGTGCTCGTCGGCATCTCGATCGTCCTCGACATCTGCGACGGCGCGGTGGCCCGTGCCGTCGGTGCCATCACGCCGTTCGGCCTGCAGTTCGACTCCCTCGCCGACCTCATCTCGTTCGGGATCGCACCCGCCGTGCTCGTCTACACGTGGGCGCTGCCGGCCTACCCGGTCTGGGCCTGGGCCGGGGCGATGTTCTGGCTCGCCTGCGCGGCCTACCGACTGGCCCGCTTCAACGTCACCATCGACCCGCTGGCCGACAAGCGCTACTTCGTCGGTCTCGCGAGCCCCGGTGCCGCGGGCGTCGTCATCTCGACGGTGCTCGCCATCGGCGAGCCCCTCTACGACTGGGCGCCCCTCGTGCCGGTCGCGGCCGGGGTGGTCCCGGCCGCGCTCATGGCCTCGTCGTTCCGCTTCCGCTCCTTCCGCGACCTGCTGTCGCCGCGCCACCTGCGGATCACGATCCCCCTCGGCATCGTCATCGCGCTGGGGCTCGCGCTCTTCCCCGGCGCGACGGGCATGGCGCTCGCGTACGGCTACGTGCTCACCTGCCCCCTGGGCTGGGTCACGGCCCCGCTGCGGAGGCGCTGGTTCGGGGAGGACGCCGTCGCGCCGCCGCGCACGCGGATGCCATCGGTCATCATGCCGCCCGACCTGGATGACGACGACGATGACGACGGGGACGACGGGGACGACGACGCCGATCGCGCTACCTGGCGGTAAGGACGACCTAACTGGAGTCGCAGCCCCAATTACGTCACAATGGTGTGGTGTTTATCGGAGCGCACGCCCCGCGTGAGACGAAGGACGGCGAGGACGGCCAGCACGTCTCGCCGCTCGAGTCGCGCACGCGCTCGCGGGTGCTCCACATGGTCTCTGCCGACGGCCCGATCTCGGCCGCCGAGCTCGGGCGTCATCTCGACCTGACACCGGCTGCCGTGCGTCGTCACCTCGACGCGCTCGTCGAGCAGGGCGCCGTCGTCCCGCACGAGCCCACCGGTGGTCGCCGCGGCCGTGGACGCCCTGCTCGCGCCTACGTCGTGTCCGACGCCGGCCACAACGCCCTCGAGGCCGACTACGACTCGCTCGCCGTCGAGGTGCTGCGCTACCTCCAGGAGCACGCGGGACCCGCGGCCGTCGGCGACTTCGCCCGCAGCCGCGTCGGCGCGCTCGAGGAGCGGTATGCCGCCCGGCTCGCCGCCGCCGGCGACGACCCCGCCGCGCGCACCGAGGCCCTCGTCGAGGCGCTGAGCGAGGACGGCTTCGCCGCCACCGCCCGGCCCGTCGGCGCCGGCGGCCTGACCGGCGTCCAGCTGTGCCAGGGCCACTGCCCGGTGCAGCACGTCG
Source organism: Terrabacter sp. Soil811 (assembly GCF_001429655.1). Classification (NCBI taxonomy): domain Bacteria; kingdom Bacillati; phylum Actinomycetota; class Actinomycetes; order Micrococcales; family Intrasporangiaceae; genus Terrabacter; species Terrabacter sp. Soil811. Next base: position 780,092 of record NZ_LMSX01000008.1, read on the forward strand.
CCACCGAGTTCCCGGCCTTCTGCGAGGCCGAGACCGACGCGTTCTCCCGGTTGCTCGGGGTGCACGTCCAGCGCCTCGCGACCCTCGCGGGCGGACACCACGTCTGCACGACGTTCGTCCCGACCGGTGGGATCGGCTCCCGCCCCCGGAAGACCACGCAGCCCTCGGGTGTTGACCCGGAGGCTGCCCCACCTCGTTCGAGCACCACCGACACGCTCACGCACGTCAAGGAAGGTTCCTCATGACCACGCACATCGAAGAGCTGAACCCCGGCCTCAAGGGCATCGGCACCTACGAGTACGGCTGGGCCGACAGCGACGTGGCCGGGTCCACGGCGCGTCGAGGGCTCAACGAGGACGTCGTGCGCGACATCTCGGCCCGCAAGAGCGAGCCGGAGTGGATGACGAAGCTGCGCCTGAAGAGCCTCAGCCTCTTCGGCAAGAAGCCAATGCCCTCGTGGGGCTCGGACCTCACCGGCATCGACTTCCAGAACATCAAGTACTTCGTGAAGTCGACCGAGAAGCAGGCCGCCACGTGGGACGACCTGCCCGAGGACATCAAGAACACCTATGACCGTCTGGGCATCCCGGAGGCCGAGAAGCAGCGCCTCGTCTCCGGTGTCGCAGCCCAGTACGAGTCGGAGGTCGTCTACCACCAGATCCGTGAGGACCTCGAGGCCCAGGGCGTCATCTTCCTCGACACCGACACGGCCCTGAAGGAGCACGAGGACCTCTTCCGCGAGCACTTCGCGACCGTCATCCCGGCCGGCGACAACAAGTTCGCCGCGCTCAACACCGCCGTGTGGTCGGGGGGCTCGTTCATCTACGTCCCCAAGGGTGTCCACGTGGACATCCCGCTCCAGGCGTACTTCCGCATCAACACCGAGAACATGGGCCAGTTCGAGCGGACGCTGATCATCGCCGACGAGGGTTCCTACGTGCACTACGTCGAGGGCTGCACCGCCCCGATCTACAAGTCGGACTCGCTCCACTCGGCCGTCGTCGAGATCATCGTCAAGAAGAACGCCCGCGTGCGCTACACGACGATCCAGAACTGGTCCAACAACGTCTACAACCTCGTCACGAAGCGCGCGACCTGCGAGGCCGGCGCGACGATGGAGTGGGTCGATGGCAACATCGGCTCCAAGGTGACGATGAAGTACCCCGCCGTCTTCCTCATGGGCGAGCACGCGAAGGGCGAGACGCTCTCCATCGCCTTCGCCGGCGAGGGCCAGCACCAGGACACCGGCTCCAAGATGGTCCACGCGGCTCCCAACACGAAGAGCTCGATCATCAGCAAGTCGGTCGCCCGTGGCGGCGGCCGTGCGAGCTACCGCGGCCTCGTGCAGGTGCTCGAGGGCGCGTCGCACTCGGCCTCGACCGTGCGCTGTGACGCCCTGCTCGTCGACACGATCAGCCGATCCGACACCTACCCCTACGTCGACATCCGCGAGGACGACGTCTCGATGGGACACGAGGCCACGGTCTCGAAGGTGTCCGAGGACCAGCTCTTCTACCTCATGTCGCGCGGCATGGCCGAGGACGAGGCCATGGCGATGATCGTGCGCGGCTTCATCGAGCCCATCGCGCGCGAGCTGCCCATGGAGTACGCCCTCGAGCTCAACCGCCTCATCGAGCTGCAGATGGAAGGAGCCGTCGGCTGATGAGCCTTCTGGCTGACACGACCACCGACATCCCCGAGACCCAGCAGAGCGAGACCACGGTGCCCGACGCCGCCCCCACCACCACCGTCGCTGCCCCCGGCGCGGCCGCCCACACCGACTCCGCCGCGGCCTTCGTGCCCGACCAGTCGCGTGCCGAGCGCACGGCGTCCTTCGACGTCGCCGCCTTCCCGATCCCGTCGGGTCGCGAGGAGGACTGGCGCTTCACGCCCGTCAAGAAGCTCGCCGCCCTGCTGGCCGAGGGCGCGACGGGCAGCCTCGACTGGAGCACGTCGCTCCCCGAGGGCGTCACGACGTCGACGATCACCTCCGAGCAGGCCCAGGCCCTCGGCGTCCTGCCGCCGCAGGACCGCGCAGCCGTCGTGGCGGGCGCGGCCGCGGGCGGTGCCGTGCTGCTCGACATCCCGGCCGAGGCCGAGCTCGACGAGCCCGTACGCCTGTCGCTCGTCGGCCGTGGCGGTGAGCCCGTGCACGGTCACCTCGTCGTGCGCGCCGGCCGCTTCTCCAAGGCGACCGTCGTCGTCGAGCACACGGGCTCAGCCCGCTACGCGCAGCTCGTCTCGGTCGTCACCGGTGACGGGTCCGACCTCACCGTGGTGTCGGTGCAGCGCTGGGCCGACGACGCCCAGCACCTGGCCCAGCACGACGCCCTCGTCGGGCGCGACGCCCGCTTCAAGCACCTCTCGGTGTCGCTCGGCGGCGAGGTCGTCCGGGTCAACGCCAACGTGCGCTACGCCGGCCCGGGTGGCGACGCGACGCTGCTCGGCGTCTACTTCGCCGACGCCGGCCAGCACCTCGAGCACCGCTCGTACATCGACCACAACGCACCGCACTGCAAGAGCCGGGCCACCTACAAGGGTGCGCTCCAGGGTGAGACCGCGCGCACGGTGTGGGTCGGCGACGTGCTCATCCGCGCCGAGGCCGAGGGCACCGACACCTACGAGCTCAACCGCAACCTCGTGCTGACCGACGGCGCCCGCGCCGACTCGGTGCCGAACCTCGAGATCGAGACCGGCGAGATCGAGGGTGCCGGACACGCCTCTGCGACAGGCCGGTTCGACGACCTGCAGCTCTTCTACCTCCAGTCGCGCGGCATCAACGAGGACGAGGCGAAGCGCCTCGTCGTGCGCGGCTTCTTCGCCGACATCATCCGCGAGATCCCGCTCGCCGACCTGCGGGACGAGATCACCGCGGCGATCGAGGACGAGCTCGCGTCGACGGCCTACGCCGCTCCCACCCAGCACACGCCCAGCATCACGAACAAGGAGAACTGACCCATGAGCACGCTCGAGATCAAGGGACTGACGGTCTCGGTCGAGACCGAGGACGGCCCCAAGGAGATCCTGCGCGGGGTCGACCTCACCGTGAAGTCGGGGGAGACGCACGCGATCATGGGGCCCAACGGCTCCGGCAAGTCGACGCTGGCCTACAGCATCGCCGGCCACCCGAAGTACACCGTCACCGGCGGCACCGTGACGCTCGACGGCGAGGACGTCCTCGCCATGAAGGTCGACGAGCGCGCCCGTGCCGGCCTCTTCCTCGCGATGCAGTACCCCGTCGAGGTCCCCGGCGTCACGGTGAGCAACTTCCTCCGCACCGCCAAGACGGCCATCGACGGCGAGGCGCCCAAGCTGCGCACGTGGGTCAAGGACGTCAAGGCCGCCATGGGCAACCTGCGCATGGACCCCGCGTTCGCCGAGCGCAACGTCAACGAGGGCTTCTCCGGTGGCGAGAAGAAGCGCCACGAGATCCTCCAGATGGAGCTGCTGCGCCCGAAGGTGGCCATCCTCGACGAGACCGACTCCGGCCTCGACGTCGACGCGCTCAAGATCGTCTCCGAGGGCGTCAACCGGGCCAAGGACTCGAGCGACCTCGGCGTCCTGCTCATCACGCACTACACGCGCATCCTGCGCTACATCAAGCCCGACTTCGTGCACGTCTTCGTCGACGGCAAGGTCGTCGAGGAGGGTGGCCCGGAGCTGGCCGACCGCCTCGAGGACGAGGGCTACGACCGCTACCTCACCGCGGCCCCGGCCGCGGCGGTCGAGGCCTGAGCCGAATGGCCGACGTCCTGCCCTTCACGGACGGGGAGCTCGCCGCGATCCGCGGCGACTTCCCGATCCTGACGCGCACGGTGCGCGACGGCAGGCCGCTCGTCTACCTCGACTCGGGGGCGACGTCGCACAAGCCGACGCCGGTCCTCGACGCCGAGCGCGCGTTCTACGAGCAGCACAACGCCGCGGTCCACCGCGGCGCGCACCAGCTCGCGGAGGAGGCGACCGACGACTTCGAGGCCGCCCGCGCGACCGTCGCGTCGTTCATCGGGGCGCCTGCTGACGAGGTCGTCTTCACGAAGAACGCCACCGAGGCGCTCAACCTCGTCGCGTACGCCTTCTCCAACGCGGCCCCGACCGACGACCCCAAGGACGAGCGGTTCGTGCTCGGTGCCGGTGACGAGATCCTCGTCACCGAGATGGAGCACCACGCCAACCTCGTGCCCTGGCAGGAGCTCGCCCGTCGCACGGGTGCGACCCTGCGCTGGGTCCCGGTGGACGCGGACGGCGCACTCGACCTGTCCGGGCTCGACGAGCTGCTCACCGAGCGCACCAAGGTCTTCGCGTTCACGCACGTGTCCAACGTGCTGGGCACGGTCAACCCGGTCGCCGACCTCGCCGCCCGCGCACACGCCGTGGGAGCGCTCGTCGTCGTCGACGCGTGCCAGTCGGTGCCGCACCTCGGGGTCGACGTGGCCACGCTCGGCGCGGACTTCATCGCTTTCAGCGGCCACAAGATGTACGGCCCGATGGGGGTCGGCGTCCTCTGGGGTCGCGCCGAGCTGCTCGAGGTCATGCCACCGTTCCTCACGGGCGGCTCGATGATCGAGCTCGTCACGATGGAACGGTCGACCTACGCCCCGGCGCCGCAGAAGTTCGAGGCCGGCGTGCCCAACGCCGCCCAGGCGGTCGGCCTAGCGGCCGCCGTCCGGTGGATCGAGGGTCTCGGCATCGACCGCATCCACGCGCACGAGGCCGCTCTCGTCGACCTGCTCCAGCGCGGTCTGTCCGAGCGCCCGTGGGTGCGTGTCGTGGGTCCTGCGGTCGGCACGCCACGCGGCGGTGCCGTCGCGTTCGTCGTCGACGGCGTGCACGCCCACGACGTGGGCCAGGTGCTCGACGACGCCGGGGTGGCCGTACGCGTGGGCCACCACTGCGCGTGGCCGCTGCACCGGGCTCTCGGGGCCACCGCGACCACCCGTGCGTCGTTCGCCGTCCACAACACCGTCGCCGAGGTCGAGGCGCTGCTCGCGGCGCTCGACCGGGTGCCCGTCGTCTTCGGGCTCGACACCGAGAGGGAGGCGAGCTGATGGACCTCTACCAGGAGCTCATCCTCGAGCACTCCAAGCGCCCGCACCACGCGGGCCTGCGCGACCCGTTCGACGCCGAGGTGCACCACATCAACCCGACGTGCGGCGACGAGGTGACCCTTCGGGTCGACGTCTCCGGCACGGGTGCCGAGGCGGTCGTGACCGACGTCTCCTACGAGGCGCAGGGCTGCTCGATCTCCGTCGCGAGCGCGTCCGTCCTCGCCGAGGAGGTCATCGGCCACCGCGTCGACGAGGCCCTCGAGACCTTCGAGGCGATGCGCGCCATGCTGACCTCCCGAGGCCAGGTGGCCGGTGACGAGACCGTCATCGGTGACGGCGTCGCCTTCGCCGGCGTCTCGAAGTACCCCGCGCGCGTCAAGTGCGCCCTGCTCGGCTGGTCCGCTTTCACCGATGCCCTCGCCCGAGCCGGTGTCGACATCTCTTCCACGAGTTCCACCTCCCCCCAAGGAGTTTCGTCATGACCCAGACCACCACCCCGCCCAACGTGGCCGACGTCGAGGAGGCCATGCGCGACGTCGTCGACCCCGAGCTCGGCATCAACGTCGTCGACCTCGGCCTCGTCTACGGCATCACCGTCGACGCCCAGTCGCACGCCGTCATCGACATGACGCTGACGTCTGCCGCGTGCCCCCTCACCGACGTCATCGAGGACCAGACCGCTCAGGCGCTGGAGGGCCTCGTCACCACGCACCGCATCAACTGGGTGTGGATGCCGCCGTGGGGTCCCGACAAGATCACCGAGGACGGCCGCGAGCAGCTGCGCGCCCTCGGCTTCAACCTCTGAGCCAGCAGCACCCGCGCTCGTGACGACGCGCGTCATCGAGGTCGACCCCGTGCGGTTCGACCGTTGGATGGCGGGCTTCGCCGAGCGGCACGGCACCTACGACGCCGCCGAGGAGTCCACTCCCGGCGGCGTCGTCGTGTCCGCCCGCGCCGCCGACGGATCCACCGTCGTGGCAACGCCGTTCGCCCACGAGCCCCTCGGTGTCATCCTCGTCAGGCGCGGTGGGTATGCCGTGGGGCTGGCCTCCGCCGGTGCCTTCACCGCCTCGAAGGTCGGGACGCGCCACGTGCAGTCACGCACCGCAGCGGGTGGGTGGTCGCAGCAGCGCTTCGCCCGCCGACGGGGGAAGCAGGCCGACGAGCTCGTCGATGCCGTTGTCGGCCACGCGCGACGGGTGCTCCTCGGGGACGACGAGTCACCGGCGACGGGAGCAGACGGCATACCTCATGCTCTGGTCGTCGGCGGGGACCGCACGCTCGTGCGCGAGGTCCTCGACGCCGGAGCCCTGCGGGCCCTGGCGGGGCTGCCGATGCGGGAGCTCTACGACCTGCCCGACCCGAAGCGCGACGTGCTCGAGACCGCGCTGCGCCGTGGGCGAGCCGTGCGCATCGAGCTGGACGAGGCGCCGCCGGGTGGCGTCAGCTGACGGTCTCGACGCCGAAGGTGTTGCACTGGTTGAGGTCGCCGGTCTGGTAGCCCTGCAGGAACCACTTCTGGCGGGCCTCCGACGAGCCGTGCGTCCAGTTCTCGGGAGTGACGCGACCCTGCATCTTCTTCTGGATGCGGTCGTCTCCGACGGCTGACGCGGCCGAGAGCGCGGACGTGATGTCCTGCTCGGTGATGGGCTTGAGCAGTGGGGTGCCGTCGGCGTCGGTCGTCTCGGTCGCGTGCTTGACCCACGTGCCGGCGAGGCAGTCGGCCATGAGCTCGATGCGGACGGCGCCGGAGTTGGGGCCCTGGGGGTCCTGCTGCGCCCGGTCGAGGATGCCGAGGAGGTCCTGCACGTGGTGGCCGTACTCGTGCGCGATGACGTACTCCTTGGCGAGCTGGCCGCCGTCGGCGCCGAACTTGCTCTGCAGCTCCTCGAAGAAGCTCGCGTCGACGTAGACCTTGGCGTCGAGCGGGCAGTAGAACGGGCCGACCTGCGAGTTGGCGGTGCCGCAGCCCGACGGGGTCTGGCCCTGGTAGATGACGGTCTTCACCGGCTCGTAGTTCATCTGGTATTTCGGCAGCGTCTTGCCCCAGTAGTCCTGGACGCTGTTGACCGTCGCGATGATGAGGCAGACGTCGTTCTTGTTGGCGTCGGCGCCGGTCTTGCACTGGGAGAACTCGCCCTGGTCGACCTGGCCCGCGGCCGCGACCTGGCTGCTCTCGAGCTGCTGGGACGGGAGGCCACCGGCGCCGGTGGCGGAGTCACCGCCGCCACCGAGGATCTTGCCTCCGCCGAAGATGAGCATGAGCACGAGCAGGATGAGGCCGCCGATGCCTCCGCCGACCTGGATGCCGCCGGGGAAGCCTCCGCCTCCGCCGCCACCTCCGCTGCCGCCGCTCTGCACCTGGGAGGTGTCGAGCTGGGCGCTGTCGTTGAAGCTCATCTGCCGCTCCTCGGGTCGGGACCGGGGGCCTCCCCGGTCCGGTCGAGATCACCCTAGTGCGCGGGGACCTGTGGACGTCGGCTGCTGCACGGGCCGCCGTGACGGTGTCGTACCCGCTGGGGGCGGGTCAGCGATCGGCGGGATCGTTGGGGGTGGCGTCGACGGCGCCCGCCGACTTCACGAGCCGCGCGGCAAGGTCCTCGGTGGCCTGGACGAGCGCGGGGGACCCGACCACCTCGAAGGTCAGCGGGGTGACGGCGAGCTGGCGGGCGTACCACTCGGGCTCGTCGGTCGTGGCCCTCAGCCGGACCCCGCCCTCGACCGGCTCGAGCCGTCCGAGGCTGCGCGGGATCCATCGCGTGGCCTCGTCGAGGTCGGCCCGGAGGAGGACGTCGACGTCGTGGCGCCAGCCCTGGGGGAGGTGCTCCTCCAGCGTCCGCAGGGCGTCCAGGTCCTCCGGGGGGTCGAAGGTCACCGACGTCGTGAAGACCGACCGGACCCGGTCGACGCGCAGGGCGCGCTGGGCGTCGCTCGTCTGCGACCAGCCGAGGAGGTACCACCGGCTGTGACGCAGGACGACGGCCCACGGATCGATCTCCATGGGCCGCTGCCGGCCGTCCTCGAGGCGGTAGTCGAGGCGCACCCGGCGCGACCTCGTGCACGCCTCGACGAGCTGGGCCGTCACGGCAGGGTCGACGCGCAGGCTCGGGTCCGGAGGGGGCCCGGTGACCCGGCGGACCGCCCGCACCGGTTCGGCGACCTGCTGGGGGAGCACGCGCAGGATCTTGGACAGGGCGGCCCCGACGAGCTCGGTCGGGTCAGCGGCGCCGCGGTGGCCCTCGAGCACGGCCATGACGAGGCCGAGCGCCTCGGCGGCCGTGAACATCAGTGGCGGCAGACGGAGCCCACGGCCGACCCGGTAGCCGCCGTGTGGGCCGGTCACCGACTCGATGGGCAGGTCGGCCTCGCGGAGGATCGCGACGTAGCGACGGGCGGCGCGCTCGGAGACCCCGAGGTGGTCGCCGAGCCGCTCCGCCGTGATGCCGGGGCTGTCCTGGATGGCCTCTAGGGCGAGAAGGGCCCGTGCCGTGGGACTCGTGTCGTACCGCACACCTCTCACCTCCCGGACGCCGACCGTCCGGGACGACGATATCGCCCGGCGGTGACGGTCGAGCTCGTCGAGGTGGGTCCGATCCCGAGCCGAGCCGCGCTCGATCGGTAGTCTGAGCCGTCCTGCGCGGCGTACGACGAGGAGACGTCATGGCAACCTTCGGCTCGACCGACGACCTGCACGGAGCGGAGTTCGTCGACACGGACCTGCGCGGCGCGCGCTTCGTCGGCGCCGACATCTCCGGCGTCGTCATGCGCGGCGTGCAGGCGGAGGGCGTGGAGATCGATGCGCCGTGGCTCTTCGACGGCGAGAACGTCCTGCTCGTCAACGGCGTCGACGTGGTCCCGCTCGTCGATGCCGAGCTCAACCGTCGTTTCCCCGGACGTGCCGACCGGCGGGCGACCGATCCGGAGGGACTCGCCACTGCCTGGGACCGGCTGGAGCACACTTGGGCCGCCACGCTCGCGCGTGTCGACACCATGCCGTCCGGCACGGTGGACGTGTCGGTGGCCGGCGAGTGGTCGTTCGCCCAGACGCTGCGGCACCTCGTGCTGGCGACGGACACGTGGCTGCGCAAGGCGATCCTCGGGGAGGAGCAGCCCTACCACCCCTACGGGTTGATCGACGTTGCGACCGCGGACGACGGCTTCGACGTGACGGTGCTCGCGCAGGACGCACCGTCCTACGGCGAGGTCCTCGAGGCGCGGGCAGGCCGCGTCGCGATGGTGCGCGACGTCATCGCGGGCGTCACGCCCGAGCTGCTCGCGTCGTCCCGACCGAACCCGCACGACCCCGCCCACCCCGAGACGGTGCTCTCGTGCCTGCACACGCTCCTCGAGGAGGAGTGGGAGCACCACCGCTACGCCGTGCGCGACCTCGACGTCATCGAGGGGAGCGAGGGCGCCTGACCTGTGGCCCGAGCCGTCGTCAGCTGGGCTGCCACAGCTCGATCCTGTTGCCCTCCGGGTCCGTCACCCAGCCGAACCGCCCGACGCCCGCCAGGTCCTGGCTCTCGGCGTCGACCTCCGCCCCGGCGGCGCGCAGCTGGGCGAGCATGGCGTCCAGGTCGCCGACCCGGACGTTGAGCATGACCTGCTGGGTGCGGGCGCCGAGGTAGTCCGTGTCGGCCGGGAACGCGGCGAACACGGTCGGCCCGGCCTCCTGCTGCCACAGGCCGTTGGCGTCGAAGTCCAGTCCCAGGACCTCGCGGTACCAGGTGCTGAGGGCCGTGGGGTCCGCAGCCCTGAGGAAGTAGCCGCCGATGCCGAGGACGCGTTCCATGCCGACAGCATGGCAGGACCGGCGGTCGTCGGCACGAGGGCCTACGAGGCGATGCGGTCCCGACGGTCGGGACCGGAGCCCCGTGGGGCGGCGCCGGCCTCGGGTGGGCTGATCTCGGCCCACACGGCATCGAGGGACAGGCCGAGGACCTCGGCGATCGCTGCGATCGTCGGGAAGGCCGGGGTGGCCACGCGGCCGGACTCGATCTTGCGGAGGGTCTCGGGGGAGATCCGTGCCTCGAGGGCGGTCTCGAGCATCGTGCGATCCCCGCGGGCCCGACGCAGCAGGGCGCCGAGGCGCTGTCCGCGCTCGACCTCCGCGGGCGTGAGCGGCAACCTGACCATGACCACGATCCTAGACCGGGATAACATGGCCGGGATAGTTATTGGTCGCACCGCAGTCGCATCGAAAGGCGCCGCATGATCGAGATCCTCAGCCCCTCCGAGCTGCCCCGCGCGAGGGCCGCCGGAGCTCTCGTCGCCGACATCCTGCAAGACCTCAAGGGCCGCGCTGCCGTGGGCACGAACCTCCTGGACATCGACGGCTGGACGAAGGCCATGATCCTCGAGGCGGGAGCCGCGTCCTGCTACGTCGACTACGCGCCGTCCTTCGGGCGGGGCCCGTTCGGCCACTACATCTGCACCTCGGTCAACGACGCCGTGCTCCACGGGCTGCCTCACGACCGGTCGCTCGCCGACGGCGACCTGCTGTCGCTCGACCTCGCCGTGAACCTGGGCGGGGTCGTCGCCGACTCCGCGATCAGCTTCGTCGTGGGCGGGTCCCGGCCTCCGGAGAGCGTCGCGATGATCGGGGCCACCGAGCGTGCGCTCGCCGCCGGCATCGCCGCGGCCGGGCCGGGCGCCCGCGTCGGGGACCTCTCGTATGCCATCGGCTCGGTCCTCTCCGACGCGGGCTACCCGATCAACACGCAGTTCGGCGGCCACGGCGTCGGGTCGACGATGCACCAGGACCCGCACGTGTCGAACACCGGCCGCCCGGGCCGCGGCTACACGCTGCGCCCCGGACTCCTGCTCGCCCTCGAGCCCTGGGTCATGGCCGGCACCGCCGAGCTCGTGACCGATGCCGACGGGTGGACGCTCCGGAGCGCCACCGGCAGCCACACGGCCCACAGCGAGCACACGATCGCCATCACGGACGACGGCGCCGAGGTCCTCACGATCCCGACGACGGCGCGGCCCTAGTTCCGACCCGCATGGACGCGTCGGCGTCCGCGGGACGTCCGCGAGACGTCCCTCCTGCCGTCGCTGTGCCATGTCAGGAGACGACGACGGCGTCCGGGTTCGTCGTCGTCAGGCGCATCCGGACCGGGACGACGTCGCCGATCCGTGGGGGAGCGACGCCGGCCGGCAGCACGAGCAGGCTGCACTGCATGTGCGGCGGCTCGGCGAAGCGCGGCATGACGCCCGACACCGTGAAGGGCGACCGCACCCGGTGCGCTGCCTCGAGCACACCCTCGGTGACGGCGATGGCACGCGACCGTGCCGTGGCGGCCGACGACGGGCTCTCCATGGCGACGCCGTGCGACGTGCCGCCGCTGACGACGACGAGGTGGCCCGCGGCGACCGCTCGCTGTCGGTAACCGACTCGCGTGCCCTTGGTGACGGGGCGCACGTCGAGCACCTGCGCGCGGACCTCGTAGGAGCCGTTGTCGGCGTACCAGAGGTCGGTGCCGATGCGCGGCCGGAACTCGTGCTCGGGGAAACGCGCTGCGAGAGCGGCGAGCTCGGCTGGCGAGACGTGCGACACGAACCACGTGCGCACGCCGGGGACCGCGGCGATGAAGCGCGAGATCTCCTCGACGTGGCCGGTCCCGAGCGGCAGGTGCAGCGTGACCCCGACCGCGTCGGCGGCGCCGGCCAGACCGGCCACGTCGGCGACGGGCGTGCCGTAGCGGTTCATCGACGTCAGGCCCTCGACGACGACCCGTGCGTCCGAAAGCACCTCGCGAAGGCTCCCGAGGTCGGACTCGGTCGTCACGGTGTGCACGACGCGGCGGTTCGCGAGGTCGGGCAGGTCGGCGTGGACGGCCGCACGGTAGGGCTCCATGACGAGCACGTCACCGCCGAACGCGCCCAGCGCAGAAGGCAGCTCGGCGTAGGTGCCGATCGCGACCATCGGCACCCCGAGGCGGGCGGCCTCGGCGCAGAGGAGGTCACGACCGAAGCCGTAGCCGTTGCCCTTGACGACGGGGACGACGCCGGGGTGCTCGGCGACGAAACGGTCGTGGCCGGCACGCCAGCGCTCACCGTCGACGTGGAGGACGAAGGACACGGCCGATCACCGCCGCTTCATGTAGAGGTCGAAAGCCTTGTAGAGCAAGCGGTTCAGCGGCAGGTCCCACTCGCCGGCCAGCCGCACGGCCTCGCCACCGGTGCCGACCTTGAAGCGGATGAGCCCGATGTGCGCGTTGGCCTCGTCGACGGTGTTGGTGATGCCGCGCAGGTCGTACACGCCGGCGCCGGCTGCGATCGAGTCCTGCATCATCCGCCACTGGATGGCCGTCGAGCCCTGCAGCTCTCGCTTGGCCGAGGTCGACGCGCCGTAGGAGTACCAGGCGTGCTCTCCGACCCGGATGAAGATCGTCGCCGCGAGGACGTCGCCCTCGTGCTCGGCGAGGTAGACGCGGATCCGCTCGGGGTCCTCGGCCGACAGCGCGGCGTACATCTGCTCGAAGTAGGCGAGACCACGCGGCGTGAAGCGGTCGCGCTCGGCCGTCTCGACGTAGGTGCGGTGGAAGGCCGGCAGGTCGGAGGCGTCCCCGACCCGGACCGTGACGCCGTTCTTCGCGGTCTTCTTGATGTTGCGGCGCCACAGCTGGTTCATGCCGGCGAGCACGTCGGCCTCGGTGCGGCCCGCGAGCGGCACCTGGAAGACGTACTCCGGCTGACCGGCGGCGAAGCCGTCGTCGGGGCTGAGGTGGCGGAAGCCCAGCCGTTGCAGCTCGGCGACGACCGCTGTGCCCACCGGCTCGACGACGTCGGGCGTCGCGTCGTCGTAGCGGCGGATGTCCGGGTCGCCGATGGCCGCCTTGATCGTGGCCGTGCGCCAGCGGTGCGTCGCCACGGGCGGCCCGAGCCTCAGCGCGAAGGCACCCTTGGCCTTGAGGTGGTCGCGGAGCGCGCGGAGCAGCTCGACGAGACGCGGTGAGGCCCAGTCGATGCACGGACCCTCGGGCACGTAGGCCAGCGACTGCTTCAGGCGTGGGAGCGAGCGGTGCAGCACGAGCGCGGCGCCGACCATCTCCTCGCCCTCGAACCAGCCGACCGACTCGGCGCGCCACTCCTTCTTGACGTCGGCCCAGGCCGGCGTCTGGAGGAAGCTCGCCGAGGGCTGGGATCGCAGCCAGGCGAGGTGCTCGGCTGCGGAGATGTCACGAACGGAGATGGGCGCGTTCACGCTGGCTCACGCTACCCGAGCGCGGCGGGTCACCCGACACGCCTCGCCCGCCGGACGGCATACGCCCTCTGCGACCCGCCGGGCACGCCCGGACCGACCGAGGACGTATGCCGTGTCGCTCAGGCCCAGCCCATGGTGCGCGGGTCGGGGGGCAGCCGCGGGTTGAGCAGGTGCGCGACGAGGGCGGTCCACCCGGTCTGGTGCGTCGCGCCGAGGCCCTCGCCGGTGTCGCCGTCGAAGTACTCCGAGAACGTCGGGTGCGCTGACCACAGCGGGTCCGGCGAGGACTCGATGCGCTTGCCGTCGGAGGGGCGGCGGCCGTCGACGGGGCGGAAGAGCGCCGTCAGGCCGCCGTCGATGACGTCGGCCGCCTCGTCGAGCGTGCGCCAGTCGCCCGAGCCGGTCGGGATCTCGATCCGGAAGTCGTCGCCGAAGTAGCGGCCGTAGGTGCGCAGCTTGTCCGCGAGCAGGACGTTCGTGGGGAACCAGACCGGCCCGCGCCAGTTGGAGTTGCCGCCGAACATGCCGGTGCGCGACTCGCCCGGCTCGTACTCGATCGAGACGGTCTCGCTGCCGAGCGTCGCCGTCACGGCCTGGCGCGTCGCGGCGGACAGCGACCGGATCCCGTAGGGGGACAAGAACTCCTCTGAGTCGAACATCCGCTCGAGGATGCGGCGCAGGCGCTTCGGCGGCACGAGCGTGAGCAGCATCTTGCCGTCCTCGCGGGCGAGCATCGGCTTGACGAGCTCGGGCCGGCGCTGCTGGAGCCACTGGAAGCGGCTCGTCACGTCGGGGCACTCGTCGACGACCCACGATGGGATCTCCGTCGCACCGAGGATCGGCAGCAGGCCGACCATCGAGCGCACCCGCATGTGCGGCGCGCGCCCGTCGGGCTGCACGAGGACGTCGTAGTAGAAGCCGTCCTCCTCGTGCCACAGCGACTTGTCGCTGGACCCGAAGTGCCGCATCGCCTGGGCGATCGAGAGGAAGTGCTCGAGGAACTTCGTCGCGACGTCGTCCCACGCCTTGTCGGTGCGCGCGAGCTCGAGGGCGATCTTGAGCATCTGCTGGCAGTAGAAGGCCATCCAGCTCGTCGCGTCGGACTGCTCGAGGCGGAAGCCCGGCGGCAGGGGAGCGGAGCGGTTGAACAGGCCGATGTTGTCCATCCCGAGGAAGCCGCCCTCGAAGAGGTTGGAACCGTTGGCGTCCTTGCGGTTGACCCACCACGCGAAGTTGAGCAGCAGCTTGGTGAAGACGCGGACGAGGAACTCGCGGTCCCGGTAGCCGTCGATGCGGTAGACGTGCCAGGCCGCCCACGCGTGGACCGGCGGATTGACGTCGCCGAACTCCCACTCGTACGCCGGGAGCTGGCCGTTCGGGTGCATGGCCCACTCGCGGCACATGAGGAGCAGCTGCTCCTTGGCGAACTCCGGGTCGACGTGGGCGAGCGGGATCGTGTGGAACGCGAGGTCCCACGCGGCGAACCACGGGTACTCCCACTCGTCGGGCATCGAGATGATGTCGGCGAGGGCGAGGTGCTTCCAGTGTTCGTTGCGGCCCTTCCTGCGCGACTCGGCCACCGCCGGGCCGACGGGGTCGCCGTCGACCCACTGGCGCACGTCGTAGCGGTAGAGCTGCTTGCCCCAGAGGAGGCCGGCGTACGCCCGGCGCGCGACGTGGCGGTCGGCCTCGTCGAGAGAGGCGTCGATGACGTGCCCGTAGAACTCGTCGGCCTCGGCCGACCGGGAGCCGAGCACCTCCTCGAACGGCTCGCCGAACCACTCGATCCCGGGGTCGCCGGTCGCGAGGCGCAGGTCGACCGTGACGGTCTCACCCGGCTCGACGGCGTCGAACCGGTACCAGAACGAGCACTTGCTGCCGTAGCCGCCGGGGTTGACGGCCTGGGTGCGGCCGTGGACGACCCGCTCGTTGATCGAGTCCTTCGGGTAGAGCGACTGGTTCGCGAGCGCCCGGTCGCCGAAGACGTGCCGGGCGTTCGTCTCGTTGTCGCAGAAGAGCGTCGTGGGGGAGCCGGACGCCGCAAGGACGTAGCGGCCGAGGAAGCCGTGCGTCACCTCGGCGGCGCGGTAGCCACGCGTCGGGCGACCGTTGCGGCGGATCTCGCGCAGCTCGGTGACGCGGTCGTCGACGCCCCAGGACCAGGTGTTGCGCAGCCAGATCGTCGGCAGCACGTGGAGCGGCGCGGCAGCCGGCCCGTGGTTGGTCGCCGAGATCCGGATGCACATGTCGTCGGCCTCGGCCTTGGCATAGGTCATCGTGACGTCGAAGAACTCGTGGTCGTCGAGGATGCCCGTGTCGCCGAGCTCGAACTCCCTTTCGTCGCGGGTGCGCTCGCGGTTCTCGCGCCGCAGCTGCTCGTAGGGGAACTCGGCCTGCGGGTAGCGGTAGAGCCACTGCATCCACGAGTGCGTCGGGGTGCCGTCGAGGGCCCACCAGTACTCCTTGGCGTCCTCGCCGTGGTTGCCCTCCTCGTTCGTCAGGCCGAAGAGGCGCTCCTTGAGGATCGGGTCCTTGCCGTTCCACAGGGCGACGGAGAAGTTGAGGAAGCCGAAGCGGTCGCTGATGCCTCCGAGCCCGTCCTCGCCCCAGCGGTAGGCGCGCGACACGGCCTGGTCGAAGGGGAACTCCGACCACGCCTTGCCCTCGGCCGAGTAGTCCTCGCGGACCGTGCCCCACTGCCGGCCGGAGAGGTAGGGGCCCCAGAGGCGCCACGGGGCGTCGTGGCCGGGGGAGTCGATGAGCCGCGCGTGCTCCGCACTGAGCGGTTCACCCGGGGGCAGGGGGCTGTTCATGGGGAACATCGTGCTGCATCGATGTGTCTCCCGCGTTACGCCCCCTCACTCGCGCAGCGGCGCCAGCAGGCGGTGGGGCTCCCGGAGCCTCGCGGACAGCGGGTTGGCGGGCGGGTCCGTGCCGGCTCCCGGTCCGGGCCGGGTCTCGAGCTCGGCCGCGGGTGGTGTCGTTCCGCAGACGGGGCAGCGACCGAACACGTCGACGTCGGCGTCGCAGGGCACGTGGCGGAAGAGCCGCCGCGGCCCCCGCGTGGACGTCGTGGCGTCCCCCCAGCGCGTGAGGGCGTGGACGGCCGGCCAGAGCGCCTCGCCGGAGGGGGTGAGGACGTATGCGTCGTGTCCGC
This sequence comes from Terrabacter sp. Soil811, assembly GCF_001429655.1. NCBI lineage: Bacteria > Bacillati > Actinomycetota > Actinomycetes > Micrococcales > Intrasporangiaceae > Terrabacter > Terrabacter sp. Soil811. Next base: position 796,503 of record NZ_LMSX01000008.1, read on the forward strand.
CGTGCATCCGGCGCTCGAGGACGCCGGCCTCGACGAGCGATCCGAGCCGTTGGCTGAGGACCGCCTTGGAGATGTCGAGGCGGCGCCGGAAGTCGCTGAAACGGGTGACGCCGAGGAAGGCGTCGCGAACGAGCAGCAGCGACCACCGCTCGCCGACGACCTCGAGTGCCTTGGCGAGCGAGCAGTCCTGTCCGCTGTAGTCCGTCCCGAGTGCCATGGAATGAAGGTACGCCTTGGTCTGTTCAACAGACCAATCGAGACCATGGAGGACGTCATGAGCCGCACCCGGCAGGCAGCACCCGATACGACGACGCGCGGGGCGACCGCGCCCCGAACCGGAGAGCAGGCCCGGCGGGCGCTCGCCGTGGCCGCGGTGGGCACCGTCCTGGCCCTCGTCGCCTTCACGGCCCCTCTGGCCACGGTCGGTTCGGTCACCGCGGCGCTCGGGTCGGACGTCGCCGGACGCACGTGGATCCTCAGCTCGATGGGCATCGGGCTCGGGGCGGCACTGCTGACGACAGGGACCCTGGCCGACGACCGCGGTCGGCGTCGCGTCCTCGTGGGTGGCCTGGTCGTCCTTGCGGCATCGAGCCTCGCCGCCGCTCTCGCCGGAGGCACGCTCGTGTTCGTCCTCGCCCGGGTCGGCCAGGGCATCGGCGCCGCGGCGGTCATCGCGGCGAGCCTGGGCCTCGTCGCCCACTGGTTCGAGCCCGGGGCGGCCCGGGCGGCCGCGAGCGGGGTGTGGGGTGCGAGTGTCGGAGGCGGCATCGCCCTCGGCCCGCTCGTCGCGAGCGCCTTCGACCGCTGGGCGTCGTGGCGCGACACGTACGTCGTCCTCGCCGTGGCGGCGCTCGGCCTGGCCGCAGTCGCACGACGCCGGCTGGACGAGACCCGGTCGCACGAACGTCGACCGCTCGACGCGTGGGGCGCGACGCTGCTCGCCATTGCGACCACGGGCTTCCTCGCGGCGCTCGTCGAAGGGCGCAACGGGTGGGGCCGGCCGGAGGTCCTCGTCCTGCTCGGTCTCGGCGCGGCCTCGGCTGCCGCGTTCGTGGTGGCCGAGCGGCGCACGTCCTTCCCGATGGTCGACCCGTCCCTCTTCCGTGACGGCCGGTTCGTCGCCGCGAGCGCGGCTGCGCTCGCGACCGGTGCCGGCGCGATCGGCCTGCTGTCGTTCCTCCCCGGATTCCTCGCGCTGGCTCTCGGTCTGCCCCCGACGACCTCCGCCGTCCTCTTCCTCGCCTGGTCCGGGACGAGCGTCGTGTTCGCCCTCTTGGCCCGGCGGCTGCCGGCCGGGTGGTCCGGCAGGGCGCAGCTGGCGGGTGGGCTGGTCGTCGTGGCCGCAGGTCAGCTCGCGCTGTCGGGGATCACGCCCGGGTCCTCCTGGGCCCGGTTCCTGCCCGGGCTGCTCGTCGCCGGGGTGGGTAGTGGGGTCCTCAACGCCGCTCTCGGGCGTGAGGCCGTCGCGAGCGTGCCGCCGGGGCGGGGCGGGATGGGTAGCGGCGCGAACAACACGGCCCGCTACCTCGGCTCGTCCATCGGGGTCACGGTGGTCGCCGTCGTCGTCGCGGCGCACGCGGGGACCGGCTCGGGGGCGTCGGGGCTCGTGGCCGGTTGGAACGTCGCGGCCTGGGTGACCGCCGGCATCTCGCTCGCCGGGGCCGTCGTCGTGGGGGCCACGACGGTGACGGATGGACGACGGGCGGACGCGGACGCCGTCGCGGACGCCGTCGCCGACTCGACCCACTGACCGCTTGACCTTCGACCCGGTCGAGGGCCCAGTCTTCTCGTCATGCCCGCCGAGCCCGAGCCCGCTGCCGTCGACGACCGCCTCCTGACGATCGGGGAGGTCGCCCGTCGGAGTGGCCTCACCGCCAGCGCGCTGCGCTTCTACGACCGAGAGGGCGTCCTCGTCCCGGCCGACGTGGACGCCCTGACGGGCTACCGGAGGTATGCCGTCGCGCAGGTGCGCGCCGCCCGTCTCCTCGCGTCGCTGCGCCGGGTCGGTATGCCGCTCGCCGAGGTCGCGCTCGTGCTCGACGAGGACGCGCGGGGTGCGTCCGGAGCTGCCGCGGACGTCGTCACCGCCCACGAGCAGCGCCTCGTCGACGGGTTGGCGGATGCCCGGCGCGAGATCGTGCGCACCCTGGCCCTCCTCGCCGAGCGCGACCACGCGGGCTCGGAGGCCTGTCGGGTCACGGTCCGTGCCGCTGATCTCGCCGCGGCCCTGGGCGCGGTCCGGTTCGCCGTGGCGCCGGGGGAGCCGGTGGCGGGCGCCCCCGACGGGGTGGACCTGCGCGTCCTGACGGGGATCCTCGTCGAGGTGTGCGGCGCCGAGGTGCGGTGCGTCGCCACCGACCGCTACCGCCTCGCCGTCGGGTGGGCTCCCGTCGTCATCCCACCGACGGCCTCGCCGGACCACCCGGTGTCCGCCGTCGTCCCGCTCGGCTGGGCCGACCGGGTCGCCGAGAGGTGCGGCCGCATCGACGCGGACGCCGTGGTCGAGCTCGACGTGCGCCCGGGGCAGGTGGGTGCGCTCGTCGACGGTGAGCTGGCCGCGACCCCGGTGGTCGCCGGCTCGTTCCCCGACTACCGCAGCATCGTGGCCACCGACGCGGGTCGGGATGCCGTCGACGCCGACGGCCTGCAGGCTCGCTTGCCGGTGGAGGCGCAGACGGTCGGCCTCGTCGTGCGTGACGGCTCGGTCCACGTGGCCGAGCCGCGTGGCGTCGGTGCCGGTGACGCAGCCGTCTTCGTCGACCCCGAGTTCCTCCACGAGGCGCTCGCCGTCGCGGGCGCCCGGCCGACGCTCGTGCTCGACGGTCCGCACCGCCCCCTGGCGATCCGCGGTGACGGGGCGGGCTTCTCCGTCCTCATGCCCGTCGCGCCCCTGGTTCGAGGTGATGGCGTCACCGACGTGCCTGACGCGATCACCTCGAACGGAGAGGGTGCCGACCCGGCATGAGCGTCCTCGTCCACCTGTGCCGCGGCTGCGGCCACCAGCAGGCGTGGCACGAGCCCGGGAACGGCGGCTACACGCCGTGCCGGTGCTGCCGGACCGGTTCGGCCGACCCCCACCCGACCCCGACGCTGCTGCCGACCGTGACCTCGCCCGGCGGCATACGCGAGCAGCTCTGGGAGCCCGGCACCCAGCGGAACGTCGGCACGATGCACGCCTCCCGCACGTGCGGGTGCGCGGCCTGCCACGAGGTCGCCGCACGGATAACGCGTCGAGAGCACCCCTTCGCGGCTCCTAGACTGGAGGGGTTGTCCGGCCGCTGACGTAGTGCGGCACCGATAGGAGGAATGCCGTGATCGTCGCCACCGGGATCGAGCTGCGCGCTGGGGCGCGCCTGCTCGTCGAGGACGCCAGCTTCAGGATCGACGCGGGCGACCGCATCGGCCTCGTCGGACGCAACGGTGCCGGCAAGACCACCCTGACCAAGGTGCTCGCCGGGGAGGGCCAGCCGGCCGCGGGCACGGTGACCCGCACGGGCGCCGTCGGCTACCTGCCGCAGGACCCCCGCACCGGCGACCTCGACATGCTCGCCCGCGACCGCATCCTCTCCGCCCGCGGCCTGGACGCCATCGTGCGCCAGCGGGCCGAGGCCGAGGAGCGGATGGGCAGTGACGACGAGAAGGTTCGCGACAAGGCGATGCGGGCCTACACCCGGCTCGAGGTGGAGTTCGAGGCCCAGGGCGGGTATGCCGCCGAGTCCGAGGCCGCGTCCATCGCCAGCGCCCTCAACCTCGAGGAGCGGATCCTCGGCCAACCGCTCGGAACCCTCTCGGGTGGCCAGCGTCGCCGCGTCGAGCTGTCGCGGATCCTCTTCTCCGGCAACGAGACCCTGCTCCTCGACGAGCCGACCAACCACCTCGACGCCGACTCGATCATCTGGCTGAGGGAGTATCTCCGCGCCTACAAGGGCGGGCTCATCATCATCAGCCACGACGCCGAGATGCTCGACGCCGTCGTCAACAAGGTCTACCACCTCGACGCGAACCGCTCGGCCCTCGACGTCTACAACGTCAGCTGGAAGACCTACCTCCAGGCACGCGAGACGGATGAGAAGCGCCGCCGCCGCGAGCTGCAGAACGCCCAGAAGAAGGCCGGCGCGCTCATGGCGCAGGCCGACAAGATGCGCGCCAAGGCCACCAAGGCGACGGCGGCCCAGAACATGGCCAAGCGCGCCGAACGACTCCTCGCCGGCGTCGAGGGCGAGCGGGTCCAGGACAAGGTGGCCAAGCTCCGCTTCCCCAAGCCGGCCGCCTGCGGCAAGACCCCCCTGCGCGCGTCGGGGCTCTCCCGCTCGTACGGCTCGCTCGAGGTCTTCACCGACGTCGACCTCGCCATCGACCGCGGCAGCAAGGTCGTGGTGCTCGGCCTCAACGGTGCCGGCAAGACGACGCTGCTGCGGATGCTCGCCGGCGTCGACACCCCCGACACCGGCGAAGTCGAGCCCGGTCACGGGCTGCGCCTCGGCTACTACGCCCAGGAGCACGAGAACCTCGACGTCGGTCGCACGGTCCTCGAGAACATGAAGTCGGCGGCGCCCGAGCTCGGCGAGACCGAGGTGCGCAAGGTGCTCGGCTCCTTCCTCTTCTCGGGCGACGACGTCCACAAGCCCGCGGGCGTGCTCTCGGGCGGCGAGAAGACGCGCCTGTCGCTCGCCCTGCTCGTCGTCTCGGCGGCCAACGTGCTGCTCCTCGACGAGCCCACGAACAACCTCGACCCTGCCTCGCGGGCCGAGATCCTCGGGGCCCTGTCGACCTTCGAGGGTGCCGTCGTGCTCGTCACCCACGACGAAGGGGCCGTCGAGGCACTCGAGCCCGAGCGCATCCTGCTGCTGCCCGACGGCGTCGAGGACCTCTGGGGACCGGACTACCTCGACCTCATCTCGCTCGCCTGAGCCTGTCGGCACCCGTCGCGGGGCGCCACTGGCTACGTTGGCGCCATGACACCGAGCGCGGGGCGACGACGGCGGCGTGAGCCACGCTCGAGCGCCGGCGAGAACCGCCTGTGGCCGGCGCTCGCGGTCGTCGTGGCAGCGCTGGCGTACGCCGTGCTGCCGGAGAGCCTTCTCGTCGGCCCCCGGCTGGCTATCCCCGCCCTCGAGCTCGTGCTGCTCGGCGCGCTCGTCGTGACGAACCCTCGCCGCCTGGTCCGTCAGACGCGCTGGTCCCGCGGCGTCTCCATCGCCCTCGCGTGCGTGGTCATCGCGACGAACCTCTTCGCGCTCGGCATGCTCGTGCGGAGCCTCACCTCGTCCGAGCCGGGCGGCCTGCCCTTGCTGCTGGCCGGCATGCAGGTGTGGCTGACCAACGTCATCGGCTTCGGCCTGCTCTTCTGGGAGATCGACCGTGGGGGACCGGTCGCGCGACACACGGTCGTGCGCGACCGGCTCCCGCCGGCCGACTGGCGCTTCTCGCAGGACGAGAACCAGGACGCGATCACCGAGGTCGCCGCGACCTCGAGCGCCCGGAGCAACTGGCGGCCGGAGCTCGTCGACTACCTCTACGTGTCCCTGACGAACTCGAGCGCGTTCAGCCCCACCGACACGATGCCGCTGTCGGCCCGGGCCAAGTCCCTCATGGGTCTCGAGGCGACGGCCGCGCTGCTCACGTCCTTGCTCGTCGTGGCTCGAGCGGTGGGTGCCCTGGGGCAGTGAGCCCGCCTCCGGCATACATAAGCAAATAGTTGGGCTCACATAATGGACGGTTATTGTATCTGGGTGGGTCGATCGGGACACTGTGTGCCATGCCCAGCGACCACCACCTCACCTGCCCGTACTGCTCGGGCGAGGACCTGACGCCGTTCCCGGACCCCACCTCCGCGTGGTCGTGCCTGGACTGTGCGCGCGTCTTCCGGGTCGAGCTGGTCCAGCCTGCGTCCGTGACTGGATGGGGTGTCCTGCGCGTCGTCCCGCCGGCGACGGTCGGTCGCGGGGTCGTTCCGGCGGTCGCGGCCTGAGCCCGACGACCTCGCCGTGACCCACGGGTAGCCTGCGTCCATGACGCATCCGCACCTCGTCGTCGAGACCGACGGACCTGTCCGCACCCTCACGCTCGACCACCCGGAGAAGCGCAACGCGCAGACCCCGTCACTGTGGGCGGCGCTCGCCGACGAGGCGCGGTCGGTCCCCGAGGACGTACGCGTCGTCGTCCTCCGCGGGGCCGGTGACGCCTTCTCCGCCGGCATCGACACCGCCATGTTCACCCCGGAGGGGGTGCCCGGGGAGGAGAGCGTCGCCCAGCTCGCCGCGGGAGGCCCGGAGGCCGTCCAGCGCGGGATCGCGGCCTACCAGGAGGGCTTCACCGCGTGGGCGGAGTGCCCGGCCGTCGTCGTGGCGCAGGTGCACGGCTACGCGATCGGCGCCGGCTTCCAGCTCGCGCTCGCGGCCGACCTGCGCGTCGCGGCGCTCGACGCGTGGTTCGCCATGCGCGAGACGAGCCTCGGTCTCGTGCCAGACCTCGGGGGCACCGGCCCGCTCGTCCACCTCGTCGGCTACGCCCGGGCCCTCGAGATCTGTGCGACGGGGCGCAAGGTCTCGGCGCCCGAGGCGCACGGCATCGGACTCGTCGGCACGCTCGCACCGGCGGCCGACCTCGAGGAGGTGACCGGCTCCCTCGTCGAGGCGCTGCTCGCAGCGCCGGCACCCGCGCTGCGAGCGCTCAAGCCGCTGCTGCGGGGCGCGATGGACGGAGACCGCGACGGGCAGCTCGCCCGCGAGCGGGAGGCCCAGACGGGGCTGCTCCAGGCGATGCTCGGCGGTTTCGGCGCCTGAGTCGCGCCCCGGCCCCGGCTGATCCCGGCCCCGGGGGAATCGCTGTCGGTCCCTCGGGGTTGGATCAAGGGACTGAAGGAGGTCTGTGCCGTGGGCATGCAGCCGTGGATGGCGATGCGATCGATGTCGCGCGACTCGTCGGTGGCCGAACGGACCCTGTCGCCGGGCACCCGTCGCCGGGTCCTGACGTACGCCGCGCCGTACCGCCGCGCGATCATCGCGTTCCTCGCGGTCGTCGTCGTCGACTCGGTGCTCGTCGTCACGGTGCCGCTGCTGATCAAGAGCCTCGTCGACGACGGAGTCATCCCCAAGGACTCGTCCGTCGTCGTCCGGCTCTCGCTCGTCGTCGCGGTGATCGCCATCGCCGACGCCGTCCTGACGGTCATCTCGCGGTGGTACTCCTCCCGCATCGGTGAGGGTCTGATCAACGACCTGCGCACCCAGGTCTTCGCACACGTGCTGCGCCAGCCGATCGCCTTCTTCACCCGCGCGCAGACCGGCTCGCTGGTCTCCCGGCTCAACAACGACGTCGTCGGCGCCCAGCAGGCGTTCACGTCCGTGCTGTCCAACGTCGTCTCCAACATCGTGTCGGTGGTGCTCGTCATCGCGGCGATGCTCGCCCTGTCGTGGCAGCTGACGCTGGGCTCGCTGCTGCTCGTGCCGCTCTTCCTCATCCCGGCCAAGCTCATGGGCCAGCGGCTCGCGAGCCTCGCGCACCGCCAGATGACGCTCAACGCCGACATGGGCACGCGGATGACCGAGCGCTTCAACGTCGCCGGTGCGCTGCTCGTCAAGCTCTTCGGCAATCCCGCCCGTGAGGGGGCCGAGTACGCCGAGCGCGCCGGCCGGGTCCGCGACATCGGCATCCAGATCGCGCTCAACCGCACGATCTTCATGGCCGCCCTCACCCTCGTCGCGGCGCTGGCCACCGCGATGATCTACGGCTTCGGTGGCGTCATGGCCGTCAACGGCACGCTCTCCGTCGGCACGCTGCTGGCCCTGGCCGCGCTGCTCGCCCGCCTCTACGGCCCGCTGACGTCGCTGTCCAACGTCCGGGTCGACATCATGACGGCGCTCATCTCCTTCGAGCGCGTCTTCGAGGTGCTCGACCTCGAGCCGCTCGTCAAGGAGCGGCCCGGTGCCGTCGACCTGCCCAGCGGACCCCTCGGGGTCGAGCTCGACCACGTCGCGTTCCGCTACCCGTCCGCCGACGAGGTGTCGCTCGCCTCCCTCGAGTCCGTGGCGTCGGGTGACCGCCGCGGCAGCGGCGTCGTGCTCCACGACGTCACCGTCTCGGCTCCCTCCGGCCACCTCGTCGCGCTCGTCGGACCCTCGGGTGCCGGCAAGACGACCCTGACGTCGCTCGTGTCCCGGCTCTACGACCCGAGCGAGGGCGTCGTGCGCATCGGTGGCCTCGACCTGCGTGACGTCGCGATGACCTCGCTGCGCGACCGCGTCGGGGTCGTGACCCAGGAGGCCCACCTCTTCCACGACACGATCCGGGCCAACCTGCTCTACGCCCGGCCCGACGCCACCGACGACGAGATCCACGCGGCCCTCCGGGCCGCCCAGATCAGCGACCTCGTCGCGGAGCTCCCGGAGGGTCTCGACACCGTCGTCGGCGACCGCGGTCACCGGCTCAGCGGCGGCGAGAAGCAGCGGCTCGCCATCGCGCGCCTGCTGCTCAAGGCGCCCGACGTCGTCGTGCTCGACGAGGCGACGGCCCACCTCGACTCCGAGTCGGAGGTCGCGGTGCAGCGGGCGCTCGACGCGGCCCTCGAGGGGCGCACCTCGATCGTCATCGCCCACCGGCTCTCGACGATCCGCCAGGCCGACCTCATCGTCGTGCTCGACCACGGCCGCGTCGTCGAGACCGGCCGGCACTCCGAGCTGCTCGCGGCGGGTGGCCTGTACGCCGACCTCCACGCGACGCAGTTCGACGACCAGACCGTCGAGCGGCCCGGGCGAGCCGAGCGTGAGCTCACGGCGCTGGAGCGCGACGCGCTCGACCACGTCTGACACTGCCGTCGGGTCAGGCGCGGTGGCGCACCAGCCGTTCCTCGAGTCCGACGGCGAGGCCGGCCACGGTGACGAGGTCCACGAGGCCGCCGAGGCTTCGGGCCAGCCGCCGGTGACGCACCGGGCCGAGGCGGAGCCGCAGGTGGACCCGGGTGCGGTCGCCGCCGGCCCGCTGCAGCCGGAGGCACCACGTCAGGTCGGTGCGGCCTCGGGTGGAGGCGAAGAGCAGGTGTGAGGCCGGTTCGAGCTCGACGACCGTGAAGGTCGCGTCGGCACCGCCCCAGTCGGGGATGACGTCGCCGACCGCGAGCGCCTGGAGGGCTGGGTCGAGGTGACGGACGGCCCGGCGCGACCGCGGGACGGCTCGCTCGACGGTCCGCGGGAGGTACCAGCCGGCGCGCCGCTTGCCGAGCTGGAGGAGCCACGGCCAGACCCGCTCGGGCGAGCCCGACACGGTGAAGGCCCGGTCCATGACGACGTCGGCGGGCACGAGGGCGTCGCCGGGCAGCTGGGCCCGCCGCTCGGCGACGGTCGGTCGGGCGAGCAGCCGGAGGTGGTCAGGCGCGGAGTCGCCGGTGGTCATCGTCGTGCCGCGGGCCCGCTCATCGCGAGAGCTGCTGGAGCGCCCACGTGTTGCCGTCCGGGTCGCTGAGGTGTGCGTACTTGACGCCACCCATGTCCTGGACCTCTGAGACGTCGACCCCGTTGCCGGTCAGCATCTCCCGCGCCTCGTCGATGTCATCGACGACGAGGTGCAGGTTCTGCACGCGCGGCGCGTCGGGCGCGCTCATCCCGACGCCGATGACGATCGAGCAGCTCGACCCCGGCGGCGTCAGCTGCACGACGCGCATGCCGTTGCCCGGCTCGACGTCGTGGTCGAGGACGAAGCCCATGCCCTCGGTGTAGAACGCCAAACTGGCGTCGACGTCGGTGGTCGGAAGCGGGACGAGTTCCAGGCGCATGTCCATGCGGGCTCCTCTGAAGGTGTGACGGCGTGCTCGGACGTCGACCTTCTCATCCGGGAGGCTCTGCGCGGGGGAGGGCTCGTCCTCAGGCGTCCTCCTCGTCCCAGATGCGCACCTTCTTCGGCTTGACCGGAGCCGCGTCGGGTCCGGCCGTCCCGGCGCGCCGGGTCGCAGCCTCCCGCCGGATGGCGAAGAAGATGAAGACGACCCCGCCGGGCATGAAGAGCCACCACTGGTAGGCATACGCCTGGTGGGGACCCAGGTCCTCCTCGGGGCGAGGCAGCAGACGCAGCGGGTGCTCGCCCGCGCCTGCGGTCGGCACCTGCGCGCCGAGGACGACGTACGCGTCCACCGGGCTCAGCGACGGCACCTGCGTCCGCGCGTCGGCGATGTTGATGCTCGCCATCTGGGGCCGAGGCAGGTCGCGGCCGAGGCTCACCTCGCCGGTGCGCAGCCACCCGGTGATCTGCACCGGGCCGGAGGGCGGCGGGTCGACGGGCGGACTGGTCTCGGCGTCGTCCGCGTTGGGCACCCAGCCTCGGTCGACCAGGAGCGTCAGGTCGCCAGTCTGCATCGGCGTCAGCACCTCGAAACCCACCGTCGCGTCGAGCGTCCGGTTACGGACGAGCAGGTCCGGGCCGGCGGCATACGTGCCCGTCAGCGCGACCCGGGTCCACTGCCGCTCCGCCGGGATCGGCGTCTCGACCATGGGGGGAGCGAAGGCGACCGGTGCAGCGCCGTAGTTGCGGGCGATGGCATCGACCTTGGTCCGCTGCTCGACATGGCGGTGCCACTGCCACAGGCCGAGGTAGAAGCAGGCGACCCCGAAGAGGACCGCGACGAGGGTCCAGAGCAGCCAGCGCCGCGTCAGCCAGAGTCGAAGCACGAATCGACGGTACCCGGCCCAGGGGCGGACCCGAGTACCGGCCCGTCTCTGACCTGCGGTGACGTCACGCGGCCGCTCCCGGTCCGCAGAGCCTCCCCAGGAGGGCCAACGGCCACGGCGACGGTGTCACGCGTCCGGTCGCCGGAGCCTGGCGCTCAGCGCGAGGGTTCTGGCTGCCGGCCGGTCGCCCAACTGGTCTCGTCGGCGACCTCCTGGTCCGGCAGCAGCGTGGTGACGGTAGGCGGGTCCGCCAGCACCGTGCCCGCGACGACGTCCGGGTCCGCGGGCGCCTCGGAACCTGCAGTCATGGTCAGCCGGCCCCGCAACGTGAGTGCGAGGTACCCGGCGGCGACGAACGTGCCAAGGGTCATCAGCGCGAAGATGGTGCGGTAGTCCAGCAGCGTCACGAGCAGGGCACCGGTGGCGATCGAGAGGGCCTGTGGGGTGGTGGTCAGCACCTCCACCGACGTGCTGACCCGCCCCATCAGCCGGCCCGGGGTGCGCTTCTGGAGCAGGGTGTTGAACGCGACGATGACCAGCGGGAGACCGGCACCGAGGACGGCGACGGTGACCAGGAGCTCCCAGGTCTGTTGCGCCGCCACGACCCCGGCGAGGCCCAGGGAGGTGACCAGCAGACCGACGATCACGGTGGCCGGCTCGCCGAACCGCCGGACGATCCTGCTGGCCAAGAGTCCGGAGGCGACCGCGCCGGCCCCTTGCACGGTGAGCAGCGGGCCCACGAAGGTGACCGGCTTGTCGAAGGCCTCCACGACGGCGTACACCGCGGACTCGGCGAACCCGATCACCAGCAGCGCCAGGGCCAGCGCGAGCGTGGTGTGCAGGAGCACCGGGGTCCGGCGGATGAAGGTCGCCCCCTCGACGACCTCCGCGCGCCAGTGCTGCGGCTGCCCTGCCGGCTCGGGCCGGTCGCCCGCCCGGAGCCCGGCGATGGCCACGGCCGCGCACAGGAAGGTGGCCGCGTCGACCATCGCCACCGCGCCGCCCCCGACGAATGCGAAGGTGGCGGCTCCCAGCAGCGGACCGACCAGACGCAGCGCCTCGCGGGTCACGCTCAGCGACGCGTTCGCCTCCACCAGCACGTCCTCGGCGAGCATCTCCTTGAGCAGGCCGTTGAGTGCGGCGGGCACCACGACGAAGGAGGTGCCGTAGCAGAAGGCGACGGCGTACACGATCCACACGTCGCCGGCGTCGTGCACCAGGAGCAGGGGCAGCATCATCGCGGCCGACGCGACGTTGGCGACCACCAGGAACGTGCGCCGGGCGACCCGGTCCACGATGTACCCGAACAGGGGTGCCAGCAGGGCGGGGGCCGTCATCCACAGGAAGGTCAGCCCAGCTGCTCCGTTCGAGCCGGTGAGGGTCTTCACCCACATGCTCAGCACGATCAGCATCAGCGAGTCGCCGAACATGCTGGCGGTCAGACCGGCGAAGAGCCGGCCGAACCCGGGTGTGCGGAAGGTGGTCCGGATCATCGCGTGGTCTCCTCGCTCGAGTGGGTGTGTGCGGTGGTGCGGGACGGCTCGGGCGGCGTGGCGCCGTCGGCCGGGACCGGCCGGAGACGGTGCGGGCCGCTCGGCACCAGCCAGCCGACCAGGGACACCAACCGGGCGTCGTCGGGTCGGTGCTCGGGATGGCCGGACCGGTCGAGGTGCCGCTGCAGCAGGTCGGTGAGCTCCCGCTTGAGCCCCTGCGCCTCCTCGGCCGTCAGCCAGAGCTGGGACTGCACCAGCCCGGTGGCGTCGCGCCAGGGCGCCGGCTCGCTGTCTCGGGCCGCGCGGGCCGCCCGGAAGCGCTGCAGCTCCCGCTCGAGGACCATGTCGGTGAGGGCGTCCGCGGCCATCCGGTCCGTGGGGTCGGGGTCCGTCACGCCCTCCACGTCGTCGCCCCACTCGAGCCCGTCGCTGACCGCCTGCCAAGGCCGGTTGCGGCCGGTGCCGCCGCGGGCCTCGCGGACGAAGCCGTGCTCGGCGAGCTTGCGCAGGTGCCAGGAGCAGTTGGACGGAGACTCCGAGAGCAGCGCCGCCGCCTGGCTGGCAGTGAGCGGCCCCTCGGTGACCAAGGCGCCCAGCAGGGCCATCCGGAGGGGGTGGGCGAGCGCTTTCAGGGCGTCGGCATCGGTGACGCGGCGGCGGGTCGGTGGCATGTGATGAAACTACTCTTTCGAAAGGGATCTTTCAATACGTTCCTTTCGATGAGTTTCTCGGCGTGTTCACGTCTGAGCGCCCGCTCCTGGTCAGAGAGGGCGGCGGATGACCTCGACCCGGCCGAGACCGAGCTCGGACGCGCAGCTCACCGATGCCGCGCCGTGGATCGAGGCCCGTCGTCAGAGGCGCGCGGGTAGGCTGGCACGACGAGCTGAAGGAGCGGTCATGAACCTTCAAGGCAGGCTGCGGCGCTTGATTCCACACCCGTCCGACGACAGCGGATCAGAGGCCGAGGTGGCCCTGGACATGGCCAAGTACAAGTACTTGCTCCGAGTCTCAACGCCGCAGGTGTTCGACCTCGTCCACGCCGAGGTGTTCGCTCAGCTCCCCGTCGCCACGCGTGAAGCGGTGTACCGGCGCCTGTGTCGTGACGTGCCCGAAGAGCACAGGCCGACGAGCGCTGACCCGGAAGAGCTGGCCCGCGCCGCCGCCCGCGCGCAGGACGACGACCCGGTGTACCTGCTGCGAGTTCTCCGACGGCCGGGCGGAGCACCTGGAAGCGCGCCCGAGCCCGCGGGCAAGCATCGTGCGGACACCACCACGTATGGTGCTTCCGTGCTCGAAGCCGCGGCGCGAACGGCCGCTGCGTCCCCGGCCGCTGCGGAGGCGCTGCTCGGGTTTGACACGTCGCTGGAGGCCGCGCAGATCAACCCGACACACTCCGTCCCTCGGCTGACAGGCGGGGACCACAGCGCGCCACGTGCGGACTGGCAGCCGTAGCACCAGCCGGTGCTGTTCAGCGGACGACCGACGTGACACGAGCACCTCGCCGCCTCTCGTCCCTCGCGATCGCACGCGCGACGATCGGTACGTGGTCAGGCACCCCAGATGGCTTCGGGCGCAGCGGACTGTGGCGGAGCAGCAGTAGCCGGAGCACACTGAGTGGGCCCTTCCATCATTTCCCGAAGCAGGGAGCCCGGATGTCGACCGACGACACGAGCCAGACGATGTCCGCCTACTTCACAGCCCTCGGTACGGGCCGCTTCCAGCAGTTCTTCACCGACGACGTCACGTGGACCACGATTCAGAGCGGCGCGGTAGTCCGCGGTGCTGGGGCCGTGGAAGAGGCCATCAACGGGTTGCACGCTCGCATGCCGGATCTGAGCACACGTCGACTGGTGTCCGCCCAGGGCGTCGCCTACCTCGAAGGAACGTGCGCCGGCACCGACGGCGGGGAACGCATTCCCTTCTGCGTCGCCTACGACCTGTCGGCAGATCGGATCGACGCGATGCGCGCCTATGGCAACATCGCCTCCCTCATGCCCCCGTCGCCGTAGCAGAGCTCCACCAGGAATCAGGGACGCTGGGCAATGACGGCAGCGGCGCCGTTGGTCTCGGGCTGACGCACCGTGCAGTCCGCAACGAGTCCGCAGGAGCTCCGACAGCGGCCCGGCGCCGTCGGCCTGACCAACGAGCCAGACGTCACATCAGCGCAGTTCAGTGGCCTGGGGCAACATCGGCATCACCAGCAGACCGGGTCGCAGCAATACCCGGCCTAGAGTGGAGCACATGACCCGCCTTCCCGACCCGAGCGTCCGACCGGCAGGGCTGGCCGACCAGTTCGGGCGCCGGGCCCGCGACCTGCGCGTGTCGGTCACCGACCGCTGCAACCTGCGCTGCACCTACTGCATGCCCGCCGAGGGCCTGCCGTGGATGCCCAAGACCGAGATGCTGACGGACGAGGAGATGCTGCGGGTCATCGGCGTCTTCGTGCGCGACGGCATCACGCAGGTCCGCCTCACCGGAGGCGAGCCGCTCCTGCGCCGATCGCTCGTCGAGCTCGTCGCCGGCATCGCGGCCCTCGAGCCGCGTCCCAAGATCGCGATGACGACGAACGGCGTCGGCCTCGAGCGCGTCGCCATCGGGCTCAAGGAGGCCGGCCTCGACCGGGTCAACGTCAGCCTCGACACCATCGACTCGGAGACCTTCACGCAGCTGACCCGTCGCGACCGCCTCGCCGACGTCGAGGCGGGCCTCAAGGCCGCGTCGGACGCCGGCCTGACGCCGGTCAAGGTCAACGCGGTCGCGATGCGCGGCATCAACGACGAGTCGGTCGCCGACGTGCTCGCGTGGTGCCTCGAGCGCGGCTACGAGCTGCGCTTCATCGAGCAGATGCCGCTCGACGCCCAGCACGCCTGGGACCGGACGCAGATGATCTCCGCCGACGAGATCCGCGAGCGCCTGTCGCAGCGCTGGGAGCTGACGCCCCTGCCGGCCGCCGACCGGGGGAGTGCCCCCGCCGAGCGGTTCCTCGTCGACGGCGGCCCCGAGACCGTCGGGATCATCGCCAGCGTCAGTGCGCCGTTCTGCGCGGCCTGCGACCGCACGCGGCTCACCGCCGACGGACAGGTGCGCAACTGCCTCTTCTCGACGACCGAGACCGACCTGCGTAGGCCCCTGCGCGAGGGCGCCACCGACGACGAGCTGCTCGGCCTGATCCGGGGCGAGATGTGGCGCAAGCGCCGCGGCCACGGGATCGGCGACCCGGACTTCGTCCAGCCCGACCGACCCATGTCCGCCATCGGCGGCTGACGGGACCTGCTCCAGTCCCCCTCACGGGCGTGGCACGTGGAGCGGTCGCGTCGGCCCCGATTTCGCGCCGGACGACGCTAGCGTGACCGTCCATGAGTGACTCACAACAGTTGGTCGGCAAACTCGTCGACAGCGTCATCGACCAGTTCCCCGTCCACCGGGGCTTCCTGGAGCAGGCGGTCGAAGGAGCCACCGAGGACGAGCGCGACCGCCTCGGCAGCTACCTGCGCTTCTGCCTGTCCAAGGGTTTGTCGCTCGAGTACCTCGCCGAGAGCTACCTGACGATCCTCGGGGACACCCTTGACGAGCAGGAGTACTTCCGACGGCACGGGCACTACCGACACTCGACGTTCGCCGACGTGGCCGAGTCGGTCTACCACGACCGTGACTACATGGACCGCTACATGTACGGCTTGGCCATCACCACGTTCCTCTGGCCCAACCACGTCGAGATGTCGCGCTTCCTGCGGCGGTCGCTGCCCCGCGACCGTGGCGGCCGCTACCTGGAGGTGGGTCCGGGCCACGGGTTCCTGCTCATGGCGGCGATCGAGACCGGGTCCTTCGACGACTTCCTGGGTGTCGACCTGTCGCCCGCTAGCGTCGAGCAGACCAGGACGATCGTCGAACACTTCCACCCCGACGCCCCGGTGCGCGTCGAGCTGCGCGACTTCCTCACCGCCGACGACCTCGCGCCGTCGTCCTTCGACGCAGTCGTCATGGGTGAGGTGCTCGAGCACGTCGAGCAGCCCGAGGTGTTCCTCCGGCGGATCGCGGACCTTGCGAAACCGGGAGCGTTCATCTTCGTCACGACGTGCGTCAACGCGCCGGCGGTCGACCACATCTACCTGTGGCGCACGACGGACGAGCTCGAGTCGATGATCTCCGACAGCGGGCTCTCGATCGTCGAGCCGCTGCGGCTGCCCTACGAGGGCAAGACCCTCGATCAGTCCCGCGACGAGCAGCTGCCGATCAACGTGGCGTACGTCCTGGCCAAGGCGGGCGCCTGACCGTCACCGCTTGGCGCCCATGAGCTCGACGACGAGACCGGTCCGGCGCTGGACGAAGGCGATGGTGGCATCGAACGTCACGGCATACGTCGGCGGGACGAGCAGCAGCGCGTCGTGGTCGAGCTCGCGGGCGAGTGAGGCGTCGAGGTCCTCGACCCAGAAGCACAGGTGGTCGAGACCCCCACCGCGCTGGAGCCGTGAGGTGACCGGCGAGTCCGCACCCTCGAGCGGGGCCACGAGCTCGATGTCGACCCCCTCGGGAAGCCGGATCAGTGCGCAGATGACGCCGAGGGTCGGGTCGTCCGTCGGGCCGACGACGAGCCGGCCCCCCGCGTCCTCGAAGCGTCTGATCGCACCCTTCATCGCGGCGACGACATAGCCGACGTGGTGCAGTCGCGGCGTCGGGTCGAGGCCTTGTGAGACGTCGCGCTCCATCAGTAGCCACCGTAGACGAAGCGGATCGCGTTGCTCGAGGCCCATGCCACGACGACGAGCACGGCCGCGATGCCGAGTCCGATCGCCAGCTCGACGGCCAGTCGGCTCGCGAGCCGGGTAGCGCGGCGGCTACCCCCGGTGGGTACGGCGGTCTCGGAGCCACCGTCGTCCACCGAGTCAGCCCCCGGCGCCTCGGGGGTCGGGGTGTCGCTCATGGTGCCTCACAGTCTGCCTGCCGGCCCGTGGAGCGCAGCAGCGCGCACAGGTCGGTGCTGAGGACGGCAGCCTCGTTGCGGCCGTCATAGACGTGGACGATGTCGCGGTACTTCGTCGGCGGCACCCGGTCCTGGAGTCCCTGCGGGTCGAAGCGAACGCTGCTCGTGGTCTGCCCGGCCGTCGCCGCGGCGAGCTGGGCACGGAGCTGGTCGACGTAGTCACGGGCGTCGGGCTGTGCGTAGACCGTCGGGTTGATGCCGTGGACGTAGAAGTACGTCGGGACGCCGGCTGTGCGCACCATCTCGAACATCTGCTGGAGGGCGGCGGTGTTGAGTGACGACCGCGACACCACTTCGCGCTCGATGGTGTTGAGCTGGATGCTCGCGAGATCCTTCGTCGGTCGGCTGGAGGCGAAGCGCGAGGCCCAGAAGTCCACGGGCCGGCGCTCCGCGAGTGCGGCGAGCCCAGTGGCGCGTGACTTCGGTGTCTGGACGACGTCGAGGAACGAGAGCGTGGAGGTCTGCTCCGTCAGGTCGAGGCCCCACTCGAAGCGGTCGCCGACCAATGGCGGGCTGGCGGCGGACAGCACGCGCCAGCCGACGTCACCGGGGCTGAGGAAGGACGCTGCGAGAACCCATCGCGACGGGGGCCAGAGGCTGCCCCGGGCGAGTGCGCCGTCGAGGTAGTCCCACTGCTGCGGCGCGAGATCGTTGAGCACCCAGACGGGGTTGAGGCTGATGACCACGAGGTCGGGCTTGCTCGCGAGAGCCGACGACAGCGCGCTGACCTCATCGAGGAGCCTGATCGCGTCGAGGTAGTAGAGGTCGGTCGAGACGACCTTGCCATCGACGCGCCCTAGGCGTTCGCTGACCAGTCCCGGAATGAAGGCGCGGGTCTTGGGCCCTACCGCCTGGGTCTCCGACCCGCCGATCCAGGCCACCTTGAAGTTCTTGCCCTTCGGCGTCGGATCGAAGCCGCGGGGGTCACCGAACGCCAGGGACACGTTGCGCACCTGCCGGGTCGCGAGGGCCTGGTCGTCCCGCTGTCCGGGGCGCGGCTCCACGACGATGCCGGCTACGACGAGGGCGGCGACGGCGAACGTCGCGATGCGCACGATCGACCAGCGGGTCACGTCGAAGCCGACCCGGTCGTGCAGGAACGCGAGCAGACGGTCGGCGAGGATCACAGCAACCTCCCGTAGAAGTCGCCCAGCGACCCGAGCTCGACCATGAGCAGGGGCAGGCTGAGCAGGTAGAAGACGAAGAGCAGGACGTTGGCACCCGCCCGGCGTGCCAGGCCGCGGTGGTCGGGGACTGGGTGGCGGGCCACCCACCAACGATGACCGATGAGCCCCGCGGAGTGGTAGAGGCCGAAGATGACGAGGGGGATGGTGAGGTCGTGCCACAGGGCGATGACCATCATCGTCGCGACGATGGCGACGTACTGGGTCCGCGCGCGCATTCCCCCGAGCGGCACGAAGACGTTGCGTTGGGCGAACCTCGTCACGCTCATGTGCCAGGCATTCCAGAACGCCTGGGGGTTCGTCTTGAGGTAGGGGTTGTTGAAGTTGGGGGCGAGCCGGAAGCCGAAGATGCGTGCCGACCCGATGGCCATGTCGGAGAAGCCGGAGAAGTTGAAGTAGAAGTAGAAGGCGAACATCACGAGCTCGAGCCAGTAGTCGAGTGGCGAGCCGCTGCGCGTGGAGAGGGAGAAGACGTCCTGGCTGCCGCGCAGGAGGTAGGCGAGGACGAAGACCTTGAGCGCGCCGAGACCGATGGTGAGGATCCCGCTCAGGGTGTCGTTCGGGTCCCACCGGGCCCGCTCGTCGAGGCGCCGGTCGATCTCGGTGTACTCGATGACGGGACCGATGATGAGCACGGTGGGGAAGAAGCCGTACGCGAGCTGGTGGAGCGGCCGCAGTGGCGGCACGATCTCGAGGCGCACCTTGACGATCTGGTCGATGGCCCGGAACGTGGCGAAGCTGAGCCCGATGGGCAGGATGAGGTCGCGGACCCGATCGACGGCTCCAACCCATGGGCTGAGCCCGTCGACGAGCCCGTTCATACCGACGTTGAACTCGAGCACCGCCCATTCGGGGCGCAACTTCCACACGACGAGCGGGGCCAGGGTCAGCAGGACGAGCGTGGTCGTGAGCACCCAGCTCGACGGGCGGTCGCGCCATCGGGTGGCGGCGAGCTGCAGGACGTAGACGCCGAGCCAGAAGAGGACGTAGAAGGCGAGCAGCCGCGGCGCGATGAGGTAGAGGAGGTAGGCGCCCGCCAGGCCGAGCAGGAGACGGCGTGCCCATGCCCACGGCAGCAGGAAGTAGAGCGGGACCGCCACCACCATGAGGACCAGCAGGTCCGAGAAGTAGGCGAAGGGATCCCCGTCAAGCATCTCGCAGCACCACAACGTGCTCGGGCGCCACTGACAACGGCAGCGATACCTCGTAGAGTCCCTCGCCGGTAGCCGTGAAGCCGCGGTCGGGGTAGAAGGCGGCGACCTGGCCGTTCTTTGAAGTCGGACGGTAGGACCCGCGCAGCATCGACGCCCCCGCCGTCACGGCGTCGTCCCCGATGCACTGGAGGATGGCGTCCTCCACGCCCCGACGCAGGACGCGACAACTCATGAGCAGCGTCTCGATCTCCCAGGCGTCGATGCCGCAATCAACCACGGCGACGGCGACGAGGCCGTAGCCGCCGAAGCGGTCGGTCACTTCGGCGGCATACACCCGGTGGGCCTGCGAGGTCACGAGCGCGGCTACCGCGGCTTCGTCGCGGCGCACGGTCGTGAGGTTGAACTGGTTCGTCTTGTTGATGAGCTGGGTGACGCGACCGACGTGCGCGGGCCCCGGCTCGAAGACGTGGACGCTGATCCCGAGAGAGGCGAGGAAGTCGGCGTGCGACGGCGCGCCCGCGGCCGCGGCACGCCGATCGCTCTCGCCCTTCATCATCTGGGTGCGAACGCGGTCCTCGCCGGAGACGCGTGCGAAGCGGAAAGCGGTGAGTCGTCGGGTGATCTCGGCGACCTCCTCCGGCTCGTCGCTGACCTTGACGAGGTCGACATGGGGCAAGCGCTGGCGTACCTCGTCGAGCTCGACGTCGTTGTCGTCGATGAAGACGAAACTGTCGACGCCGAGGCCTAGCTCGTCGGCGATGGCGTTGAGGTTGTCGGCCTTGCTGTTCCAGTCAACCCGCTGTGCCGCGAGGTGCTCCGAGCTGAGAGCCATGTCGCCGCCACGGCGGGCGAAGATCTCCTCGATGTCCGCGGCGTTGTTCTTGCTGACCAGGGCGATGAGCGCGCCGTGGGCGGCCTGGTAGACCAGGCCTTGCTGGAACGCGCGGTAGCCGCTGCCCGGGAAGCTGTCGCCGATGACGACGCCGTCGGGTCCGTCCTCGCCGACGATGCCCAGCCACAGCGTGTTGTCGGCGTCGACGGCCAGCACCTTCGGGGTCGGGCGACCGAGCGAGCCCAGGGCGTCGCCGAGGAGAGTGCCGAGCGCCTGCGCGAACGGGCGCGTGAGCGGCTGGTGGTACATCAGGTCGTTGCGGGAGTCGTAGGCGCGCTCGGTCCCGTGCAGCTGAAGCAGGGCGGCGAGGTCGACGAGGGTGACAGGCGCCTGGCCGATGCCCTCCACGAACGCCTGGACGAGCTGGCCGTGCAGGACGGCGAGCCGCACGCTGCTCCGGGCGTCGAGCGGGTCCAGCCAGACGAACGTCGGCGTCGGCGGTGTGCACGCCACGACCGGTATGCCGTGTGTGGCGGCCGCCTGCCCGACGAGCAGTCCCAGCTGGCGGACGTCCTCACGCAGCCCCGCGGGGTCGGACTCGCGCACGACCCAGTCGACGAGCGCCGGTCCGAAGACGTCCTCGATGCGCCAGCACACGACGAGCTGGTCGGGCGGCTGCTCGAAGCTGGACTCGACGTCGAGGAGCGACTGGTGCACCTGGTTGAAGTCGGCCAGGCACACCTCGGACCCTGCTGGTGCGGCGGCGAGCAGCGGCGCGACCAGCAGGTGCGGGGTGAAGCTCGCGATGATGCCGATCATGGTGGGCTCGCCCGTCGCTGGTGACTCAGATGTCCTCGACGCCCTTGCTGCGCAGGACGTTCCGCGCGAGGCCGATGGAGCGCATCTTCATGATCTCGGAGGTCTTGAGCCGGACGTCAAAGGCGTCCTCGAGAAGGACGACCATCTCCATCGCGGCGAGAGAGTCCCACGTGGGCGTGTTGGACGGACTCGTTTCGTCGCTGAGCTGAGACGCGGGGAGGTTCAGCCCCTTGGAGAAGACGTCCAGCAGTCGATCCGACATGTGCGAGCTCCTCGGTCGGGCAGCGTTTCGGCGCAACTTACCATCGGGGGATCGCGGAGGCCGGATAGACGGTTCGTGTGTTGCCCTGCCTCGACGCGGGCCCGCGTGGTGGGCGGCGACGCCCCCGACGGGGGGGTGGAGCCCCTCGGAGACCGGGACCGGTGGGACGCCTGGTCCTGCAGGGCAGCCTGAACCCCCGCACTGACCCGCTCCAGGAAAGGATGCGGCACTCAGCCGTCGGCGTCGGTGAGGGCCTCGACAGGGACGACCTCGATGAGGAAGCCCCGCAGCGCCACGAAGTCAGCGAGCGACTTCTCGTGGTCGTCGCACGCCAGCCACACCTTGCGTCGGTCCGCGGCGTGCAGCTTCGGGTTGTTCCAGATGACCGCGTGAACGCCCGTCGCGCGGCAGCCCTTGGCGCTGCAGACGTGCTCGACGTCAGGTTCGCCCGTGGGCGACAGGGAGAGCGGACCGCTCACTGCTCGAGGCGCTGCGTGTCGTCGCGGGGCACGACCGACTGGATGCTGCCCGGCTGGCGCGGGCTCACGGCATTCGCGAGCACGACGGCGACGTAGGGGATGAAGACCGCGGCCAGGATGGCCGTCCAGCGCAGCCAGCCCGAGGTGACGAAGACCAGGCCGAAGCACACGATGCGGATGCCCATCATCGTGAGGTAGCGGCGGACGCGCTTGTCCTGGTCGTCCGTCGTGGAGGTCGACGCCGAGGTGACGGAGTAGACGACCGGTTCGTTCTTGGCTCTTGGCACCCTTCAACCATAAGCCCGTCCCACGCCCGCGGCACCGTGCTGTCTACCGTTCGGTAGTCCGTTAGGTTTCGGGGCAAGGCAGCGACCCGGCAGAGGCCGGACGGACGGAGGAACGCACAGTGTCAACGACCGAGGCGCGCAACGTGCTCGTGACCGGAGGCAACCGCGGCATCGGCCTGGCGATCGCCAGGGCCTTCGCCGACGCCGGCGACAACGTCGTCATCACCCACCGCTCCGGTGAGCCGCCCGAGGGCCTGCAGGGCGTCATCTGCGAGGTCACCGACTCGGCTTCCGTCGACGCGGCCTTCACCGCCGCCGAGGAGATCTTCGGTGGCCCCGTCGAGGTCCTCGTCGCGAACGCCGGCATCACCCGAGACACCCTGCTCATGCGGATGAGCGACGACGAGTTCGACTCCGTCATCGACACGAACCTCGCGGGAGCCTTCCGGTGCGCGCGTCGCGCCGCCACCGGCATGATCCGCAAGCGCCGTGGCCGCATCGTCCTCATCAGCAGCGTCGTCGGCCTCTACGGGTCGCCCGGCCAGACCAACTACGCGGCGTCGAAGGCCGGCCTCGTCGGGCTCGCCCGCTCGATCTCGCGCGAGCTCGGCGGCCGTGGCATCACCGCCAACGTCGTCGCACCCGGCTTCATCGACACGGAGATGACGGCCGTGCTGCCCGACGAGCAGAAGAAGTCCTACCTCGCCACCATCCCCGCGGGCCGGTTCGCCACCCCCGAGGAGGTCGCGTCCGTCGTGCGCTTCGTCGCGAGCGACGACGCCGGCTACATCACCGGCGCGGTGATCCCCGTCGACGGCGGGCTCGGCATGGGGCACTGAGCCCACCCCACGGCATACCTTGGTATGCCGTCACGAGCGTTGTGCAGCAAGCGTGCCCACCCACACGAGAAAGTCGCAGGCATGGGAATCCTCGAAGGCAAGAAGCTCCTCATCACCGGTGTCCTCATGGACAGCTCGATCGCGTTCCACGTCGCGAAGATCGCCCAGCAGGAGGGTGCGACGGTCATCCTCACCTCGTTCGGCCGCACGATGAAGATCACCCAGACCATCGCCAAGCGGCTGCCCGAGACGCCCGTCGTCATCGAGCTCGACGTCGCCGACCAGGAGCACCTGGACAGCCTCGCCGACCGCCTGCGCGAGCACGTGGACGGCCTCGACGGGGTGCTGCACTCGATCGGCTTCGCGCCGCAGGGCGCCTTCAACTTCCTCGAGGGCACGTGGGAGGACGTCTCGACGGCCCTCCAGATCTCGGCGTACAGCCTCAAGTCGCTCGCGGTAGCGACCCTGCCGCTCATGACCGAGGGCGGCAGCGTCGTCGGGCTCACCTTCGACGCGAAGTTCGCGTGGCCGGTCTACGACTGGATGGGTGTGGCCAAGGCCGCCTTCGAGTCGACGAACCGCTACCTCGCCCGCGACCTCGGCCCCAAGGCCGTTCGCTGCAACCTCGTCGCCGCCGGGCCGATCCGCACGACGGCGGCCAAGTCCATCCCGGGCTTCGAGCAGTTCGAGAAGGTCTGGGACGACCGCGCACCGCTCGGCTGGGACGTCAACGACCCGGAGCCCGCGGCGAAGGCCTGTGCGGCGCTGCTCTCCGACTGGTTCCCTGCCACGACCGGTGAGATCGTCCACGTCGACGGCGGCGTCCACGCGATGGGGCAGTGAGCGCGCAGGTCCACTGATCCTCTCGCTAGAGTCCTGCCCATGCCTCACGCCGGGACCGAGTCCAGCCCCCTGACGACGACCGACCCCGTGGCCGCGTCGGTGCCTGCCGAACAGGTGCGGGTCGACGAGGTCAGGGTGCTCGACGGGCCCAACCTCTACTTCGCCCGCCCGGCGATCAAGGTCATCCTGCACGTGCCCGGCTTCCTCGAGCTCAAGCGCACCGACGCCGAGGCCCTGGCCCGCCGACTGGGCATGCGCTCGGCCCGCCCGGGCAAGCGGGGCACGGCCCTGCGCCAGCGCTTCGTCATGCGGGTGATCCGCACCGTGACGCGTCGCGTCGGCACCGAGATCGGCGCCGGGCGCCTGGGCGTACGCGTGCGGGCGGGTCAGACCGTCGAGGACGTCGTGCTCGCCTTCCCGTGGGTGCATCGCACCCGCGGCCGCGTCGCGGGGGAGCAGTTCGGTGCCGTCATGGCCGGCCTGCTCGACCGCTCCCGGAGCGCCGACGAGGTCATCGAGGCGGCCGCGGCCGTCATCCTGGCCGCGCCCGACGGTCCGGGCCCCAGCGTGCTGACGCCGACGGTGCCGGTCGCGTCCGTCACCGGCACCAACGGCAAGACGACGACGACCCGTCTCATGGCGCACATGTGCATGAGCGCCGGTCTCAAGACCGCCTGGAGCTCGACCGACGGCGTCGTCGTCATGGGCGAGACGAAGGAGGAGGGCGACTTCTCCGGCCCGGCGGGTGCGCGCGGTGTGCTCGAGACGCCCGGCCTCGAGATCGGGATCCTCGAGACCGCCCGTGGCGGCATGCTCCTCAAGGGCATGGGGGTCACCGCCAACGACGTCAGCGTCGTCACCAACGTCAGCGCGGACCACCTCGGCCTGCAGGGCATCGACACCCTCGACCAGCTGGCCGAGGTCAAGGCCATCGTCACGACCGTCACGAAGCCACAGGGCTGGGTCGTGCTCAACGGCGACGACCCTCGCGTGTGGGCCATGCGCTTCGGCATCAAGGCCAAGCCGTGGGCCTTCAGCCTGGACCCCGCCTCGCCCGCGCTCTGGGAGTCGATCAACTCCGGTGGCCGCGGCATCACGGTCCTCGACGGCGAGATCGTCGTCCTGTCGCCCAACGGTGACCCGGACCGCCTCGTCAAGATCGTCGACGTCCCCATGACGCTGAGCGGACTGTCCCGCAACAACATCGCCAACGCGCTGGCCGGTGCCGCGGCCGCGCTGGGGCTCGGTGTCCCGCGCTCGGCCGTCGTCGAGGGTCTGCGGACCTTCGCGCCGGATCCCGAGCACAACTGGGGCCGGCTCAACACGTACTCGCTGCCGCTGCCGAGCGGCGGCAAGGCGACGGTCATCATGGACATGGCCCACAACGAGGCCGGCCTCGAGGCCCTGCTCGACGTCGCCCGTGGGCTCGCCGCGCCGGGCGGAGCCGTGCGCCTCGGCCTCGGGTGCGCGGGCGACCGCGCCGACGAGGCGATCGTCGCGATGGGGGAGATCGCCGGCCGCGGCGCCGAGGAGGTCGTCCTCAAGGTCGCGCGCCACTACCTGCGCGGGCGCGAGCCCGAGGACCTGCTCGGTCTCTTCCGCGACGGCCTGGCCAAGGTCGGCGTGCTCGACGTGCCCGGCTACGACACGGAGCTCGAGTCCTTCGAGGCCCTCGTGCCGCACGCGCTCGACGGCGACGTCATCGCGCTCATGTGCCACGCCGAGCGCACCGAGGTCAACGGCTGGATCCGCGAGCACGGCGGCAAGGTCGACGACGCCCGCGCGATCCGCCGCAAGGTCGTCGCCGCGCGCGGCGAGCACGAGCTCGAGGCCGAGATCGCGGCGCTGTGGGAGGGCGACGACGAGCCGGCGCGGCTCGCTGCCGCCCAGGAGCTCGTCGACGGCCACCCGGGCGACCCGCGCCTCGTCTTCGAGCTCGCCGGCGTCAAGGACGCGATGGGCGACGAGCAGGGCGCCATCGGTCTCTACGAGGAGGCGCTGGCCGGTGGCCTGCGCGAGCCGCACCGGCACCGGGCGCAGCTCCAGCTCGCCTCGAGCCTGCGCGTCGTGGGCCGGACCGCCGAGGCGCAGGGCCTCGTTGCCGACGTCCTCGAGGCGCGACCGCACAACACGGCGGCGCTCATGCTCAAGGCGCTCGTCCAGGCCGATCTCGGCCAGGAGCGGCAGGCCCTCGCCGACCTCATCCGGTCGACGCTCGAGGCGACGACCGACGTCGACACCCAGGCCTACCGCCGGGCTCTGCGGGCGTACGCCGACGAGCTGGCTCCCGTCACCGAATAGTCAGCACGGCCGCAGACGCGCCACGGCGCACTTCTGCCGGTGATGCGCCCGGGCGCCGTCGGCAACCCTGCCACGGCGCAGTTGTGCCCGGTTCGGCGCCTGGGCCAGGTCGGCAACCGCGCCATGGCGCAGTCGTGTCGCCCCTCGAACGCCCACGCGGCCGGGAAGCGCGCCGTGGCGCACTTCCCGGCCGTATCGCGTGCGAGCCTCGACTCGTGTCAGATGGCGGTGTCGTCGGCGTGGTCGGGCTGCGACTCCGACGGGAGGGCGCCGAGCGCCTCCTCCTCGGCCTCGTCGCCCTCGGCCTCGGCGGTCTCGGTGAGAGTGCTCGGGTCGAGGTCGGGGTCGCTCGTGGCCGCCGCGGCCGTGCCGATGCGGGCACCCGCCTGGGCGTGCTTGGTGCGCTCCTCGAGCTCGGCGACGACGAGCGCGTGCTGGTCGACGCACATGACGACGAGGTCGCCCGGGTTGGTGCGGGCGAGCACGTGCCGGGTGGCGTCGAGCTCGTCGAGGACGATCTCGACCTGACGGCAGCGGGCGCCCTCCTTCATCGCGGCACGCGCGCCCTCGGCCACGAGCTCGGCCGTCTCGCCGGGCTTGCGGCCGCGCAGGCGTTCGTCCTCGCGGATGACGATGACGTCGAAGTGCTGGGCCGCGACCGCTCCGAGCTCGCGCATGTCGTCGTCGCGTCGGTCGCCCGCAGCGCCGATCATGCCGATGCGCGAGGTCTTGCCGAGGTCGGCCTGGCGCTGCTTCTGGTCGGCGTAGCGGTCGACGAAGGCGCCGAGCTCCTTCATGCCGGCCGCGTTGTGGCAGTAGTCGACGAACACGTCGGCGTTGTTGACCTGGACGAGGTTGAGGCGACCGGGGGAGAGGTAGTACGTCGTCGCGAAGGTCCGCAGGCCCTGTCGGATGTCGTGGAGCGGGGCTCCTGCGGCGAAGGCGGCGCCCGCGGCGGCGAGCGAGTTGGCGACGTTGAAGCGTGCCGCACCACCGAACGTCGACGGGAGCAGGTGGGTCCAGGCGAGCTGCATGCTGCGCCGGCCGTGCTTGATGACGATCATCTCGCCACGCTCGCTCGGCTCGAGCACGACGGCACGGCCGCCGCGGCGGCAGTAGTCGTCGACGAACTCGCGCGTCTCGCTGCCGGGCTCGGCCATCGAGAACCAGACGATGCCGCCCGAGCAGCGTCGGCGCATGTTGCGCACGTTCGGGTCGTCCGCGTTGAGCACCGCGAAGCCGTCGCGCGGCACGGCCTCGACGATGACGGCCTTGACGTCGGCGAGCTGGCGCAGGGTGTCGATCCCCTTGAGTCCCAAGTGATCCGGGGCGACGTTGGTGACGACCGCGATGTCGTTGCGGTCGTAGCCGAGGCCCTCGCGGAGGATGCCGCCCCGGGCGACCTCCATGACGGCGAAGTCGACGCGGGGGTTCTGGAGCACCATCCGGGCCGAGCGCGGACCCGAGGCATCGGCCTTGATCACGAGCCGCTCGTCGATGACGACGCCGTCGGTCGAGGTCATCCCGACCTTGCGTCCGAGACCCTTGAAGATGTGGGCGATCATGCGCGACGTCGTCGTCTTGCCGTTCGTGCCGGTGACGGCGACGATCGGCACGCGTGACTGCGCGCCCGGTGGGAAGAGCAGGTCGACGACCGGCTTGGCGATGAACTGCGGCTCGCCGACGGTGGGGTGCGTGTGCATGCGGAAGCCGGGAGCCGCGTTGACCTCGCAGATCGCGCCACCCGTCTCACGCACGGGATAGGTGATGTCCGGGCAGATGAAGTCGATGCCGGCGACGTCGAGCCCGACCATGCGGGCCGCCTCCTCGGCGATCTCGACGTTGTCCGGGTGGGCGTCGAAGGTGCGGTCGATCGAGATGCCACCGGTCGACATGTTGCCGGTCAGGGCCAGCTTGACCATCTCGCCCTCGTCCGGCACCGACTCGGTCGTGTGGCCCTGGCCCGCGAGGATCTCGAGCGCGTTGGCGTCGACCTTGATCTTCGTCAGCACCTTCTCGTGCCCGACGCCACGACGCGGGTCGGCGTTGGTGATCTCGACGAGCTCGGCGACGGTGTGGGTGCCGTCGCCGATGACGTGCGCGGGGACGCGCTCGGCGATCGCCTGCATCCGTCCACCGACGATGAGGCAGCGGTAGTCGCGACCGGTGACGAAGGACTCGACGATGATCGTGCCGCGACGCGACTCGGCCTTGGCGATGTCGTACGCCTTCTCGACGTCCTCGTCGCTCATGAGGTTGAGGCACACGCCGCGGCCGTGGTTGCCGTCGAGCGGCTTGACGACGACCGGGAAGCCGATGCGGCGCGCTGCCTCGACGGCTCCCCGCACGGTGCGAACGGCCTCCTGCTTGGGCACGGGCAGGCCGGCGGACCCGAGGAGCTTGGTCGTGAGGTCCTTGTCGCTCGCGATGTCGACGGCGAGCGCGCCCGTCTTGGAGGTCATCGTGGCCCGGATGCGCTGGGCGTGCACGCCCTGGCCGAGCTGGACGAGCGAGGCGGAGTTGAGGCGGATGTACGGGATGTCGCGCGAGGCCGCCTCCTCGAGGATGGCGGCCGTCGAGGGACCGAAGGCGACCCGCTCGGCCTGGCGCAGGAAGGCGTTGAACTCCGTCTCGAAGTCGAAGCCGTCCTCGGGCTGGACGAGGTGGTTGATGAGGCGCACCGCGAGCTTGCCCGCGGCGACCCCGACGGTCTCGTCGGTGTAGCTGTAGACGACGTTGTACTGGCCGGGCTTGCCCTTGACCGCACGCGTCTTGCCGCGGCGCGAGTCGTGGCCGGCCAGGGTCTGCAGCTGCAGCGCGACGTGCTCGGCGACGTGGCCGAGCCACGTGCCCTCGCGCAGCCGCTCGATGAACCCGCCGCGTCGGCCGAGCGAGCAGGTGTGGCGCTCGAGCCCGGGGACGAGCTCGACGAGCTGGTCGGTGAAGCCGGGCAGCGAGACCGTGGGGTACTCCTCGAGGCTGCCGAGGTCGACGACGAGGTGGACGGCCTGCTGGTAGGACCAGACGTTGGGGCCGCGGTAGATCCGGGTCTCGAGGATCTTCAGGTCCGGTCGGGCCGGGCCTGTGGGGGTGGGTACCTCGACGGCCATGGATCTCCTCCTACGGGGTCGTGCGGGACGTGCCGTGCGGCATACCCGTCGACCGTTGGTGCGGTGCGTGCGGTGCGGCTGGACGAACGGGACTCAGTGAGCGGCGCTGCTCGTCGACGAGCGCGCCGCGCGGACCTTGGCCGGGACGACCGCACCCTCGATGTCGGGGTGACGCTCGACGAACGCGGTCAGCTCGACGTGGTCCAGGTCGAACGTACTGCCCGTGGGCAGCGAGTGCACGACCGCGCCCGAAACGAGCAGGGGCGCACCGCGACGCGCGTCGGGGGCGTCGGTGATGGCGTTGCGGGCGTTGACGACGAAGATCGAGCCGGCCCCGATGACCGACATGACCGTGCCGCCACGGATCTCGGCCGCCGTGTTCTCGTCGATCCCCATGCCGAGCAGGTTCGGCGAGGCGGCGACCATCGACATGAGCCGGCCGTAGCGGCCGCGCTGGTCGAAGTGCTGGTCGATGATGACGTCCTCGACGAGCCCGAGGCCGGCCGAGATCTGGCTCGCTCGCTGCTTGGGCGTCAGCCCCTCCTCGCCGAGCGAGATCATGTATCGGCTCATGATCGAGGCGCCGGCCGACGTGCCGGCCACGACGGCGCCGCGCTCGTAGGCCCGCACGACGGCGTCGCCCACGGGCGTGCCGACGATGTTCTGCGCCAGCTTGACCTGGCTGCCACCGGTGATGAACACGCCGGTCGCGGTGTCGAGCGCCTCGACCATCGCAGGGTCGTTGGCGTCGCGGCGGGTCTCGGGGTGGACGACGGAGTAGTCGCCGCCCCGCAGCCGGGTGAAGACGTCGCGGTACGCCTCGGAGACCTCGTCGGCGTACGACGACGCCGTGGGGATGAGGACGATGTGCGACCGCCGGCCGCCCGCGAGCTTCACGAACCGCTTGAGCACGACCGACCGCCCGATCCGGTCCTCGGCACCGCCGATGATGAGCAGCGTGCGGCGGACGCCGTTCGCGTTCGGGGTTACGGACGAAGGGGCCACGGACTGCATCGCGCCAGCCTAGTGACCGGCGTGCGGGACCGGCGGAGCCTGGGTCGGCGTGCCGTCGTCGAGATCGGCCTCCTCGATCTCCTCGCGGGAGATGCCGAGCAGGTAGAGCACCGAGTCGAGGTAGGGCACGTTGACCGCGGTCTGGGCCTGCTCCTGGACGATCGGCTTGGCGTTGAAGGCGACGCCGAGGCCGGCGACGTCGAGCATGTCGAGGTCGTTGGCGCCGTCGCCGATGGCCACGGTACGGCTCAGCGGAAGGCCCTCCTGCTCGGCGAACTCGCGCAGGGCGCGCGCCTTGCCCGCCCGGTCGACGACCTCGCCGACGACACGTCCGGTGAGGCGGCCGTCCTCGATCTCGAGCCGGTTGGCGCGGGCGTGGTCGATGCCGAGGTCGTCCGCGAGCTCGCCGACGATCTCGATGAACCCACCGCTGACGAGTCCCACGGTGAAGCCGAGCCGCTTGAGCGTGCGCACGAGCGTCCGGGCGCCGGGGGTCAGCTGGACCGACTCGCGCACCTCGTCGAGGACCGACTCGGGCAGGCCCGCGAGGGTCGCCACCCGGGCGCGCAGGGACTCCTCGAAGTCGAGCTCTCCCGCCATCGCGCGCGCCGTCACCTCGGCCACCTCCGCCTCCCGGCCGCTGTGGGCGGCGAGCAGCTCGATGACCTCCTGCTGGATGAGCGTCGAGTCGACGTCGAGGACGACGAGTCGCCGACCGCGCCGGGCGAGCCCGCCGGGTGCGACGGCGATGTCGATGCCTTCCGACGTCGCCACGAGGGCGAGCTCGGTGCGCAGGGACGGCAGGTCGGCGCCGGAGATGTCGAACTCGACCGTCGTGATGGGGTAGCGCGAGAGCCGG
Organism: Terrabacter sp. Soil811; assembly: GCF_001429655.1. Classification (NCBI taxonomy): domain Bacteria; kingdom Bacillati; phylum Actinomycetota; class Actinomycetes; order Micrococcales; family Intrasporangiaceae; genus Terrabacter; species Terrabacter sp. Soil811. The sequence goes on from NZ_LMSX01000008.1 coordinate 827,615, forward strand.
CGGATGCGGTCGATGTTGGCGCCGTGGTCGGCGATCCGGGTCGTGACGAGCGAGACGGCGTCGGCGCTGAGCGGGGCGCCGAGGACGACGACGGCCGCCCGTCCCTGCCGCGAGCGCGCGTTGACGCCGGTGCCCTCGACGACCGTGAGGGCGAGGCCGAGGCGGTGGGCGGCGACGGCGGCGGCGTCGCGCAGCTGGTCGACATGGGCGCCGGGTCTCAACAGGACGGTCAGGGTGAGGTGACCGTGCACGACGACCTGCTGGATGTCGAGGACCTCTGCGTCCACTCCCGACAGCGCCCCGAGGAGCGTCCCCGTCACACCTGGTCGGTCGTCGCCCGTCACGGTGACGCTCAGGGTCTGGATGTCCGTTCCGTCCGTGCTGTTCACTGCGGTCACCCGCGTCAGGGTAGTGAGCGCGCGTGCGCTCCCGCGTCACCTTCCGGCATTCGGCCGGTGACGTCCGTCATGCCGGAGGGCGTATGCCGTCCGCCGGCGTCGTGCGGGAGTCAGCCGAGGGCGCTGAGCAGGAACGCGAGTGCGAAGCCGAGCATCGTCACGAGACCCACCAGGCGTCCGGCGTGCTCGGTGGCCTCCGGCATCATCGTGTCGGCGAGCATCGTGATGATGGCGCCGGCCGCGAAGGTCTGGATCCCGGCCACCACGGCGGGGGAGGCGCCTTCGAGCAGGACGTAGCCGAGACCGGCGGCCAGGCCCGAGACGAGCATGACGACGAGCCACAGCAGCAGGATCTGGCGCGCGGAGCGCCCGGCCCGCTTGAGGCCGGCACTCGCCGACATGGACTCGGGCACGTTGGAGAGGAACACCGCCGCGACCATCGCGATCCCGACGTCACCGCCGCCGAGGACGCTGACGCCGATCGCCGCCGACTCGGGTATGCCGTCGAGCAGGGCCCCGAGGACGAGCGCCATCGCGCCCGCACCCTGCTGCGGGCCCCCGGTCGGGCTCTTGCGCCGGTGGCCACCTCGACGGTCGATGAACCAGTCGCCGACGAAGAACACGACCGAGCCGCTGACGAGCCCGACGACGACGGGCGCCGCGCCGGCAGAGTGGAACGCCTCCTCGGTCAGCTCGAAGGCGACCGCGCTGATGAGCACGCCGGCGCCGAAGGCCATGACGAGGCCGATGACGCGGTACGAGGCTCTGGCATAGAGCCCGAGGAGCGCGCCGACGAGCAGGGCGGCGCCACCGACGAGTCCCCAGAAGGTCGCGGTCAGCACGTCACGACGCGCTGACCCCGTTGACCTCGTCGCGCCACTGGAGCAGGTCGCGCACGCGGGCGAGGTCGGGGTCGGCCGCGGCGACGCTCGCCGTGAACAGCCGGGTCCCGACGTCGTGGAGCTGCTGGGCGTTGCTCGCGTAGTCGCCCGACTGGTCGGGGTTGCGGCCCGGCACGAAGGCGACACCGGCCGACCGTTCGATCTCGAGGGGGTCCCGGCCTCGGCGGGCGCACCACTCGTCGAGGACGCGGTGCTTGTGCGCGATCTCCTCGGGGCCGCCGAAGCCGTGCCAGATGTCCGCGTGCTCGGCGACGATCCGGAGCGTCTTCTTCTCGCCGCCGCCGCCGATGAGGATGGGGATGTCGCGCGTCGGGGCGGGGTTGAGCCGGCTCCACCGGTCGCGGATGACCGGCAGGTCGCGCGCCAGGTCGTCGAGACGCCCGCCCGCGGTGCCGAACTCGTAGCCGTACTCGTCGTAGTCGAGCTGCGCCCACCCCGAGCCGATCCCGAGGATGAGGCGCCCCTCGCTCGCGTGGTCGACGGTGCGCGCCATGTCGGCGAGCAGGCTGGGGTTGCGGTAGCTGTTGCACGTCACGAGGGCGCCGATCTCGACGGACTCGGTCGACTCGGCCCACGCGCCGAGCATCGTCCAGCACTCGAAGTGCTGGCCGCCGCGGTCGCCGCTGAGCGGGAAGAAGTGGTCCCAGTTGAGCAGGACGTCGACACCCATCTCCTCGAGCGTCGAGGCCGTGCGTCGGATCTGGGCCCACGTCGCGTGCTGCGGCGGGATCTGGATCCCGACCCGCGCCGGCCGTGAGTCCGTCGCGCTGACCGGGGGATTCGTGGCGGTGGACGTCATGGGAAGACCCTCACAGATGTCATCGGGCGGGGCTCATCGGGGTGCTCATCGGGTGACGATCTGGCCCTTGCCCACGACGACGATGCCGGTCTCGGTGACGTGGAGGCCGCGTGCCCGGTCGTGCTCGTGGTCGATGCCGATCTGGCACCCCTCCGGGATGACGACGTTCTTGTCGATGATGGCCCGGCGGATCTGCGCGTGCCGGTGCACCTCGACGCCGTCGAGCAGGACCGACCCCTGGATGCTCGCGTAGGAGTGCACCTTGACGAGGGGGGAGAGCACCGAGGCGTAGATGTGCGCACCCGACACGACGACGCCCGGGGAGACCGCCGAGTTGAGCGCCTCGCCGATGCGGTCGCCGCTGCCGTGGACGAACTTCGCCGGCGGGTAGGGGCTGTGGCTCGTGTAGATCGGCCAGTCGTAGTTGTAGAGGTTGAAGACCGGGTGGATCGAGATGAGGTCCATGTGGGCGTCGTAATAGGACTCGATGGTCCCCACGTCGCGCCAGTAGCCGCGGTCGCGGTCGGTGGCGCCGGGCACCTCGTTGTCCTTGAAGTCGTAGACGCCGGCCTCTCCGCGGCCGACGAAGTAGGGCACGATGTCGCCGCCCATGTCGTTGCTGCTCGACTCGTTGTCGTGGTCGGCGATGACAGCCGCCTCGAGGGCTGCGGCGGTGAAGACGTAGTTGCCCATCGACGCCAGGACCTCGTCGGGGTTGTCCGGCAGGCCCTTGGGGTCGTTCGGCTTCTCGAGGAAGGCGGCGATCTTGGACGGGTCGGCGTCGTCGACCTCGATGACGCCGAACTGGTTGGCGAGAGAGATCGGCTGGCGGATGGCCGCGACGGTGCAGGCCGCACCCGTCTCGATGTGCTGCTCGACCATCGCGCTGAAGTCCATGCGGTAGACGTGGTCGGCGCCCACGACGACGACGATGTCGGGCCGCTCGTCGTGCATGAGGTTGAGGCTCTGGTAGATCGCGTCGGCGCTGCCGAGGTACCAGTTCTTGTCGACGCGCTGCTGCGCCGGGACGGTCGTGACGTAGTTGCCGAGGAGCGTCGACATGCGCCATGTCTTCGTCACGTGCGCGTCGAGGCTGTGCGACTTGTACTGCGTCAGCACGACGACCTGGAGGTAGCCGGAGTTGACGACGTTGGACAGGGCCAGGTCGATGAGACGGTAGATGCCGGCGAACGGCACGGCGGGTTTGGCCCGGTCGGCGGTCAACGGCATCAACCGCTTGCCCTCACCGCCAGCGAGCACGATCGCGAGGACTTTCGGACCAGCAGCTGGGCTTCGTCGGGCCATGAGCGCCACCCTAGGGCAGGCGTCCGGTCGCCGACAGGTTCAGCACGCAAGATCGGCCGAGCTTTCCGCTCCGCGGGATGGCTGCAGCACTAGGGTCGGAACGTGCGCGTCGACATCCTCAGCAAGGAGTACCCGCCGGCCATCTACGGAGGCGCGGGTGTTCACGTGGCAGAGCTCGTCCGGGCGCTCCGCGACCGCGGCGACATCGACGTCCGGGTGCGCTGCTTCGGCGCCGCGCGTGACGAGGCCGGGACGACGGCATACGCCGATCTCCCCGAGCTCGCGGCCGGCAACGCCGCGATGCAGACACTCGGCGTCGACGTCAGCATGGCCGGCGACTGCGTCGGAGCCGACCTCGTCCACTCGCACACCTGGTACGCCAACATGGCCGGCCACCTCGCGTCGCTCCTGGGGGGCATGCCACACGTCGTGACCGCACACTCGCTCGAGCCGATGCGCCCGTGGAAGGCGGAGCAGCTGGGCGGCGGCTACCGCGTGTCCTCGTGGGCCGAGCGCACCGCGTACGAGTCGGCTGCCGCCGTCGTCGCGGTCAGCGCGGGCATGCGCGAGGACATCCTCAAGAGCTACCCCTCGCTCGATCCAGCGCGGGTTCACGTGGTGCACAACGGGATCGACTCGCAGCTGTGGTCGGCCGACCGTTCCCCGGAGGCCACCGAGATCGTCCGGCGTCACGGCGTCGACCCCGACCTGCGGTCGGTCGTCTTCGTCGGCCGCATCACCCGCCAGAAGGGCCTGCCCTACCTGCTGAGGGCCTGCGCGCTGCTGCCCCCCGACGTCCAGATCGTCCTCTGCGCGGGTGCCCCCGACACTCCGGAGATCCTCGCCGAGGTCGAGGGACTCATGAACGAGCTGCGGGCGCAGCGTGAGGGCGTCGTCTGGATCCCCGACATGCTGCCGCGCAACGAGGTCGTCGCCCTGCTGAGCCACGGCACCGTCTTCGCCTGCCCGTCCGTCTACGAGCCGCTCGGCATCGTCAACCTCGAGGCGATGGCGTGCGAGCTCGCCGTCGTCGCCACCGCCACCGGCGGCATCCCCGAGGTCGTCGTCGACGGCGAGACCGGGTGGCTCGTGCCGATCGAGCAGGTGCAGGACGGCACCGGGACGCCGGTCGACCCCGACCGGTTCGTCGCCGACCTCGCCGCCGCGCTGACCGACGCCGTCTCCGACGTCGACCGGGCCCACGCGTTCGGTCGAGCCGGCCGGCAGCGGGCGGTCGACTCGTTCTCGTGGGCCTCCATCGGCGACCGCACGCTCGAGGTCTACCGCTCGGTCCTGGACATCTGACGCACGGCGCCTCGCGTAGGTTGGTGGAGGCGGACCACCGCCACAGCCCGAGAGGAAACGCCATGAGGAGTCGACTGGCCGGCCTGGTGCTACGCCTCATCGGGTGGACCGCGGTGGGCGACGTGCCTCGCACCGGCATCGTCGTCGGTGCACCGCACACGTCCAACTGGGACTTCGTGATGATGCTCCTGGTCATGTGGCGGGGCGGCGTCACACCGCGCGTCCTCATCAAGAAGGAGCTCTTCCGTGGCCCGCTCGGGTGGCTCCTGCTGCGGCTCGGTGGCATCCCGATCGACCGCGACAACCCCGGCGAGGTCGTGCGGGGACTCGTGCGGGAGGCCCGGAGCGGGGAGCCGTTCCTGCTGATCCTGGCTGCGGAAGGCACCCGTTCGAAGGGCGGCTACTGGAAGTCCGGCTTCTGGCGGATCGGGCGGTCGACCCGTCTGCCCATCGCCCTCGCCTTCATCGACGGACCTTCTCGCACAGCCGGATTCGGCCCCACCATGACCGCCACGGCCGACGTGGTCGCCGACATGGACACGGTGCGGGCGTTCTACCGCGACAAGCGTGGGATCCACCCCGAGCGGCGCACGGAGCCTCGACTCCGCGAGGAGTCGCAACCCGACGTCCGGCGCTGATCCCGGGGTTCGGGGTCCGGTCGCGCGTACGGCGTTTCGCGTGCCCGCGACCGCCACGTGTGGGAGCGTTCCACGTGAGTGCACCCCCGTCCCGCTGACCGGAACGAGCTGAGATGGCAACTGACGTGGCTGGCAACGATGCGCTGACCGCCGGCGACCACGGGTCGGTCGACGAGGCGGACGGGCTGGAGCGGCGCTCCGGACGCCTCCGGGGGTTGCTCCACTTCACCGTCCCGGGGTGCTGGGGCGCGGTCCTCTTCGCGGCCCTGTCGTTCACCCCGTCGCTGCTCCCGCGTGGCGGGTTCATCCAGGGCCTCGTCTGCGGGATCACCGCATCCATCGGCTACGGGCTCGGAGTCCTCGGCGCATGGCTGTGGCGCGCCTTCGCGGATCGGGAGCCACGAGAGCCCAAGCCCTCGTCGTGGCGGGCCCTGTTCATCGGCGGCGGAGTGCTGCTCGTGGTCTTCTTCGGTCTCGGCCAGTACTGGCAGCACGAGATCCGGAGCCTCATGGGAGTGACGGAGTACAACATCGCCCTCGTCGTCCTCTCGCCCGTGGTCGCCGTGTTCTTCTTCGCGGTATTCCTGCTCATCGGCCGTGGCATCCGACGCGTCTACCACTGGGTCGCGGACCTGCTGAGCCGCAGGTTCGGGCGGCGGGCCGCGGGCGCGACGGGCTGGATCCTCGTCACGACGATGACCTACCTCGTCATCAGCGGCGTCCTCATCGACGGTCTCGTGGGTGCCATGGACGAGGCCTTCTCTGTGGGCAACACCGTCACGCAGGAGGGGGTCGTCAAGCCCGCGACCGGCCTCCGGTCTGGCGGGCCGGGCTCGATGGTCCCCTGGGAGTCGCTCGGTCGCGAGGGCCGCACCTTTGTGGCAGGCGGTCCGACCGCGAGCGACATCGAGGGGGTCGTCCACCACCCCGCGGAGGAACCGATCCGAACCTACGCCGGCCTCGACTCGGCCGACGACGCCGAACAGCGGGCTGCCCTGGCCGTCGACGACCTCGAGCGGGCCGGAGGGTTCAAGCGGACGAACCTCCTCGTCGTGACGACGACCGGCAGCGGCTGGGTCGACCCGGCCCTCGTCGCCCCGTTCGAGTACCTGACCGGCGGCGACGCAGCCACTGTGGGGATGCAGTACTCGTACCTGCCGTCGTGGCTCTCCTTCCTCGTCGACCAGTCCAAGGCCCGCGAGGCGGGACGGGCACTCTTCGACGCCGTCTACGACCGCTGGTCCCGGCTGCCGCAGGACTCCAGGCCCAAGCTGTACGTGTCGGGCGAGAGCCTCGGGACGTTCGGCGGTGAGACCGCCTTCAGCGGCGAGTACGACCTGCGCAACCGGACCGCCGGCACGGTCTTCGCGGGGCCGCCGAACTTCAACACCCTGTTCCGTGAGTTCAGCGACCACCGCGACGTCGGCAGTCCCGAGATCCAACCCGTCTACAAGAACGGGCGGACCGTGCGCTTCGCGACCGACCCGGCGGCCTCGATCCCGCCCGAGGGCCAGCCGTGGGACGGCACCCGCGTCCTCTACCTCATGCACCCGTCCGACCCGATCGTGTGGTGGAGCCCCCACCTCGTGTTCAACGAGCCCGACTGGATCGGTGAGGCGGCCGGCAAGGACGTGCTGCAGGGGATGTTCTGGATGCCGTTCGTGACCTTCTGGCAGGTGACGGCCGACCTCCCGTTCTCGACCGGCGTCCCCGCAGGACACGGGCACAAGTACACAACGGAGTACGTCGACGCCTGGAACGCCGTGATGCGTCCCGAGGGCGTCACCGCCGACGACCTGGCAGCCATCCGGACGGCGGTGGGAGCGCTGGGCTAGAGCCTCGGGCCCGACGCAGGTCAGCCGCCGACGAGACGGCCCGTCACGGCATACGGCACCCCGACGACCTCCGAGGGGCCGCCGAGGATCATGCCGAGCAGCTCGGCCGGCTTCGGATAGTCCGATCCGAGCGCCGCGAGGTAGGCGTCGTGCGCCGACAGCGACGCCACCGCCGCGTCGAAGTGCTCCGAGACGTCGACGAAGTGCGTCGGCTCGGGGTCGGCCACGATGAGCAGCCGGGCGACCTGCCACGGCTCGTGCCCCTCGTCCACGAGGTCGGGGAAGATCCAGCGGTTGCCCGCGTCTGCCTTGGCGTCGACGACGGCGAGACCCACCGCCCGGTGGTCGGCCTGGTTGGCGAAGCCGCCCGGGAAACGGTCGGCGTACGTCGACGTGATGACGAGGTCGGGCCTGCGGATCCGCATCTCGCGGGCGATGGCGCGCCGCAGCGGGAGGCCGTACTCGACGACCCCGTCGGTGAAGCCGTCGAGGAACTCCACGACGTCGACGCCGACCTGGGCAGCCCCGTCCCGCTCCTCCTGCTCGCGCAGCGGGGCCGCCTGCTCGGGCGGCAGGGTGTCGATCCCCGCCTCGCCGCGGGTGGCCAGCAGGTAGGTCACGGTCTTGCCGGCCCGCACCCACCGGTCGACGGCGGCGGCCGTGCCGTACTCGAGGTCGTCGGGATGCGCCACGACGCAGAGAACGGTCTCGAAGGTGCTCTCGTCGAGTGGCTGCAGGTCTGGGTGCTCCGTCATGGACCAAATCTAGGGTTGCTTGGCGAAGTCCCGGGGGGATGTGACGATGGGGAACATGCTGACCCTCGAGCTCGCCCGCCGGCTCTCCGACGCGGGACTGACGTGGAAGCCCGTCTCGGGCGACCGCTTCGTCGTGGCCGTCAGCGGCATGGAGGACGACGTCTTCGTGATCAGCGAGATCACGGTCGACGTCCACCACTTCACGACGGGCGACGTCATCGGCTTCAACGGCACGACCGAGTGGGCCCTCGACAGCGTCGAGCAGGACAAGGCCGTGTGGCTCCCGAGGGAGGACCAGCTGCGTGACCTGCTCGGTGAGTCCTTCGTCTCGCTCGAACAGCTCGAGGGCGGGTATGCCGTGTCGGCCCGCGGGCGTGACGGCGCGGTCGGGCGCCATGCCGACATCGACGCCGAACGCGCCTACGCGCGAGCGGTGCTCGCGCAGCTCGAGACGTCCGCCCCCGAGGCGTAGCCGCGCGGCCGAGCGCACCGGCACTCAGGCGGGGCGCCAGCCGGCGATGGACATGACGGCGACGTTGGTCGCGTCGGCCAGTGCTGTGTCGGCGTCCGCGGCGAGGTCGCGCAACAGCCGCGTCCGGTTCGCCGTGGTCACCGCGTCGAGACCGCTCGACCCGAGCGAGGTCCGGCCGGCGTTGCGGTGGGCGACGCGGGAGAGGTTGGCCGACAGGGCCATGATCCGTAGGGCGCGTCCGGACGTCGCCGGCGGGATGCCCCACAGCGTCGTGTCGAGGTCGGCCTGCGCCTCGGCGCGCGCCTCGTCACCCCAGGGGTGGCCCCCCACCTCGTCGAAGCGCTGCGTGTGGTCGCGGAGGCGGCCCATGAGGTCGCGCTCGATGTCCCGGAGGTCCAGCATCTCCATCCGGTGCCGGGGGAGCGGGTCCGCCTCGTAGGCCGTCCAGTCCGCACGGACGCCCACGTCGCCCTCGGGGCCGAACTCCGAGAGCGTCGGCACGAGGACCCCGCCGATGCCCGCGACGAAGACGCACTCCCCGGCGTCCGCAGCGTGCGCGGTCGCCGCGGACGAGCCACGCGGCATACGGCTCAGGTCGCCGGGGCGGGGGAGCGCCACGAACAGGGCGCGTTCGCCGAGGTCCCGCCAGACGTCGAGCCGGGCCAGGTCACCGGCGACGTGGTCGAGGTCCGGGAAGGCCCGGGCCAACGCCTCCGTCGTCGCGAGATCACCACGCCACGAGGCCGTCACCCACAGCGCGAGGCGCACGGACGCGGGCAGCTCGGACACCCCGTCATCGTAGGGTGCGCCGCCGCGGCGGCTCCGGAGGCCTTGTCATAGGGTCGAGCCATGAGCGACGTCCTCGCCTTCGCCGGAGTCACCGTTCGTCGCGGTGCCTCGACGCTCCTCGACGACGTCACGTGGGAGGTGGAGGAGGGCGAGCGCTGGGTCGTGCTGGGCGCCAACGGTGCCGGCAAGACGACGCTGCTCCAGATCGCCGCGGCGCGGCTGCACCCGACCGCGGGGGTCGCCGGCGTCCTCGGCGAGGTGCTCGGCGCCGTCGACGTCTTCGAGCTGCGGCCGCGCATCGGCCTCGCGAGCTCCTCGATGGCCGAGCGCATCCCCGGCGACGAGCTCGTCGGCAACGTCGTCGTGACGGCCTCCTACGGCATCATCGGCCGGTGGCGCGAGACGTACGACCACGTGGACTACGTGCGCGCCATGGAGCTGCTCAGGACGCTCGGCGCCGAGCACCTCGCCGACCGGGCCTACGGCACGCTGAGCGAGGGCGAGCGCAAGCGCGTCCAGATCGCCCGGGCGCTGATGACCGACCCCGAGCTGATGCTGCTCGACGAGCCGGCCGCCGGTCTCGACCTCGGCGGTCGCGAGGACCTCGTGCGCCGGCTCGCCGACCTGGCCGCCGACACGGAGGCGCCCGCGATGGTGCTCGTGACGCACCACGTCGAGGAGATCCCTCCGTCGTTCACCGACGTCCTCATGATCCGCGACGGCAAGGTCGTCGCCGCCGGCCCCATCCCGCTGACGCTGACGGCCGAGAACCTCAGCGCGACGTTCGGTCTGCCCCTCGTGCTCGAGCAGCACGGCGAGCGCTGGTCGGCGCGGGCCGAGTCCTGATCGCAACCGTCCCGACCCCTTGATCCGTAGGTCCCGAGAGGGAACTGAGGCAGAATCGAGAACGTCACAGGAGTGACGCACGGGACATCGGGGCCCGTCGCCGAGGTGGACGAAGGCAGGGTGGGGGCACGTGGTCGAGGGACAGGCTTGGATGGTCTGGGTGGCAGTGGCTCTCGTCCTCGTCGCCATCGAGGCGGTCACGGTCGACTTCACCTTCCTCATGCTCGCCGGTGGTGCCGTGGGCGCATCGATCGCCGCGGCCTTCGGGGCGCCCCCCGTGGTGCAGGCCATCGTCGCGGCCCTCGTTGCCGTGGCCCTCCTCGCGATCGTGCGTCCGTGGCTCAAGAACCGCCTCTCGGCCAGCACGCCGCAACAGCTCATGGGCGCCGCCGCCCACGTCGGCCGCTCGGCCGTCGCCATCGACCGTGTCAACCCGGCCGGAGGGCGGGTCAAGCTCTCCGGCGAGACGTGGTCGGCGCGCACGCTCGGCGACGACATCGAGCCCGGCGAGGAGGTCGTCGTCGACTCCATCGACGGCGCCACCGCGATCGTGAGCCGCGCCCGCGTCGTGGGGAGCTGAGCCGGCCTCCGGCCCCGCGCCCGGCGACGCCACCGAACCAACGAGCGGATCGTCCGATCCGCCCGCACCAACCGCGCTTCCCCGGGGGAGCACGGACCGCACAGGGAGAAGGTCGAGAAGGTCGTGGACCCGGTACTCATCATTCCGATACTCATCGTCGTCGTCGCGTTCGTGGTCGTGCTGCGCACCGTGCGCATCGTGCCGCAGCAGACGGCACAGATCGTCGAGCGACTCGGCGGCTACAACAAGACGCTGACGGCAGGTATCCACTTCCTGATCCCGTTCGTCGACAAGGTCCGCGCCAACATCGACCTGCGTGAGCAGGTCGTCACCTTCCCGCCGCAGCCCGTCATCACCAGTGACAACCTCGTCGTCAACATCGACACCGTCATCTACTACTCGGTCACCGACGCGAAGGCCGCCGTCTACGAGATCGCCAACTTCATCCAAGGCATCGAGCAGCTGACGGTCACCACGCTGCGCAACGTCATCGGCTCCCTCGACCTCGAGCAGGCCCTGACGAGCCGCGACCAGATCAACGGCCAGCTGCGCGGCGTCCTCGACGAGGCCACGGGCAACTGGGGCATCCGCGTCAACCGTGTCGAGCTCAAGGCCATCGACCCGCCGCGCTCGGTGCAGGAGACGATGGAGAAGCAGATGCGCGCCGAGCGTGACCGTCGTGCCGCGATCCTCACCGCCGAGGGCTTCAAGCAGTCGGCCATCCTCACGGCCGAGGGTGAGAAGCAGAGCCAGATCCTGCGAGCCGAGGGCTCGGCGCAGGCCCGCATCCTCGAGGCGCAGGGCCAAGCCCGCGCCATCCAGCAGGTGTTCGCGGCCATCCATCGCGGCAAGCCCACCCAGAAGCTGCTCGCCTACCAGTACCTCCAGGTGCTGCCGCAGCTCGCACGCGGCGACTCCAACAAGATGTGGATCATCCCGTCCGAGCTGACCGACGCCCTCAAGGGCATCGGCAACGCGCTCGGCGGCAGCGAGCAGGGCCCGATGGGCGGCGACGACGAGGAGCAGTGGGTCGACACGGGCGACGCCGACGACAACGCCTTTGCCGAGACGGTGCTCGAGGACCCGGCCAAGGCACTGGCCGAGGCCCGTGGCCAGGCCGCGCAGGCGAGTGCCGAGTCGACCGAGCACGCCGCGCCCATGGGTCGCCAGCAGCCCCCGCTGCGCTCGGGGGCCGACGTGCCCCCGCCCCCCGCTGCGGCGCCGCCGGTCACGCCCCCGGTCACGCCCCCGGTCACGCCCCCGGCGTCCGCGGACGACCTGGCCGACGCACCGCCCGAGCCCCCGACCGGACGCTGACCGACACCCCGGCGACACCGCCCCGACGACACCCGGTCACCCTCTGTAGGGTGACCGGGTGTCGTTCTGGTCCGCCGTCGCCATCGCGCTGGCCGGGACCGGGGCCGGCGTCATCAACACCATCGTCGGGTCGGGCACGCTCATCACGTTCCCGACCCTGCTCTTCTTCGGGGTCAACCCGCTCGTCGCCAACGTCTCGAACAACATCGGCCTCGTCGCCGGTGGCGTGACCGGGGCGTGGGGCTACCGCAGGGAGCTGGACGGCCAGGCGCGCACCCTTCGCCGGCTCATGCCGATGTCGTTCGTCGGCTCGGTCGTGGGGGCGGGGCTGCTGCTCGTTCTGCCCGCCGCGGCGTTCCGGGCGATCGTGCCGGTGCTCATCCTCATCGCGCTCGTGCTCGTGGTTGCGGGCCCGCGCATCCAGGCCCGGGTCCACCCGGAGGGGGTCGAGGGGGCGGTGCCGCGCTGGCACGCGCCGGCGATGGCAGCCGGGGTCTTCGCCGCGGGCGTCTACGGCGGCTACTTCGGCGCGGCCCAGGGCGTCCTGCTCATGGGCCTGCTCAGTGCGCTGAGCCTCGAGCCCCTGCAGCGGCTCAACGGCTACAAGAACGTGCTCTCCCTCGTCGTCAACGTCGTCGCGGCCGCGGTGTTCATCCTCTTCGCACGCGACCAGATCGACTGGCTCATCGTCCTCCTCATCGGCGTCGGCGCCTTCGTGGGCGGCATCATCGGGGCACGGGTGGGCCGCCGGATCCCGCCGAACGTCCTGCGGGGCCTCATCATCGCGATCGGCCTCGTCGCCGTCGTCAAGCTCGTCTGGTTCCCCTGACGCCTTTCGCAGCCTGACCCCGGCCCCGGCCCCGCCCCCGGGCCACGATGCCGGATGAAGGTGCGACCGGCACTAGCCTGTCGGGCGTGCCGATCGAGATCACCGACCCCACCGACCCGCGGCTGACCGACTACGTGTCGCTGACCGACGTCGTGCTGCGGAGGCGGCACGAGCCAGAGCGCGGCCTCTACATCGCGGAGAGCCAGAAGGTGATCCGCCGTGCGCTTCGAGCCGGGCACCGACCGCGGTCCTACCTCATGGCCAGGCGCTGGCTCGACGACCTGTCCGACATCGTCGCCGACGCGGAGGCCGACGGGGTGCCGGTCTACTTCGCGGAGCACGACGTCATCGAGCAGCTGACCGGCTTCCACCTCCACCGCGGCGCACTGGCTGCGATGCAGCGCCCCGCCCTGCCGACCGTCGAGTCGCTCATCGCCGACGCGCGCCGCGTCATCGTCCTCGAGGACGTCGTCGACCACACGAACGTCGGTGCGATCTTCCGGTCGGCTGCTGCGCTCGGGGTCGACGCCGTCCTCATCACGCCCCGGTGCGCCGACCCCCTCTACCGGCGCTCGATCCGCGTCTCCATGGGCACGGTCTTCCAGGTGCCGTGGACGCGGATCGACCCGTGGCCGCAGGGCATGGCCCTGCTCCACGACGCCGGTCTCACCGTCGCGGCCATGGCCCTGTCCGACGACTCGGTCTCGCTCGACGACCTCGAGAGCGGCCCACCCGAGCGGCTCGCGCTCGTCGTCGGCACGGAGGGCGACGGCCTGTCGCACCGGACCGTCGCCGACGCCGACCTCACCCTGCGCATCCCCATGGCCGGAGGCGTCGACTCGCTCAACGTCGCCGCGGCCAGCGCCGTCGCGATGTGGGCGCTGCGCCCGCGGCCCCAGGGCTGACCGGGCCGGTCGAGCCAGTCGGGTCCGTCAGGCCCGGACGAGCCGGTCGAGCAGGCGCTCGAGCTCGACGGCAGGGTCGTCGCACAGGCCCCCGTGGACCGGTCCGGGCTGCACGACGGTCGAGCGCGGTGCGATGATCCAGCCGAACCGCTGGCCCGGCTTGTCGAGGGTCGGCAGGCCGCGGCCCGTCTCGCCGCGGCACACGGCCCGGACGCGTTCGAGCATCGAGCGCACGCCCTCGAGGTCGCACGTCGGTGACAGCGCGTCCGCACGGCGCTCGTCGAGCTCCCAGGCGGCGTCGAGGAAGCCCGCGTCCTGCGAGTAGAGCACGACACCGACGTTGATGAACTCCTCCCGGTCGACGCGGGGGACGAGCCGGAGCAGGACGTACTGGTACGCGTTCACGCGGCGACGCCCGTGGGCACCCAGGTGAGCGGCCCGTCGAGGCGGGCCCGCAGCATCCGGGCGTATGCCGTCCGCACCGCGGGTGCGTCGGCGAGTTCGGGCGTGGGCTCGATCCATTCCTCGGGCACCTCGGCGACGACGGCCTCGACGGCCTCGGGCGTGAGGCGCGCCGCGAGCTCGTCGTGGCGCGCGGCCACGTCGCCCGCGACGTCGCGCAGGACGTGGCGGCTCGCGTCGAACGGCTGGGCCGCGAAGCGCTCCGGGGCCGGTGCCTTGCTCGGCCACGAGTGGTGGAAGTAGAGGGCTGCTCCGTGGTCGATGGCCCACGTGCGTCCGTGCCAGACGAGCAGGTTGGGGTTGGACCACGTGCGGTCGACGTTGGCGGTCAGCGCGTCGAGCCAGATGATCCGCTCGGCGAGGTCGGCGTCGGGCGGCCTCGAGCCGTCGTAGCCGAGGGAACCCGGCAGGAAGTCGACGCCGAGGTTGGTCCCGACCGAGGCGGTGAGCAGGTCCTGCACCTCCTCGTCGGCCTCGTACTTCGCGATGCGCGGGTCGAGGCGCACCACGGCGAGGTCGGGCACCGGCACCTCGAGCAGCCGGGCGATCCCGGCGACGAGCACCTCGGCGACCAAGACCTTGAGCCCCTGACCGGCGCCGCGGAACTTCAGGACGTAGGTGCCGTCGTCGTCGGCCTCCACGATGCCGGGCAGCGACCCACCCTCCTTGAGCGGCGTCACGTAGCGGGTGGCGGTCAGCTCGGGAAGCACGCCGTCAGCCTAGTGGCCGCTCGTGGTCGAGCACCGTGGCCCGCGTCCAGAGCCGGCCGAGCAGCATCGCGCTCGCCCCGTAGAGGCAGGCGAAGGCCACGAGCGGCCACCAGGCGAGCCCGCTCTCGGGGAGGACGAGCGCGCCGAGGGCCGCCGCCGCGACCATGCCGGCGTTGTAGACGACGTCGTAGGCGGAGAAGGCGCGGCCGAGCAGGTGGTCGTCGACGTGGGCCTGCAGGAGCGAGTCGACGGTGATCTTGACGCACTGGGAGGTGAAGGAGACGACGAAGCCGACGACGACGATGCTCCACGGCGTGAGGAACGGTCCCAGCACGGCGCACACGACCGCGCCCAGCGCGAGCATCCGGGCGGCATACGGCACGGCGGTCAGGCGTGGGGCCAGCCACGGGGTGACGAAGGCCGCGGAGGCGAATCCCAGTGCGGACGCGCCTGCGGCGATGCCGAAGCCCTGCGCGCCGTGGCCGGACTCGAACGGGCCGCGGAAGAGGAGCAGGGTCTGCAGCAGGAGGAAGCCGAACGGGAGCCGGGTGATGAAGACGAGGGTGAGCAGGAGGCGTGCGCGGCGCGGCAGGGTGTGCACGGCCTCGACGAGGCCCGTCACGACGGACCGGGTGATCTGCCCGACCGAGGGCGCGCCGCTCGTGTCGTCGGGGCCGATGAACGGCAGCCGGGTCGCCGCCCAGGCGGCCACGAGGACGCCAGCGGCGGCGAGGAGCACGTCGACGACGTCGCTGCCCCCGAGGGCCCTGATCCCGGTGCCTACCGCGCCGCCGAGGAGGTATGCCAGGGACCCGCACGTGGGAGCGACGGAGTTCGCGCTCACGAGGTCCTCGCGCGGCACCACGTGCGGCATGGCCGAGGAGAGCCCGGCGAGGATGAAGCGGTTGACCGAGAAGACGAGGAGCACGAGGCCGAAGAACGCCGGGCCGGTCTCGGCTCCGGTGACGAGGACGGAGACGCCGAGGATCGCCGTGGCCCGGATGACCTGGCTGACGACGATGACGCGCTTGCGCGGCCACCGGTCGAGGAGCACTCCGACGAACGGCCCCAGCGCCGAGTAGGGCAGCAGCACGATCGCGAAGGCGATGGCGATCCCGCGCGCGTCGGCGGCCTTCTCGGGGTTGAAGAGGATGTGGCTGGCCAGGGCGACCTGGAAGATACCGTCGCTGAACGACGACGTGACCCGGCTGACGAAGAGCCGACGGAACCCGCGCCCCCGGAGCAGGGTGAACAGGGCGCGCAGGAAGGTCACGCGGCACAGCGTACGGTCACCCGTGCGGTGCCCGGCGACGGGAGCGGTCAGCGCGCGAGTCGCCCGATGAGGGCCGCGGCGCAGACGATGCCGGCGATCGCGCTGCCGGCGAGGACCCCGAAGTCGACCCAGTAGTTCGTCGGCGTGCCGAGCAGCAGGCCGCGCAGGGCCGACACCTCGTAGGTCAGCGGGTTGACGTGGCTGATGACCTGGAGCCAGCCCGGCATCATCTCGATCGGGTAGAGCGCGTTCGAGGCGAAGAAGAGCGGCATCGTGATCGCCTGGCCGATCCCCATGAGCCGGTCGCGCTTGAGGGCGACGCCGGCGATGCTGAGCGACAGGCACGAGAAGAACGCGGCGCCGAGCATCACGACGACGACCACGCCGAGCAGCCGCACGGGGTTCCACGTCATCGCCACGCCCATCAGCGCGGCCACGACGACGACGATGACGGCCTGGGCGACGGACCTGACCCCGGCGGCGAACGCCTTGCCGGCCACGAGCGCTGCTCGCGGCGTCGGCGTCACGAGGAGCTTGGTGAGCACACCGGCGTCGCGCTCCCAGATGATCTGGATGCCGTAGAAGATCGAGACGAAGAGGGCCGACTGGGCGATGACGCCCGGCGCGAGGAAGTCGAGGTAGTCGAGGCCCCCGGTGGGAATGGCCCGGATCTGGCTGAACGTCGTGCCGAAGATGACGAGCCAGAGGATCGGCTGGATCGCCCGGGTGATCAGCTCGCTGCGGTCGTGGCGCAGCTTCTGGAGCTCGACGAGGCAGAAGGTCGCGATGCGCGACACGAGGAGCCGCACCCCGGTGCGGCTGCGCCGGTCAGCCCAGACGGCGGGCGGTTCGACGAGTTGCTCGGACACCGCGCAGCCCTCCCTTCTCGCCCTCGACCTCGTCGAGCGCCTCGCCGGTGTGGTGACGGAAGACGTCCTCGAGGCTGGCACCCTCCCCAGCGGCGGCCTTGAGCTCGTCGGGGGAGCCGAGGGCGCGCAGGGCCCCGCGGTGCATGAGGGCGACGCGGTCGCACAGCGCGTCCGCCTCCTCCATGTAGTGGGTCGTGAGCAGCACGGTCATGCCGTGGTCTCGCTGCATCTGCGCCACCCGCAGCCAGACGCTGTCGCGGGCGACGGGGTCGAGGCCCACCGTCGGCTCGTCCAGGACGAGCAGTGCGGGGCGGTTCACCAGCGCCTGGGCCAGCTCCAGACGCCTCACCATGCCGCCGGAGTAGGTCGAGGCGAGGCGTGACTCGTCGCCGCGCAGGTCGACCATGTCGAGCACCTCGTCGACGCGAGTCCTGCGCTCGCGCCGGGGGACGTCGAAGAGACGGGCGAACCACTCGACGTTCTCGCGACCCGTGAGAGCGCCCTCGATCGACAGCTGCTGGGGCACGTAGCCGAGCAGCCGCCGCACGGCCATCGCCTCGGTGCGCACCGAGCGGCCGAAGATCTCGACCTGCCCGGCCTGCAGCGGCAGCAGGGTGTTGAGCAACCGGATCGTCGTCGTCTTGCCGGCCCCGTTGGGCCCGAGCAGGCCGAAGCACTCACCCGGCTCGACGGCCAAGGTGAGGTCATCGACCGCGCGGTGCGTCCCGAAGCTGTAGCCCAGGCCCCGGATGTCGATGGCCGAGGTCATGGTCGGTCGCCGGCAGCCGACCCGTCCGGGAGGTCGAGCGCCGCGGCCACGGTGACGGCCGGCTCGGAGGTGTGCGGCGCGGCGACGTCGTGCGTCTCCGGCAGGTTCGCTGCGATGCGGGCGATGGTCGGCAGCGCCGCAGCCAGGCGGGCGCGGTCGGCGGCCGGGAGCTCCGCGAGCGCCACTGCGGTGGACTGCGCGCGACGGTCGCGCCACTGCTCCAGGCCCGCCCGGGCCGAGGGCGTGAGGTCGAGCCGCGCCACACGCCTGTCGCTCGAGTCGCGCTCACGCACGAGCACCCCGAGGGCGAGCAGCTGGCCGACGAGGGTCGAGACGGTGTTGGCGGCGAGACCGAGGACCCGGGCCGACTCGGCCACGGTGATCCCGGGGTTGCGCCGCACGACGCGGAGCAGCTCGAGCTGGGCCCCGGACAGGGCGAGCTCGGGCAGCGGAGCGCCGACGAGGCGTCGCGACCGGCGTCGCAGCAGCCCGATGACGTCGTAGAGGTCGTCCGCCAGCCCAGCCACCTTCTCGTCGCTCACGATCGAAGATTACGTCTGTCGCAGAGGGGTGACCAGAGAAACCGGAGCCTGACCTCCGGACGCAGCCGCCCGGGTACGAGAAGACCCCCGGGTCCTGGCCTGCAGGAACCCGGGGGTCTCATGGTGTCGAGGGGGGGACTTGAACCCCCACGCCCGTTAAGGGCACTAGCACCTCAAGCTAGCGCGTCTGCCATTCCGCCACCCCGACAAGGTGTTGCAAGGGGCTCGTGGGAATCCCTTGCGGCGAGGCGAAACGTTACACGGGGCCCGACCAAAAGACCAAACGGGCGGCAGCTGGCGTCGGGAGGCGGCGGCATACGCTGATCGGCATGAGCCACGACGACGCCGACCGCACCGTGACGACCACGGCACAGACTGCCGTGACGCCCGAGGAGGAGGTCGCGCGGATCTGCGCCGAGCTCATCCGGATCGACTCCTCCAACTACGGTGACGGGTCGGGTCCGGGGGAGCGCAAGGCGGCCGAGTACGTCATGGAGCAGCTCGACGCGGTCGGCCTCGAGGGCACCCTGCTCGAGAGCGAGCCGGGCCGTGCGACGGTCGTCGTCCGCCTCGAGGGCGAGGACTCCTCGCGCCCTGGCCTCGCGGTCCACGGCCACCTCGACGTGGTGCCGGCGAACGCCGCGGACTGGCAGGTCGACCCCTTCGCCGCGGAGGAGCGCGACGGCTGCATCTGGGGCCGCGGAGCGGTCGACATGAAGGACATGGACGCGATGATCCTCGCGAACATCCGTCACTTCGCTCGCACCGGCACGAAGCCCGCCCGCGACACGACGTTCGTCTTCTTCGCCGACGAGGAGGCCGGCGGCACCTACGGCAGCCACTGGCTCGTGGACCACCACCCGCACTGGTTCGAGGGCGTCACCGAGGCGATCAGCGAGGTCGGCGGCTACAGCGTCACCGTGCCGACGCCGGGGGGCCAGCAGCGCGCGTACCTCCTCCAGACCGCGGAGAAGGGCATCGCCTGGCTGCGGCTGCGCGCACACGGACGTGCCGGGCACGGGTCGGTACCCAACGACGAGAACGCCATCGTCCGCCTCGCCGCCGCCATCGGCCGGATCGCCGCCCATGAGTGGCCGCGTGAGTACATCGCCTCGGTCCGTGAGCTGCTCGACACGCTCGGCAGCCTGACCGGGCTCTCGTCGACCGACGACGACCTCGAGCCGCTGCTCGCCACCCTCGGCGGGGCCCAGGGCTTCGTGCGGGGCACGCTGCGCGACACCGCCAACGTCACGATGCTCGAGTCCGGCTACAAGCACAACGTCATCCCGCAGACGGCGACGGCGGCCGTCGACTGCCGCTTCCTGCCCGGCCACGAGGACGCCCTCATGGCCACGATCCGCGAGCTGGCCGGCGAGCACGTCGAGGTCGAGGTCGTGCACCGTGACGTCGCCATCGAGGCACCGTTCTCCGGTGACCTCGTCGAGTCGATGAAGCAGGCGCTGCTGCGTGAGGATCCCGAGGCCGTCGTCCTGCCCTACTGCCTCTCGGGCGGCACCGACAACAAGGCGCTGGGCCGGCTCGGGATCAGCGGCTACGGCTTCGCGCCGCTGCGGCTGCCGGCAGACCTCGACTTCGCGCCGATGTTCCACGGCATCGACGAGCGGGTGCCCACGGCGTCGCTTCGCTTCGGGGCGCGGGTGCTCGGCGACTTCCTGCGCTCCTGCTGAGGGTCGCGGCGGACGCGTCGGTCAGGCCGTGCGCTCGACGCGCATGATCCGGCGGCGCAGCCACATCCGACGCACGCCACCTTCGTAGATGACGGTGCGCGACAGCTCCCAACGGCCGTACTCGGCGTGCTCACGCACCGCCTGTCTGGCCTGGGCCTTCGACGTGTGGCGGTCGAACGTGAGGACCCGGTACTCGTACTCCGTCATCGCCGTCCATTCTGGCACCAACCGTGACCCCTCCGAGACCGTATGCGCGGCGTGGCGGTCACGCGACCGCGGTACCGTCGCTGGGTCATCCGGCCGCGAACCGGACCTGCGTGGTCCGCGCGGCGAGCAGGGGAACCGCCTGGCACAGCCCGGCGTCAAGGGCCCAGGAGGTCAACACACATGAAATGGAACACCCGCCGCATCGCGGCAGCAGCCATCGTCCTACCGGCCGTCCTCGGAGTGGCGGCCTGTGGCAAGAGCGAGACCCCGGCACCCGCGACGGGGCAGACTCAGGCCAGCTCGGCCGCCGCGACGAGCGATGCGCCGGCCGCCGGTCAGCCGTACAAGGACAAGGCGTCGTTCGTCGCCGCCATGAAGGCCGCGGGCAAGAACGCCACGACCGCCCACGTCACGATGGCGATGGACGCCGCCGGCCAGAAGATCGCCATCACCGGTGACACGAAGGTCGACGCGAGCAACCCGGCGATGAAGATGACGATGGACATGGGCCCCTCGATGAAGCTCGACATGGTCCTCGTCGACAAGAAGGTCTACATGAAGGGCTTCCCGGGCCTCGCCGCGGGCAAGTGGGCCGTCATCGACAGCAGCTCGACGCTCGGCAAGCAGCTCTCGCAGTCGCTCGACCAGGCCGACCCGACCAAGATGTACGACCAGTTCGGCGCGGCCGTGCAGGACGTCAAGTACGTCGGTGAGGACACCGTCGACGGCGAGAAGACGTGGAA
Organism: Terrabacter sp. Soil811; assembly: GCF_001429655.1. Taxonomy (NCBI): domain Bacteria; kingdom Bacillati; phylum Actinomycetota; class Actinomycetes; order Micrococcales; family Intrasporangiaceae; genus Terrabacter; species Terrabacter sp. Soil811. The sequence continues at coordinate 848,553 of NZ_LMSX01000008.1, forward strand.
GTACGACCTGACGCTCGACACCACGGCGATGCAGGCCCAGCTGCCCGCCGCCGAGAAGACGAAGATGCCGGCCACCATCACGTACACCGCGTGGCTCGACGAGAAGAACCAGCTGCGCAAGGTCACCTTCGACCTCTCCGGCGTCAAGGCCGAGATGACGATGAGCAAGTACGGCGAGCCGGTCGACATCACCGCCCCGCCGGCCTCTGACACCGTCAAGGCGCCCATGTGAGGCAGGCATGACAGGCCACGTCGGCGACGGGTGAACGGCCCGCCAACCACGCGTGAACGGTCCCGCAGCGAGCCCGGTTCGCTGCGGGATCGCTGTGTTTCCGGGCGTTTCCGGGCCCGGAATCGGTGCCTTCGGTCGTGCGGGTCGACTACGGTCGAGGCATGACCGTCGACCCCCGCTCCGCCCTCGAGCAGCTGATCGTCGCCCTCGAACGCCACCTCGAGGCCGCGAACGCGAGCCGAGACCCCGACCACCCCATGGTGATGGCAGCGGCGCAGGACCTCGCCGAGGCCTTCGACGACTACGACGAGGCGCTCTACGAGGCCACCGAGGTCGCGACGCCCCTCGCGATCTACGGCGACGACTTCGACGGGCACGAGGACGAGGACGGGACCGAGGGCCGCGTCTACGCCGGGCTCGACTCGGACGACTACGACGAGGACGACGAGGACGACGAGGACGACGACGATGACGACGACGACGACGATGACGACGACGATGACGACGACGACGACGACGACTACGAGGACGACGACGACGAGGGCCACGTCGACGGCGGCGTGACCGAGAGCTCCGACACGCGAGCCTGACCCGTCGCGACGCTCCGGCGAGAGCGGTCACCCCGCCTGATCGCGAGCAGGGTCCCGGCGTCAGGCCGAGACGTCCTCCAGGGCGGCGACGATCTCCGACGGCAGGGCAAGCTCGAGACTTGCGAGCGCAGAGCGCAGCTGAGCTGCCGTGCGGGCGCCGACGATGGGCGCCGCCACGCCGGGCCGGTCGCGCAGCCACGCCAGGGCAACCTCCCCGGGCTTGGCCCCGAGGCCTCGGGCGGCCATCGCCACCGCGTCGGCGACGCGCGTGGTCTGCTCGTCGAGGAAGCGCTCGGCGAATCCCGGGAAGTCGCTCGACGCCGCGCGCGATCCCGACGGTATGCCGTTGCGGTACTTCCCGGTCAGCACGCCGCGTCCCAGCGGTGACCACGGGAGCAGCCCGAAGCCGAGCGACGTCGCGGCCGGCACGACCTCGTGCTCGGGGGTACGGCATACCAAGGAGTACTCGATCTCGTTGGCCACCAGAGGGATTCGGGCCGACTCGAGCAGGCTGAAGGCGCGCGCGGACTGCCAGCCGGAGTAGTTGGAGACGCCGACGTAGCGGGCCCGGCCCGATGCGGCCGCCCACTCGAGCGCGGAGAGCGTCTCGGCCAGCGGCACGTCGTCGGACCACGTGTGCGCGAGCCAGAGGTCGACGTGGTCGGTGCCGAGGCGGCGCAGTGACGTGTCGAGCTGGGCCATGAGCCCGCGCCGCGACACGTCGACCCGTCGCTCGCCACCCGCCCGGGAGATGCCCGCCTTGGTGCAGATGACGAGGTCGTCGCGAGGGACCGTGCCGTCCAGCAGGCCCCCGAGGATGGTCTCGGCGTCTCCGCCGCCGTAGCCGTAGGCCGTGTCGACGAGGTTGCCGCCCGCCTCGACGAACGCACGCAGGTGGTCACCGGCCTCGTGGCGGTCGACGGCGTTGCCCCAGAGCATCGTCCCGAGGGCGAGAGGGGTGACCGTGAGACCGGACGAGCCGAGACGCCTGCGCATGCCTCGAACGGTAGTGGGCGACGCCGCACCCCGAGCGGCCGCCACGTCGGCGACCGCGCCGATAGCCTGCGATCCATGAGGATCGGTGTGAATCTCGGCTACTGGGGACGCGGCACGACGGGGCAGGACCAGGTGGCGGTGGCGCAGGCCGCCGACCGGCTCGGCTACGACAGCGTGTGGGTGGCCGAGGCGTACGGCTCGGACAGCCCGACCATGCTCGCGTGGATCGGGGCGCTGACCGAGCACGTCGACCTCGGCTCGGCCGTCATGCAGATCCCGGGACGGACCCCGGCGATGACGGCGATGACCGCGGCGACGATCGACACGATGTCCGGCGGACGGTTCCGGCTGGGGCTCGGGGTGTCCGGTCCGCAGGTGAGCGAGGGCTGGCACGGCGTCCCGTTCCGCAGCCCGCTCGGCCGCACGCGCGACTACGTCGAGATCGTGCGCGCCGCGCTCCGCCGCGACACGGTGACCCACGCCGGCCCGCACTACCCGCTCCCGCTCCCGGGCGGACCGGGCAAGCCGCTCAAGCTCTCCGCGCGGCCCGTGCGCCCCGACCTCCCGGTCTACCTCGCGGCGGTCGGCCCCAAGAACCTCGAGCTGACCGGCGAGATCGCCGACGGCTGGCTCGCGATCTTCTTCAGCCCCGAGCACGCCGCCGACCTGCTCGCCACCCTCGAGACGGGCCGGCGCCGGGGTGGACGAGGGCCTGTGGACGCACCGATGACGGGCTTCGACGTCGTCGCGACGACGCCTGTCGTCCTCGTCGACGACGTCGCGGAGGCGGCGGACCACGTGCGCGACTACTGCGCGCTCTACATCGGCGGCATGGGCTCGCGCGAGCAGAACTTCTACAACCAGCTCGCGTGCCGGATGGGCTTCGAGGAGGACGCGGCGCGCATCCAGGACCTCTACCTCGCCGGCCGCCACCGCGAGGCCGCCGCCGCCGTGCCGCTCGAGTTCATCGACGAGACGGCGCTGCTCGGGTCGCCGCAGCGAATCGCCCGACGACTCGGTCGCTACGAGGAGGCGGGAGTCACGACCCTCGCCGTCGCCGTCGGCGGGGGCATGACCCGCGACCAGGCCCTCGCGACGCTGCAGGTGGTCGCCGGGATCGCCGCCCTCGAGCCCGCCAGGGCGTCGGACGAGCCGGCCCCGGACGTTCCCTAGGGATTCGTCTCCGCGCCGCCCTCCTCGAGGCCTCCCAGCCGGCGTTGTCGATAGGGTGCGACATTGTGCCCAGCGGCCGTCGCACCCTTTCGGGTGGCGACCCGTCCCGTCCCTCCTGCGCAGAAGGCCCACCCTGACCCATGGCTGACCTCAGCTACCTCGACGCCATCATCCTCGGCGTCGTCGAAGGCCTCACCGAGTACCTTCCGATCTCCTCGACCGCCCACCTGACCATCACCGAGAAGCTCCTGGGGCTCGAGGTGAACGACCCCGCCGTGACGGCCTACACCGCCGTCATCCAGCTCGGCGCGATCGCGGCGACCCTCCTCTACTTCTTCCGCGACATCGTCCGCTTCGCGGTCGCCTGGTTCCGGGGCCTCACGTCCACGGGTGCGCGCAAGGATCCCGACTACGGCCTCGCGTGGGCCGTCGTCATCGGCTCGATCCCGGTCGGCATCGTCGGGTTCCTTGCGCGCGACCTCATCTCGGGCGCCCTGCGCAGCCTCTGGGTCGTGGCCGTCGCGCTGCTCCTGTGGAGCATCGCCATGGTCGTCGCGGAGCGGATCTACGCCGGCCACGAGGCCCGCGGCGAGATCCGGGGTGAGCACTCGGTGCGTCCCGTCGACGGCGTCGTCATCGGACTCGTCCAGTGCTTGTCGCTCATCCCCGGTGTCTCCCGCTCGGGCGCGACGATCTCCGCGGGTATCGCCCGCGGCATCGACCGCGTCACGGCCACCCGACTCAGCTTCTTCCTCGCGATCCCGGCACTGACGGCCGCGGGCCTCTTCCAGGCCGTGGAGGAGAAGGACGGCCTCTCGGCGCTGGGGGTCGGCCCCGTGGTCGTCGGGGTCGTCGTCGCCTTCGTCGTGGCCTACGCGACGATCGCCTGGCTGCTGCGCTTCGTCGCGAGCAACACCCTGCTGCCCTTCGTCTGGTACCGCATCGCGCTCGCCGTGGTGCTCGCCGGCGTCCTCGCGGGCGGTGTCATCACCGCGACCTGACGTCCCTCGCAGACCACGAACGGCCGACTTCCCCGCGGGGGAGACGGCCGTTCGCCGTCGCTAGAGCCAGCCCGAGCGCTTGAACGCGCGGTAGAGGCCGATGCACGCGGCCGCCATGACCCCGAGCACGAGGAAGTAGCCGTACTGGAACTCCCCGTGGCCGAGATGGACGCTCGCGGTCAGCTCGGGCATGTGCTCGAAGTTCATGCCGTAGATGCCGGCGATCATCGTGGGCACGGCTGCGATCGCGACCCAGGCAGAGATCCGGCGCATGTCCTCGTTCTGCTTGACCGAGACGCTCGCGAGATGGGCCGACAGCACGTCGGTCAGGAGGCGGTCGTAGGACTCGACGTGGTCGTTGACGAGGCGCAGGTGGTCGGCGACGTCACGGAAGAAGGGCAGCATCTCCTCCGTGAGGCCACGGCCCCGCGCGCGTTCCATGAACTGCGTCAGGGTGTCGGCCAGCGGCTGGCTGGCCCGGCGGAACTCGAGGACCTCGCGCTTGAGGCGGTAGATCGTGTTGGCGTCACCGCCGAGGTGGGAGGCAAACACCTGCTCCTCGATCTGCTCGAGGTCCCGGCGCACCTCCCGGTCGACGACGAGGTAGTTGTCGACGACGGAGTCCATGACGGCGTGGAGCACGGTCATGGCGCCGTGGCCGAGGCGCTCGGGCTCGGTCTCGAGGCGCTGGCGCACGCCGGCCAGCGGGTTGCCCTCACCATGCCGGACGGTCACGACGAAGCGGTCGCCGATGAAGAGCATGACCTCACCGGTCTCGATGTCGCTCGTCGCCTCGATGTAGCGCAGCGTCTTGAGGACGACGAACACCGACGACTCGTACTTCTCGATCTTGGCCCGCTGGTGTCCGTTGACCGCGTCCTCGACGGCGAGCGGGTGCAGGTGCAGCTCCTCGTTGACGAGGTCGAACTCCTGGTCGGTCGGGTCCTTGAGACCGATCCAGAGGAAGCCGTCCTGAGTGAGGCGCAGCACGTCGAGCTCATCGCTGAGGTCGCCGCAACCCTGCCGCCGGCCGTTGCGGTAGATGGCCTTGTCCACGATCACATCTCCTACTTCACCACGTCCGCTCGCCGACGTCTCGCAGGCTGGCGTATGCCGCCGGGCGAGGGTGCAGGGGCGGGCTAGGGTGGCGGTCGTGCCCACCGTCATCTTCGTGCGCCACGGGCGCTCCACCTCCAACACCGCCGGTACGCTCGCCGGCTGGATGCCCGGGGTCTTCCTCGACGAGACCGGAGAGGCGCAAGCCGCCTCCGTCGGCCAGCGGCTCGCCGCAGCAGAGCTGCCCGTCGTCGAGGTCGTCAGCTCACCGCTCGACCGGTGCGTGCAGACCGCCGACCTGCTGGCCGCCCCGCTCCCGGACCACGTGGCCCGCAGCATCCACGAGGGACTGGGGGAGTGCCGCTACGGCGCGTGGACCGGGCGACCCATCGCGGAGCTCGCCAAGGAGGAGCTCTGGAAGGTCGTGCAGGACCGACCGAGCGAGGCGCGCTTCCCCGACTCGGCGGCATACCCCGCCGAGTCCATGGTGGAGATGCAGGACCGGGCGCTGCGCGCGGTCCGGGAGATCGACGCACGCATCCTCGAGACGCACGGCAAGGACGCGGTCTGGGTCGCGGTGTCGCACGGTGACGTCATCAAGTCGATCCTGTCGCACGCCACCGGCGCCCACCTCGACGACTTCCAGCGGATCAACGTCGACCCGGCCTCGGTGAGCGTCGTGCGCTACACGAGCCGCAAGCCGTTCGTGCTGCGGCTCAACGACGTCGGGGGCGACCTGACGGGGCTGCGACCGCCCGAGAAGCCGGCCGCCGAGGAGGGCGACGCCGTCGTGGGCGGGGGCGCCGGGACACCCGGAAGTGTCGGATAGGGTCGAGCGCATGACGGTCCAGGACTTCGATCCCGCTGACCGGTTCGTCGCCGGGACGGTCGGCCCGGCCGGCCAGCGGGCCTTCTACCTCCAGGCGAGCACCGGCCCCCTCGTCGTCACCGTCGGCGTCGAGAAGCAGCAGGTCTCGATCCTCGCCGACCGCGTCAACGACGTGCTCGACCAGCTCGCGCCCGCCGCTGCCGTCGAGCCGGGCGAGCCCGGTGGGGCGCCCGAGGACACCGACCCGCTGCAGACGCCGTTCGACGAGGACTGGCACGTGCAGACCCTCTCCCTCGCCTGGGACGAGGAGGCGCAGAAGGTCGTCATCGAGTGCCACGACCACGACCCCGACGAGGTCGACGAGGACGCCGACGACGAGGTGGGTCCGCTCGGGCGCAACTCGATCCGGGTCGCCCTGACGCCGGCCGAGGCCCGCGCCTTCGCACGGCGCAGCAACGCGCTCGTCGCTGCCGGCCGCCCGCCGTGCCCGTTCTGCGGCAGCCCGCTCGATCCCACGGGCCACATCTGCCCGCGGGCCAATGGCTACAAGCGCTGACGGCACCCCGCCGTCGGTCGACCTGACCGGCGAGCTCGAGGTCCTCGGGCGCATCACCGAGTCCTCGAACCTCGCTGTCGTCGCCCGCATCGCGAGCGTCCCCGGCGGTCACGTCATCTACAAGCCGGTCCGGGGCGAGCGACCGCTGTGGGACTTCCCCGACGGCACGCTGGCCGGCCGGGAGGTGGCGGCGCAGGTGGTCTCGGAGCTCGGCGGCTGGCACGTCGTGCCCTCGACCGTGCTGCGCGACGGCCCGCTCGGTCCCGGTTCGGTGCAGCTGTGGATCGGTGACCCGTTCGACCCCGTCGACGACGACGTCGTCGTGGACCTCGTGCCCGAGGGGCGCACACCCGACGGCTGGCACGCGGTCTTCGACGGCGAGACACCCGGCGGCTCGGCCGTGACCGTCGTGCACTCGGGCGCCGACGACGTGCGGTCCCTCGCCGTGCTCGACGCCGCCCTCAACAACTCCGACCGCAAGGGCTCGCACTGCCTCCGGGACCGGGAGGGACGCCTCTGGGCCATCGACCACGGCGTGACGTTCTCGCCGACCCCGAAGCTGCGCACGGTGCTGTGGGGGTGGGCCGGGGAGCCGATCGTCGAGGACGACCTCTTGCGCCTGAAGCGCCTGCGGGACGCGCTCGCCGAGGACGAGCCGCGGCAGCGGCTCCTCGCGCTGCTCCCGGAGGACGACGTGGACGCCCTGGCCCAGCGCGTCCGGCGGCTCCTCGACCGCGGCGTGCACCCCTTTCCCAGCCCAGACTGGCCCTCGGTCCCGTGGCCGCCGCTGTGAGGTGCGCGCGTCGCCGTGCGCGTGGTCGACCGCGCCGCGTCCGACCGGTCCCGACGGGTCACGCGCGCCGGGATAGAGTCTGCGCGTGAGAAGTTGGCCGATGCCGTTCGTCCCCAAGGTTCCCGGCAGTGCACCCGAGGTGCGAGTCCGCGACACGGCATCCGGAGAGCTCGTGCCCGCCGCCCGCGGTGACCTCGTCACCCTCTACGTCTGCGGCATCACGCCCTACGACGCCACCCACATGGGTCACGCGGCGACCTACGTCACCTTCGACCTGCTCGGTCGGGTCCTGCGCGACAGCGGGCACGCGGTGCGCTACGTCCAGAACATCACCGACATCGACGACCCGCTGCTCGAGCGGGCCGAGCGCGACGGCGTCGACTGGCGAGACCTCGCGACCCGCGAGATCGCGCTCTTCCGCGAGGACATGACCGCCCTGGCCGTCATCCCGCCCGACGAGTACCTCGGCGCCGTCGAGAGCATCCCCACCTTCGTCGGTCCCATCGAGAAGCTCGTCGCCGACGGCTGGGCGTATGCCGTGCCGGCGCCGGACGCCTCACGCGAGGGTGCGCAGGACCACTACTTCGACGTGGCCCGCGACCCTCGCTTCGGCTCGGTCAGCCACCTCGACGAGGCCGGCATGATGGAGGTCTTCGCGGAGCGCGGCGGCGACCCCGACCGTGAAGGCAAACGCAACCGCCTCGATGCCCTGCTGTGGCGCGCGCACCGCGAGGGCGAGCCCGAGTGGGACGGCGGCAGCCTCGGCTCCGGTCGTCCCGGGTGGCACATCGAGTGCGCCTGCATCGCGCTCGACCACCTCGGCATCCCCGTCGACGTCCAGGGTGGCGGCACGGACCTCGTCTTCCCGCACCACGAGATGAGCTCGGCGCACGGTCGTGCGCTCAGCGGCTCCGAGTCGTTCGCCGGGTCCTTCGTGCACCAGGGGATGGTGGGCCTCGACGGCGAGAAGATGAGCAAGAGCAAGGGCAACCTCGTCCTCGTCTCACAGCTGCGTCGCGACGGGGTCGACCCGATGGCGATCCGGCTGGCGCTGCTCGCCCGCCACCACGCGCACGACTGGATGTGGACCGACGGCCAGCTCGTCGAGGCGCAGCAACGGCTCGCCACGTGGCGCGAGGCGCTGTCGGGCAACGGCGGACCCGTCGCCGACCAGACGGTCGACGACATCCGGGCGGCCCTCGCCGACGACCTCGACAGCCCAAGGGCCCTCGAGGCCGTCGACCGCTGGGCCAGCCAGTCGCTGACCCGCGGGGGCGACGACCCGGGTGCTCCCGGTGTGCTCGGACGCGCGCTGGATGCGCTTCTCGGCGTGCGTCTCTGACCATCGTCTCCGATGGTCGAGCCGCAAGGTCAAGAGCGTGCCCCCGTGTGGGTGCCTCATCCCGTAGTCGACTTCATGAGCCTCATGATGATGCCTGCTGGAATCCGGGCTAGGCCAACTATTTCTCCTCGAACCGCATCCTGTCATCGGCACGAACGCGCGGATCGCGGCATTGGTACGGCGCGTCGTCCTGCAGGGGCCCCGGTCGCAAAGCGACCGGGGCCCCAGTGGGTCCACTTCAGGTCAGGCGAGGACCTTGTAGGTGACGACCAGACGGACGTAGCTGATGTCGTAGTCGTTGTCGTAGTAGCGGTTGGGGACGTACACCGTGGTCTCCACCACACGGGACGAGTTCACGACTCCTGCGGGCGCGACCGACCCCAGGGTGCGCCACGCGATCGTGGGGCTGGTGTAGATCTCGGGCGTGAACGCGTAGCTGCTCGTCCCCCACTTCGTGAACCCCGACGCGAGCTTCGAGGTGTCCATCGAGAAGCCGTAGCTCTGCAGCTTCAGCGAGCTGTAGCTGACGGCCGCCGGCAGCGTGAACCGGTAAACCCCGCCAGCAATCTCCAACCCGTAGTAGGAGTCGCACGTGTTGGCCAGCCACAGCCCGTACGGGTAGAAGTAGGAGGAGCCCAGGCTCGTCCAAGCACAGGAGTCGTCACTTCCCCCGGCGGAGTAGAACTGGCTGCCTCGCTTGTCCAACGTCGCGGTCTTGGTCACGAGCCGCTTGCTGCTGACCACGACGGAGTACTTCGCCGTGCTGCGGCGGTTACCGGCAGCGTCCTGCGCAGTCAGCGTCCAGTAGAAGGTGCCGGCACCGACCAGGGAACCTGCCGTGTTCCGGCCGTTCCAGGTGATGCTGGCCCGGCCGGCGGCGCGGTTGCCCGTCATCGACCGGACGACGCTGCCTCCGCCGGTGCGCACGGTCAGGGTGACCGTTGCGGATTCACTGAGGGTGAGGGCGGGAGAGAACGTGTCCCTGTAGGTGTCGGGGTAGGGGTAGAAACCAGTCCCGTTTCCCGTGATGGAACTCATCGTCGGGGCGACCTGGTCGACGCGGACACTGATGGCGGCAGCGCCCCGCAAGGTTCCCGCGTTCGTCGCCCGGCTCGTGACAAGCTCGACACGGTAGGTGCCGCTCGTGACGCGGGCAGCGCTGTTCGTCAGTCCGTTCCAGACGAAGGAGCGTGTGCCCGCGCTTAGCGTGCCCAGACTGGAAGGTCCGCGCACGACCGTGCCGGCGGAGTTGCGAACCTGCCACTTCACCGCTTCGGTGTCGGGAAGGTAGTAGGTCAGCTTCGTCGTGTCGGACCTGCCGTCACCGTTCGGGCTGAACACACTGGGACTGAGGGCTGTGAACTTCGGGTGCAGCGACTGGTTTCGGAAGGACACCGCAGCCGACGCCGGCCCGGCGCATACCGTCGCAGTCGAGCAGCTGACCGCGGTGACGGTGTGAGTGCCGTCCGCCAAGGCGCTGACCTCGAACGTGAACGCGAACGGTGCGCTGGTGTCAACGCCGCGACGCACCCCGTCGATGAAGAAGCCGACGGCGCCGCCGGGAGCGGTCGCGGTGAACGCGGCCGAACCCGACACCAGCTGCGAGGGCAGAGGTGAGGTGATGACGGGGGCAGCGTTCGTGACGGTCACCCCGACCTGGGCACCATCGGAGGCGCAGAGGGTGGTGAGGCTGCAGTCCACGGCCCGAAGGGTGTGGCTGCCGTTGCCCAGACCCCACGTCGACCACGTGGTCCTGGCTGTTCCGGTTGCGCTGTCGGTGGTGACGGCCGACCCGAGCGGCGTGCCATCGACGTAGAAGCGAACCTTCGGCGCGGTCGAGGCGGCCGTCACTGTCACCGAGCCGTTCACCGATGACCCGTCAGTCGGGCTGGTGATGGCCGGGACAGAGTTGGGCGTGAAGCCATCGAGAGCGGCCTTGAAGTCCACCTGTCCCGTGCCGAGGCCCAGGCCGACGTATCCGTGCGCCGTGCCGACGATGGCTGCTCGCACGTCAGCGGCCTTCGCGGTGCGGCTGCGCGAGAACAGCAGGGCGGCTTCGGCAGCGACCAGCGGCGTCGAGAACGAGGTGCCGTCGCTCGTGTCGTAGTCCGGCTGGAAGAACGTGCTTCCAGCGACTGGGGACGTGCTCCGGATTCCCGTGCCGGGCGCAGCCACGCTCACCCACGACCCATACTGCGAGAACGGCGCCCGGTTGCCACCCGCATCGGTAGCGCCGACTGCGACCACGTTCGGATAGGCGGCCGGATACTGCGGCGTGGTGGTGCCGTCATTCCCGGCAGCGGCGACCACGAGGGCGCCCTTGCTGACGGCGTATGCGACGGCGTCGGATTCCACCTGGTCCGGAGTGTCACCGGACAGACTCAGGTTGATGACGTTCGCGCCGTGGTCAGCGGCCCAGATGATGCCAGCAGCCTCAGCGTCGCCCCACACCTGCCCATACGGGTCGGCAACCTTCACGGCCAGGACGCTGGCACCCATGGAGGCGCCGGCGACACCAACGCCGTTGTCCCCGGTGGCGGCGGCGATCCCGGCGACGAAGGTGCCGTGGCCGATCTCGTCGGAAACGTCACTGGTCTGGTCGACCGCGTTGTACGAGCTGGCAACCCGCCCCGTCAAGTCCGGGTGGGAAACGTCCACGCCGCTGTCAACCACGGCGATACGCACGTCGGCGCTTCCGCGCTGTACGTCCCACCCGCCCGGAGCGGCGACGGCGTCGAGATAGGGCGCAGTCACTGCGTACTGCTCGTCGTTCGGCACGAACGACAGGGTTCGGCGCTGCACGACGTCCACTCGGGCGACGTCGCGACGCTGCCGCAGCTGACTGACGAGCCCGTCCGCGCGGTCCTTGGCAACCTCGAGCGAGACGGTCCCGAGCTGGGTCAGGGCGCGGCGCTGAACACCTCCCAAGGCCTTGGCCGACTGCGTCACGTCGCGCAGCGAGCTCAGTGACCTCGACCCGGACCGCATCTTCACCGACACCACCACCCGGCCGGGGTCCGCCTGAACGGCCAGCGCGCCGAGACGGGACCTTCCCGCGGACCCGGCCACCGTCTTCTGCCCCGAAGAGGCGACAGCATGCTTCTGCTCCAGCTGCTCCTTCTTGCTGCTGAGCGAGCCACCTTCATCCGCGGCGAACGCGGACGCCGGAGCGGCCAGCGCAAAAGCGACAACGGCAGCTACAACACATCGGCGCCTAGCGCCCATAGACAACCCCCTGCATGAACCGCGGGACCAACAAGATCAGACCGCGGGGATGTTCCCGCGCCAATCGCAGCGGGCGAGGGGCAACGTATCGACAAAGCCGGACACTCACGGGCGAAACGTTCAAATGTGGTGTGACGGCGCAAACCGGGACCGGCGAGAGCGTTCGCCCATCACCAGAGCCGGATGCGCACAACCATCGGCAGTCCGCCCAGCAAGCCTCACAGGCGATCCCGTAGAACTCCCCGGACTCCCTAGAGCTCCCAGGACTGAAGGGCGAGGCCTGCAGGCCAGAGGTCCCTCGGACGCGAGCACCGGGCAGTCGAGGGGCCGGGCGGCATACGCGCTCCGGCTGGCGACGGCTGCGCGGGGGGGAAGGGTCAGCGCCCGGTCTGGTCGTCGTCGCGCCCGCGGAGGTAGCGCTCGAACTCGCGCGCGATCGCGTCGCCGCTCGCCTCGGGCAGCTCGGCGGTGTCCTGCGCCTCCTCGAGGGACTGGACGTACTCGGCGACCTCCTCGTCGGACTGCGCGAGCTCGTCGACGCCGCGCTCCCACGCCCGGGCGTTCTCCTCGAGCTCGCCGTGCGGCACGGTGATGCCGAGGAGCGACTCGATGCGGCGCAGCAGGCTGAGGCTCGCCTTGGGTGACGGGGCGCCACCGGCGTAGTGCGGCACCGCGGCCCACGCGGAGACCGTCGGGATGCCCGCGTCGGAGGCCGCGTGGGTCAGCACGCCGACGATGCCGGTGGGGCCCTCGTAGCGCGAGGCCTCGACGTCGAAGCGGTGGATCGCCGCCTCGTCCTCGGCCGTGGCCGTGACCGGGATCGGTCGCGTGTGCGGCACGTCGGCGAGCAGGGCTCCGACGGTGACGATCGTCGTGACGCCGAGCTGGTCGGCGAGCTCGAGCAGCTCGATCGAGAAGGCCCGCCAGCGCATGGACGGCTCGATGCCCTGCACGAGCACGACGTCCCGGTCGAAGCCGGTCTCGGTCGCGACGAGGATGCGCGTCGTGGGCCAGGCCAGCATGCGCCGACCCTCCTCGAGCGACACGCGGGGGCGGTTGACCTGGAAGTCGTAGTAGTCCTCGGGGTCGAAGGCCGCGACGACCTCCGCGTCCCAGACCTCCGCGAGGTGGCGGACCGCGCTCGTGGCGGCCTCGCCGGCGTCGTTCCAGCCCTCGAAGGCCGCGATGAGCACCGGATCGGTCAGCTCCGGCACATCCTCGAACTCCAGCACCATGTCTCCTTCACCGTGGGCGCGCTCGCGTCCACACCTCCAGCCTAGGACCTGGCGCCACCGATGCGCCGGAGTCCCGCCGGCGGGCGCGCCCCACGCGTGAGGCCGGACGGGGTATGCCGTGCGCTGGCGTCGCGTGACCGCAGTGCGGGCGGCGACGCGCCGGACACGGCAGGTCCGTAGAATCGGGCCGGTCCCGTCACTCGGCACGAAACCCGTGCCGCCGAGAGGAGCCACGTTGTCCCAGTCGCAGCAGCGACCCGACGCCACCGAGAGCCTGACCGCCACCCTCGGTCAGCGCATCATGATCCTCGACGGCGCCATGGGCACGGCCATCCAGCGCGACCGGCCCGACGAGGCCGGCTATCGCGGGGAGCGCTTCGCGGACTGGCCGAGCGACGTCCAGGGCAACAACGACCTCCTGACGCTGACTGCGCCAGAGATCATCGCCGGGATCCACCGCGAGTACCTCGAGGCCGGCGCCGACATCATCGAGACGAACACCTTCAACGCCAACGCGATCTCGCTGTCCGACTACGGCATGGAGGAGCTCGCCTACGAGCTGAACTTCGAGGCCGCCGCGCTGGCCCGCCGCGAAGCCGACGCGATGACGGAGCGCGAGCCCGACCGGCCGCGCTACGTCGCAGGGGCGCTCGGGCCGACGACGCGTACGGCCTCGATCTCACCCGACGTCAACGACCCCGGTGCGCGCAACGTCTCCTACGACCAGCTCGTCGCGGCCTACCTCGAGGCGGCCCGCGGGCTCGTCGACGGCGGCAGCGACCTCATCTTCATCGAGACGATCTTCGACACGCTCAACGCCAAGGCTGCGATCTTCGCCGTCGAGACGCTCTTCGAGGAGCAGGGTCGCCGCTGGCCGGTCGTCGTCTCCGGCACCATCACCGACGCGTCCGGGCGCACCCTGTCCGGCCAGGTGACCGAGGCGTTCTGGGACTCGATCCGGCACGTGTCACCGCTCGCCGTCGGGCTCAACTGCGCCCTCGGTGCCAAGGAGATGCGCCCCTACATCGCCGAGATGGCCCGTCTGGCTGACTCGTTCGTCTCGTGCTACCCCAACGCCGGTCTGCCCAACGCCTTCGGCGAGTACGACGAGGCGCCCGACGAGACCGCGGGCATCGTCGGCGAGTTCGCCGAGGCGGGTCTCGTCAACCTCGTCGGCGGCTGCTGCGGGACGACCCCCGACCACATCGCAGCCATCGCGCGGGCCGTCGACGGCAAGCCCGTCCGCGAGCTCGCGACGAACGCTCCCGCGATGCGGCTGTCCGGGCTCGAGCCGTTCACCATCACCGACGACAGCCTCTTCGTCAACGTCGGAGAGCGCACCAACATCACCGGCTCGGCTCGCTTCCGCACGCTCATCAAGGACGGCGACTACGACACCGCCCTGTCCGTGGCCGCGCAGCAGGTCGAGAACGGCGCCCAGGTCATCGACGTCAACATGGACGAGGGGATGATCGACGGTGTCGCGGCCATGGACCGCTTCCTCAAGCTCGTCGCGAGCGAGCCCGACATCAGCCGCGTGCCCGTCATGGTCGACTCCTCGAAGTGGGAGGTCATCGAGGCCGGGCTCAAGTGCGTGCAGGGCAAGGCGATCGTCAACTCGATCTCCCTCAAGGAAGGCGAGGAACCCTTCCTCCGGCAGGCCCGGCTCGTGCGCAAGTACGGCGCCGCCGCGGTCGTCATGGCCTTCGACGAGGACGGCCAGGCCGACTCGCTCGAGCGCCGCCAGCAGATCTGTTCGCGCGCCTACCGCCTGCTCACCGATGAGGTCGGCTTCCCGGCCGAGGACATCATCTTCGACCCCAACGTCTTCGCCGTCGCCACCGGCATCGAGGAGCACGCCTCGTACGGCCTCGACTTCATCGAGGCGACGCGCTGGATCAAGGAGAACCTCCCCGGGGCCAAGGTGTCCGGTGGCATCTCCAACGTGTCGTTCAGCTTCCGCGGCAACAATCCCGTGCGCGAGGCGATCCACGCCGTCTTCCTCTACCACGCGATCGCCGCAGGCCTCGACATGGGCATCGTCAACGCGGGCGCCCTGGCGGTCTACGACGAGGTCGACGCGGAGCTGCGTGACCGTATCGAGGACGTCGTGCTCAACCGGCGCCCCGACGCCGCGGAGCGGTTGCTCGAGATCGCGGAGGAGTACAACAAGGTCGGTCAGGCGGTGGAGGTCAGCGAGGAGGAGTGGCGCGCCCTGCCGCTGGGCGAGCGCATCACGCACGCGCTCGTCAAGGGCATCGACGCGCACGTCGAGGCTGACACCGAGCTGCTCCGCGCCGAGATCGCCGAGCGCGGCGGCCGGCCCATCGAGGTGATCGAGGGTCCGCTCATGGACGGCATGAACGTCGTCGGAGACCTCTTCGGCGCCGGCAAGATGTTCCTCCCGCAGGTCGTCAAGAGCGCGCGCGTCATGAAGAAGGCCGTCGCCTACCTCATCCCGTTCATCGAGCAGGAGAAGATCGACGACCCCTCCCTGGCGACGCAGAAGGACACCAACGGCACGATCGTCATGGCCACGGTCAAGGGCGACGTCCACGACATCGGCAAGAACATCGTCGGGGTCGTGCTCCAGTGCAACAACTACGAGGTCATCGACCTGGGCGTCATGGTCCCGGCGCAGAAGATCCTCGACGCGGCGCGCGAGCACGACGCCGACATCATCGGGCTCTCGGGGCTCATCACGCCCTCGCTCGACGAGATGGTCGGCTTCGCCGCCGAGATGCAGCGCCAGGGCCTGACCATCCCGCTCCTCATCGGTGGCGCGACGACCTCGCGCGCCCACACGGCGGTCAAGGTCGACCAGAAGTACGACGGTCCGGTCGTCTGGGTCAAGGACGCCTCGCGCTCGGTGCCGACCGCCGCGGCCCTGCTCAGCGACGAGCTGCGGCCCACCCTCATGGCCAAGGTCAAGGAGGACTACGACTCGCTGCGGGCCCGTCACGCGGGCAAGGCGGACCGGCCGCTGCTCGCGCTCGAGGACGCCCGGTCGCGACGCACGCCGGTCGACTGGTCCGGCTACCGTCCGCCGCACCCGCACCTGCTGCTCCAGCAGGACCACGACGTCTCCTCGATCACCCGCTCGCACCGGATCTCGCAGCACGTCAAGGTGTTCCGCAGCTATCCCCTCGGTGAGCTGCGTCGCTACATCGACTGGCAGCCGTTCTTCAACGCGTGGGAGATGAAGGGCAGCTTCCCCGACATCCTCAACAACCCGGCCAGCGGCCAGGCCGCGCGCAAGCTCTACGACGACGCGCAGGCCATGCTCGACCAGCTCATCGCGGAGCGGTGGCTGACCGCCAACGGCGTCATCGGCTTCTTCCCGGCCAACTCCGTGGGCGACGACGTCGAGGTCTACCTCGACGACGCCCGCACCGAGCCCCTCGCCGTGCTGCACCACCTGCGCCAGCAGGGGGACCACCGCGCCGGTGTGCCCAATCGCTCGCTCGCCGACTACGTCGCCCCGAAGGGGACGCAGGACTGGGTCGGTGGCTTCGCGGTCACGGCCGGTCTCGGCGGCGCCGGGCGGGTCGCGGCGTTCCGGGCCGACCTCGACGACTACAACGCGATCCTGCTCGAGTCGCTCGCCGACCGCCTCGCCGAGGCGTTCGCCGAGCGCATGCACGAGCGGGTCCGCAAGGAGTTCTGGGGCTACGCGCCCGACGAGCACCTCGACAACGTCGCGCTCATCAAGGAGCAGTACGCCGGCATCCGCCCGGCGCCCGGTTATCCCGCCTGCCCCGAGCACACCGAGAAGGAGACGCTCTGGCGCCTGCTCGACGTGGAGGCCAACACGGGCATGACCCTGACGGAGAGCATGGCCATGGCGCCCGGCGCCTCGGTCTCTGGCTGGTACTTCTCGCACCCGCAGTCGCAGTACTTCGTCGTGGGCCGGCTCGGCCGCGACCAGGTGCAGGACTACGCCGACCGCAAGGGATGGACGCTGGCCGAGGCCGAGCGCTGGCTGTCCGCGAACCTCGCCTACGACCCGGAGGACTGACCCGGTGACCCTCTCGCACACCGCCGACCCCGACCGCACGGTGCCGGCCCTGCCGGCGGCCGTCCTGTGGGACATGGACGGCACCCTCGTCGACACCGAG
Organism: Terrabacter sp. Soil811; assembly: GCF_001429655.1. Classification (NCBI taxonomy): domain Bacteria; kingdom Bacillati; phylum Actinomycetota; class Actinomycetes; order Micrococcales; family Intrasporangiaceae; genus Terrabacter; species Terrabacter sp. Soil811. The sequence goes on from NZ_LMSX01000008.1 coordinate 865,699, forward strand.
CCCTACTGGATCCAGGCGGAGCACGAGCTCGTCGCGGCCCACGGGGGTGTCTGGAACGACGAGTTCGCTCACCAGCTCGTCGGCAACGCACTCGAGGTCTCGGCACAGCTGATCATCGACCAGTCGGGGATCTCGCTGACGGTGCCCGAGATCATCGATGCCCTGCTCGAGCGGGTCATCGCCCAGGTCGAGCGGCGCGTCCCGTGGCGTCCCGGAGCGCGTGAGCTGCTGCTCGAGCTCGGCGACCTCGGGGTGCCGTCCCTGCTCGTGACGATGTCGTGGCGCTCGCTCGCCGACACGGTCGTGAGGCGCCTGCCGGAGGGCGCCTTCGACCACCTCGTGACCGGGGACGAGGTCAGCCACGGCAAGCCGCACCCGGAGCCCTACCTCGCGGCGGCCCGCCTCGTCGGGGCCGACCCGGCGGACTGCATCGCCATCGAGGACTCGCCTGCCGGGGTGCGGTCCGCGACCGCCGCCGGGGTGCCGACGATCGCCATCCCGCACGTCGTGCCCGTGCCCGCGATCGACGGTGCCGTCCATCTCGACACGCTCGCCGGGGTCGGTGCGGCCGACCTCACGACGATCGTGTCGCGCCTGCGCTCTCCTCGCTGAGGCGCGCCAGCGTCCGCAGCTGACGCCGCATCATCACGAGGTCGCCCCAGGCGAGAGCGGTCGACCGCGCCCGCGAGAGGGCCGACTCGGCCCGGGGGAGTGCGATGTCGCCGCGCAAGGTCGTCCTGGCCTCCGGCCCGCCTGGGAGCGGGACCGTCTGGTAGACGAGCGGCAGCCGCCCGAAGAGGCGTATGCCGGTCGGCGCGGTGATCTCGAGGGCGAGCAGGTCGTCAGGCACCCAGTCGACGAGGGTGAAGATCGTCGCGAAGCGCTGCCCGACGGCGAGGCTCTCCAGTCCGGGCGTCAGGGCGCGTGGGCTCCGGCGCCCGAGGTTGTCGACGAGGTCGTAGCTGTAGGGCGCGACGCGCAGCTGGCAGAGCCAACGGAAGACGACCGCGGGCTCGGCACGGACCGTCACCGCACGGCTGACGACGGGACCGGCATGGCCCACCAGGTGGCCCGGGAGGGCTGATGCGCCGAACTCGCCCCAGCGCCAAGGGAGCCCGTCGCGCTCCGCGGGTCCGCGGACGGAGCCGGTGCTCACCGGCGGCCCTTGCGCTTCGGGACACCTCCACGCGGCGCGCCCTTGCGCCCGGTCTGCTGGGCGCGCCGGGAAGTGCCGTGGGCGCGGGACGTGGCCGAGCTCTTGGCGGTCTTCGAGGTCTTGGCGGGCTTGGCGTGTCCGCGCTGCTCGGTCGGCCCGTCCGAGCCGGACGGCGAGGCCGCGTCGGACGGCCCGCCACGGGTGCTGCGCTCCGTGCGGCCGCGGACGATGCCGATGAAGTCCTCGATGCGCGGGTCGTCGTCGTCGACCCTCCAGGCAAGGCCGACCCGTGAGGGTGCGACCCCGGTCACGGGGCGGTGGACGACGTCCTTGCGGTGGTGCAGGCGGGCGACCGACATCGGCACGACGACGATCCCGGAGCCGGTGGCCACCACGGACACCGCCTGCTTCGTCGTCATGGGCGGCATGGCTGTGGCCCGGTCTCGGGTCTCTGGCGTCGCGACGGCCGTCCACTCGGGGACGAGCGCGGGGTCCTGCATGAGGACCTCCTCGCCGAGGTCGGCGACGTCGACCTCATCGAACGCGGCGATGACGTGCTCCTTGGCCACGACGACGACCGGGACCTCCTCGTAGAGGGGGATGACGTGCAGACCGTCGCGGTCGACCGGCAGCCTCAGGAGGACCATGGACGATGTCCCGTCGCGCAGGTGGGCCAGGGCATCGGCGTCCTCGACGGGTGCCGCCTCGAGGGGAGAGTCCGGCAGGCGCTGGCCCCACACGCGCAGCCACTTGTCCGGCGTCACGCCGGGCACGAACTCGACGCGGAACGGATCCGTCATGGTGTGCCTTCGCGGTCGGGGCAGGTCGCTCCCGAGGCTAGTCCACGTGGACATGTCGCCCGACGTGCGGAGGGGACACCGCCGGACGCCGTGCGACACCCGTGGCGGGCCACGGGCCGGGGACAGGCCGGGCGAGAGCGGGCAGGCGTGGTCGGGCGACGCCCTAGGCTGGACCCATGCCCACGCCGAAGCCGCAGACCATGAAACCCCAGACGGCCGCGAAGAAGCTCGGCGTCCTGCTGTCCGAGACCCCCGCCGACTTCCAGGAGGGCGTCGTCAGCCGCACCGACCTCAACGCGTTGCAGGCCGAGCCGCCGGAGTGGCTCGCGACGCTGCGCCGCAACGGACCCCACACCCGCCAGGAGACGGCCCGGCGACTCGGCATCTCCAACTCGGGCCTGACCCGCGGCGGGGTCGGAGAGCACCTGACGACCGACGAGATCAAGGCCGTCATCGACGAGATGCCCGCCTGGCTCGTGGCCGAGCGCGAGATCTTCGCGCAGGTCCGCGCCGAGGACGCGCGCCTCAAGGCACGCGACACCGGACGGCCCTGATCCCATGAGCGAGACGGTCCGGACGTTCCGCACCACCCTCGAGGCCACGGGTGGCAACAACGTGGGCATCGTGGTCCCTGACGAAGTCATGGCGGCCTTCGCCCGCGGCAAGCGGGTGCCCGTATCCGTGACCGTGGACGGTGGCTACACGTACCGGACCTCGATCGCCTCCATGGGCGGTCACTTCCTCGTGTCCTTCAACGCCGAGACGCGGGCCGCGACCGGGCGTGGCGCCGGTGACGAGGTGGAGGTCCGGCTCGAGGTCGACGACGCACCGCGCGAGGTCGAGGTGCCCCAGGCGCTCCGGGCGGTCCTCGACGCCGACCCCGCTCTCACGGCCGCCTGGACGGCTCTGTCCGCCAGCAAGCAGAAGGCGCATGCCCTCGCCGTGTCCTCGGCCAGGACCGACGAGACCCGCGAGCGGCGACTGTCGCAGGTGGTCGAGACCCTCCGGGACGGTGGCCGGCCCTAGGTCAGCTCGCCGCGGCGACGCGTCAAGGAGGCCGACTCGGCCGTGTTGCCCGCCAGCTCGATCGCCCGGGTGTACGCCGCCCGCGCCTCCTCGCCGCGACCCATCCGGCGCAGCAGGTCGGCCCGGACCGCGTGGTAGGCGTGATAGCCGGACAGCGGTTCCCCGAGAGGCTCGACGACGGCCAGCGCCACCTGCGGTCCGTCGAGCTCGGCGAGGGCGACCGCCCGGTTCAGGGCGACGACCGGCGAGGGTTCCAGGTCGTGGAGCTGGTCGTAGAGGGCGACGACCTGTGACCAGTCGGTGTCGCGCATGGTGCGAGCCGAGGTGTGCACGGCGTTGATGGCGGCCATGACCTGGTAGCGACCCGGAGCCGCCCCAGCATCGAGTCGCTCACGCACGAGACGGTGGCCCTCGGCGACCAGGGCCCGGTCCCAGACGCTGCGGTCCTGCTCGTCGAGGGGGACCAGCTCACCGCCCGGTGAGACCCGGGCACTCCGGCGGGCGTCGGTGAGCAGCATCAGGGCGAGGAGGCCGGCCACCTCGCCGTCTTCGGGCAGGAGGTCGCGCAGCATCCGGGTGAGCCGGATCGCCTCGCCGGTGAGGTCCTGGCGGATCGGATCGGTGTCCGCACCGGAGGTGAGGTAGCCCTCGTTGAAGACGAGGAAGAGCACAGCGAGCACGCCGGAGACCCGAGTCGGCAGGTCCTCCGCGGTCGGCACCCGGTACGGGATGCGCGCGGCCGCGATCTTGGCCTTGGCCCGGGTGAGGCGCCGAGCCATCGCGGACTCCTGCACGAAGAAGGCCCTCGAGATCTCGGGCACGGTCAGGCCACCGACCATTCGCAGCGTCAGGGCGACCCGCGCCTCCATCGCGAGCGCGGGGTGACAGCACGTGAAGACGAGTCGGAGCCGGTCGTCGTCGAGGACGCCGAGCGGCTCGGCCTCGTGGTCGTCGTGCACCATGGCTGCCTCCTGGTGCTTGTGGTCACGCTTGCTCTCGCGCCGGATCCGGTCGATCGCCTTGCGGTTGGCGGTCGTCGTCAGCCACGCGCCCGGGTTCGGGGGTGTGCCCTCGGCGGGCCACCGCTCGACGGCGGTCGCGAACGCCTCGGCCGCGGCGTCCTCGGCGAGGCCGAGATCACCGAACCGCCGGGTCAGGGAGGCGACGACCCGGGCCCACTCGTCGTGGTGGGCCCGGGTGAGCTCGTCGCGGACGTCGGGTGGGCTCACAGGAACGGACGCACCTCGATCTTGCGGTTGCACGCCCGGGAGCCCTCGGCGGCGAGCCTGAGCACCACGTCGAGGTCCGGCGCCTCGAGGATCCAGAAGCCGGCGAGGTACTCCTTCGACTCGACGAAGGGTCCGTCGGTGAAGACTGCCTCGCTCCCTCGGTTGTCGACGACCGTCGCTGGGTCCGGGGAGCCGAGGCCCCCGGCGAAGACCCAGTACCCCTCGGACCGGAGCCGGTCGTTGAAGGCGTCGACGGCGGCCTCCTCGGTGGCGGTCTCGGGGCCGGTGCCGTCGTCGATCACGGATACGAGGTACTGCATGTCGGATCATCTCCTGTGCCTCGGGCCGCCCATCGCGGGCGGGCTCTCACCTCTGCTACGAACACCTCGGTCCGGATCGGACAGCGCGGGCGGGACTGATTCTGCTGGGTGGCAGGGACTCCGTGCCGAGCTCAGCGGTGCTGGGCCGTCCAGGCCCCGGCGTTCGCCGCCTCGGCGATGAGGTCGGCGACCTCGGCGTGGTTCTCACGGACGAGCCCGGTCGTCACGCGCACGTGGCCTTCGGGTCCGGCGACGTGCTCGACCGAGAACGGTGACCCCGGGGTCACCGCGATGCCTTGGCTCGCGAGCCGGAGCACCGCTGCGGCCTCGTCGCGCACCGGCACCCAGATGTTGAGCCCGTCGGTGCCGGGCACCTCGATGCCGTGCTCCGCGAGGCGACCGACGACGAGCTCCCGACGACGGGCGTACTCGGCACCGGCCGATGCGATCCCGCGCGCGCAGACCTCGTCGCGGAGCAGGCCGGCGAGGACCCGCTGGAGCAGCCGGCTCGTCCAGCCCTGCCCGATGGCCCGCGCGTGCCGCACCGGGGCGAGCAGCGCGTCCGGGCCGCTCAGCGCGGCGATCCGCAGGTCTGGACCGTGCGACTTGCTGAAGCTGCGGATGTGCAGCACCTGGTCGGGGATCCACCGACCGAGGCTGGTCGCGGCCGACGTCGAGATCGGGCCGCTCGAGTCGTCCTCGATGACGATGCAGTCACGGCCCTCGAGCAGCGCAGCGAGTCGTCGCGCCCGGGTCGGCGACATGGACACGCCGGTCGGGTTCTGTCCTCGAGGCTGGATGACCACCGCTGCGGGTCGGCGCGGCAGCAGGGACTCGACGGCGTCAAGGTCGAGGCCCGTCTCGTCGAGCGGCACGCCGACGACCGCGACCCCCCGGTCCTCGAGCAGGTCGAGCAGGGGAGGGAACCCCGGGTTCTCGACGAGCACGAGGTCACCCGGGCGCAGCAGTGCCCGGGTGAGCAGGTCCAGCGCGTCCATCGCGCCGTCGACGACGAGGAGGTCGTCGGCGGCATACGGCCAGTCGCGCACGAGCTCCTGCCGTAGCTCGTCGAGCACGGGGTCGTCGAGATAGCTGCTCGGCGTCGTCGGGTCGGTCAGTGCGGACAGCACCGGCACGAGCGGGGGCAGCAGGGCGCTGTCGGGGATGCCGGTCGACAGGTCGAGGCTCACCGGCGACTCGTGCCGCAGCGCCCGCGTGTAGCGCTCGCCGCCTCGGGCCGTGGGCGCCACGGTCGTGCCCCGGCGGCCGTCCGACCGGATGGTCCCCGAGCGGGCGAGCAGCTGCCAGGCCGCGCTCACGGTCGTCGGCGACATCATCAGCTCCTCGGCGACCCGGCGGATCGGGGGCAGCTGGTCGCCCGGCACGAGGGTGGCGTCGCGGATCGCCCGGGAAACGGCCTGCGCGAGGCCCTTGGCGGTCGGGGCGTCGAGGCGCTCCTCGATCGAGGAGATGACGGCACGCATGTTCGTAACATAGCAATCGATGCTTTGTATGGGGTCAGAGTGGCACGTAACGTGAGGTGCATGACGACCCCTACCGTGACGTCCATCGACCACTGGATCTCCGGCGCCCGCGTGCCCGGCACCTCCGGGCGCACCGCCCCGGTGCACGACCCGGCGACCGGCCGCCAGACCGGCGAGGTGCCGCTCGCCTCCACCTCCGAGGTGGACGACGCCGTCAAGACCGCGGTCGCCGCCGGACGCGACTGGCGCACCAGCTCCCTGTCGCGGAGGGCTGCCGTCCTCTTCGCCTTCCGCGAGCTGCTGCACACGCGCACCGACGAGCTGGCCGCGATCGTCACCGCAGAGCACGGCAAGGTACTCTCCGACGCGGTCGGCGAGATCGCCCGCGGCCTCGAGAACGTCGAGTTCGCCACCGGTGTACCGCAGCTGCTCAAGGGCGGCTTCTCGGAACAGGCCGCGAGCGGTGTCGACGTCTACAGCATCCGCCAGCCGCTCGGCGTCGTCGCCGGCGTCACGCCCTTCAACTTCCCCGTCATGGTGCCGCTCTGGATGTGCGCCAACGCCATCGCCTGCGGCAACAGCTTCGTGCTCAAGCCCAGCGAGAAGGACCCCTCGGCCGCGCTCTTCCTCGCCGAGCTCTGGAAGGAGGCCGGCCTTCCCGACGGCGTCTTCACCGTCGTCCACGGCGACAAGGAGGCCGTCGACGCGCTCCTCGACCACGACGACATCGCGGCGGTCAGCTTCGTCGGCTCGACCCCCATCGCGAAGTACATCTACGAGCGCGGCACCGCCAACGGCAAGCGGGTCCAGGCTCTCGGCGGCGCGAAGAACCACGCGCTCGTGCTGCCCGACGCCGACATCGACCTGGCGGCCGACGCCATCGTCTCCGCCGCGTACGGCGCCGCGGGGGAGCGGTGCATGGCCCTGTCCGTCGCGGTCGCCGTCGGTGACGTCGGTGACGACCTCGTCTCCGCGATCTCCAGCCGCCTGCCGAAGCTCACCGTCGGGCCGGGCTCGGCTGAGGGCACCGACATGGGTCCGCTCATCACCCGCGAGCACCGCGACAAGGTGGCCGGCTACGTGGCGGCCGGAGCGGAGGCCGGGGCCACGGTCGTCGTCGACGGACGCGAGCAGGACGTCCCCGAGGACGGCTTCTTCCTCGGCATGACCCTGCTCGACGACGTGACGCCGGACATGACCGTCTACCGCGACGAGATCTTCGGGCCGGTCCTGTCGGTCGTGCGCGTCGCCACCTACGACGAGGGTCTGGCGCTCATCAACCGCAACCCGTACGCCAACGGCACCGCGATCTTCACCCGCGACGGTGGCGCCGCGCGCCGCTTCCAGAACGAGGTCGAGGTCGGCATGGTCGGGATCAACGTGCCGATCCCCGTCCCGGTCGCCTACTACTCCTTCGGCGGCTGGAAGGACTCGCTCTTCGGCGACACCCACATGTACGGACCCGAGGGCATCAACTTCTACACGCGCGGCAAGGTCGTGACGCAGCGGTGGCCCGACCCGGCCACCTCGACCGTCGACCTCGGCTTCCCGCGCACCCGCTGAGAGAGAAGGACCCACCCATGACCGACCTCGACCAGCGCAGCGTCATCGCCGACCTCCTCGACGGGATGACGGAGCAGCAGGTGCGCACCCTCGACCGCGACCACGTCTTCCACTCGTGGTCGGCCCAGGGACTCATCGACCCGCTGCCCATCGCCCGGGCCCAGGGCTCCTACTTCTGGGACTACGACGACAAGCGCTACCTCGACTTCAGCAGCCAGCTCGTCAACGTCAACATCGGCTACAACCACCCGAAGGTCGTCGCCGCGATCCAGGAGCAGGCGGCCCGTCTCGCGACGATCGCGCCGTCCTTCGCCAACGACGCCCGCAGCGAGGCCGCCCGGCTCATCACCGAGGTCGCGCCCGACGGGCTGTCCGCGGTCTTCTTCACCAACGGTGGGGCCGAGGCCAACGAGAACGCGATCCGGATGGCCCGGCTGCACACGGGCCGGCACAAGGTGCTCGCGACATACCGCAGCTACCACGGCGCCACGGGCGGCTCGATCACCCTGACCGGCGACCCGCGGCGCTGGCCCTCGGAGCCCGGCCTGTCGGGGATCGTCCACTGCTGGGGCCCCTACACCTATCGTTCGGCCTTCCACTCCGAGTCCGAGGAGCAGGAGCGCGACCGTGCGTTGTCGCACCTGCGCGACACGATCATGGTCGAGGGTGGGCACACGATCGCCGCGATCATCCTCGAGACCGTGGTGGGCACCAACGGCATCCTCGTCCCGCCGGACGGCTACCTCCAGGGCGTCCGTGACCTCTGCGACGAGCACGGGATCATCCTCATCGCCGACGAGGTCATGGCCGGCTTCGGGCGGTGCGGCGAGTGGTTCGCCGTCGACCACTGGGGCATCCGCCCCGACCTCATCACCTTCGCCAAGGGCGTCAACTCCGGCTACGTCCCGCTCGGGGGCGTCGTCATCTCGGACGAGATCCGGGCGACCTTCGACCAGCGCGCCTTCCCGGGCGGACTGACCTACTCGGGTCACCCGCTCGCCTGCGCCTCGGCCGTCGCCTCGATCAACGCGTTCCGCGAGGAGGGCATCATCGAGAACGCCCGGAGCCTCGGCACCGACGTCATCGGCCCGCGCCTGCGCGAGATCGCGGCGAAGCACCCCAGTGTCGGCGACGTCCGCGGCCTGGGCGTCTTCTGGGCCGTGGAGCTCGTGCGCGACCGCGAGACGCGTGAGCCGCTCGTGCCCTACAACGCCTCGGGTGAGGCGGCCGCGCCGATGGCGGCCTTCGCCGCGGCCTGCAAGGAGCGCGGGCTCTGGCCGTTCACCCACTTCAACCGCACCCACGTCGTGCCCCCGTGCACGACGACCCCGGCGGAGGCCGAAGAGGGGCTGGCAGTGCTCGACGAGGCGCTCGACGTCGCCGACGAGTTCACCGTCTGAAGGCTCTCGCCTCCAGCCGACGCCAAGGGCGCACGTATGCCGCCGGGCCCGCCCGGCGGCATACGTGCTCGGTCGTCGAGTGGGGTCAGGCGTCGAGCTCGACGAGCCCGGTGACGGACGGGTCGACGGCGCGCTGGGCGGCGTCGACGGGCAGCGGCGGGGGAGTGCCACCCCACGCCGGGCACAGCGCGCGGTGGTCGCACCAGTCGCACAGCCGGCTCGGGCTGGGACGCCAGTCACCCGTCGACGCGGCTCGCTCGATGGCCTGCCAGAGCGCCTTGACCTTGCGCTCGGTGCCGAGCAGGTCCTGCTCGTCGGGCTCGTAGGCGACGATCTCGCCGTTGCCGAGGTAGACGAGCTGGAGGCGCTTGGGGATGACGCCGCGCTGGCGCCAGAGCACGAGCGCGTAGAACTTCATCTGGAAGAGGGCCTTGGCCTCGAAGTGCTCGGAAGGCGAGCGGCCCGTCTTGTAGTCGACGACGCGCATCGCTCCGCCCGGGGCCACGTCGAGCCGGTCGACGTAGCCGCGCAGGACGAGCCCGTCGACCTCGGTCTCGACGTAGAGCTCGCGCTCGGCCGGCTCGAGCCGCGTCGGGTCCTCGAGACCGAACCACGTCTGGAGCAGCGTCGCTGCGCCGGCGAACCACTCGTCGGTGCGACCGCCGTGCTCGGCGAGCAGGTCGAGCATCGCCGGCTCCTCCTCGGCGAGGCGCTCCCACTCCTGGGGGACGAGCCCCACCGCGGCGTCGATGGTGCGCTCGGTCGCGGGGAGGTCGAAGAGCCGCTCGAGGACGGCGTGGACGAGCGTGCCCCGGGCCGTCGCCTGCGTGGGCGCCGACGGGAGCTTGTCGATGACCCGGAAGCGATAGAGCATCGGGCACGACATGAAGTCGGAGGCCCGACTGGGGGACAGCGCTGCAACCATGGGGCGACTGTATGCCGCGGGGCCGACACCGCACGGCCGGCACCCACAGCCCACGCACGGGACCGGCACAGGGAGGCGGGTCAGGCAGGGCATAGGGTCGAGCCCATGAGCACTCCCGCCCGCCCGGACACCTCCCACGGGTGGCGGATCGGCAGCCTAGCGGGGACCCCGGTCTACCTCGGTCGGTCCTGGCCGGTCATCGCCGTGCTCATCGTCGTCGTCTTCGGGCCCAACCTGTCGAGGTCCGACCGCGGTGCGTCCTACGGCTACCTGCTCGCCGCGGCCTACGCCGTGCTGCTGCTCGTCTCGGTGCTCGTGCACGAGGCTGCCCACGCCTTCGCGGCCCGGTGGCGAGGACACCCGGTCAGCCGGATCGTCGCCGACGTCTGGGGCGGTCACACCGTCTACGACGCGACCCGCACCTCGCCGAGCACGACGGCCATCGTCGCCGTCGTCGGGCCGCTGTCCAACCTCGCGCTCGCCGGGGTCGTCTGGGGCCTGCGGGCTCTGACGACGAACGAGACCGCCCTGACCCTCCTCGGCATCGTCGCCTTCGCCAACGTCCTCGTCGGCGTCTTCAACCTCCTCCCGGGCCTGCCCCTCGACGGCGGCCAGATCGTCAGCGCCCTCGTGTGGCGCGCCACGGGGAGCAAGGGGCGCGGCCTCGTCACGGCGGGGTGGCTCGGACGCGTCGTCGCGGTGCTGACCGTCGCGTGGTTCGCCCTGCGTCCCCTCGCCGAGGGCCGGGCGCCCGAGATCTTCGACCTCGTCTGGCCGTTCGCCATCGCCTTCTTCCTCTGGCAGGGCGCGACGGGGGCGATCCGGGCCGGTCACATCCACGAGGCGACCGCCGGGCGCGCGACCGACGTGCTCGAGCCGCTGTCCCTCGTCGCGGGCACGGCGACCGTGGCCGAGGTCGAGACCGCGGTGGCCTCCGGGGCGTGGGTGGCTGCAGCGGACCCGACGGGGTGGCCGCTCGGTGTCGTCGACGCCGACTCCGCGGCCGGCGTGCCTGTCGACAGCCGGGCGCGCACGGCGATCGCGTCGGTCACGCTGGCCCAGCCGGCGTCGTGGGTCGTCGCCCTGCCGCCGGAGGCCGTGCTCACCGACCTCATCCGGGTCATGAGCGATCGCGAGCTCTCGCTCGCCGTCGTCGTCGACGAGGCCACCCGCGACATCCGCGGGCTGGCGAGCGCGGAGCGCATCAACGCGGTCGTCGGCGCCGAGCTGGCCCGTCGCGGTCGTCGCTGACGCGCGTCCACGAAGTCGCCGCTGGATGCCGGTGCCGAGGGCGTATGCCGTCGGGCGCGGTTCCCGAGGCATGTCCCGTGACGCTCGTCTTCCCGGCGAGCGCCTCGATGCCGTCCGCCGTCCACACCCCCTCGTCGGCTCGGCCGGTCGTCCACAGGGGTGGCGCGCTCGGCAGCGAGCCCGGCACGGACGCGTCACCGTTGGCGCAGGGCCCGACGAGCGGGCCGGAGGGAGGCACCATGAGGACGAGCCGGAGCGAGACGACGACGGGCACTGGCGCGGTCGCGTCCCGGTCCGCGAGGAGCCCACGTCGACGTGCGCCCGAGGGGACCGCCGACGAGGCGACGCCGGACGCCGCGTCGGTGCCGGGGCGCAACGAGGTCGTCCTGAGCGGGCGGCTCGGCGCCGAGGCGGAGGAGCGCGAGCTGCCGAGCGGTGACCGCATCGCGACGCTGCGCGTCGTCGTGCCTCGCGAGCCGCCGCCCGGGCGCCGCCGCGCGACCGCCGACGAGCCCAGGCGGGCGACGGTCGACACCATCGACGTCGTGTGCTGGACGGCGGCAACCCGTCGGAGCGCGCTCCGTCTGCGCGGGGGCGACGTCGTCGAGGTCGAGGGCGCGCTCCGTCGGCGGTTCTTCGGCGGGGCGGCAGGTCGCCAGAGCCGCTACGAGGTCGAGGCGACGGCCCTCCGCAGGGTGTCCGGAGGAGGTCGCGCCGGCACCTAGACTGTGCTCCCATGACCGCTCCCACGACCGACGCCGAGCAGCCCGACGCCGAGCACGCCAGGCCCGACGCCGAGCCCGACGCCGAGCCCGACACGAGCGGGGGTCCGGAGCGGTCCGACGTCCCGGGCGCGCACGACCGCCGTGGCGTCTTCGAGGTGGGGGAGCGCATCCAGCTGACCGACCCGAAGGGTCGTCTGCACACGATCACGCTCGAGCCCGGGCGCGAGTTCCACACGCACCGCGGCTTCCTGCGCCACGACGACCTCATCGGCTCCCACGACGGCTCCGTCGTGACGAACACCGCCGGGGTCGAGTACCTCGCCCTGCGGCCGCTGCTCAGCGACTACGTCATGTCGATGCCCCGCGGCGCGGCGGTCGTCTACCCGAAGGACTCGGGCCAGATCGTGCAGATGGCCGACATCTTCCCGGGGGCGACGGTCGTCGAGGCCGGCGTCGGCAGCGGTGCGCTGTCGATGTCGCTGCTGCGCGCCATCGGTGAGCGCGGCCGCCTGCTGTCGTTCGAGCGTCGCGAGGACTTCGCGGAGATCGCCCGCGGCAACGGCCGCGCGTTCTTCGGCGGTGACCACCCGGCCTGGACCGTCACGGTCGGTGACCTCGTCGAGTCGCTCCCGTCCGTCGCCGAGGCCGGGACCGTCGACCGGGTCGTGCTCGACATGCTCGCGCCCTGGGAGTGCCTCGACGCCGTCTCCGACGCGCTCATCCCCGGCGGCGTGCTCATCTGCTACGTCGCCACGACGACCCAGCTGAGCCGCGTGGCCGAGGGCATCCGCGCCCACGGCGGCTTCACCGAGCCCTCCGCCTGGGAGTCGCTCGTGCGCGGTTGGCACCTCGAGGGGCTCGCCGTGCGTCCCCAGCACCGGATGCACGGGCACACCGGCTTCCTCATCACGACGCGTCGGCTCGCTCCCGGCGTCGTCCCGCCCGAGCGCAAGCGTCGTCCGGCCAAGGGCGCCTACGGCGACTCGGGTGACGCCGGCACGACGTCCGTCGACGGCCCGGACGCCCCGGCGGGTGCCCCCACGCCCGTCGCCGGCTCGACGGCCTCGACGGACATCCCTGCGGACGCGTGGACACCCGAGGCGCTCGGCGAACGCATCAAGAGCGACAAGACGATCCGACGCGTCCGCCGATCACTGGCTGAAACGTCCGACGACATCGGCTGACACGGGGTTAGGGTCGAATCGTCACTATGTGCGAGTGACGGATTGAGGAGGCCGAGATGTCTGATGACGTCCGCAACCCAGACCCCGAAGGTGCCGCCGGCGCCGGAGTCCCCGGAGCGGGGGACCGCGAGCTCGCAGCCCTGCGCGCCGAGGTCGAGTCGCTGCGCCAGGTGGCGCGACACTCGCCCCAGCGCACCCGTGAGCTCGAGGCGCGGCTGGCCCACGTCCAGACGAGCCTGTCGACGCTGTCGTCCCAGAACGAGCGCCTCGTGCGCACGCTCAAGGACGCGCGCGAGCAGATCGTCACGCTGAAGAAGGAGGTCGACCGTCTCGCGCAGCCGCCGAGCACCTACGGCCTCGTCGTCGACCCGCCCGAGGACGGCTCGATCGACATCATCACCGGTGGCCGGAAGATGCGCGTCGCCATCAGCCCGTCGGTCGACCAGCTGGAGCTCGGCCTCGGCCGTGAGGTCATGCTCAACGAGGCCCTCAACGTCGTCTCCGTCCACGGCTACGAGCGCGTGGGCGAGGTCGTCACGGTCAAGGAGCGTCTCGACGACGACCGCGTCGTCGTCGTGACGCACGGCGACGAGGAGCGCGTGTGCCGCATCGCGACGCCCCTGCTCGGCGAGCACTTCCGCGTCGGCGACTCCCTCACCCTCGACCCGAGGTCCAACTTCGTCCACGAGGTCGTGCCCAAGCTCGAGGTCGAGGAGCTCGTCCTCGAGGAGGTGCCCGACGTCGAGTACGAGGACATCGGTGGCCTCGCCGGCCAGATCGAGGCGATCCGGGACGCCGTCGAGCTGCCCTTCCTGCACCCCGAGCTCTACAAGGAGCACGCGCTCAAGCCGCCGAAGGGCGTGCTGCTCTACGGTCCTCCCGGCTGTGGCAAGACGCTCATCGCCAAGGCGGTCGCCGCGTCCCTCGCCCGCCAGGTCGCCGCTCGCACGGGCAAGCAGACCGAGAAGAGCTACTTCCTCAACATCAAGGGCCCCGAGCTGCTCAACAAGTACGTCGGCGAGACCGAGCGGCACATCCGGCTCATCTTCCAGCGGGCCCGTGAGAAGGCCTCCGACGGCACGCCCGTGGTCGTCTTCTTCGACGAGATGGACTCGCTCTTCCGCACCCGCGGATCGGGCGTCTCCAGCGACGTCGAGACGACGATCGTGCCGCAGCTGCTCGCCGAGATCGACGGCGTCGAGCGCCTCGACAACGTCATCGTCATCGGCGCCTCCAACCGCGAGGACATGATCGACCCCGCCATCCTGCGACCGGGCCGTCTCGACGCCAAGATCAAGATCGAGCGCCCCGACGCCGAGAGCGCGCGTGACATCTTCAGCAAGTACCTCACCGAGTCGCTGCCACTCCACGAGCACGACCTCGCCGTCAACGGCGGTGACCGCGACGCGACCGTCGAGGCGATGATCACGGCCGCCGTCGAGCGAATGTACTCCGAGATGGAGGAGAACCGCTTCCTCGAGGTGACCTACCAGGGCGGCGACAAGGAGATCCTCTACTTCAAGGACTTCAACTCGGGCGCGATGATCCAGAACATCGTCGACCGGGCCAAGAAGCTCGCGATCAAGGACTTCCTGACGACCGGCCAGAAGGGCATCCGCGTCGAGCACCTGCTCAACAGCTGCGTCGACGAGTTCAAGGAGAACGAGGACCTGCCCAACACGACCAACCCCGACGACTGGGCGCGGATCAGCGGCAAGAAGGGCGAGCGCATCGTCTACATCCGCACGCTGCTCAAGGGCAAGGACGGCACCGAGCCGGGCCGGTCCATCGCGACGGCCAACACCGGCCAGTACCTCTGACCCGAGGCGTGTGCCGTGTGGCCGGGACGCGTCCCGGCCACACGAGGCCTCTCGACGGGTCTGGGCCGGGTGGGGTCAGGCGCGGCGCGGTGACGAGCGGGCGCGGCGGACGGCATACGCCCCGAGGGCACGCCAGCCGAGCAGGAAGAGCGCCAGCACGACCGAGGCGACCACGACGAAGCTGACGGCCGTGCCCGACCCGACCGCGTGCCGCAGCAGCATGCCGACGAGGACGGTCGCGAACCACACGGTCACGCCGGGGGCGACGTCGAGCGGCCATGACCGGCGCACGACCCGCACGACGAGCCAGCCGAGGCCGGTCCCGACGAGGAAGGGCCAGGCCGTCGACAGGACGCCGAGCACCGGGCTCGACTCGTCGTGGCTCGCGCGACCGACCGCGGCGAAGACGAGGACGAGCACGACGTCGAGGAGCAGCGCGACCGCGGGGCGGCGCCACCAGACGGGTCGGTTCATGAGGGCGTGTCGAAGGGGAGCTTGGCCTGCGGCGGTGCGTGGGTGGGGTCGACGCCCTCGAAGAGCGAGCTGACCGAGCGGCCGTGGTGGATGCGGCTGATCGCCTCGGCGAAGAGGGCCGACACCGACCGCACCTTGAGCTCGGGCCAGCCGTCCGGCGCCGGGACGGTGTCGGTCGTGACGACCTCGGTGACGAAGGGGTGGTCACGCAGCCGCTCGACGGCCTTGCCGGCGAAGAGGCCGTGGGTGCAGACGATCGCGGCCTCGGTCGCGCCGGCGTCCTTGAGGCGGTCCATCAGCTCGAGCATCGAGCCGCCCGTCGCGATCTCGTCGTCGAGGATGATCGCCCGGCGACCCGAGACGTCGCCGACGATCGAGTCGATGACGACGCGGTCGTCGGCCACCCGCTGTTTCGAGCCGGCCGCGACGGGCAGCCCGAGCAGGCGGGCGAACTGGGTCGCGACCTTGGCGTTGCCGAGGTCGGGGCTGACGACGATCGAGTTGTCGAGGTCGTTGTCGCGGAAGTGGTCCGCGAGGACCCCGATCGCCGTCAGGTGGTCGACAGGCGTCGAGAAGAAGCCGTGCACCTGGGGAGCGTGGAGGGCCATGGTCAGGACCCGGTGGCAGCCGGCCGTCGAGATCATGTCGGCCACGAGCCGTCCGCCGAGGGAGATGCGCGAGGCGTCCTTCTTGTCGGAGCGGGCGTAGGCGTAGTGCGGCATGACCGCGGTGATCTGAGCCGCCGAGGCGCCACGCGCCGCGTCGATCATGAGGAGCAGCTCCATGAGGTGCTCCTGCGTCGGCGGCACGAGCGGCTGGACGATGTAGACGTCGCGCTGGCGGCAGTTGGCGAGCAGCTGTGCCTGCAGGCAGTCGTTGCTGAACCGTTTGATGTCGACGGGGGACCGGGTCACCCCGAGATGCGAGCAGATCCGGTCGGCCAGGGCGGGGTGCGCCGAGCCGCTGAACACGACGACATCGTTCACTTCGAGACCATCCCTCACGAGACTCGCGTGCGTTCGCAGACTATCCGACCGTTCCCGGTCGCGCGTGCCGGGCGACCCACTGGGCGAGCTCCGCGCGAGCGGCGCCGCCGACCCGGGTGGCCCCGGGAAAGCTCATGAAGCCGTGCGGGACCCGGGGGTAGTTGGTGTGCTGCACCTCGACGCCTGCTGCGCGGAGGGCCTCGGCGTAGGCCGTCCCCTCGTCGCGGAGCGGGTCGAGGTCGGCCGTCTGGACGAGCGTGGCGGGCAGTCCGGTGAGGTCATCGGCGTGCAGCGGTGAGACGAGGGGGTCGAGCGGGTCGAGGGCGTCGTCGGCGTCGCCGAGGTAGTGCGCGAGGAACGCGTCCATGTCGCTGCGGGTGAGGATCGGTGCGGCCGAGTGCTGGGCCACGGACGGCGAGCTCATCGTCGCGTCGACAGCCGGGTAGACGAGGGCCTCGTAGGCGACGTCGGCACCACCCTCGGAACGGAGCACCTGGGCGGCCACGGCCGCGAGGTTGCCGCCGGCCGAGTCGCCCGCGAGACCGAGACCGGTGTGCCGGACGCCGTCACCGGCGGCGTCGGAGGCGGCCCAGCGGGTGGCGTCGATGCAGTCGTGGGCGGCCTGGGGTGCCCGGTGCTCCGGGGCGAGGCGGTAGTCCACGTTGAGCACGGCCACCCGGGTGCGGTCGGCGATCCAGGCGCAGATCGGGTCGTAACCCCTCGTGTTGCCGAGCACCCAGCCACCTCCGTGGAACCACAGCAGTGCGGGAAGGGCCTCACCCGCGGCGTCCTTCGGACGGTAGGTGCGGACGGCGACGGGGTGGCCGTCCCGGGCGGCGAAGGTCGTCTCCGCGATCTCGACCCCGGACGGTACCGGACCCGTGACCCACGTGAAGGGCAGCCGCGCAGGGGCGAACCACGCTCTGCTGCGGGCGATCTCGTCACCGGAGAGCATCCGGGAACCGTCGCGGGTGCGGCTCAGCACGCGGGCGAGCAGCTTGGTGCGCAGGGGCATGTCCCACGAGTCGGTGACCGTCACGGCGTCAGTCTCGCACCGCTTCCTGATGGTCGGCGCACCGGGCGCCTGCACGCCCGCGCGGCGACGCTGCGGCCATTCGGGCCGCGCCTCAGGCAGGATTGGCCCATGCCCGGCGACTCGGAGAGGACGCAGCCCCCCACGGACGGGGCCGTCTCCGGACCCGCCGAGGCATCGGACGACACCACGGGGGAGACCATGCGCCGGACGGCGGAGCACGTGCAGGACCAGACCGGGGAGCGTGAGGAGCGCGCCGACGCGACGGCGGGGGAGCCGGTCGCCGAGGCCGGAACCGAGGCCGGAACCGAGGCCGGAACCGAGGCCGGAACCGAGGCCGGAACCGAGGCCGGAACCGAGGCCGGAACCGAGGCCGGAACCGAGGCCGGCGAGGTCATCGAGCCGCCCATCCCCGAACGGGTGCGCCGTCCCGCCGACGGCGTCCGTCTGGCCGCTGCCGTCGTCCTGCTCGTGCTCGGTCTCGTCGCGGCCGACGTCGCCTCGGGCACGCGCGGTGCGGTCGAGCAGGACCTCACCGATGCGACGAGCGGGCTTCCCCGGCTGCTGCTCACGCTGCTCGGCTGGATGAGCGGCATCGGCGTCCTGCTCCTGCCGATCGGCGTGGGCGCGGATCTGCTCGTGCGCCGTCGCCCCATGCAGCTCATCCAGGCGCTCGGTGCCGCTGTCGTCGGCGGTGTCCTCGTCATCGTCCTCGCCGTGCTCGTCCACTCGGGCAACGGCGGTTTCGTCACCGACGTGCTGACCCGACCCACCCCGACGGGCCGCACCGGTCCGCTCGACATCGTCATCGTCTCGATGGTCGCGCTGCTCACCGTCGCCGACATCTCCGGCCGCAAGTG
Source organism: Terrabacter sp. Soil811 (assembly GCF_001429655.1). Classification (NCBI taxonomy): domain Bacteria; kingdom Bacillati; phylum Actinomycetota; class Actinomycetes; order Micrococcales; family Intrasporangiaceae; genus Terrabacter; species Terrabacter sp. Soil811. The sequence goes on from NZ_LMSX01000008.1 coordinate 883,935, forward strand.
GATCTCGCCGATCGCGACGGTCGTCGTCATCGCGACGCTCGTCACGACCCTGCTCTCGGGGGCCATGACCCTCGCGGCCCTCGTCAGCTCGCTCCTGCTCGGCTGGATCGTCGGCCTCGCCTTCCGCCTCGCCTTCGGCGTGACCTCCACCCGTCCACCCGGGGTGGAGGTCGCCGCGGTGCTCGTCGCGGGCGGTGTGCCCCTGACCCGCCTCGAGCTCATCGACGCCAACGACGCCGGTGACCGCCGCTACATCGGGACCACCCACGACGGGACGCTCGACGTCCACGTCATCGACCGCGACACCTTCGGGCTCGCCTCGGGTCGACGCCTGCTGCGCGTGCTGCGGCTGCGGAGCGGCTTCACTCGACCGCCGGCGCTGACGCTGCGCTCCGAGATCGAGCACCGGACCCTGATGGGTCTGGCCCTGCACGACGCCGGCATCCGTGCCCCTCGGCCGGTCGCCGTGTCCGAGGTCGGTCCCTTCTCGGCCGTCATCGCCTACGACGAACCGCGGGGCACCCCGCTGACCGAGGTCGACGGGGACCTCGACGACGCCCGGCTCGCCGCGATCTGGCGGTTGGCCGCCACCTTGCACCGACGTCGCCTCGTGCACCGGCAGCTCGGACCGTCGACGATCCTCGTCGACGACCACGGGCGGGTCGCCCTGTCCCGGCTGGGCAGCGGGGACGTCGCGGCCGACGACATCAGCCTGCGCATCGACCTCGCCCAGCTGCTCACGACCGTGGCACTGGCCGTCGGCCCCGAGCGGACCGTGGACTCGGCCGTCGCAGCCCTCGGCGAGGACGCCGTCCTTCGGGCCGTTCCGGTGCTCCAGCCGGTCGCCCTGAGTCCCGACGCGCGGGTGGCGCTCAAGGAGTCCAAGTCGGTCATGGGGGAGCTGCGCGAGCGGCTGGTCGCGCTGCGCCCCAAGGCAGAGGCCGTCGAGCCCGTCCAGCTGCGTCGCATCTCGGCGCGCGGCGTCGTCACCCTGCTCGGTGGGGGCATCGCCGGCTACCTGCTCCTGACGCAGCTGGCCCAGGTCGACATCGGCCAGGTCGTCAGCACGGCCGACTGGCGCTGGGCCGCCCTGCTGCTGCTCTTCGCGGCCGCCACCTTCGCCGGTGCCTCCATCGCGCTCGCCGGCGCCGTCCAGATCCACCTCAGGTTCATCCGGACCTACATGACGCAGCTCGCCGTGGCGTTCAGCGGCCTCGTCGCCCCGGCGGCCGTCGGCAACATCGCGCTCAACACCCGCTACCTGCAGACCTCCGGCCTGTCCCCGACGATCGCCGGTGCCAGCGTCGGCGTCGCGCAGGTGGCCCAGTTCTGCTCGTACTTCGTCCTGCTCGTCATCTCCGGTGTCCTGGCCGGCACCGGCCCGGCGGTCTCGTTCAGCCCGTCCCCGGTGCTCGTCGCGGCGATCCTCGTCGTCGTCATCCTCGCCCTCGGGCTGCTCGCGCTGCCCAAGGTCCGGGCCCTGCTCACCGACCGCGTGCTCCCGCAGGTCAAGTCGGCCGTCCCGCAGGTCCTCGCCGTCCTCCAGCATCCAGCCAAGCTCACCCAGCTGCTCGCCGGGGCGCTCCTGCTCGACATGTCGTTCGTCGCCGCGCTCGTGTGCGCCACGAGGGCCTTCGGTGCCGATGCGCCCGTCGCATCGATCGCGGTCGTCTACTTCGCCGGCGCCATCGTCGGCTCGGCCGTCCCGACGCCCGGTGGCCTCGGCGGCATCGAGGCCGCGATGTCGTTCGGGCTCATCTCCATCGGCGTCGACAGCGGCACCGCCGTCTCGTCCGTCCTGCTCTACCGGCTCGCGACCTACTGGCTGCCGATCCCGTTCGGGTGGTTCTCGCTCAACCGGCTGCAGAAGGTCGGGGCCATCTAGCCGGGCCGGACGGCATACGCCCTCGGTCCGGACGAGACCGGACGCGGCGCGCGCGGTCGGGACGGTTATCGTCGGGCCATGACGGTGCGGCGGATCATGGGGCTCGAGACCGAGTACGGCATCTCCGTGCCCGGCGACCCGATGGCCAACCCGATGTTTCTGTCGGGCCAGGTCATCAGCGTCTACGCCGCCGCGCAGGGGATCCGGTCCAACCAGTCGAGCTGGGACTACGCCTTCGAGGACCCGCTGCGCGACGCGCGCGGCTGGCAGCTCGACCGGCAGACCGCCGACCCGAGCCAGCTGACCGACATCGAGGACCCGACGCTGGCCAACGTCGTGCTGACCAACGGCGCCCGCTACTACGTCGACCACGCCCACCCCGAGTACAGCTCTCCCGAGGTCACCCTGCCGCGCGACGCCGTGACCTGGGACCGGGCGGGTGACGCGATCGCGCTCGAGTCGGTGCGCCTGCTCGCCGGTCGTCCCGGGCAGCCGCCGGTCAACCTCTACAAGAACAACGCCGACGGCAAGGGCCAGTCCTACGGCACGCACGAGAACTACCTCATGCCACGGCGCACCGCGTTCCCCGACATCGTGCGGCACCTCATCCCGTTCTTCGTGACGCGTCAGGTCGTCTGCGGTGCCGGCCGGGTCGGGATCGGCGTCGACAGCAGGGGAGCGGGCTACCAGATCTCCCAGCGCGCCGACTTCTTCGAGACCGAGGTCGGCCTCGAGACGACCCTCAAGCGCCCGATCATCAACACCCGCGACGAGCCCCACGCCGTGGCCGACCGCTACCGGCGCCTCCACGTCATCATCGGCGACGCGAACCACCTCGACGTCGCGACCCTGCTCAAGACCGGCACGACGTCGCTCGTGCTCGGGATGATCGAGGACGGCCACCTCACCGAGGACTGGTCGGTCCGCCGACCGGTCGCCGCACTCCAGACCGTCTCGCACGACCCGACGCTCATCGCGACCGTCGAGCTCGTCGACGGACGCAGCGTCACGGCGCTCGACCTCCAGTGGATGTACCTCGAGGCCGCCCGCGTCTGGCTCGACCGGCGCGGCGACGACCCCGAGGCCGAGGCGACCTCCGAGGTCATGGCCCTGTGGGAGGAGGTCCTCACCGGTCTCGGGCGCGACGTCATGTCGTGTGCGCCCCTGCTCGACTGGGTCGCCAAGCTGCAGCTCCTCGAGGGCTACCGGGCCCGTGACGGCCTCGCCTGGGACGACCACCGACTTGCGGCCATCGACATCCAGTGGGCTGACGTGCGCCCCGAGAAGGGGCTCGTGCACCGGCTGCGTGACCGCGGGCTGCTCCGTGACCTCGTGACGCCCGAGGAGGTCAAGGCGGCCCAGACGACGCCACCGGAGGACACCCGCGCGTGGTTCCGTGGCGAGTGCGTCCGCCGCTTCACCGGCCAGGTCTTCTCGGCCAGCTGGGACTCGGTCGTCTTCGACGTGCCGGGTCGGGCCAGTCTGCAGCGGGTCCCCATCCTCGAGCCGGAGCGCGGCACCCGGGCGCAGGTCGGCACGCTGCTCGAGCAGAGCGCCGACGTGGGCGAGCTGCTCCGCGGCCTGGCCACGCCCGAGTAGGCAACGCCACGGCCTACTCGGCCCTGCGCACCCCAGCGTGCACGAGCGCCTCCACGGCGCGGTCCACGAGACCGGCAGCCTCGGATACGGTCCGTGCTCGCGCAGGGCCGCGGCGAGGAGCTCACCGCGCCCGGCCCTGCCGGCCGCGGCGTCCCACAGCGTGAGCCCGGGGGGGCCCAGCCGGACCCGGTCGGTCCCGACGGTCGAGGACGTCGAGCGGCCGCAGTCGCGCCGGCTCCCGTGTGCGCGGGCGTCGCGGCCGAGCAGCACGACCGCCCGCAGTCTCAGCCCCTCAAGGGGCGGTGCCAGTCCGATCTCGTCCGGGCCCACCCCGTGTGTCCTGGAGACATCTCGCCGAGCGGTTGCCGACCGTGTCGGTCGGCGCCGTCCGCCGGTGGCCGTCGGTTCCCGGGCGCCGTCGTGAGCAGCGCCGGGGGAGAGGCGCGTCCACCGTCGGCGGTGGGTGCTCGGACCGCGGGGCGCACACGGGTTAGGGTCGGGGGACGAGGTCGTTCACGTCTGGGAGGTAGCCATGCCGGGTCAGGAGCACGTCAAGCCGCAGCGTCGTGACGAGGAGCCGCCGGAGACACCGGAGGCACCGCCGACCGCGCCCGCCGGCGCTGCCGTCAAGGAGGGCCTGTCCGACGACATCGACAGCGTTCTCGACGAGATCGACGGTGTCCTCGAGTCGAACGCCGAGGAGTTCGTCCGCGGTTTCGTGCAGAAGGGCGGCCAGTGACCCAGTGGTCCCCGGGGCGGCCTCGGCGGCTCGACGACGCCTTCCTCAGCGCGGGGTCCTCGTCGTTCAGCGAGTTCGTCTCCGCCTACCGTCCTGAGCTGCTGCCTTCGGGTCGGCGCCTGCCGTCCGGGGCGAGCATCGAGGCGCCGCACGGCACGACCATCGTCTCGCTGCTCTTCGACGGGGGAGTCGTCATGGCCGGCGACCGCCGCGCCACGATGGGCAACGTCATCGCCAACCGGGACATGGAGAAGGTCTTCGCCGCCGACGACTACAGCGTCGTCGGGATCGCCGGCACGGCCGGGATCGCGATCGAGCTCGTCCGGCTCTACCAGGTCGAGCTCGAGCACTACGAGAAGATCGAGGGCGCCATCATGTCGCTCGAGGGCAAGGCCAACCGACTCGCCTCGATGATCCGGGGCAACCTCTCCCTCGCCATGCAGGGCCTCACCGTGGTCCCGACCTATGCCGGCTTCGACCTCGAGTCGGCCACCGGGCGGATCTACTCCTACGACGTCACAGGCGGCTGCTACATCGAGGGTGGTCACCACTCGACCGGCTCGGGATCCGTCTTCGCCCGCGGCGCCCTCAAGAAGCTGTGGCGGCCGGGTCTCGAGGAGCAGCAGGCGGTGTCGGTCGCCATCGAGGCGCTCTACGACGCCGCCGACGACGACTCCGCCACCGGTGGCCCCGACCTCGGCCGCCAGATCTGGCCGACCGTCGCCGTGGTGGACCACTCCGGCGCCCGGTTCGTCGCGTCCGACGTCCTCGAGGGACACGTGCAGCGCGTCGTGGCCGCCCGTCGCGACAACCCGGGAGGCGCCCGATGAGCATGCCGTTCTACGTCCCGCCCGAGCAGGTCATGAAGGACCGGGCCGACTTCGCGCGCAAGGGGATCGCGCGTGGACGCTCGGTCATCGTCGTCGGCTACGACCGGGGCATCGCGTTCGTCGCCGAGAACCCCTCGCGAGCCCTGCACAAGGTGTCGGAGATCTACGACCGCATCGCCTTCGCCGCGGTCGGTCGCTACAACGAGTTCGAGAGCCTGCGGGTCGCCGGCATCCGCTATGCCGACCTGCGCGGCTACTCCTACGACCGCACCGACGTCACGGCTCGGGCCCTCGCCAACACGTACGCCCAGACGCTCGGGGCAGTGTTCACCCAGGAGTCCAAGCCGTTCGAGATCGAGATCGTCGTGGCCGAGGTCGGGGTCGACAGCGACACCGACCAGATCTTCCGGCTCACCTACGACGGGTCGGTCGCCGACGAGCAGGGCTTCGTGGCGATGGGCGGCGCCAGCGACGCCGCCGAGGAGCGTCTCGGCACGGGCTGGCGGCCGGGCATGACCCTGGCCGAGGTCCTGCGACTGGCCGTCGACGTGCTCGGTGCCGGCGAGAACGGCGAGCGCCGCGCCCTCGACGAGGGCCAGCTCGAGGTGGCGGTGCTCGACCGCGACCGTCCCCGGCGCTCGTTCCGGCGCATCGTCGGTCCGCTGCTGACGCGGTTGCTCGTCGAGGCGCCTGGGGCCGTTGAGGCCACCGCCGGTCCGGGGTCGACGGAGACCGTTGCGGGAGAGGGTGGTTCGGCGAGCTCGGCGAGCCCCGCGGACGGTCCCGGATCCCCGACACCGCCTTCCTGACGAGCCGGCAATCGCACCGAGGTGCACACGACGAAGGCCGCCCACCGAGATGGTGGGCGGCCTTCGTGTCGCGCGGTGTGCAGTGACCCCGGCTCTGGGGCCACCACGGTGCGTCAGCGGCGCTGCGCGCCGACCCGGTCGCTCGAGGCGCTGCGCTGGTAGTACGACGACTGGTCCGAGCCGTACGACGAGCTCTCGCCCGCTGCGTCGTCCTGCTCCTCGTCGCCCTGCTCGGCGTCGGCGTCGGCCGCGGGCTGAGCGTCCTCGTCGGCCTGCTCGGCCTTCTCGGCGTCGGACGAGACAGCCTCGGGGGAGGTCTGCTCGGCGCTCTCGTCGTCGGCATCCGAGGCCTGCTGGACGGCCGGGACGGGCTGCTGGACGTCGGCCACCTGCGGCGGCTGCGCCGGCTTGTCCGGGGCGCCGAGCGTGTCCATGAGGGCACCGCCGCCGAGGGTGGCGAGCATCTGACGGACGTTGCCGAGCTGCGCGGTGATGCTGTCGCGCTGGGCCGTCGCGGCGGCGAGCTCGCGGTCGGACTCCTCACGCAGGCGTGAGGCGTGGTCGCGCGCCTCGGACACGATCTGGTCGGACTGGGCCTGGGCGTTCTCGAGCAGGCGCTCGGCCCTGGCGCGCATCTCGTGCGCGTCGTGCTCGGCACGCTCGGTCAGCTGACGCAGGCGGGACTCGCTCTCGTTGAGCGCGGCCTCCTGCTGCTGGCGACGAGCCTCGAACTCGGCGTCGGCCGACTCACGGCGCGCAGCGAGCTTGACCTCGAGCTCGGCGGACGCGGTGGAGGCCTTGAGGCGGTGCGACTCGTACTCCGCCGCGGCCTCCTGCCGCTGGGCCGCGGTGACGCTCTGGGCCTCGGCAACGATGGCCTGAGCCTCGCGGTTGGCCTGCGCGATGATGCGGACGGCCTCCTCGTCGGCGCGGGCGCGAGCCTGCTCGGCGTAGGTCGCGGTCGTCGCCTTGAGCTCGGAGGCGGCCCGGTTGGCGCGCTCGCGGATCTCGTCGGCCTCGCCGTTGGCCCGGGTGCGCATCTCGCCGGCCTCCTGGTCGGCGAGCGCCAGGATCTGGGCGATGCGCTCACCGAGGTCGGCGAACGTCTGGGCCGGGGCGGGCGAGCTGTTCTTCTTGAGGTCGGCCATGACCCGCGACTGCTGACCCAGCTGTCCCCGGAGGTCGGTGAGGGCGGCGTTGAGCTTGGTCAGCTCGACGCTCCGCTCGGCGGCATCCTTCTTGGCCGCCTGCAGGGTGCGGTTCTGCGACTCGATGAAGGAGTCAACCTCTTCGGGCTCGTAGCCGCGGCGGGAGAACTTGAAGTGCGGTCTGTCGATCATTTCCGTCCAATGCAGGGGATCGTGGAGGGGTACGGCAAGAGGGGACAGCGGCCATTGTGACAGCCACACCAGACTGACTATCACAGACGTCGGCCTGTGGGACACCGTGCCGGAACGATCGTCGCGACACCGAGACACGGACCGGCCCCGCGCCCGTCGGAACCCCCTGGGAGGGTCGTGTCGGCGCCTCGGGCGGGTGGCTCGGCAGGTCTGCTCGCGCCCGGATGGGCGCGAGCAGCCGCGCCGACGGGTGGTCGTGCCCGACGGCCGCGGGACCCGCCGCCTAGAGTTGGTTCATGGAGCGGCGGATCTTCGGGATCGAGAACGAGTACGGCGTCACCTGCACCACGCAGGGCCAGCGTCGGCTGACTCCGGACGAGGTCGCCCGCTACCTCTTCCGCCGCGTCGTCGCCTGGGGCCGGTCGAGCAACGTCTTCCTCGGCAACGGCGCCCGGCTCTACCTCGACGTGGGGTCCCACCCGGAGTACGCCACCGCCGAGTGCGACTCGGTGCGCGAGCTCGTCATCCAGGACAAGGCGGGGGAGCGCATCCTCGAGGGCCTCGTCGAGGACGCCCAGGGCAGGCTGCGTGACGACGGCGTCGAGGGCGAGATCTTCGTCTTCAAGAACAACACCGACTCCGCCGGCAACTCCTACGGCTGCCACGAGAACTACTGCTACGGCCGGTCGGGCGACTTCCAGCGCGTCTCCGACATGTTCATCCCGTTCCTCATCAGCCGTCAGATCACGTGCGGCGCCGGCAAGGTCGTCGCCACCGCGCACGGGGCGAGCTTCGCCGTGAGCCAGCGCGCCGACCACATCTGGGAGGGCGTGTCGTCGGCCACGACCCGGAGCCGGCCCATCATCAACACCCGGGACGAGCCGCACGCCGATGCCGAGAAGTACCGCCGCCTGCACGTCATCGTCGGCGACTCCAACATGTCCGAGACGACCAACCTGCTCAAGGTGGGCAGTGCCGACCTCGTCCTGCGGATGATCGAGTCGGGCGTCGTCATGCGCGATCTCTCCATGGAGAACCCCATCCGCGCGATCCGGACGATGAGCCACGACCCGACGGGACGGGCCACCGTCCGGCTCGCCAACGGCCGCGAGCTGTCGGCCCTCGACATGCAGCGCGAGTACCTCGACAAGGCCATCGAGTTCGTCGACCGCGAAGGCATGGACAGCCCCGACACGAAGCAGGTCATCGACCTGTGGGGCCGGGCCCTCGACGCCATCGGGTCGGGTGACCTCGCCGCGATCGACACCGAGATCGACTGGGTCATCAAGTACCGCCTCATCGAGCGCTACCGCGCCAAGCACGGGCTCGCGCTCACCGACGCGCGGATCCAGCAGATCGACCTCGCCTACCACGACATCAACCGGCGACGCGGCCTCTTCTACCTGCTCCAGCGCCACGGGCGGACGGCCCGCGTCTCCTCCGACGTCGAGATCTTCGAGGCGAAGGTGCGCCCGCCGCAGACGACGCGGGCCAAGCTGCGCGGCGACTTCATCCGTGCCGCGCAGGCCCACGGCCGGGACTTCACGGTCGACTGGGTGCACCTCAAGCTCAACGACCAGGCGCAGCGCACCGTGCTGTGCAAGGACCCGTTCCGCTCGGTGGACGAGCGGGTCGAGCGCCTCATGGAGACCATCGACCGGTCGCCCACGATCCAGCGACCGCTCTGACCCACGGGTGCCGACCGGACCTGTGCGGACCTGTCAGTGCGCTGTGAAGCGCGCACAAGGGTGAGCGTTACAGTGGCTGGGATTTGCCCTGCGGGACCTCCACGCCCGCCCGCCCCGACCGAAAGTCTTCCCCTGTGCGCCCCAACCGTCCGGCCGCTCGCACGGCCGTTGCCCTGATCGCTGCCCTCGGCCTGACCACCCTCGCCGCCTGCGGGTCCAGCTCGTCCGGCTCCTCCGGCTCCGCCACGACGACCGTCGCGGCCTCGGCTGCCCTCAAGGGCGTCACCGCCACCGGCGCCGTCGACCTCAAGACGGCCCCGAAGGTCGCCCTCGGTGCGACGCCGATCAGCTCGAAGGCCGTCGAGCACAAGGTGCTGACCCCGGGTACCGGCAAGGCCGCGACCAAGGCCGACACCGTGCGCCTGCGCGCCCAGATCTACAACGGCACGAGCGGCAAGCTCATCGACGACGGCTACGCCGCCGGCCGGTCCGCGGAGGCCTACCGCCTCGGCCGCACGGACATCGTCGCCGGCTTCACCGAGGGCCTCGTCGGTGCCACCAAGGGCGGCCGCATCGCCTTCACGATCCCGCCCGAGAAGGGCTTCGGCACCGCCGGCAACGACCAGCTCGGCGTCAAGGGCACCGACACCATCGTCGTCGTCGCCGACATCCAGGACGTCCACACGCCCCTGACGCAGGTCGACGGCACCCAGACGGCCGCACCCGCGGGCCTGCCCACCGTCGAGTTCAAGAACGGCCCGACCAAGGAGCCCACCGTCACGGTGCCCAAGACGACGGCCCCGACGACGACGCAGCAGGCCACGCTCATCCAGGGCACCGGCGCGACGGTCCAGAAGGGCCAGACCATCAGCGCCCAGTACCACGGCGTCCTCTGGAAGGACGGCAGCGTCTTCGACTCCTCGTGGCAGCGTGGCGCGGCCGCGGACTTCCCGATCGGCGTCGGCGGCGTCATCCCCGGTTGGGACAAGACGCTCGTGGGCAAGAAGGTGGGTAGCCGCGTGCTGCTCGTCATCCCGCCGGCGGACGGCTACGGCAAGGCCGGCAGCGCGCCCAAGATCTCCGGCACCGACACGCTCGTCTTCGTCGTCGACATCCTCGACGCGTACTGACCGCGGTACCGACCGCACCACCGACCGAGTTCACCGACGAAAGGGAACACGCAGCATGGCACTCGACCCGAACCGCACGAAGCCCGAGATCGACTTCCCGGAGGGTGACGCGCCCGCCGACCTCGTCGTCGAGGACCTCATCGAGGGTGACGGCCGCGAGGCGAAGGCCGGTGACACGGTCAGCGCGCACTACGTCGGCGTCGCGCACTCGACGGGCGAGGAGTTCGACTCGTCCTGGAACCGCGGCAGCGCCCTCGACTTCCGTCTCGGCGTCGGCATGGTCATCCCCGGCTGGGACAAGGGCATCGAGGGCATGAAGGTCGGCGGTCGGCGCAAGCTGACGATCCCGGCCCACCTCGCCTACGGCGAGCGTGGCGCGGGCGCTGCCATCAAGCCCGGTGAGACGCTGATCTTCGTCGTCGACCTCGACGACGTCAGATAGCACTGGCTCGCTTCGCTCGCCGGGCTCGGCGCGCCTGACGTCACGCCTTCCCTCCTCGACTCGCTCGCTGCGCTCGCATCGCTCGTCAGTCCAGGCGGGACGCGCGCCGAACCAGCCCGGCGGCATACCGCCCCGCGACGGCCGCGCCGAGAAATCCGGCGCGGTCGTCGTCGTATCCGCGCCCCATCGTGCGCAGCGGCACCGGTGTGTCGCGCAGCGCCGCGTCGAGCCCGTCGGTCGCCACCTCGTGGAGCGTCAGCCGTCCCCGGCTCGAGGCGCACAGGGCCCGGGCCTGCTCGAGCACCCGCACGCCCACCTCGCCGGGTAGCAGGGGCACGGGCACGTCGCCGGGCACGAGCGACACGCGGCCGTATGCCGTCAGGCTGTGGTGCGAGACCCCGCGGTGCCGCTCGCGCGGGTCGGCCTCCGAGATCCGCAGGGAGCAGACAGGGCGGCCGCCGAGGGTCCCCGCGGCGTTGACGGCCTCGCCTGCCGACGTGCCGGAGAAGCCCCACCGCGTGCCCGTGCCGAGATTGCCCGGCCCCTGCGACACGACGACGACGTCGGCGCCGACGACATGGTGCGCGGCCAGCAGGCCGGTGTGGACGTTCACCGCCTCGAGGTCGCCTCCGAAGGCCTGCCCGACCGTGATCGCCGCCTCGAGCCAGCCGGCCTCCCGCAGGCCGGCCACCGTTCGGGAGAAGTCGATGGGCAACGCGCCACCGTCGGTCATGACGTAGGCGACCCGCAGGGACGGCGCGGCGTCACGCACGCCCGCGAGCACCGCCGGCAGGGCGGAGTGGAGGTCGGCCACGACGACCGGAAGACCGTCGACGTCGTCGGCGTCGGCCAGCACGGCGTGGTGCTCGCTGTCCTGCTCGTCGACGCCGAGGACCATCGTCTGGGAGGGCGTGTAGCGCGCCTTGACGACGTGGCCCGGCACGGCCGTGACGTCGTCGACGGGACGGGGGAGCGCGTCGGGGGCGGCGACGACGATGGCCAGCCCGCCGGTGCCCAGCCCTCGCTCGAGGGCGGTCGTGTTGAGCAGCACGGCGGTCCCGGGGTTGAGGTCGCCGACGACGTCGACGTAGCCGAGCGCCCGGACGACCTCACCCGGCGGCAGCCGGACGGCATACTCGACCGCGCCCGCCCAGCGGGACCGCACCTCGACCACGACACCCCGGCGCCACTGGATCATGGGGTGACCCTATTCGATCGCATGTTCGGGTAGCGTCGGACTGCCCCCCACGCGCCGCGCCCCTTCAGGAAGGTCTCGATGAGCCCTGCGTCTGCCTCGGCCGACAAGACCGAACGGCTGCTCAACCTCATCCTCGCGCTGAAGTCCGCGCGGCGACCGGTGTCGAAGCAGAAGATCCGCGAGTCGCTGCCGGCCTACGCCGCCGCGACCTCCGACGAGGCCTTCGACCGGATGTTCGAGCGGGACAAGGACGAGCTGCGCGAGATGGGCATCCCCATCACGACGACGGTCCTCGACGTCCTCTTCGACGACGAGGTCGGCTACCGCATCGACGCGAGCGAGACCACGCTGCCGGCGATCAGCTTCGAGGCCGACGAGGTCGCCGCCCTGGCGCTGGCCGCCCGCGCGTGGTCGACGGCGAGCATCTCGGGTGCCGCGTCCGCGGGCCTGCGCAAGCTGCGCCTCTCGGGCGTCGAGATCGACGAGTCCGTGGCCGCGGGTGCCGAGCCGCGCATCCGCACCAAGGAGCCGGCCTTCGAGGCCGTCCACGCCGCGGTGTCGGCCCTGCAGCCGATCACCTTCGACTACCGCAAGAACGACGGGGAGCTGACGACCCGTCACGTTCAGCCGTGGGCGCTGAAGAACTGGCACGGACGCTGGTACCTCACCGGCTTCGACGTCGACCGTGGCGACGAACGCGCCTTCCGTCTGAGCCGCTTCGAGGGCACCGTCCGTCGCAAGGGACGTCCGGGTTCGTATGCCGTCCCGTCCGACCACGTGCCCGAGGTGGCCCTCGAGGCGCAGCTGCCCGAGCCCGAGGGCACCGCTGTCGTGCGGGTGCGGCACGGGAGGGGCCACACCCTGCGCCGGTACGCCCAGCGCACGACCGAGGTCGACGAGCGGTGGGCCGAGATCGAGGTGCCCTACCGCCGCGGCACGACCGAGCGCGACGTCGTCGCCCTCGGCACGCACGCCGTCGCCGTCTCGCCGCCCGAGCTCGTCGACGGGGTGAGGTCCGCGCTCCGGGCCGTGCTGGACGCACAGACGGTGCCGGCGGGGCAGGGTGGCCGGCCCGACGACGTTCCGGTCCGGACGGGGGAGCACGCATGAGCGCCACACGACGCACGGCGGCACGCCGCGTGCCCGAGACCGCCACGCAGCGCCTCGGTCGGCTGCTCGACATGGTCCCGTGGCTCCTCCAGCACCGGGGCGTGTCGATCGCCGAGGCGGCGCAGGAGTTCGGGGTCGACGAGCACCAGGTCGTCGAGGACCTCGAGCTGCTCTTCGTCTGCGGGACCCCCGGCTACGGCCATGCCGAGCTCATCGACGCGCAGTGGGACAGCGGCCACATCTACCTCGACAACGCCGACGACATCGCGGCCCCGATGCGCCTGACGCGTGACGAGGCCGTCACCCTGACCGCCGGACTGCAGGCCCTGGGGTCGACGCTCGTCGGCTCCGACGTCGCCGAGCGCACCCTCGGGAAGATCCGCGCCGCGGCCGCGACGACCGTCGGCGAGCCCACGGGCCGCATCGACCTCGACCTCGACGACGGGAGCCAGCACACGGCCATGGCGACCCTCAAGGGCGCCTTCGCCCGCGGTCGTCGGGTCCACCTGCGCTACTACGTCGCGACGCGTGACGAGTCGACCGAGCGTGACGTCGACATCATGCGGATCCTCAACCTCGACGCGCAGTGGTACGTCGAGGGCTACTGCCACCGCGCCGAGGACGTCCGGCTCTTCCGGCTCGACCGCATCGAGGACGCGTCGGTGCTCGACCTCGACGGCACGCCGCCCGCCGACGCCCGTCCGCGCGACCTCGACGACGTCTTCGTCCCCGGCGAGAACGACGTCACCGTCGTCATCGAGGCCAGCCGGTGGGCGGCGTGGATCGCCGACTACTACCCCAACGAGGGCGTGGAGCGCGGGCCGGACGGGTCGCTGCGGGTCACGCTCAAGGTGGCCGACCCCGCGCTCGTGCGTCGGCTCGTGCTGCGTCTCGGGGGAGAGGCGCGCGTGCTCGAGCCGCCCGAGCTCGTCGATGCCGTCGCCGTCGAGGCCCGGTCCGCGCTGGCGGCCTACGGCCCGAACGGCTGAGCACCCGACGCGCCGACGGTGTCGAGGCCGGGGAACCTGTGTCCATCAGGTGACCACGGGTGCCCACATAGCGGTCAGTTGGCCGTTCTCACGGGCGCCGCACGGTCCAGGTTCACCGGGCGCACGTATGCTGGACACCTGCAGCACCGAGGCTGCACCATGACGGTTCGGATCCGGACCGGCTTTCGACGAGGAGACGTAACCATGCCCAACCTGGGTGCCCCCGAACTCATCATCATCGCGGTCGTGCTCATCGCCCTGTTCGGCTGGAAGAAGCTCCCCGACATGGCCCGCAGCCTCGGCCGTTCCGCCCGGGTCTTCAAGTCCGAGGTGGACGAGCTGAAGAAGGACGGCAAGCCCGTCCCGAGCGACGCATCGCAGACGACCGTGCCGGGTGACGTCGTGGACGCCGATGTCGAGCGCCGCGCCACCGAGGCCCGTCTCGCCGACGCCGAGCGCCGGGCCGCCGAGGCCCGCGCCGAGGCCGACCGCCTCCGTGCCGCGACCCCGAGCCCGACGACGACGCCGACGTCGGGCGCCGACGACATCCGTCGCGACACGACGTTCTGAGTGGGTCGGATCCCGACCCCATCACACGGAGCTCCCTGAATGCCGTCACTGCGACGCCAGCGCGACCCCGAGGGGCGGATGTCGCTCGGCGATCACCTCCGTGAGCTGCGCAACCGCATCACCATCAGCGCCATCGCCATCATCATCGGCGGGGTCCTCGGCTGGATCTACTACGACCAGGTCATCAACGCCCTGACCAAGCCCCTGCGTGAGCTGCAGGTCGGTCGCGAGGGCGTCGTCAACATCAACTTCGCCGGCATGACGGACGCCTTCGCGCTCCAGCTGACGACGTCACTCTTCGTCGGGCTCATCCTCGCGTCGCCGGTGTGGCTCTTCCAGATCTGGGGCTTCATCGTCCCCGGCCTGACGAAGAAGGAGAAGCTCATCGCGCGGCTCTTCGTCGTCGCCGCGGTGCCGCTCTTCCTCGCGGGGTGCTTCTTCGCCTTCATCATGGTGCCCAAGGCCGTCGCGGTCCTGCTCGGCTTCACGCCCGAGGGCGCCTACAACCTCCAGGACGGGTCGCAGTACCTCAACTTCGTCCTGAAGTTCATCGTCGCCTTCGGCTGTGCGTTCCTGCTCCCGGTCTTCCTCGTGGCGCTCAACGTCGTGGGCGTCCTACCGGCGCAGGCGATGCTCAAGGGCTGGCGGCCGGCCGTCATGATCATCCTCGTCTTCGCGGCGATCATGACGCCCACGCCCGACGCCTACACCATGCTCTTCCTCGCCAGTCCCATGGTGCTGCTCTACTTCGCCTCCGTCGGGATCGCCTTCCTGCTCGACCGGCGCAAGCAGGAGCACAAGCCCGACTGGTTGGACGTCCCCGACGACCAGGCCTCTGCCCTGTAGCGTTCGGGTGTGTCCCAGCGTGTCGCCCTGATCGTCAACCCCACGTCGGGAAAGGGCGTCGGCCGACAGCTGGGCGAGGAGACGCGCAGGCTGCTCCACGAGGCCGGTCATGACGTCGTCGACGTGTCGGGCAGCGACTACCAGCAGGCCCGCACGCGGGCCCGCGAGGCCGTCGTCGACGGCGTCGACACGGTGGTCGTCGTCGGGGGCGACGGCATGGTCCATCTCGGCGTCAACCTCTGTGCCGGCACGACGTCGCGTCTCGCCGTCGTGGCGGCCGGCACGGGCAACGACTTCGCCCGCAACCTCGGCCTGCCGGTGCGTGACGCCCGGTCGGCGGTCGCGCTGCTCACCGAGGGGCGCACGCGCGACATCGACCTCGGTCGGGTCACCCACGGCGTGGCCGGCGAGACGTGGTTCGGTGGCGTCCTCGGCGCCGGGTTCGACGCCGTCGTCAACGCCCGCGCCCAGCGCATGACGTGGCCGCGGGGGCAGATGCGCTACAACCTCGCGGTCCTGCGTGAGCTCCCGGTCTTCCGACCGATCCCGTATGCCGTCGAGCTCGACGGTCACCGCCTCGAGACGCGGGCGATGCTCGTGGCCGTCGCCAACACGACGTCCTTCGGTGGGGGCATGCGCGTGTGTCCCGATGCCGACGTCACCGACGGCCTCTTCGACGTCATGATCGTCCACGCGCTGTCGATCCCGTCGTTCCTCCGGGTCTTCCCCAAGGTCTACTCCGGAACCCACACCACCCACCCGGCCGTCGAGATCCATCGCGCCCGGCGAGTTCGCTTGGAGGCGAGCGGTATCCAGTCACAGGCCGATGGCGAGACGTTCGCCGACCTACCGATCGACGCCGAGGTCGTGCCCGGTGCCCTGCACGTCGTGACCCCGATGGAGGTGCCCGCGTGATCGCCACGTGGCCGAGGTTCGCCGAGTTCGCCGCCCGTCTCGACTTCCCCCTCGACGACTTCCAGACCGAGGCCTGCCGGGCGGTCGAGGAGGGCCGTGGCGTCCTCGTGGCGGCACCCACCGGTGCCGGCAAGACGATCGTCGGCGAGTTCGCCGTGCACCTGGCCCTCGCGACCGGACGCAAGGCGTTCTACACGACGCCGATCAAGGCGCTGTCCAACCAGAAGTACGCCGACCTCGTGCGCGTCCACGGCGCCGATCGCGTCGGCCTGCTGACCGGTGACGCCTCGATCAACGGCGAGGCCCCCATCGTCGTCATGACGACCGAGGTCCTGCGCAACATGATGTATGCCGGGTCGACGACCCTGCGCGGGCTGGGCTGGGTCGTCATGGACGAGGTCCACTACCTCGCCGATCGTTTCCGCGGGGCGGTGTGGGAGGAGGTCATCATCCACCTGCCCCCGGACGTCAGCGTCGTGTCGCTGTCGGCGACGGTGAGCAACGCCGAGGAGTTCGGGGCCTGGCTCGGGGAGGTCCGCGGCGACACCGAGGTCATCGTCTCGGAGCACCGTCCGGTGCCGCTGTGGCAGCACATGATGGTCGGCCAGACCCTCTTCGACCTCTTCGTCGAGGAGCGCGACGGCCGCGAGGACGACGAGCACTTCGTGGCCGCACCGGGGCGCTACTCGGTGAGCGTCAACCCCGACCTCGTGCACGCCATCCGAGGCACCGAGGGTCGTGGGGCGTGGGACTCCCACTGGGTCAGCTCGCGCGGCGGTCGCGACAAGGGTCGTCCGCGTGGCAAGGGTGCGCGCGGTGGGTCCGGGGGCGGCGGCCGCGGTGGACGGGACGACTGGGCCGGGCGGGGTCGGCGCGGCACTGACGCACCCGCAGGCCGTGGGCCCGGAGGCGGCGATGGTGGCCGAGGCTTCGCCCGCGGTGGTCGACCCGGTGGCGGGGCCACCCGCGCCGAGGTCATCGAGCGCCTCGAGCGCGAGGGCCTGCTGCCTGCCATCACCTTCATCTTCAGCCGCGCGGGCTGCGACGGCGCCGTCGGGCAGCTGCTCTCGAGTGGCATGCGCCTGATCCCCGAGTCCGAGGGTGAGGCCAACCGCCGGCTCGTCGAGGAGCGCATCCAGGGCCTGGCCGAGGAGGACCTGTCGGTGCTCGGCTACTGGGACTTCGTCGACGGTCTCTCCCGTGGGTTCGCCGCCCACCACGCCGGCATGCTGCCGACGTTCCGCGAGATCGTGGAGGAGCTCTTCACCGCCGGCCGGGTCAGGGCCGTCTTCGCGACGGAGACCCTGGCCCTGGGCATCAACATGCCGGCGCGGACCGTCGTGCTCGAGAAGCTCGTGAAGTTCAACGGCGAGAACCACGTCGACATCTCGGCCGCTGAGTACACCCAGCTCACCGGGCGCGCCGGTCGCCGCGGCATCGACATCGAGGGTCATGCCGTCGTCCTCTGGAACCGTGGCCTCGACCCCGCGGCGGTCGCGGGCCTCGCGTCGACGCGCACGTACCCGCTGCGCTCGAGCTTCCGGCCGACCTACAACATGGCCGTCAACCTCGTGCGTCAGTTCGGCCGCGAGAGCGCCCGCGAGATCCTCGAGACGTCCTTCGCGCAGTTCCAGGCCGACCGTGCCGTCGTCGGCTTCGTCCGCACGGTGCGCCGGAACGAGGAGGCCCTCGCCGGCTACGCCGAGCAGATGACGTGCCACCTCGGCGACTTCTCCGAGTACGCCGCGATCCGCAACGAGATCCGCGACGTCGAGAAGGAGGGGGTCAAGGCCCGGTCCGCGTCGATGCGCACGGCCGCCGCGATCTCCTTGGAGTCGCTGAAGATCGGCGACATCGTGCGCATCCCCGCCGGACGCCACAGCGGTCTGGCCGTCGTCGTCATGCCCAACCGCGGTGGCAAGGGGGAGTCGGCCTCGCCGGCCGTCGTCACCGAGGACCACCAGCTGCGCCGGCTGACCCTGCACGACGTCCCGACGCCCCTGGAGCCGCTCGGCTCGATGCGCGTGCCCAAGCAGTTCAACGCCCGCAACCCCAAGGCCCGTCGTGACCTGGCGGCGACCCTGCGCGCGACGATGCCGCACGACCCGCCGCCGCGTCGCCGTCAGGCCGACGTCGACCCGTCGGACGACCGCGTCGACGAGCTGCGTCGGCAGATGAAGGCGCACCCGTGCCATCGCTGCCCGGACCGCGAGAACCACGCCCGTTGGGCTGAGCGCTGGTGGCGCCTCCGGCGTGAGACCGACGGCATCCAGCGCAAGATCGACGGCCGCACCAACTCCGTCGCCAAGACGTTCGACCGCATCTGCGAGCTGCTCGTCGAGATGGGCTACCTCGGCGTCGGCGGTCAGACGGTCACCGCTGACGGCGACCGCCTGCGCCAGCTCTACACCGAGAAGGACCTGCTCGCCGCCGAGTCGCTGCGCGAAGGGGTCTGGCGCCGTCTCGACCCACCGTCGCTGGCCGCCATCGTCTCGACGCTCGTGCACGAGCCGCGACGGGAGGAGACCGGGCTCACCCCCCGCTGGCCCAACGACGACGTGCGCGAGGCGTACGACCGGATGATCAGGATCTGGTCCGACCTCGAGGACGCCGAGGGCGCCCTGGCGCTGCCGCGCACGGGTATGCCGGACGGTGGCCTCGCGTGGGCCATGCACCGGTGGGCGAGCGGGCAGCGTCTCGAGGACGTGCTGCGGGGCACCGACCTCGCCGCCGGTGACTTCGTCCGCCGGTGCAAGCAGGTCATCGACCTGCTGGGCCAGCTGACCGACGCGGCGGACCCGGACCTGGCGGCGACGGCACGTCGCGCGAGTGACGGCGTGCTGCGCGGCGTCGTCGCCGCTGACCGTCTGGATTGACCGGCCGGTGCGTCGACCGGGCCTGCGGCCCAGCCTGACGATTGTCGTCGCGAGCACCGGGTCGGCTATGGTTGGGGCACCGGTCGACGTTTTTGGTGCTCGTGTCTTCACACGCTCGCAAGGAACGCCATTGCGAGCGCAACTGTTTCTTCAGGGTTTCTGGAAAGTGGTCGCGTCTCTGCCGACCGGGGGTCGCTGACAAGCAACGACTCACTTCCACCCAAAGGAGAAAAACATGGCACAGGGAACCGTCAAGTGGTTCAACTCGGAGAAGGGCTTCGGCTTCATCGCCCCGACCGAGGGTCCCGACGTCTTCGTCCACTACTCGGAGATCACGGGCAACGGCTACCGCAGCCTCGAGGAGAACCAGGCCGTCGAGTTCGACGTCGAGCAGGGCCCCAAGGGCCCGCAGGCGATGCGCGTCCGCGCTCTCTGATCGCTCGCTGATCTCGTCGGACCCACAGTCCGCACGACGAAGGCCGGTCCCCTCGGGGACCGGCCTTTCGTCATGCCGGGTTCGAGTCGTGCCGTGCCTGCCGGGCGCCTCCGAGGACCCCGACACGCCCCGATCACCCGAGCTGGGCCCGAGGGCCACGCCGGTGTGGCGGCCGAACGTGGGGGTGAGCGTCGCGCTCAGGCGGTGCTCAGAGCCGGGTCACACGCTCGAACGGGCTGTTGACGCGGACCACGCCGGACTCGAACTTCAGGGTCACCGTGGCGGGGCTGCACGAGACGACGACACCGAGTCCGTGACGCAGGTGTGAGACCCGGTCTCCGACCGAGAACTCCTCGATGTCCGGCGCAGGGGCCGGCCTGAACGGGCTGCTGGAGAGGTGGCGACGGCGGTCGGGCGTTCCATGGGTGGGCACCCTTCAGTATGCGCCTTTCCGGGGCCTGGTGGTGACCCGCGGGTAGTCCTCGGACGCTCAGGCGTGCGTCGGGCCGACCGAAAGGTGACCGTACCGTGACCGGTCGGACGGTCCGTTCCCGGTGCTCAGGGTCAGTCGATCCCGAGGGCGGAGATGACCCGGTCGAAGGACGACGTCAGGCCGTGCTCGACGGCCAGGCGTGACATCAGGGCAGGGTCGGCGACGGCCGTTGGTGCGGCAAGGTCGATGTCGGGAACGGCGGCGTCCTTGGCCACGGCCACGACGCGTGGGGCGGCGTCGAGGTAGTCGCTGGCAGCCTCGAGCCGGGCACGCTGGGCGCCCTTGATGGCGGGGTCGCCGTCAGCGATGGCGGCCCGGACGGCCTCGAGGGTGCCGTAGGTCGTGATGAGCTTGGCCGCGGTCTTCTCGCCGATGCCCGCCACGCCGGGCAGCCCGTCGCTCGTGTCACCCCGCAGGACCGCCATGTCGCCGTACGCGGGTCCGGTGGCCACGCCGTACTTCTCCGCCAGGAACGCCTCGTCGACGAGGTCGGGGGAGCGCACACCGCCGCGGGCCGTGTAGACGACGCGCACGTGGTTCGCGTCGTCGACGAGCTGGAAGAGGTCGCGGTCGCCGGTGACGATGTCGACGGGCATCCGGCCGCTGAACGCGGTGGCCAGCGTGCCGATGACGTCGTCGGCCTCGTAGCCGTCGACGCCGACCCGGGCGATGCCGAGCGCCGTCAGCGCGTCGACGATGATCGGCACCTGGACGCCGAGGGCCTCCGGAACGGTCTCGCCGGCGAGCTCGTCGGGCCCGGGCTCGGCGACCCGGTGGGCCTTGTACGACGGGATGGCCTCGACCCGGAACGCCGGGCGCCAGTCGTTGTCCCAGCACGCGACGAGGTGCGTCGGGCGACCCCGCTCGACGAGCGAGGCGATCATGTCGAGCAGCCCGCGGACCGCGTTGGTCGGCACGCCGCTCGGCCCGATCACCTCGGGCACGCCGAAGAAGGCGCGGAAGTAGAGCGACGCGGAGTCGAGCAGGAGCATCCTGGGGGCTCGGGACGGCATACGCGAGAGGGTACCGGCCCGCGACGAGAGCGCACCTTGCCGCCGCCCGGTCGGCCCACGATGATGGCGTGAGAGCGCGACCACCCGGAGCGCAGCCCATCGTGGAGAGTCGACGACGATGACGTCTCGCAGTGCTGGCCCCCTGTCCACACCCACCCGCGGAGGCTGGGCGCGTCGCGCCTCGGCCGTCCTCGTCGCGATCGCCGCGGCGGTCGCCCTCGTGGGTCCCGGCAGCGCGTCGGCGGCACCACCACCGCCACCCGGGCCGGACCTGGGCCCGAACGTGCGCATCTACGACCCGAGCATGTCGGTGGCCGACATCCGCGCGAGCGTCGACGCCGTCTACGCCCGGCAGGTCGACAACGAGATGGGCGCCTCGCGCTACACGCTGCTCTTCAAGCCCGGCACCTACGGCACGGCCGCCGACCCGCTCATCGTGCGCGTCGGCTACTACACCGAGGTCGCGGGACTCGGCGCCCTGCCCACCGACGTCGTCATCAACGGCCACGTCGACGTCTACAACCGCTGCCTGGCGCCCGACAACTGCATCGCCCTCGACAACTTCTGGCGATCGCTGTCCAACCTGACGATCAACGTCGTGGGCCTCACGGACTGCCGGTCCTCGGGCAACTTCTGGGCCGCCTCGCAGGCGTCGCCCATGCGCCGGGTCAACATCGTCGGCGGCAACCTGACACTCATGGACTACTGCACGGCGGGACCGCAGTTCGCCAGCGGCGGGTTCATCGCCGACTCACGCACCGGCTTCGTCGTCAACGGCTCGCAGCAGCAGTACCTCGTGCGCAACAGCCAGATCGGTGGCTGGTCCAACGGCGTCTGGAACCAGGTCTTCTCCGGGGTCCAGGGTGCGCCGGCGACGTCGTACCCCAGCCCGCCCTACACGACGCTCGACGCGACTCCGGTCAGCCGCGAGCGTCCCTTCCTCTACGTCGACGACGCGGGCACGTGGCAGGTGCGGGTCCCCTCGGCCACGGCTGACTCGTCCGGGGTGTCGTGGGCGAACGGCCAGACCCCGGGGCGCTCGGTCCCGCTCTCCGACTTCTACGTCGCCCGCCCCTCCGACTCGGTGACGACGATCAACAGCCAGCTGGCCCGGGGCAAGCACCTCCTGCTGACGCCCGGTGTCTACGACGTCGACCGCAGCATCACGGTGCGCCGCGCCGACACCGTCGTCATCGCCATGGGACTCGCCAGCCTCACGGCCCGCGGGGGAGCGGTGCCGCTCGTCATCGGTGACGTGCCCGGTGTCGTCGTGGCCGGCCTCATGGTCGACGCCGGCCCGGTGAACTCGCCGGCGCTCGTCCGGGTCGGCACCGGGCGCGCGGCGACCCGGTCGGACGCCGGCAACCCCACGACCCTGCTCGACGTCTTCCTCCGCGTCGGTGGCCCCTTCGCGGGGCGCGCCACCGTGGGCCTCGAGGTCAACAGCGACCACGCCCTGCTCGACGACATCTGGGCCTGGCGCGCCGACCACGGCCAGGGCGTCGGGTGGACCGTCAACCCTGCGGAGAACGGCGTCGTCGTCAACGGCGACGACGTCACCGCCACAGGCCTCTTCTCCGAGCACTTCCGGGCCTACAACACCGTGTGGAACGGCGAGCGCGGCCGCACGGTGTTCTACCAGAACGAGCTGCCCTACGACGCGCCGAACCAGGCGGCGTGGCAGCACGACGGTGTCCTCGGGTGGGCCGGCTACAAGGTCGCCGACAAGGTGCGCACCCACGAGCTGTGGGGCGGCGGCAGCTACATCTTCACGAACGTCGACCCGACGATCCACGCGACGCGGGGCTTCGAGGTGCCCGTCACCCCGGGTGTGCGCCTGCACTCCCTGCTCACCGTCCAGCTGGGAGCGGGGACGCTCGACCACGTCGTCAACGACACCGGCGCGCCGGTCAGCTCGGCCTCCGTCGGGGTGCCGAGCACCGTCACGTCG
The DNA here is from genome assembly GCF_001429655.1 of Terrabacter sp. Soil811. NCBI lineage: Bacteria > Bacillati > Actinomycetota > Actinomycetes > Micrococcales > Intrasporangiaceae > Terrabacter > Terrabacter sp. Soil811. Next base: position 906,794 of record NZ_LMSX01000008.1, read on the forward strand.
TTCCCCTGAGCCTCCCTCGTCTCGCCGGTTCGCCCGCCCGTCCCGGGTGGGCGTACCGGCATGAGGAATGGACCACCCTCCGGGTAACCCCTGGTCTACCCTTCGGCCATGGAAGATCTCGACCGTCGCCTCGTCGGCCTGCTGCTCGCGGACGGACGGATGAGCTACACGGACCTCGGCAAGGCCACTGGCCTGTCGACGTCCGCGGTGCACCAGCGCGTCCGGCGGCTCGAGGAGCGTGGCGTCGTGACGGGCTACACGGCTCAGGTGTCGCCGGAGTCGCTCGGACTGCCGCTCACGGCGTTGATCTCGGTCACGCCCTTCGACCCGAGCGCGCCTGACGACGTGCCCGAGCGGCTGCGGCACATCACCGAGATCGAGGACTGCCACTCGGTCGCCGGCATCGAGAGCTACATCCTCAAGGTGCGGGTCGCCACGCCGGGCAACCTCGAGGACCTCCTCGCGCGCATCCGCTCGGCGGCCAACGTCGCGACGCGCACCACCGTCGTGCTGTCGACGCCCTGGGAGGCCCGCAGCGCGTCGGCCATGCCGCGCGAGACCCCCTGACGACTGCCTCGACGAGCGCCGGCCCTCGCCCGACGAGTCGGCCGGGACCCCTCAGAGCTGCTCGATCGGCTCGGGAGCGGGTGACGGCACCACGACGTCGACCGGTGCGTGGGCAGCGCCGGCTCGGGCACGCATACGCCGTCGGTGCCAGGCCCAGAGCAGGAGCGCGGAGAGCGTCATCGACCCCGCCACGACGGCGAGGGTCGTCAGCGAGCCGCTCACGAGCGGTGAGACCGCCCCGGCCACGAGCGCGTTGACGCACGTGCTGAGGAAGGACTGGAACGAGGAGACGGCGCCACGCTCCCGCGGCCGCAGGTCGAGCAGCGCGATCGTGAGGATGGGGAAGACGAGGGACACGCCGAGCGAGGCGGCGGCCACGGGAACGACGGTCCACGGCAGCGTGGGCACGTCGACGAGCGCCTGGTAGGCGACCGCGAACACGCCGCCGGCGAGGGCAACGAGGAAGCCGGCGAGGACGAAGGCCCCCTGTCGCACGCGACCGGCCAGGCGCCCCGTGAGGAACGAGCCGATCATCATGGTGACGACGAGCGGGACGAAGAGCACGCCGAAGTCGCGCTCGCCGAGCCCCAGGTGGTCGACGACGATCGCGGGCGCCGAGGAGATGTAGAGGAAGAGGGCGCCGAAGTTGAGGGCGATGGCGGCGCTGAGGCGCAGCACCGCGCCGTCGCCCGCGGCGGACGTGAACGACGTGAGCAACGGCCGCGGCCGGAACGGGACCCGCTCAGCGGCCGGGTGCGTCTCGGGCAGCGAGGTCAGCGTCAGCACGACGAGGAGCACTCCGTAGGCCGCGAGCACCCAGAAGATCGTGCGCCACGACCCCCAGCCGAGGATGGCGCCGCCGACGATCGGCGCGAGCGCCGGCGCGATGGCGAAGATCATCGAGATGTGGCTCATGAACCGCTGGGCGTGCGCGCCGTCGAAGAGGTCGCGCACCACCGTGCGCCCGACGATCATCCCGGCGCCGGCGACGAGGCCCTGGGCGCCGCGGGCGCCCAGCAGGAGCGGCATGCTCGGTGCCAGCGCGCACAGGGCGCTGGTGACGGCATACAGCGCGCAGCCCGCGAGGATGACGGGACGACGACCGAGGGCATCGGACAGTGACCCGTGGAAAAGACTCGCGACCGCGAAGGCGACGAGGTAGACGCTGACGGTCTGCTGCATCGCGACCTTGTCGACGCCGAGGTCGTGGGTCATCACCTCGAACGCCGGGAAGATCGCGTCGATCGTGAACGGCCCGACCATCGTCAGCGCCGCGAGGACGAGGACGAGCTGCAGCTGCGGCACGCGCGCTCGCGCCGGCGCGTCGCGGGACGCCTCGTGGGTCAGCGTCATGCGCGACCGATCCGGGCACGACGGGCTCGGGTGACCGACGCGAGGTCCTCGGGCGCCAGGCCGATGTCGAAGCCGCGTCGGCCGCCGGAGACGTAGACCGTCCCGAAGCCGTATGCCGTCTCGTCGAGGACCGTGGGCAGCGCGCGCCTCTGCCCGACGGGGGAGATGCCGCCGACGACGTAGCCGGTGCTGCGCTCGGCCGCTGCGGGATCGGCCATCGTCACGCTCTTGACACCGATGGCCGCGGCCACGGCCTTGAGGTCGAGCTGGCCGTCCACCGGCACGATGCCCACCGCCAGCGTCGCGCCGGTGTCGACGAGCAGGGTCTTGAAGACGCGAGAGGGCTCGACGCCGAGCGCGGCCGCCGCCTCGAGGCCGTAGCTCGCTGCCGCGGGGTCGTGCTCGTAGGGGTGGCGGGTGTACGGGACGCCCGCGCGGTCGAGGGCGACGGTGGCCGGGGTCGAGGGACCGTCGGCTGCGCGCTGCTTGGCCATCAGGCGTCGCCGACGGACGCGAGCCCGTCCCAGATCGTCGTGACGACGAGGTCGGTGGCCTCGTCGGCCGTCGTGCCCGGGTGGGTGCTGCGCCAGACCGCGAGGCGCTCGCACCCGCCGATGAGGATCTCGGCCATGACGGTGACCCGGCGCGACTCGAGGGCCTCGAACGCCGGCAGTGTCCGCAGGCCCTCGGCGAACGCCTTGGCGGTCTGCTGGCGGATGCGTTCGACGGACGCCGAGGCCTCGCCGATGAGGGCTCCCTCGGTGCGCAGCAGCGCGAACGCCTGGTCGTGCTCGTCGATGAAGGAGAAGAACGCGTGCACGACGCCGCGCACCCGGTCGCGGGCCGGTGCGGCCGGCTGGGCCACCCACGAGTCGATGAGGGCAGCGAGCAGCTGCCCACGGGCCCGCTCGATCGTCGCCGCCAGCAGACCCTCCTTCGACCCGAAGTAGTCGTAGATGAGGGGCTTGGTGACGCCGACGAGCTCGGCGATCTCGTCCATCGTGGCGGCCTGGATGCCGCGGGCCGAGAAGACCTGCTCGGCCACCGCCAGCATCTGCGCCTCCCGCTCGGCGCGAGGCATGCGGACGCGGGTGCCGGGGGAGCGGGAAGTCACCGGCGCAGTCTACGGGTGCCCTCGCGGGGCTCCATGACACAGAACTCGTTGCCGTCGGGGTCGGCGAGGGGGACCCCGCAGGCGTCCCCGTGGCCGGCGTCGAGCCGCGTGGCCCCGAGCGAGAGGAGGCGCTCGACCTCGGCGTCGAGGTCGTCGCGTGTCGTCGGGGTCACGTGGAGGTGCATGACGTTGCGCCCCGACCTCGGACGCACGGGCGGGCCTCCCCAGGCGATCTTCGCGCCGCCGCGGGGCGACTGGATGGCCGTCTCCCCGTCGTGGTCCCAGACGAGCGGCCAGTCCAGGGCCAGGCTCCAGAAGAGGCCGACCTCGCGGGTCCCGTCGCAGGCGAGCTCCCCGAGGAACGCGGTGTCGGCGAGGAAGGTGTTGCCCGCCTCGATGACGCAGAGCTCGTTGCCCTCCGGGTCCGCGAGCACGATGTGCCCCTCCTCCGGTGTCTGGCCGACGTCGAGGTGTCGGGCCCCGAGCCGCAGGGCCCGGTCGACCGTCGACTGCTGCTGCTCGGGCGTGGTGCTGGTCAGGTGCAGGTGGATCTGGTTGGGCCCGGTCCTGCGCTCACGCCCCAGCAGGAACCGGATCGCGAACGCGGGTTCCTCACCCGCGAGCACGACGTCGTGGGCATCGGTCTCCCGGCCCACTAGCCCTGCCCAGAAGGCCGCGAGGCGCACCGGGTCGTCCGCGTCGATGCAGAGCTCGATGAGGTTGCTGGTCATCGGGCGCTCGTCTCCGCTCGGTCGATGCACGTGGACGGGAGCCACGCTAGGTGGCGATGGGTCAGGCTGACAACGCAGTTCTACGTCCGGACCCGGGCCCGGGACGACGTGTGGCCCGGGACCGCGACGGTCCCGAGCCACACGGCATACGTGCTCGTGCGCGGTGTCAGACGAGCAGCTGCGACTCTGCGGCGGCGCGGCTCGTCGCAGCCTGTTCGGTCGCCTCGGCGAGAACCGACTCGTGGTCGACCGACTGGTGCCACCACTGCTGGCCGGCCTCGGGCAGCGTGTAGATCGGGTCGTAGTAGACGTACTCGCGCGACATCGCCTCGGTGTCGTCGCCCTCGATCGACGTGCGGTAGTTCTTGCGCCAGTAGGAGATGCCGCGCTCGGTGTCGTACTCCTCGACCTGGTGCACCCAGCGCTTGCCGACGAAGGGCACGTCACAGACGATGCGCGGGGTCGAGAAGCCGGGGAGGTAGCCCATCATCGAGTGCTGGAGGTGCTGGGCCTCGGCGAGCGAGAGCCGCCAGTGCTCGGCGAAGGGGATCATGTCGCACATGTAGAAGTAGTACGGCGTGATCTGGGCGCCGTCGGCGAGGCCGAAGCACAGGTCGAGCAGCTGCTCGGTCGTGTCGTTGACGCCGCGCATCAGCACACCCTGGTTGCGCACGTCGCGGACGCCGGCGTCGAGCATGGCCTTCGAGGCGCGGGCGACGGACGGGGTCAGCGACTGGGCGTTGTTGACGTGCGTGTGGATCGCGAGCGAGACGCCGCGCGAGCGGGCCTTGGCCGAGACGCGGGCCACGCCCTCGACGACGTCCTCGGCGAACCAGTGCTGCGGCAGACCCATGAGGGCCTTCGTCGCGAGTCGGATGTCGCGGATGTTCTCGATGTCGAGGAGCTGGTCGATGAACGCCTCGAGGTTCTTCCACGGCATGTTGGCGACGTCGCCACCGGAGACGACGACGTCACGCACGACGGGCGACGTGCGGAGGTAGTCGAGCATCGCGGCGTAGCGGTCGACCGGCTTGAGGTCGAACTTCAGCTTGGCGACCTGTGGTGTCGAGTTGCCGACGAGGTCCATGCGGGTGCAGTGGCCGCAGTACTGCGGGCACGTGGGCAGCAGCTCGGCGAGCACCTTGGTGGGGTAGCGGTGCGTCAGCCCCTCGGCGACCCACATGTCGTGCTCGTGCAGCGAGTCGCGCGACGCGTGCGGGTGCGACGGCCAGTCGGTGCGGCGGTCGGAGAAGACCGGCAGCATGTAGTTGCGGATCGGGTCGGCGTAGAAGGCCTCGGTGAAGTCGTGGCCGGCCGACGGCATCGGCGAGTCCGTCGACGGGACCATCGTGTTGAGCATCTGCGGCGGGACGAGCATCGACATCGTCGCCCGCTCGCTCTGGTCCTTGGCGAGGTCGTCGTAGAAGCGGTCGTCGAGCAGGTCACCCATGAGGGCTCGCAACTGCTTGATGTTCCTGACACAGTTGACCCGCTGCCACTGTGCGCTGTCCCAGTCGGCCTGGGTGATGCTCGCCCAGCCCGGGAAACGCGTCCAGTCGGGCTCGACGAGCTCTCGTCGGCGGTACGCGTAGGGCTGCTCAACCTTGCTCATGCCGAGAACAGTAACGTCAGGGGCCGTCTCGCTCAAACACGTCCGGCTCACGAAATTGTGAAGATACCGCCGACGTACCCCTATGCTGACGCAAGATCTTCGGTTTCCGTCCGTACATACAGAAGGATTTGTGAACGTGTCAGACCCGACGTCGGCCACCCCGGATCGCACGGACGCCGCCCGCGTGTCGTCGCCCGTCGGCCTGCACCGTGTGCTCGAGCCCACCGGCGACGCCATCACCCTCCCGCAGGCGGCCCGCCGACTCGACGCCAGCCCGCAGCTGTGGCCCGACGAGGTCCGCATCGCGGTCGAGACGCTCAACCTCGATGCGGCGTCCTACCGGCAGCTCGCCGAGAAGCACGGCACCGACGGCACCGTCGACGGGGGAGCCGTGCGCGCCGAGGTCCTCGACATCGTCGCGACGCGCGGCAAGATGCAGAACCCCGTGACCGGCTCGGGCGGGATGCTCATCGGCACGGTCGAGGAGGTCGGACCGGACAGCACGCTCGGTCTCGCGGTCGGCGACCGCGTCGCCACCCTCGTGTCGCTGTCCCTGACCCCGCTCGCCATCACCGACGGCCTGGCCCGCTGGGACGGCCTCTCCGAGCAGGTGCCTGCCGAAGGCCACGCGATCCTCTTCGGCCGCAGCATCGCTGCCACCCTGCCCACCGACCTCGACCCGCACCTGGCGCTCATGGTCATGGACGTGTGCGGCGCGCCGGCGCTCGTCGAGCGCGTCGTGGGGGAGTATGCCGCCCGCGGCGTCGCGCCGACGGTGGCCGTCCTCGGCGGGGCCGGCAAGTCCGGCTCGCTGTCGCTGGCGGCCGCTCGCGCCGCCGGCGCCGCCCGGACCATCGGCGTCGTCCCGGTCGAGCGCGAGCGCACGGTTCTCGAGGGGAGCGGCCTCGCCGACGCCGTCGTCCTCGCCGACGCGCGGTCGCCTCTCGGCCTGGCGGCAGCCGTCGAGTCCGCCGGGGGACCGGCCGACGTCACCGTGGTCTGCGTCGACGTGCCCGGCTGCGAGCAGCCCGCGATCCTCGCGACCGCGCAGGGCGGCACCATCATCTTCTTCAGCATGGCCACGAACTTCGCCGCGGCCGCCCTCGGGGCCGAGGGCCTCGCCGCCGACGTGCGGATGCTCGTCGGCAACGGCTATGTCCCCGGCCACGCCGAGACGGCGCTGCGCCTCCTCCGGGACGTCCCGGCCGTGCGGGCGCTCTTCGAGGGCCGCCTCGCCACCGAGAAGGCAGGATCTGACGCATGACCCGCCCCAACGCCATGCTCGAGCTCGACCCGGCCGTCGTGCGTCGGGCCCGCTCGCTCGCCCGCAAGGCCGCCGCTCCCGTCGTGAAGATCGCGCGCAGCCACACCACGGTGTCGGTGGAGCGCGCGACCCTGCGCCTGGCCGGTCTGGCCGGCGCGGACCACGAGCGCGTGCCGTGGGTCAACCACCTCGTGACGGCGGTCCGCGACGAGGTCGGCCTCGAGCACGGCGTCACGACGCCGGTCTACGACGCCCTGCTCCGCGGCGAGGCGCCCGACCTGACCACGCTCGCCCAGAAGGCGGCGAGCGGCAACGTCTCCTTCCGCCTGCCTTCCGGGCGCGAGGCCACGGCGGCCCGCCGTGCCGCCGCGAAGGGGGTCGGTGCAGGTCTGCGCACCATCGACCGCTCGCGCGCCACGCGCGAACGTCTCATCACGCGTCACGGCGACCCGAAGACCAAGCCGTGGATCTACCTCATCGTCGCGACCGGCGACATCTACGAGGACATCCCGCAGGCCCAGGCGGCCGCGCGTGAGGGCGCCGACATCATCGCCGTCATCCGCTCCACGGGTCAGTCGCTGCTCGACTACGTGCCCGAGGGTGCTACGCGCGAAGGTTTCGCCGGGACGTACGCGACGCAGGAGAACTTCCGCCTCATGCGTGCTGCGCTCGACGACGTGAGCAAGGAGCTCGGTCGCTACGTCCGGCTGACGAACTACGCCTCGGGCCTGTGCATGCCCGAGATCGCGGCCCTCGCCGGCATGGAACGTCTCGACATGATGCTCAACGACTCGATGTACGGCATCCTCTTCCGCGACATCAACCCGATCCGCACCTTCGTCGACCAGCGCTTCTCGCGTCAGGTCCACGCCCGTGCCGGGATCATCATCAACACCGGTGAGGACAACTACCTCACGACCGCCGACGCGGTCGAGGCCGCCCACACGGTCACGGTGAGCCAGCTGCTCAACGAGCGCTTCGCCAAGGAGGCCGGCCTCGAGGACTGGCAGCTGGGCCTGGGCCACGCCTTCGAGATCAACCCCGAGATCCCCGACAGCTTCCGGATGGAGCTCGCCCACGCGATGCTCGCCCGACAGCTCTTCCCCGACGCACCGCTGAAGTGGATGCCGCCGACGAAGCACATGACGGGCGACGTCTTCCGCGGCTACCTGCTCGACGGTTTCTTCAACCTCGTCGGCGCCATGACCGGTCAGGGCATCCTGCTCGTCGGCATGATGACCGAGGCCGTCGTGACGCCGTTCCTCTCCGACCGCGACCTCGCGCTGCAGAACGTCCGCTACGTCATGAACGCCGCGAGCGGACTGACCGAGGACTTCCACCCGCCGCGCGACGGCTACATCCAGACCCGCGCGCGCCAGGTGCTCTCCGAGGCCGTCGACCTGCTCGACCGCATCGTCAGCGACACCGACGCCGCCGGCGACGCGCCGCTCCTCGCGGCCATCGCCGACGGCACCTTCGGACTCATGAAGCGACCGGCGACGGGGGGCAAGGGGCTCGACGGGGTCAGCGAGCGCGCCGACGACTACGACAACCCGGCGACCACCGCCCTCGACGCGTGGACCCCGCCGGCGAAGGAGACCGGCCGATGAGCGCCGCGAAGCAGCAGTCCGAGCAGGCAGCCGCGTCCGCGGCCGCGCAGGGAAACATCATCCGGCCCTACGGCGACACGACCGGCGACGGCATGGTGCAGATGTCGTTCACCCTGCCGCTGCCGCACGACAAGAAGGCCGAGGGCGCCGCGCTCCAGCTCGCCCGGAAGATGGGCCTCGACCCGGCCCTGCTCGTGCACGCGAAGGCGATGGGTCCCGACTTCACCTTCTTCGTCGTCTACGGCAGCTCGACGCACCTCGTCAACCTCGACGACGTCCACGTCGTCGAGCGCGAGTACCCCCTGCTGTCCGCCAAGGACGCCAACCTGACGATCAAGAAGCAGCTGCGCCGCAAGCTCGTCGTCGTCGGTGCCTGCATCGGCACCGACGCCCACACCGTCGGCATCGACGCGATCCTCAACATCAAGGGCTTCGCGGGCGAGAAGGGCCTCGAGTACTACCGCGAGATCAAGGTCGTCAACCTCGGCGCCCAGGTGCTCGTGCCCGAGCTCGTCGCCCGGGCCCGCGCCGAGAAGGCCGACGCCGTCCTCGTCAGCCAGGTCGTCACCCAGAAGGACGCCCACATCCACAACACCACCCAGATGTCCGCGGCCTTCCGCGAGGCCTACCCGGCCGGGCAGGTGCCGATCCTCATCGCCGGCGGCCCGCGCTTCGAGGACGGCTCCGAGAAGGCCCTGGGCGTCGACCGGATCTTCGGCCGGGGCACGACCCCGGGCGAGGTCGCCAGCTACCTGGTCCACGAGATCAGCCTCCGGAAGGGGAAGAAGCCATGAGCGAGACCACCACCGACCCCACGGCGCCCGAGCCCCTCTCGGCCACCGCGCCCACGACGCCGGCCACGGCGACGACCACGCCGGCCACGCTGACCAAGGCCAAGGTCGGGCTGCGCATCACGCACCGCCGTTACGTGCCCTACGGTCACGCCCACTACGCCGGCAACCTCGTCGACGGCGCCTACTCGATGGCCGCCTTCGGCGACGTGGCCACCGAGATGTGCATCGTCACCGACGGTGACGAGGGCCTCTTCGCCTCCTACAGCGACGTCCAGTTCCGTTCGCGGATCACGGCCGGCGACGTCATCGAGATCTCGGCCGAGATCGTCCGCGTCGGCACCCGCTCCCGGGAGATGGACTTCGAGGTGCGCGTCGTCGGGCGCGGCAACCAGGAGCGCGGGGAGTCGGCGGCCGAGATGCTCGACCCGCCGATCGTCGCCACGACCGCTCGTGGCGTCGTCGTCGTGCCCTGAGCGCTGACGTCCCGGCCGCACGGCATACGGTGAACCCCGTGCGGCGTCTCCTCGTGTCCCTGCTCGGCGGCGGACTGCTCTGCCTCGCGTTCCCGACCTTCGACGTCTGGGTGACCGCACCGGTGGCCCTCGCGTTGTGGGCGTGGGCCTGGGCCGGCTCCGGGGGCCGTCGAGGCTTCCTGCTCGGTCTCGCCGGAGGGCTCGTCTTCTTCGTGCCGACGCTCAGCTGGTCGGGCATCTACGTCGGCGCGCTGCCGTGGCTCGCCCTCGCGACGCTGCAGGCCCTCTTCGTCGGCGTGGCGGGCGGGCTCTACGGCTGGCTGAGCCGCCAGGGGAGCGTCCGCCCGTTGGCGTTCGCGCTCGGGTGGGTCGTGGCCGAGGGCTTCCGGGCCCGCGCCCCCTACGGTGGCTTTCCCTGGCTCAAGCTGGCCTTCGGACAGGCCGACTCGCCGTTCGGCCGGCTCGTGGCACTCGGGGGCGCGCCGTTCGTCGGTTTCGTCATCGCGCTCAGCGGTGGCCTCCTCGCGCTCGCCGCCCAGCACGCGCTGTCAGCCGCTGCCGAGCGCCGGGGGAGCGGCGCCACCACCACGCCGCGATCGCGTATGCCGTCCCGTCGCCTCGTGCTGCCCGCCGTGGGAGCGCTCGCGCTCGGCCTCGTGGGGCTGGCGGTCCCGTTACCGACCGACGGCCCGACCGCCCAGTTCCTCGGCGTCCAGGGCAACGTGGCGCGGCCCGGTCTCGACTTCAACGCCGAGCGCCGCCAGGTCCTCGACAACCACGTCGCGGCGACGCTCAAGGCCCAGGACGACGTCGACGCCGGGCGCGCCCCGGCCCCGGACCTCGTCGTCTGGCCCGAGAACGCCTCGGACATCGACCCGCTGCGCAACGCCGACGCCAAGGACCTCATCCTGGAGACCGTCGACGCGCTGAAGCGACCCCTCATCGTCGGGGGCCTGCTCGAGGAGCCCGTCGGGTTCGTCTCCAACGTGGCCCTGCTCTTCGAGCCCGGCAAGGGCAACACGGACCGCTACGTCAAGCGCCACCCGGTGCCGTTCGCCGAGTACATCCCGAACCGGTCCTTCTGGCGGAACTTCAGCGCGGAGGTCGACCTCGTCACGCGCGACTTCGTCCAGGGCCCCGCGCCCGGCGTCTTCCACGTCACGACGGCCTCGGGCCGGCAGATCCGGGCCGGCCTCGCCATCTGCTTCGAGGTGGCCTACGACGACATCATGCGCGACGCCGTGCAGACCGGCGCCAACGTCCTCGTGGTCCAGACGAACAACGCGACCTTCGGCTACACCGCCGAGTCGCCCCAGCAGCTCGCCATCAGCCGACTGCGAGCCATGGAGTTCGGCCGCTCCGTCGTGCACGTGTCGACGGTCGGCCAGAGCGCCCTGATCACGCCCGACGGAACCGCCCACCAGGTGACGTCGTTGTTCACACAGGCGGTGGTCAGAGGAGCACTACCCTTGCGGGACGCCACGACGCTGGCGACCCGGGTGGGGGAGGCCCCCGAGTGGGTCGCCGCCGCCGCACTGCTGACGATGCTCGCCCTGGGTCTTCGCAGCGGCCGCCCGGCAGCGCCGGAGACAACGAAGGAAGAGGATGACGACGACGCAGCGTGAGCCGGTGACCCGAGTGGCCGTGCTCATCCCGACGTACAACGAGCGGGACAACCTGCCCGGCATCGTCGCGCGGGTGCGCGCGAACGTGCCCGCCGCCGACGTCTTCGTGCTCGACGACGGATCTCCCGACGGCACCGGACAGGTCGCCGACGACCTCGCGTCCGCGGACCCGCAGGTCCACGTCGTGCACCGCGCCGCCAAGGAGGGCCTCGGCAAGGCCTACCTCGCCGGCTTCGCCATCGTCCTCGAGCGCGGCTACGACGCCGCCGTCGAGATGGACGCCGACGGCTCGCACCTCCCCGAGCAGCTGCCGTCGCTGCTGGCCGCGCTCGGCGAGGCAGACCTCGTCATCGGTGCCCGCTGGGTCAAGGGCGGCGAGGTGCGCAACTGGCCGGCTCGCCGCAAGGTGCTCTCGGTCGGTGCGAACCTCTACACCAAGGTGCTGCTCGGGATGGCGGTCAACGACGCGACGGCGGGCTACCGCGTCTACCGCGCGAGTGCGCTGCGGGCCATGGGGCTTCAGGGCGTCGAGTCGCAGGGCTACTGCTTCCAGATCGACCTGACGCTGCGTGCCGTGCGCGCCGGGCTCACCGTCGTCGAGGTGCCGATCACGTTCGTCGAGCGCGAGGTCGGCGTGTCGAAGATGGGCCAGGACATCGTGCGCGAGGCGCTGACCAGCGTCACGAGGTGGGGCATCGAGCACCGCGTGGGCCAGCTGCGCTCCGTCGCCGGTCGGGTGCGTGGGCGCGAGCCGGTCGGGGACCGGTCGTGAGCGGCCCCACCGGCCCCACTGGCTCGTCTCGCGGTCCGTCACGGGTCAGGCGGGTGCGCCTGACGCGTCTGGCGGTCGTCGCGCTGCTGCTCCTGCCGGTCATCGAGATCGTCGTCATCGTCGCCGTCGGCCAGGCCATCGGCGGCTGGCCGACGTTCCTGCTGCTCGTCGCGACCTCGCTCCTCGGGGCGTGGCTGATCCGTCGCGAGGGCGGCCGGGCCTGGCGCGCGCTCGAGCAGGCTGTGCGCAGTGGCCGGATGCCGGCCCGCGAGATCGCCGACGGCGTCGTCGTGCTCGTCGGCGGCAGCCTGCTCGTCCTGCCGGGTTTCGTCACCGACGTGCTCGGCCTCGTCCTCGTGCTCCCGTTCACGCGGCCGGTCGCGCGCAGCATGCTCGCTGCGGTCATCTCACGCCGCCTGCTCGCCCAGACCGAGCGGTTCGCCGGGCCCACGGTGTCCGGACAGCCCGCGACGCCCGCCTGGGAGCAGGAGCAGACACCCCATGGCCCGCAGCGCTCGTCGACGAGCGACGAGGTCGTCGAGGGCGAGATCATCGACGACGAGGACTGAGCCCCGCGCGCTCGTCCCTCTGCGTCGCCGGGTTCGAGGTGATCCCGCCACGCACCTCGCTGGCACGATCTCGAACCGGGGACGACGGCATACGGCCTGCGGCACGCGAGAAGCCGGGCTCAGAGCCTGCGGGCAGCGAAAAGCCCGCCTCCACGAACGGGGCGGGCTCCTCGGTGGTGCGCTCTGGGGAGGTCAGGCGGTCTTGCGGCGTCGCGGCTTCTCGCCACGCGACTCACGCAGGAGCGTCAGGCGCTCCTCGAGGAGCTCCTCCAGCTCGGGGATGGAACGACGCTCGAGGAGCATGTCCCAGTGCGTGCGCTGGTGCTTGACCGGCTTGGCCTCCGGCTCGGGTCCGCCGCCCTGCAGCTTCGCGTCGAGTCCGCAGCGGCACTCCCACGTGGGAGGCACGTCGGCCTCGATCGAGAACGGGAGCTCGGTGCGGTGACCGTCGGCGCAGACGTAGACGGTGAGCTGACGCTCACTCGGGACGACGTTCTCGTCGGACTCCATGCTCCTCGCGCCGAGGTTGGAACCGCGTAGTGCTCGATCGGCCATGTGGACCCCTCCAAGACGTATGCCCTTGTGACACCTCGCTGGTGTCTTACCCTCACAGACGCTTGAACGAGCGGAACGGTTGACTTGTTCCCCGGCGGGCGGCGAATTGTAGGCGTTTCTCAGATGACGGCGGGAACCGGGTTGCCGGCCTGCACGATGCCTTCGCGCATCCGCACCTTCGACAGGAGCACGCCGCCGATCGCGAAGAAGACGATGAGCGCGATGATCGCCCAGCGGTAGCTGAGGGTGAACTGGTAGACGAGGCCGAAGATGAGCGTCCCGAACCAGCTCGTGCCGCGCTCCATGGCCTGGTAGAGGCTGAAGTACTCCGCCTCGCGGCCGCGGGGAATGAGCTGGCTGTAGAGCGACCGCGACAGGGCCTGCGTGCCGCCGAGCACGAGGCCGATGAGCAGGGCGAGCGCGAGGAAGATGACGAGCGACTTCGACGGCAGGAGGAAGGCGAAGACGACGACGACCGTCCAGAGGCCGATGCCGTAGAGGATCGTGCGCCAGGCCCCGATCGAGGCGGCCACCCGGCCGAAGAGCCGCGCACCGAGGAACGCGACGAACTGCACGAAGAGGAACACGCCGAGCACGGTCGTCTCGGAGAAGCCGAGCTCCTTGGACCCGTAGACGCTCGAGCTGCCGATGACCGTCTGGATGCCGTCGTTGAAGAAGAGGTAGGCGACGAGGAACAGCTTCGTCTGCGGGTAGTTGGCGAGGTCGCGGAAGGTGCTGCGCAGCTGCGCGATGCTGCCGCGGACGATGCCGGCCGAACGCTCGACGGGGGTCTCGACCGTGCCGGTCAGGTGGCGCAGTCCGAGGTACGGGATGATCGTGAAGCCGGCCCACCAGAGACCCGCGGACAGGATGCTGATGCGTGTGGACAGGGCTCGGTCGAGCCCGAGGTCCTCGTGGAAGAAGTCGAGGGCGAAGTTGAGCGCGAGCAGGATGCCGCCGCCGAGATAGCCGAACGCCCAGCCCTTCGAGGAGACCCGGTCGCGCTCGTTCTCGTTGGCGATGCGGCACAGGATCGAGTCGTAGATCACGAGCGAGGACCCGAGGCAGATGCCGGCCACGACGACGAGGACGGCGCCCAGCTGCCAGTTCGTGCCGGCGACGAAGAACATGAGGCTCGCCGCCAGGGCGCCCGCCCACGCGAAGCCGGCGAAGAGCCGAGTCGGTCGGGGACTGCGGTCGGCGATGGCGCCGATGAAGATGAGGACGATCGCCGACAGGATCGTCGTGAAGGTCACGGTGAAGAACCACAGCGAGCCCGGCGCCACCGGGATGCCGAGCACCGAGAGGTTGGTCGTGCAGTCCTGGCCGTCCGGCAGCCCGGGGCAGGCCGCCTGCTCCGCCACGGACGTGAGGTACGGGCTCATGAGCACCGTCGCAGTGGTCGTGACGTAGGCCGAGTTGGCCCAGTCGTACCAGTACCAGGCCCGCTGCTCCCGAGTCTCCGGTCGCGCGGCGTTGACGACGGCGTTGGACATGCGAGGACTGTCCCACACGGGGCGGCACGCGGGCAGGGGGAGAGGCCGAAACACGCCGCAGCGTCGGGCGCCCGGGGTCAGCGGACGGCATACGCCCTCTCAGCGGTCGACCTCGCGGGCGTCAGGAGGTCGTCACCCGCTGGCCCAGACGTCCTTCGTCAACGACGACACGGCCTAGGCGACCACCTGAGCCCCCCGCTCTTCCGCCTCCCCTGCTCAGTCCGTGGCAGGGGAGGGGAGGGGGTGCTGCTGGACGTCGGGTGTCGTCGTCAGCAGCTCCCACGCCAGACCGTGTGCGAGCACGACGAGGCAGACGACGGCGAGGGCGGCCGTCTGCAGCCCACTGAGACCGACGGCGCCGCCCAGCTCGGGCGCAGCGGCGACCAGGACGATGACGGCGTAGAGCACCGCGACCAGCCAGCGGTGCCGCCGGAAGGGGCCCCGGAGTCCCGAGCCGTCCGACCCGAGGGGGCCGCGGTCGGCGCGGACGAGCCGCAGGGTCGACCAGGCACCGACGAGGGCGACGAGCCCGAAGGTCGAGCGCCAGAGCCAGGGCTGGGTGGGTGCGACCTGCGCGAAGAGGCCCATGAGGCCGGGGAGCAGGAAGGTGAGGTAGACGCCGCCCACGAGCCGACGGGTCTCCTCCCCGGCGAGCAGCTCACGCCGGCGGTCCAGGGCGGACCACCAGAGCCCGACGAGCGTGAAGCACGTGGCCGAGACGACGGCATAGAACGTGGAGAGGTCCATGCGGCTTCCTTTCCCTCACGGAATCGTCCCACCGTCGATCGGAGCGGGGCCTCTCGTTTAGCCCTAAAGTATTGGGATGGGAAGCGCGTCGGGTGACCAGGTGGGGCGGATCATCCAGGCCTGGCAGCGGGAGAGGCCCGACGTGGACGTGTCGTCGATCGGGATCATCACGCCGGTCGTGCGGCTCGCCGCGATCGTCATGGACCACCGGGCCCACGTGCTGGCCACCCACGGCCTCGAGCAGAGCCACCTCGACGTCCTCGCGACGTTGAGACGCAGTGGCGCGCCGTTCCGGCTCACCGCGGGCGAGCTGTCCCGGCGCTGCCGCGTCACGGCCGGCGCGACGACGCAGCGCGTCCAGGCCATGGAGGTGCTCGGCTTCGTCGAGCGAGTCCGGGAGGAGCCGGACCGGCGCACCGTGCACGTGCAGCTCACCCCGGAGGGACTCGCCCGGCTCGACGGCATCTTCGCGGACGTCATGGCCGGCGACGAGTCCCTGCTGGCCGGTCTCGAACCTCGGCAGCGCGCCGGGTTGGAGGAGCTGCTGCGCGCGTGGCTCGCCGTGCTCGAGCCGGGCGGCCGGGCCGACCCGGGCGAGGTCACCCCTGAGTGAGGACGACGAGCTGCTGGGTCGCGCGTGTCATGGCGACGTAGCGGTCGACGGCGCCTTCGATGCCGTCACCGAAGGCGTCCGGATCGACGAGCACGACGAGGTCGAACTCGAGTCCCTTGGAGAGCGTCGGGCTGAGCGACCGCACCCGAGCCCGCTCCTCGAGGCCGGGGGCGCCGATGACGCAGGCCGTTCCGTCTGGGTGCGCGTCGAGCCACGTCCCGAGCACCGCCTCGAGGTCGGCGGCCGGGCCGTGCTGAACGGGCACGCCGCTCTCGCGGATCGAGGTGGGCACGTTCGCGTCCGGGAGCGCGGCACGGATGACGGGCTCGGCCTCGAGCATGACCTCTTCCGGAGTGCGGTAGTTGATGGTGAGTGACGACAGCGTGACCCGGTCGAGACCCACGCGACTCAGTCGCTCCTGCCACGTCTCCGTGAACCCGTGCCGGGCCTGGGCGCGGTCGCCGACGATGGTGAGACTCCGCGACGGGCAGCGGGACAGGAGCATCTGCCATTCCGCGTCGGTCAGCTCCTGGGCCTCGTCCACGACGACGTGGGCGAACGGGCCGGCCAGCAGGTCGGGGTCGACGGTCGTCCCGTCGTTGTCGTCGAGGGCGCTGCGGAGGTCGTCACCTCGCAGCATCGACATGACGTGCATGTCGGAGTCGTCCGAGGCGATGAGGTGCTCGACGACCGTGGCGCGTTCGGCGCGCTCCGCCGCGAGGGCCGCCTCACGCTGTCGTCGGCGTCTCGAGACCTCCGGGTCGCCGAGCCGCATCCGGGCCGCGTCGAGCAGGGGGAGGTCCGACGCCGTCCACGCGTCCGGCTCGGCGCGCTGCAGCCGGCGCACCTGCTCGACCGTCAGGGTGGGGGCGCACCGACGCAGGTAGGCGGGGACGGTCCAGAGGTCGCCGACGAGGTCCGCGGCATCGAGGAGCGGCCACGTCCGGTCGAACAGCGTGCGCAGCTCCCGGTTCTGCTCGAGCGAGCGCCGCACCATGGCGGGGGTGGCCTCGAGCTCGACGTCGGCGCCGTCGTCGTCGATCCGGTCCTCGAGGTCGTGCCGCTCGACGAGGATCGTCAGCAACGCCTCCCACACGTCGTCGCGGGCCTCGTTGTGCGGCGTGCCGAGAGCTGCGGTGCAGGCCTCGGCCCAGTCGGCAGGGGAGAGCCACACGTCCGCCCACGGCGTCACGACCTCCATGCCGCGGGTCGGCGGCTCCTCGTAGAGCGCCACGGCCGGCTCGATGGCCCGGACGAGGTCCATGGACGCCTTGAGCCGGGCCACCTCCGGGTCGGTCTCGGGGGCCGCCGCGTCACCCTCGGGAACGAGGTCGCGCAGCGTGCACGTCTGCACACCTTCCTCGCCGAGACTGGGCAGCACGTCGGAGACGTAGGCGAGGTAGGGCTCGTGCGGGCCGACGAAGAGCACGCCGCCCCGGCGGTGGCCGAGGCGCGGGTCGGAGTAGAGCAGGTATGCCGTCCGGTGGAGCGCGACGACCGTCTTGCCCGTGCCCGGGCCTCCGTCGACGACGTGCGCGCCTCGGGAGCCCGCGCGGATGATGGCGTCCTGGTCGGCCGCGATGGTGCTCAGGACGTCCCGCATGCGCGGCGAGCGGCTCGCGCCGAGCGAGGCGATGAAGGCGGACTCGTCGTCGAGGGCCACGCGTCCGTGCAGACCATCGGTGGTGAACACCTCGTCCCAGTAGTCGCTGACGCGTCCCCGGGTCCAGCGGTAGCGGCGGCGGCTCGCGAGACCCATGGGGTTGCCGTGGGTGGCGCCGAAGAACGGTTCGGCTGCAGGGGAGCGCCAGTCCAGGAGCAGCCGGCGTCCGGCGGTGTCGGAGAGCCCGAGACGGCCGATGTACACAGGGTGAGAATCGTTCTCGGGGACGATGTGACCGAGGCAGAGGTCGATGCCGTAGCGGCGCAGCGTCCGCAGGCGGGCGGTGAGGCGGTGGACCTCCTGGTCACGGTCGAGCGCGGCCTGGCCGGTGCGTGCCGGTGCCCGACGGGCTGCGTCGAGACGGTCGGACAGCTCGGCGACCGTCGCGTCGAGGGTCTCGGCGATCGCGGCGAAGTGGAGGTCGTCGTGGGCGATGAGGGCCGGGTCGGCCTTGGGTGCCAGGTGGTCGCGAAGGTCGAAGGCGCTGGTCGTCAGCGGGTTCACGCAGTGGGCTCCGTCCCGAGGTTTCTGGTGTCGGCCAGTGATTCTCGGTGACGACGGGGGTCTTGCCGCAAGACCCCGGGTGCGCTATACGTTGGAAGTGGAAGGAAGCGCGCGACGCTCCTTCCTTTTTGGTGTGCCGGTCCAAGGCGAAGCGCTCTCGCTGCTTCCCCCATAACGCCGATAATCGACATTATGTCACTTTGGCTGGAGAAGGCCCTCCCCGGAGACCGCGCTCCACCCGTGGTCCTGGACCATGCTGCTGCGCCGTAGCCTTGCTCGTGATGCAGTGCGACTACTTCGACGCCGGCCGCTGCCGCTCCTGTGCCCTCATGGGTGTGCCGTATGCCGTCCAGCTCGCCGACAAGGACGAGCGCTGCCGACGCGCCCTCGCCGACGTGGCCCCAGACGTCGCATGGCTCGACCCCTTCCCCAGCGCCGAGTCGGCCTTCCGCAACAAGGCCAAGCTCGTCGTCGGTGGCGTCACCGGCGCGGTGACCGTCGGGATCCTCGACGCCGACGCGAACGGCGTCGACCTGCGTGGCTGCGGTCTGTACGAGCCGCCGCTTCAGCGCCTCATCCCCCGGCTCGCGTCCGCCGTCGACGAGATCGGCCTGGAGCCGTACGACGTGGCCGCCGGCCGCGGCGAGCTGAAGCACCTCATCCTCACCCTCTCCCCCACCGGGGACGTCATGCTCCGGCTCGTCCTGCGGTCCCGCCGTCACCTGGCCCTGCTCGAGTCTCGTCTGTCGTCGCTCCGGACCCGGCTGCCTGAGGTGTCGGTCGTCACGGTGAACCTCCAGCCGGAGCACAAGGCCGTCCTCGAAGGTGACACCGAGATCGTCCTGACCGAGAGCGATGACCTCGCGATGCCCGTCGGCGACGTGGTCCTCCACCTGCGCCCCAACAGCTTCTTCCAGACCAACACCACGGTCGCCGCCGGCCTCTACCACCAGGCGCAGGCCTGGACGCGCACCGTCGACCCCACCACGGTCCTCGACCTCTACTGCGGCGTGGGCGGATTCGCGCTGCACTGCGCGCGAGCAGGCGCTTCCCACGTCATCGGCGTCGAGGTCTCGGCCGAGGCCGTGCGCAGCGCCGAGACCAGTGCGTCCCGGTTGCGCGCCGAACACCCTGACCTCGGCCGGCTGGAGTTCCGTGCCGGCGACGCCACGGACGTCGAGGCGCTCGACCGGGACCTGCCGGGATCCGACCGGACGATGGTCGTCGTCAACCCGCCGCGTCGCGGGATCGGCCCGGACCTGACCCGATGGCTCGAGGGCTCCGGCGCCACGCACGTGACCTACTCGAGCTGCAACGTCGACAGCCTGGCCCGTGACCTGGCTCGCATGCCGTCCTACCGGGCTCGCGAGGCGCGTCTCTTCGACATGTTCCCCCAGACGTCGCACCATGAGGTCATCGTCCTGCTCGAGCGTGAATCACGTTCTCAGTCAGTCGATTCCGCGTCAGGAGGCGTGTCGACGTGACCGGTGAACCCGAGACTCCCTGGACGGCGCCGGACGTCGAGCGGCCGGGTGGCTCCCTCGTCGCGCCCGAGGCGCAGATGTTGCCCGAGATGCTCGCCTGGCACCGCTCGACGCTGCTGTCCAAGTGCTCGGGCCTGACGGGCGAGCAGCTGGTCGAGCGGTCGGTCGTCGTCGAGTCCGGGGGCGACCCCTTCTCGCTGCGCTTCGTCTACCTCCACCTCATCGGTGAGTACGCCCGGCACAACGGCCACGCCGACCTCGTGCGTGAGCGCGTCGACGGTGCCACCGGTGCCTGACCCGGTGCGATCGTCACCGGACCCCGTTCGGCTGGCGAGGATCCAGCGGCGCTTCAGCGAGTTCGCGACGGAGTATGCCGCTCTTCCGCTCTACTCGACCGTCTGCCGACACGTCGCCCACGACGACGAGACCGCGTCGCTGCTGCTCGCGGCCAGGCCCGGGCAGGCTCGTCCCGTTCTCTGGCTCGCCGCCCTGCACCACCTCGTCCTGTGCAAACCGGATCTGCCTGCGGCCCGGTGGTATCCGAGTGTCACCGGGGCGGCGAGCGTTGCGACGGGCGATCCGTGGCCCGACGTGCGGCGGACGGTCCTCGACCACGTCGACGAGCTGACCCGGCTCATTGCGACGCACGGCACCCAGACCAACGAGGTGAACCGAGCCGTCTACGTCGCCGTAGGGCTCGCTGCGGCGACAGTCGACTCCGGCGACGTCCCGCTCGCCATCGTCGAGCTCGGTGCGAGCGCCGGCCTGCTGCTCGGCGTCGACCAGTACGCCGTCGAGCTGTCCTCGCCCACCGGGTCGGCACTTTTGGGCGACGGCGCCTCTGCGGTCCGGTGCTCGGGTGAGGACCGTTCCGGCGTCGGGGCGCTGCTCACGGCGGCCGGGGCTGCGCTGCCCGCCGTGCGTGGTCGCGTCGGCGTGGATCTCGAGCCCGTCGACCTCGCGTCCGTCGACGAGGTGCGCTGGCTCGAGGCGTGCCTCTGGCCGGAGGTCCCGGGCCGCATCGAGCGCTTCCGCGCGGCTGCCGACCTGCTCCGCCCCGACCCCCCCACGGTGCTCCGTGGCGACATGGTCGACCGACTGACCGACGCGGTGACGCTCGCGCGCACTGACGCCGGCGACGGCGCGCACGTCGTGGTCCTCAGCTCGTGGGCGATGACCTACCTCCCCGCACCGCGTCGTCGCGACCTGGCCGCGGTCCTCGACGAGCTGGCCGGGACCGTCTCCCACCTGTCGTGGCTCACCGCCGAGCCGGGCGGGTGCGTTCCGGGCCTCGACGGGCCCGAGTTTCCCGTGGAAGGGAACACCGTGCTCGGCCTGCAGCGCTGGCGCCACGGACACGCGCTCCCTCCCACGGTCCTCGGGACCTGTCACCCGCATGGTGCGTGGATCGACGCCTCGCTGCCACCATCCCCCAGCTGACCCTGCCTCTCGAGGCCCTGCGGATGTCCACGGCTCGCCTGCCCTTCGCCGGTCACGTCGAGTACCGCGCGAACGTGCAGGACGTCGGCTGGCAGCTGTCGGTCAGGGACGGGGCCACCGCGGGCACGGTGGGACAGGTCAAGCGCGTCGAGGCGGTCAAGATCCCGCTCGTCCCGAAGGCCTTCTGAGCCGAGTGCGTCCCCGGCGTCGACCTGCTCGACGCCGGGACGCACCTCACGACTGGTTTGCATAATGTCGATTATGGGCGAATTGCATTGTGCTGCAACGGAATTCATCAACGCATGCGGCGGCCTAGACCCGCGGCGTACGCATCAAGCGCGCGGAGCACCGTCGGGGCGCGGTAGACGCGGTTGCGTCGGTGCCCGGTCGACTCGAGCAGGATGCCGTCGTCGACGAGCCGCTGCAGGGCGGCCTGTGCCGTGGGGGCCGAGACCCCGAGCTCGCGCACGACGACCCGCGCCGTGACGACGGGCTGGCGCAGCAGCAGGTCGAGCATCGACCAGGCCGCGGAGCCGGCTCTCGCCGTGACCTTCGACGCCCAGTCGGCGCGCACCTGTCGGAGTGTCACGACGAGTCCCTCGCCGATGTGGGTGCCGTTGCGCGCGGCCTCGGCCACGCATCGCAGGATGGGCTCCACCTCTCCCCCACGGTAGGCCGTGAGTGCGTCGAAGTAGTCGTCGCGGATGGCGAGGAGGCCGGCCGAGATCGGGACGGTGACCCGTCGGATCGCCCCCGTGTGGAGCAGGACCGAGTGGAGCAGCGCCCGACCCGTGCGGCCGTTGCCGTCGGTGAACGGGTGGATCGTCTCGAACTGGGCGTGCGCGAGGGCGGCGTGCGCGAGCGGCGGCAGGTCGTCACGGTCCATGAAGGTCACGAGGTCGGCCATCAGGGCCGGCACGTCGGAGGCCACGGGCGGTACGTACTGCGCCTCCCCCGGGTGGAGGGGAGACCCACCCACCCAGACCTGCTGCTCACGCCAGCGGCCGGCCGGGTGCAGCGACTGCTGCGCCATGAGAGCCCGGTGCATCGCGAGCACAGCCTCCTCGTCGAGTCGCCCGGCGAGGTCGAGCGCGGCCTGCATGGTGCGGACGTTGCCGAGGATGACGGCGGCGTTGGCACGGTTGCCCTCGCCGATCTCGGCCTCGGCGAGGGCCCGTGCGGACGAGGTGAGGTTCTCGATCTGCGAGCTGGCCGCGCTCTCGGACCGCAGCAGCACCGAGGCGAACGGGGCGATCTCCCCCGCTCCCCCGGCGTCGAAGGTGGCGAGCAGCCGGGTGGCCTCGTCGAGGTCGGCGGCGAGGTCTCCGGGCAGCACGAGCCCGGCCCCGGCGATCGGGGGCACGACGGCCGCCTCGAACGTGGCCGGTGTGGACCGCTGGGCGCGTCGCGAGAGGTCGAGCAGGCCCTCGACGGGCTGCCAACGGACCGTCGTCGAGCCGAGCGCGGGCCACGTCGTGTCCATGTCGATGACACCTCCTTGGTAAAGGTTAACGCACAACCTTTATCAAGAGCGCTCGATCGTCAGGTGTGCACGACGTCCACGGGGGCCTCGACGATCCACCACGCGGCATACGGGCTCAAGGACGCCAGCCCGTCCGCCCCACCGAAGACCGGGTAGCCGCCGAGCGCGTCGAAGGGGTGCGCGATGCCGACGTCGGCGAAGTGGCGGACCTCGACCGTCTGCCACGACGTCGTGACGTTGTAGACGCAGACCATCGAGCCGCTCGGGTGCGTGCGGACGACCGCCAGCACCCCGTCGTCGGTCTCGAGGATCACCCTCGTCTGCGCGGAGGCGTGCAGCTGCGGCAGCCCCGCGCGCACGCCCGCCAGATGGCGCAGGCCCTGGAAGACCTTCCCGGAGACGGTGTCGAGGTCGCCGCGCCGCGCTGCGACGGCCCAGTCCAGCCGCTCCCGGTGCGCCCACCGGTTGTCGTCCTCGTGACCGGGCTCGCGCGCCCAGTCGGGGTCGTTCGGCAGGCCGAGCTCGTCGCCGCTCCACACGACGGGGACACCTCCCCAGCCGGCGACGACCGCGTGGGCCAGGAAGAGGCGGGCCAGTCCCTGACCGATCCCGTCCCCGTCGTCGCGTGCCTCCGCGTCGGCCAGCCCCGTCAGCGATGCCGCCGTGCCGCTGATCCGCTTGTCGCCGGTCGCAGCGTTGTGCTGGAAGACCAGACCGTGCGCCCAGGACCCGGGGTGGTCGCCCGAGTACCAGTTGGACAGGAACCGGCGGTGCGCATAGCCGTCGAGACCCGCTGACGCCGCGTCCCCGTCGTCGATGGCCCACCCGATGTCGTCGTGGCACCGGACGTAGCAGATCCACGTGCCGCTCGGTGGGGTCGTCGGGAGCGCCGAGAGGGCCTGCTTGGTGAGTCCGGTGCTGCCCGTCGCGACCATCGACCAGACCTGCACCATGAGGCTGTTGTGGTAGGCGAGATCACTGACCCGGCCGGCGTGCTCGCCCTGCCCGAGGTACTGCACGAGGTCACGCGGTCCGACGATCGCCTCGGCCTTGAACGCGAGCGCCGGGCACGCGATGCGCGCCACCGCACGCAGCGCCTGCGTGACGGCGTGGACCTCCGGCTGGTTCTGGCAGCTCGTGCCGAGCCGCTTCCACGTGAAGGCGATGGCGTCGAGCCGGAGCACCTCGACGCCGAGGTTGGCCAGGTACAGGACGATGTCGGCGTACTCGACGAGGACGTCGGGGTTGGCCCAGTTGACGTCCCACTGCCACTCGTTGAAGGTCGTCCACGCCCAGCCGCGAAGCTTCTCGTCCCACGTGAAGTTGCCGGGGGCGAAGTCCGGGAACACCTCGGGCAGTGTGCGCTCGTACGCGTCCGGCATGACGCGGTCGGGGTAGACGTGGAAGTAGTCCCGGTAGTGCGACTCCCCCGCCCGGGCACGCCGGGCCCACTCGTGCTCGCGCGCCACGTGGTTGAGCACGAGGTCCAGCACCAGCGAGATGCCTTGCCCCCGAAGGTCGCTCGCGAGCCGGCGCAGGTCCTCGACATCTCCGAGATCAGGCCGGACGGTGCGGTAGTCCTGGACGGCGTAGCCGCCGTCGTTGTCCCCCTCTCGGGGCTGGAGGAGCGGCATGAGGTGCAGGTAGCTGACACCGAGGTCGCGGAGGTAGCCCACTCTGCCGCGCAGGCCGTTGAGGTCGCCGGCGAACCGGTCGGTGTAGCACGCGTAGCCGAACATGTCCGGCTGCTGGAGCCAGTCGGGCCGCAGCAGCCGGCGCTGGTCCAGGCGTCGCAGCTCGGGTGACCGCTGCCGGTAGCCGGCCACGGCGCTCTCGACGAGGCGCAGCGCGAGCGCCGAGACGTCGTGCTCGGGGTAGAGGACCATGAGTGCCGCGACGAGGTCGTCGGACCAGCGCTCGAGCCTCAGCTCGATGGTCTCGCGGTCGTGGTCGTCGAGCCCCGCGAGCAGCGAGTTCACCGACTCCGTCGTCGGTCGGACGTCGTGCGCAGCGTCGCTCATGGCCCGATTGAACAGCACCCGGCGTCTGCGCGACAGGGGCACGCTGGCGTCATCGTGGGCAGGTCACTCGAACGGGCTCGGGTCCCCGGCCCCGACGCGGGTCACGACGGGGAAGCCATCGGAGTAGTCGACGACGGTCGTCGGCTCCAGGCCGCACTCCCCCGAGTCGATGACGGCGTCGATGACGTGGTCGAGACGGTCCTTGATCTCCCAGCCCTCGGTCATCGGCTCGTCGTCGTCGGGCATGAGCAGCGTGCTCGAGAGGATCGGCTCACCCATCTCCCTGAGCAGCTCGCGGACGACGGGGTGCTCGGGGATGCGCACACCCACGGTCTTCTTCTTCGCGTGCAGCAGGCGTCGCGGCACCTCCTTCGTCGCGGGCAGGATGAAGGTGTACGGGCCGGGGGTCACGGCCTTGATGGCACGGAACACCGAGTTGTCGAGGTGCACGAACTGGCCCAGCTGGGCGAAGTCCGAGCAGACGAGCGTGAAGTGGTGCTTGTCGTCGAGGTGCCGGATCCGCAGGATGCGCTCCTTGCCCTCCGGGTTGTCGAGGGAGCAGCCGAGCGCGAAGCAGGAGTCGGTGGGGTAGGCGATGAGCCCACCGGACCGCAGGATGTCGACCGCCTGTCCGATCGCCCGTGGCTGGGGGTCCACCGGGTGCACGTCGAAGTACTTCGCCATGGGGCCACCCTGCCATGCTGGGGCCATGAGCGAGCAGACGGGTGAGGGCTGGGTGGCCGGCGACGGCGCGCACGACGGCATCGAGGTGTCCGACAACCCCGACCGCGGGCGTTTCGAGCTGCGCGACGGGGACCGTGTCATCGGGGTGGCGAGCTACGCCGTCGTCCCCGGTGCCACACCAGGGGTGCCCGCACGCGTCGTCTTCTTCCACACCGAGGTCGGTCCGGCGTACGAAGGCCAGGGCCTCGCCGGGCGCCTCGCCGCGTACGCCCTCGACGCCACGCTCGCGTCGGGCCGATCCATCGTCGCGCTGTGTCCGTACATCAAGGTCTACCTCCGCCGTCACCCGGATCCGTATGCCGCCCACGTGCTTGCGCCGACGCGGGCAGACGTCGACGCGGCCGAGCGGGCGGCGGCGGCCGCAGGGTGAGCGACGGGTGATCCGCCCCCACGTCGTCGTCGTGGGGGCGGCATCGTCGGGTCGGCAGTGGCCCGGAGGCTCACCCTGTCGACGCCGCGCCCCGAGGTGACCGTCGTCGAGAAGGAGATGGCGACGGGTCGGCACCAGACGTCCCGCAACAGCGGTGTCGTCCATGCCGGTCTCTACTACGCGCCCGGCTCCGCGAAGGCGGCGCTCTCCCGTGAGGGCGTCCGGCGTCTGCGCCGCTACTGCGCCGACCGGGGTCTGCCGTACGACGAGGTGGGCAAGCTCGTCGTCGCACTCGACGAGGCCGAGGACGAGGGTCTCCGCACCATCGAGGCACGCGCCCGGACCAATGGTGTGCCGGGTCTGCGTCGGCTCGGGCCGGGTGAGCTGCGTGAGGTCGAGCCGCACGTCGTGGGGCTCGCCGCGCTGCACTCCCCCACGACGGCCATCACCGACTTCGCCCTCGTCGCCGCGGCCCTGCTCGCGGACGCGGCGTCCGCCGGCGCCGTGGTCGTCACGGGCTTCGAGGTCACGGGACTCGACCACCGCGGCACTCGCGTCGACGTGCGTGCCGCCGACGGGCGGCGCATCGTCGCCGACCGCGTCGTCCTCGCGGGTGGGCTGCACGCCGACCGTCTCGCGAGACTGGCCGGCGACGGCCCCAGCCCGTCGATCGTGCCGTTCCGCGGCGAGTACCACCGGCTCGTGCCGTCGGCCGAGCACCTCGTGCGCGGGCTCGTCTACCCGGTACCCGACCCCCGCTACCCGTTCCTCGGGGTCCATCTGACGAAGCGCGTCGACGGCAGCGTGCTGCTCGGTCCGAACGCCGTGCTCGCGACCGCTCGCGAGGGCTACCGCCGTCGCGACGTCGACCTGGACGTCGTCCGGGAGCTCGTCTCGTCCCGCGGGTTCCTGCGGTTCGCCCGCGCCAACCTGCGGACAGGCGTGCACGAGGTCCTGGGGTCGCTGAGCCGTCACGCGTTCGTCGAGCGGGTCAGGCGCTACGTCCCTGCGATCGGCGACGCAGATGTCGTGCCGGCTGCTGCCGGCGTCCGGGCGCAGGCGATGGATCGGGACGGTGCGCTCGTCGAGGACTTCCGTTTCAGTCGCGTCGGCTCCGTCCTGTGCATCCGCAACGCGCCGTCGCCGGCAGCGACCGCATCGCTCGCCATCGCGGACCTCGTCGTCGACCGGCTCGACCTCGGCTGAAGGGCCGCCGTCCCGCCTCGGTGGTGGTCGGTCACTGCTTGCCGAAGTAGGTGCTCGCCTCCATGGCGTCGACGACGGAGTCGCCTCCATGGGCGTCCTTGGACCAACCGATGACGTCGAGCCCGGCATCGATGCCGACGACGGCCGGCGCGAAGGTGCCAGCGAGCCCCGCCCACTTCGAGACCGTGATCTCGGGCCCGTGGGTGGGGTCGACCGCGATCTGGGTGCCCAAGGCGTTCGGAAGCGGGTCGTCGCCGACGAAGGGCACGTGGTCGACGAAGGAGCCGAGCGGGTTCTGGAGCGTCGTGAGCAGCTCCCCGCGCACGTGGTAGTTGCGGATCTGGCCCGGGGAGTAGCCGGCGTCCCCCGTGCCGAGGGCGCCCGCGGCCAGCACGGTGTTGGGGTGCACGCCCGCGGCGTTGAACGTCACGGCGGGGATGTCGGTGGCGACGGAGGCGGTGCTCGCGAGACCGCCACCGAGGGAGTGACCGGTGATCACCAGGTTCTCGCTGCCCACCGCCCCGGCGAGGCCCTGGGCCAGCGCGATCGCCTGGAGGTGCTGACCGCTGAGCGCCCCGACCCCTTGCTGGAGGTTGGTGCCCCAGTCGGCGAGGGAGGACGTGCCGGCGAAGGCGAGGACGTACTGGCCCTCGTCGTTGCGATAGACGGCCGCGTCGAAGCCGTCGCGGCGGTGGAGGGTGTCCGGGTCGATGCCGAGCCCCTCGAGGGCGTCGGCGTCGAGCGGGGTCCAGCCGTCGACCGCGCTCGGGTGGTAGACGTTGTCGGCCACGTGGGCGAGCTCGAGGTCGATGGCCTGTGGTGACGTCCCGCGCACCTGCTCACCGAGCGGGGTCGGCTCGGCGGTGGCGTCGGCTCCGACGGAGCCCGACCCGCCCAGGCCTGGGAACGGGGGTGGGAAGCCGATCGGGCCGGGCAGCACCCCGTCGGCGCCGCTCGTGCCTCGCTGCGCCCGCGCGTTGTCGGTGAGGCGCCGCGACATCGTCTCGAGTGTCGAGCCGAGGTCCGCCAGGGCCGCCGAGGTGGAGCGCCAGCTCTCCTGGGCCGACTGGGCGTCGTCGCCACCCCACGAGCGGCCGATGACCGCGAGCGCCCGGGTCCCGGTCGCACGGATGCCGTCCACCTCGGTGGCGCACGCCGTGAGCTCGCGAGCGGTGCGCTCCAGGACTTCGGGGTCTGCACCCTTGCGGTAGAGCACGGCGGCCTCCTGTCGACGGTGGGCCCCACGGTAGGTGGGAGCCGCCCGGCGGGGCCATGGGGAGGACTCCCCAGCGTGTCGCGTCGCTGCGGACGTGACGACACCCGGTCAGGCCCCGGAGGGCCGACCGGGTGCTCGCGTCATCGTGCGCGGAGGTCGGTGAGCATCGACTCGAAGGGCGTGACCTGCTCGAACGGGTCGACCCGATCGGCCCGCGGCGAACCGCTCACGAGGGCCGCGAAGGCGGCACCTGCGCGTTCGATCCGCTCGCCCAGCCGGCCGGCGTCGACGCTCCCCCAGTCCTCGCTGGCCGCGAAGACCGCCACCGGCGCGACGAGCGCGCCGAGGTGGGCGAAGAGCGGGCGGAGGGCGTGGTCGATCGCGAGGGAGTGGCGGGCCGTGCCACCGGTCGCGCCGAGCAGCACCGGGGTGTCGCGCAGCGCGTCCTTGGGGAGCACGTCGATGAGCATCTTGAACAGCCCGCTGTACGACGCGGCATACACCGGGGTGGCGACGACGACCGCGTCCGCCTCGGTGATCGCGTCGAGACGTACCTGCAGGTCGGGCGAGGCGAAGCCGGTCAGGACGTGGTTCGTCAGGTCGTGCGCGACCTCGCGCACGTCGACGACCTCGACGACGACCTCGCCGACGTCGTGCCGGGCGAGCGCCCGGACGGTGGCCTCGGTGAGGCGGTCGGCGAGCAGGCGCGTCGACGACGGCTGCGTGATGCCGGCCGTGATGACGGCGAGGTGGAAGGTGGTCACGGGATGAGCTCCTTCTCGGGGGTTGCGGCGGCGAGCTGGCTCGCGTGGGTCGGGGCGTCCGGGACGTGGGCGGGCCTGAGCGCGGCGAACTCCTTGCGCAGGACCGGCACGACCTCCTCGCCGAGGATGTCGAGCTGCTCGAGGACGGTCTTGAGCGGCAGGCCGGCGTGGTCGAGCAGCCACAGCTGTCGCTGGTAGTCGCCGGCGTACTCGCGGAAGCCGAGCGTCCTCTCGATGACCTCCTCCGGGCTGCCGACGGTGAGCGGGGTCTGGCTCGTGAACTCCTCGAGCGACGGACCGTGGCCGTAGACGGGGGCGTTGTCGAAGTACGGACGGAACTCGCGCACCGCGTCCTGGCTGTTCTTCCGCATGAAGACCTGCCCGCCGAGCCCGACGATCGCCTGGTCGGCGCTGCCGTGGCCGTAGTGCTCGAAGCGGCGGCGGTAGAGCTGGACCATCTGCTTCGTGTGGCTGGCCGGCCAGAAGATGTGGTTGGAGAAGAAGCCGTCGCCGTAGTAGGCCGCCTGCTCGGCGATCTCGGGGCTGCGGATCGAGCCGTGCCAGACGAACGGCGGTATGCCGTCGAGCGGGCGCGGCGTCGAGGTGAAGCCCTGGAGCGGGGTGCGGTACTTCCCCTGCCAGTCGACGACGTCCTCGCGCCACAGCCGGTGGAGCAGCGCGTAGTTCTCGATGGCGAGCGGGATCCCGTCGCGGATGTCCTTGCCGAACCACGGGTAGACCGGGCCGGTGTTGCCGCGGCCCATCATGAGGTCCATGCGCCCGTTGCTCAGGTGCTGCAGGGTGGCGTAGTCCTCCGCGATCCGCACGGGGTCCGTCGTCGTGATGAGGGTCGTCGACGTGGACAGGATGATCCGCTCCGTCTGGGCGGCGATGTACGCGAGCGTCGTCGTCGGGGCCGACGGGATGAACGGCGGGTTGTGGTGCTGTCCGGTCGCGAAGACGTCGAGCCCGACCTCCTCCGCCTTCTTGGCGATGGCGACGGTGGCCTCGATCCGCTCGTGCTCGGTCGGCGTACGGCCCGTCGTGGGGTCGGTGGTCACGTCGCCGACGGTGAAGATCCCGAACTGCATGTGTCCCAGCTCCTTTTGATTGACGATTCAATCATACTGAACATCGAGGGGGGCTCCCCCATTCCCGGGCGGTCCGGCACGCCGCCGGTGCTGTGGGATCCTGTCGCGGTGAGCGCTGAGATCTCCCCCAAGGACCGCTTCATCACGGTCTACGGCCGCAACCCGGTCCACGAGGTGCTCCTCGACGGTGACCTCCTCGTCGACAAGGTCGTCATCGCCGACGGTGCCCGTGGCAGCGGCCTGCGCGAGATCCAGCAGGCGGCTCGCCGCCGGGGCGTCGAGGTGCAGTACGCGAGCGCCGAGCGCGTCAAGAAGCTCGCCGGCAACGGACGGCAGGACCAGGGCGTCTTCGCCGACGTCGTCGCGCCCCGGATGCGTCCTCTCGAGTCGGCGCTCACCGAGGACGCCGGCTCGCTGCGCGCCGTGCTCGTGCTCGACGGCGTGACGACACCTGCCAACGTCGGCATGATCCTGCGTTCGGCCACGGCAGCCGGCGTCGACGGCATCGTCGTCCCCCGCAAGGGAGTCGCCTCCCTCGACCCGCTCGTCGTCAAGGCCTCGGCCGGCGTCGCGTTCCGGGCGCCCATCCTCAAGGCGTTCACCGCGGCGGAGGCCGTGAGCGACCTCAAGCGCTCCGGCTTCCACGTCGTCGGGCTCGATGCCGGCGGCGACGACGACCTCTTCGCCGCCCACCTGCCCGAGCCCGTCGCGTTCGTACTCGGCAGCGAGACGGCCGGGCTGACGCCCGAGGTGGCCGAGCTCGTCGACACGTGGGTGTCGATCCCGATGGCCGCCGGCGTCGAGTCGCTCAACGTCTCGGCCGCGGCTGCGGTCGTCTGCTTCGAGCTCGTCCGCCGCGCGCGCCTCTGACGCGACCGCGTCAGCCGCCCCACTTCTCGGCGAGGGCCCGGACGACGGTGATGTTGCGCGCCGTCCCGACCGCGCCCGTCAGCTTCTCGATGCGGGTGTTGGACAGCTTGGCCGCCTGCACGCCGTCGGAGAGGAAGAGCACGACGTCGTTGCCGACGACGCGTGCGCCCTCGGTGGCGACGTCCCACTCGTGCAGGGCGGCGACGCCCTCGGGGTCGAGGTCGCCCGTCATGAACGTCACGTAGCGCTTCGCGTCCGCGGCGATGGGCGAGTCGAGGGCCTCGGCCTCGTCGGCCAGCGTCCGCAGCTGCGCCGGCGTGCGCACGACGACGGGCACGTCGAAACCGAACTCGGCGCTGATGGCCCGTCGCAGGTCGGCCTCGACCTTGGCGGCACTCCGCGTGGACGAGCGGACCTTGAGGTTGCCGCTCTGGATGTGCGTCTCGACGTCCTCGTAGCCGTCCGCCTCGAGCAGTGTGCGCAGCGACGCCATGCGCACCTGCCGCTTGCCGACGTTGACGGCGCGGAGGAACCCGATCCACACCGGCACGTCAGGCCCCCACCGCGCCGAGCGAGCAGGTGCCGCGGCCGACGGTCTCGACGCGTCCTCCCACGTGGACGGC
This sequence comes from Terrabacter sp. Soil811, assembly GCF_001429655.1. Classification (NCBI taxonomy): domain Bacteria; kingdom Bacillati; phylum Actinomycetota; class Actinomycetes; order Micrococcales; family Intrasporangiaceae; genus Terrabacter; species Terrabacter sp. Soil811. The sequence continues at coordinate 938,168 of NZ_LMSX01000008.1, forward strand.
CCCGTCGGAGTCGATGTCGAGCAGCAGGCGCGAGGGGCGTCCGACGGCCGTGCCCTGGCTGACGACCACCGAGACGTTGCGGGCGCCCTGGGAGACGAGCCAGCCACCGAGGTTGGCGCACGCCGACCCGGTCGCTGGGTCCTCGAGGACCGCCTGACCCTGGGTGTAGAAGAGCCTCGCCTCGATGCTCTTGGGCCCGGTCCACGCCCACGCGTACACGTGCGGTGCCCGCGGCGGGGACGTCATGTGCACGGCCATGAGGTGTGCGTCGGGGTCGCAGGCCCGCACGGCGTCGACGGAGTCGAGGCGCACGAGCAGCTGCTCGACCCCGGCGTCGACCCAGGACGCGTCCGAGCGCACGACGAGCATGCGGTCGATGCCGAGCGCCTCGGCCAGCTCGGCGCCGCTCGAGGTCACCTCGCGCACCGTTGCCGGCCGGGCTGCGAGGCGCCAGCCGCCGTCGACCCGCCCCACGGGGATGCGTCCCGCCGGCATGCTGAGGTGCACGCTGTCGAGGCCGCCGCCCAACGTCGCGACAACCTCCGCGGTGCCGAGGGTGGGGTGCCCCGCGAAGGGCATCTCGTGACCGGGAGTGAAGATGCGCACGGCCGCGTCACCCGTCGTGGATCCCTCGCCGAGCGACGTCACGAAGGTCGACTCGCTGAGGTTGAACTGTCGCGCCCACGCGAGCATCTCGTCGTCGGAGAGTCCACCCGCCTCGGGGAAGACGCACAGCGGGTTGCCCGAGAAGGGCTCCCCCTCGATGGAGAAGACGTTGAGCAGGTGGAAGGGCAGGTCCATGCACCCGAGTGTGCCCGAGCGCCGGCCCGGACGGCAGGGTCGAAGGGCCTGCCACGCCGATACTGTGGCGGCATGGCCTCTCCCGACGGTGTCGTCCCCGGCAACATCTACCTCTTCCGGCACGGCGAGACCGAGTGGTCGCTGAGCGGACAGCACACCGGCACGACCGACCTCCCGCTCCTGCCCGAGGGCGAGGCCGCAGCACGTGAGCTCGCCGACGTGCTGCGCAAGCACCGGTTCGAGCGCGTCCTCGTCTCCCCCCTCCAGCGCGCCAAGCGCACGGCCGAGCTCGCCGGCCTCGGGGACTTCGAGGTCGAGCCGCTGCTGCGCGAGTGGGACTACGGCGCCTACGAGGGCATCACGACGAAGCAGATCAGCGCCGAGATCGGCCACCCGTGGGAGGTGTTCGTCGACGGCGTGCAGCCCGGAGTCACCCCCGGTGAGACGGTCGAGCAGGTGTCGGCGCGGGCCCAGCAGGTCATCGACAAGGTCTGGCCCGACCTCGAGCACGGCGACGTCGCGCTCTTCGGGCACGGCCACGCGCTGCGCGTCCTCACCGCGACCTACCTCGGGCTCGACCCGCGGTTCGGCCAGCAGCTCATCCTCGACGCGGGCTCGATGAGCGTGCTGACGCACCACCGGTCCACCCGGTGCCTCGGGATGTACAACCTCTCCCCCTGGCGCCTGCTCTCCGACTGAGCGCTGCGCAAGGAGGGCGTATGCCGCGTCCCCGGGCACGCGGCATACGCGGGTTGCGCCGTGGCGCAGTGGGACCCGCCGCTGCGGTCAGTCCCGGGGGAGTTCCCAGGTGTGCACAGGCTCGTTGGCCATCATGCCCTCGATGTAGTGACGCAGCATCTCGCGCAGGGCCTTGTCACGCGTCAGGCCGCGTGCCTCGAGGCGGGCCACGCACTCGGTCTGCCACCACGCGCCGTTGACACCGGTGAGGCAGCGCTGCTCGATGATCGTGAGGAAGCGGTCCCGCACGGCCGCCGAGACGCCCCACCGCTCGAGGCCCTCGTGGGCCATCGGGAGCAGGCGCCGCAGGACGAGCTCGGTGGCGGGCACGTCGCCGAGGCCGGGCCAGTAGGTGCGGGCGTCGATGCCGAGCCGGGCGCCCTCCTCGAAGTTCGACTCGGCGGCGGAGAAGCTCATCCGGGTCCACACCGGACGGTCCTCCTCCGCGAGCACCCGCATCGTGCCGTAGTAGAACGCGGCGTTGGCCATGACGTCGGCGATGCTCGGACCCGCCGGCAGGACGCGGTTCTCGACGCGCAGGTGCGGGCGGCCGCTGACGATGTCGTAGATCGGGCGGTTCCAGCGGTAGACCGTGCCGTTGTGCAGGCGCAGCTCGCGGAGCTCGGGCACCTCGCCCCGCTCGAAGACCTCCTCGGGCTCCTCGTCGTAGAGCTCGGGCAGCAGGGCCGGGAAGTAGCGGACGTTCTCCTCGAAGAGGTCGAAGATCGAGGTGATCCACCGTTCGCCGAACCAGACCCGGGGCCGCACGCCCTGGTTCTTCAGCTCGACCGACCGCGTGTCGGTGGCCTGGGTGAAGAGCGGGATGCGCGTCTCGGCCCAGAGCCGCTGCCCGAGGAAGAAGGGCGAGTTGGCGCCGAGGGCGAGCTGCGGTCCAGCGAGGACCTGGGCGGCGTTCCAGTGGTCGGCGAAGCGCTCCGGCTGGACCTGCAGGTGCAGCTGGATCGAGGTGCACGCCGACTCGGGTGCGAGGCTGTCGGAGTAGCGGGCGATCCGCTCGCCCGTCGGGCCCTCGAGCTCGAGCCAGACGTCCTCGCCGCGGGCGTCGAGGACGGCGTTGTTGAGGGCGGCGTAGCGGATGTTCTCGCTGATCCAGTCGCCCTCGAAGTGCTCGGGCATGACCGTCGGCAGGATGCCGATGGCGACGATGCCCGCGTGGGCCTCGGCGGCCTTGGCGGAGGCCCGGTTGAGGGACTCGCGCAGCAGCTGCTCGAGCTCGATGGCCGAGTCGCCCGGCAGGGGGCGCGGGTGGACGTTGAGCTCGATGTTGTAGCGCGCGAGCTCGGTCTGGTAGTCCTCGTCGGCGATCTGCTCGAGCACCGTCTTGTTGTCGAGCTTGGGCCCGAGGTCCTCGTTGACGAGGTTGAGCTCGATCTCGAGACCCGTCATGGGCCGGTCGAACTCGAACTCGCTCTTGCCGAGCATGCGTTCGAACACGTCGAGGTCGCGGCGCACCTTCTCCCGGTACTGCTGCCGCTGCTCGCGTGTGTACCTGGCCTGCTCGACGTCGGCTCCCACGTGCCGAGACAACCACACTCGGGGTCCCGGCGCGAGAGGCGCGCACGGACTGGTCACCACGGGGCCGGTCCTCGGCCCCGTGGTGACCAGTGTCGTGCGGGGCTGCTCAGCCCTCGAAGGCCTCCGGCGGCGGGCACGAGCAGACGAGGTTGCGGTCGCCGTAGGCGCCGTCGATGCGGCTGACCGGCGGCCAGTACTTGTCGGCGGCGTTGATGCCGACGGGGAAGGCGGCCTCGGTGCGCTCGTAGGGGTGGTCCCACTCCCCCGCGATGTTGAGGGCCGTGTGCGGCGCGTGCCGCAGCATGCTGTCGCCGACGGCGACCTCACCGGCTCGGATCGCCTCGATCTCGCCGCGGATCGCGATCATCGCGTCGCAGAAGCGGTCGAGCTCGTAGAGGTTCTCGGACTCGGTGGGCTCGACCATGAGCGTGCCCGCGACCGGGAAGCTCATCGTCGGCGCGTGGAAGCCGTAGTCGACGAGGCGCTTGGCGATGTCGTCGACGGTGACGCCGGTCTCGGCCGTGATCTGGCGCACGTCGAGGATGCACTCGTGCGCGACGAGGTCGTCGTGGCCGGAGTAGAGCACCGGGTAGTGCTCGCGCAACCGGGCGGCGATGTAGTTGGCGCCGAGGACGGCCATCTGGGTGGCGTGCCGCAGGCCCTCGCCGCCCATGAGCCGGACGTAGGCCCACGAGATCGGCAGGATGCTCGCCGAGCCGTAGGGGGCCGCGGAGACGGGACCGACCCCGGACTCGGGCCCGGCCTCCGCCGCGAGCGGGTGGTTGGGCAGGTGCGGGGCGAGGTGCGCGCGCACGGCCACCGGGCCGACCCCGGGACCGCCGCCACCGTGCGGGATGCAGAAGGTCTTGTGCAGGTTGAGGTGGCTGACGTCGGCGCCGAACGTGCCGGGCTGGGCGAGGCCCACGAGGGCGTTGAGGTTGGCGCCGTCGACGTAGACCTGGCCGCCGGCCTCGTGGACGAGCTCGCACAGCTCGGTGATCGTGTCCTCGTAGACGCCGTGCGTCGACGGGTAGGTCACCATGATCGCGGCGAGGTCGTCGCGGTGCGCCTCGACCTTGGCGCGCAGGTCGTCCATGTCGACGGTGCCGCCGGCAGCGGTCTTGACGACGACGACCCTGAGGCCCGCCATGACGGCCGAGGCCGCGTTGGTGCCGTGCGCGCTGGCGGGGATGAGGCAGACGCGGCGGTGCCCCTCACCCCTGGCCTGGTGGTAGGCGTGGATCGCGAGCAGCCCCGCGAACTCGCCCTGGGAGCCGGCGTTGGGCTGGAGCGACACCGCGTCGTAGCCGGTGATCTCGCACAGCCACGACGACAGGTCGTCGATGAGGGCGCGGATGCCCACGGTCTGCTCGGCCGGGGCGAAGGGGTGCAGGTTGGCGAACTCCGGCCAGGTCACCGCCTCCATCTCGGTGGTGGCGTTGAGCTTCATCGTGCACGACCCGAGCGGGATCATGCCCCGGTCGAGGGCGAAGTCGCGGTCGGACAGACGGCGCAGGTAGCGCAGCATCGCCGTCTCGGAGTGGTGCGCGTGGAAGACCGGGTGCGTGAGGAACTCGGACGTGCGCGTCAGCGCCTGGGGTATGCCGTGTGCCCCGGTCGCGCTCACGCCGGCGGTGACGTCGTCCGACGGCGTCACCCCGAAGGCGTCGATGACCGCGAGCACCGTTGCCGGCGTGGACGTCTCGTCGAGGCTCATCGACACACGGTCGGCGTCGACGCGCCAGACGTTGATGCCCCGGTCGGCGAAGGTCGTCGTGACCTCGTCGGCCCGACCGGGCAGCACGACCGTCAGGGTGTCGAAGAACGCCGTCGTCTCGACGTCGAGCCCGCCGTCGACGAGGGCGCCACGCAGCGCGGCCGTCAGACCGCTGATGCGCTGCGCGATGGCCACGAGGCCCGCGGGACCGTGCCACACGGCATACATGCTCGCCATGACGGCGAGGAGCACCTGCGCGGTGCAGATGTTGGACGTCGCCTTCTCGCGGCGGATGTGCTGCTCACGCGTCTGGAGGGCGAGGCGGTAGGCCTGGTGCCCCTCGGCATCGACCGAGACTCCGACGAGGCGACCGGGGATCTGGCGCTCGAGGCCGCGGTGGACGGCCATGTAGCCGGCGTGCGGGCCGCCGAAGCCCATCGGGACGCCGAAACGCTGCGCGCTGCCGACGGCGATGTCGGCGCCCCACTCCCCCGGCGCGCTGGCCAGGGTCAGGGCGAGCAGGTCGGCGCAGGCCGTGACGAGGCCCTTCGCCTCGTGGACGGCGGAGGTCAGCGGGGCCCAGTCGACGAGCTCGCCGGTGGCGTCGGGGTACTGCACCATCGCCCCCACGACGGCGCGGCCGCCTGCTGCTGCAGAGAGGGAGTCGCCGTCGCTGACGGCTCGGAGGTCGGCCACGGCGAGGGGCAGCCCGAGCGCCTCGGCGCGGGTGCGCATCACGGCGATCGTCTGCGGGAAGAGCCGCTCGTCGACGAGCACGACGGCGTCGGCCGGCGCCTTGCTCGCACGCCGCATGAGCGACATCGCCTCGGCGGCGGCGGTCGACTCGTCGAGGAGGGAGGACCCCGCCACGTCGAGGCCGGTCAGGTCGGTGACGACCGTCTGGAAGTTGAGCAGGGCCTCGAGCCGGCCCTGGGAGATCTCGGGCTGGTAGGGCGTGTAGGCGGTGTACCAGGCAGGGTTCTCGAGCACGTTGCGGCGCACGACCGGCGGGGTCACGGTGCCGTAGTAGCCCAGGCCGATGAGCGAGGTGAGGACGGTGTTGCGGGAGGCGAACCCACGCAGCTCCTCGATGACGGCGCTCTCGCTGGCGGCCGCCTCGATGCGCAGGGGCGACTCGGACCGGATGGCACCGGGGATGGCGCGGTCGCACATCGCGTCGAGGCTCGGCTGGCCGACGACCTCGAGCATGTGGCGCACGTCGTCGCCGGCTGGGCCGACGTGACGGCTGACGAAGTCGGCCATCACGGTCTCGGTGGACGTTCCGGTGGTGACGGGCACGAGCTGGTCGATCGACATGCGGGCTCCTGACGGGTTCGAGCGGACGACACACGCTCCCCGTCTGTCGAGCACCGTAGGGGTGCCTCCAGAGTTGCCTCGCCCGCGTGGTCCTGGCGCCTGAGAGGTTCCGGGGATGTTGCCCCTTCGGCGCCTCGCAGGTGCTGGGCACCCCGAGGACTCTCCCACGCAGGGTCGATCGGCACCCCCGAATCTACCAGCAGGTGGCCGGGGTCCCGGCACGGACGAGGCCCGGCCGGAGTGTCCGGTCGGGCCGTGTCGAACGGTCGTCGGCGAGGTGCCCGGGTCAGGCCAGTCGCCGGGCCTGGCGGCGCGCGTTCAGCTCGTCGTCGGGGTGGTCGGCCGGCGTGTCGTCGTCGGCCCGCTCGCTCGGCAGCTGGGCGAGCTCGCCCTCGACCTCGCGCCACACCCGACCGACGGCGATGCCGAAGACTCCCTGGCCTCCCTGGACGAGGTCGATGACCTCGTCGGCCGAGGTGCACTCGTAGACCGAGGCGCCGTCGCTCATCAGGGTGATCTGCGCCAGGTCCTCGACGCCGCGCTCGCGCAGGTGGCTGATGGCGACACGGATCTGCTGCAGCGAGACCCCGGTGTCGAGCAGTCGCTTGACGACCTTGAGCACGAGGATGTCGCGGAAGCCGTAGAGGCGCTGGGTGCCGGAGCCGGTCGCGCTGCGGACGGACGGCTCGACGAGACCCGTGCGGGCCCAGTAGTCGAGCTGTCGGTAGGTGATGCCGGCGGCCTTGCAGGCGGTCGGACCGCGGTAGCCGGTGTCCTCGGACAGCTCGGGCAGGTCGTCGGTGAACAGCAGGCCCTGGGACCCGGCGGGCATGACCCGACCGGCGTCGTGCGCGTCCTCGATGGCGGCCATGCCGTCCTCCTCCTGCTCAGGCTGCGAGCCGCGGTGGTGCGTGCGCGCAGACGACAACCGGATAACTACAGTCACGTCGTTCTCCTGACGGTAGGCCGCTACCCCCGTTCGGTCAATCACCCCGGGCACGAGCCGACGGCGTGTCGAGAAGCCGTCGGCAACGTTCAGGTACTACGTGAAGGTGAAGGTCTCACCGGAGTGCTGGCTCGACGGTCAGTCCGGCCGATCCGGCAGGTCGGGACGGTCGCCCTGCTCCTCCTCGGGCGCGGGGCCCTCGAAGTCCTCTGCGGACACGTGGTCGAGGAACTCCTTGAAGCGCTCGACCTCGTCGTCCTCCTCCGAGGAGACGACGATGGCCGCCTCGTCGAGGATGCCTGGTTCGACGAGGACCTTGGCGCCCGTGCGCAGGGCGAGAGCGATGGCGTCGCTGGCTCGCGAGCTGACCTCGGCCTTGCCGTCGATGATGAGCGCCGCGTGGAAGACGGAGTCCTTGAGGGCCACGATCCGCACCTCGGTCAGCTCGTGACCGAGCACCGACAGGACGTCGCGCATGAGGTCGTGGGTCAGCGGTCGCGGCGGCACGACACCCTGCTGGGCATAGGTGATCGCCGCGGCCTCGGCCGCACCGATCCAGATCGGCAGGTAGCGCCCGCCGTCCCGCTCACGCAGCAGGACGATCGGCTGGTTCGTGGGCATCTCGACGCGTACGCCCAGGACATCGACCTCTCTCACTCCTCCACCGTACCCCGGCACGTGGACGGTGGGGACGGCCTCAGCGGGACAGGCCGGCGCGGACCAGCGCGACGTGCAACGCGATGCAGGCAGAAGCGATCTCGCCCGCTCGCTCCTCCCGCGTGCCGCTCCCGGAACGCGTGGCCAGGACCTGGTCGACGAGGCCGATCTCGCGGTCGGCGGCGGTGCGGAACGGACGCAGGTGACGCGCCTCGAGGCCGTGTCCGGCGAGGGTCCGGGCTGCGGCGGCGATCGCCAGCGCATCGTGGCCGAAGTGGCCTTTCTCGTCGGGCTGGAGCAGTCCGTACGTCTCGAGGGCGAGCATCGTGTCGCGGTCGATGCCGGTCGCCTCGCGCAGCTCCGGGCCCGTGAGCGACACGTCGCTTCGAGCCGCCAGGTCGTGCGGTGTCGGGACCTCGGGGTCGGCCGAGGGCGCGGGCGGCCGGGGCCGGCCACCCGACTCCCCGCCGGGATCCGACAGACCACGGTCGAGCGCGTCGAGCGCCTCCCGGATGACCTTGAGCGGCCAGTAGCGGTCGCGCTGCGCGGACAGGATGTAGTGCAGCCGGCGCACGTCGTCGTCGGTGTAGGTGCGGTAGCCCGATGCTGTGCGGTGCGGCAGCACCAGACCCTCGGCCTCGAGGAAGCGGATCTTCGACGCGGTGACGTCGGGGAAGTCCTCGGAGAGGGCCGCCAGCACCTTGCCGATCGTCAGACGGCGGGGTGTCGGCGCTCCCCCGTCGCCGGCCACCGTGGCTGCGGTCATGCGGGTGATTGCTGGGGCGCTCCGGACGAGTAGTAGACGAGGCGGAACTTGCCGATCTGGACCTCGTCACCCTGGTGCAGGGGCGCCTCGTCGATCCGCTCGCGGTTGACGTAGGTGCCGTTGAGGGAGCCGGCGTCGCGGACGACGTAGCCGCCACCCTGCGCGACGAACGCCGCGTGCTTGCGCGACACGGTGACGTCGTCGAGGAAGATGTCGGAGTCCGGGTGTCGGCCGGCGGCCACCTCCTGGTCGTCGAGCAGGAAGCGGGCGCCCGTGTTGGGACCGCGGAGCACGACGAGCAGGGCGGTCCCGGGTCGCAGGGCCTCGATGGTGGCCTGGTCCTCGGCCGTGAGGCCCCGGGCGTCGACGGTGTCGACGTGGTCGCTGTCCAGCGACGGCACGCCTTGGAACCGCATGGTGCGGGGTTCGACGTTCATGTCGTCGGGGTCGGGCAGGTCGCTCGACATGCGGTCCTCCTCTGTGGTGCGGGCGGATTCGGGTCCATCCACTCTAGTTGACCCGGACGGGTCGGAGCCTGCCCCAGCACGGCGGCGGACAGGCTGCTGTCGGGCGTCAGGACAGCGACGCGGTGTACGTCGAGGCGTCCAAGAGCCCCTCGACGGCCGAGGGGTCGGCCAGGCGTAGCTCGAACATCCAGCCCTCACCGTAGGGGTCGGAGTTGATCAGCTCGGGTGAGGAGTCCAGGGCGGCGTTGGTGGCCGTCACCTCGCCCTCGAGGGGGGCGTAGACGTCGCTGACCGACTTCGTCGACTCGACCTCGCCACACGAGTCCCCGGGCGTCACGGTGTCGCCGACGGCCGGCAGGGACACGTAGACGACGTCGCCCAGCGCGTCCTGGGCGAAGGACGTGATGCCGATGCGGACCACTCCGTCGTCGCCGACGCGGACCCACTCGTGGTCGCTGGTGTAGCGCAGGTCGGAGGGGTAGTCCAGGTCGCTCATGTCGCTCCTTCGTCAGTGGACGGCCCCGGTCGGGGTCGCGGTGGATGCGCGTGCTGCTGGGCGCTGGTGTCGCCGGCGATGCGGTGGCACCTGAGAGGATGCCATGCCCGCGCGACGAGCGCAGGAAGTGGGCCCCACTGAGTGCCGCAGCGGTTGGTCGCGCGTCGTCGCCGGCGCCCCGGTGCCGTCACTCGACGGGCTTCGCGTGGGTCATCTCGGCCGGTCGGTGCAGCGAGGTGATCTCGACGAGGCTCGACTCGGTGACGCTGGCCTCGGCGCCCTTCTGCCGCACGGACTCGACGATGCCGCCGGGGATCGTCATCGCCGACGAGAGCGTCTTCGAGTCACCGATCACCTTGATCACGAGGGGCCGGGTCACCTGCACCCCGTCGACGAGGATCTCGCCGTCCCGGTCGCCGACGAACGACGAGGCCACGACGCGGACACCGCCGACGTCGATCGACTCGGCGCCCGCGTCCCGGAGCTCCTGGATGATGTCGAGGACGATCGGACCGGTCACGGCGTTGGTCGGGTCCGTGATGCGCAGCGTGATGCCGGGACCCTTGGCCGCGAGGGTGCCGGCCAGGATACCGAGGGTGTCGACGCGTTTCTGTGCCTGCTCTAGGGCCTCGGCCGCGGTGCCCGTGCCGTTCTTGAGCCGGTCGCGGGTGGACTCGAGCTCGCGCACCTGCTGGTCGAGGCGGGAGGAGCGCAGCGAGATGTCGTCGAGCACCCGGACGAGGTCGGTCTGGCTCAGCTCGTCGAGCCCGCGCTGGTTGGTCAGCTGCACCTGGGCCGCGATGCCGGCACCGAGGAGCACGGCCAGCAGGGCCGCCAGCAGGTTGGCCCGGGTGGCGCGCGGGCTGCTCATCTTGAGCAGGCGCGTCCACGCGGCCTGCCCCTCGACGGGCACCCGGCTCGTCCCGGTCTCGGGCGCGCCGGATGACGTGATCTCGAGCGAGGGCGCCTCGGACGACGGTGCGTCGGGCGACCGTGAATCGCCGGCACCGGCGTCGAGCACGGGAGCCGGAACCACGGCTGGTTGCGCTGACGGCTCCAAGGGCGACTCGAGCGCGGGCTCGGTCGGCGGCTCGGGAGTGGCCTCGGGAGTCGACTCACGAAGCGACTCACGAACCGGCTCGGTCGGCGTCTCCGGAGCCGGGGCGCTGTCGGTGGCCTTCCCCTCTGCGGCGTCGACGAGCGGCTCCGGCCGGTCGACAGGAGTGGGAGCGGGACGACCCTTCTTGCGCTTGCCCATGTTCAGGCCTTGAACAGGTGCCGGCGGATCGAGGCCACGTTGGAGAAGATCCGCACGCCGAGGACGACGACGACACCGGTGGAGAGCTGCGACCCGACGCCGAGCTGGTCGCCGAGGAAGACGATGAACGCGGCGACGACGACGTTGGACAGGAAGGAGACGACGAAGACCTTGTCGTTGAAGATGCCGTCGAGGATCGCGCGGATGGCACCGAAGACGGCGTCGAGAGCGGCGATGACCGCGATCGGCAGGTAGGGCTGGAGCCACACAGGCACCGAGGGATCGAGGAAGAGCCCCACCGCGAGTCCGGCCAGAAGGCCGAGAACTGGGATCACGAAGGGTTCTCCTGACTGGTCGGTGACGCCGGGCTGCCGGTGCCGGAGTCGGTGGTGCCGCTCGGGGTGTCCGAGGGCGAGCGCGTCGTCGACGTGCCCGTGCCGGTCGGGGCCACACCCGCACCCGCGCTCCGCTTCGGGGCAGTCGTGCCCTGCTGCAGCGTCGTGGCGCCCGGCGCGGTCGAGCCTACGGGCGGACCGACGGGTTCTGCGACCTCGAGCCGCACGGCCGAGTCTCCGGGCACGGTCAGGGAGTCGCTCCCGGCCATGATCGACCGGATCTTGTACTCGTCGGTCAGCTGCGAGAGGTAGAGCCCCGCGAACGAGGGCTCGAAGAGCTGCTGCATGCCCTGGGAGTCGCCGAGGGCGGTGATGACGTAGGGCCGTGACAGCGGTCGGAAGTCGACGATGATCGCCTGTCCGGCGAACCGGATGGCGGCCGTGGAGCTGAGCCGGTGCCCATTGATGGAGATGGCCTCGGCTCCGGCCCCCCAGAGGCCGTTGACGATGATCTGGAGGTCGCCGGAGGTCACCCGTCCCTCCTGGAACCCGCTGCTCGGGCGGCTCCCCGCGTCGGCGCCGGCGTCGGTCGAGGCGGCGTCGTCGAGGGTCAGCGTCAGCCCGGGCCCGGTGAGGGGCACGGCTCCGGCCTGGACCTCGAGGTCCTTGATGGTGCTCGTGAGGTCGGTGCCGCCCGACTGCTGGAGGGCGAGGGCCTCGTAGTCACGCACCTGCTTGCCGAGGGCGGCCACCTTGGCCTCCTGGTCGGTCCCATGCTTCTGCAGCGCCTCGATGCGCGTGACGAGCTCCTTCTTCACGGCCGCGGCAGCGGTCGGCTTCGGACGCAGCGACTGCGCCGCCACGGCGAAGAGGAAGCCGGTGAGGATCGCCAGGACGACGACGAGGACGGTGCGCGTAGAGGTGGCTCCGGGCAGCCCGGCCGCGACCCGTCGGTCGGCGGCCTCCTGGTAGCCCGCGTCGAGGGGCCGCTCCATCATCGTGGTCAGCAGCGTCATCGACTCGTCCGGACGTCTCTCGGGGCTCACGGGGTCACCACCCGGGGGCGCTGCGCCAGCACGAGGCGGGCGTGGACGGCATACAGCACGGCGGCGAGCCAGTAGAGGACGACGCCCCACCACGCGAAGCCCCAGCCGATGGGGCGGACGAGGTCGCCGAGCCAGTCGTCACGGTGCGCGAGGAGCAGCAGGGGGAAGGCGTAGAGCAGGTTGAACGTCGCGGCCTTGCCGACGAAGTGAACGGGCAGGCCGAGCTGTCCCTTGCTGCGCAGGTAGAGCAGCATCAGCGCCATGACGACCTCGCGGGCGAGGAGCACGACGACGAGCCAGACCGGGATGATCTCGCGCCACATGAGCCCGACGAGGGTCGTGAGGATGTAGAGCCGGTCGGCGATGGGGTCGAGGAACTGGCCCAGGCGACTCTCCATGTTGAACCGACGGGCGATCTTGCCGTCGAGGTAGTCGGTGACGCCCGAGAACAACAGCAGCAAGAAGGCCAGCCCGTCGCGCTCCGAGACGATCGCCCAGAGGAAGACGGGCACGCCGAGAAGCCGAAGCACCGACAGCACGTTGGGGATCGTCATCAGGCGCTCCGTCACGACGTGCTCGCGCTCCCCCGCTCTCTCGACCTCCACGGCGGCAAGCCTAACGGGCGTCCGGAGGGGCCGAGATGCGTGCCCGGCATCGATCCGGACACGACCCCTCGTCGAGCGAGGACGGAGTCCGCGCGGAACGTGCGAGGGGCGGTGCCGCGGGTGCGTCCCCGCCGGTCTGCTCTGGCACACTCGGCACCATGCCCGGCGGACACTCACACAGCCATGCCCACGGAGCCCGTGCAGCGTCCGGCACCGTCGCCGTCAGCACGCTGGCCCGGGTCGGCCTCACCCTCCTGATCACGCTCGCTGCCGCGGCCACGATCTTCGGTCTCGTGCGCTACTGGCCGGCGGAGTCGCAGGCGGCCGTCCGGGTGGGCACGTCCGACTTCGCGGCTCCCGGGGTGACCTTTCCCGTCGCCGAGGTCCAGCGGGTCCTCCCGGTCTGCGAGGGTGCCGAGGGCAGCACGGCGGCCGGCCCCGCCGGCGGTCAGGGCGGTGACGTCGTCGATGGCAACCCGACCTGCGGCGCGATCACGGTGCAGCTCGAGCAACCCACCGCGACGTCCGGCGACGTGCGTCCGGTCGTGTCCGTCTCGGTGCCTCCCACGGTCTCCACGTCGGGCCTGCGCGAGGGCGACACCGTCATGCTGCTGCGGACCCCGCCACAGGACACCCAGCCCGAGACGTACTCCTTCCTCCAGGTGCAGCGCGGGGCTCCCCTGTCGCTCATGCTCGCGCTCTTCCTCGTCGTCGTGGCGGTGGTCGCGCGGTGGCGCGGGATCCTGGCTCTCGCCGGTCTCGTCTTCGGCGGCTTCGTCGTCGTCAAGTTCATGCTGCCGGCCCTGCTCGAGGGCCAGTCGGGGCTGCTCGTGGCCCTCATCGGCTCCTCGGCGATCATGTTCGTCGTGCTCTACCTCGCCCACGGGCTCTCGGTGCGGACGAGCACGGCCCTCGCCGGCACGCTCTTCGGCGTCGCGGTCACGGCCGGTCTGGGTCTGCTCGCCGTCGACCTGGCACGCCTCAGCGGGGTCGCCAACGACGAGGGCGCCACCCTGGCCTCCTTCGTCACGACGATGAACCCGCGCGAGCTGCTGACGTGCGCGATCATCGTGGCCGGTCTGGGCGTCCTCAATGACGTGACGATCACGCAGTCCTCGGCCGTGTGGGAGCTGCGTGCGGCGGCCCCCTCGATGGGGCGACGGGCGCTCTTCCAGTCGGGCATGCGCATCGGGCGCGACCACATCGCCTCGACGATCTACACGATCGTCTTCGCGTATGCCGGTGCGGCGCTACCCGTGCTGCTCCTCCTCTTCCTCTACGAGCGGCCTGTGCTCGAGATGCTCCAGACGGAGTCGCTCTCGGAGGAGATCGTGCGCACGCTCGCCAGCGCCATCGGCCTCGTGCTCGCCGTACCCGTCACGACGGCGGTCGCGGCCCTCACCGTCGGTGCAGCGCGGACGCGTGCGCCGGTGGACGGCGACGGACGCGGCCGGGGTGAGCCGCGCACGGTCGACGAGTCGGAGCACCAGGGCCCCACCGCGGGTGACCTCGTCCGGGCTGCGAGCGGGCCGCCGGCACCCACGACGCGGGCCGAGGCACGCTCGAGAATGTCCTCCTCCTGACCGGTTCGTGCCGTCACCGAGGGACCGGCACCACCCGCGACGGGCATCTGCGCAGGTCACCTCGCAGCTCGAGTCTGCCCGCGCTCGTCGGGCTTTCAACCAGTTCTCAGCAACCACTAGGCTCGCCGCCATGAACCATGTGACGACCCTCGAGGCGTACGACGACGACCGGGGGAACCGCATCGAGTTCAGCGGGAGCGTCGACAAGAACATCCGGGTGAAGTTCAAGGGACGCAACAACGTCCTGCGTGTCGCGAGCCAGCAGAACATCGCCCAGCTCTTCGTCGACTTCGACTGCGACGACGGCCTCGTGGAGATCGGCAGCAGCCGCGGCGTGCCGGGTCTGCGCGCGGCGATCCGCGTCGGGGACGGCTGCCAGGTGCGCATCGGCAAGAACGTGTCGTCGACGACGACGGTGGCCATGTCGACGGCGGAGGGCACGTCGATCACGATCGGCGACGACGTCATGATCGCGTCCGACATCCAGATCCGCGCCGACGACGGCCACCCCATCTTCGACGTCCGCACCGGCAAGCGCGTCAACGCGGCCAGGTCGATCGTCATCGGCAACCACGTGTGGCTCGGCCTCGGCGCCTGCGTCCTCGGTGGCGTGACCATCGGCGACGGCACCGTCGTCGGCATGCGCTCGGTCGTGACGCGGTCCCTGCCCAACAACGTCGTCGGCGCGGGCTCACCGGCGAAGGTCGTCAAGCGGAACGTGGCCTGGGAGCGCCCGCACCTCACCCTCGACCCGCCCTACCGGAAGCCGACCGTGGCCTCGGTCAAGAAGTCGACCGACTACTGGACCCTGACCGTCGACCCCGGCAGCAGGCCGTCACGGAGCCGCGAGATCTACGCCGGCGCCCGCCGACGCACGCGCCGGAGCCTCAAGGCCGTCCGGGCCAGGGCCGACGCGCTGACCCGTCGCGCCTGAGCCCTCGGGGACTCGGACTACTCCGGGGACTCCGGGGACTCCGGGGAGGCTGACGCTCAGGAGACCGTCAGCACCGCGGTCCACGTCGACCCACCGGCCTCGGTGAACGTCACCGTGACGGAGGCGGGGTTCACGCCGTTCTTCGTCGCCGTCACCGTGGCGGACGAGGTCGTGGCGTTCGGGGCCACGGTGACGGTCCCTGCGCCGGCGGTCTTGCCCGACGAGGTCCAGCCGATGCTCTCGGTCGCGCCGCTGTAGGGCACCGGCGCCTGCGTGCTGCTCGCGAACCCGACGTTCGCCACGACGACCGCGTTGTTGCCGCCGGGCACCGTGCAGCTGTACGAGGAGCCAACCGTGCCGGTGCAGCTCGGAGTCACCGAGGTGCCACCCACGGTGACGTTCGAGAAGACGAGCCCAGCCGCCTGGCCGTTGACGACCCCCTGGCTCAGCGATGCGGACGTCGACGCCGAGTGGTTCGTCGTGCCGGCATACGCCGCCGTGACCGACCGGGTGCCGGTCGTCGTGAAGGTCGTCGTGCAGGTGGCGACACCCGACGCGCTGAGGGTCTGTGTGCCGGACGAGCAGCTGATCACGGTCGAGCCGTCCTTGAAGGTCACGGTGCCGGTCGGCACTCCCCCGCCGGGAGCCGTGGCCGCCACGGTCGCGGTGTAGGTGACGCTCTGGCCGCTCCGGACCGTCTGCGCCGAGGTCGTCAGGGTGGTCGTCGTGGCCGCCGGCCCGACGACCTGGTTGACGGTCGGCGAGGTGGACGTGAGGTGGTCGGCCGAGCCGGAGTAGACGGCGGTGACGCTGCGCGTCCCGGCAGCGGTGTGGGTCACCACGCAGGTCGCCGATCCGGAGCCGAGGGTCTGCGTGCCGCCCGCGCAGGCCAGGGGCGTCGAGCCGTCCTTGAAGGTGACCGTCCCGCTCGGGGCGCCGCCTCCGGGCGCGGACACCGACACGCTGGCCGTGTAGGTCACGGGCTGACCGACGGCCGAAGGGTTCGCCGACGACGTGAGTGACGTCGTCGTCGATGCCGGGGCGACGACCTGCGACAGCGAGGACGACGACGATGCCGCGTACGGTGCCGACCCGGCATACGCCGCCGTGATCGACCGGGTGCCGGCGGACGCCTGGGGCACCGTGCACGTCGCGGTGCCGGAGCTGAGCGTCTGGGAGCCGCCGGCGCACGTGATCGCGGAGCCGCCGTCGCGGAACGCGACCGCCCCGGTCGGTGTCCCGGAGGCCGCGCTGACGGTGGCGGTGTAGGTCACGGACTGGCCCACCACCGACGGGTTGGCCGACGACGTCACCGAGGTGGTCGTGCCAACCGAGGCCAGGACGGTCACGGAGGCGCTCGATGCGCTCGTCGCCGTCCACCCGGAGCGCACGGCGACGACGGTGTAGCGGTAGCTCCCGTCAGGCACCGACGCGTCGTTGCAGGATGTCGTGGCGAGGAGCGAGGAGGGCGACGTGCCGCAGGCGGCGACGGTGGCAGCGCTGCCGACGTCGGTGCGGTCGATGCGGTAGCCCGTGGGGGCCACCCCCGTCGTCGGCGCGGACCATGCGACGGACACGGTCGTGGCCCCGGCGGCTGCCGTGGCCGTGACCGACGTCGGGGCCGTGAGGGTTGCCGTCGGGGCCGTGCCGGCGCCGCGTCCGGTCACGGTCCAGGACGCCCAGGCAGTGCCGGACACCGTCATGAGCACCGCCAGCAGGACGGTGACGTGGAGGGCGCGCACGCCGCGGCTCGGGGCTGCACGGCGTGCGCGCGTCTTCGGGGGTGTCGGGGCAGGCATCAGTTGCTCGCCGTGCCCGACCACGTGAGCGCGAAGCTCTTGTTCTTGCAGACGTCCTGGTTGACGGTCGGCAGGTTGCGCAGGCGGATCTCCGCGGTCGCCACTCCCTGGTCGGGAAGGGTGACCGAGCCGCGGGACGCGACGAGCAGCACGGAGCTCGTCGTGACCGAGGGCTGGCGCAGCTCGAGGTTCGCTGCCGAGGTGCAGCCGGGCGGGGTGCTGTCGGCCGCGACGGCGACCGTCAGCGCCGAGACCCTGATGGTGACGGGGTTCGGGTTCGTGACCGTCACCGAGAGGGGACGCCACACGCCCGGCACGAGGTCACCGACGCTCCCCGCGACGGTGAAGGGCACGCCGCTCTCGGGCAGGCCCTTCTGGTACTTGAACGCGTAGGCCGTCGTCGCGGAGACGTTGCCCGCTGCATCGACGGCCTGGACGGCGAGCTGGTGCTGTCCGTTGTTCGAGGTGTCGATGACCCACGTCAGCGGCGACGTGCACGTGGTCCAGGGGCCGTTCTCGAGGGAGCAGCGGAACGCGGCCCCCGCCTCGGCGCTGGTCCAGCTCGCGGTGTTCGTGGCGTTGCTCGTGGGGTTCGCCGGCACCGTGGTCAGCACGGGAGCGGGCGGTGCCACGGTGTCGACGACCCAGTCGTAGGCCGTGGGGATGCTCTCCGTGCCGGCAACGACCGTCACGATGCTGAAGGTGTGCCTGCCCTGCGTGAGGCCGGTGTAGGTGACCGGGCTCGCGCACGCCGTGAAGGTGGACCCGTCGCGGGCGCACCGGAAGGCGGCACCCGACAGGGCCGCGAAGGCGAACGTCGCCGTCGTGCTGGCTGACGGGTCGGCCGGACGCGAGGTGATGACGGGGCTGACGACAGACTGACCCGAGGCCGCACGGGGCATCCCGTGGACCGTGACGAGGAGCGCGACGAAGACGCCGAGCAGCGCCAGGGCGGTGTGCCTGGCGTTCGTCGGCGTCTTCATGGGACTCCCCCGGTCGTGGTCGGTGCGGGCCAGCGCTTTGTGCGGTCCTGCGAGGGACGCGGAAGGGGCGGGGCGCCGGGGTCGATGCGGCGTCCCACCCCTTCCGGGTCTCAGCTGGCGATGTAGTTGATGGTCACCGTGGCGCCCTTGCAGGCGTCCTGGCTCGTCGCCTTGTTGTTGAACTGCAGGGTGTAGTCGACGGTCGTCGTCGCGGCCGGCGCGAGGTCGACGGGAACGACGGAGAGCGACACGGCCGTGGCCTCGGTGAGCGGGGCCACGGCGCCGTTCAGCTTGTAGTCGCTGCCGTCGCAGTTCGACTTGTTCGTCGTGACGTAGGCCTTGACCGCCTGGATCTTGTAGTTCTCGGTGCCGGTGTTCTTGACCGTCGCCGTGATCGTCTGCGCCGAGTCGCCGGGGAACATCGCCGTCGCGCTGCCGCCGGTGACGAGGAAGACGTTGTCGGCGCCGGCCCGCGTGGAGGCCGTGCCGCTTCCGCCACCAAGGCTCGTCCAGTAGGCGTAGGCGCCGCCGGCGGTTGCGAGGCCGATGACCCCGGCTGCGAGGAAGGCTGCGGACTTCTTCTTCTTGGAGCTGGACTTCTTCTGAGTGCGCATGGTGATCCCCATGACCTTCCCTCGAGTGGCTTTACCGGTTCTTGGTGTGCTGCTGAGGGAACAGTGACACGCGTTTCGGCCGATTCAGGGGCACCTCGGACAACGTTGCGCATACCTTGCGGGTTGCTTGTGGCCACGGCGGAGACCTTGCAGTGACGGCCGGGACACCTTGCACAACAAGCAGATTCAGACCCCGTCGACGGCACGCGCGACCAGCACGCGAGCGAGGGCACGACGAAGGGCCGCCCTCTCCGTGGAGAGTGCGGCCCTTCGTCGTTCGGTCGGGCTGACAGGATTTGAACCTGCGACCCCTTGACCCCCAGTCAAGTGCGCTACCAAGCTGCGCCACAGCCCGAATGCCCCTCGGGGCGAAAGGAACATTAGCGCACCGGATGCCGCTGGTCCCAATCGGCCCCCGGGAGCGGCCGTGTGCCCCGTCGGGACAGCGGCAGGTCAGCGCCGGCGCTTCTCGCGGACGCGGACCGAGACCTCGATCGGCGTGCCCTCGAAGCCGAACTGCTCGCGCAGGCGACGCTCGATGAAGCGGCGGTAGCCGGCCTCGATGAAGCCCGACGCGAAGATGACGAAGCGCGGCGGACGCGTCGAGGCCTGGGTCGCGAAGAGGATGCGGGGCTGCTTGCCACCACGCAGCGGGTGCGGGTGGGCGGCCACGATCTCGCCGAGGAAGGCGTTGAGCCGGCCGGTGGGGACACGGGTGTCCCACGACTCGAGGGCGGTCTCGATGGCGGGCACGAGGCGGTCCATGTGACGACCCGTGCGCGCGGAGACGTTGGCCCGGGGTGCCCACGGCACCTGGACGAGCTCCTTCTCGATCTCGCGCTCGAGGTAGTAGCGGCGCTCCTCGTCGAGGGTGTCCCACTTGTTGTACGCGATGACGAGGGCTCGGCCCGAGTCGATGACCTGCTGCACGACACGGATGTCCTGCTCGGCGATGGGCTCCTCGGCGTCGATGAGCACGACGGCCACCTCGGCCTTCTCCAAAGCCGTCTGGGTGCGCAGCGACGCGTAGAAGTCCGCGCCCCGGCTCTGGTGGACGCGGCGCCGGATGCCGGCGGTGTCGACGAAGCGCCAGGTCTTGCCGCCGAGCTCGATGAGCTCGTCGACCGGGTCACGCGTGGTGCCGGCCACGTTGTCGACGACGACGCGCTCGGACCCCGCGAGACGGTTGAGCAGGCTCGACTTGCCGACGTTGGGGCGCCCGACGAGCGCCACCCGCCGCGGACCACCCTGGGCGTACGCGCCGTGCGCGGACACGTCGGGCAGCACCTCGAGCACGGCGTCGAGGGCGTCGCCGCTCCCGCGGCCGTGCACGGCGGACACCGGGAACGGCTGGCCGAGGCCGAGGCTCCACAGCATCGCCGCGTCGGCTTCGCCGCGCTGGTCGTCGACCTTGTTGGCCACGAGCACCACCGGCTTGCCGGAGCGGCGCAGCAGCTTGACGACCGCCTCGTCGTCGTCCGTCGCGCCGACCGTGGCGTCGACGACGAACATGACGACGTCGGCGAGGTCGATCGCGATCTCGGCCTGCTCGGCGACGCGCAGGTGGATGCCTGTGGCGTCCGCCTCCCAGCCGCCGGTGTCGACGATGGTGAAGCGGCGCCCGCCCCACTCGGCCTCGTAGGAGACGCGGTCACGCGTCACACCCGGCACGTCCTCGACGACGGCCTCGCGGCGCCGCAGGATGCGGTTGACCAGGCTCGACTTGCCCACGTTGGGTCGGCCGACCACGGCCACGACGGGCAGCGGGCCCTGCCCCGCGCCGTCGTCGGAGATCGGCCCCTGGGCGTCGAGCAGCGCCTGGTCCTCGGGGCTGAGCTCGAAGTCGTCGAGCCCGGCGCGCAGGGCGCGCTCCACGGCGGCGTCGTCGACGGAGGGGTCGGCGGTCGAGATCGGAGCGCCCTCGTCGATGGGGCGGGCGGTCTCGTCAGTCACGGTGTCCTCGAATCAGTGAACGTCTGTTGAGGAACCATTCTCCACCCGCGAGCGGCGTACATGTGACGCGAGGGCGTCCCGCAGGTGGTCACTGGCCAGCCGGAGACGGTCCCGACCGGGCGCAGAGGGGTCGACGACGAGCCGGAACGGGTCCCCGAAGTCGACGACAAGCCGCGACCGGAAGGCCGGCCAGTCGTCCTTCGTCGCGCCCGGGATGCGCGTCCCGCTGACCGCGACCGGCACGATCTGCGCGTCGGTGCGCAGCGCGATCCAGGCGGCCCCGTGGTTGACCTGGTGGACCTCACCGTCACCGCGGTTGCCCTCGGGAAAGATCCCGACCGCACCCCCGCCCTCGAGGACGGCGCTGGCCGAGGCCAACGCCGCGCGGTCCCCGACGGAGCGGTCGATGGGGATCTGGCCGACGTTGCGGATCGTCCAGCCCCAGAAGCCCGAGAAGGCCTCCTGCTTGACGAGGAAGCTCACGGCGCGCGGCGCCAGGCCGAAGACGAGGGGCCCGTCGAGGAACGCCGCGTGGTTGGCGACGAGGATGACCGGCCCCGTGAGCGGCACCCGCTCGGGGTGCAGGGCCAGGCCCCGGTAGAGGGTGCTGAAGATGACCTTGCCGATCGGGCGGCCGATCCGGGCCCGGTTCGGATGGGGAGCGACCGCCTGGCTCATGCCCGGGCCGCTTCGACCACCTGGAGCACCGCCTCGACCGAGCCCTCGAAGTCGAGGTGGGACGTGTCGATCGTCGTGACGCCGTCGGCGGCCACGGTGAACTCCGACACGGCGGAGTCGGCCTTGTCGCGGTCGACGATCTGCGACCGGGTCGCCGCGACGGCGTCGGCGTCGGCGGCCCCGTGCAGCTCGGTCGAGCGTCGTGCGAGGCGGGCCTCCTCGGACGCGGTGAGCAGGATGCGCACGGGCGCGTCGGGGGCGACCACAGTCGTGATGTCCCGTCCCTCGGCGACGACGCCACCGGTGGCCGCGGCAGCCTCGGAGATGAGGCGGCGCTGGAGGACCCGCAGGATCTCGCGCACGGGGATGACGGTGGCGACCGCGGAGACGCTGGTCGAGATCCCCGTCTCGCGGATGGCACCGGCGACGTCGGTGCCGCCGACCTCCACGGTAGGCGCGTCGGGATCCGTGCCGATGGACAGCGGAAAGCCTTGCGCCGCAGCGGTGATCGCGTCGGCATCGGTCAGGTCCACACCCTCGTGGAGGCACCACCACGTGAGGGCGCGGTACATCGCGCCGGTGTCGAGGTAGCCGTAGCCGAGGGACCGGGCCACCTGCTTGCTGACGCTCGACTTGCCGGACCCCGAGGGACCGTCGACAGCGATGACGAAACCGGACAGGGGGTCCTCGGGGGTCTGCGACATGCGGACGAGGATAGTGCCTCGACCGGGCCGTCCCCGGCCCCGCCCGAGGGGCGGCGCCGTCAGTCGTGCACGCGCCAGCCGAGGCGGGCCAGCTCGGCTCGCAACGGCTCGACGGACGCGGGCACGACCGAGATCTCGGCGACGCCGACGGCCTGCCCGAGCCCGTGCTCGAGGTGGAGGTCCTCGAGGTTGATGCCGGCATGGCCGACGTCCGTGAGCAGCCGGGCCAGTGATCCCGGCTCGTCGGGGACGACGACGGAGACGACCTCGTACGCGGCGGGAGCCGCACCGTGCTTGCCGGGGATCCGTGCGTGGCCGAGGTTGCCGGCCTCGAGGACCCGGCTCAGCGTGCCGAGCGAGCCGGCGCCGTCGGCGTCCACGAGGGTGTCGAGGGCCCCGACGACGTCGTCGACCTGGTCGCGGACGTGGCGCAGGACGTCGCGCACGGCGGGTGCGTTGCCGGCGAGGATCTGGGTCCACAGCCGTGGGTCGCTCGCCGCGATCCGGGTCACGTCGCGCAGTCCCTGGCCGGCGAGACCGACGGCGGACTCGGGCAGTTCGCGCAGGCACGCGGCGACGATGCTCGCCGCGAGCTGGGGCACGTGCGAGACGGCTGCCACGGCCTCGTCGTGCTCGTGGGCCGGCATGACCCGGACGGCGGAGCCGACGGCGAGGGCGAGCTCCCTCACGCGACGCACCGCCGCGTCGGTCGAGGCCTCGTGCGGCACGACGACCCACGCCCGGCCGTCGAAGAGGTCGGCCCGGGCGGCTGCGGCGCCCGAGCGCTCGCGACCGGCCATCGGGTGTGACCCGACGTAGCGGCTCGCGTCGGCGCCCGAGTCGAGGACGACGCGGAGCACCGACTCCTTGACGGAGGCGACGTCGGTGACGACTGCGTCGGGCCACCGGCCCAGCGCGTCGACGACGACGCGAGCGGCGACGTCGGGCGGCGCCGCGACGACGACGACGTCCGGGGCGTCCGTCACGTCCTCGGCCATCTCGCCCGCCCGGAGGTCGCGCGCCAGCTGGACGGCCGTCGGTGACGGGTCGTCCAGCGACACCCGAAATCCGTTGTTGGACAGCGCGATCCCGAGACTGGTCCCGATCAGCCCAGCGCCGACGATGCGGACGTGCGTGCTCACCCCGTCAGCGTAGCGAGCCGGTCGTCCCGGGTCCGGGACGTCCGGATCACAGACCGGCGGCCTTGTAGAGCGCCCCGATCTCGGCCTTGTTGAGGCGTCGGGTGCGCCCGGACTTGAGGTCGGCGAGACGGATCGGGCCGACCTCGGTGCGGACGAGCTCGAGAACCGGGTGCCCGACCGCCTCGAGCATGCGGCGCACGACGTGCTTGCGGCCCTCGTGGAGCACCACCTCGACCATGGCCTTGCCCGGCTGGTGGTCGACGATCCGGAAGGAGTCGACGCTGACGGGACCGTCCTCGAGCTCGACGCCCTCGCGCAGGCGCTTGCCGACGTCGCGCTGCACCGGGCCGCGGATCGTCGCGACGTACGTCTTGAGGACGCCGTATGCCGGGTGCTGCAGCCGGTGGGCGAGGTCGCCGTCGTTGGTGAGCAGGAGCAGACCCTCGGTGTCGGCGTCGAGACGCCCCACGTGGAAGAGGCGCTGCTCGCGGTTGCCGACGTAGTCCTCGAGCGAGATGCGGCCGAGCTCGTCGTGCATCGTCGTCACGACGCCCTTGGGCTTGTTGAAGGCGAGGTAGACGCGGTCCTCGTCGAGGTTGACGCGGACGCCGTCGACGTGGACGACCTGGGTCTGCGGGTTGATGCGCACGCCGAGCTCCGTGACGATCTGGCCGTCGACCTCGACGCGCCCCTGCTCGATGAGGTTCTCGCAGACACGCCGCGAGCCGACGCCGCCGGCGGCCATGAGCTTCTGCAGGCGCACGCCGTCGGGGTCGTGGACGTCGATCTCGGGTGCGGGCTTGCGGTCGGGCAGCCTGGTGGGCTGGCTGGCCTTCGTCGAGCCTGCGAAGCGCGGGCCGGAGCCCTTGCCGCCGGTCTTGCCGCCGGCGCTCTTGCCGCCCGCCACGGGTCGGCCGCCACGGCGGGCGCCGCCGACGCTTCCGGGGCCTCCGGTGGGCCCGGACCCCTTCTTGCGCGGCTGGCGGGGGGACCTGGAGTACTCGCTCATGCGTGTCCTTCCTCGATGAGCTCGTCGATGACGTCGGCGTCCGGGAGGTAGGGCGCCAACGCCGGGAGGTCGTCGAGCGACGACAGTCCCATCCGCTGGAGGAAGTAGGGGGTCGTGCGGAAGAGCATGGCACCGCTCTCGCCCACGTCCTCGACCTCCTCGATGAGGCCGCGCGACGCCAGCGTGCGGACGACGCCGTCGACGTTGACGCCGCGGACGGCACTGACGCGGGCGCGGGAGACCGGCTGGCGGTAGGCGATGACGGCGAGCGTCTCGAGCGAGGCCTGGGTCAGCTTGGCCTGCTGGCCGTCGAGGACGAACTTCTCGACCACGGGCGCGAAGTCGGACCGGCTGTAGACGCGCCATCCGCCCGCCACGCTGCGGAGGGTGAACCCGCGCTGCGCGGCGGCATACTCCTCCTCGAGGGCGTGCAGATGGACCCGCACGTCGTCGACGGGCAGCTCGAGTGCCGACGCGAGGGCGACCTCGGTCACCGGCTCGTCGACGACCATGAGCACGGCCTCGAGCGCCGAGCGGGCTCCGCCCGGGAAGTCGTTGATGTCGAAGGCGATCTGCTCGTCGGCACCCTCGCGGTCGCCGAGCACCTCGGGCTCGACGGTCGCGTCGGGCCCCTGCGCCGACTGGTCACTCATCGTCTGCTCCTCTTCGTGAGGTGGCGTCGCCACCCGTCTGCTCGGTGTCCGGCGTCGGCGCGTCACCCTCGGCGCCCTCGACGTCGTCCTCGTTCTCGTCGTCCTCGTCGTCCTCGTCGAACTCGTCGTCGATGGCGATGTCGCCGTCGTCGGTGCCCGTCCAGCGGATGTCGAGCTCGCCGAGCGCCTCGGCCTGCTCGAAGGCGATCGCCGCCTCCTTGAACAGCTCGAGCAGGGCGAGGAAGCGCGCCACGATGACGAGGGTGCTGTCGGCGTCGGCCACGAGGCTGCGGAACGAGACCTGTCCGCGGTGGCGCAGGCGCTCGACGATGATCGCCGCCTGCTCCCGGACGCTGACCTGCGGTGCGTGGAGGTGCTCGAGCCCGACGGTGGGCGCCACCTTCGGCGTCATCGCCCGGGCGGCGATCATCGCGAACTGCTCGGGTGTGATGGCGATGACGAGCTCGGGCAGCAGTGCCGCGAACTCCGGCTCGAGACCGGCCTGGCGCGGGGTGATGCGGCCGGCCGTGGCCATCCGCTCACGGAAGGTGGCCGCGATGTCCTTGTAGGCGCGGTACTGCAGGAGCCGGGCGAAGAGCAGGTCACGCGCCTCGATGAGCGCGAGGTCCTCGTCGTCCTGGGGGCCCGACTGCGGGAGCAGGCGCGAGGCCTTGAGGTCGAGCAGGGTCGCCGCGATGAGGAGGAACTCCGAGGCCTGGCCGAGGTCCCAGTCGCTGTTGGCTGCCTGGGCGGTCTTGATGTGCGCGACGAACTCGTCGGTGACCTTGGCGAGGGCGACCTCGGTGATGTCGAGCTTGTGCTTGCTGATGAGGCCGAGCAGGAGGTCGAAGGGCCCGGAGAAGACGTCGAGGTGCACCTCGAAGGGGGCTGCAGAGCGTCGCGTGATGACACCGCCGGGCGTCAGCTCCTGGGCTGGTGCTACCTCGACCATCGGGTCCGGGGGCACGGCAGCGTCGTCGGCGTCGACCGCGGGGCGGTCGACGGTGTCCTGCTCGGTCATCAGATCACTGCGGATCAGGCCGCGCCGCCGCGCGCGATGAGCTCACGGGCGAGCTGGCGGTAGGCGTTGGCACCGGAGTGCTCGGACGAGTAGGACGTGATCGGCTCGGCGGCCAGGGTCGCGTCGGGGAACTTCACGGTGCGGCTGATCACCGTGTGGAAGACCTGCTCGCCGAAGTGGTCGACGACCGAGCGCACGACCTCCCGGCTGTGCAGGGTCCGGCTGTCGTACATGGTGGCGAGGATGCCGTCGACCTGCAGGCGCGGGTTGAGCCGGTCGGTGATCTTGTCGATCGTGTCGATGAGCAGGGCGACGCCGCGCATCGCGAAGAACTCGCACTCGAGCGGGATGATGACGCCGTGCGCGGCCGTCAGGGCGTTGACCGTGAGCAGGCCGAGCGACGGCTGGCAGTCGATGAGGACGAGGTCGTACTCGTCGACGACGGGGCGCAGGACGCGGGCGAGGATCTGCTCGCGGGCGACCTCACCGACGAGCTGGACCTCGGCCGCGGACAGGTCGATGTTGGCCGGCACGAGGTCGAGGTTGGGCGTGCGCGTCTGCTGGATGACGTCGTGGATCTCGTGGCCGCGCTCGACGAGGAGGTTGTAGATCGTCGTGTCGAGCTCCTGCGCGTTGACGCCGAGACCGACGGAGAGCGCACCCTGCGGGTCGAAGTCGATGACGAGGACCTTGCGACCGAGCTCGGCCAGCGCGGCACCGAGGTTGATCGTCGTCGTCGTCTTGCCGACGCCGCCCTTCTGGTTGCACATGGCGATGATGCGCGCGGGCCCGTGGCTCGAGAGCGGCACGGGGGTCGGGAAGTCGGGCAGCGGACGGCCGGTCGGGCCCATGGCCCCGGAGCCGGCGGACTCGGTGCCGGGCAGGTGGGCGACCCGCGGGGCGGCACCGACCGGACTCTGTCGGGGCTGGTCGAGGTCCTCGGACGGCACGGACTGCATGGTGTCGTGTGACTCCTCGTTCACCGGGTGTTCCACTCCGCTCGGCCTTGCCCTGGGATGCTGCGGTCAGCCTCGCGCTGATCACGTGTGACCTTATCAGCGGGCACGGGGGTGGGCGCCCGCATAGACCTCGCGGAGTCGGTGGACCGACACCATCGTGTAGATCTGGGTGGTGGTCACGGAGGCGTGCCCGAGCAGCTCCTGGACGACGCGGACGTCCGCCCCGCCGTCGAGCAGGTGGGTGGCGAAGGAGTGGCGCAGCGTGTGGGGCGACACGTGCTCGGTGAGGTCGGCCCGCTCGGCGGCGCGGCGGATGATCGCCCAGGCCGACTGCCGCGAGAGGCGCGCCCCCCGCTGGTTGAGGAAGAGCGCCGGCCCCCCTTGTCCGTGCGTGGCGAGGGCCGGACGGCCCCGGACGAGGTATGCCGTCACGGCCTCGACCGCGTAGCGGCCGACGGGGACGACGCGCTCCTTGCCACCCTTGCCGTGCAGCCGGACGGACGCCACTCCCCCGCCGTTCGGGGCGGTCCCGGAGCCGTCTGCGGGTCCGGCGGTCTCGATGTCGTCGACGTCGAGGTCGACGGCCTCGCTGATGCGGGCGCCGACGCCGTAGAGGACCTCGAGGAGGGCACGGTCGCGCAGTGACTCGGGCGTGTCGCCGACCGATGCCGCCGCGAGCAGCCGTTCCACGGCCTCGATCGGGATCGCCTTGGGCAGCCGGGCGGGTGGCTTGGGCGGGGCGACGTTGGCCGCCGGGTCGCCGGCGACCTCGCCCTCGAGCGCGAGGAACCGGTGGAAGCCGCGCACGGCGACGAGCGTGCGGGCCGCGGACGAGGCCGCGAGCCCGCGCTCGCGCAGGGAGGCGAGGAAGTCGGTGACGTCGGCCTCGGTGACCCGGCTCGGGTCGTCGATCCCCTTGGCCGCCAGGAACGCTGCGTAGGAGCGCAGGTCGCGGGCGTAGGACTTGAGGGTGTTGTCGGACGCGCCCTTCTCGACGCGGACGTGGTCGAGCCACCCGCGGACGTCGCGCTCGAGGCGCGAGGGCCGTGCCGCGGGTGGCTCGGTGACGACCTGCTCGGTCAGGACAGGGCCTCGTCGAGACCAACCGACGTCATGCCGTGGGCCTCCGCGACGCCGGCGTACGTGACGTGCCCGTCGTGCGTGTTGAGACCGAGTCCGAGCGCGTGGTCGGCGCGCAGCGCGTCGCGCCACCCCTGGTTGGCGAGCTTCACGGCATACGGCAGCGTCGAGTTCGTCAGCGCGTAGGTGGACGTGTTGGGCACGGCGCCGGGCATGTTCGCGACGCAGTAGAAGACCGAGTTGTGCACCGTGTAGGTGGGGTCGGCGTGCGTCGTGGCGTGGCTGTCCTCGAAGCAGCCGCCCTGGTCGATGGCGATGTCGACGAGCACGGAGCCCGGCTTCATCTGGGAGACGAGCTCGTTGGAGACGAGCTTGGGGGCGGCCGCACCGGGGATGAGCACGGCCCCGATGACCATGTCGGCCTCCTGGACCTGCTGCTGCACCGTGAGGCGGTTGGACGCGAGGCCGTGGACCTGGTTCTCGTAGCGCCAGAAGGACATCCGCAGCTTGTCGAGGTCGGTGTCGAGCAGCGTGACGTCGGCACCCATGCCGAGCGCGATGTTGGCGGCGTTCTGGCCCGACACGCCGGCACCGAGGATGACGACCTTGGCGTTGGCCACGCCACCGACGCCGCCCATGAGCACGCCGCGGCCGCCCTGGGCGCGCATCAGCGCGTGGGCACCGACCTGCGGGGCGAGACAGCCGGCCACCTCGGACATCGGGTAGAGCAGCGGCAGGGCCCCGGATGGCAGCTGCACGGTCTCGTAGGCGATGCCGGTGACCTTGCGCTTGACGAGCTCCTCGGTGAGCGGTTTGTCGGCCGCGAGGTGCAGGTACGTGAAGAGGGTCAGGCCCTCGCGCATCCGGTGGTACTCCTCGGCCACGGGCTCCTTGACCTTGAGCACCATCTCCGCCTCGCCCCAGACGTCGTCGGCGGAGCCGAGGATGCGGGCGCCTGCCGCGACGTAGTCGTCGTCGCTGATCTGCGAACCGACACCGGCGTCCTTCTCCACGATGACGTCGTGACCGTTCTCGGTGAGCTCGTGGACGCCTGAGGGGGTGATGGCCACGCGGTACTCGTGGTTCTTGACCTCGCGGGGGATGCCGACCTTCATGCTGCTGCACTTCCTTCCGGACTGACTCGACCATGGCGCCGTTGCCGTGGTGAGAAGAGGCCCGCAGGGGCCGCGAGCCCACTGTATCCATGGGTGTCACGGCCCGGTCACGACCTCCTGCAACTGCCGCTGACCGGCCCGGCCTCGTGCCACAGTGTGGTCACCGCCATCCGCGGCCGACGAGCTCGGAGAAGGAGGGGCCGTGACCGATCCGCCGGCGCACGAGGGATACAGCTGGCCGGTGGCGCCGGCCGGTTCACGGCCGCCGAGGCAGC
Source organism: Terrabacter sp. Soil811 (assembly GCF_001429655.1). NCBI lineage: Bacteria > Bacillati > Actinomycetota > Actinomycetes > Micrococcales > Intrasporangiaceae > Terrabacter > Terrabacter sp. Soil811. The sequence goes on from NZ_LMSX01000008.1 coordinate 967,355, forward strand.
GGAGGCCCGCGCGGTGGCCGGGCGGGGGCGCCATCGTGCTGACGCGGCGCCAGGGCGTCGTCGCCGGCGTGCTCTTCGCCGTGGCAGCCGTCTGGGGGCCGATCTTCCAGGGCGTGGAGCCACCCGAGGCGTTCGTGCTGCTCGTGATCGGCCTCGCGGTCGCGGCGGCGGCCACGGCTCTCCCGGCACTTCGCTCGTTCGCGGGGGGCTTCCTCGTGGCCTCCCTGGTGGGAGGATTCGCCGCTTTCATCGCCCTCGTCGTGTTCTTCGTCGTCGTCTTCGCCAACATGGGCCCGTGAAGCTCTACGCAGACACCCCCGCCCGACGCACCCGACAGCTGCTGTCCGACGTGCTCATGCTCCTGTGGATCGGCCTCTGGGTGTATGCCGGTCGCCAGGTCCACGACACGGTCGAGCAGCTGCGTGCCCCTGCGGACTCGATCACGTCGGCCGGGAAGTCCGTCAACGGGGCCCTCACGGGCGCGGGCGACCAGGCCGGGCAGCTGCCGCTCGTGGGTGACCAGCTGAAGACGTGGCTGACCCAGGCCGCCGGGTCCGGCACGACGCTCCAGCAGGCCGGGACGTCGATGGCCGACACGGTCGACACGCTCGCCCTCGGGCTCGGGATCGCCCTGGCGCTCGTGCCGATCGTCCTCGTCCTCGCGGTCTGGCTCTACGTCCGGGTTCGCTTCGTGCGCAACGCGACCCAGTCGCAGCGCTTCATCGATGCCGGTGAGGACCTCGACCTCTTCGCCCTCCGTGCGATGGCGACGCAGCCGATGCGTGCACTGGCCCGCGTCTCCGACGACCCCGCCGGGGCGTGGCGGCGCCAGGACCGTGAGGTCATTCGGGAGCTCGCCCTGCTCGAGCTGCGTGACCAGGGCCTGCGCCCGCCGCCCGGCACCTGACCTCCGCACGCGGTCGGTCGCGCACCTCGGGTCAGTCGGCTCGCGTGACCTGCGGCACGAGGTCGTCAGCCGGCGGGGTCCACGCGTCGGCGGTGGCCGGGACCTGCTCGCCGCTGCGGATGTCCTTGACCTCGTCGCCGGACTCCCCCGCCCCGGGGAACCACACGTAGGGGATGCCGCGACGCTCGGCGTAGCGGATCTGCTTGCCGAAGCGGGCTGCCGACGGTGCGACCTCGCAGGCGATCCCGCGGCGGCGCAGGGCCGTGGCCACGGCGACCGCACCCTCGCGCGACTCGTCGTCGGTCAGGGCGACGAGCACGGCGGCAGGCGTCGAGCGTGACGCGGTGACGAGCCCGCGGCCGATGAGCAGGCCGAGGATGCGGGTCACGCCGATGGAGATGCCGACGCCCGGATAGGTGTTCTTCCCGTCGCTGGCGAGGGCGTCGTAGCGGCCGCCGGAGCAGAACGACCCCCACGACTCGTGCCCGACGAACTGGGTCTCGTAGACGGTGCCGGTGTAGTAGTCGAGGCCGCGCGCGATGCGCAGGTCGGCGACGAGCTTGCCGGGGGCGTGGGCCATGCCGGTGCGGATGACGTTGGCCAGGGAGTCGAGCCCCTCGTCGAGGAGCGGGTGCTCCACGCCGAGGGCCCGGACCTGCTCGACGAAGCCGAGGTCGGCCGAGCGGATCGCGGCGAGGGCGAGGCACTGGTCGGCCTGCTCGTCCGTCGTGCCCGACTCCACGAGGAGCACCTTGACCTTCTCCGGACCGATCTTGTCGAGCTTGTCGACGATGCGCAGCGTCCCGATGACGTCGGTGATGCCGATCCCCTGGTAGAAGCCGTTGGGGATCTTGCGGTCGTTGACCTGGATGACGAAGTCGCCCACCGGGAACCGGCTGAAGACGTCGGCGATGACGAGCGGCATCTCGGCCTCGAAGTGCGGCGAGAGCTGCCCCACGTCGACGACGTCGATGTCCGCCTGGGTGAACTCGCGGTAGCGCCCCTCCTGGGGTCGCTCCCCACGCCACGCCTTCTGGATCTGGTAGCGGCGGAAGGGGAAGGCGAGCTTGCCGGCGTTCTCGAGGACGTAGCGCGCGAACGGCACGGTCATGTCGAAGTGCAGGCCCCAGCGCGCGTCGTCGTCGCTGCCGCCGGCCAGGCGCGACACGGCGTAGATCTCCTTGTCGGCGTCCTCGCCCTGCGCGCTGAGTCGCTCGATCGGCTCGATGGACCGGGTCTCGACCGAGGAGAAGCCGTGCAGCTCGAAGGTCTCCCGGATGACGTCGAGGAAGCGCTGCTCGACGATGCGCTCGGACGGGAGGTACTCGGGGAAGCCGCTGATCGGCATGACCTTGGCGGCCTTGGGCTGCGGGGTGCTCACGCGGGCAAGTCTCTCAGGTAGGGGTTGGTGGCGCGTTCGTGGGCCATGGTCGTCGCCTGGTAGTGGCCGGGCAGCACGAGCGTCGTGTCAGGCAGCGGCAGGACGACGTCGCGCAGGCTGCGCTGCATCGCGGCCGGGTCGCCGCCCGGCAGGTCGGTGCGGCCCACCGAGCCGGCGAAGAGCACGTCACCGGTCACCATCGTCCGGTCGACGTCGACCTGGTCCCGGATGCCGTCGGGCACCCGGTCGATGCCGAACATGACCGAGCCCTCGGTGTGGCCGGGGGCGTGGAGCACGTCGAACTCCATGCCCGCGAGCGTCAGCCGGGTGCCGTCGGTGATCTCGACGACGTTGGTCGGCTCGGTCCACGTCGCCGCGGCGCCGAACTGCTGCTCGAGCATCGCGACGAGGCCCGGGTTGCTGCGTCCGAGCAGGTCGTGCAGGCGGTAGCGGTCGTCCGCGTGGATGTAGGCAGCCGTGTCGGCGCCGCAGACGGGGGTCACCGAGTAGACGTGGTCGACGTGCCCGTGCGTGAGCAGCACCGCGGCCGGCCTCAGCCGGTGCTCCGTCAGCACCTCGCGCAACGTCTCCTCCACGCCGATCCCGGGATCGACGATGACGCACTCCTCCCCGGCACCCGCGGCGAGCACGTAGCAGTTGGTGTCGAACGCCTGGGCGGGGAAGGCAATGGTCAGCACGCTGGGAGCCTAGCGACGCACCCCCACCGGGGCGGACGGCATACGCCCTCGGGACTCGGGACCGACACACTGGGTATGCCGTCCGCAGGGCTTCCGGGCGCAAATCCGCGCGTCGGAGGGGAGATGTCACGGACTCGTGACCCGTCCCGCTGCGTGCGCGCCGCAGTCGTTCCATAAAATGACCGAACGCCCGGGGACAGCCCATGTGGCCCGTACGAGGAGAGGTTCGTGACCAAAGAGCAGGAACGCGCACGTGCGCGCCGCCGCCACGAGGAACAGCAGAAGACCGCCAAGCCGCCGGTGAGCGACTCGACGCGCGACAAGCAGGTCTTCGGTGTGATCCTCGCGGTCATCCTCGTCATCGCTGCGGCCATCGTCGTGCCCAAGCTCGTCGGCAGCTCCGACACCGCCACCCCCGCGGCCGGGTCGACGACCCCTGCCAGCACCCCGACGAGCTCTGGCGGGCTCGCTGCGGGCCAGAAGCTCGCGGCCGGCTGCACCGCTCCCCCGGCGAACCAGACCACCCCGAAGCAGCAGAAGCAGGTCCCGGCCAAGGCCACGGCTGCCGGCAAGACCTTCGTCGCCACGGTCAGGACCACGTGCGGCGACCTCACCTTCGAGCTCGACGGGACGAAGGCGCCGCAGACCGTCGCCTCGTTCATCAACCTGGCCAAGACCGGCTTCTGGGCCCCGAGCCCGTGCCACCGCGTCACGACCGAGGGCATCTACGTCCTCCAGTGCGGTGACCCCACGGGCACCGGTCAGGGCGGCCCGGGCTACACCTTCGGCATCGAGAACGCGCCCAAGGACGGGAAGTACCCCACCGGTGTGCTCGCCATGGCGCGCACCTCCGACCCGAACAGCAACGGCGGCCAGTTCTTCATCACCTACAAGGAAACCCAGTTGCCCACCGACGGCGGTGGCTACACGATCTTCGGGAAGGTGACCAAGGGCCTCGACATCGTCGACAAGATCGCCGCGAACAAGGCCCTGCCCCCCAGCCCGACGGACGGAACCCCCGTCTCCCCGATCAGCATCCTCAGCGTCAGCGTGACGGAGAAGAAGGCATGACCGACATCAAGCAGCCCGAGCCGGACGACACCACCGCCACCGCGACGGAGGAGCAGCCCAGCGAGGCCGCGATCGAACCGGCGGCCGAGAACGCCGACACCGTGGAAACCGTCGAGACGGTCGACGACACCAAGCCGGCCGACACGGCCGACACCGTCGAGACGGTCGACGACACCAAGCCGGCCGACACGGCCGACACCGTCGAGACGGTCGACGACACCGCGCCGGCCGACACGGCCGACGCTTCCACCCCGTCCGAGCCTGCGGCGACGACCGAGACGGCCGAGGCCGTCGCCTCGGTGGAGGCCACCGAGTCCGGCGACACGACCGAGAGCGTCGAGGCTGATGCCGAGGCCGTTCCCGTCGTCGAGCCCGTGGTCGAGCCCGTCGTCGAGACCGTGGTCGAGCCCGTGGTCGAGCCCGAGCCGGTGGCCGTGGCAGAGCCGGAGAGCTCCGAGCCGGCCGGCACCGCCCCGGAGGCAGCGGCCGAGGCGCCCGTCGCCACGCCCGAGGCCAGCGAGTCGGCCGTGGCCGAGCCCGTCGCGATGACGGCAGACGAGCCGGCGGCGGCCGCGGTCGAGACCGCGGAGGCCGCGGCGTCGGTCAGCAGCACCGAGTCCGGTGACGCCGGCGAGACTGCGGCACCGGCGGAGACCGCGGCACCGGCGGAGGCCACGGAGGCCACGGAGGCCACGGAGGCCGCGGAGGGCGAGGAGGTCGCGGCACCCGCTGCGCCGTCCCCGGGGAGCATCCCCAAGCCCTCGTCGATCCCGACACCGGCGGCACTCGCCAAGGCCGTCCCGCACCCGACGGTCACTCCCGCCGCGCCGGCGCCGATCACGACCGACCACTCGGCCTCGGCGGCCTTCGGACGCGTCGACGAGAACGGCACGGTCTTCGTCCGCACCAAGGACGGCGAGGAGCAGGAGGTCGGCTCCTATCCCGGCGCGAGCGACCAGGAGGCACTGACCTACTTCGCGCGCAAGTACGACGAGCTCTTCGCATCGGCGGTGCTGCTCGAGCAGCGCCTGTCGCAGCCCGAGGTCCCGTCGAAGGACGTCGGTGAGGGCCTCAAGACCCTCGCGGCACAGGTCAAGGACGCGACCGTCGTCGGCGACCTCGACGCCCTAGCCACCAAGCTCGACGAGATCCAGTCCGGCCTCGCCGCCAAGCGCAACGTCGAGCAGCAGCACCGCGCCGAGGCGCGGGTGGCCGCCACGGCCGAGCGCGAGAAGATCGTGGCCGAGGCCGAGTCGATCGCCGGCCAGCCGGAGAACCGGATCCAGTGGAAGACGAGCGGCGCCCGGATGCGTGAGCTGCTCGACGAGTGGAAGGCGCACCAGCGCTCCGCCACCCGCCTCGACCGCGAGACGGAGTCGAACCTGTGGCAGCGTTTCAGCAGCGCCCGCAACGGCTTCGACAAGGCACGACGCAGCCACTTCGCCGGGCTCGACGCGCAGCATGCCGACGCCAAGGGTGCCAAGGAGCGGCTCGTCGCCGAGGCCGAGAAGCTCGCGACGAGCACCGACTGGGCTGCCACCGCAGGGGCGTTCAAGCGCCTCATGGACGAGTGGCGCCGCGCCGGTCGGGCCAGCAGGTCCGACGACGACAAGCTCTGGGCGCGCTTCAAGGCGGCGCAGGACACCTTCTTCACGGCGAAGGACGAGGTCGTCGCTGCCGAGGAGGAGCAGTACCGCGGCAACCTCACCGTCAAGGAGGCCCTGCTCGTCGAGGCCGAGGCGATCCTGCCCGTGACCGACCTCGAGAAGGCCAAGGGCCAGCTGCGCGTCATCCAGGACAAGTGGGATGCCGCCGGCAAGGTCCCACGGTCCGACATGGAGCGCGTCGAGAAGGCCATGCGCCGCGTCGAGCAGACCGTGCGGGACGCCGAGGACCGCAAGTGGAAGTCGAGCAACCCCGAGGTCGCGGCCCGTGCCCGGGCCATGGTCGACCAGCTCGAGCGTGCCGTCGCGGACCTGCAGGACGACCTCGCCAAGGCCGAGGCGTCCGGCAGCGCGAGCAAGATCAAGAAGGCCCGCGAGGCGCTCGACGCGCGTCAGGTCTGGCTCGACCAGGCCCGCGCCGGCGTCGCCGAGTTCGGCGGCTGACGACCAGCCCCACCCACGAAAGGGCCCACCCGACAAGCGATCTCGTCGGGTGGGCCCTTTTGCGTGCCGCGTGGTGCGGTGTCCAGACGCCGACGGCTACATCGTCGACTTGCCACCGTTGACACGGTAGACGTCGAAGACCCCGTCGATCTTGCGGACCGCCTGCATGACGTGGTCGAGGTGCGCCGGGTCCCCCATCTCGAAGGTGAAGCGGGAGATGGCCACCCGGTCGCGCGACGTCTGGACCGATGCCGACAGGATGTTGACGTGCTGGTCCGACAGGACGCGGGTCACGTCGCTGAGGAGGCGGTTGCGGTCGAGGGCCTCGACCTGCAGCTGCACGAGGAAGACGCTGGCGGAGCTCGGCGCCCACTCGACGTCGATGAGCCGCTCCGGGTTGGCCGTCAGCTGGTCCGCGTTGGTGCAGTCGACGCGATGCACCGAGACGCCGTTGCCGCGCGTCACGAAACCGATGATCGGGTCGCCCGGCACCGGGGTGCAGCACTTGGCGAGCTTGACCCACACGTCCGCCGTGCCGACGACGACGACACCGGGGTCGCCCGGCTTGCGCCGGCTCGCGGCCCGCGTCGGGACCGTGGCCTCGGCGAGGTCCTCGGTGGCGCCGTCGACGCCACCCATCGACGCGACGACCTTGCCGACGACGTGCTGCGCGGAGACGTGCCCCTCGCCCACCGCGGCGTACAGCGCCTCGATGTCCTGGTAGCGCAGGTCGGTCGCGACGGCGGTCATCGACTCGTGGCTCATGAGCCGCTGGAGCGGGAGGTTCTGCTTGCGCAGCGCCTTCGCGATCGAGTCCTTGCCGGCCTCGATGGCCTCCTCGCGGCGCTCCTTGGAGAACCACTGCTTGATCTTGTTGCGGGCCCGGGGACTCTTGACGAACTGGAGCCAGTCGCGCGACGGGCCGGCGCCGTCGGCCTTGGACGTCAGCACCTCGACGACGTCGCCGTTCTCGAGGGTCGACTCGAGGGGCACGAGGCGCCCGTTGACGCGCGCGCCGATGCAGTGGTGCCCGACCTCGGTGTGGACGGCATACGCGAAGTCGACGGGCGTGCCGCCCATCGGCAGCGCGACGACCGAGCCCTTCGGGGTGAAGACGTAGACCTCGCTGCTGCCCATCTCGAAGCGCAGCGAGTCGAGGAACTCGCCCGGGTCCTCGGTCTCGCGTTGCCAGTCGAGCAGTTGGCGCAGCCAAGCCATGTCGTTCTGCGGCGTGATCTCGCCGGGACGGGCGGGGCCGCCGCCGTTGCTCTGGTCCTTGTACTTCCAGTGCGCGGCGACGCCGTACTCGGCGCGGCGGTGCATCGTGTGCGTGCGGATCTGGATCTCGACCGGCTTGCCCTGGGGTCCGATGACCGTCGTGTGCAGCGACTGGTACATGTTGAACTTCGGCATCGCGATGTAGTCCTTGAACCGGCCCGGGACCGGGTTCCACCGCGAGTGAAGGGCGCCCAGCGCCGCGTAGCAGTCGCGCACCGTGTCGACGAGGACTCGGACGGCGACGAGGTCGTAGATCTCCTCGAAGTCGCGGCCCCGCACGATCATCTTCTGGTACACGGAGTAGTAGTGCTTGGGCCGGCCGGTGACGACGGCCTTGATCTTGGCGGCCGTGAGGTCCTCGGTGACCTGGGTGCGCACCCCGGCGAGGTACTCCTCGCGGGCCGGGGCTCGCTCGGCGACGAGACGCACGATCTCGTCGTAGACCTTGGGGTAGAGCGTCGCGAACGAGAGGTCCTCGAGCTCCCACTTGATGGTGTTCATGCCGAGGCGGTGCGCGAGCGGGGCGTAGATCTCGAGCGTCTCGTTGGCCTTGCGCTTGGCCGACTCGGGGCTGACGTAGCGCCACGTGCGGGCGTTGTGCAGCCGGTCGGCGAGCTTGATGACGAGGACCCGGATGTCGCGCGCCATCGCGATGACCATCTTGCGGACGGTCTCGGCCTGCGCGGCCTCGCCGTAGGTGACCTTGTCGAGCTTGGTGACGCCGTCGACGAGCATGGCGATCTCGTCACCGAAGTCGTGGCGCAGCTCGTCGAGGCCGTATGCCGTGTCCTCGACGGTGTCGTGCAGCAGCGCCGCCGCGAGGGTGGGCGGCGTCATGCCGAGCTCGGCGAGGATCGTCGTGACGGCGAGCGGGTGCGTGATGTAGGCGTCGCCGCTCTTGCGCATCTGGCCCTCGTGGGCGCTCTCGGCGACGGCATACGCCCGCTCGATGACCGAGAGGTCGGCCTTCGGGTGGTTCTGGCGCACCGCCGTCATGAGCGGCTCGAGCACGGGGTTGCCCGCCGGCCGGGTGGCCCCGAACCGGGCGAAACGGGCGCGCACCCGCGACGGGGTGGACAGCTCGTTGCGGACGTCCTCGCTCATGCAGAGAGTCTAGGCGGTCCCTCTGTGATCAGACGGTGAGGATGGCGTTGACCGGCCGGCCCGCGAGACGGCTGCGTCCCTCGAGGAAGGCCAGCTCGAGCACGACCTCGATCGCGGCGACCGTGGCGCCGGCCCGCTCGACGAGCTGCGCGCACGCCTCGGCGGTGCCGCCCGTGGCGAGCACGTCGTCGAGGACGAGCACGCGCTGGCCGGGCTCGAAGGCGTCGGTGTGCACCTCGATCTCGGCCGTGCCGTACTCGAGCGCGTAGGACTCCTTGAGGGTCTCCCCCGGAAGCTTGCCGGCCTTGCGCACGGGCACCATGCCGAGGCCGAGCTCGTAGGCCACGGCCGCGCCGAGGATGAAGCCGCGGGCCTCGATGCCGACGACGACGTCGACCTGACCGGCATACCGCTGCGCGATGTCGCGGACGAGCTCGCCGAGGGCGGCACCGTCGGCGATGAGCGGGGTGAAGTCCTTGAAGAGGACCCCGGGCTTGGGGAAGTCCGGGATGTCACGCAGCTTGCTCGCGACGAGGTCACTGATCTGGCTCACGCCGTCTCCTGAGGTGGTCGAACAGGCGGTGCACGAACCGCGTGCGGAGGCGGGGCCGCGGATGCGGCCCCGCCGTCAGCGTCGCGACTTCGGCGCGCGCTTGGGCTGGTTGCGCGGTCCGGCCTGGGCGTACTTGTGCACGGGACGCGGTGCGCCCTCGACCGCGGAGTCGGCGCCGTCGTCGGCAGCAGCACCGGTGGCGTCCGCGCCGACGTAGGCCGGCTCACCGCCGAGCTGTGCTGCGGAGGCAGCCTGCTTGGCACCGTGGCGCGCGACGTACTTGTCGAGCTCACGGACGGCGGGCTCGTTGCGACGCAGGTCGACGAGCAGCGGGGTCGCGATGAAGATCGACGAGTAGGCGCCGACCGCGATGCCGATGAAGAGGGCGAGCGACAGGTCGAGCAGCGTGCCCGGGCCGAGCAGCGTGAAGCCGACGAAGAGCACGGCCGCGATCGGCAGCAGCGCGACGACGGTCGTGTTGATCGAGCGGACGAGCGTCTGGTTGACCGCGAGGTTGGCCGCCGCGGAGTACGTCATGCGCTTGGTCCGGAACGCGTCCGCGGTGTTCTCGCGCACCTTGTCGAAGACGACGACGGTGTCGTAGAGCGAGTACCCGAGGATCGTGAGGAACCCGATCATCGACGAGGGCGTGATCTCGAAGCCGAAGAGCGCGTAGATGCCGACGGTGATGACGAGGTCGTGCAGCAGGGCCACGAGACCGGACACGGCCATCTTCCACGTGCGGAAGTAGAGCGCCATGACCGCCGTCACGATGACGAGGAAGACGATGAGTCCCCGGATCGCCTGCTGGCTGACCGACTGCCCCCAGCTCGGACCGATGAGCGACGCGCTGACCGCGCCCTTGTCGACGCCGAACTGCTGGGCGAGTGCGGTGCTGGCCTCGTCGGTGCGGTCGGCCGCAGCCTCGGACTGCACGCGGACGGTGTCCTGGCCGACGATCGTCGTGACGACGTTGCCCTCGATGCCGGCGCTGGCGATGGCGCTCTGGGCCTTCTCCTCGTAGCCCTGGCTGTTGGACACGCCCTGGACGCGGAACTCCGACCCACCGCTGAACTCGATGCCGAAGTTCAGGCCCTTGACGAAGATGCCGACGAGTGCGAGGACGATGAGCACCGCCGAGATGGCGTACCACGTCTTCTGGCGCTTGATGAACTCGATCGAGCGCTTGCCGGTGTAGAGGTCGTTGCCGACCTGGGCGAAGTTGATCATGCCTGGGCCTTCCCATCGGCGACGCGGGCCGAGCCCACGGTGGCGGGCGGGCGCTGAGCGCCGGGTGCCCCGAACTGGCCGCGGCCCCGGTAGCGGACCGCCTCCTTGGCGCCGAGGCGCTCCGGGTCGAGACCCGACCACTTGTGGCCGCCGCCGAAGAACTTCGTGCGGGCCAGCAGCTGCACCGTGGGGTGCGTGAAGAGGATGACGACGAGCAGGTCGATGAGCGTCGTCAGTCCGAGCGTGAACGCGAAGCCTCGGACGTTGCTCGAGGCGAGGAAGTAGAGCACCCCGGCCGCGATGAAGTTGACGCCGTCGGCCGCGATGATCGTGCGCCGGGCGCGCTTCCACCCGGTCTCGACGGCAGCCACGAGCGGGCGACCGTCACGCACCTCGTCGCGGATGCGCTCGAAGTAGACGATGAAGCTGTCGGCCGTGACACCGATGGCCACGATGAGACCCGTCACCCCGGCCATCGTCAGGCGGAAGCCGTGCGTCGTACCGAGGACCGTCACCGCGAGGTAGGTGATGACGGAGGCCACGACGAGCGACGCGACCGTGACGAGGCCGAGCGCGCGGTACTGGAGCAGCGAGTAGATGACGACGAGCAGCAGGCCGATGAAGCCGGCCAGCAGGCCGATGCGCAGCTGCTCCTCACCGAGCTGGGGCGTGATGTTGTCCTGCGTCTGCAGGGCGAAGGAGATCGGGAGGGCACCGAACTTCAGCTGCTCGGCGAGCTGCTTGGCCGAGTCGATGGTGAACGAGCCCGTGATCGAGGCCCGACCGTCGGTGATGACGGCGCGGGCCTGCGGTGCCGTGATGACGGCCTTGTCGAGCACGACTGCGAACTGGTCGAGCGGCGGCTGGGACTGCAGGCCGTAGAGGCGCTTGGTCACGGCCGCGAACTTGGCCTTGCCGGCGTCCTTGAAGGACAGTGCGACCTCGACGATGGAGGTCGGCTGGCCGTTCGGGCCGGGCTGGTAGCCGCTCGTGGCGTCGGCGATCTCGCTGCCGTCGATCTCGCTCGGGCCGAGGACGTACTTGGTGACACGGTCCTCGCCGCACGTGGCGATGGGCTGGGCCGGGTCGTCCTGGATCTTGTCGACCGCCCCGGGAGCCGAGCAGTCGAGCGCGGTGTACTCCTTGGCGACCTTCGTCGCAGCTGCGTCGGCCTTGGCCTTGTCCCAGCCGAGCCCGACGAGGCCGGTGCTCACCTGCGTCTTGATGGCGGCCTCGGTCTGCGCGGCCGTCGGCGCGGGGGCCTCGGTGGCGGCAGGTGCCGGCGTCGTCGCCGTGCCCGACGGCGTGGCCGACGGCGTCGGGGTCACCGGGGTCGTGGCGGCGCGCAGCGCGTCGGGGACGACGCCGTTCTGGGCGGTCGCGGACGTCGAGGGCGTCGCAGTGCCCGTGGCCTTCGGCGTGCCCGTGCCGGTCGCGGTGCCGGAAGGCGTCGCCGTGCCGGTGGACGTCCCGGTCGGCGTGCCGCTCGGGTTGGCCTGGCTGGCGTTGGGGTCGAGCGCCTGCACGTAGACGGCGCGGAAGCGCAGCTGAGAGGGCTTCTTCAGCGCGTCGAGCTGCTCGGCCGTCGGCTGGCCGGGGATCGCCACGACGATGCTGCGGCCGCCCTGCGTCGTGATCTCGGCCTCGGAGACGCCGTTGGCGTCGATGCGCTGGCGGATGATGTCGACCGCGCGGTTGACCTGGCCCTCGCTGATGGTCTCGGTGCCGTTGAGCTGGGGCTGGAGCACGAGCTCCGTGCCGCCCTCGAGGTCGAGCCCGAGGCGAGGGTTCATCGACCCGTCGGCCCACTTCGTCAGGCCGGCGGCGAGACCGCCGAGGGCGAGGATGATGACGACGAGCGCCAGGAGGCTCCGTCTCGCCGACTTCTTGGTGGAGCTGCGTGCCACGAAACCCTCACTGACCGTTCTGGTGGGAACCCGGGTTCGCACCCGGCGCGTCGTCGACGGGGGCGTCGTGGGCGGGCGAACCAGCGGCTGCCGCGTCGGCGGCAGCCACGTCGGCCTGCTTCATCGCCAGGGCTCGCCGGTCGAACCGGACGGTCGTGCCCTCGGCGATCTCGAGCCACGCGCTGCTGTCGTCGAGGTGCTTGATCGTGCCGTAGATGCCCGACGAGGTGACGACCGAGTCTCCGACCTCGAGCGACGAGCTGAAGTTGCGCATCTGCTTCATCCGCTTGTTCTGGGAAAAGAACAGCCAGCCCAGCAGCAGCAGGGGCAGGGCGAAAATCAGCAACGAGAGGGCCCCGTTGTTGTTCATGTCAGCTCAGTCCTTCGTGTCTTCGTCCGGTCAGCGCGCAGGCGCGCCAGGACCCGTTGATCGGGTCGGCTGTCGCGTCAACGACCGGGAGCACCGGATGGTGCCGCGGCAGCGGCGATGGTGCCCGCAGGAGTCTACGTGCGCCGGTGCCGTTTGTCAGACCAAGACGGAACGGTCCCGCAGCGTGCGCGGGTCACGTTTTGGTCGCGCTCGGTGCGGGACGCGCGACCACGCCGGGCCCGGCCTCAGGCGTCGAATCGCGCGCCGCCGGCCTCGTCGATGGGCAGGGTGGCGGTCCAGAGGGCCTGCGAGTCGTGCGGTGGGGTCAGGCCCAGGTGCTCCCAGGCGAGGCTCGAGGCGGCCCGGCCACGGGGGGTGCGGACCATGAAGCCCTCGCGCACGAGGTAGGGCTCGGCGACCGTCTCGACGGTGTCGGGCTCCTCGCCCACGGCGACGGCGAGGGTCGAAAGGCCTACGGGCCCGCCGTTGAAGCGGCGGCAGAGCGCCTCCAGCACGGCTCGGTCGAGGCGGTCCAGGCCGCGCTGGTCGACGTCGAACAGCTCGAGCGCCTGACGCGACGCGGAGTGGGTGACGCGGTCCTCGCCGTGCACCTGGGCCCAGTCGCGGACCCGGCGCAGCAGGCGGTTGGCGATGCGCGGCGTGCCACGCGACCGCAGGGCGATCTCGCGGATGCCGTCCTCGTCGGCGTCGAGGCCGAGCAGGCGTGCCGAACGGTGCAGGATCGTCACGAGGTCGGCCGCGGCGTAGTAGTCGAGGTGACCCGTGAAGCCGAAGCGGTCGCGCAGCGGCGCGGGCAGCAGCCCGGCACGCGTCGTCGCACCGACGACGGTGAAGGGCGGCAGCTCGAGCGGGATGGCCGTCGCGCCGGGACCCTTGCCGATGATGACGTCGACCCGGAAGTCCTCCATCGCGAGGTAGAGCATCTCCTCGGCCGAGCGCGACATCCGGTGGATCTCGTCGAGGAAGAGCACCTCCCCCTCGGCGAGCGACGAGAGCACCGACGCGAGGTCGCCGGCGTGCTGGATCGCGGGCCCGGACGTGATGCGGATCGGCTGCTCGAGCTCGCCGGCGACGATCATCGCCAGGGTGGTCTTGCCGAGGCCGGGCGGGCCGGAGAGCAGCACGTGGTCGGGCGGCGTGCCACGACGCTTGGCGGCCTTGAGGACGAGCCCCAGCTGGTCGCGGACCCGGGTCTGTCCGGGGAAGTCGTCGAGTCGCTTGGGACGCAGCGCGGCCTCGACCTGTCGCTCGTCGGTGTCGCCGGCCGCGTCGACGATGCGCGCCGTCGCGTCGAAGGAGCCGTCGTCCCAGACGTCCGGCTCGGCCCCGGTGTCGAGCTCCCAGGAGCGGTCGACGCTCATCGGCCGAGCTCCTGCAGGGCGGCCCGCAACAGTGCCGACACCCCGGCGCCGTCGGCCGCGAGGGGAGCGATCTTGTCGAGCGCGTCGTCGGCCTGGCGCACGGTCCACCCGAGTCCGACGAGCGCCTCCCGGACCTGCTCGCGCCACGCCTCGCCGGCGTCGAGGTGGACGTGGTCGCTCTGGCCGGCCGAGCCCGGCAGGGCGCCGAGCTTGTCCTTGAGCTCGAGGACCATCCGCTCAGCGCCCTTCTTGCCGATGCCCGGGACCTTGGTCAGCGCGACGAGGTCGCCCGTGCCCAGCGCGACCCGGACGGCGTCGGGCGAGTGGACCGCGAGCACGGCCAGCGCGAGGCGGGGCCCGACCCCCGAGACGGTCTGGACGGTCTCGAAGACGTGCTTCTCGTCGTCGGTGGCGAAGCCGTAGAGCGTCAGCGAGTCCTCGCGCACGACGAGACTGGTGGCGAGCTCGGTGGGCTGGCCCAGGCGCACGGACGTCGCCGTGGCCGGAGTGGTGTGGACGAGCATGCCGACACCGCCGACGCCGACCACGACCGAGTCGAGGCCGACCTTGAGGACGGTGCCGGAGAGCGAGGCGATCATCGGGGCTGGGCTCCAGGGTGGGGTCGGGCGGTCTGGCCGGTGCGGGTGGGCTGGGTGGTCGCGGCGCGCAGCCGCTGCAGCGGTGGGGCGGCTCCCGGTGGGACCCGGCGGGGTATGCCGCTCCCCCGGTTGCCCGTGCGCGCGAGCACCTCGAGCCGCGCTTCCTCGAGCCGGCTCTGCGTGCCTCCGCGCCACACGTGGCAGATCGCGAGGGCGAGCGCGTCGGCGGCGTCGGCGGGCTTGGGCGGGGTGTCGAGCCCGAGGAGCCGGGTCACCATCGTCGTCACCTGCGCCTTGTCGGCGCGTCCGCTGCCGCTGACCGCGGCCTTGACCTCGGTGGGTGTGTGGAGGGTGACGGGCAGGCCGAGCCGCTCGGCCATGATCATGACGATCCCGGTCACCTGAGCGGTGCCCATCACGGTGGAGACGTTGGTGTCGGCGAAGACGCGCTCGATGGCCACGGCCTCGGGACGGTGCCGCGCGAACCACTGCCGCATCTCGTCCTCGACGGCGACGAGGCGCTTCGGGGTCGGGTCGCCGGACGGGGTGCGGATGACCCCGACCTCGACGAGCGACAGCTTGCGCCCCGGGACTCCGTCGACCACGCCGACGCCGCAGCGGGTGAGCCCGGGGTCGACCGCGAGGACGCGCACGGCATACCTCCCTGGGGCGTGGGGCTCTGGACGATCCGAACAGGTGTTCGGGACAACGCTAACGGGCCTCCCCCGAAAGGACGGGAGGCACGCCGGTCTCGGCGTGCCTCCTCGTCGAACCTCGGGCGCACGAGCCCTCGGCGCGGTCAGTCCTCGTCGTCGTCGAGCTGCGCGAGGACGTCGTCGGGGATGTCGCCGTTGGCGAAGACGTTCTGCACGTCGTCGCTGTCCTCGAGGGCCTCGATGACGCGGATCATCTTCTTGGCGCCGTCGAGGTCGAGCGGGACCTGGAGGTTCGGGACGAACGACGCCTCGGCCGACTCGTAGTCGATGCCGGCATCCTGGATCGCCTTGCGGACCGCGACGAAGTCGGTGGCCTCGGAGATGATCTCCCACGTGTCACCGTTGTCGTTGACCTCCTCGGCACCCGCCTCGAGCACCACTTCGAGGATGTCGTCCTCGGAGCCGGCGTCCTTGAGGACGGTCACGACACCCTTGCGGTTGAAGACGTAGGACACCGAGCCCGGGTCGGCGAGCTGGCCGCCGTTGCGGGTCAGCGCGGTGCGCACCTCGGCGGCAGCCCGGTTGCGGTTGTCGGTGAGGCACTCGATGAGCACGGCGACACCGTTGGGGGCATAGCCCTCGTACATGATCGTCTGCCAGTCGGCCGCGCCCGCCTCGGCACCCGAGGCGCGCTTGACGGCGCGGTCGATGTTGTCGTTGGGCACCGACGTCTTCTTGGCCTTCTGGATGGCGTCGTAGAGCGTCGGGTTGCCGGTGGGGTCGGCGCCACCCTGACGGGCCGCGACCTCGATGTTCTTGATGAGCTTGGCGAAGAGCTTGCCGCGCTTGGCGTCCTTGGCCGCCTTCTGGTGCTTCGTGGTGGCCCATTTGGAGTGGCCGCTCATGCAGTGTCCTCGCGTTCCGGTGACTGGCGTGCACCCGACTGCTGGAGTCGGTGCTCTCTGACGATCGAGACGAACTCGGCGTGGATCCGGCGGTCTGCCCCCACCTCGGGGTGGAAGGACGTGGCCATGAGGTTGCCCTGCCGGACCGCGACGATCCTACCGGCGGCCGGGCCCTCGCTGACGCGGGCGAGGACCTCGACGCCCGGACCGGCCTGCTCGACCCATGGGGCGCGGATGAAGACGGCGTGCACCGTGCCGGTCGTCGAGGGGTCGCCCCAGGCGTAGTCGAGGTCCTGCTCGAAGGAGTCGACCTGACGGCCGAAGGCGTTGCGCCGCACCGTGATGTCGAGACCCCCGAGCGTCTGCTGGTCGGGACGCGCGTCGGCGATGCGGTCGGCGAGCATGATCATCCCGGCGCACGAGCCGTAGGCGGGCATGCCCTCGGCGATGCGCCGCAGCAGGGGCTCCCGCAGGTCGAAGGCGCGGACGAGCTTGTCCATGACCGTCGACTCGCCGCCGGGGATGACGAGGCCGTCGATGGCCTCGACCTCGGCGGGACGCCGGACCGTGACGCCCTGCGCGCCGAGCGCGGTGAGGGCCGCGAGGTGCTCGCGGACGTCGCCCTGGACGGCGAGGACGCCGATGCGCGGCACGCCGACGCCTTCGGCGCGACGGTCGGCGCCAGGGTCCACGGCGGGGTCCGCGGCGGGGTCGGCGGTCGTGCCGGGGAACGTGCTGATGGTGCTCACCGGGTCAGCGTAGAGCGCTCGTCGTGACGGACGCGCCACGGGTCGGGCTGCGAGAACCGTCTCGGATGCCAGACGTCCGCGGAGGCGGCCCTGACATCGGCACGATGCCACCGGATACGTTGCGGCCATGACGACGGTGCACACCCACGACGACCTGACCGCCCGCGCCGAGCAGGCCGATGCCGCCTCCCCGCTCCGGGGCACCCGCGACCTGTTCACCCTCCCCGACGACGTCATCTACCTCGACGGCAACTCGCTCGGCGCCCTGCCGAGCGCGGTTCCGGCCGTCATCGACGACGTCATGCACCGCCAGTGGGGCGAGCGCTTGATCCGATCGTGGAACGAGGCCGACTGGTGGGGCGCGCAGACCCGCGTCGGCGACCTCGTCGGCCGTCTCGTCGGTGCTGCTCCCGGGCAGGTGGTCGTGACCGACTCGACGTCGGTCAACCTCTTCAAGGCGGTCATCGGCGCCGGACGGCTGCGGCCCGGCCGCCGCGTCGTCATCACCGACCCCGACTCCTTCCCCACCGACCTCTACATGACCGAGTCCGCGGCCGAGCTGGCCGGCCTCGAGGTGCGCCGGGTCCACCCGCGCGACGCCGTGGCCGCCATCGCCGAGATCGGTGACGCCCTCGCGCTCGCCTCCTACTCGAGCGTCGACTACCGCACGGGCGAGCTCTGGGACCTGCGCGCGATGACCGAGGCCGCCCACGCCGTCGGCGCCCTCGCCTGCTGGGACCTCTGCCACTCGGCCGGCGTGATCGCGGTCGAGCTCGACGAGGGCGGCGCCGACCTCGCGGTCGGGTGCGGCTACAAGTACCTCAACGGCGGCCCCGGCGCCCCCGCCTTCCTCTACGTCGCGACCCGCCACCAGGACGACTTCGACCAGCCCCTCACCGGCTGGCAGGGACACGCCCACCCCTTCGAGATGCGTCCGGACTACGAGCCCGCGCCCGGCATCACCCGGGCCAGGGTCGGGACCCCGCCCCTGCTCTCGGTGCTCGCCCTCGAGGCCGCGCTCACGGCCTACGACGGCCTCTCTCCCGCCGACGTGCGCGCGGCGTCGCTCTCCGTGACCGGCACCTTCATCGACGCCCTCGACGCGCTCGGGATCGACCTCCCGCTGGCGACGCCGCGCGAGCCGGAGCGCCGCGGGTCCCAGGTGTCCCTGCGCCACCCCCAGGCGTTCGCCGTCGTGCAGGCCCTCATCGCCCGTGGTGTCATCGGGGACTTCCGCGAGCCCGACATCATCCGGCTCGGCTTCGCGCCGCTCTACGTCACCCACGTGGACGCGGTGCAGGCCGCGGTCCACGTCGAGGAGGTCCTCGACGGGCGCGAGTTCGAGCGTCCCGAGTTCGCCGAGCGCGGCGCCGTCACCTGACGCACCGCCGGGTCAATGGTGCTGCGCCCGTCATCGCGTGGGCCGGCGTCGACGGGCGTCCGTCAGCACGTCGATGTTGTCGCTCCACTGCTCGGCGGAGCCCACTCCTCGGGGCAGTGCCCGCACGGCCGGGTCGGTGACGCTGGCCTCGAGGACCTCGACCACCGCGCCACGCACGCCGCGGTAGGGCCGGTCCCAGAACGGCTCGACGGGGTCGGCGACGGTGGGCAGCCCGACCTCGCCCTGGGCCACGGCCAGCACCCGCAGCGCCTCGATGAGACCGTCCTCCCGCTGCCGCCAGTCGGGCGATGCCACCGCCCGTTCGAGCGGCTCGAGGGCGACCGCGGACCGGGGCAGCCGGGCGAAGCTCGTGCCGAGCCACTTGGCGTAGGGCGGCCAGCGCCGCTCGAGCAGGTGGCCCAGGTGCATCGCGATCCCGGCCAGCCGCGCCGCGACGACACGCGAGCCGAGGTCGTCGCCGCGCTCCCCCGTCCGGCCGACGAAGGGCAGCTCCTGCCCGAGCCGGACCCAGTCGGTCGCGACGACGTGGCGCCAGACGTCGTCGGGACACCACGCGAGGCGCTGGCGTATGCCGGCCAGCTCGCCCACGTCGTCGACGAAGACCGCTCCGCCGGTGACCTCGAGGACGGCCTGGCCCGTCAGGGAGAGCCAGTCGGCCACCGTCAGGTCGCGGGTGGGGTCGACGCCGAGGCGCGAGACGGCGAGGTCGCGGGCCGTCTCGACCTGCACCCGATGGCGCACAGCCGGGTCCCACGTCGTCGCGAACCGGGTGGGGTGGCCGGCGAACGACGCAGGCAGCTGCTCGGCGAGGTGGTCGTCGACGGCCATGACGACGTCGTCCGGGACGAGGAGGTTGAGCCTCAGGCCCCAGTCGTGGTCGCGCGACATCGCGTCGTCGAGCCCGAGGACGTCGGACCCGCTCCCGAGACGCGCTGCGGCACAAGGCATCCCGGGCCAGTGGTCACGCACGAGGGGCTCGACGACCCGCTCGAAGTAGGTCCGCGACAGGTCCGCTCCGGTGGCGCTCACGCACCCGATCGTGCCAGCCCCGAGCCCCGCAACACACCGTGCAGGTCACAACCCAACGGGATCCGACGCCGGTGGGTTGTGACCTTCTCGGTGTGTTCGGGTCTGCGCGACGCGGGTCAGGGTGGCCCGCGGTGCCGGACCGACCGGGCCCAGGACGGCGTATGCCGCCGCGCCCGGTGGGGCACGGCGGCATACGTCAGCGTGGAGCTGGGAGTGCGGAGGTCACCAACCGCGCTCGGAGAGACGGTGCGGCTGGGGGATCTCGTCGACGTTGATGCCGACCATGGCCTCGCCGAGGCCACGCGAGACCTTGGCGATGACGTCGGGGTCGTCGTGGAAGGTCGTCGCCTTGACGATGGCCTCGGCGCGCTGGGCCGGGTTGCCGGACTTGAAGATGCCCGAGCCGACGAAGACACCCTCGGCGCCGAGCTGCATCATCATCGCGGCGTCGGCAGGCGTCGCGATGCCACCGGCCGTGAAGAGCACGACGGGGAGCTTGCCGGCCTCGGCGACCTCCTTGACGAGCTCGTAGGGAGCCTGGAGCTCCTTCGCCGCGACGTAGAGCTCGTCGGGGCTCATCGAGTGCAGGCGGTTGAGCTCGGCGCGCAGGGTGCGCATGTGCGTCGTCGCGTTGGAGACGTCACCGGTGCCGGCCTCACCCTTGGAGCGGATCATCGCCGCGCCCTCGGTGATGCGGCGCAGCGCCTCGCCGAGGTTGGTCGCACCACAGACGAAGGGCACGGTGAACTGCCACTTGTCGATGTGGTTGGCGTAGTCGGCCGGGGTCAGCACCTCGGACTCGTCGATGTAGTCGACGCCGAGGCTCTGGAGCACCTGCGCCTCGACGAAGTGGCCGATGCGGGCCTTGGCCATGACGGGGATCGAGACGGCCTCGATGATGCCGTCGATCATGTCGGGGTCGCTCATGCGCGACACGCCGCCCTGGGCGCGGATGTCGGCGGGGACCCGCTCGAGGGCCATGACGGCGACGGCGCCGGCGTCCTCGGCGATCTTGGCCTGCTCGGCCGTGACGACGTCCATGATGACGCCGCCCTTGAGCATCTCGGCCATGCCGCGCTTCACGCGCGTCGTGCCGGTGTGGCTCGTGCCGCTCTGCTGGTCAGCCGCGGGCGTGCTGCCCGAGGTCGGGGTGGTGCTCACGATGTCCTGCTTTCCCGTGATCTGGGTTCGGTGTGCCTCAAAGCGTAGGCCCCCGCGAGAGGTGCGGACGACGCGGTCCGCGGTCCTGCGCGTGGGGCCGGTCACACGAGGGCGAGGTGCTCCGGCGAGTCGTCGTTGAACTCGATGGTGTGCGGCATCGGGGTGTAGCCCGCGAGGTGGAACATGCGGATGGTCCACTTGCGCCGCACCCGGCGGACGTCGGTGACGGCGTCGTTGTGGAAGCGCCGCGCCAGCTGCACGCGCGTGCAGGCCGAGGAGAGCCGGGCGAGCACGTCCTGCCCCAGGGCCGTCGAACGCAGCGTGCTGACGGCCTGCGGGGTGAGGGCGAGCTCGAGGGCCTCGGTGAGGTCGTTCTCGGCGAGCTCGCGGGCGTCGCCGTGCTCCGACGGTGCCTCGAGGGACTCCGCCGCGGCGTTGGCCAGGATGAGCGCGGTCGCACCGTCGAGGAGCCCGCTGTTGGCCAGCTCGACGGCCGCCTCGGCCCGGCGGACCAGCCGGGCGTCGAGGGCGGCGAGGGTGCCGCTGAGGCGGACGTGGAGCCGGTCGAGGCGGGCCGCCGTGTAGGAGAGGTACCAGGCGATGACGACGAGGACGAAGAGGATCGCGAAGACCCACGAGAGGACCTCGCTCACCGCGCACCCCCGCGCAGGAAGCGGTTCCAGCGTCCCTGCGGCTCGAGGTGCGCGGCCGCGACGCCCTCGATGACGGTCTCGTAGACGGCGAGGATCTCGTCGGCGACGACCGACCAGTCGAAGAGCCGGGCCCGGTGCTGGCCGGCGGCGGCGAGCTCGGCACGACGCTCGGGTCGTCGGAGCAGGTCGACGAGCGTGCGCGCGAGGTCGTCGGGCTGCTCGTTGGCGAACATCGCGCCGGCCGTGCCGCCGTCGAGCACGCGGGAGAACGCCGAGAGGTCGCTGGCGAGGACGCAGGCGCCGGCACTCATCGCCTCGATGAGGATGATGCCGAAGCTCTCTCCCCCGGTGTTGGGCGCGACGTAGACGTCGACCGACGCGAGCAGCGACGCCTTGTCGTCGTCGGAGACGGAGCCGAGGAACTCGCACGCGGCGACGACCTCGGGGGGCCAGCCCTCGGTGACCTCCTCGGGGTCACCGGGCCCGGCGACGAGGACGCGGAGTCCCGGGACCGAGCGGAGGATCTCGGGCAGGGCAGCCGCGAGCACCGGGAGTCCCTTGCGCGGCTCCCCCATTCGGCCGAGGAAGGCGATCGTCGGCGATGCGGGCGTGCCCATCCACGCCGAGCGCCGCGGGGCGCTCGCGAACCGGTCGACGTAGACGCCGTTGGGGATGACGACCGCATCGCCGCCGACGTGGGTCGTGACCGTCCGGCGGGCGTCCTCGCTCACGGCGATGCGGCCGGCGATCTTCTCGAGGCTCGGTCGGATGATCGGGTAGGCCGTCTGCATCGTCCGCGACCGCAGCATCGAGGTGTGGAAGGTCGCGACGATGGGTCCCTCGGCCGCCATGAGTGCGAGCACGCTGACACTGGGGGTGACCGGCTCGTGGAGGTGGAGCACGTCGAACTGGCCGGCGTCGAGCCACTTGCCGACCTTGGACGCCGTGACGGGGCCGAAGTTGAGACGGGCGACGGAGCCGTTGTAGCGCACGGCGGTGGCCCGGCCGGCCGACGTGACGTAGTCGGGCAGCTCGGTCTCGCTGTCGGCCGGCGCGAGCACCGACACGTCGTGCCCCTGGCCGATGAGGTGCTCGGCGAGGTCGCGCACGTGGAACTGCACCCCGCCCGGGACGTCGAACGAGTACGGGCAGACGATCCCGATCCTCACGTCGTGCGTCCCGTCGTCGGCTGCGCCGGCTGCGCGGAGGTCATCGCGGAGGTCTGCGCGGCGGCGTCCGAGGACGCCGCAGGGGCGTCGAGGTCGTCGACGAAGACCCGCTGGAGCATGTGCCAGCTCGACGTGTGCTCGCGGATCGCGACGGCGACGTGGTCGGCGCACTGCTGGATGAGGTCGGCCGCCTTGACCGCCGTCGTGCCCTCGACACGGGGCACGAGGCGGTTGCTGAACTCGATGACCGTGCGGTGGCCGCCGAGGCCGGAGCCAGCGGGAGCGGGTTCGTACCAGATCCGGGCCGCGAAGAGCGGTGCACCGGTCATGAGCGACAGGACGGCCGGCCCCTTGGCCATCCGCGCGCGGTGGCCGAGGAGGTCGACCTCGACACCGCCGTTGGTGAGGTCGCGGTCGGCAGCCAGGGCGATGAGCCTCCCGCCGCTCCGTGTCGCGTCGAGGAGCCCGTGAAAGGGGTCGTCCCCGCCGGTGAGCGGGATGATGTCCATGTCGATGCTGCGCCGGAACGCGACGAACTCCTGAAAGACCTCTTCGGGCCTGAGCCGCTCGGCGACGGTCGTCACCGGCATGAGGCTGCCGGCGGACCAGGCCGCGGCGAGGTCGAAGTTGCCGAGGTGGCCGACGAAGACGACCCCGGCGTCGCCGCGCGCGCACAGCTCGCGGATCTCGGCGTCGCCACGGACGACGACCGCCCCGTCGATCTGGGCCCGGGTCAGGGACGGGAGCCGGAACGCCTCGCAGTAGTAGCGCATGTAGGAGCGCATCCCCTGACGCACCAGGGAGTCGAGGTCGGCGTCGGACAGCTCGGGCCGCACCCGACGGTAGTTCGACCGCAGCCGGTCGATGCCCTTCCCACCGCGCCGGACGGAGATGGCGGCCACCCGGTCGAAGAGGGCGTATGCCGCGCGCTCCGGGAGGGCGCGGACGACGGACCACCCGAGCTTGAAGCCGAGCACGCTGACGGTGTCGGTGGCGCGGCGTGCGAGGTCGCTCACGCGCCCACCTCGCCGGAGGCGAGGGCCTGGCGACGCACCGTCAGCATCCGCTGGAGGACGGTGACGAGGCTGGCGACGGCGAGCAGGCCCAGGACGACGCCGAGCAGGATCGTCGAGTTGAAGAGGTCGGCGAAGAAGGCCGCGACGAGAACGGCGACGAGCCGGTCGGCGCGTTCGGCGATCCCGACGTTGGCCGTGTAGCCGAGGCCCTCTGCCCGCGCCTTGGCGTAGGACACGACGCTGCCGAGGATGAGGCAGCTGAGCGCGAGGCCGGCCATGAGCTGGTTGTTGCCCTTGCCGGCGTAGAAGAGCACGAGGCCGCCGAAGATCGCGGCGTCGCCGATGCGGTCGAGCGTGGAGTCGAGGTAGGCGCCCCACTTGCTCGAGCGGCCGGACTCGCGGGCCATGATGCCGTCGACGTTGTCGGAGAAGACGAACGCGGTGATGACGAGCACGCCGACCCAGATCTCACCGCGGGGGAAGAACGCCAGTGCCCCGGCGCAGACCCCGAGGGTGCCGACGACCGTCACGACGTCGGGACTGATCCCGAGGCGGAGGAACAGGTGGGCGATCGGACCGAGGATCTTGGTCAGCGACGCGCGCAGGAGTCTGTTGAGCATGGTGGTGACAGCGTACTGACCGGTCGGGCGTGCTCGGGCCCGGCGCACGCACCGTGGCGCGTCCGTGACCTGCGGGCCCGCGCCCGGTGGTCCTCAGTCGGTCGGCCAGGCATCGACGAGGCGCGCGCGGGTGTCCTCGAGCAGGACGGGCAGCGCCTTGGTCTGGCCGACGATGGGCAGGAAGTTCGAGTCGCCGCTCCAGCGCGGCACGACGTGCTGGTGCAGGTGGGCCGCGACCCCGGCGCCGGCCACGGCTCCCTGGTTCATGCCGAGGTTGTAGCCGTGCGGCTCGGAGGCTGCCTGCAGGGCACGCACGGCCTGCTTGGTCAGCGCCGTGAACTCGGCCGTCTCGTCGTCGGTCAGGTCGACGTAGAGGGAGACGTGACGGTAGGGGCAGACGAGGACGTGGCCCGGGTTGTAGGGGAAGAGGTTCATCACCACGTAGCAGTGCTCGCCGCGGTGGACGATGAGGCCCTCCGCGTCCGTCTTGCCCGGAGCGGCGCAGAACGGGCAGCCGTGCCCGGCCTCCGCGGTGGGTCGGTCCCCGAGGATGTACGCCATCCGGTGCGGGGTCCAGAGCCGCTCGAAGCCGTCCTCGACGTGGGCGAAGGCGGTCGCCGGCTCGAGAGTGGGCTCGGGGGCGGGGCTCCCACCCGTGGGCGTCGGGCCACTCCCCTGCGTCGTCATGGTGACTGATCCTAGGACGACGCCCGCGACGCGCGACGACCCGCCTGCCGCGTGTCGATTTCCCCATCGGCCCGAGCTTCGGTTCAATGGAGTCGGCCCTGCGGTGTGTGAGACCGCAGGGCCTTCGTCGTACCCGGGACCTCGACAGGACCCGGACAGGGAACAGCCCTGCGGGTGTGAGAGCCGCAGGGCCGGGATCCTCGGACGCGCAGGTCTCGACGGACTCGTCGGTCGACCGGTGCGACGGAAGGTGAAGGCCCGGGAAGTATGAGTTCCCGGGCCTTCTGTTCGTCCTCGCCGAAGCGATTCGGAAACCGATCCGCCGAAGCGGTTCGGTTCCTCATTTGTAACCCCGCGGACGTCGGCGCGCAAGCCCTTGTCGGCAGTTTCTTCACCGCGACCCGGAGGGGGCGGCGTGTCGCCCTGACACGCCGCCCCCTCGCCCGCGGGAGGGCCTTCAGACCCGTCAGCGGAGCGTCAGGGCGTACACCTCGAAGCGGTCGTCGGCGGGCAGGGTGACGGCCTGGAGCTGCCGGGCGGGGTCGACGGCGACCGCCGTGCCGAAGATCTGGACCGGAGGTCCGTCGACACCCGCACCGCCCTTGATCCGATGGTCCATGGCGACCGCCACCGTGTTGCCGTTGTGCCCGCTGCCCGCGGCCCAGTCGGTCAGGGCGACCGGGACGGACTGGACGCTGCCGTCCGTGTAGGTCAGGCGCAGGGCCGTCCCCACGTCGCCGTTGTGCGTCGACCCGACGAGATGGATCGTGGAGCGGCTGCCGGCCTGCACGAGCAGCGTCTGACCGCGTCCCTCGACGAAGTTCGGCGTCGTACCGGAGGTGACCGGAGCGGCATACGTGGTCCCGTCGTGCACCCACGGGCCCGGGGTTGGCAGCAGGGCGGCGTCGTAGCTCCAGCCGCTGCCGTCGAAGTTGCCCTCGCTCGGTGCGGCGACGGTCGCCGTGCCGTCGTGGTTGCGGGCCGGCGCCAGGTCCACGGCGCATCCCGGTGCGCCGCCGACGCAGTCGAGGGCCTCGCGGACCTGAACGGGCACGGTGCGCGTCACGGGATCGACACCGGGTGCCGTGGCGGTGACGACCACCTCGTGGTCCCCCACCCCCAGGCCGGCGGGGAGGCGCAGGGTCACCGGCACCGTCGCGCTCGCGGGGACGCCGTCGCTGTGCAGCACGGCGGCGCCCTCGTCGCCGGAACCCACGTCGGCCGTCCAGCCTGCGGGGGCCGTCACGGACACGTCGACGGGCAGGCTCTTGGGGGCCTGGCCCACGAGGTCGACGGTGAGGCGGGCCTCACGCGCCCCGGTCGGCACGACCACGGGGTTCGGACGAGCGGCCATCGAGAGCGACAGGCGCGGGTCGCGTCCGGCCTGCACGGCCGACGGCGGCACGTCGGCCGGCGTCGTGCCCCACCGGCTCGGGGTCGTGCCCACCGTGTGCGCGATGGACCCACCGTGTCGGATGGCGTCCCAGCCGACCCAGCTCTTCGTGCTCTTCGTCCCGCCGACCGTGAGGCTCTGGACGTAGCGCCGGTCGTCGGAGACACCGGGTGCGGTGATCGTCAGGTGACCGCCCTGTCCGGTGCGCACCGACGGCGGTGAGGCGACGGCGACGTCGACGCGCTCGAACTGGGGCGAGCTGACGACGAAGACGTTCGAACCGCTCATCGTCGGGTAGAGCCCCCAGGACGAGAAGACGTACCACGCCGACATCGTGCCGAGGTCGTCGTTGCCGGTCATGCCGTCGGGGCCGTCGGTGAAGAGGGTGAAGGCCGCCCGCGCCACCGTCGCGATCTTGGCGGGCTGCTGGACCCAGGCGTAGACGTACGGCGCGAGCAGGTCGGGCTCGTTGTTCGGGTTGTAGGTGGGCTTGCTGTAGTAGGCGTAGGTCGCCTCGATCCAGTCGGTGCGTGCGGTGCCGGCCGGGTCGGTGAGCAGCTTCGGGTAGGCGAAGAAGTCGTCGAGGCGCTTCTCGGTCGCCGCCCGACCACCCATGAGGCGGGTCAGGCCGGCCGGGTCCTGCGGGACGAGCCACTGGTACTGGTACGAGCCGCCCTCGTGGAAGGCGTGGGACGCCTCGACGGGGTCGTACGGGTCGAGCCACGTCCCGTCGGCCAGGCGTGGGCGGAACGTCTGCGTCCCGGCGTCCCAGAGGTTGCGGTACCAGCCGCTGCGCTCGGTGAGCATCGCCGCGTCGGCGGTGTGGCCCAGTCCCTTGGCCATCAGCGCGAGTGACGCGTCGGCGGCGGAGTACTCCATCGTCGCCGAGGCTGGGTGGGCGCAGTCGTTGTCCCCGCCGTGCGACACGCAGTCGGTGCCCACGTCCAGACCGAACGGGATGTAGCCGAGCTTCTCGTACCAGTGCTGCCCGGCGCGGCCGTTGTACTGGCTGTCCGCCGGCGGGCGCTCGGTCGCGTTCTGCTTGAGCAGCGCGTACGCCTCCGCCTCGTGGCCGGCGAGGAAGCCCTTGCTCCAGCCCTCGACGAGGAACGGGGTGACGGGGTCGCCGGTCATGATGTTGGTCTCGCTGTTGACGAGCGCCCAACGGGGCAGCCACCCGCCCTCGCGACCGATGGCGAGCACGGACAGGTACGAGTCGCGGGCCACGTCGGGCGCCAGGACCTCGAGCAGCTGGTTCTGCGGGCGGTAGGTGTCCCACAGCGAGAAGTTCTGACGCGGCGTGTAGCCCTGCGCCACGTGGTTCTTCCCGTCCCAGCCGTGGTAGCGACCGTCGACGTCGGACGCGAGGTTCGGGTGCATGAGCGAGTGGTAGAGCGCTGTGTAGTAGGCGGTGCGGCGCTCGCTCGTGCCGCCGGTCACGCGCGCCTTGTCGAGCTCGGACTCCCACCGCTGCCCGAGCGCGGCTCGGGTGGCGTCGAAGTCGAACGAGTCACCGGTCTCGCTGGTCAGGTTGGTCCGCGCGCCCTCGGGGCCGGTGTAGCTGAGGGCGACCTTCATCGTCACCGACGTCGTGCCGGTCGGGAAGGTGACCGCGGCGCCGTTGCCGCCGTCCTTCGTCGAGGCGTCCCGGGCGCCCGACGTCAGCGTCGACCCGCTCCACGTGCCGAACGAGCTGAACGGGCGGTCGAACTCGGCACGGAACCACACGGTGTGCTCGTCCTTGCCCGCGCAGAAGTTGCCGTCGTGGATCCGGCCCTCGACGACCCGGTCACCGACGACGTGCACCTCGGAGTCGAAGACTCGCATGTTGGCCTTGCCGGTGTTGAGCAGGACGTTCGGCTGCTTGTCGGCCGGGAACGTGTAGCGCTGCCAGCCGGTGCGGTCGGTGGCGGTCAGCTCGGCCTGGACTCCGTGGGTCGCCAGACCGACGCGGTAGTAGCCGGGCTCGGCCTCCTCGTCGGCGTGGCTGTAGGTGGACCGGTAGCGGTCCGGGTCCACGCTCGTCACGGAGCCAGTCGTCGGCATCACCGGCAGCTCGCCGACCACCGGGCATCCGACGCCCGACAGGTGGGTCTGGCTGAAGCCGTAGATCGAGCCCTGGGAGTGGTCGTAGCCCCCCTCTCCCCCGGTGTCGGGACTCACCTGCACCATCCCGAACGGGGCGCTGGCCCCAGGGAAAGTGTTGCCGTTGTCCTGGGTGCCGATGAACGGGTTGACAGCGTCGACGAGCCGCTCG
The DNA here is from genome assembly GCF_001429655.1 of Terrabacter sp. Soil811. Classification (NCBI taxonomy): domain Bacteria; kingdom Bacillati; phylum Actinomycetota; class Actinomycetes; order Micrococcales; family Intrasporangiaceae; genus Terrabacter; species Terrabacter sp. Soil811. Next base: position 995,640 of record NZ_LMSX01000008.1, read on the forward strand.
GCCGGAGCGGCCGCCGCCGGTGGCGCCCCGGAGGGCAGGACGGGGCCGAGGACGGCGGCGGCGAGGACGGCGGTGCCGAGCGAGCGGAGCACGGTGTGCATGGAGGTTCCTTCACGGGCGACGACGATGTCCTGCCCGAGACTCGTGACGACCGGCGCGACGGTCAACCGGTGGCCGGTGTCCTGTCCGATGGACGTGCGACATCGGACAGAAGCGGACGTATGCCGCCGGGCCGGGGCCCGGTGAGGGGCACCCGGCCCGACGGCATACGTCCGTGGCTCCGGTCGGGGACGGCGCTCAGACCTGCGCGCGGCTCTCGATCGCGGCGAGGATCTCGCTGATGGCGTCGTCGACCGGCACGCCGTTCTTCTGCGAGCCGTCGCGGTAGCGGAACGAGACGGCGCCGGCGGCGCGGTCGTCCTCGCCCGCGATGAGCGTGAAGGGCACCTTCGACTTGCTCGCGTTGCGGATCTTCTTCGGGAAGCGGTCGTCGCTCGCGTCGAGCTCGACGCGGACTCCCTTGCGCTTCAGGCGGTCGAGGACCTCGCCGAGGTAGTCGGCGTAGTCCTCGGCGACCGGCACGCCGAGGGCCTGGACCGGTGCGAGCCAGACCGGGAAGGCGCCGGCGTAGTGCTCGACGAGGACCCCGAGGAAGCGCTCGATCGAGCCGAACTTCGCCGAGTGGATCATGACCGGCTGCTGGCGCGACCCGTCGGCGGCCTGGTACTCGAGGCCGAAGCGCTCGGGCTGGTTGAAGTCGTACTGGATCGTCGACATCTGCCAGGTGCGGCCGATGGCGTCGCGCGCCTGCACCGAGATCTTCGGACCGTAGAAGGCCGCGCCGCCCGGGTCGGGCACGAGCTCGAGACCGGAGGCGGTGGCGACCTCCTCGAGAACCTTGGTCGCCGCCTCCCACTGCTCGTCGGAGCCGATGAACTTCGAGGACTTCTCGCCCTCGGTGTCGCGGGTCGACAGCTCGAGGTAGAAGTCGTCGAGGCCGAAGTCTCCCAGCAGGCCGAGCACGAAGTCGAGCAGGTGCTTGATCTCGGCCGGCGCCTGCTCGGCGGTGACGTAGCTGTGCGAGTCGTCCTGCGTCATGCCACGCACCCGGGTCAGGCCGTGCACGACGCCGGACTTCTCGTAGCGGTAGACGCCGCCGAACTCGAAGAGGCGCAGCGGCAGCTCGCGGTAGGAACGGCCCCGCGACTGGTAGATGAGGTTGTGCATGGGGCAGCTCATCGCCTTGAGCTGGTACTTCGCGCCCTCGAGCTCCATCGGCGGGAACATCGTGTCGGCGTAGTACGGCAGGTGCCCGGAGGTGTGGAAGAGCGCCTCCTTGCTGATGTGCGGCGTGCCGACGTAGGAGAAGCCCTCCTCGATGTGCCGGCGCCGGACGTAGTCCTCCATCTCACGCTTGATGACGCCGCCCTTGGGGTGGAAGACCACGAGGCCCGAGCCGAGCTCGTCGGGGAAGCTGAAGAGATCCATCTCGGCGCCGATGCGACGGTGGTCGCGGCGCTCGGCCTCGGCGAGGCGGTCGAGGTAGTCCTTGAGCTCGTCCTTGGTCGGCCACGCGGTGCCGTAGACGCGCTGGAGCTGCGGGTTCTTCTCCGAGCCGCGCCAGTAGGCAGCCGCCGAGCGCATCAGCTTGAAGGCGTTGCCGATGAGCTTGGTGCTCGGGATGTGCGGGCCGCGGCACAGGTCACCCCACGCGCGGGTGCCGTCACGTCGGACGTTGTCGTAGATCGTCAGCTCGCCTGCTCCGACCTCGACCCCGGCGCCCTCGGCCGCCTCGTCGGCGTTGCCGCCCTTGAGTCCGACGAGCTCGCACTTGTAGGGCTCGTCCTTGAGCTCCTCGAGCGCGTCGGCGTCGGTGACGACGCGGCGCTCGAAGGTCTGCCCCTCGTTGATGATCTTCTGCATGGCCTTCTCGAGGGCCTTGAGGTCATCGGGGTGGAACGGGGTCTCGACGTCGAAGTCGTAGTAGAAGCCGTCACGGATGGGCGGGCCGATGCCGAGCTTGGCGTCGGCGTGGAGCGACTGGACGGCCTGGGCGAGCACGTGGGCCGTCGAGTGGCGCAGGACGGCCAGGCCGTCCTCGCTGTCGACCGTGACGGGCTCGACGACGTCGCCGTCGGCGAGGGCGTGGAAGAGGTCGCGCAGCTGACCGTTGACGCGCGCGACGACGACGGCGCGGTCACCCTCGAAGAGCTCACCCGCCGTCGTCTGCTCCGCTACCGCTCGCTCGCTTCCGGCGACGGTGACGGTGATCTGTGCAGACACGGTTGGTGCTCCTCGTTCGAACGGGACCCGCCGGCGGGCGGCGGGTCGTGGGGGCTGCCGCTGCAGGCGGCTCGTGCAAGCGTATCGAGGCGTCGCGGGACCGGGCGACACGGTTTGGTCGTGGGACCACTCGGCTGGCCCGAACTGGCCTCGCGGGACGGCTCCCGAGCGGATACTGGTGAGCCGGGCGGCCGTCTCGGAGCGCGCCCCGGCACAGGAGGGGACGCCCGTGGAGCAGACGACCGACAGCCCGTCACCACCGGCCGAGGCGGCCGAGCCGGCCGAGCCACCCGTGCCGCCGGTGCCCGGGTGGGAGTCGCTCGGGCTCGACCGGGCGGCGGCGCTCGCCCTCGCCGAGACGGCCGAGGCGGAGTTCATGATCGCGCTGCACGACGGCGCACCCGCCGAGGCGAAGGCCGCGCTGGGCATGCGGTCCGAACGCCTCGCCGGTGGCGTGGCCGTCGTCACGGCCAACGACCCCACGGGCGGCTACTGGAACAAGGCCCTCGGCTTCGGCGTCACCGAGCCGGTCACGGACTCGCTCGTGGCGCACCTCGTCGACCTCTACGCGTCCGCCGGCGCCCCGGCCCTCTGCCTCCAGGTCGCGCCTGCCGCTCTCCCGGCCGACTGGGACGACATCTGCGTGCGCCACGGCATCGTGGGTGGGTCCGTCTGGGCCAAGCTGCTCCGCCCGGCGGCCGCGCCGACGACCCCGTCGACGACCGACCTCCGGGTGGGCACGATCGGCCCCGAGGACGCCGAGACGTACGCCCGCGTCTTCGCCGGCGGCTTCGGGATGCCGCCCGAGCCGCACCTGCTCTCGATGTTCGCCGCCGCCGGGGGCGGCGGACCGGGGTTCACCGCCTACGGCGCCTGGGACGGGGCTGAGCTCGTGGCCGCCGCGAACCTGCACGTCGCGGGACCCGCGGCTGCCTTCTGCGGGGCGGCGACGCTTCCCGAGGCGCGCGGCCGTGGTGCCCAGTCGGCCTTCATGAAGCTGCGGGTCGAGGCGGCTCGCGCGGCCGGCTGCACGTGGATGAGCGCGGAGACGTGGCAGGAGCTCGAGGGAGCCCACAACCCGTCGCTCCACAACATGCTGCGCTCTGGCTTCGTCGAGGTCTACGACCGCCGCAACTGGGTCTGGCGGCCGGGGGCCTAGATGACCACGTCCATCACCGTGACGCTGGCGTCGCCCGCTGCCCACTAGGACGTCATCGAGCTCGTCGGCGCTCGGCTGCAGCACCTGACGAGGGCCGAGGTGGCCTGGCCGTTCGAGTCGCCCGAGGTGTTCACCCATCTCGTCGTGGCCGTCGCGAGGGACGACGACGAGCACCTGCTCGGTGTGGGCCTGTCGCTCCGGCCCACGTTCGCACCGCCGGACAGGTCGATGCTCCGGGTCGTCGTCCCCCGTGACCACGAGGGCCACGGTGTGGGAAGCGCCCTGCGCCGGTTCCTGCTCCCCCACGTCCCGGACACGACCCGACGGCTCGGCGGAGGGGTCTACGACGACGAGCCGAGGTCGCTCGAGATCGTCCGCCACTGGGGTTTCGGCGTCGAGGAGCACGCCATCGACTCGGCCCTCGACCTCGTCGAGCACCCGCCCGAGGCCCCCGTCGTGCCGGCAGGGGTCGACCTCGAGGAGGTCCCTGACCTCGAGTTCGACGACGAGGGCGCGGTCGAGGCCATGCTCCGGGCGAGCCAGACCAACCCCGAGGCGGCGGTCGGCTTCGTCATGACGCTCGAGAAGTTCCGCACGATGACGACGAACGGCGACATCCCGATCTGCGTCGTCGCGCGCGTCGACGGTACCCCCGCCGGGATCTCCTACGGGACGGTCAGCGCAGGCGAGCTCTTCATCGCCTACAGCGGCATCGACCCCACGTTCCGGGGCCGCGGCCTCATGCGCCTCGTCAAGCAGCAGGCGCACGTGGCCGCGACCGGGGCAGGCGCGACGAAGGCCCGGACGAACAACGAGGAGCACAACGCCGGGATCCGCCGGATCAACGCCGAGCTGGGCTACGTCGTGCAGAGCGGGGTGTACCGGCTCGTCCAGGACCTCGCCGCCGACGCCTCACGCTGAGCGGCGCCGTGAGCAGCGCCGTCGCCGGTCACCAGGTGTTCTCGACGACGGCGTGCTCGATCTCGCCCTTGGCGTGCTCGAGGACCGCGAGCGTGCGCGACGCCTCGAACGCCGTGCGCAGTCGCACCGACGACGGCAGCCGCACCGGCTTGCGGAACCACACGTGGCTCGTGAGCCCGGCCTCCGGCAGTCGCGGTCCGAGTGCGGCGAGCACCCTGGCGTAGGAGTACATCCCGTGGGCGATGGCGCTCGGGAAACCGAGCGGCTTGGCCGTCAGCGCGTGCACGTGGATGGGGTTCCAGTCACCCGACACGGCGGCATACGCACGTCCCGTGCCCTCGCCCAAGCGCCACAGCGGCCCCGTCGTGACGGCAGCGAGCGGGTCGGTCGACGGTGGTTCGGACGGCTCGGCGTCGGGGTGCTCGGCCCCGCGTGAGAGGTAGGTGCTCACACCGCGCCACACGACCTCGCCCCGCACCCCGACCTCGGACACGAGGTCGACCTGCCGGCCGCGTCGGTGAGGTCGGAGGTCCTGCGCCCAGACCGAGACGTCCAGCGGCTCGTCGAGCTGGACGGGGCGCAGCGCCTCGATGCGGTTCTCGACGTGGACGGCACCGAGCAGCGGGAGGGGGAAGCGGTCGCCGCTCATGACCGCCATGTGGAGCGGGAACGCGACGAGGTGCGGGTAGGTGGGCGGCAACGTGCCGGACACCGGGAAACGGCACACGTGGGCGTAGGCGACGAGGTCGTCGACGTCGACGCGTATGCCGGCCCGTGACCAGCGGACGTCGGGCAGCGTGTCGCTCGCGTTGCCCCTGCGGAGCGCGGCCGTGGCGTAGATGCGGCGCAGGTCGGGCGCCGCGTCGAGGGTGATCTCCTTGGTCATGGGGCGCTCACGCCCCGAGCAGGCTCTGGCCGCAGACGCGGACCACCTGCCCCGTGACGGCGGCGGACCCGGGCTGGGCGAACCAGGCGATGGTCTCGGCGACGTCCTTCGGGTGCCCGCCCTGCTGGAGGGAGTTCATCCGGCGCCCGATCTCCCTCGTGGCGAAGGGGATCCGCGCCGTCATCTCCGTCTCGATGAAGCCGGGCGCGACGGCGTTGACCGTGATCCCGCGGCCCGCGACCTGGCGCGAGAGCGCGGTGACGAGGCCGATGACACCGGCCTTGCTCGCGCCGTAGTTCGTCTGGCCGCGGTTGCCGGCGATGCCCGCGATCGAGGCGACGCAGACGATGCGGCCGCCGTCGGCGAGTCCGCCCTCGCCCAGGATCGCGTCGTTCATCCGCAGGACCGAGCGGAGGTTGACCTCCATGACGCTGCGCCAGCGGTCGTCGTCCATGTTGACGAAGAGCTTGTCGCGCGTGATGCCGGCGTTGTGCACGACGACGTCGAGGCCGCCGTGCCGCGTCGTGGCGTGCTCGACGATGCGGGAGCCCGCATCGTCCGCCGTGACGTCGAGCTGGAGCGCCGTGCCCCTGACTTCGTTGGCCACCTTGGCCAGCGCGTCCCCGGCCGACGGGACGTCGACGGCGACGACCGTCGCGCCGTCACGGGCCAGCACGCGGGCGATCTCGGCACCGATGCCTCGTGCGGCGCCGGTCACGACGGCCACCTTGCCGTCGAGCGGTCGCAGCGCGTCGACGTCGCCGCTCGTGGACTCGTCGACCCGGACCACCTGGCCGTCGACGTAGGCCGAGCGTCCGGACAGGAAGAACTCGACGGCGGATCTCACGCCGTCGCGTGCATCCCCCTGCGCGAGAACGAGGTTCGCCGTCGCTCCCGAACGCAGCTCCTTGCCGATGGAGCGCACGGCGCCCTCGAGGGCACGTTGGGTCGTCACCTCGGCGACGTCCGTCAGCGTCGCCGGGTCCGTGCCGATGACCACGACGCGACCGTTGCGCCTGAGCGCCTTGACCGCGGGGGCGCCGAGCAGGCGCAGCTGGTCGAGCTCGGCCGGGTCGGTGGCGGCGCTGAGGTCGAGCACCACGGCCCCGACCTTGTCGCCCGAGTCGGGCAGCGTGGACACCGCGGCCACCCCCTCACCCCCGAGCCAGGCGGCGATGCCGTCGGCGAAGCGCCCGCCGCCCGCGACGAGCACCGGCCCCTCACAGAGCGGCATACCGGGCTCGTAGCGGCGCAGCCGGGTCGGCTGTGGCACGCCGACCCTTCGGGCCACGGGCGAGCTGACGATGGTCGTGAAGAGGTCGGTCATGCTCATGCCTCCAGGATCGCGACGACGCCCTGCCCACCGGCAGCGCAGATGGAGATGAGACCTCGGCCTCCGCCGGCCTCCTTGAGCTGTTTCGCGAGCGAGGCCACGATGCGACCGCCCGTCGCGGCGAAGGGGTGGCCCGCGGCGAGCGAGGACCCGTTGACGTTGAGCCTGCCGCGGTCGATGGAGCCGAGCGGCGCGTCGAGGCCGAGGCGCTCCCGACAGAAGTCGGGGTCCTCCCAGGCCTTGAGCGTCGTGAGCACCGTCGCGGCGAACGCCTCGTGGATCTCGTAGAAGTCGAAGTCCTGCAGGGACAGGCCGTTGCGGGCGAGCAGGCGAGGGACGGCGTACGCCGGGGCCATGAGCAGGCCCTCGTCGCCGTGGACGTAGTCGACGGCCGCCGTCTCGGCGTCGACGAACCAGGCGAGTGGGGTCAGCCGGTGCTCGGCGGCCCACTCCTCGCTCGCGAGCAGCACTGCAGAGGCGCCGTCGGTCAGGGGGGTCGAGTTGCCGGCGGTCATCGTCGCGCCGTCGCCCTTGCCGAAGACCGGCTTGAGGGTCGACAGCTTCTCGACCGTGGAGTCGGCCCGGAGGTTCGTGTCGCGCGAGACGCCGAGGTAGGGCGTGACGAGGTCGTCGAAGAAGCCCCGCTCGTAGGCGGCGGCGAGGTGCCGGTGGCTGGCGGCCGCGAGCTCGTCCTGGGCCTCACGGGTGATGCCCCACTGCGCGGCGGTCAGCGCCATGTGCTCACCCATCGAGAGCCCGGTGCGCGGCTCGACGTTCTCGGGGATGGCCGGCACGAGGTGACCCGGACGCAGGCCCGTGAGCGCCTTCGCGCGCTCCCCGGCGGACCGCCCGCGGTTGACGGCGAGGAGCGTCTGCCGCAGGCCCTCGCTCACGGCGATGGGGGCGTCGCTGGCGCTGTCGACGCCACCGGCGATGCCGGCGTCGACCTGTCCGAGCGCGATCTTGTTGGCGACGAGGACGGCCGCCTCGAGCCCGGTGCCGCAGGCCTGCTGGACGTCGTAGGCCGGGGTGGCGGGGTCGAGGCGGGTGCCGAGCACGGTCTCACGGGTGAGGTTGAAGTCGCGGCTGTGCTTGAGGACCGCGCCGGCCACGACCTCGCCGAGCCGCTCCCCCGCGAGCCCGAAGCGGGCCACGAGTCCGTCGACGGTCGCGGTCAGCATGTCCTGGTTGGACGCCTTGGCGTAGGGGCCGTTGGACCGGGCGAAGGGGATGCGGTTGCCCCCGAGGACCGCGACTCGACGCGGCGCGCGTGGGCTGGACTGGGAAGCCATGGGTCTCTCCTGCTGTCGGATGTCTGACCTGTCGTTCTCGACCAAGATAACCGAAACCGGCAGTAGTCGATACAGCCAGTACCTGTTACTTTCGTGAGGTGGACAACGACCTGGATCGTCCGGGACAGGCTCCCGCCGCCCCTCGGGACGGGCGGGACTCGCGCTGGGAGCGCCACCGCGAGGAGCGCCGCGCCGCCCTCGTCGACGCGACGATCCGCGCGATCCGCACCCACGGCGCCGGCGTCGGGATGGACGACATCGCGGCCGAGGCCGGCACGTCCAAGACCGTCATCTACCGCCACTTCGACGACAAGGCCGGTCTCTACCGCGCCGTGGCCGCCCGCATCGACGGACGCGTCGTCGGCAACGTCGGGGCGGCGCTCGGCCGGTCGAGCACACCGCCGGCGGACACCCGCGAGCTCGTCGCGTCCACGGTCGAGGCCTACCTTGCCCTCGTCGAGTCCGACACCGAGGTCTACCGCTTCGTCGTCAACCGGCCGCTCGTCGACCTCCCGCTCGCCGACGACCCCGTCGGAGGCACGGTCGACCAGGTGACCGACCAGCTGACCGGACTGCTCCTCGAGGCACTGCAGTCACCGGCGACCGATCCGTCGCGGGCCCGCACGTGGGCGATCGCGCTCGTCGGCTCCGTGCGTGCGGTCGCCGACGACTGGCTCGCCACCCCCGAGGCCGACCGCGCCCCGCGCGCCGCCGTGGTCGACTCCCTGACCGACCTCGCCTGGCACGGGCTCGCCCCCGTCCTCACCGCCCACTCCCACACCCACACGTCCACCTCCCCGACCACCGCGACCTCCTGAGGTCCAGACCGGAAGGCACCGAGATGTCCACGGCCACAGACTCCCCCACGGATTTCCCCGCCCACTCACGCAGCAGCTCCCCCGTCGGCTCACCGGCACCTCATCGCTCCCCGGCGCCCGAGCACCGCGACCCGGGCCAGCGCCCCGTGACCCAGGCCGGCCCCGCGCTGACCGCGGCGCTCCGAACCCACCTCGACGGCCCGTTCGGCGAGGTGCGGGACCACTGCCGAGCGCTCGACGCCGCGACGTTCGGACCGCCGTCGGCCCCGCTGCCGATGGACGAGCACCGCTCCCGTGTCACCGCCCAGCTCGCAGCCCTGGCCGCGGAGCCGTACGCCGCTCGCGGCTTCCCCGAGCACCAGGGCGGCACCGCTCGCTACGGCGAGGCCGTCGCCGCCTTCGAGATGCTCGGTCACACCGACCTCTCGCTCTTCGTCAAGGCCGGCGTCCAGTGGGGCCTCTTCGGCGGCGCCGTCTCCCTCCTCGGTACGAGCCGCCACGACCACCTCCTGCCCCGCATCACGGCCGGCGAGCTGCAGGGCTGCTTCGCGATGACCGAGACCGGCCACGGCAGCGACGTGCAGAGCCTGCTGACGACCGCGACCTTCGACCCGGCGACCGACGAGATCGTCGTCCACTCGCCCGTGCCCGCGGCACGCAAGGACTACATCGGCAACGCGGCCCGCGACGGTCGCCTCGCGGCGGTCTTCGCGCAGCTCGTCGTCGACGGCGAGTCCCGCGGCGTGCACTGCGTCCTCGTCCCGATCCGCGACGAGTCCGGCACTCCCGCAAGGGGTGTCACCATCGAGGACTGCGGTCCGAAGCTCGGACTCGCCGGCGTCGACAACGGACGGCTGCTCTTCGACCACGTCCGGGTGCCGCGCACCAACCTGCTCGGCCGCTACGGCGACATCGGCGACGACGGCACCTACACGAGCCCCATCGACAACCCCGGCCGCCGCTTCTTCACGATGCTCGGCACGCTCGTCCGCGGTCGTATCTCGGTGGCCGGCGGAGCGGGCGCTGCCGCCCGCTCGGCCCTCGCCGTCACGACGACGTATGCCGCCGGGCGCCGCCAGTTCGCCGCCCCCGGCACCGAGGAGGAGACGACCGTCCTCGACTACCGGACCTACCAGCGGCGCCTGCTGCCGAGGATCGCGACGGCATACGCCCTCCAGCTCGCGCAGCACGAGCTCGTCTCCGCCATGGACGACGTGCTCGCCGGGCGCGCGACGTCCGAGGAGGACCAGCGCCGGCTCGAGACCCGGGCCGCCGGGATCAAGGTGCTGACGACCCGGCACGCGACCGACACCATCCAGGAGTGCCGCGAGCTGTGCGGCGGTGCCGGCTACCTCTGGGCCAACCGCCTCGCCGCGCTCAAGGCCGACACCGACATCTTCACGACCTTCGAGGGCGACAACACCGTCCTGCTCCAGCTCGTCGCCAAGTCGCTCCTCGGCGAGTACCAGGCGACGTTCGGCGACCTCGACACGGCCGGCATCGTGCGCTTCGGCGCGCGGCTCGTCGGCGGCACCGTCATCGAGCGGTCGTCGGCGCGGGGCATCATCCAGCGGCTCGTCGACGCTGCGCCGGGCCGCGACGAGGACGTCACCTTCGGCATCCGCGGCACCCAGCTGCGCCTGCTGCGCGAACGCGAGGAGCACCTCATCGAGGGCCTGGCCCGACGGCTCCGGCGGGCCACCGCTCCGGGCGCCGACGCGTTCGCGATCTTCAACGCGACGCAGGACCACCTCGTCGAGGCCGCGACGGCCCACGTCGAGCGCACCGTCGCCGAGACCTTCGCCGCCTCGGTCGAGTCCTGCTCCGCCGACGAGGCCCGCGCCGTGCTCGCCCGGGTCTGCGACCTCTACGCCCTGTCGACGATCGAGCGCCACAAGGCGTGGTACCTCGAGCACGACCGGCTGAGCCCTGCGCGCGCCAAGGCGCTCACCGCCCTCGTCAACGAGGTCTGCGCGGAGCTGCGCCCGCACGCCACGACGCTCGTCGACGCCTTCGGCATCCCCGAGGGCCTGCTGACGACGGAGATGTCAGGGACCGCCTGATCCGGCGTGAGATCGCGCGGCTCGGATCGCCCGAGCGCACGCGCTGCGCGATCTCGCGCGCGATCTGCCGCCCGAGGTCGTATGCCGTCCCGCACCGTCAGTCGTACGTCACTCGGTCGCGCGCTGGTAGCGACCGCGCCGGTGCACGAGCGGGGCGTCCTCGACCCCGACCTCGGCGTGCTCGATCGTCGCCTCGACGAGCACCGACCACCCGACGTCGCGACGGCTGCCCGGGTCGAGGCGCACGCCCATCCAGGTCGTGGCGTGGCGAGGGCGCGGACCCCACTCGGTCTGCTCCCACTCGATGAGCCGGAAGGCCCCGCCGGGCGCGGGCATGACGCCGGCGAAGACGTCGGCGAGGCGCTCGTCACGCGCACCGAGGAGCGTGACGACGGCCGTGCCGGTCTCCTCGAGGGCGTCGAGCACGTCGGAGTCGGGATGGAGGAGCCCGACGACCCGGCCCGGGTCCCCGGTGGCGACGAGGTAGGACGAGACCGTCAGGCCGACCCGCTCGATGCCTGCGCCTGCCGTCCAGAGCGACACCGTGCCACCGATGCGCCCCCGCAGTCGCCGGACCGGGTCGCGGTCCTCGTCCGGAGTGTCGAACGGGTGCTCCGTGTGGATCGTCATGTCGCGTCCCAGCCGGGGAGCGGTGCGGGCCGGTGAGCCGGGCCGGTGCTCACTCGGCCTCGGCGACGAGCAGCGCGTCGTCGACCGACACCTCGCCCGGCTCGACGACGCGGGCGTAGACGCCGGCGCACTGCGAGGGTGTCTGGGTCACCTCGAGCGTGCACTCGCCGAGACGGACGATGCGGCCCACGAGCTTCTCGAGCACGGACGACTCCATGTCGAGGACGATGTTGGCCTTGGGGTGGGTCGCGACGAAGTCGTCGACCGCGACGAGGTGTACGGCATGCTTCTTCGAGCGGTTGCCCTCAGGGCCGGTCTCAGTGACCTCGACGGAGGCGAGCTCCTGGCCGGGGGCGTCGGAGTCGGGATAGATGAACAGGCTCGAGACCGTGGCGATCATGGTCGCAACGCTAGTGCGTGCAGGCCTGCACCGCCGCGGTCACCGTGCCGTGGAAGTGGTCGGCGCCGATGGCCTCGACCAGCCCGACCGAGTCCAGGCGGTCCCTCAGCTCCTGCGCCGCCCGTGCCACGTGGAGCTCGATGTTGCGCTCGCGGAGCCCGTCGAGCACCTCGCGCAGCGCGACCTCAGCGCTGGCGTCGAGGTCGCTGATGAACGAGCCGTCGAGCACGACGTGCCGCACGGGCTTGGGCGCACCGTCCACGGCGGCCCACAGCCGGCGCTTGAAGTAGTGGGCGTTGGCGAAGAACAGCCGGTCCTGGATGCGGTAGACGACGACACCCGCGCTGACGCCCGCGTCGGGTTGGTCCGCGACGTCCACGTAGCGGTCGTCACGGGCGGACCACCCCAGCACGGCGTCGGCGGGTCGTGCCGCCCGACGCACGATGTCGGCGACGGACAGCAGGACCGCCACGATGATCGCCTGCAGGACCCCGACCGCCACGACGCACACGACCGTGATGGCGGCGATGACGACCTCGACCCTGCTGCTGCGGGCCAGCTCGCGCCACTGCACCGGGTCGATCAGCTTGGCCGCCGCGTACACGATGACCGCACCGAGGACCGCCGAGGGGAGGTACTCGATCGGCGCAGTGAGGAAGAGCAGGATGACGGCGATCGTCCCTGCGGCCGCCAGCCCGCTGACCTGGCTTGTGGCCCCCATGTCGTCGTTGACCGCGGTGCGCGACCCGCTCGTCCCGACCGGGATGCTCTGCGTGACGCCGGCCGAGATCTGGGCCACCCCGAAGGCGAGGAGCTCCTGGTTGGCGTCGACGACCTCGTGGTGGCGGGCGGCGAAGGAGCGTGCCGTGAGGATGGAGTCCGAGAAGGCGACGAGGAACACCGCGAGGGCCGCGACCACGAGCGTCCCGAGGTCTGCGCGTGACACGTCCGGCAGCTCGAGCGACGGCAGTCCCCGCGGCACGGGCCCGGTGACCGAGACCCCGTGGGCGACGAGGTCCAGGGCCCAGGACGCGGCGATGCCGAGGATCACGACTGCGAGGGCACCCGGCAGACGCTTGCTGATCCGGCCGGCGACGACCAGCAGGGCCAACGAGACGAGACCCACGAGGACCGTGGCGCCGTTGGCGCTACCGAGGTGGCCGACGATGTCGACCGTCTCGGGGATGGCCCCCTCCGCGTCGCTCGAGACGCCGAGCAGCTTGCCGAGCTGGCCGAGGATCAGCACGACGGCGACGCCGGTGATGTAGCCGACGAGGACCGCCTGCGAGAAGTAGTCGGCGATCCAGCCGAGGCGGGCCAGCCGGGCCGCCAGGAAGACGACCCCCACCATGATCGCGAGCAACGAGGCCAGCGCGGCGTACTGGGCGCTGCCGCCGGCGGCCAGCGGCGCGACCACGGTCGCGATCAACAGCGACACGGTGCCCTCCGGGCCGACCACCACCCGGGGCGCCGACCCGAGGACCGCGTAGGCCAGCACCGGGAGGAGCAGGGCGTAGAGGCCGGCGCTGACCGGGACGCCGGCCAGCTCGGCGTAGGCCATCGCCGACGGCAGGGCCAACGCCGCCACCGTGACACCGGCGACGAGGTCCGTGCGCAGCCGCGGCCGCGTGTACGCCGCGAGGGACCGCGCGAAGGGAACGTACCGCGTCGTGATCGGCGGTCGAGTCGCGGACGCGAACGCACCGCGACCCTTGTAGGCCCTGTCGAACGGCTGCACGGCTCCAGCCAAGCCGTCTGCGCGACGACCCGCATCGCCCGAAGAGGACCACGTGCGTCGGCCGGTCGGTGACCAACCAAGGACGCGAACGGTCACTCGGCGGTTCGCCGAGGTTTGAGGAAGGCTCGACCGCTGCGACCGCGTCGGAGGTAGCCTACGAAGGCGGCGAGGCGAGACCCTGGACCGGACGACGCCCAGACGCGACGACGCAGCGCCGGAGGCCAGCGATGAGCAAGAAGAAGGCCAGGAAGTCGAACCCCCGCGAGGTGTTGCGCGCCCGGACCGCAGGTGAGCGCGACGCGTCCTCGGCTGGGGCGAAACTGGGTCGGAAGGCCTACGAGGCGGAGCTGGCGGTGCTGCAGGCGGAGCTCGTGGCCATGCAGGAGTGGGTGAAGGCGTCCGGTGCCAAGGTGTGTGTCGTGTTCGAGGGGCGGGACACGGCCGGCAAGGGCGGCACGATCAAGCGCATCGTCGAGCGCGTGAGCCCGCGGGTCTTCCGCGTGGTCGCGTTGCCGTCGCCGACTGACCGGGAGCGGTCACAGATGTACATCCAGCGGTACATCAAGCACTTCCCGGCGGCCGGTGAGGTCGTGATCTTCGACCGCAGCTGGTACAACCGAGCGGGGGTCGAGCGGGTGATGGGCTTCTGCACGCCCGCCCAGACCGACCGCTTTCTGGAGCAGGTCCCTGCCGTCGAGAAGGCCATCGTCGACTCGGGCATCATCCTGCTCAAGTACTGGCTCGAGGTCGGTTCCGACGAGCAGACCCGCCGGATCGAGAACAGGATCCATGACCCGCGCAAGGTGTGGAAGCTCTCCGACATGGACCTGGAGTCCTACAGCCGCTGGTACGACTACTCCCGGGCTCGCGACGCGATGTTCGCTGCTTCCGACACCCCGTGGGCCCCGTGGAACGTCGCCTACACGGACAGCAAGAGGCGTGGCCGGCTGAACGTCATCAGCCACCTGCTGAGCCAGGTGCCCTACGAGCCGCTCGAGTCGAAGGACGTCGAGCTCCCGGAGCGTCAGGCGCCGGGCGACTACAGGGCCCCGGCCCTGCCGCCGCGCTTCATCCCGACTCCGTTCTGAGTGACCCCTTGTCCAGCCCGAAGCTGCTGTGGGGTGCCCGGGTCCGCGGCCGGCCGATCGAGCCGACGCGCAGGAGGTCACCCCGATGACCGTCGACGACACAGACCGGACGACACCGGACGAGAGACCGGGCCGCGGCGCGTTCACGACGCGCACCCGCCGGCTGTTCCTGGCCTGGGGCACGGCGAGCACCGCGGTCTGCCTGGCCCTCTGCGCCCTGGCCGTGGCCCATCCGGAGATCCTCGACCGCTGGGACCACGTCCTGCAGCTCGGTCCCGACGCGTGGCGTGCCGGTTCACCCTGGCTCGAAGGCCCGCTGGTGGGGATCTCCTACGCCTTCGGCACCGTGGCCAGCGCGGCCGCGACGGCCCTCGTAGCCGGTGTGCTGGTGATCAGGAGGCAGGGTCGGGCGGCCGCGTACGTCGTGGTGGTCATCGCCGGCACCTCGCTCGTGACCAGTGTGCTCAAGCACTACGTCGACCTGGGAAGGCCCGTCGTGGCGCACCCGATCATCGAATACACGTCGAGCGCGATGCCGAGCGGCCACGCGTCGAACATCGCCGCGGCCGTCACGACCGCGTGTGTGCTGTCGGCTCTGTTCCTCCGCCAGCGCGCGCGTCGCCGACTCCTCCTGGTGGTCGGTGTGCTGGTCTCGCTCGTCGTCGGCCTCGATCGGCTCATGCTCGGGGTGCACACGCCCACGGAGGTGGTTGCCGGCTACGCCCTCGGAGTCGGAGTGGGCCTGATCGCCGCGTACGTCGTCGCCCCGGCGGCGCGGGTCCGTACGGAGCAGGTGGCAGGGTCCCGCCGTCCGGGATCACGCTGAAGGGCGCTTCGCGCGTGAAGCGTGGCTCGAGGACCTGACCCGGTGACGAATGGTCCCGCAGCGCCGGGAGCTGCGGTCATCGGTGGCCCAGCCGCGAGGCCAAGGTCGAGGACGCGCGTCCGAGTCCGGCACCGACGGAAGCACCGACCAGCACGTCGCCGGGGTAGTGCACCCCGGTGTACACGCGCGAGAACGCCACGACTGCAGCAGACACTCGTAGGGGCCATCGCAGCCCTGGCACCACCGCGCTGGTCGCGACGCAGAATGCCGCCGCGGACGCGGAGTGCCCCGAAGGGAAGGAGGCCGATGACGGCATCCCCACCCATCGGGACTCGGGCACGCCCAGCTCGATGCGCCGCGGGCGACGACGGGCTGCCAGCTTCATCGGCTGGTTGACCAGGAGGGAGGTCACCCCGATCGCGGCTACCCCCGTGAGGGCGGCACGGCGCCCCCTCGCCCCACCGAATGCGGCCAGGCCCCCCGCCACGAGGAGCCAGGGTTTGGAGAAGTTGGCGAAGTCTGACGCCCGGCGTAGCGGTTCGTCGAGCCACGGTGTGTTCAGCTCTGCCACGACGCGATAGGCGCTGCGGTCGGCCGCGTCCAATCTCCGCAGCAGCCGCACGACCCCGGCCAGGCGAGGCGATCCGCGACCCTCGAGGCCCTTGGCGAGCAGCGCTTCGACAGGCTCGGGCGGGGTCGGACCGCTCATCCGGCCCCCGCTTCCCGCCCGGTCGCAACCTGCCAGAGCGCAGCGAGTGTCGGCCTGGCAGTGATGCGTGCGGGGCGCGCAGCACGCGATCGTCGAAGAGCCGCGCGCGGAAGTCGGACCGTGACCGCGCCGGGGCGGATGGTGAAGCGCAACGGGGAGTCGAGGACCAGGGCCTCGCCATCGACGCCGACCTCCACGCGCCCCGCAGAGCGCACGTCGAACTCGGACGCCGTCCACTCATCCCACCCGGAGAAACGCTGGACCTGACCGGTCATCTCCAGGGCTGCGAGCTTCTCGGCGTCCGCCGCCGAGCCGACTCGCAGCGAGACGACCCCGAGCACGCCGCTGTCGAGCCGCTCTCGCGTGCCCCCGCCGCGGAGGTGAGCGAGATCGTAGGGGTTGTTGGACACCAGCAGCAGCTGACCCGGAACCGCCTCCTCACCGGAGGGCAGCGTGTAGTGCAGGTCGAGAGCGTTGGCCCCGGGTCCGAGCATGTCGGGCAGCAGGGCCGAGGCGGTCTGCACCTTCGCGTCCCGGTAGTCCGCCGACTGGACGACCTTGGCGTAGACGCCCATCGACGCGTTGTTGACGAAGACGCGCCCGTTGATCTCAGCGAGGTCGACCCTCGTGTCGACTCCGTCGTCGAAGGCATCCAGCGCCCCGGGCACGTCTTCGCGGTCGATGCCCAAATCGAGCGCGAAGTGGTTGCGCGTCCCTGCGGGCACGACGACGAAGGGAAGACCGTGCCGACTCGCGATCGAGGCGACGAGCGCAAGTGAGCCGTCCCCTCCGGCCATCCCCAGCAGATCCGCGCCGCGGGCGACCGCGTCCTCGGCCACTGCTCGCAGGTCGTCGCCGGGGGTCAGGACATACGGCTCGACACCACGCTGCCGGCAGAGGTCGACGAGGCCGAAACGCTCGACCTTGCCCCCGCCGGACCGCGGGTTCATGATGAGGACCGCCTGCCTCGCCCTGGGTGCGGCCTCGGCGTCGTCGGCGTGGGCTGTCGGGGCCAGTGCGTAGCCGGCCGCTGCGGTGGAGACCGCGGCGAGTGCGAGCCCGACCGCCAGCACACGACCGCTCTGGCTCGCGAGGATCACCGCGACGAAGCCGACCAGGGCGATGGCCCCGAGCGCAGCGGCAGCTGCTCGGACGGCGCCCCTGCGGGACACGACGTACCACGCGGCCACCACCGCTACCCCGAGCGAGACAACACTTGCCAGCAGGACGTCCCAGCGGCGGATGGAGACGACCGCGAGGAACAGCAAGGCGGCCGCGAACGCTGTCAGCGCGAGTGCTGCCGAGGCTCTGCGAGCGGCGCTGCGTCTGCCGCCACTGTCGGACGTCGTCATGCCGGCTCCTTCGGAGAGCGCCAGCTGGCACCGGTCTGGCGCCGGAACTCGGCGACGGCCTCGTCGACCGTCGGGAGGAAGTGCTCCGGGGAGATGGTGCGGGTCAGCTCGTACCGCTCGATCTTCGCACGCACCGGATCCTTCATCTCCGCAAAGACGAGAGACACCCCACGCTCGTTCAGCCACGTGTCGAGGTCCTCCAGCATGTCCGAGGCCGTCGTGTCGACGTCCGTGATCGGCTCGGCGGCGACGACGATCCAGCGCAGCGCAGGGTCGTCGTCGACCATCGCGCGCACGTTCTCGCCGAAGCCCCGGGCATTGGCGAAGATGAGCGGCGCGTCGAACCGATAGACGACCAGCCCGGGCAACCGCTCCGCGTCCGGGTAGCTCTCGGTGTCGTGGAGTCCCGCAACCCCCTCGACGCGCCCGAGCTCGGCCTGGTGCGGCCACCAGGTGCGGCGGAAGACATTGAGGATGGACAGACCCACCGCGATGAGGATGCCGGGCAGCACCCCGAGGAGGGCCACACCGAGCAGGGCTATGAGGGACAGGAGGAACTCCGTCCGGCGCTGCAACCAGAGCCGACGAGTGCCGGCGACGTCGGTCAGCGACACGGCCGCCGCGATGACGATGGCCCCGAGCGTGGGTTGGGGCACGTACTGCATGAGGGCGTTGGCGAAGAGCAGGACGGCGGCGATCACGGCGGCGCCGACCACCCCCGTGACCTGGGACCGCGAGCCGGCCTGTTCCGCCACCGCGGTCCGCGAACCGCTGGTGCTGACCGGGAAGCCCTGGAACGCGCCGGCGGCGATGTTGGCTGCTCCGATGCCGATCATCTCCTGGTTCCCCTGGACGCGTTCGCCCTGGCGGGCCGCGAAGGCCGAGGCGGTGGACATCGTGTCGGCGAGAGCGACGACCGCGATGGCCAGCGCCCCGAGGAAGAGGGGCGGGACGTCGCCCCAGCCCACCTGCGGGATGGTGAACGTCGGCAGGCCCTGTGGGAGGACTCCGACCGTGTCGACCCCGTGGGCCTGGAGCTCGAACCCCTTGACCAGGAGAGCGGTCAGCACCACGATCACCAGCACGCTCGGGACCTTGGGGATGAACCTGTTCAGGAGCAGGATGCCGGCCAGGGCACTGACCCCGATGACGGCCGCCGTACGGTTGGCCGAGCCCGTGAACAGCCCGGACAGGAAGGCGTTCGCCTCGGCCACGAGACCGCTCGCGTCGGTGGAGAAGCCGAAGAGCTTGGGTAGCTGGCCGACGATGATCGTCAGCGCCAGCCCGTTCATGTAGCCGATCTGGGTCGGCTTCGACAGCAGGTCAGCGACGAAGCCGAACCGGGCCAGTCCCGCGACGACCATGACGACGCCGACGATGATCGCCAGCATCGACGCGAGCGCGACGGCTCGGGCAGGGTCTCCACCGGCGAGCAGGAGGGGAAGGATCGTCGCCGCGATCATGGGTCCCAGCGACGAGTCCGGTCCCAGCACGAGGACCCGCGAGGGCCCGAAGACCGCATAGCCGATCAGGCACAGGATGGAGGTGTACAACCCCGTGACGGGCGGCAGCCCGGCGAGCTGTGCATAGGCCATTCCCTGCGGCACCAACAACGCGGACAGGACCAGACCGGCGACGACGTCCTTCGGCAGCCAGGACCGCTCGTAGGAGCGCACCAGTCGCAGACCGGGGACGTGCTCCTTCCACGTGCGCTCTCCGACATCAGGTCGGTCGGTGGGCGCGGCCACGGTCAGCCGAGGTTCTGGGTGCGCATGCCGCGGCCGGCTCGGCCTGCGCCCGAGCGGTCTCGTCCCGCGTGAAGAGCGTTCACAGGTGGAGCCTACAGGCGGGGCGAGTGCCCGTCCCCGTGCTTCATCCGGTTCGTCGGAGCCGTCGTTCCGTGGACGGCTCGCCCCAATGTTCGTCGGTCGGTGGACGTGAAGGGACTCGAACCCCTGACCTCTCGCGTGTGAAGCGAGCGCTCTAACCAGCTGAGCTACACGTCCGGGCACCCCTGTGCCGACGTGCTGTCCGGCTGGCGTCGGGGTGACGGAGGGAAACAATAGCCGGTGGTGGCACGGTCACGGTAATCGCCCCTCGCGAGGCGCGGGTCAGTCGACGCCGGGCACGTGAGTCAGCAGCTGCTCGGCCCACTGGGGCACGAACTGCGGGATGCCCGCCCACGCGAGGTAGCCCCAGATGACGCCCCACACGATGAGCAGGGTGCCGAGGGCGACGAGACCGCGCACCCAGATCGCCTGGTCCATGATCCAGTCGTTCCAGCGGCTGACGTGGCGCTTGGCGAAGTCGAGCCAGCGTTGGGCGAACTCGAACTCGCTCGCGAGGATGAGCAGGCCGAAGAAGACGACGAGCCAGCCGGGCCCGGGCGCCGGGACCATGATGAGGCCACCGATCGTCACGACGCCGCCGACGACGCCGACGGCCGTGCGCCAGATGACGTGGGTGACGCGGTTGCGGCGCAGGCGCGCCCGCCAGGCCCAGCGATCCTCGCTCGCGTCGAGCGTGACGTTGGGGTCGGAGTAGTCGACGGGCGGTCGGGTCTCGTCGCGGGTGCGGTCCTCCCCGGTCACGGGTCGCTGTCCCGCTCGGCGTTGCTGCGGAAGACCCGCTGCAGCTCGGTCGTGACGGGGCGGTCGGCGGACAGGTCCCGGTCGTCGACGGCGTGGACGGGCAGGACGTCCTTGGTCGAGCTGGTGATGAAGACCTCGTCGGCGTTGCGGAGCACGTCGAGCGGCAGGGTCTCCTCGCGGATCTCGAGGCCGGCGGCGCGGCCCCACTCGATGGTGAGCTCGCGGGTGATGCCGAGCAGCAGGCCGGACTCGGCCGGCGGTGTCAGCACGACGCCGTCGACGACGACGAAGACGTTGCTCCCGGTGCACTCGCACAGCTCGCCTCGGGTGTTGCCGAAGACGGCCTCGACGGCGCCCACCTGCTTGGCACTGGCGAAGGCGACGACGTTCTCCGCGTACGACGTCGTCTTGAGCCCGACGACGGCAGAGCGTTCGTTGCGGGTCCACGGGACGACGGTGAGCTTCCCGCTCGACGGCGGGAGTGGCTGCGGCGCCGCGAGGACGATGTAGGTCAGCGCCGTGTCGTCGCGGTCGGACCCGAGCGGCCCGACGCCGCCCGTGACGCTGTAGCGCAGCCGCCCGAAGTCGATGGCGGGCCCGTCGAGGACCGCGGCCACACCCTTGTCGACGACGGCGAGGTCGAGGGGCGGCAGGCCGAGCCCGGTGGCCGACCGCTCGAGGCGTCGGTGGTGTCGCGTCAGCGCGAAGGGGACGCCGGAGGCGATCTTGGCGGTCTCGAAGACGCCGTCACCGACCGTGACCGAGTGGTCGAGCGCGGAGACGGAGGGGCCGGTCGGGTCGACGAGGTCGCCGTTGACCCAGACGCGCGTGGTCGTGCTCATGGTCCCTTCCTGGTGGCTCGGCGGCCGCCCGGAAGGCGCCCGACGGGAGCTCTCATGGTGTCACAGTGCCGGCGGCGAGCCCGATGAGGCGGGCCGCCTTGAGCTCGGTCTCGGCCCACTCCCCCTCGGGGTCGGAGTGCCACGTGATGCCGGCACCCGTGCCGAACCGCAGCCACCGCCGACCCACCTCGTCGCGCTCGGCCCAGAAGGTCCGGATGCCGACGGCGAGGTCTGCCTCCCGGGCGTCGGCGTCGACCCAGCCGACCGCGCCGCAGTACGGGCCGCGGGGCACCGTCTCGAGGTCCCGGATCGCTGTGAGCGCGCTGGACTTCGGCGCCCCGGAGACCGACCCCGGCGGGTAGGCGGCCGCGAAGACGTCGGCCCATCCCACCTCCTCACGCAGGTGCCCGCTGACCGTCGAGGCGAGGTGCACGAGGCCCGGGTGGGCCTCGATCGTGCAGAGCTCGTCGACGGAGACGGTCCCGGGCTCGCAGACACCCGACAGGTCGTTGCGCATGAGGTCGACGATCATGACGTTCTCGGCGTAGTCCTTGGGCAGCATCTGCTCGGCGGTCGCGGCGGTGCCCTTGATGGGGCGGGTCACGAGGGACGCGCCGCGTCGCCCGAGGAAGAGCTCCGGCGACGCGCTGGCGACGTCGAGGCCTGCCTCATCGCACCGGACCCGCGCGGCATGCGGCGCCGGGTTGCCCTGTCGCAGAAGGGCATCGAGCCCGTCGAGGTCGGCGTCGTCGGGCAGCTCGTGGCTGAGCACGCGGCAGACGTTGACCTGGTAGACGGTCCCGGACGCGATGCGCTCACGCACCTCGCGCACGACGCCGACGTATGCCGTCCGGTCGAGCGACGAGTGCCAGTGGCGGTCGAGGGGCTGCCACGCCACAGCGGACGCCCGGGTGGCCGCGGCGGCCGGCCCGGCGGCATACGCCCTCGGGGTGACCTCGGCGAACCGCACAGCGGTCACGGCACCCTCGAAGGTGGCCACGACGGCCCAGAAGCCCTCTCGCGTCATCGCGTCGAGGGCTTCGTGGCCGTGGCGGACGTCGACGACACCGCGGGCGTCCCGGTCGGCGAAGCGGGCGTGGTCCACCCGCAGATCGTAGGGCCTAGGCGGAGAGGGCCTTCTCGATGTCGCCGGCGAGGTCGGCGGGGTCGGTCGTCGGTGAGTAGCGGCCGATGACCGTGCCGTCGCGGGCGACGAGGAACTTCGTGAAGTTCCACTTGATCTTCTTGCCGAGCAGGCCGCCCTTCTCGGACTTGAGCCACGTGTAGACGGGGTGCTCGTCCGCGCCGTTGACGTCGACCTTCGAGAACATCGGGAAGGTGACGCCGTAGTTCTTCTGGCAGAAGGCGCCGATCTCCTCGTCGCTGCCCGGGTCCTGACCGCCGAACTGGTTGCACGGGAAGCCGAGGACCGTCAGGCCCTGGGCGCGGTAGGTCTCGTAGAGCTGCTCGAGGCCGCCGAGCTGCGGGGTGTAACCGCACTCGCTGGCGGTGTTGACGACGAGGACGACGTCACCGGCGTACTCGCCCAGCGACACCTCCCCGCCGTCGATGGAGGTGGCCTTGAAGTCGTGCAGGACGGTCACGGTGTCTCCTCTGGTGGTCATGCGTCACCCCGATCCTCACCCGCGGGGCCCCCGAACTGCGAATCGGTGGTCGAGCGGGCGTGCGGCGGCAGGGTGCAGCGTCGTCGCGGTGCGTCGTGACGGTGGTTCGCCGCCGTGGACCACGCGGATGGGTCAGGCCCCCGCGTCGTCGGGCTCGGGGGGCACGTCGTTGCCGTCGCGCTCGTCGCGGTCGGCCCACTCGAGCAGCGTGCTGAAGTCGAAGACGGCGTCGTCGATGCCGGCATGCAGGTCACCGAGGCGGGCGAAGCGCTCGGGCATGGTGGCGATGGTGAAGTCCTGCGGTTCGGCGTCGGCGATCTCGTCCCACGCCAGCGGGGCCGAGACGGTGCCGCGCGGGTTGCCCCGGACGCTGTAGGCCGCGGCGATGGTGTGGTCACGCGCGTTCTGGTTGTAGTCGACGAAGAGGTCCTTCGGCGACCGGTCCTTGCGCCACCACGTCGTCGTCACGTCGTCGGGCAGCCGCCGCTCGACCTCGCGGGCGAACGCCAGCGCGCCGCGGCGCACGTCCTTGAACCCCCAGTCGGGGGCGATCCGGACGTAGACGTGCAGGCCGGAGCCGCCCGAGGTCTTGGGCCAGCCGACGGCGCCGAGGTCGTCGAGGATCTCGTGGGTCGTGGCCGCGGCCCGCCGCACCTTCTCGAAGCCGCACTCGGGCATCGGGTCGAGGTCGATGCGCCACTCGTCGGGGCTCTCGGTGTCGGCGCGACGGCTGTTCCACGGGTGGAACTCGACCGTCGACATCTGCACCGCCCAGATGACGTCGGCGAGACGGGTCACGCAGAGCTCGTCGGCGTGGAGGCCGTAGCGCGGGAAGTGCAGACGCACGGTCTCGACCCACGGCGGGGCCCCGGCGGGAAGCCGCTTCTGGTGCACCTTGGGCCCGTCGACGCCCTTGGGGAAGCGGTGCAGCATGCACGGCCGCTCGCGCAGGGCGTTGACGATCCCGGGGCCGACGGACAGGTAGTAGTCGACGAGGTCGCGCTTGGTCTCGCCGCGCTGGGAGAAGTAGACGCGGTCGGGGCTCGACAGCCGCACGGTGTGGTCGCCGACCTCGATCTCGACGGCGGGGGCCTTGCTCGACGCAGCCATGGCCGACAGCCTACGGACCGGACCATCTCCGGCGCGTGAACCGGCCGGCGGCATACGCCCCCAACGTGCGGAAGGGCCCGCCGACGTGAGTCGACGGGCCCTTCCGACGGAGCGGACGACCGGGCTCGAACCGGCGACCTCAACCTTGGCAAGGTTGCGCTCTACCAACTGAGCTACGTCCGCCTGCCAGGCCCTCGGAGCCGGGGGCTCCGTGGGTGCGAGGTAGACCATAGCGGACGGTCACCCGGTTGGCGAAATGCGCCGAAACCCGCTCTCGGAGTGGCCGTTCGGCTACTTGTCGACGGCCATCTCGCCGAGCTCGGACCACTGCGTCCCGGCGACCGTCGTGTTGACGATCCTCGGGGTGGCCGAGAGGTAGGCAGGCAGGTCGGAGGTGGCCTGGCGGAAGTGGTCGCTCTGCACGTGGGCGCCTCCGGCGGCGTCGTCACGGAAGGCCTCGACGAGGACGTACTCGGTCGGGTCGTCGAGGCTGCGCGACCAGTCGAACCAGAGGCAGCCGTCCTCGGCGCGGGTGGCCTCGGTGAAGGCCCGGGAGATCTCGGGCCAGTCGTCGGCGTGCTCGGGCTTCACGGGGAACTTCGCGGTGATGAAGATCAAGGCAGGTCACTCCTGGGTCTGGATGAGTCGGTCTCGTGTGTGCCGGGAGCGGCGGCGCTCGCGACACGGTCCTCGGGTTGGATACCCAACAGTGGACGCCACCCATCGTGCAGCGTCCTGCCGCTTCATCCCCGGGGAGTGATGTCGGGTGCGGAGCCGGCGCGTTCCATGGAGGTATGTGCCGCTGGATGGTGTACTCGGGTGACCCGATCCTCGCCGAGGACCTGCTCTTCAAACCGGAGCACTCGCTCATCGAACAGAGCCTCCACTCCCGGATGGGCGCCACGACGACGAACGGCGACGGGTTCGGGATCGGCTGGTACGGAGACGAGCCCCGACCCGCGGTCTTCAAGAGCGTCGACCCCGCGTGGAACGACGAGAACCTCCGCGAGCTCACGACGCAGGTGCGCACGCGCCTGATGTTCGCCCACGTGCGGGCCTCGACCGGGACCCCGGTGCAACGGAGCAACTGCCACCCGTTCCGGCACGACACGTGGCTCTGGATGCACAACGGCGCCGTCTACGGCTTCCACGAGCTCAAGCGCGACCTCATGTTCGCGATCGACCCCTCGCTCTACCCCGACGTCGAGGGATCGACCGACTCCGAGGCGCTCTTCTTCCTCGCCCTGACCTTCGGCCTGCAGGACGACCCAGTCGGCGGTGTCGCCCGAGCCGTCGGTTTCGTCGAGGACCTCGCCGAACGACGCGGCGTGAGCAACCCCGTCCAGGCCACGATGGCCACGAGCGACGGCGAACGCGTCTGGGCCTTCCGCTACTCGTCGCAGCACGAGAGCCGCACCCTCTTCCACTCGACCAACGTGGGTCAGCTGCGCGAGCTCCACCCGGAGGTGGAGATGCTCCGCACCCTCGGTGACGAAGCACGGTTCGTCGTGTCCGAGCCGCTCCGGGACCTGCCGGGCGCCTGGCGTGAGGTGCCGGAGTCGTCCTGCGGCATCATCCAGCCCGGCGACGACGAGTTGCGGCCCTTCGAGCCGGTCCGACCCACCCATGTGGCCTGAGGGCGCCAGTCGGCCCGTGCACCCCCGAAGGACTGCACGGGCCGGATGACCCCGGAGCCGGGCTCTGGTCAGAGACCCAGGATCCGGGACTTCTGTGTCTGGAACTCCTGCTCGGTGAGCACCCCCGAGGCACGCAGCTCGCCGAGCTGCTGCAGACGGGCCAGGTCGGCGTCAGGGTCGGGGGCCGCGGGTGGAGGCGGCGGCGGTGGCGCGGCATACTCCTGCGGCGCCTGCTCCGGTGGTGCCTCCTGGGCCGCCCACCGGCCGGCCTGTCGCCGTGACACCCGGTTGGACACCGCTGTCGCGGTCCCGGCGACGACGGCCGTCCGCGCCACCCCACGTAGTAGTCCCATCGTGTTCTCCTCCTTCTCGACTGCGGTTCGTCCTGACGTTCACGAGCCCTGGCACCGACCCGGTGCGGGACGTCGCTGGTCGGCGTCGCTACTCGGCGTCGCCGGCGGCGGCCTCGAGCGCCTCGAGCCGGGCGATGACGGCGTCGGCGGGGAGTCGGACGCTGGCGACGACCTCGGCTCCGGCCCGCCTCATGGCGGAGACGAACGGACCGGCCCACGTGTTCTCGTAGACGAGGACGGCCACCGCATCCCCGGGCTTCACGAGGTCCGCCGCCGCGGCGAGGTCCTCCTCGTCCAACAGGTCGGACTCGACGCCTTCGAAGACGGCGAGGTCGAGCGTGCCGTCCCCGTCGAGGTCGGTGATGGCAACCGCGGTGACCGTCCCGTCCGCGTCCCGGACGAGGCCTCGCATGTCGAGCACCCGGATGGTGCCGGCGTCGACGAGCCTGACCAGCTCGGCCAGACCTTCGCCCGTGAGCCGGGCGCCGGGAAACTCCAGCGCAAGGTAGTCGATCGGTCCGACATCGACGTTGACACTCATGTCTGCCTCCTTGGCGACTCTCGACTGACACCCCGACACTCGTCCCGGGGCTGGTCCCCGTGCATCGCTCCACGAGGATGAGTTGACCGTGACCTGTCGACCGCGTTGCTCAGCTCACGGGGTCGTGACCCGGCGTCGGGTCGCCGACCTGGTGCACCGCGGTGACGCCGATCCCGAGCGTCTCCAGCAGGGCCAGGACGCGCGGCAAGGCCTCGGGGTCGGCCGTCGGCAGACTGAGGACCGTCGCGCCGCCGACGTCACGTCGCGGGATCGTGCCGAGGGCGTCGGCGAGGTCCGCTGACAGCTGCCCGTCGACGACGACCTCGTACACCTGCATGCTGCGCCCCACATCCCGATCTCGGCGATGCCCTTCCGCGGCATTCGCCCACGTGGTTACTCTGGAGGGGATCCAGACATCCCCGCATCCCTCAGCGGGGGTGACCTCTTGGGAAGCAGGGGCACCCATGGTCGGTCCACGCCACGCCCGGATGTCTGTGCCCCTCCCATCGGCCGGCGCCATCGACCGGTTGCGGCTGACCCCACTGCTCGAGCGGCGTCCGGTGACGGTGCTCTCCGGCATGGCGGGGTTCGGCAAGTCGACGCTGCTGTCCGAGACGGTGCGACGCCAGCAGGTCCGCGGAGCGGGATTCTGGCTGACCGTCGACGACTCGGACCGGGACCCGGTGCGTCTGGTGTCGGATCTGCTGGCCGCGGCCAGCCTCGCCGGCATCGAGCAGCTCACCGCGGCCCTGGCTCCGCTTCGTGCCTCGTCGCTGCGTGCCGAGCCCGTGGCCCTCGTCGACGCGCTGCTCGAGGCGCTCTACGACACCGCTGAGCCCCTCGTCCTGGCCCTCGACGACGCACAGCACCTCGCAGGGGCCAAGGCCTCGGCAGAGCTGGTCAACCACCTGCTCAGATGGGCCCCTGCCAACATGCGCGTCGTGATCGGCGCGCGGGTGGTGCCGCCGCTGCGGCTGCAGAGACTGCGGCTCGACGACCACCTCACCTACCTCGCCCACAGCGAGCTCGCCTTCAGCGCCGACGAGACGGCCGAGGCGGTCAAGGCGTCCGGTCTCGAGCTGGACGGCGACACCGTGGCCTCCATCCACGAGGCCACGGGCGGGTGGCCCGCCGGGGTCCGCATGGCCATCCTCGCGGCCCGCCACGACGACCGACCCCGCAACGTGCCGGTCGAGCTGCGCCGCGACCGGGCGCTGGCCGACTACCTCGCGACGGAGGTGCTCGCGGCCCTGAGTGACGAGATGCGCGACTTCGTCCTCGACAGCTGCCTCGACGAGCTGGTGTGCCCATCCCTCATCGACGGCATCCGTGGCACGACCACCGCCGAGGCGCTCCTCGAGCAGTGCCTGTCCGACGGGATCTTCCTGTCGCGGGGAGCGGCTCCCACGGACGAGCCCTGGTACCAGTGGCACCCGCTCTTCGCCAGCCACATCCAGCGCCGTCTGGCGACGGATCGGCCCGAGCGGGCCGTCCAGCTGCACTCCGCAGCGGCAGCCTGGTGGGTCCGCGTCGACGCGCCGACGGCGATCAGGCACGCCGTGGCCGCGGGCGACGGTGACATGGCGTCGCGCATCTTCTCCGAGCACTGGCTGGAGCTGTTCCTCGAGGGTCGGGTCGACGCCGTCACGGACGCCGTGCAGCACCTCCCGCACGCCGTCGCGGACAGTGCCGACGTGCACCTGGCCCAAGCGCTCGTCCTCGTGCGCCGGGGCCGGCTCGACGCCGCCCGCGCCGAGATCGCCTCTGCTCGACGCGCCGTGGAGCGGCTGCCGCAGCAGGACCAGGACGGGATCGAGGAGCGCACGGCGATCGTCGAGCTCTTCCTCACCGGCTACGACCAGGGGCTGGGCGCCGCGGTGGAGTCCGGGGAGGCGATGCTGGAGCGGCTCGCCCGGGGCGGCCGCGCCCCGGACCCGGCGGTCCAGGCGTCCCTGCAGGTCTTCGTCGGGATGGGCGAGGCGCGCCTCCAGACCCACGACGAGCTGCCCCTCGAGATGCTGCGGGCCTCGGCGGCCACCGCTCACGACAGCGGCCTGCTCGCGCTCGAGCTCACCGCCCTGGCCGAGTCCTGCATCCCCGCGATCGCCGAGGGCCGGCTGACCGAGGTGCACGACCTCGCCGTCGACGTGTTGGCCCGGGCCGCGGACCGCGGCTGGGTCGGTCTCGTGACGCTCGCCCCTGCCGTCGCCTACCTCGGCTGGCTGGACTACTGGCGGGGCAACCTGACCCAGGCGAGGGACCAGCTCGAACGCAGCCTGTCGATGGTGCTCCCCTTCGACCTGGAGCTGCGGGGGCTCACGCTGAACTTCCACGCGAAGACGTGCCTGGCGCTCGGTGACACCAAGGCCGCCAGGGCCAGCATGTCCGAGATCGGCGCCATGATCAGCTCCCATCCCCAGATCCCGTGGTGGCCCTCCATGCTCGACGGCCTGGAGGGGTTGGCCCTCATGGCCGAGGGTCGGAAGCCCGAAGCCGTCGCCCTCGCATCCTCGGCCCCGCTGGAGACCGACTACCGCCTCGCGCCGGCTCACCGTGCCAGGGTCCTGCTGCTGGCAGGTGACCCCGAGGCTGCGCTGGCAGAGATCTCCCGCGTGCCGATGGGCGGGGGGTTCGTCCACCTCACCTGCCTCGGCCGGTGCATCGAGGCAGAGGCCAGGTCCAAGCTCGGGCGAGCCGACGCCCATGCCTCCCTGGAGCTCGCCCTCGCGGCGGCCGAGCCCGACCAGCTCTACGGGCCGTTCCTCGCCGGCGGCAAGACGATGGCCCAGCTGCTCAAGGCGCACCTGCGTCACGGGACCAGCCACCCCGCTGCGCTGACGCAGGTGCTCGCGCGCCTCTCGAGGCAGCACGAGCACCACGTGCCCGGGTGGGGTGAGCGCCTCACCGACCGTGAGCGGGTGATCCTCCAGTACCTGGCGACCAACCTCACCAACGCCGAGATCGCCGAGGCCGAGTTCATCTCGCTCCACACGACGAAGACGCACATCGCGCACATCTACCAGAAGCTCGGGGTGGGCAGCCGCCGGGCAGCGATCCGTCGGGCCGCCGACCTCGAGCTCTACTAGGCCCGACCCCGCACCTCGCTCGACCGGCCGTTCCCGCGCGTTCGGCCTCCATCTCCCCCTCGGCGGATGACGCACGGTGCCAGGACCTCGCGACATCCTGCGACAGAGACGTGGACACCCCCGTCACGAGAGGGGCCAGCATGCGAGCGATCGTGGTCGTGGCCGGTGACGTCGACGAGCGCGACGTGTGGCCGTATGCCGTGTGGTCCGACGGCGACGGCACGAGCACGACGTTGACCGTGACCGTGCACGACAGCCAGGAGCTCGTCGGCGTGCTCGCCGCGCTGACCGCGCTGGGGCTCGAGGTCATCTCGACCCGGCTCGTCGACGAGCCGGGTGGCCCCGCTCCCTCCGACCCCCGTCGCTGACACCCGATCTCGCTCTGGGAGAGCGATGCCGCACTCCCCTCGGCGGGATGAATGTAGGGCTCGACAACAGGTCAATCCACTCGACCGTCGCAGCACGCGGCGGCACTGAAAGGTCGGTCTTCACCATGGACTTCTGGAGCTTCTTCTGGCTGCTCGTCTGGTCCTTCTTCTTCGTCGCCTACCTGATGATGCTCTTCCAGATCTTCGGTGACCTCTTCCGTGACGAGTCGCTGGGCGGCGTCGCGAAGGCCATCTGGGTCATCGTGCTCATCTTCTTCCCGCTGATCTCGGCGCTGGTCTACGTCATCGTCCGCGGCCGCGGCATGGCCGAGCGCACGATGAAGCGCACCTCGGAGCAGATGGCGGCACAGGAGGACTACATCCGCACCGTCGCCGCGCCCAAGTCGTCGTCCATCGAGGAGCTGACGCAGGCCAAGGCGCTGCTCGACGCCGGCGCCATCTCGCCCGAGGAGTTCGCACAGATCAAGTCCCGGGCCCTGGCATGACCCCGACCGCCCCGGGTGCGCTTCGGCCGGCCGGGGCCGTCGACCGTGACCGCCTGCTGGCCACGTTTCTCGGGCTCGTGGCCGTGGACAGCCCGACGGGCCACGAAGGCTCGATCGGCACGGTCCTCGAGGCTCGCTACCGCGAGCTGGGCTGCTCGACCACCATGGACGACATCGGCAACATCGTCGCGGTCTACCCGGGCACGCGGCCGGGAACGATCCTCGTGTCGATGCACATGGACACGGCCGGCACCGACCGCGGGATCGTCCCCATCATCGGGGACGACGGGGTCATCCGGACCGACGGCTCGACGATCCTCGGGGCCGACGACAAGTCCGGGCTCGCCGGTTGCCTGGAGCTGCTCCGGCTGCTCCAGTCCAACCGCGGATGGACCTTCCCGACGATCGAGTTCGTGTCGACCGTCGGCGAGGAGCGAGGTCTGGTCGGCTCACGTCATCTCGACGTGAGCCGGCTCGACGCGACGCACGGCTTCGTCCTCGACACCGCGGGCGTCATGGGGTCGATCACCTACTGGTCACCGACCTCGGTCTACCTCACCATCACCGTCCGCGGCCGCAAGGCCCACGCCGGCGTCGAGCCCGAGAAGGGCATCAGCGCCGTGCGGGTGGCCGCACAGGCCATCGCCTCGATGCCCCTGGGGCGCATCGACGAGGAGACGGTCGCCAACATCGGCACCATCCGGGGCGGCGAGGCCCGCAACATCATCCCCGACACGGTCGAGCTCGAAGGGATGGCGCGCAGCCACGACCAGGACAAGCTCGACCACCAGCTGGCGGCGATGCGGAGCGCGTGCCAGCGCGCGGCCGACGAGGCCGGGGCGACGGTGGACTTCGCGGCGGAGGAGATCTACAAGACGTACAAGATCGCCGAGGACGCCCTCCCCTACCGAGAGGCAGCCACGGCGATCCGGTCCCTCGGCCTCGAGGTCTCTCCACGCAAGTCGGGTGGCGGCACGGACGGAAACTACTTCAACGCCAAGGGAATCCCGTGCGTGGCCTTGCCGACCGGCATGGTCGACGAGCACGCAACCAGTGAGCACATCGCCATCGACGACATGGTGCTGGCCTGCCAGACCCTCGTCGCGATCGTCACCCAACCAGCTCAGGAGTGAGCGCCATGAGACACCGGACCCTGAGTCGGACAGCCGCCACCGTGGCCGTATCGGCATCGCTCGTCCTCGGAGGCTGCGCCACCGCCCCGGCGACGCAGGACCTGTGCAGCAACGCCAAGAACCTCACGACCGCGGTCGAGGAGATGCGCGCCCTCAAACCGGACGGTACGAAGGTCGATGCCCTCACCGCCAAGGTCGATGCCGCCCTCGCCAAGCTCGACACGTTCCAGGCCGTGACCGAAGGACGGTTCGACTCCGCCGTCTCCACGCTGCGCGCGAACCTCGACGCCTTCCGGCAGACCCTGGCAGCCGCCAGCAACGAGGCCTTCACCGCCGCCGCACCGCAGCTCACGTCGTCTCTCAAGGACGTCAGCTCGGCGTACGCGGCACTCAACGAGTCCCTCGCCACCCAGTGCCCGACCGGTTGACCGGCCGGGCATCTCGCTAGGAAGGAAACGACATGAGCGTCAGCTTCGTGCTCGAGGCACTCGTGGTGCTCGGGGCGATCGTCATGGGAACCCGCGCAGGCGGCGTCGGGGTCGGCCTGTGGGGCGGCCTCGGCACCTTCGTGCTCGTCTTCGTCTTCCGCGAGCCGCCCGGCGAGCCGCCCGCAGCGGCCCTCGCGATCATCCTCGCCGTCGTCACCTCGGCCGCCATGATGCAGGCTGCCGGCGGGATCGACTGGATGGTCTACGTCGCAGCAGGTGTCATCGAGAAGCGTCCCAAGCAGATCACGCTCATCGCACCCCTCACGGCGTTCCTCTTCTCGATCGGCGCGGGGACGAGCAACATCATCTACCCGCTGCTCCCGGTCATCTACGACGTGTCGTACAAGAACCACATCCGCCCCGCGCGGCCCCTGACGGTGACCGTCGTCCAGTCAGGCATGGCGCTGGCCGCCTCGCCCGTCTCGGCGGCCATGGCGGCGATGCTGACGCTCACGGAGGTCGCGCCCTACAACCTCGGACTGACGCAGATCCTCGCGATCACCATCCCGTCGTGCGTCATCGGCATCGTCGTCACCTCGCTCGTGGTCAACCGGATGTGGAAGAACCTCGACGACGACCCCGAGGTGCAGGCCAAGATCGCCTCGGGCGAGCTCGCCGCACCCCAGCACGCGATCGAGGGCGAGTCGGCCTCCTCGAGGCTGACCTACACCAAGGAGGGGCGCAACTCCGCGCTCGCGTTCCTGGCCGGCGTCATCCTCATCGTCGTCTTCGGACTCTTCCCCCAGCTGCGGCCGGCGTTCGCCGCCGAGGGCGAGGCCGCCGTGCCCATCGACATGACGACGACCATCGTCCTGGTGATGTTCGTCGTCGGCGTCGCGATCCTCTTCCTCGGTCGCCCGGACGTGAAGACCGTCCCCGACCAGTCCGTGTTCAAGGCCGGCATGATCTCGGCGATCGCCCTCTTCGGGATCGCCTGGCTCACCGCCACGTTCATCTCGGCCCACGAGGACTACATCGTCAGCACCATCGGCGGATGGGTCACGAGCTGGCAGTTCATCTTCGCCCTCGCGGTCTTCCTCGTCGCCGCACTGACGACGAGCCAGTCGACGGCGACGCGGACCATCGTCCCCATCGGCCTCGCCGCGGGACTCCCGGTGGGAGTCGTCACGGGCATGTGGGCCGGTGCCCTGAGCGGCGTCTACACCCTGCCGGCGAACGGCACGCAGATCGCCGCGGCCAACTTCGACCTGACGGGCACGACCAAGCTCGGCACGAAGCTGCTCGACCACAGCTTCTTCGTCCCCATGCTCGTGATGTCCGTGGTCACCATCGCCGTCGGCGCGCTGATCGGCGGGGTCTTCTTCTGACCCCGCCTGACCGCGCCATCAGACAACCACGGAGGAGAGACCATGCAGGCCAAGGAGATTGCCGACAAGGCTCGGGCACTGATGCCCGGGGTCATCGAGGACCTCGAGAAGCTGGTGGCGATCCCGTCGATCGCCTTCCCCGGGTATCCCTCGGAGCCGATGGAGCAGATGGGGGCCACGACGTTGCAGATGTTCCGTGACGTCGGCTTCACCAACGCCGAGCTCATGGAGGTGCCCTCGGGGTACCCGCCGATCTATGCCGAGATCGAGGGGCCGGCGGGCTCGCCGGTCGTGGTGCTCTACGCCCACTACGACGTCCAGCCCGCTCCGCCCGAGCAGGGGTGGACGAGCGACCCGTGGACGCCGACCCACAAGGACGACGGCCGCATCTACGGCCGGGGTGCGGCCGACGACATCAGCGGGCTCGTCAGCCACCTCGGCACGCTGCGGGTCTTCGACGGCAAGCCGCCCTGCACGGTCAAGCTGATCCTCGAGGGGATGGAGGAGACGGAGAGCAACCTCGAGGCCTTCGTCGAGGCGCACCCCGAGCTCTTCGCCTGCGACCTCTTCGTCATCTGCGACATGGGCAACCTCCGCGTCGGCGAGCCGGCGCTGACGACGGCCCTGCGCGGAGACGTCGCCTGTGTCGTGACGGTCCGCACCCTCGAGCACCCCCTGCACTCGGGTGTCTTCGGCGGCCCGGCGCCGGACGCCATGATGGCCCTCGCGCGACTGCTCTCGACCCTGCACGACGACGAGGGCAACGTGTCGATCGCCGGTGCCTCCACCAGCGTGTGGGACGGCGCCGACCTCACGGAGGACGACCTCCGGTCGAGCGCCGACGTGCTCGACGGAGTCCAGCTCACCGGCACCGGTCGCATCGGTGACCTGCTGTGGGCCCGGCCGTCCGTCAACGCGATCGGCATCGACATGACGAACATCGCGACCTCATCGAACGTGCTCATCCCCGAGGCCAGGGCCAAGATCTCGATGCGCATCGTCCCGGGGTCCGAGCCGGAGGCGGAGCTCGACGCCCTCGTGACGCACCTCGAGACGCATGCACCGTGGGGGGCGAAGGTCGAGGTGCAGCGCACCAAGGCCGCTCCCCCGTTCCTCTGCAAGACGGACGGCCCGGGGTATGCCGCGGCGCGCGACGCCTTGGCCGAGGCCTACGGCCGACCGGCCGGCGAGGCGGGCTGCGGCGGCTCCATCCCGTTGCTCCGCACGCTCGAGACGGCTGCTCCCGGCGCGGAGTTCGTGCTGTGGGGGCCGGAGGACGTCGCGGCCGCTCGGATCCACGCGTCCGACGAGAGCGTCGACCCGAGCGAGATCGAGAAGATGATCGTGGCCCAGGCCCTCCTCCTCCAGCGCCTCGCCGACAGCGCCGGGTCCGGGTCCGGGTAGGCCGCGGCGGCCGGCGCATGACGTGGGTCGTCGCAGTCTTCGCGCTGCTGGTCATCGTCTTCGTGACCCAGTCGGCCCGCGTCGGCCGGGCGCACCTGACTGGTCCCATCGTCTTCGTCGTGGCCGGCATCGTGCTCGGCGTCCTCGTGTCGGGCGGGGCCGACACGAGGACGAGCCGCACCATCGCCGAGGTGACGCTGGCCCTGACGCTCTTCCACGACGCGGCACAGCTGCAGCCCCGCGAGGTGCGTGGTGACTCGGTCTTCACCGGACGACTCCTCCTCATCGGTCTCCCCCTCACGATCGGGGCCGGGTACCTGCTGGCGCGCGGCATCTTCCCCGGCTCCAGCGCGTGGCTGGCCCTGCTCCTCGCGGCGACCCTGGCTCCCACCGACGCCGGACTCGGCGCGGCCACCGTGCTCAACCCGGTCGTGCCGGTCCGGGTGCGGCGCATCCTCAACGTCGAGAGCGGTCTCAACGACGGGATGGCCACTCCGGTGGTGCTGTTCGCCATCGCAGCGGCCGCTGGGGTCGCGCCCGAGGACGCCCTCGTCGACGCCCTGCGCGAGCTCGCGATCGGAGCGCTCGTCGGCATCGCGGCGGGGTACGCGTCCGGCCGGCTGATCGAGCGGTCGCGCAGAGCCGGTTGGGCGGAGTCGGGGCTGCTGCCCATCGCAACGCTCTCGGTGCCGGTGCTCGCGTACTACGGCGCCGTCGAGGTCGGCGGCAACGGGTTCGTCTCAGCCTTCGTGGCCGGGACGGCATACGCAGCTGCTCAGACGGACTCGAGGCACACGCACGCTGGCCTGGAGATGACTGATCGGCTCTCTGCACTCCTCGGGTTCGGCGTGTGGCTGCTCTTCGGGATCACGGTCGCCCACCATCTCGACTGGATGGTGCGGTGGCAGAGCCTGCTCTACGCGGCGCTCTCCCTCACCGCCCTGCGGATGCTTCCCGTCGCGCTGTGTCTGCTGGGCACGGGACTGCAACGCCGCACCGTCCTCTTCGTGGGCTGGTTCGGGCCGCGCGGGCTCGCCTCCGTCGTCTTCGCGCTCATCACCTACGAGACCCTCGGCGCAGCCGACCCCGCTGTCCAGACCGTCATCGGCGCCGTCGCCACGACCGTGCTCCTCAGTGTTGTTCTGCACGGCCTCTCCGCGGGGCCCTGGGCGCAGCGGTACGGGGAGTGGGCACAGCGCACCGGTCCCGCGATCGAGACCCAGCCCGCGGCAGAGCCGCTGGCCGTGCGCCGGTCGGTGGGCGGGCACACCACGTACGGGCCGCGTGACGAAGCAGGGACGCCGCCCCGGTGACACTCCGTCCGGCAGGGCACGCCCTCTAGATCCCGCGCCAGGTCGACGTCGCGCGGCCGATGCGCTCGGAGAGCCCGGAGCCGACGACCACCCCGACGGCGATGGCCACGATGCTCAGCAGGGCGTTGACGAAGTCGCCGAGGCCGGCGGCCTGGTCGACACCGACGATGCGCGCCACGCCCTGGAGTCCGAGCGCGCCGGGCACGAGCATCCAGAACGTGGGCAGGAAGGTCACCGGCACAGGAGGTCCGCTTCGACGGCTCTGGATCGCGTAGCACACGGGCAGGACGACGGCCGCGGCGAGAAAGCTCGCGCCGAGGGTGCCGAGGACGCGTCCTGACAGCGCCTGGACACCGTAGGCGACGTAGAGCACCACGAGGAGCCATCCGAGGGTCCGGCGCGGCGCGGACGAGGCGACGAACTGCCCGACCCCGAAGACGAGCACGCCCACCCAGGGCGCCCACGCTCCGAGGGTCACGGGCGCCTGTCCCACGGCCGGCGGCAGGCCGGCCAGCTCGGCCCCCATAGCAATGCCGAAGGTCAGCACGAGCAGGCGTTCGAGCCCGTAGACCAGGCGCGCGGAGCCCGCCAGCATGTCTCCCGTCGACAGCTCCACGGTCGCCATCGTGAGGGCCGCACCCGGCAGGAAGGTGACGAGGGCGGGGATGACGATCTCCAGCGGCGGCGAGTCGAGCGCCGGGGCCACCCACTGGAACACGATGGCCGTGACCACCGTCGCGGTCACGACGGGGAGCACGAGCGAGAGCATGGGCTCGCGGTCGGCCCACCACCGGAGGCCGCCGACGAGGAAGCCGATGAGCAGGAACGCCGGCAGGGCGCTGGCCGTGGGGTCGAGCATGAGTCCCAGCCCGACGGTGAGGACTCCGCTGGCGAGGACGGACACGCCCCCGCCGAAGCGTGGCCGTGAGGCCACCAGCGCATCGAGGCGCTCGCGCGCGACGCCGGCCTCCACCGAGCCGTGGCGGATGTCGTCGATGAGCCGGTACAGCGCGTCGACCTGGTCGAGCCGCAGAGGCACGCTGCTGCCGGCCTCGAAGTCCATTCGGCTGGAGTCACCCGTGTTGATGCGCACGAACACCCCGGTGGGCACGACGAAGAACGTCACGCCGGTGGCCGCATAGACGTCCGCGACCTGTTCGAGGATCTGGGTCACGCGCTCCGTCGCGTCGCCGGCACGGGACATGACGACGCCGAGATGGCGGAGCAGGTCGAGGACGGCCTCGGGGGGCGGTGCGTCGAAGTCCTCGGGCTCGGGGTCCGCCGCAGGGCCGAGAGGCGCGAGGTGGGACTGGGCGACCTCCGCGACGCGCGACCACCAGCGACGGCTCACCGACCGCACGCGTGCACCCGGTGTGACGAGCCCCCCGGGTACCGGGTCCGATGCGCTGGACACGACACCAGCGTGCCAGCCGCCGCGGTCGTCAGAGTCATCCTCCACGGGTGACTCTCACGAGCCGTGTGGCGTCCTAGATTCGAGGAGCGCGGCAGGCGCGTGTGCTTGGCGGAGGGAGCGCAACCATGACCGAAGCGAGTTCGTCAGCCGCGTCCGGGAGTTCCGGACGGCCGGCGGCGCAGACTGCGGCCCGAGCGGGCGGGGTGCTGGCCGCCACCTGCCTCTCGACCTTCGTCGTCAACGCCAACACGTCGGCGGTCAGCATCCTCCTGCCGGCCATCAGTGCGGACACGGGCATGGACGTGACGACCCTGCAGTGGGCCGTCACGGGCTACTCGCTCGTCGGCGCCG
The DNA here is from genome assembly GCF_001429655.1 of Terrabacter sp. Soil811. Lineage (NCBI taxonomy): Bacteria > Bacillati > Actinomycetota > Actinomycetes > Micrococcales > Intrasporangiaceae > Terrabacter > Terrabacter sp. Soil811. The sequence continues at coordinate 1,033,228 of NZ_LMSX01000008.1, forward strand.
CGGTCATCGTGACGTCCGGCTCGCTGGGTGACGTCTTCGGCCGCAAGCGGGTCTTCCAGCTCGGCCTGATGCTTTTCGTCGTGTCCTGCATCTTCATCGCCCTGTCGTCGTCCGGAGGCGCCGTCATCGCCGGCCGCGTCATCCAGGGCGCGGCGGGGGCCACCATCCTGGCCTGCGGCCTGAGTCTCCTGTCCGTGGCGAACGACGGACAGGAGCAGCTGCGTGCGGTGTCGCTCTGGGGGGCCGCCGCCGCCGTCGGAGCGGCGGCCGGCCCGCTCATGGGTGGGGTGCTGGTGTCGGTGATGGGCTGGCAGGGGCTCTTCTGGGTCGACGCCGTCATCGCCGTCGTCTGCATCCTCATCACCGCCCGACGCGTCTCCGAGTCGCGCGACACGACCCGCTCGCGGTCGATCGACTACGCCGGCTCGATCCTCATCGCGTTGACGCTGGCGCCGCTCATCCTCGCGCTGAGCAAGGGCGGCGACTGGGGCTGGGGGTCGGTCGCCACGCTCGCGTGCATCGCCATCGGTGTCGCGGCAGGATTCGCCTTCGTCGCCGTCGAGCGGCGGGTGGCCGTCCCGATGCTCGACCTCGGACTGCTTCGCAACCGCGTCCTCGTCGGCTCGACGATCGCCATCCTCATCGGTGCCGGCACGATCAACGCGCTGATGTACCTGCTCAGCCTCTACTTCCAGGACCCGAACGCCCTCGGCTTCACGACGCTCCAGGCAGGTCTGGCGACCTTGCCGGCGACGATCGGGCTCGTCGTCATCGCGGCTGCCGTGCCGCGCCTCACCGCGCGCCTCGGGGGTCGCCAGGTCGTCGCCATCGGGTTCATCCTGACGGCCGTCGGTTTCGCCGCCCTCGGGTTCGCGGACGCCGACTGGGCCTACCGTGCCTTCCTCCTGCCATTGCTGGCCGTCGCCGTGGGAATGGGACTGTCGAACGGGCCCGCGTCGTCGGCGTCGACCGCCTGTGTGCCGGAGAAGCAGGTCGGGTCCGCGTCCGGGGTCTCGAACATGGCGCGCTACGTGGGGGCGGCGGTCGCAACCGCGCTGGCCGCGACGATCTACGGAGCCGTCATCGCCGACCGCACCGCGGAAGGGAAGCCCGCTGCAGACGCCCTGGCCTCGGGTCTCGCGACCGCGTCGTGGGTCATGGCCGCCTTCAGCATGGCCGGAGTGCTGATGGCCGTCCTGATGGGCCGGCACCAGGCCGCCAAGGGAACGATCCACGACTCGGCGGCCGCCGCCGCGTCCACTGCCATGACCCTGCGCACCACCGCGACGGGTGCTGCGGTGAAGGGCGCCTGAGGCCGGGCGTCCCTCGTCGCGCCGTTCAGCGCGTCAGGCGTTGGAGGAAGAGGGCCTCGGCGAGAGCCATGTCCTCGATCTCCCGCGGGTGAACGCTCTCGTTGGGGGCGTGGATCAGGGCCAGCGGTTCCTCCACGCCCATCAGGATCAGCTCGGCGCCGGGGTAGGTCTCCGCGAAGACGTTGCACAGCGGGATCGAACCTCCCTGACCCAGGCTCACCATGGGACTGCCGAAAGCCTCCTCCATCGCCGAGGCGATGGCCCGATAGGCGGGCCCGTCCGTCTGGGCCGAGAACGGCGACCCCGTCGCCTCCGTCTCGACGGCCACGTGCACGCCCCAGGGAGCCGCGGCGACGAGGTGGTCCGTCAGCGCCTTCTCCGCCACGGCGGGATCCGTCCCCGGGGGGATGCGCAGGTTGAGGCGGGCACGCGCCCGGGGGACGATGGCTGCTGCCGACCCGACGACGGGCGGGCAGTCGATGCCCAGGATCGTCATCGACGGCCGCGCCCAGAGCATGTCGGACACGCTCCCGTCGCCGAGCAGCGACGCCCCGTCGACGACGCCCGCATCGCTGCGGAACTGGGCCTCGGGGTAGGTGGCCCCCGACCACTCCTGGCTGTTGTCGAGGCCGGACACCGTCGTGTTGCCCTCGGCGTCGCGCAGGCCGGCGAGCATCGCGACGAGCGCCGCGAGGGCATCCGGCGCGGCGCCCCCGAACATACCGGAGTGGATCTCCGAGGCAAGGGCCTCGACGGTGACGACGACATTCACCATGCCGCGCAGGCTCACCGTTGCTGCAGGTCGTCCGACCGCGGCGTTCCCGGTGTCACAGACGAGGACGGCATCGGCGCGGAGCAGGTCCGCGTGCTTGGGCACGAAGTCCTCGAGGCCACCCGTCCCCTGCTCCTCCGACCCCTCGACGACGAGCTTGAGGTTGACCGGCACGTCGTCGCCGAGCGCTCGGAGGGCTGTCAGGTGCATGACGATGTTGCCCTTGCAGTCCGCCGCGCCTCGGCCGTACCACCGGCCGTCGACCTCGGTCAGCTCGAACGGCGGTGTGCGCCAAGCCGTCTCGTCGAGCGGTGGCTGCACGTCGTAGTGGGCGTACAGCAGGACCGTGACGGCCTCGGGGTCTCCGCAGGGGCGCGATCCCACGACCGCCTGGCTCCCGTCCGCGGTCTCGGCCAGGTGCGCGTCGGTGAAGCCGACCGCCGCGAAGGCGTCGAGCACCCACTGGGCGGCCCGGGCACACTCCTCCGGCGGGTACTGGCGTGGGTCGGCGACGGACGGGATCGACACGAGCTCAGCGAGGTCCGATCGTGCCTGCCCCATCAGACCGGCGACACGCTCAGGCAGCTCCACGCGTCGTCACCCCCTCACCGTGTCGGCGAGGTCGAGGCCGTCGACGAACTCCTGGAAGGTGGGCACCTCGTCGGGGCAGTAGATCTTGAGGACGGCCAGCTGGCCCTTGACCACCCGGTTGTCGGCGATGACCGGTCGCATGCCCGGCCCGGCCGCGCCGTTCATGAGCTGGCCGAGCAGGATGCCCTTGCGCAGCGACCCGTTCGGGTCGTCACACACCGCTCCGCCGTCGTCCCCGAGGACCCGCACGACCTGCTCCTTGCTCGGCGCACGAGCACCTGCCGCGGTGAGGGCTGCGATGAGCTGGGTGGCCTTCTGGTCGGCTTGCTGCGACGACTTGCCGGAATGGAAGGTCAGCAGCGCAATGACCGTGAGGGCCACGATCGCGATGCCGGCGACGATGTAGGTCGTCCGGTTCTGCTGGTACGTGGCGCTCTCCGTGATGTTCATGATGCGGCCACCTCTGACGTCTCAGGCTGCTTCCACGAGGGCTTGCGCAGCCTGTAGAAGAGGAACGGAACGAGCAGGCCGAGCCCGAGCGCGCCAGCCGCGACGATCACGAGATACGTTGCGGGACTGCCCGACCCGAACTGCGAGGGCGGGACGAACCCGATGAGCAGGGCTGCGAGGGAGGCGGCGAAACCGATGCCGCAGAGCGCCCCCAGCATCGGCGCCCGGTAGCCACGCGCGTGGTCCGGGTCGTTGCGCCGCAGGCGCACCGCGGCCACGAACATCAAGAGGTACATGATGAGGTAGACCTGCGTCGTGATGACGGAGAAGATCCAGTAGGCGCTCGACACGTTGGGGATCAGGGCGTAGCCGAGCCCGATGATCGTCGTGATGATGCCCTGCGCCACGAGGATGTTCTGCTGGACGCCGTTCTTGTTCAGCTTCTGCAGCACCGGTGGCAGGTAGCCCTCCTGACGCGAGATGAGCAGCAGGCCCTTCGACGGGCCGGCGAGCCAGGTGAGCATGCCACCGAGCGACGCGGTCACCAGCATGACCCCGACGATCGGGGTCAGCCACTGCGCGCCGAAGTTCGCGAAGACTGCGTCGAAGGCCTGCATGACCCCGGCCGTGAGCGACAGCTCCTCGGCGGGCACGATCCAGCTGATCGCCAGGGCCGGCAGGATGAAGATCGTCAGCACCAGCCCCATCGCGAGGAACATCGACTTCGGGAACTCCTTGGCCGGGTTCTTCAACGAGCCGACGTGCACCGCGTTCATCTCCATGCCGGAGTACGACAGGAAGTTGTTGACGATCAGCACGAGGCTGGAGAGCCCAGCCCAGACGGGCAGCAGGTTGTCTGCGGTCATCGGAGCGGCGGACGGGTTGCCCTGACCCAGGAAGACGGCGCCCAACGTGACGAGGACGACACCGGGGATCAGCGTGCCGATGATGAGCCCGGCACTCGCCAGACCCGAGACGCCCTTGGTCCCCCGCGACGAGACCCACACGGCGGACCAGTACACGACGACGATGACGAGGGCGGTCCACACGCCGTTGGACGCGAGCGCCGGATTGATCACGTAGGCCAAGGTGCTCGCCACGAAGCCCAGCAGGCTGGGGTAGTAGAAGATCGTCATGGCGAACTGGCACCAGACGGCCAGGAAGCCCATCGGCTTGGAGATGCCACGGGCCACCCAGTTGTAGACGCCGCCATCCCACCCCGAGGCGAGCTCTGCCGAGACCAAGGAGGTCGGGATCAGGAAGACGATGGCGGGCACGATGTAGAGGAACACGCACGCCAGGCCGTACACCGCCATCGTCGGAGCCGCCCGGAGGCTGGCGACCGAGCTGGTCGTCATCATTGCCAAGGCGATCCACGAGATGTAGGCCGTGGCCGGTGCCCTGGTGCGCCTCGTGGCGGCGGCGACGGGTTCGTCGGCCGCCGCGTCCATGGCGCTCATGACCGCGTCTCCGCCGTCGCGAGCGGTCCTGCGCCCGAGCCTCGCTCGTGCCTCGACCGACTGGGCTCTCCGTACGCCCTCACGCCCACCTGCATGCCGACCACCGTCCGCTCCTGAGATCACTGCACGTGACACCAGACTCCTGCTGAGGGAGTTCCGCGGGCGTCACTCGTTCGGGTTGATACAGGGACAGACCTCACGCGACGACGGCGAGCCCGTGGTCGGTGTTGTTGAGCCGAACGGCACCGGTCTCGGTCACGGTGACGATGTCCTCGATGCGCACGCCGAAGCGTCCGGCCAGATAGATCCCGGGTTCGACCGAGAAGCACATCCCGGGGACGAGGGGCTGCTCCTCCCCCTCGACCATGTACGGCGGCTCGTGGGTGGTCACCCCGATGCCGTGGCCGGTCCGGTGGATGAACGCGTCGCCGTAGCCCGCCTCCGTGATGACCGTCCGCGCCGCGCGGTCGACGTCCTGGCACGTCGCTCCCGGCCGGGCCCCGGCGACCCCGGCCTCCTGCGCGAGCCGCACGATCTCGTGGACGTCGCGGATCTGCTGGGTCGGCTCCCCCACGCAGACCGTGCGGGTCGTGTCGGACCCGTAGCCGAACATCAGGCCGCCGAAGTCCAGCACGACGGCGTCACCCTGCTGGATGACGCGGTCGCCGGCCTCGTGGTGCGGGTTGGCACCGTTGGGGCCGGACCCCACCACCGTGAAGTCGACCTGCTCGTGCCCGAAGTGACGCAGCAGGGCAGCGAGGTCCGCGGCCACCTCGGTCTCGCGGCGCCCGGCGAAGCGGACCTTGACGATCTCCCCGTAGGCCGCGTCGGCCGCAGCACCCGCCGCCGTGAGCCGCGCCAGCTCGTCGGGTCCCTTGACCGCGCGCATCATCGGCAGCCCCACGGTGAGCGACTGGTAGGTCGAGCGGGGCAGGGCCGCTTGCAGACCGAGCAGGTGGAGCGCCCACGCCGAGTCGGAGACGCCGTACGTGCCGTCGGGCCGCAACAAGGGTGCGGCGGCCAGGTAGGGGTCGGTGGCGTCGGCCCAGTCCATCACCCGCATTCCGCGGACGCCCTCGGCCGCCTCGGCATCGGGTCGCTCGAGGGCGGGGACCAGCAGCGTCGGCTCCTGGTCGGGCGCGAGCAGGAGCACCGTCAGCCTCTCGGTGATCGCGGTGGGCTGGTATCCGCTGAGCCAGACGAGATCCGGTCCCGGAGTCACGAGGACGCCCGCGAGGCCGGCTTCGGTCGCGGCTGCCACGACGCGTCGTCCACGCGCCCGGTAGTCCTCCGCGGTGAACGGGGGTGGTGGCTGCACGTCGACAGGGCTCATGGATGTCTCCTTGGGTAGCGCGCTCCATGCTAGGTCTCCTCTTCAGGAGGTCTGCTCACCCGATCGGGATGACTCCGTACCTGCTCGGCGGCCACCGGGAGATGCGCGCCGACGTCGTCGAGCCACCACCATTCGTTCACCCGACAGGGTTAGGTTCGGCATGGTGGTCGACGCGTCCGCGGCGACCCGACGAGGAGCGTGCATGGTGGACCCACTGCTGGCCGGGGACCGCGCCGCCGCGCCGCGGACGCTCGTCGACGTGCTCGCCGCCGTCACCGCGCGTCACCCCGATGCGCCGGCGCTCGACGACACCGTCACCGTCCTGACGTATGCCGAGCTGACCGAGCAGGCGAGACGGATGGCCGCAGAGCTCGTGGCCGCGGGCGTATGCCGTGGCGACCGGGTGGGCGTGCGCGTGCCGTCGGGGACGACCGACCTCTACGTCGCCGTGCTCGGAGTCCTCCACGCCGGGGCGGCGTACGTGCCTGTCGACGTCGACGACCCGCAGGAGCGGGCCGACCTCGTCTTCTCCGAGGCCGCCGTGAAGGCGGTCGTGGGAGCGCGTCGGCAGGTCACGGTGCCGTCGCCCGGCTCACCGGTCCCGGCGTCCGGGCGGACCGCCCGACGCGCGGCACCGCGGCCGGCGCGCGCGGCCCGGGACGGTCGGCACGACCCGGGCGTCCTGCCCGAGGTCCGCGTGCAGGACGACGCCTGGGTGATCTTCACCTCGGGGTCGACCGGCGTGCCCAAGGGTGTGGCGGTCTCCCACCGTTCAGCGGCGGCCTTCGTCGACGCTGAGGCCCGGATGTTCCTGCAGGACAGTCCGATCGGTCCGGGTGACCGCGTGCTCGCCGGCCTCTCGGTCGCGTTCGACGCGTCGTGCGAGGAGATGTGGCTCGCCTGGGGGCACGGGGCCTGCCTCGTCCCGGCACCACGGAGTCTCGTGCGCACCGGCATGGACCTCGGACCGTGGCTCGTGGCCCAGGACGTCACCGTCGTCTCCACGGTCCCGACGCTGGCCGCGCTCTGGCCGGCCGAGGCCCTCGAGCCGGTGCGGCTGCTCGTCTTCGGGGGCGAGGCGTGCCCGCCCGAGCTGGCCGAACGGCTCGTCGCCCCGGACCGCGAGGTCTGGAACACCTACGGCCCGACCGAGGCGACCGTCGTCGCCTGCGGAGCACGGCTCGACGGCACCACCCCGATCCGGATCGGCCTGCCCCTCGACGGTTGGGACCTCGCCGTCGTGGGCCCGGACGACCGGCCCGTCGCTCAGGGTGAGACGGGCCAGCTCATCATCGGCGGCGTCGGGCTCGCCCGCTACCTCGACCCCGCCAAGGACGCCGAGAAGTACGCCCCGATGCCGACCCTCGGCTGGGACCGCGCCTACCGGTCGGGCGACCTCGTCGTCAACGACCCCGAAGGCCTCGTCTTCGTCGGGCGCGCCGACGAGCAGGTCAAGCTCGGCGGTCGCAGGATCGAGCTCGGGGAGGTCGACGCCGCGCTGCAGTCCCTCCCCGGCGTGTCAGGAGCAGCCGCGGCCGTCAAGACGACGGGCGCCGGGAGCCAGGTCCTCGTCGGCTACGTCGTGCCCGACTCCGTCAGCCGCGCAGGGCTCCCGGCGTCGGCCCCCGACTTCGACCGGACGGCGGCGCTCGCGCGCCTCCACGAGGAGCTTCCGGCCGCCCTCGTGCCGGTGCTCGCCGTCGTCGAGTCCCTGCCGACGCGCACGTCGGGCAAGGTCGACCGTGCGGCGCTGCCGTGGCCGCTGCCGGGCGCGGCCGACGACGGCGAGCCCAGCGACCTGTCCGGCACGGCGGCATGGCTCGCGGGTCACTGGACCGCGGTGCTCGGCACCGAGGTTCGTTCGGCCGAGGCGGACTTCTTCGACCACGGCGGCGGGAGCCTGTCGTCGGCGCGCCTCGTGTCGCTGCTCCGCGAGCGCTACCCGACGGTGACCGTGGCCGACGTCCACACGCACCCGCGCCTCGGCGCCCAGGCCGAGCTGCTCGAGACGATGGACACGGCCGACGGGTCACGGACCGAGCGCACGGTACGCCGCATCCCGCGCGGCACCCAGCTCGTGCAGACGGCCGTGTCCCTCGTCCTGCTCACGGTCAAGGGACTGCAGTGGCTCGTCGGTCTCGTCACTCTCACCGAGCTCCTGCGCCTCGCCCACCTCGCCGACTGGTCGCAACCGGTGTCCTGGTGGGCCCTCGGCATCGGCTGGCTCCTCTTCATCACCCCCTTCGGCCGGATGGGCCTGTCCGCGTTGGCCGCCCGGGTCCTCCTCGCCGGTGTGCGTCCGGGCACGTACCCCCGTGGTGGGAGCGTGCAGATGCGCCTCTGGGCCGCCGAGCGCTTCGCCGATGCGATGGGGGCCATCACGATGGCCGGAGCGCCGTGGATCATCTACTACGCGAGGATGCTCGGCGCTTCGGTGGGTCCCGGTGTCGACCTCCACTCCGTGCCCCCGGTCACGGGCATGCTGACGATCGGGTCCGGTGCCAGCGTCGAGCCCGAGGTCGACCTCTCCGGCTACTGGATCGACGGCGACGTCGTGCACGTCGGCCTGGTCCACATCGGCCGCGAGGCGGTCATCGGCGCCCGCAGCACCATCGGTCCGGACGTGCACATCGGCCGTGGCGTCGTCGTCGAGGCCGGCTCGACCGTCCTCCGGTCCGTGCGACCCGGGCGGGTCGTCGCCGGGTCGCCGGCCCAGCGGGTCGACGACCCGAGCCGCTCGAGGTGGCCCACGGATCGTCCCCCGAACGCACCGGCCTGGCTCGTCGTCTACGGGCTGTCCGGCGTCCTCCTGTCGGTCCTGCCCTTCCTCGCGCTCCTCCCAGGCGTGCTCGTCGTGGGCGGCGCGGTCGCCCGGGCCACGGGGTCACGCGAGGCGGTCGTGACGGCATACACGGCGGTGCCCGTCCTGACCGTGCTCAGTCTCGCGTCGCTCTCAGCCATCACGATCGTGCTGGTGCGCCTCCTCGCGATCGGGCTGCGCGAGGGCTACCACCCCGTCCGCGGCAGGGTCGGCTGGCAGGTGTGGGCGACCGAGCGCCTCCTCGACCAGGCGCGGACGTTGCTCTTCCCCGTCTACGCCAGTCTCGTCACCCCGATGTGGCTGCGCGCCCTCGGCGCGCGCGTCGGCCGTGATGTCGAGGCCTCGACGGTCCTGCTGCTGCCGTCGATGACGTCGGTCGCCGACGGCGCCTTCCTCGCGGACGACACGATGGTCGCCGGCTACGAGCTCGCCCACGGCTGGGTGCACATCGCACCGGCCAAGATCGGCAAGCGCGCCTTCCTCGGCAACAGCGGGATGACGGCGCCGGGCCGACGCGTGCCCAAGCACGGCCTCGTCGCGGTGCTCTCGGCCGCACCGCAGAAGTCCAAGGCCGGGTCGAGCTGGCTCGGCAGCCCGCCGGTGCGGCTGCGCCGCCCCCCGCAGGGCTCCGACGACGAGAGGACCTTCGCTCCCCCACTGCGGCTCAAGGTGGTCCGTGGCCTCGTCGAGCTGTGCCGGGTCATCCCAGTCATGGTGACCGTGGCGATCGGTGTCACCGTCCTCGTGGCGCTCCAGGGGCTCGTCGACCACGTCGGCCTGGCCGGCGCGGCGGCTCTGGGCGGTGTCGTCCTCGCTGCCGCCGGGGCCATCGCCGCCGGGGTGACGACCGTCGCCAAGTGGGTCGTCGTCGGCCGCATCGGCGCCGTCGAGCACCCGCTGTGGAGCTCCTTCGTCTGGCGCAACGAGGTCGTCGACACGTTCGTCGAGATGGTCGCCGGACCGTGGTTCGCGTGGACGGCGACCGGCACACCGGCCATCAACGTCTGGCTGCGAAGCCTCGGGGCCCGGATCGGGCATGGGGTGTGGTGTGAGACCTACTGGCTGCCCGAGGCGGACCTCGTGACCCTCGGTGACGGTGTGACCGTCAACCGGGGCTGCGTGCTCCAGACCCATCTCTTCCATGATCGAATCATGAGCATGGACACGGTCACGCTCGAGGACGGAGCCACGCTCGGCCCCAACGGGGTGATCCTGCCCGCGGCGAGCATCGGGGTGGCCGCGACGGTGGGTCCCGGTTCCCTCGTCCTCCGGGGCGAGGCCGTGCCGCGCGGGACCCGATGGACGGGCAACCCGATCGCACCGTGGAGCGGTGCCGACCCCGTGGCCCACGCGTCCGGATCCGCGCCGGGATCATCGTCGAGCGCATCGTCGGCTGGATCCTCGGGCGACGTCGCGAGCGGCGTGCGATGACAGGCGGCCTCGTCCAGCAGGTGCCCGCCCTGACCGACGCGTACACGCCCGACCGTGGCGATCCCGCCTACGAGGTCACCCACTACGACCTCGACCTCGACTACAAGGTCTCGACCAACCGCCTTGCCGGTCGCGCCGTCCTCGAGATCACCGCGCTCGAGGACGTGCGGCGGCTCGTCGTCGACCTCGTGGGCCTGCGGGTCCTCAAGGTCTCGGTCGGTGGCCGGGCCGCCAAGTGGGTCCACCGCGGCCCCCGGGTCGTCATCACCCCGTCGGTCCCGCTGGCGCGCGGTGAGCGCACCCAGGTCGCGATCACGTATGCCGGCACGCCGGGTCCCGTGGCGACGCGCTGGGGCGACGTCGGCTGGGAGGAGCTCACCGAGGGGGCGCTGGTGGCCGCGCAGCCCAACGGAGCGGCGACGTGGTTCCCGTGCAACGACCATCCCCGGACGAAGGCCACGTACCGGCTGGCGTTCGAGTGCGACTCGCCCTACGACGTCGTCGCGACGGGGGCACTCGTGGCCGCCCGGGCGCGCGGCAGCCGGACGCGGCGGGTCTTCGAGCAGGACGTCCCCATGGCGACCTACCTCGCGACGGTGCACGTCGGTCACTACGTGCGGCGCGCCCTGGCCCCGGCCGACGTGCCGATCGCCGTCGTGCTGCCGGCGACCCGCGAGCGCGAAGTCATGCACGACCTGGAACGGCTGCCTGCCATGACGAGCCTCTACGAGGCGCTCTTCGGGCCCTACCCGTTCGAGGACTACACCGTCGTCGTCACCGCCGACGACCTCGAGATCCCGCTCGAGGCGCACGCCATGGCGACGTTCGGGCCGAACTGGCTCGACGGGCGTCGCCGCCACGAGCGCCTCGTCGCCCACGAGCTCGCGCACCAGTGGTTCGGCAACAGCCTGACCCCGTCGACGTGGGCCGACATCTGGCTCAACGAGGGGTTCGCCTGCTACGCCGAGTGGCTCTGGGCGGAGCACGCCGACGGCGTCCCGGTGCGCGTCAACGCCGCGACCCACTGGTCCCGGCTCTCCCGTCTGGCACAGGACGTCGTGCTCGCCGACCCCGGGCCCGACCACATGTTCGACGACCGCGTCTACAAGCGCGGGGCCCTGACCCTGCACGCCCTGCGGGTGGAGCTCGGTGACGTCGCGTTCTTCGACCTCCTGCGCGACTGGGTGGCGGCCCACCGGCACGGGTCCGTGACCACCGACGAGTTCGTCAGCCACGTCGAGACGTTCGTGCGGGAGATCCCGCCCGTGGACGGGGACGGGGACGGCGACGCCGCGGGCCGGCGGGCACGCGACCTGCTCGAGCGGTGGCTCTGGGCCACTCCCCTGCCCCGGTTCGCCCAGCCCGCCTGACGTCTCAGTGGGCGCGTACCGCCAGCGCTCCCGCGGCGGCCTCGAGAGCGACGGCGGCGGCATACGCCCTCGGCACGTCGAGGTCGGCGACCGTGACCGACGGCATGCCCGGGACGACGTCGGTGGGGACGCCCGGCGCGGGCGCCGCGAAGGTCGTGGGGTCGATGCGGAGACCGACCCCGAGCGCCTTGAGGGCGGCCTCCTTGCGCACCCAGGTCGTGATGTCCGGGAGTTCCTCTGTGCCGCGGGCTCGTTCGCCGGGGTGGAGCGCCACGTCGCCGTAGCCACCGAACCCCACGGCGTCGACGGGCTCGATGTCGACGCCGACAGGTCCGTGCCGGCTCAGTGCGAGCGCGACGACCGTGCGGGTGCGGCTCAGCGACAGGTGCAGCCCCGGGTCGTCGAGCAGGCGTGGGGCGCCGTGCTGCCGGTCGCAGTCGGGGCACGTGCGGTCGAAGCGCAGTGACTCCGGTGGTCGGCCCAGGATCCGGCCGACCTCCCGGCGGGCCATGGCGTGGAGCAGCAGGTATGCCGCCGCGTCGCGTCGGTCGGCCAGGCGCGCCCACCGCGCGCGCTCGTGCTCGTCGAGCCAGGCGGCGATGGCCGCAGAATCGGGCGGCACCCATGCCCCGGACGTCGACTCGCGCACCCAGACCTCGACCGTCGCGTCGGTCGGTCTTCGCGACCGCTCGGTGCCGTCCACGCGCCAAGGATCGACGCGTGGACCCCGATCCGCAAGGCCGCGTCCGCCGAGACATCGCCCTGCCGAGGTGATGCGTGCACTGTCCGGTGGTGCGAGCGTCGAGGAGAGCGCACCACGCGCCACGTCGCGAGGCGTCCACCCTGAGGAGAGACTGTGAGCAACGAGAGCCAGTCGGCGACGACATCCGGGGCGCGAGCGGGGACGGCGACCCGGAAGGTGGCCCACCTGACCCCGGACCAGCGCGTGACCCGGGGCAGGGCCGCCCGCAACGAGACACCGAGGCGCAGCCACGGGTCGTGGGAGCCGTCGACGGACCGGCCCGACCCCGTCGCGCTGCTCGAGGAGCAGGCGACGAGCCGGGTCCCGGAGCTCGTCCCGCTGCGCTACGGACGGATGCTCGTCTCTCCGTTCACGTTCTACCGCGGCGCGGCGCTCATCATGGCCAGCGACCTCGCCGCGACCCCACGGTCGGGATTCATCTCCCAGATCTGCGGCGACGCGCACCTGTCGAACTTCGGGGTGTTCGCCTCCCCCGAGCGGCGCCTCCTCTTCGACATGAACGACTTCGACGAGACGCTTCCGGGCCCGTGGGAGTGGGACGTCAAGCGGCTCGCGGCGAGCTTCGAGATCGCCGGTCGCGATCGGGGCTTCTCGGCGGCGGACCGCCGGGACGTGGTCAGGTCCTGCGTCGCCGAGTACCGCGCCCGGATGCAGCTGTTCGCGGCCGCGCGCAACCTCGACGTCTGGTACGCCCACATCGAGGTCGACACGGTGTTCGAGCTGCTGAAGTCCAGCATCACGAAGAAGCAGCAGGCCAAGGCACAGGCCAACGCGGCCAAGGCCCGCACCCGGGACAGCATGCAGGCCTTCACCAAGCTGACCCATGACGTCGACGGTGAGCGTCGGATCATCTCCGACGCGCCCCTCATCGTGCCGATCGAGGAGCTGGCGGCGGGCACGGGGCATGACGACGTCGAGGGTGAGCTCCGCGCTCTCATCAGGTCGTACCGCCGCACCCTGGAGACCGATCGGCGCGAGCTGCTCGAGTCCTTCGAATACGTCCACGCCGCCCGCAAGGTCGTCGGGGTCGGGAGCGTCGGCACCCGGGCCTGGATCATCCTCCTGCTCGGCCGGGACGGGCAGGACCCGCTGTTCCTGCAGGCCAAGGAGGCCCAGGAGTCCGTCCTCGAGAGGTTCGTCGGGGCGAGCCGGTATGCCAACCACGGCCAGCGCGTGGTCGCCGGCCAGCGGCTCATGCAGGCGGCCAGCGACATCTTCCTCGGGTGGCAGCGGGTCCACGGGTTCGACGGTCAGGTGCGTGACTTCTACCTGCGTCAGCTGCGCGACTGGAAGGGCTCGGCCGACGTCGACACCATGAGCTCCGGCGTCATGACCGCCTACGCCCGGATCTGCGGGGCGACACTGGCCCGAGCACACGCCCGCTCGGGTGACCGCATCGCGATCGCGGCCTACCTCGGCACGAGCGACACCTTCGACCGCGCGATCGCCGACTTCGCCTCGTCCTACGCCGATCAGAACGAACGTGACTACGAGGCCCTCGTGGCGGCAGTCCGATCCGGGCGCCTCGAGGCCCAGACGGGCATGTAGAGGGCGTCGGGGTGATCGTCAGGGCGGACCGAAGACGCTCCAGAGCCGGTCACGGAGCGGGCCGTGCACCGGCGTGACATCGAAGACCAGGCCGGGACGGCTCTCGCTCTCGAACGCGCCCTTCGCCAGGTCGTGAACGGTGTACCAGTCGGGTCCGCGATCTTCCTCGGGTCGCTCCTGGCGTCCGTCGCGCCAGCACACCTTGCTCCACAGCGACTCCTGCGGGTCCTGAAGGGCAGGGAGGTCGTGTTGGTCGTGGACCTGGCGCCGGCGCGGAAGGGCCTCGCCGTAGGTCACGCGAGTGATCAGGTGCGCCTGGGTCTGTCCATCGAGGCTGAGCGCCCAGACGGCATTCCGGTAGGGGTCCAACCTCGGGTCGCTCGACCAGGACTCGTCGGCTGACATGGGACCATGTCTACCGGACCCGAGCGTCGTCGTAGAGCGTCTGTACAACGTTTGTCGGTGGGCGCGTGAGGTGCCGGAGGCATGTCATGGGCCGCGGACGACCAGCACGGGAGGCACGCGATGACCAGGCTGTCGATGCATGAGCGGCTGCCGTTCGACGAGGAAGCGGTCAGGTCGTCGATCTCGACCGGAGAGCTCCCAGAACCGGACGAGGTGATCGGCGCCGTCACCGAGGCGTACGAGCGGTATCGGGCGAACCGGGAGGGTGCCGTCGCCGACTACATCCCGGTCCTGGCCGAGGCGTCGCCGGACTGGTTCGGCATCTCCGTGGTGGGAGCACGAGGGAGGTCGTTCGAGATCGGCGACGTCGAGAGGACGTTCTCGATCCAGAGCGTGTCCAAACCGTTCGTCTTCGCGCTGGTCTGCGAGGCGGTCGGAGACGTCGACGCGCGTCGCCTCCTCGGGGTCAACAGCACCGGCTTCCCCTTCGACTCCCTCGTGGCGGTGGAGCTCAACCTGGACCGCACGATGAACCCGTTGGTCAACGCGGGTGCGATCGCAGCGACGAGTCTGGTGCCGGGGAGCACGGCGGAGGAGAAGTGGGACCGGGTCAGGGAGGGCCTGTCAGGCTTCGCCGGCCGTGAGCTGAGCCTGAACGAGAGGGTCTACGCCTCGGAGTCCGCCACCAACCTGCGCAACCAGGGCATCGCCCACCTGCTGCAGAGCTACGGCCGTCTCTACTTCGACCCGGACGAGGCCACCGACATCTACACGCGCCAGTGCTCTCTCGACGTGAGCGTCCACGACCTTGCGGTCATGGCGTCCACGCTGGCCAACGGCGGCGTGAACCCGGTGACCGGAAGGACGGTCGTCGGGCGGGGCGTGTGCCGGCGCGTCCTGGCGGTGATGGCCACAGCGGGCCTGTACGAACTGTCCGGCGACTGGCTCTACGAGGTCGGGGTCCCGGGCAAGAGCGGGGTCAGCGGCGGCATCGTCACCGTCGCACCAGGCAAGGGCGGCCTGGCGACGTTCTCCCCTCCCCTGGACGTGGCGGGCAACAGCGTGCGCGGGCAGCTGGTCACCAAGTACCTCGCGGAACGGCTCGGGCTCAACCTCTTCTCCTCGGTGACGGTCTCGCCGGAGTGAGGACCGCTGGAGATCAGGCAGCGCGAACCTCGGGATCGATGAGGCCGACGAGGTCCTCCGGCGGCCGGCAACCGCGGGAGCACAGGACCACCGGCACCCCCTCGAACCAGACGATCCTCCATCGGGTTCCGTCCTCGTCCAGCTCCCTCGCGGCATGGATCTCGCCCTCGCAACCCTCGGTCAAGCACGGGATCCGGATCGTGTCCACGTCCACCTTCGAACACCTTTCTGGGGGGTCGGCCCTGTCGGTCTGCTCGTGGAGGGTCCCGCAAGTCCGGGTGCGGTGCCCCTCCTCCGGTATCCATACCCGCGCAGGGACCGCGCGCGTCGAATCGGCGCCGGCACCCGCCCATGCCCGGGCGTGAGCCACGAACGTGCCGGCCTCCATGCTGTCGCGCCCGGTGCCCACTTCAGGAGCGTCCTGCGTGTCGGCTCGTCGCGATACCGTCACCGGGTGCCGGGTCCCATCGAGATACCCCCCGACGAGTTCGTCGTCCTCGACGGTGTCCGCTTCCACTACCTGGACTGGGGCGGCGACGGAGACCCGCTGTTGATGCTGGCCGGTCTGGGCTGCACCGCCCACGTGTTCTCGGAGCTGGCCCCCCACCTGGGCGACCGGTTCCGGGTGGTCGCCCTGACCCGGCGTGGGCACGGCCTGACCGACCGGGTCCAGAGCGGCTTCGCGCTTGCAGACGCCGCCGAGGACGCGCGCCGCCTCCTCGACGCCCTGGACATCGAGCGGGCCCACGTCGTGGGGCACTCGATGGGAGGAGGTGAGGTCTCGGCCCTCGCCGCTCGACATCCCGAACGCGTGGCCGGAGTCGTCTACCTCGACGGGGCCTACGACTGGGCCGACAGCCCGACGGTCGAGTGGCCGGAGGAGGCAGCGAGCCCGGACCGGTTCGCCTCGTACGAGGACTACGTCGGCTTCGTGCACTCCCTGCTCCCGGACGACATCCGTGGACCTGCTCTCGACGCGATGATGCGCGCCTCCGTGGACACCCTCGCGGACGGGTCCGTGGTCGACACGTTCTCGACGGCGGCCTCGGCCCCGTTCGTCCGGGCCCTCAGGGCGTTCCGGCACCCCTACTCCGACATCACCGCTCCCGCGCTCGCCATCTACGCCCTCGGGGACCAGTGGCAGGGACCCGACGCGATCTGGCGGGCCGCGTGCCGTGACCGCTTCGCAGCGGAGACCGCGGATGCTCACGTCATCGAGCTCCACGCCAGCCACTACGTGTTCATCGACCGCCGCGACGAGGTTGTCGCGGCGCTGCGGAGCTTCCTCACCTGACCCTCGGCCTGAACCGTGGCCGCGGCGGCCTGCGGTCCGGCATTCCCCTGCGACGTGACCGACGCCCTCAGCGCCGAGGCCTACACTGAAAGGGCGTCGCGCGCAGTTCCCTTGAATGGTAGGTGGATCGCCATGCGTTCCTGCTTCCCGCGCGTGCCCACAGCGTGCGCCGCCGCTCTCGCTCCCATCGCCGTCGTCGTGCTCGCCCTCCCCGCAGCGACGCTTGCCTCCGCCCGTCCGGCAGGCTCGGCCCCTCCACTCGTCGTGTCCGCGGGCACCGTCGCCACCACTCTGAGCCCGGGTGCCCAGGCCCAGGCCGTCTACAACCGGATGACGGCGGCACAGCGCGTCGGGCAGCTCTTCATGGTCGGAGGTGCCGTGACGGGGCTGGGTTCGGCCACGACGACGGCGATCAGCCGGTACCACGTCGGCAACCTCATCCTCACGGGCCGCACGACCGCGGGCGCCCCGCCGGTGCGGTACCTCACGGGACGAGCCGACACCGTGACGACGACCGCGGCGACGGCAGGAGTGCCGCTGTTCATCGCCTCCGACCAGGAGGGCGGATACGTGCAGGTCCTCCAGGGGCCGGGCTTCTCGCGCATGCCGACCGCGCTGACGCAGGGCTCCTGGTCCGACACGTCGCTCACGGCATACGCCAGGACGTGGGGCACGCAGGTGATGCGCTCGGGCGTCGACGTCGACCTCGCACCGGTGATGGATACGGTCGCCAAGAGCTTCGCGAGCCTCAACAAGCCCATCGGCTTCTACCAGCGGGAGTACGGGTACACCCAGACCGTCGTCGTCGACAAGGGCACGACCTTCGTCAAGGGCATGAGAGCATCCGGTCTCGCGATGACGGCCAAGCACTTCCCCGGGCTCGGACGGGTAACCGGAAACACCGACACGACGGCGGGAGTGACCGACACGGTGACCACCCGCACGTCCACCGACATCACGCCGTTCCGAGCGGCGATCAGCGCCGGTGCGCATCTGCTGATGGTGTCATCGGCCTACTACTCCCGCATCGACGCGTCGCACCCGGCGGTCTTCTCGTCCACGGTGATCCGGGGCATGATCCGCGGCGACCTGGGCTTCACGGGCGTCGTCATCAGTGACGACCTGGGAAACGCCAAGCAGGTGGCCGCGTGGTCGCCCGGGGCCCGTGCCGTCGGGTTCATCAACGCGGGCGGTGACGTCGTGCTGACCGGCAACCCCTACGTCGTTCCGGCGATGGTCGCTGCTGTCACCGCACGGGCCGCCTCCGACAGCGTGTTCCGCGCTCGTGTCCAGGCAGCGGTGATGCGCGTCCTGACGGTCAAGGCGCAGTACGGCCTGCTCGCGCCGCGGCTCCCGGTCACGGGATACTTCGGCCCACTGACGAAGACGGCCCTGCAGCGCTGGCTGGGCATCTCACAGACCGGCGTCTTCGACGGCGCGACGATCCGCGCTCTGCAGGTCCGGATCGGTGCACCTGTCGTGGGCGTCTGGGGCCCGCACTCGATGGCTGCCCTGCAGAGCTACCTCGGCCTCTATCTCGACGGCGCGACGACGTGGAACACCCGCACCGTCGCCGCACTCCAGCGCTACCTCGACACCCAGCTCTGAGGGCTGACCGGCCTGCCTCGCCACATCGATGTCAGCCGCGCGACCGACCGGGCTAACGGGGCGAACCGGGTGAACCGGACGAACCTCGACGGGCACCGCCGCGGCGTCCCGTCACCGCTGGGTATGTGCCCCCCGTGAGCCGAACCGCATGCCGTCCCGCCACGCCCGCTCCCCGGTCCGTCCGGTGACCGGGGCGGTGCGGCTGACCGACGAGGCGACACCGCCGTCGCGGCTCGAGGCCCTCGTCGACGACCTACGGCTCCGGCTTCGCCACAGTCACGACCCCGTGGCGACGACCGAGCTCGTGCGGGCGCGGCCCGACGCCTTCCCGCTTCCGGGCTCGGGCTCGACCCGCATCCTGTGGGAGTCGCTGGCGTCCGTCGCGGCCGTGGACCTGACGGCGGCCCGCACCCTCGAACCACACCTCGATGCCCTGGCGATCCTCGCTGAGGCCCGGTCGGCCGGGTACGCCGTCGCCACGCCAGTCCCCGACGGCGCCTCGTGGGGAGTCTTCGCCGCGGAGGGGCCCGGTGTCCGTCTCGAGGCGCGCGACGACACGGGCCGCGCCGCCGTCCGACTACACGGGACGAAGCCGTGGTGCTCGCTGGCCGGATCGCTGTCGCACGCCCTCGTCACCGCCTGGGACAGCGACACCACCCGGCGGCTGTATGCCGTCCGCCTGGGTCCGTCGAACGGCGTGACCGTCCAGCCCTCGGCGTGGTTCGCCCGGGGTCTGACCGCCGTGCCCAGCGGTCCGGTCGACTTCGACGGCGCCGAGGCGGTCCCGGTCGGTCCGACGGGTTGGTACCTCGAGCGCCCCGGGTTCGCCTGGGGCGGCATGGGCGTGGCAGCCATCTGGTACGGCGGCGCGGTGGGCGTGGCCCGCCGCCTGCTCCGCGGCGGACGGGAGCCCGACCAGATCGCGCAGATGCACGTGGGGGCGGTCGACGCCGGGCTCTGGGCGGCTCGGACCTGCCTCGACGACGCGGCTGCCCGGGTCGACGACGGCCGCGCGACGGGTGAGGAAGGCGCACGACTCGCCCTGCGCGTGCGCCACGTCGTGGCACGTGCCGCGGAGTCCGTGGTCGAGCGCGTCGGCCATGCGACCGGACCGGCACCCCTGGCGCTCGACGACGACCACGCCGCGCGCGTCGCGGACCTGCAGCTCTACCTGCGTCAGGAGCATGCCGAGCGCGACGAGGCTGCCCTCGGCCGGCATGTCCTCGAGCGTCCCGTCCTCGACGGCGGCAGCGGCACCGACGGCCGACCGTGGTGACCCGCGCGCGGCCCTTCACGCACTCCGAGCGGGGCACGGCGGAGAGCCGGTGGCGCGAGCGACCCGAGTGGGCCGACCTCAGGCCCGCAGACGCTCTGCTCTCAGGGCATGGCCGCCTCGTCGTCGTCGCTGCGCACCCCGACGACGAGACGCTCGCTACGGGCGGACTCATGTCGATTGCAGCACGAGCCGGACTCGAGGTGACGGTCGTGCTGCTCAGCGACGGTGAGGCGTCGCACCCCGGTTCCCCCACCGTGTCCAGCCGCGACCTGGCCACTCTCCGGGTCGAGGAGTCCCGCGCCGCGCTGGCTCGACTCGCGCCGTCCGCGACGCTCGAGCGGCTCGGTCTGCCGGACGGCCGCCTGGCCGCCTGCACCGCCGAGACCGTCACGGGCCTCGTCGACGTCATCGGCGAGCGCGGCGGCGACACCGTCGTCGTCGCGCCGTGGCGGCACGACGGCCACGCCGACCACGACGCGGCCGGGCGGGCCGCTGGAGTGGCGTGCCGGCGTACCGACGCGGTGCTCTGGGAGTACCCCCTGTGGCTGTGGCACTGGTGCCAGCCCGAGCACGCGCCGTGGGCGGACCTCCACGCCCTCACCCTCGACGCCGACGTGCAGGCGACGAAGCAGGAGGCCGTGGCGCTGCACCGCACCCAGGTGGCTCCGGTCTCCGACGAGCCCGGGGACGAGGCCGTCCTCCACGAGGACATGCTCGCCCACTTCGCGCGGCCCTTCGAGGTCTTCCTCCGGCTGGACCTGCCGACGGACGACAGCCTCGACGAGCTGCATGACTCGTCCAGCGACCCGTGGCAGGTGCGCACGAGCTGGTACGAGCAGCGCAAGCGGGCCGTCACCCTGGCGGCCCTCCCGCACGAACGTTACGGCCGCGCGCTGGAAGTAGGTGGGTCCGTCGGGGCGCTCGCGGAGGACCTCGCGACACGGTGCGACCGGCTCGTCGTCGTCGACGAGAGCGGGGCCGCCGTCGAAGCCGCGCGGTCCTCGTTGCGAGGGCTCGACCACGTCGAGGTCGTGCCCGGCAGCGTCCCCGAGGACTGGCCCGACGGCCCCTTCGACCTCGTCGTCGTCTCGGAGGTCGGGTACTTCCTCAGTCCGGCGCGGCTGGGACGGCTCGTGACACGGGTCGACGCGTCCCTCGCGGACGACGGCGCGCTCGTGCTGTGCCACTGGCGGCATCCCGTGCGGGGCTGGCCGCTCGACGGCCTGCGGGTCCACGAGCTGTGGACCCGCTCGTCCGCCCTGCCCGTCGTGGCCACACACCTCGAGAGGGACTTTCGGCTCGATGTGATGTCGAGGTCCTCGGCGCACCGGGCCGGCTCGCCATGACGGCCCACCTCCCCCGCCCCCTGACCCACGTGCACGTGATCGTCCCGGCCAACGACGAGGAGGCCCTGCTCCCCCGTGCCCTGGGCTCGATCGACGACGCCGTCGCGGAGCTGCACCGGTCCCGACCCGGCGTCCACGCACGCGTCGTCCTCGTGCTCGACGCCTGCGTCGACCGCTCACGCGAGGTCGCCGCCCGGCACCGCGACGTCACCGTCGTCGAGGTCGACCGTCGGTGCGTCGGTGCCGCTCGCGCCCACGGCGTCGTGGTCGCGACGGCCGACGTCGCGGAGCCGGACACCGATCATCACTGGCTGGCCGGCACGGACGCCGACTGCGTGGTCCCGCCCGACTGGCTCGTCCGGCAGGTCATGCTCGCCGATGCCGGCCTCGATCTCGTGACCGGCACCGTGCAACCCGACGACGAGCTCGACGCAGAATCCCTCAACCGGTGGCACGCCCTGCACCAGCTGCGTGATGGTCACCCGCACGTCCACGGCGCCAACCTCGGCGTCCGGCTCTCTGCCTACCTGGCGGCCGGGGGCTTCGAGCCGCTCGCGGTCCATGAGGACGTAGGTCTGGTCGAGCGCATCCGTGCGTCCGGAGCCGCCTGTCTCGCCAGCTCGTCAGTACACGTGCGCACCTCGGGCCGCACGCAGGGACGCACGCCCGGCGGCTTCGCCGACTACCTCGGGGCGCTGGTTGCCCAGGGTTCACTCACCGGCTGAGGACCCAGCCCGACATGCGGCCGGCCGAGTCCGTGGCGCGCTGGCGGGTATGTCCGCTGCGTGGAGCCGATACCCCAGACCCGTGACGCGCTGCGACGGATGGCACTGCGTGGAGAGATCGACATCGCCGACCAGCTGGCCAGGGTGACCGAGAGCCTCACGGCCGTGGTGCCGTCCATCGTCGCGTTCAGCATCGGCATCGCCCGCCACGACGTCACGCTGACCTACGTGTCGAGCAGCCTCGAGGCCGCGTGGCTCGACGGGGTGCAGTACGTCGACGACGGTCCCTGCCAGCAGGCGGCCCGTAGCGGTGAGGTCGTCGCCGTCGACCACCGCGAGCTCCTCGACGAGGGTCGCTGGCAGCTCTTCGCCCAAGCCGGCGCTGCTGTGGGGATCCGCAGCACCCTGTCTCTCCCCGTCCTCGACGCGTCACGCGTCATCGGCGGCGTCAACCTCTACGGCAGCGGCACCGACACCTTCGTGGGCCGTCATGACGAGGTCGCGGCGCTCGTCGGCGGTTGGGCGGGAGGCGCGGTGACGAACGCCGACCTCAGCTTCCGGAGCCGGGTCGAGGCCACCGACGCGCCCCGACGCCTCGAGGAGGTCGAGACGGTGCGTGTCGCGGTGGGAGTCCTCGTCGACGCCCAAGGGGTGTCCCCGGAGGTCGCCGAGAGCAAGCTCTACGAGGCCGCCGCGCGGGCCGGCATACCGGTGGTGGCCCTGGCGCTCATGGTGATCGGTGAAGGCGGCGAGAGCGGAGGTCCGTGACCTCCCGATCGGGCCGGCGCGGTGCCATCATGCACCTATGACCACGCACCGCCCCGACACGATGGTGGGCGACGTTTCCGGTCTGGATGCCGCGAATGTCGTCACGACCCTGGCCCGGGTCCTGGCCGAGACACCCGGAGTGCTGCCCACCCTCCACGAGATCGCCACGAGGTCGGTCGACCTCGTGCCCTGCGACTGGGCGGCCGTCGCCGTCGCGGAACGCTTCACGCGTCGACGTGCCCGACTGGCCGACTCGACCGACGATGCGCTCATGGAGAGAGTGGCCGTGGCCGCGGCCGAGGCAGGCGACAGCCCGGGCCTGGCCGCTTTCGAGGCCGGCGAGACCGTGCGGTGCGACGACCTCGCGCACGAGTGCAGGTTCACGGCATACGCCACGCAGCTCGTCGCACGCACGCCCATCCGGGCGGTGCTGTCGGTCCCGCTGCGCTTCCACGACGCGACTCTCGGCGTGCTCACCCTCTACAGCGCCACGCCCCACTCGTTCGACGAGTCGTCGGTCGCGCGGGCGACTCTCGTCGCCGAGCATGCCGCCATCGCCGTGGAGGCGGCTCGCAGCGACGACCGCGCCGTCCAGCTGCAGGCGGCCCTGGAGCACAGCCGGACCATCGGGGCCGCGATCGGCATTCTCGTCGAGCGTCACCGCATCCTGCCCGACGAGGCCCTCCAGATGCTGCGCGAGGCGAGCCAGCACACCAACCGCAAGCTCGCGCAGGTGGCGACCGACCTCCTCGAGACCGGAGCCCTGCCCGAGGTCTGACCACGTCGCACGAGGGATGACGACCACGCACCGGCACGGTCAGCCGAGCACGACGCCGCCACGTCCCGCCTATGCGGCCGGAGGGAGGAGCTGCGCAAGGGCGTCACCCATGCGGTCCCGGCTCGCACCATTGCGCCCGATGTTCCCCAGCCCGAACTGCAGGTTCGAGGACAGGGTCACCTGCACGGTGCCGGGAGCGACCTCGCGGATTCGGGCCGTGACCTTCTCTCCGAACGCAAGCACCATCCGCCCCGCGGTGAAGACGAAGACGCCGGTCGCAGCATCCGAGGAGAGGTGCTGCATCCCGGAGCGGCGCGCTGCCTCCTCGAGGGCCGTGACCGCCTCGCCGCCGCTCGCCCGGAACGTCATCGACCGCGTGTTCCTCGCGCTCATCTCACCACTCCCTCACCCGACGCCCTCCGCAGGTCCGCGGCGGGGTCCGGCTCCAGGCCGGCCTCGCGGCCGGCCATCCCGCGTCTACGACGAGAGTAGCGAGGCGGCGGCGGCGAGCGTGATGTTTAGGTGCACCGACGTCGGGGATCGGGCGGGGCCGCACGTGGCGACGTCCAGCGCTGCACGACGGAGCACGTGGTCGCGAGGTGCGCCGTTCACGTCCGGACCGAACGCCGGGAGCCCTACAGTGGGGCATGGCAGACATCATGCTTGGCCTTTTCGCGATCGTTGCCGGCGGCTTCATGCTCTTCGCCGGACAGCTGGCGCTGCGTCTGGTCCTCCCCATCTGGGGCTTCTTCGCCGGGTTTGCCTTCGGGGCAGGGCTTTTCGCGGGACTTGCCGATGAGCGTGTCCTCGGCACGGTGCTCGGTTGGGTGGCGGGATTCGTGTGCGCCCTGATCTTCGCTCTCCTCGCGTACCTCTACTTCGCGGTGGCGGTCGTTCTCGCCATGGCGGCCTTCGGCTTCGCGATCGGTTCGGGCCTCGTCGTCGCCCTGGGCATCGACTGGAACTGGGTTGCCGTCCTGGTGGGCATCGCAGTCGGAGCGGTGCTCGGACTGGTGGCGGTCATCGGCAACCTCCCGATGATCGTGCTGGCTGTCGTCAGCTCGATCGCCGGGGCCGTCAGCGTCGTCGCCGGTCTGATGCTGCTGGTGGGGGCGATCGACTCCGCCGACTTCACCCGGGGCACCTTCACACAGGCGGTGCACGCCGGCTGGGGCTGGTACCTGACCCTGCTCGCCCTTGCCCTGATCGGCATCGTCGCCCAGACCCGGCAGCGGCTGGCGATGCGTCGCACCGTCCAGGAGACCTGGTACGTCGAGAGCCGCTGACGTCGACTCGACATGCAGGCGCCGCGGTCACTCGCCCCCTGCGGCGGCAGGTACTCCGACTTCGGCACCCTTCGTCGAGGGCATGGACCTGGGGCGCGCCGTCGTTCCTTCCCTCAACGGCCGGCGAGATCCAGCCCGAATGCCGTGGCCATCGAGGGCGCGCCGGCCGCCTCGCGGAGCGGCTCCGCAGCGAGGATCTCGCTGTAGAGACGGGCGAGCGAGTAGTGGGTCAGCGGCGTCGTGACGACAGCGCCATGCATGGATGGGTGGGCAACGGTGGTCAGGACGAGGTTGTTCTGCCGGTGGTCATCCTCATCGGCGGTGACCACGATCGCGAGATGCCCGGCGCGCCAGTCCGGACCCGACATCACCGCCTCGATCTGCATCCGGAGCCAACGGTCGGCGACGGAGAGATCGCAGTCGTGGGCGTTGTCGCACAGATCGGGAATGACCATACCGGCGTTGGGTAGCCGGCCGTTGGCGGCGTCGTTGCCCAGCTCACCGGCCGGCACGTCGTACCGGGAGCAGGAGGATCGCTCACTCCGGTAGTAGGCCCACGGGTTGTGCTTCACGACGTACCGTCCCGAGTTCTCCGTGGCGCAGTTGCCGGGCATTCCCTCGGCGTACACCTTCGCCGACTTGCCGATCGCCAGCGCCTGGCCGAACACGGACGGCTGATCGGTCGTGTGGCTGGATGGCGGGGCATCATCAGCGACGGCGAACGTGCTGCCGCCCGTCATCGCCAGGTAGTTGGGCAGCGACGGATGGGTCACCGCCTCGTAGTTCGTCGCGATCGCGAACTCCCGACCCAGGGCAGCCGTGTAGGGCATGGCCGCACGCATCTGGTCCAACGAGTGGTTCTCGACGACGAACACCAGCAGCTTGGTCACCTCCGCCGGTTGAACCGTGGCGAAGGTGACCGGCGCGAAGGGTTCTCCCGCTCCGCAGGCGCTGAGAACCACCAGTACGGTGGCGATCACCAAGCCGAGCACCTTGTGCGACACGCGTCCTCCACGGTCTGAAGCAGCTTGCCGGGCCGACAGTACCTCGGGGCCGTCACAGCGAGCTGGGAAGCGAGAGCGTGCGCCCGGTTCGTCGAACAGGTCGACGCGCGGCCGACCAACGCTGCGCCTGCGTGCATGCCCGCATCGATTGCGCGCCGTGCGACTTCCGGGGTTCGATGGCCGTATGCGCGTCCGGCACGTCCGCAGCCCCCGGTGGGCTGCCGCCGCAACGGGCTTCGCGGTGCTCTTCGCCGGTTGTCTCGCGGCCTGCGACGCCGGTCGCGCGGCGAGCGACCCGACCGACATGAGCCGGCCGACGATCGGCCGACACGACACCACGGTGCGCGTGTTGCAGATGAATCTCTGCAACAGCGGACGCGCTGACTGCTACTCCGGCGGGCGTGCCGTCAGCAGTGCGGTTGCACTGATCCACGAGCATCAGCCGGACATGGTCAGTCTCAACGAGGTCTGCCGCGATGACCTGCCCGTCCTCGAGCAGGCGATGTCGGCCACCGTCCCGGTGAGGGCGGTCGCCTCGGCGTTCACGTCCGCGAAGGACCGCCAGACCCATGCACCGGTCCGCTGTCAGAACGGCCAGGAGTTCGGCGACGGCGTCCTGGTCGTGGTCTCGCCCCCGGTAGTTGGCTCCCACAGCTACAGCGGCGTCTACCCGGTTCAAGACCCCCACGACTCAGAGGAACGCGTCTGGGTCTGCATCGACCTGGCCACACGGTTCTCCGCCTGCACCACGCACACCACCAGCGTCGACGCCACGATCGCGCTGAACCAGTGCAGGTACCTGTTGAGCTCTGCGCTGCCCGTGATCAGCCGCCGCAACGGCGCCCGCCCGATCGTCCTCGGCGCAGATCTCAACCTCGCGGCTCGCGGTTCACCCGGCCCACAGTCATGCTTGCCCAACGGCTACCAGCGCACCGACGACGGCGGTCTGCAGAGTGTGGTGGTGAGTCCGGGTATCGGGGTGCGCACGCACTCCGTCATCGACATGCAGGGCACCACTGACCACCCCGGCCTGCTGGTCGACCTCGTCCTCTCACGCCCCTGAGGGCAGGCCGGATTCCTTCCCGGCTCACCCGACGGTGGCAGCGGACCTGAGTCACGTGGGGTGCGGTGTCATCCAAAAGCCGTAGGGCAGATCGGGCGTCCGGCGGGGCACGAGTGAGGGTCGAGTCCCTAGCGTTCCAAGCATGACACTGTTGTCATCGCCCCGGCCTTCGCGCCCGGCGTCCTCCCGTGCACGCCTGGCGCTGCGCACTGCCGGGATGAGCCTGGTCGCGGCGATGGTGCTCGCCGTTGGCGGCATACCCTCGGCGACGTGGGCCGCAACCGTGTCCGACGAGGTGCACTACACGTTCACGGGCTCCACCTCGGTGGCCATCGACTGGCGCGGGCCGGCCAACGACGTGCGCTGGGGCACGACGACTGACTACGGAAACACCGCCACCGGAGTGGCGCCGAGCGTGATGCCGTGGTCGTCACCCGGCCCGTTCTGGCAGCTGCAGATCGGGGGGCTCAGTGCCGGCAGCACGTACCACTACTCGATCGGCGGAGGCCCGGACTACACCTTCCATGCCCCGCCGACGACGAACTACCGGTTCGATGCCATCGGGGACGTCGGTGACACGGCACACTTCGGCAAGCTCGGGACCACGCTCGACAACATCAGCGCGGACGACCCGTCGTTCGTGCTCATGGTGGGCGACCTCACGTATGCCAACAGCGGGAGCAGCGGTCAGAGCGCCGTCGACACGCACTTCAACGACGTGATGCGCTGGAGCGGACGGGCCGCGTACATGCCCGCCTGGGGCAACCACGAGTACGACGTGCCGGGCTCGGACGATCTGCGCAACTACAAGGGTCGCCTGCTGATGCCCAATGCTGCTGCCTCTCCTGGGTCTCCGGCGATCTCGTGCTGCGGCGACGACTGGGGATGGTTCGACTCCGGCCCCGTGCGGTTCATGTCGTACCCGGAGCCCTGGACCGGCGCGTGGGCCGATTGGCAGTCCAAGGCCGGCCCGCTGATGCGCCAGGCGCAGGACGACCCGAACATCAAGTACATCGTCACCTATGGTCACCGTCCCGCGTACTCGACCGGCTACCACGCGGGCGAGACGCAGATCGCCTCCATCCTGGGCGGCTTCGGAGAGGCTTACAGCAAGTACGTGCTGAACATCAACGGCCACTCGCACGACTACGAGCGGTTCCAGCCCATCCAGGGCGTCACGCACGTCACCGTGGGGGCGCCGTCGTCACTCGAGCAGCCGTGGACCAGCTCAGACCCGCGCACCGCGATGCGCGCCATGCACCTGTCCCACCTGCGGGTCGACGTCGGCGACACCGGCATCAAGCTCCAGGCGATCTGCGACCAGTCCACACCGGGTGAGGACCTCACGTGCAGTGCGGGCAGTGTCATCGACGAGTTCGTCATCGGCACTCCACCAGCCCTGCCGGTTGCCAGCGACTTCTACGTGGACAAGACCGTCTCCGCCTGCAGCGACTCCGGGCCCGGGTCGAAGGAGGCGCCGTTCTGCACGGTCACCAAGGGGGTTGCCCGCCTGCAGCCCGGCAACGCCCTCTACATCGGAGACGGCAGCTACGCAGAGACGGTCAAGCCGTCCGTGTCAGGCACGGCCAGCGCACCGGTCACGATCACCAGCTGGCCGGGCCGCAGCCCGGTGATCGGCAATGGCGTGACCAACGGGGCCTACATCTCGAGCAAGAGCTACATCACGCTCTCCAACCTCACCTTCACCGCGACCACTGGTGACGGGGTCTATGTCACCAAGAGCGACCACATCACCGTCACCGGCAACACCGTGACCAACACGGGGCGGCAGGCGCAGGGAGCGACGGCTCCCGGGATCAGCATCCGGGCCACCAACAACTCGGCGGTGTCCAACAACAACACCACCCACAACAGCGACACCGGGATCTACGTGACGAACACGTCGACCGGCAACACGGTCAGCAGCAACGAGTCGAGCTACAACGCCCAGGGTTGGCAACGGAACGCCAACGGCATCAACGTCACCAGTCCGGGCAACACCATCATCCGCAACGTCACCCATGACAACGAGGACACGGGTGTCCAGCTCTACACCGGCGCCAACAACAACCTCGTCACCTTGAACGTCTCGTACAACAACGGGGACCACGGCATCGACAACCTCAACGTCACCGGAGGCCTGATCGTCGGGAACACCGTCTTCCACAACTGCACGAGCGGGATCAACCTCGAAGGCTCGACGTCGGGGAGCTACCGCATAGCCAACAACATCGCCGTCGACAACGCCGTCTATCCCGCGTACTCAGGCATCGCCTGCGCTCGCCGGGCCGGCAACATCGGTGTGTGGGACGGCGCCCAGAACTCCACCCTGGTGGATCACAATCTGGTCTTCCTGAGCAAGTCCGGGGTGATGTACGCGTGGGGAACGACGTACAGCTCCCTCACCGCGATGAAGGCGGTGTCCGGGCAGGAGGGCGCAGGCCTACAGGCAGACCCCGTGTTCCTCGACAAGCCTTCCTGGAACCTTCAGCTCAAGGAGGGGTCCCCCGCTATCGACCGCGCCGACAGCGGGGTGCCGGGTGAGCAGACCACCGACATCCTGAGCTACCCGAGGGTGCGAGACGCCAACGTCAGCAATGCCAACGCAGCCGGACCGCGCCTGTATGACGACCTCGGCGCCTACGAGTTCCAGCCGGACATCGTGCCCGTCCCCATCCAGCCGCCGGTCGCCGACCTGACGCTCACCCCGACGCAGGGCACCGCACCCCTTGTGGTGACGGCCGACGCCAGCGCCTCCGTGGACCCACAGGGCCAAGTCCTCAGCTACGCCTTCGACTTCGGTGACGGCACCACGGTGGCGCCGCAGGCGCAGTCAACCTTCAGCCACACGTACCTCAACAGCGGGGTCTACACCGTCAGGGTCACCGCGCGGAACACCTCCGGCGTCACCGGCACCGCCAGTGGGACCGTCACGGTCAACGCCCCACCGCCACCCGTACTGCCACCCACCGCCATGCTCACCGTCACACCGGCGGATGGGGTTGCGCCCCTGATGGTGACGGCGGACGCGTCCGCCTCCAACGATCCCCAGGGCGCCGCACTGACGTATGCGTTCGACTTCGGTGACGGGACGGTCCTGCCTGCTCAGACCGCCCCCACGGCGACCCATGAGTACCAGAGCCAAGGCACGTTCTCGGCCACGGTCACGGTGACGAGTGCCAGCGGGCTCACCAGTGTCGCCAGCACCACGGTCACGGCGACGAAGGCCTCGAGCGTCCAGGCGCCCGCCGCATCGTTGATCGTCAGCCCGACCAGTGGCACGGCGCCACTGCCGGTGACCGCGGACGCGTCCGCGTCCAGCGACCCGCAAGGCCAGAGCCTGACCTTCGCCTTCGACTTCGGCGACGGCACCACCGTGCCCGCCCAAGCCAACCCCACCGCCACGCACACCTACACAACGGCAGGGTCGTACCTGGTGACGCTGACGGTCCGGAACGTCAGCGGGCTGAGCGACACGGCGGCGATCACGCTGGCCGTGAGCGACCCGTCCCCCATCCAGGCSCCSGTCGCCCGGCTCACCCTGAACCCGACCAGCGGCACS
This sequence comes from Terrabacter sp. Soil811, assembly GCF_001429655.1. NCBI lineage: Bacteria > Bacillati > Actinomycetota > Actinomycetes > Micrococcales > Intrasporangiaceae > Terrabacter > Terrabacter sp. Soil811. The sequence goes on from NZ_LMSX01000008.1 coordinate 1,063,341, forward strand.
ACACCGCTACCGGTGACCGCCGACGCATCCGCCTCCAGCGACCCACAAGGCCAGAACCTGACCTACGCCTTCGACTTCGGCGACGGCACCACCGTGCCCGCCCAAGCCGGCCCCACCGCCACYCACACCTACACCACCACCGGCACCTTCACGACCAGCGTCACCGTCACCAACACCTCCGGGCAAGCCTCCACCGCCCAGCAAACCGTCACGACAACCGCGCAGCCCGCCTACGTCGCGACGCTGGGTACCAGCTCAGCCACCACGACAAAGAGCTCGGGAACCGTGACCGTGAGTCCCGTCGCTGGCGTGGGCCGAGGGGATCTGGTGGTGATCACACTTCAGATCGCGGCCAAGTCGACGACCGGAGCCGTGGCGGCCACCGACACGGCGGGCAACACCTACACGGTCGCCCGTGATGTGCCGGTGAGCGGCGGTCGACTCCTGGTCCTGACGGGGCTGGCCACCAAGCCGCTCGCCACAGGAGCGAAGATCACGGCAACCTTCCCCGGATCGAGCACCTATCAGATGGTGGCCGACGAGCTCGCCGGCGTGACCCGCGTGGACCGCACGGCTGCAGCCACCGGCACGAGCACCAACTACGCCTCCGGGCTGACGGCCACGACCACGGCACCCCGCGAAGTCGTCTTCGGCGCCGTGGCCACGTTCACGAGGGCCACCACCCCCACATGGACCACCTCGTGGACCGCCCTCACCGCCCAGGCAGTGTCCAAGGCGAGCCTCGGAAGGGCCTACCAGCTCCCCACCTCAGTGGGCACCTTCACTGCAGACGGCACCATCGCCGGCACCTGGGCCGCGCTCGTGATCACGTTCAAACCGTAGAGCCACCGGCTAACCGAGGCCTACACGCGGTCAACGACATCCCCGGTCATCGGCGCCAGCTGCTGATCGGCGGCCGTGACAACCTTCAAGGGATGCCCCTTGGCCAACACGGCCTGGTCCCAGTCACTCCCCCGAGAGTCTGCGCGAGGTGACCCGCACGACAAGCAGCCCCCGTGCTCCTTTCCCACCCCGGAGCCTGACCTTCTCTGCCACAACGACCTCGCATCGTGGAACCTCATCATCGACGAGGATCGGCTGGTCTTCATCGATTGGGACGGCGCCGGGCCTTCGACACGAGGGTGGGATCTGGCCTACGCAGCCATCTCCGTCGGCCACCTGTTCCCGGGCTCACCGGTCCGCGACTGCGCCGCTCGGCTGCGCGCGTTCCTCGAGGGATGAGACACCACTCCCCCATGCCCCGTACGTGTGGCGAAGACGGTGCTCTCGGCATACGCGATGCGAACTCCGTCGCCGCGTGTGCGGCGTAGATACGCTGGCGTGTCGCTTCGTCAGCGAGTGCCCATGCGACCGACACCGACTACGGCGCACTGAACGTCAGGTCGAACGCCGCAACGGTCTTGGGCGCCTTGCGCTGCCTCTTCAAGGCGTCGATATATGCGGTCCGCTCGGCGCCCGGGAAGTCGACGATGAACCGGTCCGGGGGCGAGTCCATCTACGGCGCGACGAGCGACGCAGCGACACCGTCGAGTACGACCTTCAGCCCGGAGTGGAACTCGTCGCCGTAGTCGTAGCCCGGCTTGAGGACGTGCTCGACCGTCATCTCGAAGAGGTAGGGAAACTCGGCGGCGGGAAACGTCTCCATGATCGCCCCAGTCATGGCGGCCAGCTCCGACTCATTTCGGAAGGGGAGGTTCACCTCCTGGAGCACGAAGCCGTGCACGTAGCTGTCGACCACGGAGATCGCATGGGCAGCCTGCAGGACGGAGAACCCATCCTCGCGGAAGCACCGGATCCCCGTCTCCAGGAGTCCTAGGGTGGCCGGCCCGGGGCTCGTCCTGGACGCCATCAGGCTCACGGCCCAGGGATGGCGGCGTAGGACCGCGCGGGTATTCACGGCACGCTCGCTGATCGCGGTCCGCCAGTCCGTGGATGGCATGGGGCGCTCGATCTCGGCGGCGACGGCCTCGACCAAGCCGTCCAGAATCTGGTTCTTGCCGTTGACGTGGTGGTAGAGCGAGGCCGCCTCGACGCCCAGCTCGCGTGCGAGCCTGCGCATCGTGGCCGCTTCCAGGCCTTCGTTGTCCGCGATAGCGAGCGCGACCTGCAGCGTCCGTTCCGCGTTCAACGGTGCCCTGTTAGCGACCTCGGTCGGCCTACGGCCCATGGGTCCCGCCTCTCCTGGTGGTCCGTCGTCCGGCGCCCGAGCCCTCGACAATCTAACGCCGTTAGAGTAGCGTCCGAACTCCAATCTAACACCGTTAGAGACGAGTTTTCGAACCGCTCCTGACGCAATCGGAAGGGCACGCCATGACCACCATGAGCACCACCACCGCCCCGAGGTCCAGCGCGAGGGGTCCGCTGTCCAGGAGGCGGGTGGCGATGGCCGTCGGGATCCTGTTCGTCGTTCAGATGGTCACGGCCATGTTCGGCACGTCCTTGATCCAGGCGTTCATCGACGGCAACCCTGATCGGGCGCCGATGACGGTCGGCGTCGCGCTGATGTCTGTGTCCGGTTTGGCTGTCGTCGGGATCGGCCTGCTGATGTACCCGGTGCTGAAGCCGGTCAACCCGACCCTGGCCCTCTGGTACCCAGTCCTCAGGGTTGTCGAGTGCCTCGTCTCTGCAGCCTGCGGTGTCTACCTTCTGGCCGCGTCGGAGGCCTTCCCGAACCACCTGCTGTGGGTCTACGTCCCGACCGGCATCGGCGGCATCATCCTGTGCTTCCTGCTCGTCGTCGGCCGGCTGGTCCCGCGACCCATCGCCCTGCTCGGTCTCGTGGGCTACGCCGCGCTCACCATCGGAGTCCCCCTCGACCTCCTCGGCGTCCTCGACATGAGCGCGGGAGCCGGCATGCTCCTCGTTGTCCCCGGGGGGCTGTTCGAGCTGGTGTTCTTCCCGATCTGGCTGATCGCAAAGGGATTCAGGCCGCTGCCCGCCTCCGTAGACCTCAGCTCGCCGGCCTTGGTCACGGCGCCCTGACCGCCCGCTCACGGCCGGCTGAACAGCGCCGCCCTGACGCATCGAGCAGCGCAGGACGATCGCGCCGGGCGACGCAGGAAGTCTTCCTACAGAGCTCGGGTCCGACGTCCTTCGCTGCTCGGCGCACGGTCGACCACACCACCGCCTGCAGGGCACCGTCTCGGCCCACGTCGGCTCGTCCGGCATGCTCGGCCACGCTGGTCAGGATTCAGATCTGCCGTCCGAGGCCGTTGCTGACCGTGAGGGCTCACCGTCTACTGACAGGGAACGAAGCCTCCGCGCACTGCACGGCTTCGCGAGCCGGGGAGGCGAGAATGTCCGAAGACGAGGTGAGGGCTGCTGCACGTCACTTCTTCGAGGAAGTGTGGAACAAGGGCAGCGTCGGCGAGGCCGTGGCGTTCCTCGCCCCGGGGTTCGTCAGCCACAACACCCTCGACGTGCGGATCGTCGGTCCCAGCGAGTATGGCGAGGCTGTCACCGCCTACCCGGGCGGCTTTTCCGGACTTCCACACCACGCTTGAGGACGAGTTGCTCGACGGTGACCGGGTGGTGGTCCGCCGCACTGATCGGCGCCCCATCGGTGAGACTTCGTGGGGCTCCCCGCCACGGGTCGCGAGGTCACGACCACCTGGATCGAGATCTTCCGCATCGAGGACGGAAAGGCCGCGGAGGGCTGGCTCGAGTCGGACTCCGCGACACTACGCAGCCAGCTCGTCGCCGAGCCGGGCTGACGGTGCGCCCGGCCCGGTTCTCCGAAGGTCAGAGCCAGACCCTCCCCCGACAAGCCCGCGGCCGGCACGCGGTCGGGCGTTTGACGTGCGTCCATCTTCGCCGGGACGCGTCCACCGACCGCTGACCGGTTCCGCGCCTCTAGTCTCACGTCCCCGATGCGTGCACGGCCATCACCGCGACGCGCATGTCGTCGTCCTGGGTCCTGACGAGGACGTAGGTCATGTTCACGTGCTCGATGGCGCTGTCGTCGGCGCGCCGGCGCACCAGTTCCTCGCCTCGCAACGCCGGCGACCCGTTCAGCACGGTGGTCTCGCCGACGAGTTCCACCGAGCGGACGAAACCCTCCGCCTGCAACTGTTTGACTTGGCTCCGACCACGGCGACCACCTCCTCCGCCGTGGCCATCTGGATGGCTGCGTCATCGAGCGTGATGGTGAGCGGGACTGAATACCACTGCAGGAGCTCTACGACATCGTGCTCACTGCGCGCCACGACCGCGAACTCCAGGTATTCGGCGAACCAGCGCTCCACAGTGGTGCCATCCACGGTCCGAGCCTAAGGGCTTGCGACTGCGGCACGAGCCCGGCACGAGCCCGGCACGAGCCCGGCCACGCGCGTCACATCGCCGTGTACCGAGCGTTGGATCACGAGCCAAACCGGAATGCGGCTTCTCACCCGCGGCATGGTGACCCGAAACGTAGCGCTAGCTCGGCGAGGCGTCGCGACGAGGATCTTCCCGGTCCAGATCAACCCGCATCGCTCACATTCGCGGTCAAGACCCGGGTGGACGCAGCCCACCCACTCGACCCAGGCCGGCGTCCTCGTCATGGCTCCCGGGTCGACTGGAAGCCCGATCACCGAGGTGCCCGGACCTCGCTACCGCCGCAGGCCGGACAACTACTGCCCCTCGTCAGAGTGGCGTCCACAGCACCGCCACAACCGGCGAGCTGAACCTGGGCAGGACCCAACTGCCGCCCGGGACGAAGTGACCGGGGCGGAGGAGTTGAGTCCTTGGACGGTCATGGGCTAAAGGCCTGCGCGCCGCGCATACCGATGGGACAGTGGGCGGGGAGGTGTGCATGTCTCGGGTGGGCCTTGGCCAGCAACGTCGCGACGTGACGGCTGCGGTCCGGCGGCTCCTGGCCGACGAGGCGGCCGAGGTCGGCGACTGGGCCACCACCGAGCTCGCTCTCGGGGCGGCCAACAACCCGACATCCGGTGCCGCGACCCGACTCCGCGGGACCGCCACGACAAACGGGACCGACCGAGCGTGGTCGCTGGTTGCCAAGGTCGTCTGCCCCGACCCGCACGACCGGCAGACCCCTCAGTCCGTCATCTACTGGAGGCGCGAGGCCGACGTCGCGACCAGCGGCCTGCTGGAGCACGGCTGGGGCCTACGCGCTCCCCGGTGCCTGGGCGTTGTCGAAGCACACCCCGAGGCTGTCGTGATCCTGTTCGAGGACATCGGCGAGGTGTCGCACGTGTCGGGCTACGACGACGAGGAGTTCGCGGTCGCCGCGGCAGCGCTCGGCCGCTTCCAGGCGCACTACGTCCATGGCCCGCCGCTGACTGAGCGAGCATGGTTGACCGGCAACCTGGTCGGGCGGTTCCGGAACGCGTGCCTGCCCCAGCTCCAGGCCGTGCACGACCTGCTGTGGGACCGGCCCGCTCGCCGCAGACGCCTCGAGATCGCCATGGGCATCGACCCGGCTCCGCTCGTGGCTGCGCTGGATGACCCGACCCCCTTTGTCGAGGTTCTGGATTGGTTGCAACAGACGTTGTGCCACAACGACGCCCACGTGAACAACCTCGTCGTGCGGCGGTCCGCCGAGGGTGGTTGGGACGTGTGGGCCATCGACTGGCAGATGGTCGGCACCGGTCCACTTGGCAGCGACCTCGCCCAGCTGCTCGTCGAGGTGGCAGAGCCTGACCTGCCGCGCGTGGAGGCGATCGTGCTCGAGGCCTATCTCGCCGCCCTCCACGACGACGGCGTCAGGGTCGGGCGTGAGGCAGTGGAGTTCGCCTATGCCGCGAACGTGGCGCTGAGGCATGCTTCGTGGGTGCTCTACCTGCTGGGACTCTCCCTGGCCGAACTGCCACAGGGCGCATCGGACGATGACGTCCTCATGGCCTGCCTGCCGGCCCTCGAGCACCCCGGGCTCGGGCACTGCGTCGCCATGCTCGAACGCGCCGACGCCCTCCGGCGCCGGCTGTCACGTAACCGTGGGCTGGAACCAGGCAGCGTGCGCGGTCGGCCGGAGCATCCCGAACCTGGCCACGACGATGGCGCGGACGCTGATGCACTCTGACGGCGCGGAGGACCAGTGGTCGAAGCTGTCTCCTCTGCGTCAGGGTCGGCCTGGAGGGTGATGGGGGTTCCGGCGGGCACGTCGACCGAGCACACCGTGGAGCCCGACCCGGTGCTGCTGCAGGAGAACCCGACGGCGGTGCCAGGCGAGGGTGTTCCGTCGGCTATCGAGGTGCTTGACACGGCGGCGTGCCCGGGCTCGGGATCCTCCGGATCGAGGTCCGCCGCCGTGCACGGACGGTCATACTCGGGTTGTGGGAGGCGAGTCCGAGCGAGCCGACGAGCCGTTCGCTGGGCCGGTTGATCCGTCACGTGATACCAGGCGGCCGGTCACGAGCGACGATGGGTCAGGCACGCCAGCGAGGGACTTCGCCGACTACGTCGTGTCCTTTGTCTTTGTGACGTGGATCGCCCTGCGGTTGACGGAGGACCAGACCACGTCCTTGTGGTCCGAATGGGTCCCCTACTTATGGGGACTGGGTTGGATTGTCCTCGGCTTCATCATGGTCCTCTCCAGGGAATCGGTCGGGCGGTGGCTGCGTCACCCGACCGTTCCACCAGCTTTACGAGTGAAGGGTGAACACGCGCGACCGGATCAGCTTGGCGAGCCCGCCATCAACCATGGCCCCGGTGCACCGGTCTTGCCACACACGGGCGACCGGGCGGACCTGGGACACGGCGAGGTGCGGTGGCCGAGGATGCTGCTCTGCCTTGCCCTGACCGCCCCGGTTCTCGCCGTGGGCCACCTTCAGATCGATGAGCACATCGAGAACGAGTTCTGGTGGACTGCGCTTGCGGGTCTGTGGCTCAGCGTGGGCTTCATCGTGGTTCTCGAGCTGCTGTTGTTCCTCACGGGGCGCGTCGCATATCGGCTGAGGCATCCGACTCGGCGGGGTGCACAAGGGCCGAGGGCGGAGCCGTACGTTCCGAAGCACGCCGTGGAGGGCAACTCCGTCAGTATGGACGAGGACGGCCTCCGGTGGGTGAACCCCCGCCGCACATGGCGGAGGCGGATCCGCAAGAGCTGACGTGTTTGGACCCCACAACAGCATTGGCCCGTTCCGGGTTTAGTGGTGGAGGCTCAGAACTGACGTTTTGACGGTAGCCGTCGCGGGGTTCTGTCGGTAGTGCTGGTCTTCGAGCTCGACGGGTGGGATGAGCCCGATCTCGCCGTGTAGGCGTCGGTGGTTGAACCAGTCGATGTACTCCGCGACCGCGATGTCGAGGTCATCGATGGGGCTGCGCCCCAGGTCCACGTGCGACTCGTCTACAGCGAGGATCGCCTGGCCTGTTGCGCCGGCCGGCAGGGGCCCTCCCGAGCAGTCAGCGCCGTTGCCAGGAACGCTCAGCATCGACGACCGTGCGCGAGAGGACCGCGGTGAGCAGCGATCCGATGCACAGTCCGACAACGAGGTTGATGATGCTGACGGCGACCCTGCTCGCAGTCGAGCCGTCTCGGGTGAACGGGAGAATCATGGCGCCCACCGTCGCCAGCCCGACGATCCAGGAGAAGAAGGACCGGGGCCTCGGCGTCGTCACCGACAGGAGATGGGCGAGGCCTGTCGCCGCGACCGCGGCCAGGAAGGCCGTCACGGCGTAGTTGAGTCCGAGCGAGTTGCTGACGTTCAGGACGACGGCCGTCTTCGCCAGGCTGACGTCCAGCACGCCCTGGGCAAGAAGGACACCAATCCAGGCGGTCAGTGCGACCACCAACGCGGTGGCGAGGCCACCCGTCCAGAGGCGGCCCGCGTTGACGGAGACGTGTGAGGGGTCCCCCGGCACCACGTTCGGCCTGCTCATGATCGACCTTCAGTGCTCATGTCGCCCTCCGCAATCGCTGTGTCGAACCCGCACCCCATGAAACCGCGTCCGAGCCTCCCCGCGCCAGAGAACCGCCGGGCGGTACGCGTTACACCCTGCGGCACGTGGCCGTTCAGGTGAAAGTCCACCTCATGGCCCGATGGCCGGAGTCCGACGTGGATCGAATATCAGGGGCCAGCGCCCTGCCGGTGCTCCGAGGCGTTGCGGAGCGCGAGCAGCTGACACGCCGGTACGGCCTGACCGTTCCGATCGAAATGCGGTCGACGAATACGGCGTGGACATACCGGAGAACCAGCTGCCGCGAGGCCACCTCGCCCTGCGCCTTCTTCGGCCAGGAGCCGTGACAGACGTGCTCGGAGCGTCGGGGCCACGATCTGGATCGATAGTCACTCACTTGGTCACTCAGTCCGAGATCTGCCCGCCCGAACCCACACAACACGACAGCCCCTGACCAGCGTCTCCGCTGGTCAGGGGCCGTCTCGTGCTGGTGGGCGATACTGGGTTTGAACCAGTGACCTCTTCCGTGTCAAGGAAGCGCGCTACCGCTGCGCCAATCGCCCTTGGGTGTTGCTGGTACTGCGTGGTGTCTCACCGAGGTGGAGACGGGATTTGAACCCGTGTACGCGGCTTTGCAGGCCGCTGCCTCGCCTCTCGGCCACTCCACCGTGGAAGGCAAGTGGATCTTTGCCTCCGAGCGGACGACCGGGCTCGAACCGGCGACCTCAACCTTGGCAAGGTTGCGCTCTACCAACTGAGCTACGTCCGCGGGAACACCAGCGGTGTAACTTCCCCGCTCGGTGCTTGGTAGACATTAGCCGATCGATCCACGAGATACAAAACCGGCCGTCGTCGGCACGATGCCAGCCCCTCAGCCCCGTCTCGCGGCCTGATCGGAGGCCTGATCGGAGGCCTGATCCGGAGCCTCATCCGAGCCCCGAGCAGAGGCCCCGGTCGCGGTATCGATGACGTCCCTGGCCCCCTCCCCCACGCCGCGCTGGATGGCCGCCTTGATGGGTCCGTGGTCGCTGCTCACGTACTGCTGGTCACGCCCTCGGCGCCCGTGCGCCCCGACGTCGTCGGCCGGCACGTCGACGCCGTCGAACGTCGCGGGCGGGTCGGCATCCGCCGTCGGTCCATCGCCACCCGCCTCCGGGTCCGGGCGAGAGATCAGCCCTCCCGCGCCCTCCATCGCCCAGTTGACCAGCCGGACGTCCGCGCCCTCGTGCAGGTCGACGGGCCACAGGACGCGGACCGCAGCGTTGAGGCCCGCGCCGATGAGGATCGCCACGGCCAGCGCGTACAGCCAGATGAGCAGCACGATGGGCGTGCTCAGCGGCCCGTAGATCGACGATCCGCCCATCGACGCCTCCACCGAGATCCGGACGACGTACGAGGCGCCGACCCAGATCGCCATGGCGAGCAGGGCGCCAGGCACGTCGCGCCGCCACGGGCTCCGTCGAGGCGTCGACACGTGGTACATCGACGCGAGCAGCAGCACGCTGAAGACGATGAGCGTCGGCCAGTAGAGCGCCTTGGTCACGGTCGCCGCCGCGTCCGGCAGCCACGAGGCGAGCAGCCCCGGCCCGAGCAGCATGAGGGGCAGCACGAGGATCGCGGCGAGGATGCCGAGCGTGTAGAGCAGCAGGCTGAAGGCGCGCATGTGCACGATGCCGCGAGCGTCCTTCTGCCCGTACATGATCGAGACGGTGTCGACGAAGACGTTGAGGGCCCGCGACCCCGACCACAGCGAGAGGATGAAGCCGACCGAGATGATGTCGACGCGCCCGCCCTTCAGCACGTCGTTGATGGTCGGCAGGAGCAGCTCGTTGATGCTCGACTCGGACAAGAAGCGCGAGGCGTAGACCTCGATGGCCGACACGACGCTGTTGATCGTGTCGGCACCGATCCAACCGCCGACGAAGCCGAGGCCACCGAAGAGCCCGAGGACGAGAGGCGGCAGGCTGAGCAGCATGAAGAAGGCGCCCTCCGCCGCGAGCCCGGTAACGCGGTAGCGCAGGCACACCCGGATCGTCTCCAGGGTCAGTCGCGCGAGCGGGACGCCCAACGGCACTCGCTCCAGCACTGCCCGCATCCTCGTCCGCACGCTCATCGTCTCCGAGGCTAACGGCGGAGCGACCACGCGTCGCACGCGTGACCGGCGCGACACGCGCCCGGCGGCTCGCGCCGGCCGGTCGGCGCCTAGTCTCGGCGGGGTGAGCACACACGAGGTGACCAACCAGGTGCCCCCTTTCGTCGGCGGTGACTTCCTCTCCGACGACGCCGCTCTGCGGGAGGCGGTGGAGCGCTGGGCCGGCCCCGCGGCCATCTCGGACCTCGCCCCCCTCGGGGCGCTCGCCGGCACCGCGGAGGCACAGGAGCACGGCCGGCTCGCCGACACCAACCCACCGGTCCTGCGCACGCACGACGCGCGCGGCAACCGCATCGACGAGGTCGACTTCCACCCGTCGTGGCACTGGCTCATGACCCAGTCCGTCGGCGCCGGCCTCACGGCCGAGCCGTGGACGTCGCCCGCCAACTCCGGCGCCCACGTGCGTCGCGCGGCCGGTTTCGTCCTCTGGTCACGCGTGGAGGCGGGACACGGCTGCCCCGTCTCGATGACGTATGCCGCCGGGTCGGCCCTGCGGCACGACCCCACCCTGGGTGCTCGCTGGCTCCCGGCCCTCGCGAGCCGCGACTACGACTTCGGCATCCGGCCGGTGTCGCAGAAGGCCGGGGCGATCTCGGGCATGGGCATGACGGAGAAGCAGGGCGGCTCGGACGTGCGCGCCAACACGACCCGAGCGGTCGCCACCCCGGGTGGGGCGCTGCCGGGCGAGACGTACCGGCTCACGGGCCACAAGTGGTTCTGCTCGGCCCCGATGAGCGACGTCTTCCTCGTGCTCGCCCAGGCGCCGGGCGGCCTCACCTGTTTCGTCGTGCCGCGCGCCCTCGACGACGGCACGCGCAACCCCTTCGCCCTCCAACGCCTCAAGGACAAGCTCGGCAACCACTCCAACGCCTCGAGCGAGGTCGAGCTCGAGGGCACGTGGGGCAGCCGACTCGGTGACGAGGGCCGCGGGGTGCGCACCATCATCGACATGGTCGGCGCCACGCGTCTCGACTGCATCCTCGGCTCGACGGCGACGATGCGTGACGCGGTGGCCCGGGCCGTGCACCACGCGCGGCACCGGCGAGCATTCGGCGCGCTGCTCGTCGACCAACCCCTGATGCGCAACGTGCTGGCCGACCTCGCCCTCGAGGCGGAGGCCGCGACCGTCCTCGGCCTCCGCCTCGCCCACGCCGTCGACACCGGTGAGACCGAGCTCGCCCGGCTGGGCGTGGCGCTCGGCAAGTTCTGGGTGTGCAAGCGCACGGCGCCCATGGTGGCCGAGGCGCTCGAGTGCCTCGGCGGCAACGGCTACGTCGAGGAGAACGGTCTCGCGCGCCTCTACCGCGAGGCGCCCCTCAACTCGATCTGGGAGGGCTCGGGCAACGTCAACGCCCTCGACGTCATGCGTGCCGTCACACGTGAACCGACGACGCTCGAGGCCTTGACGAAGGAGCTGCACGAGGTCCGCGGGCAGAGCGCCGAGCTCGACGCCCACGTGGAGTCGTCTCTCGCGCAAGCTCGCTCACTCGAACCCACGTCGCCGGAGGCGTCGTTCGGTGCACGCGTCGTCGTCGAGCGCCTCGCCCTCGGCCTCCAGGCGAGCCTGCTCGTCCGGCACTCCCCCGGCCCCGTCGCCGACGCCTTCGTCGCCAGCCGGATCGCGGGTCGACGCGGACACTCGTTCGGATCGCTCGACGTCGACATCGCCGGCGCGGCGACGGCCGTCATCGAACGAACCGGCTGACGACGCAGGCGCTCACGCGAAACCCGTTGGGCGGCATACGTCCTCGGGTCGGGGGCACGTCGAGCGCCGACGCTCGTCGCGTGCTTGGTGCGTCAGCTAGCCGACAGGCGTTTCTTCTCCGCCTCGACGTCGAAGTCGGCCTGCGGCCACTGGAGGTTCATCCCGCGCAGGGCCTCGAGGATCAGCTGCTGCACCGCGAGGCGCGCGTACCACTTGCGGTCCGACGGCACGACGTGCCAGGGCGCCCCGACCGTCGAGGTCTTGTCGAGGACGGCTTGGTACGCCTCCATGTAGTCGCCCCAGTGGCCGCGCTCGTCGACGTCGCCCGGGTTGTACTTGTAGTACTTGTCCGGACGGTCGAGGCGCTCCATGAGCCGCGCCTTCTGCTCCTCCTTCGAGATGTGCGTCATCACCTTGATGACGGTCGTGCCCGCGGCAATCACCTTGCGCTCGAAGGCGTTGATCTGCGCGTAGCGTTTGGACCACACGGCCTCGGGCACGACGTCGTGGACTCGCACGATGAGGACGTCCTCGTAGTGCGAGCGGTCGAAGACCCCGAGCTGGCCTGCGCCGGGCAGGGCCTTCTCGATGCGCCAGAGGAAGTCGTGCGCCAGCTCCTCCTTCGTCGGTGCCTTGAAGCCGGTCGCCTTGACGCCCTGCGGGTTGACGGAGATGACGTGGCGCATGATGCCGCCCTTGCCCGAGGTGTCCATGCCCTGCACGACGAGCAGGAGTGACCGCTTCGAGCCCGTCGTGGACTCCGCGAAGAGCCGCTCGAGCAGGTCGGACAGCTCGGCCTCGCAGGCCTTGAGCGCCGCTTTGCCCTCGAGCTTCTTCCCGGTGAAGCCGGGAGTCCCCGACGTGTCGACGTCGGCGAGGACGAAGCCCTTGCCGACGCGCAGGGCGTTGGCGACGTCCTGGATCTCCTCGACGGCCGCCTCCTCGTGCGCCGCGATGACCTCGTCCTCGGCGGCCTGGGCCTCGAGCTTGGCCGCCTTCTTGCTCGAGATCTTGCCGCCCTCCTTGCCCGACGACTTCCCTGACTTCTTGCTCTTGCCCTTCGCGCCCTTGCCCATGGCGTCATCCTGCCCGACCGGAGACCGGCGCGACGGGATGTGAGGTCACCGATCCGCGCGGCGAGACCGACCCTCGCCGATACTGGCCCCATGCGCCTGCTCCTGCCCGGTCACTCCGGACGTCCCGCCCTCTCCGACCTCGACGCGGCGGGGCTCTTCGGCGCCTATGCCGCACCGCAGGACCGCTGGGTGCGCTGCAACATGGTGACGAGCCTCGACGGCGCTGCGACGGGCGCGGACGGACGTTCGGGCTCGATCAACAACGACGCCGACCACGTCGTCTTCGAGGTGCTCCGAGCCCTGAGCCACGTCGTCGTGGTCGGGGCCGGGACGATCCGCGCCGAGGGCTATCCTCCGCTGTCCGTGGACGACCCACTCGTCGAGCTACGCCGTCACCAGGGCCTCCCCGACGCGCTGCCCCTCGTCGCCGTGAGCAACCGCGGGCACGTGCCTTCGACGCTGAGCGGCTGTCGGGACGGGCGGGCGCTCATGGCCGTTCCGGCCTCGGCGCCCGGACTCGACTCGGCGCGCCGTGACCTCGGCGAGGACAACGTCCTCGTCTGTGGTGACGAGTCGGTCGACGTCGCAGCCCTCGTGGAGGCGTTGCACCGCCGTGGATGGGACCAGGTGCTCACCGAGGGCGGGCCGAGCCTCCTCGGCTCCTTCCTCGCGGCCGGCCGGCTCGACGAGCTGTGCTTCACCATCGCCCCGCACGTCGTCGGCGGCGAGCACCCGCGGCCGGTCGGCCCCGAGGGCATTCCGGCTGACCTCGACCTCGAGGTGCTCGTCGCGCAGGACGCGACGCTGATGGGCCGCTGGTACGTCCGACGCTGACGACGGGGACGACGGGGGCTCAGCGACGCTCGTCGAACCCGTGGACGAAGTCGCGCAGCACGCGCTCCCAGCGGTCCGGGTCGTAGTTCCACTCTCGGCAGTGCCGAGCGGTGTCCCACCGCTCGAGGCGCACGAGGTCGGGCCGGCGACCCGCCAGGGCCACCGCGGGACCGATCGGCACGAAGTCGTCGCCGTCCGAGGCGATGACGAGCATGGGGGAACGGAGCTCGCCCGCGCGTGCGACCCAGTCGGTGCGGGCGACGTCGATCGGCTCGTGGACCCCGACGAGCCGGCGCGTGCGGCGTGAGCCCATGAGGTCGGTCGCGACCCGCACGAGCGGGCCCGGCACCCGGTGCAACCGGCCGTGGTGACGCAGCACCACGCCCCAGTCGATGACCGGGGAGTCGAGCGCCACGCCGACGACGTAGTCGGACAGCGGTGACCGGTCGAGCGCCTGGAGCACGATGGCGCCGCCCATCGACCACCCGAGAAGGAGGATGCGTCGGGCACCGTGCGACACGGCATACCCCATGGCCGCCTCGACGTCGCGCCACTCGGACAGGCCGAGGTTGTAGCGCCCGTCCGGGCCTCGCGGCGCGTCGCGGTCGTTGCGGTACGCCGTGACGAGGCTCGTCCACCCGGCCTCGCGCAGCACCGGCACGGCCCGGAGCGTCTCCTCCTTGCGTGCGCCGCGTCCGTGCACGAGCACGGCCCAGTCGGACCCGGTCGAGCCGTCCTCCCGACGCACCACCCAGCCCGGCAGCGGACCGACGTCGGACAGGATGGCCACGTCCTCGTCGGGCAGGCCCAGGCTCACCGACGGCCGGTCCCAGAAGTAGTACTGGTTCCAGCGGGCGGGCCCGGTCTCGATCGCGCCCCGGTCGACGGCCATGAGTCGGCGCGTCACCGACTCCGGGTCCGCGTCGACGATCTCGCCGACCCGCGCGTGCCCCGCTCCCCCTTCGAGCCAGACGCCGTAGCGGCCGGGCACGACCGTCTCGGGAGTGACGGAGAAGGTGACGGTCCCGCCGTCGTGGCGCAGGATCTCGACGTCGTCGGGCTGCAGCTCGTCGGGCGTGATGACGCGGCGGGCGAAGTACGCAGCAGCAGCCACCGAGCCTCCGGCGGCGCCGAGCACCGAACCCGTGCCGGCGGCCGCGGCCACGAGCACCGGACGCGAGACGAGACGGCGCACCTGCACGGGCCCATCGTCGCAAACGACCCGCCCACGTCGTGGGAGGGCGTGCCGCCGCAGGCGCGGTATGCGGACCAGACGTATCAAATCGGACGTTCGGGGCACCGTACTTCGGGAGCCTCGGGGACCACGGGCGGCGAGCCGCACACCCCGATCGTTCCCCGGCCCGCCCGTCGGGCCGGTCGCGGTCGAGAGGTGCCGTTCGGGGTCACGGTCACCACCTGCCCGCCTCGGGGTGCGAGGACCTGCTCCGCGCGCCGCTTCTCACCGTCTCGTCCCACGAAAGGGGACACCCGTGTTCAGCACCATGCGCCGCGGCGCACTCAGCATCGCGGCAGCCGGGGCGCTCGTCGCCACGCCCGCCCTCGCGATGGGGGCCGGCGTCAGTCCGGCCACCTACGACGCGTCCGTCAACCCGGGCGACACCGTCCATCTCACCAAGACCGTCAGCACGCCGGAGATCCCGCCGAAGCCCGACATCGTCCTCGTCGTCGACGAGACCGGCAGCATGGGTCCGGCGATCGCCAACGTGAAGTCCGAGATGGGCTCGATCGTCTCCACGGTCCAGGGAGCCCAGCCACAGGCCCAGTTCGCCATCGCGTCGTACAAGGACGT
Source organism: Terrabacter sp. Soil811 (assembly GCF_001429655.1). NCBI lineage: Bacteria > Bacillati > Actinomycetota > Actinomycetes > Micrococcales > Intrasporangiaceae > Terrabacter > Terrabacter sp. Soil811. The sequence goes on from NZ_LMSX01000008.1 coordinate 1,078,778, forward strand.
GGGCGACGGGGCGGAGTTCTTCCAGGTGGAGACCGGCCTGACGGGCAGCCAGGCCACGGCCCAGACCGCGATCGACAGCCTCTCGGCGTCCGGCGGCGGCGACACGCCCGAGGGCCAGATCAACGCGCTGTGGGAGGTCGGCTCCGGCGGCAACGCCATCGCGTTCCGTCCCGACTCCTCACGCATCGTCGTCTGGTTCGGTGACGCGAGCGGGCACGACCCGAGCGGCGGGCACAGCGAGGCCGACGCCACGGCGTCCCTGACGGGCGTCGGCGCCCAGGTCATCGCCATCAACGTCGAGTCCGGAGGCGCCGACGGCCTCAACGCCACCGGTCAGGCGCAGCGCATCGCGGCCGCCACGTCGGGGACGTTCTTCCCGAGCGTGACCCCGGGCAATGTCGCGAGCACGATCCTCGCCGGGTTGGGCAACCTGCCGGCCGAGGTCACGGCGAACGTCTCGTGCGCCACGGGTCTGTCGATCGCGTTCACGCCGTCGCTGCCCCAGACCGTCACGAGCGGCAGCGACGTCGTCCTCGACGAGGCGATCACCGTCGCCGCGGACGCCCCCCAGGGCTCGACGCTGACGTGCACGACGACCTTCCTCGTCAACGGCGCCGAGGCCGGGCCGGAGTTCGTCCAGACCGTCACGATCAAGGTCAACGACGTCACCCCGCCGACCGTTTCGTGCGGTCCCGGTGTCAACCCGGACGGCGTGACCCCGCCCGGCTACAAGAAGGCCGGCTTCTACCAGCTCGTCGCCGCCGACAACCTGCCGGGCACGACGGTGACGGTCTCCGACACCGCCACCGGTGCCACCTTCGGGCCGTACGGCCCCGGCACGTACATCAAGATGACGCAGGCGCTCGGCGCGACGCCGTCGTCGGTCCCCTTCGAGGGGATGGTCGACTGGCACGTCACCGTCCGTGGTGACCTGCTCGTCACGGCCACGGACGCCGCCGGCAACACGGCGACGGCCACCTGCACGGTCCCGCCGAACAAGAAGTAGTCCGGCACGCAGCGACCCTGCCCGGCCCGGACCATCCCGGGCCGAGCAGCACGAGGGCCCCGGCCACCCGCCGGGGCCCTCGTGGCACGCGCTCACCCGGCCCGTAAGACCTCGTAAGGACCACGCCGTCGCCGGGCGGGCACAAACCCGGGTGACGTGGCGTTGGTCTGGACATGAGCCACCACAACACCTCCGACAAGCCGTATGCCGTCCAGCGCACCGACGAGGAGTGGCGCGCAGCCCTGACGCCGGCCGAGTACAAGGTCCTGCGACAGGCCGGCACCGAGCCGGCCTTCCGGGGTGAGTACACCGACACCAAGACGCAGGGCGTCTACTCGTGCCGAGCCTGCGGCAGCGAGCTCTTCCGCAGCGACACGAAGTTCGAGTCGCACTGCGGCTGGCCGTCCTTCTACTCCCCGCTCGCCGGGGACACGGTCGAGTACATCGAGGACCGCGCCTTCGGCATGAAGCGCGTCGAGGTCCGGTGTGCCAACTGCGGCTCGCACCTCGGGCACGTCTTCGAGGGCGAGGGCTACGACACCCCGACCGACCAGCGCTACTGCATCAACTCCATCTCGCTGCGCCTCCAGCCGGACGAGGGACCGTCGCAGTCCTGAGCGCCTAGATTCGTCCCATGGTCGACGACGGCGACATCCGCATCGGCAGCGCCGAACGCGACGAGGCGCTGGCGGCGCTCGCCGAGCACCACGCCGCGGGCCGGCTCGACGCGAACGAGTACGAGGACCGGCGGGGCCGGGCCACCGACGCCGTCGTGCGCCGGGACCTGACCTCGCTCTTCGTCGACCTGCCCGAGCCCCGTCCGCGGCTCACGCCGGCGCGCGGGGGTGCCGTGTCCCGCCCGTCGGCGCCCCACCAGGGGCCACGCGGCACGGTGGCACGCGTCCTGCTGAGCCTCGCCCCCTTCATCGCGCTCGCCGCATTCCTGCGCACCGAGTCGTGGCTGGTGTTCCTGCTCATCCCGGTCATCGCGGCGATCGCCAAGGCGATCGACGACTGAGCCCCCGCCTGCACGTGCAGGCGGGGGTTCGGTGGTGTGCGCGGGCGTCGCCGGGGTCAGCGCAGGTTGGCGACGAGCTGGGCCGGCTCGACCTTGGGCCCGGTGAAGAACGGGATCTCCTCGCGCACGTGCATCCGGGCGCGCGACGCGCGCAGCTCGCGCATGAGGTCGACGATGCGGTGCAGCTCGTCGGCCTCGAAGGCGAGCAACCACTCGTAGTCTCCGAGGGCGAACGAGGCGATGGTGTTGGCCCGCACGTCCGGGAAGTCGCGCGCCATCTGCCCGTGCTCGCGAAGCAGGTCGCGACGCTCGGCGTCCTCGAGGAGGTACCACTCGTAGGAGCGGACGAACGGGTAGACGCAGACGTACTTGCGGGCGACCTCGTCGGCCATGAAGGCGGGGACGTGGCTCTTGTTGAACTCGGCCGGGCGGTGCAGCGCGGCGTTGCTCCAGACCGGCTCGAGGTGCGCGCCGAGCTCGGTGCGCAGCAGGCGGTGATAGGCCGACTGGAGCTGCTCGATCGTCTCGGCGTGCCACCACACCATGAAGTCGGCGTCGCCGCGCAGCCCCGCGACGTCGTAGAGGCCCCGGACCACGACCCCCTCGCCGGCGATCTCGTCGAGGAACGCCTCGAGGTCCGCTGTGACGGCGTCGCGGTCGTCGCCGACCGGCGTGACGGTGCTGAACACCGACCACATGCAGTAGCGGATGGTGTCGTTGATCTCCCGCATCTCGGCCGGGGTCAGGCGCTCGCTCATGGCCCCATCATCCCAAGCGGCTCGGACCCCGACGTCAGCGGGTCAGGACCGACCGGATCGACCGTGCAGCCGCGCGGCCGGACGCGATGCAGGCCGGGATGCCGACACCGTCGTATGCCGCCCCGCACAGCGAGAGCCCTGGCGGCAGCTCGCGTGTGGGTGCGAGACGCGAACGGTGCCCGACGGCATACTGCGGCAGTCCCCCACCCCAGCGCTGCACGTGCGCGTCGACGGGGCCGGGCACGCCGGGACCGAGCACCGTCCGGAGGTCGGCGAGGGCCACGGCCACGAGCTCGTCGTCGGAGCGCTGGAGCGCGACCTCCTCGCGGTGGCGGCCGATGGACGCGCGCAGGAACGTCCGCTCGGGGTGTGCGGCGGCGAGCCAGGGCCACTTGACCGAGCTGAACGTCGACGCCTTGATCGTCAGCGGCTCCGTGGGCGGGACGAGGAAGCCGCTGCCGTCGAGGACGGCCGGTGCGGCACCCTCGAGGGCGAACGTCACGATGGCCATCGACGCGTACTCGACGGTCGCGAGCGCCGCTGCGGCCTCGGGTGCGACCTCGCGCAGGAGGCGCGAGGCGGGCGCTGCTGGGGCGGCGAGCACGACGGCGTCGAAGCGCTCCTCGACGACGTCGGTCGTGGGACCTGTCGACACGACCCACCCGTCGCCGTCGCGGCGCAGCCCGCGGGCCACCGCGCCACGGCGCACGCGGACACCCGCGGCTACGATCTCGCGCTCGAGCACCTCGGGCAGCGTCCCGAGGCCGCCGACGAGAGAGGCGAAGACGGGGCGATCGGCCATCCGTCCGCTCGCCGCCACCTCGGCCGCGGCACGGGCCACGTCGAGCAGTGGTCGACCCTCGTGCGCGGCGGCCGCGAGGACCGGGACGGCCTGCTCGGCGGAGATCTCGCGGGCGTGCCCGGCGTACACACCGGCCAGGAGGGGCTCGACGAGGCGGTCCGTCACGGCGCGGCCCAGGCGGGCGTCGACGAGGTCGCCCACCGAGACGTCACCGACGACGGGGCCGTCGACCTGCTCGTGCGCCAGGCGCTGCACCTCGTCGTCGCTGAGCAGCCCCCGCACCGACTCCGGGTCGGCCGGCACGCCCATCACCGTGCCGCGGGGCATCGGCCAACGCCGGCCCCGCGACACGATCGACGCGCCCACGGGGCCGGGATGCGTGGTCAGGTCCGCGACGCCGAGCTCCTCGATGAGGGCGAGGGCCTCGGGGCGACGAGCCAGCACCGACTCGGCGCCGACGTCGATGCGCGCCCCGCCGACGTCCTCGAGGCGCAGCTTCCCACCGAGCCGGTCTGAGCCCTCGAGGACCGTGACGGAGACGTCGGCGCCCGGGCGACTGAGCTCCCAGGCGGCCGCCAGCCCGCTGATCCCACCGCCGATGACCGCGACCGTCCTGCCCATGGCGCCACTCTCCCATCCCGGCTCCGGCGGTGTGGCCGGGCCCCGACCGATGAGGACATGTTGGGCGCATGAGCACGCCCGCGCCGGCGCCCTGACGCTCCACCTCCTCGCTGCCCGTCTCGGCCAGGACCGAACCGTCGCCGTCGTGGCCCGGCTGCCGCTCGTCGACCGGCACGACGGCTCGCGCTGCGAGCTCGTCGACCGCCACTCGTTCGTCCTCGACCGGGTCGGGGCGGCGCAACGATCGGGTCCGGCTGCGTGTCTCTGGTGACAAGGGACGTCGCCACGCACACCGTGCGCACCACAGCACCACCACCAGGTGCGGCACGGGAGGCGACCCGTCGAAAGGCTCGCCATGACCGCCACCCCACACCTGCCGCGTCTCTCTCAGCTCCCACCCGCCCGTCGGCGCCTCCTCGCCATGGTCCTGGTGGCCGTCGCCGTGCTCGCCCTGGCGATACCTCTGGGCCTCAAGGCTCTTCAGACCGCCTCGACCTCATCCTCCTCGTCCGCGGCCTCAGCCGGGGAGGCGAGTCGTGGTGCCGTGACGGGCAGCGGCGTGGTCGGGCCGGACCTCGCGCCGCAGGCCGACGCCTCGGCCGGAGCCAAGGCGCCCGCCGCCGACCCGGGCACGCTCGGGAACGGCGTCGCCGCCTCGGTCGCGGTCATCGAGCCGAAGATCGCGCGCTCCGCGTGGCTCGGGATCAAGGTGACCGACCTCACCGGGTCGGCGGCTCGGGCCCGCGTCATCGCCACGGACGCCGGAGGCCAGGTGACCTCGGAGAACGTCGTCACCTCGGTCGACCCCACGGGTGGTCCCACCGGCCCGGGTGGGGTCGACCCCCGCCTCGAGTCGGGCTCGTCCCTGCCGACCGTCGGCGTCGACGAGGCCCGGATGGTGCTCAGCGTCCCGGCCAAGACCCTCGACGACGTCCTGACGCAGCTGTCGAGGATCGGGACGGTGTCGTACCGCTCGTCCCAGTCCCAGGACGTCACCGACACCTACGTCGACACCAAGGCGCGCATCGAGCCGATGCAGGACGGGATCACCCGCGTGCGCGCCCTGCTCACCAAGACGACGGACCTCCAGCAGGTCATCCTTCTCGAGAGCGAGCTGACCCGCCGTCAGGCCGAGCTCGACTCGCTGACCCAGCGTCTGGCGCAGCTCGACGCGATGACGACGACGAGCGACGTCACCGTGACGCTCTGGACCGACGCGACGACCCCCGTGCAGACCGAGAGTGGTCTCGGCGGTGGGCTGCGCACCGCGTGGGAGAGCTTCCTCGGCTCGCTCACCGTCATCCTCACCGGGCTCGCGGCGCTCCTGCCGTGGCTCGTCCTCCTCGTGCCCCTCACCCTGCTGGCCCTGCGGCTGTGGCGTCGCCGCGTCGCGGGTACGCCGGCAGCGGCCTCCGCCGTGAACGCCGCCCCCGCCGCAGGCCCCACCCCGCAGCCCGCGGGAGCCCCGGCCTCAGCGCCCGCCTCCACGACGGACGACTGACACCCCGGAGCCGAGAGCAGTGCAGGAGCCGTCGGCGGCTCGGGTCAGCGACCGAGCCGCTGGCGGACCATGTCGCCGACCTGCCGCACCTCACGCACGTGCATGGCGTGGGCGATGCCGAGGTAGATGACGAAGAAGACGAGACCGACGAGACCGATCTCCAGCGCGCTGGCGAACATCCGCTTGAGGGCCGAGGTCGACCCCTCGACCGCGGACCTCGTGATCGGGTCGAGCACCTGGGTGGCGCCCCACGCGACGACGCCGGCGACGGCGGCCGCGACGCCGACCCGCGAGGCCGTGACGAGACCGGCGCCCAGCCCGAGCGTCCCGATGCGCCGGCGCAGCAGGTACAGGCCGACCATGGAGCTGACGACGTTGCCGACGGTCTGCCCCATCGCCATGACGCCGATGGCCCAGACCGGGTTGATGAAGAGCGTCACGACGCCGGCAAGAGCGCTGATGCCGGTCAGGAGCACCTGCATGATGACGGTGGGCTTGCCGTCCTCGAGGGCGAAGAACATGCGGTAGCAGAGCAGGTCGAGCCCGAAGGGCACGAGCCCGAGGATCATGATGATGAGCACGCTGGCGGAGACCTCGACCGAGCGCGGTTCGATGCCGGGGTTGAGCAGCGCGACGATCGGGTTGGCGAGCACGATGACCGCGACCATGATCGGCACGTTGGCCACGAGTGGCATCGTCAGGCCGGTGCGGAAGTCCCGGCGCAGGCTCGCCTTGTCGTCGGACGCTGCGGCGGCGGAGAAGCGCGGGAAGAGCGCGGTGATGATCGAGACGGTGATGAACGCGTGCGGCAGCATGAAGAGCGTGAAGGCGATGGCGTATGCCGCCGGGCCGCGTACCGCGTCCTCGAGACCGAGCGTCGTGGCGGAGGCGGTCGCGTTGTTGAGGACGCCCTGGCTGATGAAGAAGCCGACCTGTGACACCGCCAGGCCGCCGAAGGCCCAGAGGGCGAGGCGGCTGACTCCACCGAGGCCGACGCCGCGCAGGCCCCATCGCGGGCGGTAGCGGAAGCCGGTCCGCCGCAGCGCAGGGATGAGGGAGAGCGCCTGGACGATCACGGACAACGTGGCCGAGCCGGCGAAGAGCCAGATCATCGGCCCGGTCCACTCGGACGGGTCCCGCGGCTGGTCGCGCCCGGGGGCTCCGCGGGGTGCGTCCTTCGGGAAGACGAAGAGGAAGAGCACCAGCCCGGTGACGGCCACGACGTTGGCGATGAAGGGGGCCCACGCGAAGGCGCCGAACTGCCCGCGCGCGTTGAGGATCTGCCCGAGCAGGGCGAAGAGCCCGTAGAAGAAGATCTGCGGCAGGCAGATGAGCGAGAAGGCGAGCGCGAGGTCCTTGAAGTCCGGCGACGAGTTGCGGGCGAGCAGCCAGACGAACCCTCCGGCGGCGGCCATGACGACGACCGTGATGACCGCCATCGCCGTGAGGGCCACCGTGATGACGCGGTCGGTGAACTCCTGGCCGCCGTCCTCGAGCTTCATCGCCCGCGCGAGCGACGGGATGAGCACCGCGTTGAGGATGCCGCCCGCGGCAAGGACGTAGAGCACGTTGGGCAGGGTGTTGGCCAGGGAGAAGGCATCACCGGCGAGCTTGGCGCCGATGATCGCGGTGATGAGGCCGTTGCGCACGACCCCGAGCACGCGCGATGCGACCGACCCACCGAGCATGGTGAGGCTGGAGCGAGCGACTGACGGTGCCGCCGTCGTCATCGGCGGCTCGAGCACTCGTGGACGAGCTCGGTCACCCGGGTCAGCACGTCGGGGTCCACGGTGGGCAGCACGCCGTGGCCGAGGTTGAAGATGTGGCCCGGCGCATGGCGCCCCTCCTCGACGATCTCCCGCACGCGGCGCTCGAGGGCGTCCCACGGCGCGAAGAGCAGGGCGGGGTCGAGGTTGCCCTGGACGGCATACGTCGGCCCGAGGCGGTCCACGGCGTCGGTGAGCGACACGCGGTAGTCGACGCCGACCACCTCGGCACCCGCGTCCCCCATGAGAGCGAGCAGCTCGCCCGTGCCGACGCCGAAGTGGATGCGAGGCACGTCGAGGTCCGCGACCGCTGCGAGAGCGACCGACGAGTGCGGCATGGCGCGCGCGGCGTAGTCGGCCTTCGACAGCGCACCCGCCCACGAGTCGAACAGCTGGACGGCGCTGGCGCCGGCCTGCGCCTGGACGCGGAGGAACTCACCCGAGACCTGGGCGAGCCTGGCGCAGAGGGCGTCCCACAGCTCGGGGTCGCCGTGCATGAGCGCCTTGGTCTTCTCGTGGTTCTTGGAGGGCCCACCCTCGACGAGGTAGGACGCGAGGGTGAAGGGCGCTCCGGCGAAACCGATGAGCGGGATGTCACCGAGCTCGCGGACGAGCTGGCCCACGGCCTCGGTGATGAAGGGGACGTGCTCGGGGGTCAGGGGCACGAGCTGGTCGAGGTCGGCGGCCGTGCGGATCGGGTGGGCCACGACGGGGCCCACACCCGGGACGATGTCGAGGTCGACGCCGATGGCCTTGAGCGGGACGACGATGTCGCTGAAGAAGATGGCCGCGTCGACGCCGTGGCGGCGCACGGGCTGGAGCGTGATCTCGGTGACGAGGTCGGGCTGCATGCACGACTCGAGCATCGGGATGCCCTCGCGGACGGCGCGGTACTCCGGCAGCGAACGACCGGCCTGACGCATGAACCACACCGGCGTCCGGGTCACCGACTCGCGGCGCGCAGCGCGGACGAGATCGCTCTGGCGGGTGTCTGGCGGGGCTGTGGTCGGCACCGGTCAATCCTGCCACGGCAAGCGCGTGCCCCCGCGCCACGCGCGTCCGGCGCGCCCTGAGGACAGATCGCCCGACTCCGGCATACCCTCGTCTGGTGCACACGCGAACGTTGCCGGGCAACCACGGCGCGGTCTTCGCCAGGACGCTCAGCGCCCTGCGAGACGTCCGTCTGCGCTCCGAGGTGCGGTTGACCGAGGTGCCGGCGCCGACGCGCATCGCCCCGTATGCCGCAGCCCTGACCGCCGACGTCATCGACGTCGCCGACCCCGACGACGACCTCGCGACCGGACGCTTCGTCCTGCTGCACGACCCGGCAGCCCCCGACACGTGGGACGGCCAGTGGCGCATCGTGACCTTCGCGCGGGCCGAGCTCGAGCCCGAGCTCGCCGGCGACCCCATGCTCGGGGCGGTCGGGTGGTCGTGGCTGACCGACTCGCTGGCCAACCGCAACCTCGGCTGGACCGCCGAGGCCGGCACGGTGACCCGCGTGGTCAGCGAGAGCTTCGCGGGTCTCGCCGACCGCGAGGCGAGCGTCGAGATGGAGATCCGCGCCTCGTGGACCCCGGTCGGCGGTGACGCCACGGACCACCTGCGCGCCTGGGCCGACATGCTCTGCACCATCGCCGGCATCCCGCCCCTGCCCGACGGCGTCGTCCCCCTCCCGGGGCAGCGACGGTGACGGCGGAGCCGAACGAGCCCGCCGACGACCTCGACGACGCCCAGGCCGCCGACCTCGCACCCGGCGTCGTCCCCGAGCTCGTCCCACTGACCCACCCCCGCGACGGGGTGCCCGACGTCGTCGTCGACGAGCGCACCCTGATCCGGGCCGCCGAGGCCATCGGCAGCGGCACCGGGCCCGTCGGCATCGACGCCGAGCGGGCGTCGGGCTACCGCTACGGACAGCGCGCCTATCTCGTCCAGATCCGGCGCGAGGGGTCCGGGTCCTGGCTCATCGACCCCATCGCCTGCCCCGACCTCTCCCCCGTCGGCGAGGCCATCGGCGACGCCGAGTGGATCCTGCACGCGGCCACCCAGGACCTCCCGTGCCTCGCCGAGGTCGGGCTGCACCCGCAGTCGCTCTTCGACACCGAGCTCGGCGGCCGGCTGGCCGGACTGCCCCGGGTCGGGCTCGGCGCCATGGTCGAGCACTACCTCGGCCTCCAGCTCGCCAAGGAGCACTCGGCCGTCGACTGGTCGGTGCGCCCCCTTCCCGAGCCGTGGCTGCGGTATGCCGCCCTCGACGTCGAGGTGCTCGTCGACCTCCGTGACGCGGTGGCCGCCGAGCTCGCGTCGCAGGGCAAGGCGGCCTGGGCCGCCGAGGAGTTCGATCACCTGCTCGACTTCACCGGCCCCGAGCCCCGCGTCGACCCATGGCGGCGCACGTCGGGGATGCACAAGGTGCGCGGCCGTCGTGGCCTGGCCATCGTGCGAGAGCTGTGGCTCTGGCGCGACGCCGCGGCCCAGCAGCGCGACACCTCCCCCGGACGGGTCCTGCCCGATGCCGCGATCAGCGAGATCGCCATCGCCAACCAGCGGGCGACGAAGCCGCCGCGCACCGTGGGCTCCGCGGAGCCCCGCCTGGCGCGCTCGGTGCGCCGCCACCAGGAGGCGATCATCGAGGTCGTCGCGCGCGCTCTCGCGCTGCCCGACGAGGACCTGCCCGTCCTGGCCCTCCCGCCGAGCGGCCCGCCACCGCCCAAGGCGTGGGCCGACCGCGACCCCGTCGCCGCGGCCCGCCTGGCCCGCGCCCGGGAGCTGCTCGGAGCGATCTCCGAGGAGCTCGCCGTGCCGGTCGAGAACCTCCTGACCCCCGACCTGCTGCGCCGCTTCCTGTGGGAGGGTCCCGCTTCCCCGTCGACCGCCGAGGTCGCCGAGGCGCTCACGACCATGGGGGCACGTCGCTGGCAGACGACGATCACCGCGCCGCTCATCTCCCTCGCCTGCACCGAGAACCCTCCCGCCTGAGGCGTGCCCTCGCTCGCCGGGCCGTCGTGAGGATGGTCACCCGGAGGCCCGTTGGCCGGGAAGTTACCGAGAAGTAGTATCGAGGAGGTCGCGCGCTGCCGCGGCCCGACGCCGGTGTCCGAGCCGGCCCGTCGACCCCTGATCCATCGCGATCACCCTCGATCCACTGGGAGGCACCGTGCCCCGCGCACTCAATGAGGTCGTCTTCGTCGACGGCGTCCGGACGCCGTTCGGCAAGGCCGGAGACAAGGGCATGTACGCCCAGACCCGCGCCGACGACCTCGTCATCCGGTGCATCCGGGAGCTGCTGCACCGCAACCCCAACCTGCCCAAGGACAAGGTCGAGGAGGTCGCCATCGCCGCGACCACCCAGATCGGCGACCAGGGCCTCACCCTCGGCCGCACGGCGGCGCTGCTCTCGGGCCTGCCGAACACGACGCCCGGCTACTCCGTCGACCGGATGTGCGCCGGCGCGATGACGGCCGTGACGAACACCGCGAGCTCGATCGCCTTCGGTGCCTACGACATCGCCATCGCCGGCGGCGTCGAGCACATGGGCCGCCACCCCATGGGCGAGGGCGTCGACCCCAACCCGCGCATCGTGTCCGAGAAGATCGTCGACCCCGACGCCCTCGTCATGGGCAAGACCGCCGAGAACCTCCACGACCGGTTCCCGCAGCTGACCAAGCAGCGCTCCGACGCCTTCGCGGTGGGCAGCCAGGACAAGCTCGCCCAGGCGTACGCCGACGGCAAGATCCAGCGCGACCTCGTCACCGTCGCGACGCGACACGCCGAGCAGGGCTGGGGCCTGGCCACCGCCGACGAGCCGCCGCGTCCCGGCACGACCGTCGAGGACCTCGGCCAGCTCAAGACGCCGTTCCGCGCGCACGGCAACGTCACCGCGGGCAACGCGGCCGGGCTCAACGACGGTGCGACCGCGTGCCTCCTCGCCTCCGAGGCGGCCGCCACCGAGCTCGGCCTGCCGGTCCGGATGCGCCTCGTGTCCTTCTCGTTCGTCGGCGTCGAGCCCGAGGTCATGGGCGTCGGTCCGGTCCCTGCCACCGAGAAGGCCCTCGCCAAGGCCGGCCTGACGATCGGCGACATCGGTCTCTTTGAGCTCAACGAGGCGTTCGCCGTCCAGGTGCTCGCCTTCCTCGACCACTTCGGCATCGCCGACGACGACCCTCGCGTCAACGAGTACGGCGGCGCCATCGCCACGGGTCATCCGCTGGCCAGCTCCGGCGTGCGCCTCATGACCCAGCTCGCGCGGCAGTTCGAGGAGCATCCCGAGGTCCGCTACGGCCTGACCGCGATGTGCATCGGCATCGGCATGGGCGGCGCCGTCATCTGGGAGAACCCGCACCACGAGGACTACGAGTCCTCGACGACGACCACGACCGACGAGGAGATCGCCCAGTGAGCGCCACCACGACCGACAAGCCCACGGCCGCAGCCGACTTCGCGTCCGAGGTCGTCACCCGCACCCCGGTGCACGACGTCGCCCTCCCGGGCGGCGCCGGGACCCTGGCGCTCGTCACCCTCGACAACGGCTTCGACCACACCAAGCCCAACACGTTCGGCCCGCAGTCGATCGCCGGCCTCGCCGCCACGGTCGAGCGCCTGCGCGAGCGCGCCGAGGCGGGCGAGATCGTCGCCGTGGCCGTCACCGGCAAGCCGTTCATCTTCGCCGTCGGCGCCGACCTCACCGGCGTGCCGTTCATCGGGTCGCGCGACCAGGCGCTCGAGATCGCCCGGGCCGGCCACGCGGCATACGCCGCCTTCTCCGACCTGCCGGTCCCGACGTTCGCGTTCGTCAACGGCGCGGCCATGGGCGGTGGCGTCGAGCTGGCGCTGTCTGCGACCTACCGGACGATGAGCGCCGGAGTGCCCGCCGTCGCGCTCCCCGAGGTCTTCCTCGGCCTCGTCCCCGGCTGGGGCGGCTGCTGGATGCTGCCCAACCTCATCGGTGTCGAGAAGGCCATCACCGTCGTCATCGACAACCCGCTGAGCCAGAACCGCATGCTCAAGGGAGTCGACGCGTACCGGCTCGGCATGGCCGACGCGCTCTTCGAGCCGGCCGACTTCCTCGAGGAGTCGATCGCCTGGGCCGCCCGCGTCCTCTCCGGTGAGGTCACCGTCGTGCGTCCCGAGGTCGACCGCGACGAGACGGTGTGGAATGCCGCCATCGCCAGGGCCAAGGGCCTCGCCGACGTCAAGACCGGCCGACAGGCCAGGAGCCCGTATGCCGCCCTCGACCTGCTCGCGGCGGCTCGCACGGCGACCCGCGAGGAGGGCTTCGCCGCCGAGGACGAGGTGCTCGCCGACCTGCTCATGAGCGACGAGCTCCGTGCCGGCCTCTACGCCTTCGACCTCGTGCAGAAGCGCGCCAAGCGGCCTGCTGGCGCTCCCGACAAGCAGCTCGCCCGCAAGGTCACGAAGGTGGGCATCGTCGGCGCCGGGCTCATGGCGAGCCAGCTCGCGCTGCTCTTCCTCCAGCGCCTCCAGGTGCCCGTCGTTCTCACCGACATCGACGACGACCGCGCCGCCAAGGGCGTCGGCTACGTCCACGCCGAGCTGGACAAGCTCGCGGGCAAGGGACGCCTCAACGCCGACAAGCTGAACCGCTACAAGGCCCTCGTGACCGGGTCGACGAGCAAGGACGGCTTCGCCGATGCCGACTTCGTCATCGAGGCCGTCTTCGAGGAGATGTCGGTCAAGCAGCAGGTCTTCGCCGAGGTGGAGGCCGTCGTGTCGGCCGAGTGCGTGCTCGCGACCAACACGTCGAGCCTGTCGATCGCCGAGATGGCATCGACGCTCGAGCACCCGGAGCGCGTCGTCGGCTTCCACTTCTTCAACCCGGTGGCCGTCATGCCGCTGCTCGAGATCATCCCGGGCGAGCACACCGACGACCCCACTCTCGCAACGGCTTTCGCCGTCGGGAAGGCGCTGAAGAAGACGTGCATCCGCGCCGCGGACCGGCCGTCGTTCATCGTCAACCGACTCCTCGGCCGCTTCATGGGCGAGGCCGCGAAGATCCTCGACGAGGGCACGCCGATCGAGGTCGTCGACCGCGCCTTCGCCGGCCTGGCGCCGATGCCGCCCTTCGTCCTCATCGGGCTCGTCGGGCCGGCCATCGCGTTGCACAACGGCGAGACGCTCGTCCGGGCCTTCCCGGACCGCTTCTACGCCTCGCCGACGCTCCAGCGGATCGTCGCGGCCGGCAAGCGCGGCTTCTACGACCTCAGCTCGGGCCGTCCGGTGCTCGACCCCGAGGTCGCCGAGCTCATCGAGAAGCCGGCCGAGCCGGTCGTGCTCGACCTCGCCCAGGTGCGGCAGCGTGTCCTCACGGTCCTGGCCGACGAGGCACGACGGATGCTCGACGAGGGTGTCGCACAGGCGCCGATGGACATCGACCTCGCGATGATCAGCGGCGCCGGCTTCCAGTTCTGGAACGGCGGCATCACCCCGCTCCTCGACCGGACCGGCGTGGCCGAGGCCGTCACGGGCTCGCGCTTCCTCCCCGTCGGCGTCGCCAACGCACGCGGCTGACCCAGCCACACGGCATACGCCATCGCTGTTCGGAGGCCACGGACCCCGGGACGTCCCGGTCCGTGGCCTCCGGCCGTGCGGCGGATTTGCCGTAACTCATATATGAGTTAGCCTCTTCGACGTGCCTCAGACCTACCTGACCCGGATCGGCGGACTCATCCGCGACGCGCGACGCCACAAGGGGATGACCCAGTCGGACCTCGCGGAGCTCCTCGGGACCTCCCAGGGCGCCGTCACGCGCATCGAGCAGGGCAAGCAGAACCTCAGCCTCGACATGCTCGCCAAGATCGGTGACGCGCTCGACTCCGAGTTCGTCTCGCTCGGCCACTCCGGCCCCCAGCACCTGCGCATCGTCGGCGGCCAGAAGCTCACCGGCTCCATCGACGTCAAGACCTCGAAGAACGCCGCGGTGGCGCTGCTCTGCGCCGCCCTGCTCAACCGGGGTCGCACCACGCTGCGCAACCTGGCCCGCATCGAGGAGGTCAACCGCATCCTCGAGGTGCTCGCCTCGATCGGCGTCAAGACGCGCTGGCTGCCCGACAGCAGCGACCTCGAGATCATCCCGCCGACCGTGCTCAACCTCGACGACATCGATGTCGCGGCCGCCCGTCGCACGCGCACCGTGATCATGTTCCTCGGCCCCCTGCTCCACGAGCACGAGGCCTTCCAGCTGCCGTACGCCGGTGGCTGCGACCTCGGTACCCGCACCGTCGAGCCCCACATGGCGGCGTTGCGGTCCTTCGGTCTCGAGGTCACCGCGACCCACGGCTTCTACGAGGCGCGCTCCGACCGCTCCGTCGGCCCGGATCGAGCGATCGTGCTCACCGAGCGCGGCGACACCGTCACCGAGAACGTCCTGATGGCCGCGGCCCGCCACGCCGGCACCACCATCATCCGCAACGCGAGCCCCAACTACATGGTCCAGGACCTGTGCTTCTTCCTCGAGAAGCTCGGGGTCCGGATCGACGGGATCGGGACCACGACGCTGACGGTCCACGGTGTGGCCCAGATCGACGTGGACGTCGAGTACGCCCCCAGCGAGGACCCCATCGAGGCCATGAGCCTCATCGCCGCCGCTGTCGTCACCGACAGCGCCATCACGATCCGACGCGTGCCGATCGAGTTCATCGAGATCGAGCTCGCGACGCTCGACGGCATGGGGATGAAGTACGACCTCACGCCGGAGTACACGTCGGCCAACGGCAAGACCCGCCTCGTCGACCTCACGACCATCCCCGGTCCGCTCCACGCCCCGATCGACAAGATCCACCCGATGCCGTTCCCGGGCCTCAACATCGACAACCTGCCCTTCTTCGCCCTCATCGGCGCGGTCGCCGAGGGCAGCACGATGATCCACGACTGGGTCTACGAGAACCGCGCGATCTACCTCACCGAGCTGACGAAGGTCGGGGCCAAGGTGCAGCTGCTCGACCCGCACCGTGTCATCGTCGAGGGGCCGACCCGCTGGCGTGCGGCCGAGGTCGTGTGTCCGCCGGCGCTGCGTCCCGGGGTCGTCGTGCTGCTCGCCATGCTTGCCGCGCCCGGCACGTCGGTGCTGCGCAACGTCTACGTCATCAACCGCGGCTACGAGGACCTCGCCGAGCGCCTCAACGCCCTCGGCGCGACGATCGAGGTCTTCCGCGACATCTGAGCATTCGGCGGCTCCCTAGGCCTCTCGCGGCGCTGACCTGCGCAGACACCCGTGTTGGGAGTGGCCGCCATTCGATTTTCGCACCGCTTTCGCACGCAGGGCGGCCCCGTCTGGGCGGGCCGCCCTGTCCTGCACGTCGCCGGGGACGGGTCGGACCATCTCGTCAGCCCTCGACCCGCGCGGGCAGCGCGAGCGGAGGAGACAACCTGCGGCCCAGCCC
Organism: Terrabacter sp. Soil811; assembly: GCF_001429655.1. NCBI lineage: Bacteria > Bacillati > Actinomycetota > Actinomycetes > Micrococcales > Intrasporangiaceae > Terrabacter > Terrabacter sp. Soil811. The sequence continues at coordinate 1,094,649 of NZ_LMSX01000008.1, forward strand.
CCGGGCGATCCTGCCTAGCTGGTCCTGCGCCACAGGCTCCTGCGGCGCAGGAACGCACTCAGGTGGGTCTCCACGGCGGAGGTGTACGCCTCCTCGAGGCTCGTCAACGCGGACAGGTCCACTAGGTCGGGTCCGATGTTCATGTCTCGGTCCGCGGTGATCGGCTCAGCCTGCCACGCCTCCCGGCACGCCCCGCCGGCAACCGCGCGGAGGTCCCGGACGAGCGCGCCGTACGCGTGACCCACGGCCGGCGACTCGGCCAACGTCCACGCGCAGTAGTAGGTGAGACGCGCCTGGACTTTGCGCAAGTCCTCCGAGAGCCGGATGCGTTCCTCGGCCGGCTGGTCCGCCCGTCGACGACGGATCGCATACGGGAACTCCTTGTACGCGGCTACGGCCTCGAACGCCTCGGCGAACACGGTTCGCACCCGGGCGCGCTCCTCCTCGAGACTCTTTCTCCGAGCGAGTGCGGTGTTCGCCAGTGCACCGATGACAGCCGCGAGGACGGCCCCCGAGATCAGGCCGGACAGCAACAGGCCGGTCACGCCGCCGGTCTGCGAGGCAGTCACCTCGTGCTGCGCGCTCGTCAGGGCGGCGTGCAGGATGCCGTCGGTGGACATCACAGCGGGGATCCCGTCGTCCGGAGCGCATCGGCGCGATCGTCCTCGTCTGGAGGGTGTGGAGCCTCGTCCCCCAGCCATTCGCCGGTCTCGCGCCAGTACGCCTCCTTGAAGAGGTGGGCGGCGACCATCCCGAACAGAGCCAGCAGGCCATCCTCGGGAACCCATCGACGCTCGGCCCGATCCGCGGGATGCCAGATGCAGAGCCATCTGTCGTCGAAGCGGTGCGGGGATGCAGCAGGACCTACCGGGCCGTCTACGAGGACCCGTGGCGTGTCCGGCCTCACAGGTGAGAACTCCAGGCGCACACGCCGAGCGTCGTACCCGGGCACGTCGATGATGGCGTCATACGTGTAGACCAGCCCTGTTGGGCGGTGCGGGCGACGGCATCGCAGGTCCGGGTAGGCCGCCCGGGCGGAGGCCGCGAGCGCGTGCCGCCGAGGGATGTCCTCCAGCCAGGAGAGGCGCCGACGGGTGGGACGCACGGTCAGTGCGCCCCGAAGGAGCGCGGGTGCTTCAGACCGAGTCCGGCGCCCGTGGTCAGCGCGCCGGTTGTCGTCACCGACAGGCTGGACTTGTTCTTCATGCTCGCTGCCAGCCGGGCCTTGGTGCTGCCCTGGTCGGTGCCGTCCGCGATGAAGTCCGGCCACAGCGGCTGTAGCTGGCGTCGCACCCACTCCGCGTCCCAGTCGCGGCCGAGGGCGCTGGCAAGCCGGCCGGCCGCCTCACGAAGCCTCGCGGCCGCGAGCAGCCGATCCTCCACCTTGATGTCCGCCGAAATACCCGCGGGGTCTGGGGTGAGGCGGGCGCTCAGGTCGGTGGCGCCGTCACGCCACAGGGCGAGCAACGCCTGAGCCTCCGACAGCCCCGGCTCGACGTACATGTATCCCAGCGCTTCCAGGTTGAACGAGCAGAGGGGCGGCGGAGCGATCCTCTTGTTCTCCGCCTTCGCGAGCCGGATGGCACGGGCTCGGCTACGCCGCAGGTCCCGGGGCCCACTCGTGAGCAGCGCCGTGTGCTGCTCCGGGTGCGACGGGTCCCACGTGTCCGCCTCCGTGTTGGGGATCCAGAGACCCGGCGCATCCTTGCGGCTCAGACCGACCACGACATCGACGGTCGGGTCCTCGCCGCTCGGGAGCGGCTCGTTGAAGGTGATGAGGATGGCGCGCTTGGTGATCTCGAACGTCGCCCTGCTGTACGTAGGTGCTACGACGGCCGCGATGAAGTCACGCACCTCTTCGACGACCTCCACCGGCCCGTCCGCCAGCGCGGAGTCCGGCCCGAGGTTCGTGTGAACGCGCCGATCGAGCACGACGCCGCAGTCCGCGTCGAGCCCCTTGTCGCGCTGGTGCACCGGGCAGTTCGCTGTCCCGTGCGCCAAGGACCCGGAGGTGAACGACCGAAGTCCCCCAGCGAACGACTCGCCCGCTGCGCGCACGGCGTCGCGGCGGGCGCGCGCCTCCTTGATGACCACATCGTCCGGTGCGAGCTGGGAACGGACGTCAGCGAGCAACTGAGCGGTGTGTGAGGTACTGGACATGGGAATCTCCCCCGGTCTGTCGATCCATTCGATGAAGCGGTCCCGGCCGCGACGTTGAGGTGGGGTTCCGCACGATGCCGCCACCAGGCCCCCCGGCGAACTACATCGGTGCAACTACGGTAGGTGCAGCCACCGACATCGCCGACGGTGAGCGACAGGTCAGGACATGGGCCGGTGGATGGAACGGGCAGAGGAGTTCCTTCCCGCAACAGCGAGCAGGCCGGTGCGGGCACGATTGAGGTAGGGCCACGGTCCCGGGCCAGCAGGTCCGAGGTCTGGCCAGGTGTTGTCCGCCCGGATCCCCGATGGAGGACCGCTCACAGCGCCGGTCGGGAACGCAGGCAGCACCGCTCGACCGCATCCCGGCCCGCTTGCGTTCGCAGCGGCTGCAAGCGCTGACCTCTCGCGTCTGGGTGATCACGAGTTCGTGACCCAGCTCTGACGCCTTCGGCGTACGCCCGGCGTGATCGCGCGATGCGCGCGCCGTTCGACGCCGCTAGAGACCACCTAGGGACACTCTCTTGGCGACGCTGTGCGCAGCGTCACAAGCGTCGTTTTAAACCTTCACCTTTGAGGGATAGACCACTATCCTGCAAGCATGCGCGAACCTGTCGCAGCTCACGCTCGAAGTCCCGGGGCGCGACCTGCCCGGAGACTGCGAGAGCCTGGCGGCCTGCCCAGCTCGACGAGCAGTCCTGTGTGACGCACGTCCCTTCCAACCGGTGGGCCACCTGACTGCGCTCGATACGTAGACCCGGACGGACAGTGTCATGACACCAACTCATGACACCGTCCAACCCGACACCGCGGACCCCATCTACACGATCCAGCATGTGGCCCGACTCCTGCACGTGAGCGTCGACCGCGCCCGCGAATACACCTACCAGACCGACTTCCCGGCACCTTTCGTGCTGGGCGCACGACACCTCTGGGACCGCAAGGAGGTCCTCGACTGGGTCCGTCGCCTCCCTCGCCGGCCCCGGACCCAGCAGCGCGAGATGCCAAAGACGCCAGCCGACGGCAACGACATCGGCACCGGCACCGGCACCGGCACCGACACGACGGTCGTCCCGGCGACACCTTCGGCCGATGCCGAGAGCGTGCCACTGCCCCGCCCCATCAAGGACTACTCCCCCCGCGCCGAAAGGAGCGTGTCGCGATGACCGCCCGGAGCGCGAGCACCCAGGTCAGGAACAACCCGGTCACACACGTCGGACGGGTGAGCATCCTCGCCCCTGCAGGCTCCGACCCGTACTACCGCCTCACCTGGCGCAAGCCGGACGGTAGGCGCGGTGGCACGAGTGGAGGCCGAACCCTAGAAGGCGCGATGACGAAGGCGGCGCCGATCGACGCCAGCCTCGCGCGCGCGATGGGTCCGCGCGGCCTGACTCCCCTTCAGGACCTCGTCACCGCGTACATCAACGCCGATGACCAGAACCAGCGCGACGACGGTGTCCCCTGGAGCGGCACCCATCTCCGTCAGGTGGAGCAGCGTCTCAACAGGATGATCCGGGGTCGCGAACACCTGCAGGCGATGCAGATGGACCGCGACCTTGCCGACGTCCTGCGCGCCCAGGGCGGTACCCGCAACAGCGTGGACCACAACACGTCCGCACTACGGGGTCTGCTCATCTGGGGTCACCGTCATCACTACTTCACCGCAGCGCAGGCCGAGATGCTGCCCGCCGGCGCGGTCCGCGTCCTGCCCGCGCTGAAGGGTACGGCCGCCCCCAAGCGCGCTGGTCGTGCCCGCGATGTCAGTGAGAACCCGAACTACATCCGGGACGAGGACGCTCCGAGCATCGCCCGCATAGTTGCGCTGGCGACGGAGTTCGACAGGATCTTCCCGGCGTGGGGACGGCTTGCTATCGAGCTCGCGTGCGACGCCGGGCCCCGATGGGGTGAGCTCTTCCAGCTGACCGCCGACGACGTCACCTTCCTCAAACGTGCAGCCGTGATAGCGATCAACTGGCAGATCGACGCATCCGCAAGCGTCTCCGAGGGCGACAATCGGCGCAAGCTCCCCAAGGGCGAGAAGACCCGCCGCACGGTCGCCCACAAGCGCTCCGTCACCGGCTACAAGCTCCTGAAGGCGTTGCGCGCCCGATGCGAGGAAGCCCGGCGCGAACAGACCGCCGGGACGAACCCGGAGGCTCTGCTCTTCCCGGCGCCGAGGGGAGGGATGTTCCACCACAGCCCCTTCCACGAGCAGTACTTCACGCCGGCCGCGCTCGCGGCCGGGTGGCCCACGCAGACCTGGGTCGAGACCTGTGACGAGTGGCACAGCGACACCCGCCACTACGAGACGGTCACGCGTGAGTGCGTGCAGTTCGATCTCGTGTGGCATTCCATGCGGCACCGTTTCGCACGCACGTGCGTCGATGTGTACAACCTGCAGCCGGGCCAGCTCACGGCCGTGGGCGGTTGGGAGGACACCAACGTCGTCAATGAGCGCTACTACCGCAGCGGGCGCGAGCACCTCGAGTCGGTCATCGCTGCCCTGTGACGCAACGAGCGACACCGGCGTGACCCAGCCGGAGCGATACCCGCGACCGACGCACCAGCATCCGGCACGCCCTTCGGCGTGCCGGATGCTGCCGTTACCCGGTGAGAGCAACTGACGCGCGGTTGGCAGCCCCACGGGCGCGAGGCGGGCTCGGCCCGGTCCGAGTGCCTGGCGCCGGGCGAGGCGATCCCGCGTGATGTCCGGGCCCGAAAACGCAGCCGGTCGCGGCGAGCAGCGTGACAGCTCGGAGTTCACCGCCTCCGTCCACGCGTGGGTCCGCTCAAGATCGCTGACCAGCTAGGCCGCGACCCGAGCGCGAACCCTGCCCGCGACGGCGCGAGGCCGGAGCGTCTCCCGCGGATTCATGGGCTGCGCCAGCTACACGTCCTGACCGCGGTGCGGCTGGCGCAGTCGGCACTCAGCGGCGGCATCAGGGACCTCGTGCCGATGCTCGTAGAGCACTCGGCCCGCGAGACGCTCGCGGCCATCGCAGGCCGTGAGAACTCGTCCGGAGGGCAACCGCGGTAGGCCGCCCCGCGCTCATCTGCCGCTCTCACTGGACGGAGTTGCTGAGGAGTCGTTGATGGCATCGACCCTGCCCGCGGCCGCCCGACGGGTCAGGAGAGCCCGAAGTAGGTTGCGGCAAGGCTGCGGATCTCCGCGAGACGCTTCGACACCGGCGAGTGGTTGGCGTACCCGAGCAACTCCGCGATCTCCTGCTGGCGGGTGACGCCCGTACTCAGGAGCACCACGATGCGACGCTGGCGTTCGTCGAGCAGAGCCAGGAAGTCGTTCGTCACGAGGTTACCGACGACCTCGCTCTCGGGCCCCTGCACGGGAGTGTCGTCCGGGAGTTCCACGAAGGACACCTTGACCTTGGCCCGGGTGTGGTTGAGCTTGCGCTCGAAGTCTTCGCGCGCTGGCGACCACCGGTCAGAGAAGTCGTCGTGAACCCGGTTGGACTTCACGGCATCGAGGACCGCGCGCAGGTTGCCGGTCGAGTCAGCGCGCCGCACGGTCGCGGTGAGCATCTGTTGCGCCTCCTCCTCACCGGCCCAGACGTCTCCGCCAGCGCGCACCCGCCCGAGATGAGCGCCGGGCAGCTCGCTCCCGTCGACGAGGCGCAAGGGGCGTTGCTCGACCGGGTCTCCGATCAGGGGAAACGAGCCCAGGACGTCCTGGATCGCTGATGTTGCCGCCGGCACCCAGAAGCCGAGGTTGTGCGCTAGCAGCTTGATCGGGTCGTCCTTGGAGAAGGCCGACATCCGTGACCCCGCGAGCAGGTGCGGCCACACCTGGGCTGCCCACGCTCGCGCGAGCCGCTGCTCGAAGTCTGCGGGCAGGTATCGGTCGACCGGCGCGTGATGGGTCGAGTAGGGCCAGAACCCGCACCGCATGAGCGGGAGCCCATGCCGCTCCAGGGCGCCTCGGGGCAGCATGTGCAGCAGCGGCGAGTGCTCGAAGTAGCGTGAGGACGTTTTCGGCACGACCGCGATGTTGACGTCTCCGAGGTCTGCGAGCCGGGCCAGAGCCGGCGGCAGCTCGTCGCGGTCGAAGAACCGTCGACGGAACTGGCCGGCTTCCCAGAGCATGTTCCAGCGTGCGACGACTCCTGCCGTCTCGAGCGAGTCGTCCACCCCGATGCAGACGTACTCAACCGGTTCGACCTCCACCGGCCGGACCACCACGTCGAAGAGGAAGCCTGCCGACAGGTTCGTCAGACGTGGGTAGACCTCCGGCGTCGCCTCGTCCTCGGGGATGAAGAGGCTCTGCCGGTGCAGCGTGTCGAGCTCAGCGCCGGACGGGTCGAGCTCGTCGGTGGAGTCCATGGGCTCAGTCTGTGTCGTCGTCATACCTTGCACACGACACTTGTCCGCGGTCTCGTTCTCGAGGACGTCGTAGATGCCTCATTCAGGGGCGCGCGAGCTGGGCGGAGATGGAGGGGGGCCGCGTCAGGATCGGTGCGGCCGACGCCGATGAGGGTGGCGTGACGCGGGTCCGGTCCAGTCGCCGTAGCCGACCAGGTGCAGCCTCGGATTGGAGGCGCCCTGTGCGCGCATAACGGCGGATCCTTGCCAACGCGAGTCAGGTGCGGCGGCGCCAGGCGGCGCAGGTCCGGGAGCAAGCCGGCTCGCCCGACGGTGGCGCCCGCGACCGTCGGGACGCGGGTTGACCGCGGAGCGCCGACGCGGTGAGCATGAGCGCGAGCATTTCGCGGGCACCGCGAGCGCGTCGAAGGCGCCCTCGGCAACAACCACGCTCGACCCCTCGGGCGGCCCCAGTTGGGCACGGACCTTGGCCTCAACCGCGCTGAGCTGAGGGCATGGAATCAGGCCCGGCTCTGGCAGGTCGCCGCCGCACCCATGGCACATCGACTGGCCTCCACTGTGGACACATCGAGGCGCCGCCGCGCCACCTCCTTGCGTGCCGCGCAAGCGCGCGCACTGTGTTCGAGCGAGGCAGGAAACAGCTTCGGCTCTCCGACACAAGGTCGCCCGGCCCGCGGAGTCGAAACTCTTGACTGTGTAGTTTTGAAACTACATCGTAGATCTCATGGAACCCACCATCAGCGTCGTGAACGGCGATCGAGTCCTCTACGACCTCGTACTGGTGGCCTGGCTTCGACTAGCTGCGCCACCACCCCCACCGCAACACCGACCCCAGGAGCTTGAACGATGTCCCAGCACAAGCCGACAGAAACGCCGGCCCCTTCCGCACCTCACGGAACCACGCACCCCGTAGGGAGCCGCTCTCCTGTCACGAACTCGTCCTCGCCGAGCTGGCGCGCGGTCATGGACGAGCCAGGTGCCCACACCGGCGGCCCCATCCTCGGATACCGCGTCCTGCGCCTCTTCGTGAATCGGGAGTCCGACGAACAGGATCGCCTCATGTTCGAGGGTATGACCGCCCAGACCTACCAGCCCTACGCGGACGACCCGAGAGTCGCCCCAGTCCTCGCGCTCGGCCTCGAGCCGCTCGACTCGCGCGGCTCCATCACCATGACGGGGACGGACGGCAAGACGGAAACCGTCCTTGTCGAGCGGATCACCCGCGGGCGAACCGTCGCCGTCCTCTTCTCCTATCGCGGCTACTGGCACCTTTGGTCCATGGCCTCAGCCGCGACCGAGACGGAGGCTGGCCTGAACGAGTTCACCCAGATCCTCATCGAGGTCATCGAGCGCCTGCACCCGATCGAGCTCGTGGCCGCCAACGTCAGCCGCCTCGTCCGGTCCGACCACCAAGCGAACCTGCTGCAAGCGGCCATGTACAGGCGGGTCGACGTCGTCGTCGCAGGTCACGTCCGGTTCGAGTTCTCAGGACCCAACTCGCACGTCGGCCGCCTGCTGTTCGCGGTGCTCGCGATGATGGCCGCCATGGAACGCGACTGGATCGTTCAGCGCGTCACCGCCGGGACGATCGCACGCTGGCGCCGCGGCCTCTGGCCACGCGGCAAGCAGTTCGTCCCCTTCGGCTACGCGCTCACTGACGACGGTGTCCTCCTCCCCCGGCCGGAGCTGCGCGCGAACGTCCGGCAGATGATGTTGGTCCTGAGCTCGGACGGCGCCCCGTCCGAGAAGCAGCAGCAGCTCGCAAGGCTCGGCGTGATGACCCAGCGAGGGAAGCGTGGCGCCCGCCAGAGCACGGTCGATGCCCTCAGCGACCCCGTCGCTCTGGAACGCCGCCTGAACGCCTGCGCGGCCATCTGGATTCAGGGCGAGTACCTGTACCGACACCGCAACCCGTTCCGCGAGCTGTCCGACATGGCGGGCGTTCCCATCCAGCGCTACGACGCGGGCACCGTCGCGGACATGCGCCGCGAGATGGGTCAGACAGCTCTCGCCGACGCGCTGAACCCAGCCGGGCCCGCCGTTCAGATGCTGCGTGCCGAGCTGGACGCGGACGTGCTCACCCACCCTGATGGGCACGGGTCGAGCCGGAACGAGCCGGCCGGTATCCATGACAGCGGCGAGCTGCAGATGCTGTGCCGGGTCCCCGTCCCCGAGGGCGGATGGGCCGAACCAGAGGTGCTCGACCGCTACGCCGCGTACGTCCAGAGGCTCGCCCGCGACGCCATCCGAGACCGACCCACCCGTCGACCCCGTCCTCTCTCCAAGGACGTCGAAGCGGACAGCGTCAACCCCAGCCTGCACATGCACATGCTGCCCAGCACGGTGATGCGCACCGGGGCGTGGACGAAGACCACCGGTCGCGGACCGGCCCAGGCCAGGGCCCACATCGCCCCGCTGACAGGCCGGCGCTGGAGCGATGACCAGTACGACTACGAGATCAACATCGCCGCCAACAACAAGTACGCCGTGCGTCGCTGGCCGGTCGGCACCGACCGCAAGGACCTCGTCCTGCGGGCCAAGCCCGTCGCGCACTCCGAGCGCGACCCCGAAGGAGCTGACCTGCCGTGAGCACTTCAACGCTGACCCAGGCGGCGCACGACACGAGCTCGCCACCTCGCACCGGCGGCGCTGCCCCGGTCACTGACACCCGGAGCGAACCCGAGACGCTCGGATACCTCGATGCACGTCTGCTGCTGGCCGGGTTCGCGCGCGCCGCGGCGAAGGCGTGCCGCGAGGGCGTCCCGGTCCGGAGGCTGCCCGACGGTGCGTCGCTGTACCAGCTGACGGGGCGCCCGGCCACGGCGGCAGCCTCCGCGTACGCCCGGGTCGAGCTTCTCGAGGGCAAACTGACCGAGCTCGACCAGCTCGTGGCACGAGCCCGGGCCATCGTCCTGTCGACCTCCGACCCGGACAAGGTAGCCGACTACTCGGCCGAGGAGGATCGCCTGCGCGCCCGCCGCCGCGAGGTGACCGCCCAGCTGGAGCGTGCGCGCGCGACCTCGGTCGAGGCGCCACTGGCCGGGCCGTTCCACACGTACAACGAGGTCGTGGCCGTCGCCCTCGCGCACTTGGCCACAGGTCCGAAGAAGATCAGCCAAGCGCAGTACGAGGCGCTGCACACGGTGATGCCCGAGCTGTCGCTCCACCGAGACGACAACGGGATCTGGCATGCCGCCGCTACCCTGCGACTCGGCACCAGCGACGACTCGGTGGTGGCCATCGGACCGATCCGCTGGCGCGTGGGCGCGGCCGGGCGCGGGACCACCTCGATCGCCGACCGGTCGTTCACGTTCAACGAGCGGGAACCTCGAGCTGTCCTGGTCACGCGGCTCACCGACGCCGGCACCCTGACGCGTCCCGCGCTCCTGTCCCTGCTGAACGCCCTGTTCCCTGAGCTGCCGTACGTCGTGCTTCACGGGATGGACGGCAGCCCCTTCCCGGACTGGGTCGGCCCTCAGTGGCGCGCGCAGCCGTTCGTGGACTGGATCACGGGGTACTACACCGACCCCGACTTCCGCTGGGCCAACCTCGGCCGGTACACGACGTTCTCACCGGAGCGACAGCTCCTCGCACACCTGTGCGCCCGGCACGACGAGGTCGACCACGACCTGCTCCGTCAGCACACCCCGGGCGGTCTGACCTACGGCTACGCCCGCCTGACCCGGACGGTTCGGTCCAAGGGCCGCATCCCGGACTGGGACCCGGTCGTCAACGTCACCATGACATCACCCACCGTCGCCCCATCCCGGCCTACCACCGGCACACGCCGTCGCCGGTCGGGTTCAGCAACACAGACACTCACCTCGAGCGTCTACACGGGGGTCCGCTGCGACTGCGGGCGCATCGCGCGCGTCGTGGCTCGCGTCCCTGAGGTGCCGCGCAGCCTTCTCTGCGAGTGCGGCCGCATGCCCGACGCGGCGCGCTACGGGATGCCGGAGAACGTCCGGTTCCCAGCCGAGTACGCACAGGTGCTGATGCTCACCATGGAACGCTGCCAAGCCCTCATCGAGGACAAGCTCATCCGGTCGCCGCAGACTCCCTCGAGCGTGCTGGTCACGGTCATGGGACACGTCGACGCCATCGTCGATGGGATCTCAACGCCCGAGATGAGCGAACGGACGGGCCTCTCCGGCGCTCAGGTTCGTGCCGTCCTGCACCGGCTTGCTGCCCGCGGCTTCCTGACCGAGCCCGGCTACGGCGGCATCTGGGATGTCCGCGACGCAGACGGGCTGCGCACGTATGCGACGCACGTCCTGACCGACGACAGGACTCCGATCAGTTCCGAGAACTACCGCCGGACACGATTGACAGAGGACGTGGCGCCCTAGACGGCGCTGCGACCCTGCCGCCAACCGGACGACACACGGGGCGAGGTCACGCGACGCCGCGGAGCAAGGGGGTTTCAGCAGTACGCCCTTCGGAGTCGGTGCGGGGCGGTCCCCGGACGGCCGCCCGCGAGGTCCTTGTGGTCTGTGCAGCGCGTGCGGTCGCGCGGCAAGGACGGGCCAGGATGAAGGTTGCAGCTCTCGCCCGGCATCTCAGGGTCGGTCGGCGCCACCGCCCCCAGTTGACCTCCCGCTGGGACCTCCAGGGATCGCCTGGGCATGTCTCACGCCTGCAGTTGAACTGCTGGAGCGCCATGGCATCATCTCGGCCATGCGACGGAGAACGACTGAGTCCGCCCTCGAGCGCACGTCGCTGGTCGCGCCGCGGTTCTACACGCTGAGCGACGTCGCGACCCTTCTCGCGAGCACCGAGGCCCAGGTGTACGCGCTCGTCCGCACCGGGGACCTGCCGGCGATCAAGATCGGCGGCCGCGGCCAGTGGCGCATCGAGATCGCGGTGCTCGACCAGTGGATCGCCGACCAGTACGAAGCGACCAAGGTCTACGTTCTGGAGCACCCGATCCTCGATGCGTCGCGGAAGGCCGGCCCGCGCAAGGTGGAGGACTGACCCGGTGCCGTACCCCGGCCGCCCAGTCCTCAACGTGCTGCCCGAGTTCGTCGGCACGGCCTCGACCCGGCAGACACCGGAGCAGCGGGAGCGGTTGCTCACGTTCTGCGCCGGGCAGTACCGTGCCGGGCGCTCCATCCACGAGCTCGCCGAGTTGACCGGGCGCACCCAGTCCGCGGTGCGTCGGGCGCTCGACCAGGCCGGCGTTCCTCGCCGTGGCCGCGGTGCTGCGCGGGTACCGTCCTCGTCACGATGAGCGGTGGTCGCCTCCACGCCTGAACCCGATAGGCGGGCGCGGACCTCACGGAGGAGTCACCATGCGCACGAAAGCGCTGGATCGTTGTCACACTCGAGAGCTGCTGCTGCGTCATCGACCGGCAGCCCGGCTGGACGTACGCTGCCGTCGGCCGCTGGCTCGGATGCCCGAGCGGGCTCGCGCACTGGTCCGGCCGGCTGGATCGGCGGTGGGTCACCGGTCTCACCGGCCGGCTCCCCTAGGCGCCTACCGCCCCACCTCGTGGTCGACGCAGGGTCGAGGGATCGACGGTTGGTGCCATAACCGGCACGCACATTGAGGGCGATCGACGGAAGGCCTCAGGCCAGACCTCATCGTTGCGCTCGTGGTTCTCACTCTGGCCGCCGCGCGACGCCAAGGTGTACGCGTCTATCCGTCAACGCGTCCCGCCGAGTCACGTCCACGCATGCGCGGACAGTTCTGACGACCTTCCTCTCCTTCCGCGAAATCGGGCCAGACCCTTGCGCGCCACACGCCGTCGAGCACTGTCGTGAACCATGACCAGCGACGACACCACGCCTACCGACGTCATCTGCGCCACCCCTGGGACCGTCACCGATACCCCTACCCCACATGGCCTCGACGGCGGCGGCGACGGCGATACCCATGCGCAGTTGTACGTCTGCGAGGACTTCGCCCAACTCCTCGAGGCGATCACCGTCGCACGAAGCCAGTGGGATGCGGATACAGGTGCGACCGAACGGAGCAGTAGCGCGACGGCCCCGGACAACGGAGCGAGTCCTGGGATGCCGCTCGCTACGTGGACCCCCGTGAACGCCGCCAGCTAACGCCGGACGGCACGCTCGGCGGCCGACCCCATAAGGCTTCATTCGTGGCACGCTCCGCTCCAGTGGTGCCCTTCAGCACCTGGGCGCCGACGACGCCGGTCGCGGCGAGGACGCCGAGGCGACCCTGCATTCGACGCGGTCCGGCCGCTGCCATCCACACTCGCTGCACGCGATGACCGGCATGGAACATCTGTTCGACCGTTGCGCCACAATGGGCTTATGGCAGGCGGCTCAGGACGGGGGCATGTGCACGACGTCCCACCCACGCCTCCGGCCCGTCAGCATTGCTGGGTCAACCACACTGCGGAGAACGGCGGACCCCACCCCGGCCTGGTGACGGGCTGGCAGAAGAGGGATGGGCAGTGGTGGGCTCGGGTCACGTACCTCGTTGTGGATGCTGACGCCGTCGTTGACCAGTGGCTTCCGTCCGAGCGCCTCTCTCCCGTCGGGTTGGCGAGCCGGCCGCGGTGAGCGCCAGAGACGGCGGCGTGACCGTCGGCCACGGTCTGCTGGCCCTGGAGATCGAGCGGCGACCGATCCCGTCCGGCCAGATCTCGCCCCGTGCGTGGGTACGATCAGCCCATGCCACGCCGCTCCGGCCCTGCCGGCTCCCCCAGCGACTGGCTGGCGGACGGAACATGGCCCGACGGGGTTCTCCGAGAGGACGCACCACCAGTCGTCTCCTACGCTGTGGCGATCGCCCGCTCCCTCGACCAAGCCCTGGAAGGGCAAGTACGAGCTCGGGTCGCGCACGACGCCGGGATCGAACGGAGCACCCTCTACGACATCTTGGCGGGCAACACATGGCCCGACATGGTGACCCTGGCCAAGCTCGAGCAATGCCTCAACGTCACCTTGTGGCCCACCCGCCCGACGGGCCGGTCCAGACGACGAGCGCCCAAGGACGACAAGCGCGCCGGGGACTGACCCGGAGAGCTTGCGGGTTCGGAGGGCCTTGGCATGGAGGCCACGGGAGGAAGGCTGCCGGCTCGAAGAGTGCGGACCCCAGCTGGGGAGTGCATGCTGCCACCTCTGGGACGTAGGACCGGCTGAGGACTAGACGGGGCGCAGATGCGGCCCACTGGCGCAGGCACCTCGCGCGACGGCTGAGAGCGGACCCGTTTCCTGCCGCCCGGCGACCGCTTCGCCCCGCGCTCGCCCCGATGTCGTCGGCGCCGAGGGCACATTCGGGCCCTTCATCTTCCGGCTCCGTTGTCGCCTTCTGCGTCTTCGTCATCGCCGGGCTCCCTCGTCGACGTCTACGGCTTTGTCACCTCTGGCTTCTCCGTCTTCCTCGCAGCGTCCGGCGTCGCCTCCATGCCCGACGACCTCGACGGCTGCTCTGGACCCGACTCATCAGACGAGGTCGTCTGCACCGCCTCGGAGGCGGCCGCGAGCGCCGGACCGTTGGGGGCCCACTGGTCCCGCACGACTGCGTCGTGACGCTCTCCGACGCGCCCTCGGTAGGAGATGTGTGGATTCAGGCGCAGCCGGCGGTCCCGGCTCATCGATCCCGGCTCGGGGCCGAGGACGCGCAGCAGTCCCAGGCGTTCGAGCGCCGCGACCGCCTTGCTCACCGAGGAGCGGTGCGCGCTCACGCGCCGGGCCAGCGCGCTGACGTTCAGGACCATTAGGTTGTCGAAGCCGACCATGGCCCAGACCGCCAGCAGCACCCGCAGCTCGAGGGCGGTCATGCCTGCCCCAGCTGACGAGCTGACGACGGCCAGCAGGTCGTCCTGGAACAGCATGGTGAACGGCTGCCCGTGCCGGGGCGCCGGCTTTGCCTTACTGAACAGCAGGATCTCTCCAGTGTGGAGATCGGCCATCGGACGCGCCCTCGCAGCCTGCCGCGCGGGCTCCGCTTCCCGCTGTGGACGTGGACCTGGGCGCTGCGGGGCCGGCAGCGGTGGGTGTGGAACAGACATGGGTGACTCCGATGGCAAGACAGGGGGACCTGCCGCACCGTCAGGAGATCCCGGCTCGAGGCAATCCCCTGCCAGAGCGTTCCGGTCCGGGTCCGGACACGCGCCGCATGCCGCGCGTGCCGATCAGGCAGCCGCCGCAGCGCCCGGCATCCCTGCGCAGCAGCCATGCCACCCGGACCGAAGCGGCACCCGCGCGTGTGTCGTCACCTCGACACAGGGGTGTGGCGTACACGTCACACCCTCACCGCGTTGACCTGCACTTATGTGACGTGCTCTTTCTAGGCTCTGCGCTGCACACCCTCCGCCGGGGCTTTCGACGGGCTGTCGACGGGCTTCCGACGAGGCGAGGCGCCGGCTCCGCTCCTGAAGAGGCCTGGGTCGGTCCACGATCCGTCTGCTCAACGGCGCTCAATGGCATGCCAGGCGGGCATCTCGCGCGGCGCCACCCTCACCACCCTCACCGTGGAACACCCCGGGAGGGCTACCCCCGCCCCATGGCGCGCGGCGTCGGACTCCGCCGTCCAGCCGGACGCGCCATCCTTGGTCACCACAGCCCCAGCTCGCCACACCCCTGATGCGGCGAAACGCCGGGTGCCTCAGCGCCTCAGCGCCTCGTCACCGCGGCCGTCAGGCCACGCCACCTCCAAGCCCTACCAACCACGGCGGGCGTGACGTGCACCTGCCGAGGCGGGCATCCGTCCGGTCACACCCCACACCGACAGCGCTCACCCCCCCGCCCCGCCCGGCCCGCACTCCGGCGAGCGAAGGCGGACAGCGTCAGCAGCGCGAGCGGCCCCACTCCACCACGAGATCGATCGCTGCCACGCCTCTGCCACTCCCCAGCGGCGCCAAGGCTAGGCCGGCAGGCGTGCTGGAAGCTCGACCGTCCCTGACCGCTCACGGCGCCTCGCCACCGTCAGAGCGGTCAAGCTGCCGGTTCAGGGCGCGCATCAACGGGGTGCTCTCCAGCCACGCCGACGGACCGCGCCCCAGCGCTGCCCACAAGCGCACGCGTGCGCGACCGGACAGCTGCGGCCACCCCTGGGGCATCGCACGTTCGGCATCACCCCGCGAGGCAGTCGAACGATCTGGACCAGCCTGCGTCTCCCCCGCGACTCGCGGCCCTGCCGCTCTCGCCCCGACCACCTCCGCCGACTGCGCGCTCGTCGCTGCGAGCGCGAGCAGGCGTGCGGCGACCTCACGTCGCAGCACGACCGCGTAGAGCAGGTTGCACTCCGCGCGCAGGTGAGCGCCGAGTGCCTCCGCATCCTCCCGTGGCAGATCACAGACACGACGGACCGTCCCGTCCGGCTCCGTCCAGACATGAGCCTGCTCGAGGACGCGCACATCCAGAAGGCCAACGCCGGTGGCTCCGTGCCGCGACCGGCGCGGAACCTGCGCCGCGCTCCCCACCACGGCACCGAGTATAGACCTCTAATCACATCGCGCTGAGATGGCGGGCGTTCCCCACCCTCACGTCGAACGACGGATCGCGCACCCCGCGGGCGAGGCGCTCACGCGGTCGTGACACCGATCACGGGACTGGTCAGGCGCACCGTGGGGACGCCATCACCGCGAACGTCCAGCCGCATTGCCATCGGCGCACCCACTTCGACCGGGCGCACGTCACGCACCGGAACCCACTGCGAATCGGCTCGCATTCGGGCGCCAGTAGACGGGACCCGACGGACCCGTCCGCCACGCAGGTCGAGGTCGTACCGCGAGTTCTCCGTGGTGATGATCAGGCGCTCCACGCCGGGGACGGGCCCACCCAAGGGCGGGCGTCGCGGGTGAACCGTGCGAGGCTGGTTGGCGGAGGTCCCCCTCTCGCCCACTGCATCCTTGAGCGCCTGGACGATCGCCGTCGCCGCCAGCCACTGCTCGGGGCCCGAGGCCAGGATGTGGTGCAGGCGCCTGAGGGCGAGTGGGTCAACGCGTCCGTCGAGCAGCTCCGCGTAGACCTCGATCAGGTGCTTGCGGATGGTCATGGCGTGGAAGTAGGCCGCGTTGGCGTCCAGCCAGGCAAGGACATTGACCCGGTAGCCCGGTGTCATGTCCTCGAGCCGATGCGCCGTGCCCTCGATGTCCACCCAGTACTCGTCGTTGTCAGCGAAGACGCGCAGGTCAAGATGTCCGTAGCCCCACTGTCCCCAGTCGGAGAAGGGTCGCTCGCCCGGCCATTCGCCTGCGGACGAGCCCCAGATGACCCGGGCACGACCGTGACGTGGGGGGTTCACGCTCCCCCTGGGGGTGCCGGGCGTGGCGCCCGTGGCGGAAACGGCGGGACCCGTAGCCCCATGGAGCACACACCGCTCGTGCTGCGCAGGTCCGTGTCGGGACGGTGGGCGACGTCAAGGCGCAGCTGAAGGCGCTCCCCGGCGCCTGACGCATAGACCGCCAAGAGCGTGACCCACTCCTCGGACTGGGCCAAGGGCCAGTCAAGGACCCGCCCAGCGAGCCCCTCGCCCGCCTCATCACTCGCAGGCTCCAGGCTCCAGTCGTCCGGGCCGGTCAGCACGCGCCACAGACCGCTGAGCTGCACGTGGAGGCCGGGCAAGACCTCTCCCGACCAGACCGGCGAAGCGGAGTTGTGCGCGGAGTTGTGCGCGGAGTCGCCAGGGCGTGAGTGCGGGACGAGGTGCGCATCGCTCCCCGGCGCAAGAGCCCTGTCCTGAGCGGCCGGCGACAGCGGGCCGGTCGCGCCCTCTGCGCACGCGTCCTTGACGAGGTAGATGGCCGAAATGGGTGACGACTGTCGCCAGTAGTCCATGACGGCGTACTCGCGGGGGTCATCGAGCCAGATGAAGAACGAGTCGCCGACAGCGATGCGCTCCACCTGCGTCAGGCGCAGGACCGCCAAGTCCCCAGGGAAGGTGTTGGACCGCTCCCCCGGCAGGCGCAGATAGGCACCCGCCGCCAGGTCGAACAGGTGCAACGAGCTGCGACTGGCAACGATGTAGAGCCCAGCCGGGTCTGTGAAGGACGGCGCGGGCTCGACACGCACGCCGCGGTCCGTGGACCTTGAGTTCCCTTCGGGCCTCTTCAAGGTCACGGCACGTTCACCGCACCCACAGCGCACCCATACCCCAAGAATAGACCTCTTTACTCTCCAGGGGCTTGGTTTGGCAAGCGCCCCCCGACAGTGCCAACAAGACCTGCCCGGCCGCCGCCGCACGCCGCGGCAAGCCGCGGTCCCCCTGCCGCCACGCGGGCCACAGCGCAGCAGATTGCTGACGCTGACGCCCAGCTGCACAGGCATTCAGAGGACCACCCGGCCCGCGCCCTGGGACGCACCCGCCGACGTCCGTGCGTACACATGTCTATACGCTGTGCGATGTCCTCATGCCCCCTCGTGCCCGACGTTCCGGCGCCCGACGCGGGTCCATGTCGCCCGAGCTGCGTGACGCTCTGCACACCGAAGTGGAGCGCCTCGGGTCCATGCAGGACCCCATCCAGATCGCCCGGGCCGTCGGCGACTTCTACGCCGCCCTCGACCGCGAGCTGGACCGGTTCGCGACAGTCCGGCTCAAGGCCGTGCGGCAGCTGCGACGAGCCGGATGGTCCTACGACCGCATCGCCGAGGCGACCGGCCTGTCGAAGGGACGGGTTCAGCAGCTGGTCTCGGACGTGCGACAACCCGGCGGGCGTGGCCTAGCGGGACAGGGGCCCACGGCTCGCCCGCACGAGCCGCTACTGCCTGACTGAACCCCACCCGGACCTCTAGCGCAGCCGTCGATGCCGGGCCTGCATCGGGGACACATCTGCTGCCTCGAACGACTACTGGGCGGCACCCGTGCCCCGCCTTGTTCTTCGGACGCTGCCCGTCACGGTTCGCCGCCCCGACCCGACTTTCCCGGTTCTGCGCGATCAGCGCCATCACGGGCGAGCGGAGCCGCTTTCAACGCGTCGTGGACACGGCGGAGACCTGGTGCCACTGAACGGCACCGGCGGAGCCGCGACCCTGAGGGTCCCGATGGTCCTGAGGGCGGTGACCGTGTACGCGCAGTGCAGATCTGCGCGAACCGGCACATGTCACGTGACTCTCTGGCACCCTGACCGGATCGAGCGCGCGGTCCAAACTCCGGCCAGCAAGCGCTTCCTCACAGGGGATACAGGGACACACCTCCATGACACCACGCACTAGCTTGCCCCCCGTCACCCAACGTCCAGGGCAGGGCTGCTTCACCGTGGCCACCCACCGGCGAGGACCGCGCAGGTACCTCCGGGCCCTCATGGCCGTCGGGGTTCTCGCCGCCTGCCTGCCGGTGACCCTGACCAGCGCGCCGCCGGCGTCGGCTCACCGTGATGGGTGCCACCGTTGGCACTCCTGCCCTTCCGACAGCGGCTCCTACGTGTGCGGCGACCTCGGCATCGACACCTACTGCGCCGGGACCGAGGCACTCCCCGACGCGCCCTCGGCCGTCGTGCCGCTCTACAACGACGTGGAACCGGACTACGAAGCGCCCGACACTCCCACCGTCTCCGGAGTCGTCGCGAAGGCCGGCGGCCGCGTCTCGATGACGATCACGGCGGAGAAGGGCTCGACCGTCGAAGTCCAGGAGGACGGGACCACGGTCGCGACGAAGAAGGGCACCGGCAAGAAGCAGAAGATCACGTTCACAGCGGCCACCGGCAGCCACAGCTACCTGATGACCGCGACCGACGCCGCCGGCAACACCAGCTACGAGGGCGACGCCGTCACGGTCACGGCGGACGCCACCAAGCCCGCAGCCACGGTCGCGGTGCACCGCCCCACGCCGCTGGAGGGCGCCGCGAGCGTCGCGGTCACCACCGAGTCAGGGGCCGCGTACACGGTCGCCGTCACCGGGCAGAAGGCCATCACAGGCACCGGAACCGGATCGCCCATCACCCACCAGCTCTGGCTGCGCAACGGCACGTACCGCGCCACCGTCACCAGCACCGACCCCGCCGGCAACGTCACCCGTGTGGCTCGCACCCTCAACGTCGCCAACCCGACCGCGGCCCTGACGGTGACACAGACCAGCGTCCCGTTCCACAGCCCCGTCGAGTACCGGGTCGTGGGCACCCCGCGCAGCCGCGGCCAGATCGCCGTCCCCGGGCTGACCCCGGAGACGTTCACGCTCGACGACTCCGGCGCGACCACCCTCAGCCTCCCCCTGGAGGACGGCAGCTACCGCGCGGCCACGGCCACGCTGACGGACTTCGCCGGCCGGAGCGCGCGCGCGGCCGTGCCCGCCACGGTCGTGGACACGACCGAGCCGGCCCTGTCCGTCAACCCCGACGCGACCCGTGCGCAGGACGGCACGCTGCTGCTGACCCTGGTCGCCGAGAAGGCCGCCCGGGTCACGGTCCGCGCGATCCGACGCGCCAACAACGGCGATGCCGACGCCGCAGGCGCCTTCTCCCCCATCAGCGACACCCTCGCCGGCACCGGTGCCACGCAGGCCTGGTCCCGGACGCTGGAGTCCGGCACCTACGAGATCACCACCACCGCCGTTGACTCCGCCGGCAACCAGAGCACCCTGACCCGCACCGTGACCGTCACCCGACCCGCCACCGCCGGAGAGATCGCCGCCGGGTTCGGCATCCTCCTCGCGCTGCTCGGCCTTCTCGTGACGCTCCTGGTCGTGCTGTGGCGCAAACGGCACTGGATCGCCGCCACCGGCGAACGACGTCGCGCCGCGGCGGCTGCTCGCGCCCACCAGTCGGCCGTCGCCGCCGCCCAGACCGAGTACGCCGCCGCGCAGACCGCGCACCGTCACGCGATGGCCCGCTTCGACGACGCCGAACGCCGCTGGCAGACCCGCGCCGCGGAGCTCACCGGTCTGGTCTCCTGGGCGCTCACGCCCCTGCTGCCCCACACTGGTGACACCCACGGCCTGCGCCTTCGCCCCACCGAGACACTGCACGCCACCCTCCCCTCCACGCTCGTGGAGGAGCGGACGAAGCAGGGTCAGCCCCACCGCGTGTCGGTCACTCCGGGGCACGCGGTCGTCACCAGCGACCGGGTCGCCTTCCGCGGCGGTCGCAACCGCGACTGGGTCTACGCCCAGCTCGAGCACGTCACCGTCGAGAGTGGCGGGACCGTCCTGATGACCGTGTCCACCCGCAAGACCACCTCGGGTGTTCACATGGCCGGCACTCCCGCCACCATCGAACGCGGCCAGCTGCTGATCCTGCGCGCCATCCACGCAGCCACCGGCGACGAGTCCACCGTCTACCGCGACCTGACCGAGCAGCAGCGCACGCACGCATCATCGAGACCGGTGCCGCCACCACCGCCCGCCCGGCCGGCGATCCTTGATGCGGACCCGGAGGGTGCGCCGGTCATGGCCGGCACCGTCGGGGAGCCGAGACGCTGACCGTCGAATCCGGCGGAGCATCGGCCAGAAGCCGAGGCCGTGATGCCTGGGTTCGAAGGCAGCCGGGGACCTGACGATCCCGAGAGTCACTGAACGAGGATCGCCGCGGTCGCGCTCGGCTCGCGGCGCCGGGAGCGGCCGCCAGCTCCAGCGCAACGGCCAGACTGATAGCGGCCCCGGCGGTCAGGACCGGGCTGGGGCGTCGCCATGCAGTAGGCCGACGATCTGGTCGGTGACCTCGCGGACGGGCCCTGACCCGTTGACCAAGGTCAGTAGCGAGCGCTTCTCGTACACCTCGACTAGTGGAGCCGTCTGTTCGCGGTAGACCTGCTGCCGGTGCCGGATGACCGCTTCGGAGTCATCTGCCCTGCCTTCGGTCACGGCGCGCTCTGTCAGACGCCGCACCAGCTCGTCCTCGTCAACGCTGAGCACGACCACAGCATCCAGACGATGGCCTGAGGCGGACAGGACGTCATCGAGGACTCCAACCTGGTCGAGCGTGCGCGGGTAGCCGTCGAGCAGCCATCCCTCGGCGGCGTCCGCTTCGTTGAGGCGCCCGCGGACCATCTCATTCGTGACCTCGTCCGGCACGTACTCGCCGGCCGTCATGAAGCGCTGCGCCTGCCGGCCCAGCGGGCTCCGGGCGGCTACCTCTGTGCGGAAGATGTCGCCGGTGGAGATCGCCGGCACGCCTAGCGTCTCGGCCAGCCTCGAGGCTTGGGTGCCCTTGCCTGCCCCGGGCGGCCCCATCAGCAGGAGTCTCATGCGGTGTCCCTCTCCTCAGGCTGGCCGGCCGGCGGTCAGCTTGTCCCAGATGGACCCGGCGTTCAGCGTCTGGATGTGGTTCATCATGTAGCCCTGACCGACATCGACCGGGTAGCGCTCGGCGAAGTTCACCTTCGCGACGGTCTCCTCGCGGCTCCATCCGCTGGCCACGGCGTCGGCGACGGCCTGGACCCAGTCGACGAGGTTGGCTCGCTGCCGGGCCAGGTAGTCGGGCGTGACGACGGGACCGTGCCCGGGGACGACCCAGTCGACGTCGAGCTGCGCGATCCGGTCGAGGGCTGCGAGCCACTGAGTCACGTTCGAGCCCATGAGCCAGGTCTGGCACTCGGAGAAGATCGTGTCCCCGGTGAAGACGACCCGCTCCTCGGGCACGTGCACCGCCAGCTGTCCGGGGGTGTGACCGGGGGTGTGGATGAGCTCGAACGTGTGCGAGCCGAGGGTGATCGTGAGGTCGCCGGTGAAGACGATGTCGGCCCGGCCGGGGTCGGCGAAGTAGGTCTCGCGGTCCGGGAAGATGGCCTCCCCCTCTGGGTCGTCGGTGGGGATGGCCTCGTGCGCGTAGTCGTAGGAGTCGAGGCTCGGGGTCACCTCCATGAAGTTGTCCGCGACTCCTTGGTGGTGCACGATCGGGCCGGCGCCGCGGAAGTAGTAGTTGCCGAAGATGTGGTCGACGTGGTGCTCGGTGTTGATGACGTAGCGCACGGGACCGTGCTCTTCGGCGGCCTGACGCATGGCGACGGCCTTGGTGGGCAGCTGCGGCGTGTCGATGACGACGACGCCGGCGCGGGTGACGACCATGCTCGGGTTGCAGCCGCGCAGTGTGGTGTCGGTCCACACGTTCCGTGTGACGGTTTGCATGTCTGTTTCTCCTGGGGTCGGGGCGCCGGGTCAGCCGACGACGACGGTGCGCACGTTGGTGAACTCGGTCGCGCCGGCCTCGCCGAGCTCGCGGCCGTAACCGGACTGCTTCACGCCGCCGAACGGCAGGCGCGGGTCTGATGCGGTGACAGCGTTGATGAACAGGGCACCGGAGCTGATCTGGGTGCCCACGGCCAGGGCCCGGTCGGGGTCTGCCGACCAGACGCTGGCACCGAGCCCGTACGGGGTGGCGTTCGCGAGCGCCACGGCTTCCTCGTCGGTGTCGAAGGCAATGACGGCGGCTGCGGGACCGAAGGTCTCCTCGGCCATGACGGGCATGTCCAGCGTGACGTCGACCAGCACGGTCGGGGCGTACCAAGCGGGGCCGTTCGCGAGCGCGGTTCCGCCGGTGAGGACCCGGGCCCCGGCCTGCACGGACTCGCGCACCTGGCGGTCCAGGTTGTCTGCGAGGTCCGGACGGGCCAGTGGCCCGATCTTCGTCGACGCGTCCAGGGGCGAGCCGACCGCCAGGGCGGCGACGGCCTCTGCGAACCGGCGGCCGAACTCCTCGGCCAGGCTCTGGTGGACGATGAAACGCTTCGCGCACAGGCATGACTGACCTGTGTTGAGGAAGCGGGCCGCGACGGCCTTGGGCACGACCTGCTCGAGGTCTGCGTCCTGCAGGACCACGAACGGGTCACTCCCGCCCAGCTCGAGCACGCTCTTCTTGGCAGCTTCGCCGGCGGCGGCGGCCACGTGGGAGCCGGCCCGGTTGCTGCCCGTGAGTGTGACTGCGGCGACTCGGTCGTCGCGGATGAGGCTGCTGACGACGTCCGGCACGTCGGGCTCGGCGATGACGAGGGTGCGGAAGACGTCGCGCGGCAGGCCCGCCTCGGTCAGCAGCTCCTCGATCGCGAGGGCGGTGCCGGTGACGTTGGGTGAGTGCTTGAGCAGGCCTCCGTTTCCGGCCATGAGCGCGGGGGCCGCGAAGCGGAACACCTGCCAGAAGGGGAAGTTCCACGGCATGATCGCCAGCACGACGCCAAGGGGCTCGTGCCGGATCCAGCTTCGGGACCCGGCGGCGTCGACGTCGCGGTCGGCGAGCACGACCGGTGAGGTGTCCGCGTAGTACTCGCAGACCCACGCACACTTCTCGACCTCGGCGACC
This sequence comes from Terrabacter sp. Soil811, assembly GCF_001429655.1. Lineage (NCBI taxonomy): Bacteria > Bacillati > Actinomycetota > Actinomycetes > Micrococcales > Intrasporangiaceae > Terrabacter > Terrabacter sp. Soil811. Next base: position 1,118,282 of record NZ_LMSX01000008.1, read on the forward strand.
GACTCGGTGATCGGCTTGCCCATCTCGGCGGTGGCGATCTGGGCCAGGTCGTCGGCGTTCTTGCGCAGCTGAGCAGCGACCGCGCGTAGCACCTCCGCGCGCGTGCTCACTGATGTGGCGGCCCACTCGTGTTGGGCCGCGGCGACGCCGGTGAGGACGGCTTCAAGGTCTTGGCCGGTCATGGGCTGGTAGTGGGCGATCTCCGCGCCGGTGGACGGGTTAACGGTGACGATCGGGTCAGAGGACACGACGGACGATCCTTTCCAGGGTGCGGTTCTTGCCGTAGAGGTAGCCGATGAGGACACCGACCGCGGCCGCGCCCACGGGCACGACGACGGCTTTGACGCTGCTCGAGCCGAAGAGCAGACCCATCGCATCGAGTCCGTCGTCGCTGGCCGGGGTGAACGCGGGTGCTTGCGAGGGCCCGGTCGCAGGACGCGGGCTGGTCGCGATTGCGGACCCCCGCTGGGTCTCAGGCTGCTGGGTCTCAGGCTGCTGGGTCGAGATCTGCCCCTCGGGCGCTCCGTCACCGTCTGGCACGGCGGTCCCGGCGGTCCCGGCGGCCGGTGCCGCACCTGAGGCGATGAGCTGGGCGAGGTTGTCGGCGAAGCGGCCCAGCATGCGGTTGCTGACGTCCTTCATGACCCCGCCGCCGAACTGGGCAGCCTTGCCGCTGACGTTGAGGTCGGTGACCACGTGGACGTCGGTGGTCTCGCCACGCTCGTGCAGCGAGGCGGTCACGCTGGCTTGGGCACCGCCGTTGCCCTTGGCGTCACGTCCTTGTGCCTGCAGAACGACCCGGCGCTCCTCGGGGAACTTCTCCAGGACGCCGTCCCCCTTGAAGGTCATCGACATCGGGCCGAGCTTGATCTTCATGCCACCTTCGAAGGCGTCACCGTCGACGGAGGTGACGGCCGCTCCGGGCAGGCACGGCGCGATCTTCTGGACGTCGACCAGCAGCGCGAACGCTTGGTCGGCGGGAACGGGGACCGTGAAGTCGTGCACGAGTTCCATGTCGAGGTCCTTGGGTGTCGAGAGGTGGGTGGTGAGGCGTCGCGGGCGAGGCCATGTCCGGGTCAGGTACGAGTCGGGCGCTTGTCAGGTCGCCGGTTCGAGCAGGTCGATGGCGTCGACGTGCAGGGTGCGTTCGGCCGTGACGGTGACGTGCGCCCCGGTGACGTACCGCGGTTCGCCCACGTCCTGGCCGGTGTTGGCCAGCAGCAGCGAGCGAAGCAGAGGCGAGTGCGTGACGCCGACGACCAGGCGGCCGGTGAACGGGCCCGGGTCCGCGATGCTGACGACGAACCTGGTGAGGCGGGCGCTCAGGTCGGCAGCTGTCTCCCCGGGTGGCTCGCTCTGGCCGAGCCACCACCCGATCCGGTCGGGTGCGGAGAAGAAGGCGGTCCACCATGGGTTCGCCTGAGCGTCCTCGGTCGTCATGCCGGGGACCTGCTCGGCGAGGGTCTCCGGTGAGCTGACCATGTTGACCCGGGTGCCGGCCGCGTACATGTCGGGGTTGCGCAGGGCGAAGCTGTCCAGCGGGCCGTGTACGCGTGCCGGGTCGGCGATGCCGGCCGCGATCGCCTCGGCGGTCTCGCGGGTGCGGCGCGTGCCTCCGTAGAGCAGGCTGATGGGCTGCTCGAACCGGTGGGCAAGCGCACGACCTACTGTTCGGGCGTGCAGCAGCCCGTCCTGCGTCACGGGGACGTCGCCGCGATGGGAGGCCACCTCTCCGTGACGCAGGAGCAGGACTGTGGTGTCAGACATGGTGCTAGACGGTCACGCGTCGATGGTCGTGTAGGTCTTCACCGAGCGCTCCTCGAGGTACTCGATGATGTAGCCGAACACGTTCTCCTGGAAGTGCGGCGTCGCCTTGTGGGCCTCGTAGGCGGCCTCGTCGACGTACTGCTCGTAGAGGAAGAACGTGCGCGGGTCGTCCGGGTTGACCTGGGCCTGGTAGAAGAGGTTGCCCTCCTCGGCGCGCGAGAGCGGGGTCATCTTGACGATGGTCTCCTCGACCCGCTTCTCCTCGCCTTCCTTGGCCAGCCACGTTGCAGCGACGACGAATGCCATGATCTCTCCTTGGTGCTTGGGGTGTTGTGGGTGGAACAGATGTGGGCGTCAGGCCGGTTTCGGCCCGACGGTGTTGGTCAGGACGCCGATCCCGCTGGCTTCCATCTCGATGAGGTCTCCGGGGCGCAGCCAGCGGTCCAGCTCGAGGCCGGAGCCTCCGGTTGCGGTGCCGGAGCCGAGGATCTCGCCGGCTCGCAAGGTGAGGCCCTGGGAGGCGTAGGCGATCATCGCCTCGAAGGTGTGGTGCATCGCGCTGGTGTTGTCCCCGCCCCACCGCACACCGTTGATGCGGACCTCGAGGTCGACGTTGTGAGGGTCGATCTCGTCGGCGGTGACGATGCACGGGCCGAGAACGTTGGACCCGTCCCAGTCCTTGGCCTTGCAGGGGCCCATACCGACCGGCAGCTCACGCGTCTGGGTGTCCCGCGCGGACATGTCGTTCCAGATCGTGTATCCGAAGACGTGCTCGAGGGCGTCGCCTTCGGTGATGTCCTTGCCGGGGCGGCCGATGACGGCGGCCAGCTCGAGCTCGTGGTCGAGCTTGTGGGTGTAGGCCGGCCACGGGATCTCGTCCCCGGGACCGATGACGGTGTCGGGCAGCCCCTTGTAGTAGGCGGGCACCGTGTACCACTCCTCGGGGATCTCCTTGCCGAGCCCGGCGAACGCGTTCTTCAGGTGGCCCTCGAAGGCGAGGAAGTCACGGATGGTGCGCGGGCGCAGCGGCGCGCGGAGCCGGATCGTGTCGCCGCGTCCAGCTAGGAAGGTGGTGCCGGCGGGGGCACCGGCCTCGATGAAGGCGACCATGTCACCGTCGAATCCGGCGTCGATAACGTCCTCGCCGTCGAGGTAGCCCACGCGGGGGGTGGGATCCGCGCCGTCGGTGCGGATGTAGGTCACGTACTTCACTGGGCCGCCTCCTCGATGGCGTCGATGATCTTCAGGTAGCACCCGCAGCGGCACAGGTTGCCGCCGAGTCCCTCGCGGATCTGTTCGCGGTCGCCGGCGTGGCCCTCGGCGACCATGGCGCGTCCGGTCAGGACCATGCCCGGGATGCAGAACCCGCACTGGAACGCGTGGTGCCGGTCGAAGCAGGCCACGACGCGGTCGTCCTCCGGGACGCCCTCGATGGTGGTGATGTCCTTGCCCTGGGCCAGGGGTGCCATGAGGATGCAGGCGGACACGGGCTGCTCGTCGAGCAGGACGGTGCAGGTACCGCACAGGCCGACGCCGCACGTGACGCGGGGACCGGTCAGGCCGGCGTGGTCACGAAGGACGTCCACGAGCATCATCTCGGGGTCGACGTCGGCCTCGATGGTGCGTCCGTTGACGCGCAGGGTGAGGTTCATGCCTGCTCCGTTCCCCGGTCAGCGTGTGAGCCGGTGTCCAAGTCTCCATGTGAGTCTGTGTACGAGTCGCCATCTGAATCGGTGTCTGACCGGGCGTCTGGCCGGGCGGACGCGTCGGTCTGTGGCTGGGTGGACGCCGTGGTGTCCCGGTCGGCCGAGGGTGCGGCATCCAGGACGCGCTCTGGGGTCATGGGCAGCCGGGTGACGTGGTAGCCGAGCGACGCGACGGCGTTGCCGATCGCGGGCGGCACCGGCGGCACCGCGGTCTCGCCGAGGCCGTGGACCTCTGCTCCCGGGATCTGCATGACCTTGTGGCTGATGGCGGCGACATCGAGCGCGGAGGCGATGTTGTAGTCGGAGAGGTTCGGGTTGGTCATCTGTCCGTCGCTGAACTGCAGCTCCTCGAAGAGGGCCGTACCGAGCCCGAGGATCATCGAGCCTTCGTTCTGCAGGTCGGCGCCGTGCGGGTTGATCACCTTGCCGGCGTAGGAGGACGCGTACAGCGTCTTCAGCGTGATGACGCCGGTCTCGGCGTCGACGTCGACGTGCGCGGCGGCCGAGCCCTGGTGCCAGTGCGATGACGCGACACCCTGGCCGGTGTCGGGGTCGAGGCCCCCGTCGTTGGAGACGAAGCCGTGCCCGATGCTGCCGTGCTGCAGCAGGTCCTGGGCGGCGTCGGCCAGGGCGCGGCTCATCATGTGCGTCGAGCGGCTGGAGGTGGTCCGGGTGTCGTACGGCACCCGGTCGGTGTCGGGCGTGCACACGACGACCTCGTCGACGTCGCACTTGAGGAACTCGGCGGCCAGCCGGGTGAGCATCTCGGAGGCGCCTTGGCCCATGTCGGCGGTCGCCGCCTGCACCTCGTACCGGCCGTCCGGCAGGAGGTGGATGCGGGCCTCAGCCTTCGACGGTGTCTGCATCCCCTTGAGCATGATGGCCACGCCCTTGCCGGACCGGTCACCGTCGCGCTCCCAGCTGACCGCGGCGGCCGCGTCGTCGAGCAGCTCCTCGAAGTGGCTGTCGTGCATGACCTCGCCGGTGCAGAACGTGTCGCCTTCACGGAGCAGGTTCTGCCTGCGCAGCTCGACGGCGTCGACGCCGAGTCGCTCGGCCATGACGTCGACGACTCGCTCGGAGGCCCACACGGACTGCATGGCGCCGTACCCGCGGAACGCGCCGCCGGGCGGCAGGTTGGTGTAGACGCAGTACGAGTCGACGGCGACGTGCTCGAAGCGGTACGGGCCGACGCCGGCGTACCCCATCTTCTGGGCGACCCCGGGCCCGCAGTCGGCGTACGCGCCGGTGTTGACGTAGGCCCAGATGCGCTTGGCGACGAAGGTGCCGTCGGCCTTGGCGCCCAGGCGGATACGGACCGTGGCGGGGTGGCGGGTGACCTCGTTGAAGACTTCGTCCCGGTCCAGGACGCATCGCACCGGTCGGCCGGCGACGCGCGCGGCGAGCGCGGTGATGGCCTCGGTGCGGATAAACGTCTTCGCGCCGAACGCGCCACCCATCGGTGGCACGACGACGCGCACGTCCTCGGCGGCCATGCCGAAGATGTGGGCGAGGTCCTGGCGCATGTTGAACGGGGTCTGGGTGCCGGTGATGACCTCCAGGCGCCCGTCGACCCACTGCGCGTTGGTGGCGTGCGGCTCCATCGGCACGTGCGCTGCCGCTGGGGTGTGGAACACCTCGTCGACGATGACGTCCGCGTCGGCGAACGCGTCGGCCAGGACCGTGTCGGGGTCATCGAGAGCGGTGATGACGTTCGGCTCCTGCCGCCCTTGCAGGGCGGCGGTGCGGATCCGGAAGCGGTGGCACACGTTGGTGCCGTCCTGGGGGCGCATGTCGAAGTAGGCCGAGTCGGACTCGGACGTGGCGTGCCGACTGTGGACGAGCTGCGCGTCTGGCGCGATCGCCTCCATCTCGTCGTAGACGGCGGGTGTGCGCTCGTAGCTGACCTCGACCAGGGACGCCGCAACCCGCGCCGCGGCCGGTGTCGGGGCGATGACGGCCGCGACGGCGTCGCCGACGAACTTCGGTTCGCGGGTCAGGACGGTCTGGTCGGCGATCTGGCAGCCGAAGGCGGGCAGGCCGGCCGCTTCGACGTCGTCCGGGGTCAGGACGATGATCTCGTCGTCGAGCAGCGCGGTCTGGAATCCGGTGACCCGGCCGGCGGGCACCGAGGAGCGGACGATCCGCAGGTGCCACTCGCCGGGTATGCCGCCGTCGATGGCGTAGCGGATGCCGGCCGTGATGCGCGGGTTGACCCCCCGCACCGCGGACGTCTCACCGGGCCGGGGCTGCGGGGCCGGGTCGCTCTGGCCGGACGGGCTGCTCTGGCCGGACAGGTCCGGGCGTGGCGTCGAGGGGCTCATGCGCTCACCTGCATCAGGGCGCGGCGGACCTCGACGGCGACGACGCGACGCCGGTAGGCGGCAGAGCCGCGGTTGTCGTCGATGTACTCGATGCGTTCGGCGTAGGCCTCCCCGATCTCGCGGGCAGAGGCCTCCTCGCCGGCGCGCCAGGTCGCGCACACGTCGGCGAAGTGGTGCGGGCGGTCGCTGACGGCGCCGACGACGACCCGGACGGTCCCCTCGTGGACGGCGGCGGCCACCGACGAGGCGGGCCGGTCCTCCTGGGAGCGGGTGCGCAGCTTGCGGTAGACGGCTGGCCCGGTAGGCCTGGGGACGATGACCCGGGTGATGAGCTCGTCCTCCTCCAGGCATGTGCTGTAGTGCCCGGTGATGAGCTCGTCGATCGGTACGCGGCGGGTGCCGCGCACGCTGGCGACCTCGGCGACGGCGCGGACGGCCACGAGCATCGAGGGCGGGTCCGAGGCGTAGTCGGCGTCGGCGAGGACTCCCCCGACGGTCGCGACGTTGCGCACCCGGGGGCTGGCGACGGCCCGGAAGGCGGCTGAGACCCCGGGCCAGAGGCCGCGCACGTCCTCGTCGAGCTCGAGCCTGCGGTGGCGCACCATGGCGCCGATGGACAGGTCCCCGGCCGAGTGCAGGCGGGTCAGCTCCCGCACGTCCTGCAGGGAGATCCAGTCGTCCGCCTCGAGCATGCCGGCCCTGACCAGGATGCCGAGGAAGGTGCCGCCGGCGACGATCACGGCCTCGGGGTTGTCGGCGCGGGCGCGCACGACGGCGTCCACCGTGGTGGGCTGCATCCATGTCATGGCGGTCGGCTCCTTCCTGTGTCGGTGGTTCGGTGACGGGTTCGCCGGCGGCGAGGTGAGGCTCCGGCCCGGCCGTGAGGCGGGTGCTCAGGTCGAGGCCGGACCGCGGCGGGCCGTCTCGGCTACATCGTCGTGACAGGGCGCGACTGCAGCATGAACAGGCCGGTATCGTCGTAGGCCCACTCGATGTCCTGCGGTCCGCCGTTGAGCTCGGCCAGGTGCAGCCCGAGCTTGACCAGGTCGGCCAGCTCGCTCTCGGCCATGACCTGGTCCTTGACGATCTTCGACTTCTTCAGGGCGCCCTTGCGGTCGAGCGTGTAGTAGTCCGGGGTGACCTCGCCGGAGACGACGTTCTCGCCGATGCCGAACGCGGCCTCGATGACGATGCGGTCGCGGCGGTGGTTGACCGGGTCGACGGTGAACATCACCCCGGCCTTGGTGGCGTCGACCATCTGCTGCACGACGACGGCCATCGCGATGTCGTTCAGGTCGCCCTTGTGCTCGCGGTAGAAGAGGGCTCGCTCGGAGAAGAACGAGAGCCAGCACTCGACGATCTTGTCCATGACCTCCTCGAAGGTCTCGACGAACAGGTAGGTCTCCTGCTGGCCGGCGTAGGAGGCGTCGCTGCTGTCCTCGGCGCACGCGGAGGAGCGCACGGCGACCGAGCAGTTCGCGGGGAGCTGGTCGTACGCGGCCTGGATGAGCTCGCGCGGCGGCTGGGTCGCCGCGACGACAGCCCGGGCCGCGTCGAGGTCGCGCTCCTTGAGGTGGGCGAGCAGCGTGTCGCCGTCGACGGCGGCGGCGAACGCGGCTGAGGTGATGACGAACCCGGGCGGGACCGGCAGACCGTTGGCCGTCATGGAGGCGAGGCTGGCGCCCTTGCCTCCGGTGAGGTCGACGTCGCGGCAGCGCTCGTCGGTGAACGGCAGCACGAGCGGTGTCTCAGTCATTGGGGTCGCCTCCAAACAGCGTGTTTCCGAAGTGTTCGATGTGTTCGCGCATGACCTTCCCGGCCAGGTTCCCGTCCCGCTGGCGCAGGGCGTCGAGGATGGGCAGGTGCGCGTTCGCGATGGCCACCAGGTCCAGGTGTGACTTGATGACGGAGACGAGGGTGTAGGCCTCGATCCGCAGCCCGGACCAGGAGTCGAGCAGGACCGTGTTGCCGGCCTGTTCGACGATGAGCTCGTGGAACCGGGCGTCGTGTACGAGCAGGCCGTGCTGGTCCTTGCGTCGGGCTGCCTCGAGCATGTTCTGGATCTCGGTCTCGAGCATCCGCAGGACGCTGTTCTCGACGCTGGGTGCCGCCATGTGCCCGGCGAGCTCCTCGAGGGCTGCACGGACCGGGTAGGTCTCGGTGAGCTCCTTGTGGCTGACCTGCCGGACGCGAGCGCCCCGGTAGGGCTCGGACTCGATGAACCGCATCGCCTCGAGGTCTCGCAGCGCCTCGCGCACGGGTGCCTGGCTCACGCCGAGCTCCTGGACGAGCGCGAGCTCGACGACCCGGTCTCCCGGGGCGTAGGTCCCGTCGAGGATGCGCTGGATGATGACCTCCTTGATCTGCTCGCGCAGCACGGAGCGTGACAGCGTCACGACAGGACCTCGACGATGCCGGTGGCGCCGTTGACCCGGACGCGGTCTCCCGTCTTGATCTGACGGGTCGCGTCGGAGGTGCCGACGACGGCCGGGATGCCGAACTCGCGGGAGACGACGGCGGGGTGGGAGGCCATGCCGCCAGCGTCCGTGACGAGGCCTGCGATCTTGGTGAAGAGCACGACCCACGCGGGGCTGGTCATGCGGCAGACGACGATCTCGTCGCGCTCGACCTGGGAGAACTGCTCCGGGGAGAGCACGAGTCGGGCCGTGCCCTCGATGACGCCTGTCGAGGCGCCGAGGCCGTGGATCTCCCCCTCCACGGTGGAAGGCTTGCGGTACACCTTCTCCGGGAAGGCCCACAGGGACAGGTAGGGGAACGCGAGGTTCTCCTCGGTGGCCGTGCCCACCCAGTCGCGGGGACGGACCTCGTAGGCGGCTTCGCGCTCATCGCGGCGGTCGCCGACGAGGTCCTCGGCGTCGAAGCTGTTGGAGCCGGCCATGACGGTGCGCAGCTCGTTGTACTTGAGGTACATGACGTCCTCGGGGTCGGACAGCTTGCCGGCCTCGACGAGCTTGCGCCCGATCGCCAGCAGCACGAGGCGAACCCGGGCGTTGGTGCCCTGGTCGATGTAGAAGTGGTGGTCCGGGGTGAGCGGGTTCATCCGCAGGCTGAGGTTGAGTGCCGCCTCGAGGCGGTCACGGGTCTCGCCGGTGACACCGTCGAGGCACTCGACCTTCGCGGCATCGAGGTCCTTGGCGACGGCCGCGATCTCGGCCGGGTAGTCGTAGTCCGCCTCGAGGTAGCCACGGACCGCCTCGACGACCGGGGCCGGGTCCTCGCGCCACGTACGGAAGGAGAACTCGTGTGCCCACATCGACTTGAAGCCGTACTCCGCCTGGTAGGCCTCCACCGTGGTGGCGAGGAACTCCTTCCCCTCCGCCGTGGACTGCAGGGCCTTGATCACGTCGGTGCCGGTCGCGCCCTGACGGAACGCGTCGGCGATGGCGCCGCTGTCCTTCTTGACGTGCTCCTTGATCTTCCACAGCTCCTCGATGGAGTCCCAGTTCCGGTTCTCGGTGGAGGACTGGAGACGGCCCATGAGGGCGGAGTGGTCGCCCTCCCCCTTGGCCTCGGCGATCACGGTGTTGAGATTCAGCGTCGAGGAGAACTGGCTGAAGTTCAGGACCCAGTGGATCGACCAGTGACGGTCGTGGATGTCGATCGCGTCCTCGAGGAGGATGGCCAGGTCGACGAGTTCGGCGGCGTCGTAGTCGTAGGTGTCGAGGCGCTCGAAGTTGCGCCTGATCTCGGGCACGAGCCGGTCACGCCACCAGCCGAGGAAGTTCTCGGCGTAGGTCGGCAGCGTCCAGCCGAGGTAGCCACCGATCTCGGCGGCGTAGTTCTCATCGAGCGGCGTGCGGGGCGTGTACCGGGCGCCGTACTCCGAAGCCTCAGCCGTAAGACCCTGCTCGGCCGGGATGGCGGCGGTGTAGACGTAGCCGTTGATGACTTTGGAGATCCAGTCCGAGGCGAACGGGGTGCCGAACCGGCGGAACATGTAGTCGCACTTGAGCCACCAGCCGCCGATGTCGGCGTACATCGGTGACACCGGGTTCGGGATGTGCAGGTCGTCGTGGACCCAGAGCAGCTCGCGCTGCCCGTCCTCGAAGGTGACGGGGAACTCGTCATCCCCGAAGAAGGTGGCGATCGCGTTGCTGCTCATGAGGTCCTCCTTGACCCGGGCGCCCTTCGTTGGGCGGCCAACTGATTATCGATAATCGAGTAGAAGGGGGCGAGTGTCAAGGGGTTGGAGCGATGTCACTCCCTGACCTCGACGCCGCACCCCTCGACCGCACCCGCCCCGCCCCCGCCCCGCACCCCTCGACCGCACCCGCCCCGCCCCCGCCCCGCACCCCTCGACCGCGCCCGCCCCGCCCCCTCGACCGCACCCGCCCCGCCCCCCTCGACCGCGCCCGCCCCGCCCCCCTCGACCGCACCGGCCCCGCACCAGCGCGCACCAGGAAGCAGCGGTACACGGGGGACCTAGGTACGTCTTGCGGCAGCTGTAGGTGACGGCGCAACCGGTCGCACGCGGCGTATGGCTGAGAGCCTCTGACCTGCGGGGACGCGGCGCACCCGACCGTTGAGCGCCGGTCAACCTGGGTTGAGCCCAGTGCGCCAGCGGAATGCGGAAGCACACTTCCTGTCATGCTTGATATGTGGGTGATCCTTCGGGGTCGCCGGCGCTCCTACGTTGGGGTGTCCGTTCTCCTCGAGGAGGCCCCGTATGTCGAGCGTTGTGTCG
>NZ_LMSX01000009.1:0-3032 GCF_001429655.1 Terrabacter sp. Soil811
CGACGCCTGCGCCAAGGGCCAAACCCGACGAACCGAGATCTACGACAACCTCATCACCAGCCTCGACAACACCGAAGCCTCTTGACACCGATCACCCACATAATGCCGATGTGCGTGCGTTCTGGGTGCTCTTCTTGGCACGCTGAGCACATGGCTCGACCACCCGTGACGCACGCGCTCACCATGAACGGCCGCATTCACGGTGAGCTGAAAGATGCTCTTGATCCGGACGACGTGCTGCTCCGTCGACGTCTGGCCCTGCTGGACGGCATCCGTCGGTACTCGCTGAGTCTCTGGGAGCTTCCACCAGAGACGCCGTTCGAACGGGTCGACCTCGGCCGGTGGCCCACGGAGTACGTGCAGGCGGCCGGGTCGCGGGACCGGCTCACGGTGGAGCTCCGCCGCACAGAGAACTCCGGCCCGTGTCAATACGTGGTGGGGCGCACCATGTCCGGTCCGGAACCGCAGCCGACCGTCTCGCTGCCGTGGGACGGGGTCACGACGACCGTCTTGGCCAACGAGGTGCTGGATCTCGACGAGGCTGCAGCCGTCTTCATTCGCTACCTCAGTGACAACGGCATACCGGAAGGTTTCGCGCTTCGTCGGCTCGACCTTTGAAGCTGCGCGCCGCTGCCGTCGACGTCCGCTACTGCCGCAGATGGGTAGCGCCGACGAGCGGATGCGACCTACGACTCCCGATGCGGCCCGACACGAGCGACGGCTGCGACCACCTCTGAGAGGTCCGGGCTCAAGAACGCGACGCCCCACCGGGACTCGCCTGCGCCATTCACTACGGCCAGCACCAATCGCTGATGCTTGGTGGTCTCGAGCTTCTCCACGGTCTCGCCTATTCCACGAATCGGCTGATTTGTCCGTCGGACATGCTCGGCACGGCGTCGGTAGATCGTGAGCAGTGTTGCGGTCGAACTTGAATCCTGTTCTGCGTCAGAGGAAAGACTCACTTGTGGCTCGTCCAGCAGCGAGAGGAGGTCCGGGACGGCCTCGAGCTTGGCGGCAGACAGCAGCGTGCGGAGTTGCTCTGGCGTCATGGCAGCAGTGTCGTCCACATGTCCCGCTTCCGCCGCTCGTCGGACAACATCCGGTCATGCCGCCGAGCGCGAGCTCAATCCTGCCTATGTGCTGACATGAAGCGATGTGATCATTCACGGTGCTCTGTGCCTGCGCGACCATGTTCGGTTCCGGACATCATGAGCACCCTAGGATGCGGGGTGTGCAGGGGATAAGGCAGATGTCAGTAACGGCAGTCGTTGCACTCTCGGTCGCCATCGCGACGGCGAGCTGTTCGCAGACCGCCATCACCGAAGGTCATCCGGCCGCTCTCGGATCGAGCCCTTTGAGCGCCCGGCCCGGCGCCAGCACCACGGGGGCTTCCCAGCCGCAGACCTCCTCGGCGGCGCCCGACTCCACAGCCACAGGCGATGCGCGGGCACTAGGAGGCGAGGCGTTCAAGAAGGCTCTGGACCGGCTGGATTCCGCCCGGACCGCTGTGTACCGAAGAGACCTCGTCATGAAAAACGGGGACGTCCGGCTGAGCGACGAAGTCACGACCGACACCGCTACGGGACTCACCGGCCACCGCGTCCACGAGGTTGTAACCGAGAAGGGCCGAAAGGCCGAAGTCAACTTTCGCGTGGCGCAGGACGCCGAGGGCCACGGCTGGGTGGCGGCCACCAACGCCTCGGGCCGGCCGATCGACGCCTGGAAGCCCATCGACACGCAAGAGAAGGCCGACAAGCTCCTGCAGGTCTTCGGCATCCTCGTCGGTCCCGGTAGACCAACCCTGGTCGCGCCCGGAGTCGAAAGCATCTCCATCCTTCACGCCAACGGGGACGTTCGCCAGCTCGCAGGCACCATGCCCGGTCAATCCGCGATCTACTACCTAGGTTTCGCGAATCTGTCCGATCAGCTAGACGCCATGATCCAGGGCAGTGCGTCGGTCGAGGTCAACCTGGCCCATGACGGGACCATCAACACCGTGGTCGTCACGGGCGTTGGCAGCACTCTCGCGACCGACGTAGCCGACCTGCCTGCCGCCGTCTCGTCCCAGATATCGGGCACGGTGACCACGATCCGCTACCTCTCCGTCAACAAGCCCGTGTCGATACCCCTCCCGCCAGCGCTGGAACGTTCGCGCCGTTGACGGCGGTTGACTACCGCTCCTCAGACACGTATCGGGCCACATGCCGCGAGCTAGCTCCCCGCCACCGAAATCCGTCGCGCGGCACCAGAAGTCGGTGCGGCGGCACGACCGATGCTGGCGTTTCTATCTGTTAGCAAGCGCTTCGAGATGTGGAAGTCCAAACTCCAGAGTAAGGGCTTTGCCTCCCCGTCGCCGAAGTCGACCCACACGGTAGACACGTCCTTGTAGGTTCCGACGCGACCGATGGTCCCCGGGCCGAATGCGTCGCGGTCGACTCGTGCGCCCTCCACCATCCAACGCGGAGGCACGATGCTTAGGTCCGGTTCCCGCTCGGGCATGACCGCATTCTGATGAGTCCAGTGCCCACGGCGGCCGCTGCGCAACGCTCGCTCATGCCGCTGAGGGATCGGGTCGGTGAGTCTGGAGCCGAGGGACTGTGGCCGGCGGAGCCTCCACGTGCCTGCAGGTCGTCAGGAGCCGATGCGGAACGAATCCCACGGCCAGCGCCGACGTCTCGGCGGCCGCCAGTCGGGGCTTGAAGCGTGAAGCTCTGCTGCGGCGTCGTGGTCCACGGACAGGAACGTGGTGTTCAGTACCCGACGCCCCGCTTGAGATTCGAATCCCAAGATGCTCAGGACGGCGCGGTCGAGGTCCGTCACGACCGTCCTGGCGCCGCTCCACGATGCTGAGTGAGCCGCGCGCAGACACAGGTCGAGCGCCGGAGGCGTGCTCATGCGAGCCTCGGCCTTTCAGGACTGGGAGGGAACGGGTGAGTTGAGTCCATAGCGTTGGTGTACGACGACACCGGTGAGCGTGTCCCTGCACATGCAGGTGCGGTCACCGCGTGATCCTTCGAGTGAACCTCTCACAG
>NZ_LMSX01000009.1:3100-378372 GCF_001429655.1 Terrabacter sp. Soil811
CGAGTACGGGGTCCGCAGCCCCGACCGGGTCAACACGCGCAACGGCTACCGGCACCGTGACCTCGACACCCGCGCCGGCACCTTGGATGTCGCGGTGCCGAAGCTGCGTGAGGGGACCTTCTTCCCGGACTGGCTGCTCGAGCGGCACCGCCGTGCGGAGGCGGCGCTGACGACGGTCGTCGCGACCTGCTACCTGCTGGGCGTCAGCACCCGGCGGATGGACAAGCTCGTMMRGACGCTCGGGATCACCGGCCTGTCCAAGTCGCAGGTGTCGGTGATGGCCAAGGACCTCGACRAGCAGGTCGCCGCGTTCCGCACCCGACCCCTGAACGAGGGGCCGTACACGTTCGTCGCGGCCGACGCGCTGACGATGAAGGTCCGCGAGGCCGGCCGGGTCGTGAAGGTGGCGGTGATGGTCGCGACCGGCGTSAACKCCGACGGCTACCGTGAGGTCCTCGGGATCCACACSGCCACAACAGAATCGAGCGCYGGCTGGCTCGGGTTCTTCCGGGACCTGACGGCCCGCGGMCTCACCGACGTCGCGCTCGTCACGAGCGACGCGCACGCCGGCCTMGTCGAGGCCATAGGGGCAACCCTGCCGAACGCGTCCTGGCAACGCTGCCGMACCCACTACGCCGCGAACCTGATGGCCGTGACGCCGAAGTCGCAGTGGGGGTGGGTCAAGGCGCTACTTCACTCGGTGYACGACCAGCCCGACTCCGAGGCCGTGAACGCCCAGTTCGACCGGGTCCTCGAGGGCCTGTACGAGAAGCTCCCCGCCGTGGCCGAGCACCTCGAGCTCGCCCGCGCCGACATCCTCGCCTTCACCGTCTTCCCGAARGAGATCTGGCGCCAGATCTGGTCCAACAACCCGAACGACTCTTCCGATCNCAGTGGGGGTGGGTCAAGGCGCTACTTCACTCGGTGTACGACCAGCCCGACTCCGAGGCCGTGAACGCCCAGTTCGACCGGGTCCTCGAGGGCCTGTACGAGAAGCTCCCCGCCGTGGCCGAGCACCTCGAGCTCGCCCGCGCCGACATCCTCGCCTTCACCGTCTTCCCGAARGAGATCTGGCGCCAGATCTGGTCCAACAACCCGAACGAGCGCCTCAACCGWGAGATCCGCCGCCGCACCGACGTCGTCGGCATCTTCCCCAACCGGGAGGCGATCATCCGCCTCGTCGGCGCGGTCCTGGCGGAGCAGCACGACGAGTGGGCCGAACAACGCCGCTACCTCGGCCTGGAAGCGCTGAAGAACGCCCGAGCCGTCCTGACCGACCGCACCACCGACGACGATCTTGAGGAGGTGACCAACGACCTGATCGCCGCGGCGATCACCGCCTAACCGAACCACCTTGACGGATCACCGTCGTACACCACCGATACGGACTTGACCGAGTGCTTCCGCGTTCCTTGAGCGCACTGGGCTCGATCCAGCCCCACGGGAGCACACCTGCCGGGCTCATCGCATCACCACAGGTCTGCGGGTTTCAGCCATATGCCACGAGGTCGGGGCATATGGCTGAACCCTCGCTGGGATCTAGCGCGACAAAGCCCTGGCGGGCCGACCAACGGGGACAGGCGACTGGACCGCAAGGGGCGCTCTCGCGCAGGGCTGCCAGCGTCGGCCGCCGAGAGTTGTCGGCGACAGGAGCAGACGCCTATGCGTCAGCGGATCACAGGCCGAACGTCACGGGCGTGGCCGGAATGTCGCCGGCGATCAAGGCCGCCAGCGGTCTCGCGAGGTCGCGAGGTGAGAACAAGTCGGTTCCGTCGTATTCGGCGATCTCTGCGTGCCGCCACCATCGCATCGCGCTGATGTGCTCGGCGGCGAGTTCGTCGTCGGACAGGGCGCCCCGGGGATCGAAGAGCGGGGTTCGGACCAGGAAGTAGTCGTTGACCACCCCGTCGTAGCCGTCGGCGTGGCCGGGCGCGACGACCTCCTGGTGCCAGACGTGAGGCGGGTCGGCGTCGATGACGAGCCCGGTCTCCTCGTGCAGCTCACGGCGCAGTGCCGCCAGAGGCAGTTCGCCGGGCTCGATGCCGCCGCCGGGGGCCGCCCACACGACCGTTGCGCCCGTCGGGACCGCTGGGTGCGGGAAGCTGAAGCGACACAGCAGGACCCGGTCGTCCTCGGCCAGGATGACCGCCCTTACGGCACGTCTCAGCTTCGTCGCAGCAGGCGTCTGGTTCATCACCAGATGATCAGGGCGTCAGCGGCCGGGCCGCAAGTCGGCACAGGCAATCACAGGACCCGAGGGGCGGGCTCGCGCCGTGCTGGCTGAGCCCGTCAGCCGGTCAGCCGGTCAGCTCGTCGTCTCGTGGGTGCTGCTCGGAGCCGGCTCGCTCGCGGCCCAGCTGGAGAGGAACTGCAGCGCTTCGGCAGAGGGCGTGCCGGGTTCGACCGTGTAGGTGATGATCGTGAGCCCGGTGTCTCCGGGCAGCTCCAGCGCCTCGCCGGTCAGCTCGATGTCCCCGATGACCGGGTGGTGCATCTGCTTCGTCGAGGTGCGGTGGAGGCGGACGGTGTGGCCCGCCCACCAGGTGCGGAACTCCTCACTGCGAGTGGACAGCTCGCCGACGAGGTCCGTCAGGCCGCGGTCGGACGGCGTGTGGCCCGCCTGCAGGCGCAGGGACGCGACGACGTCCTTGGCGACCCTGGTCCAGTCGGCGTAGAAGTCCCTCGAGCGGTCGTCGAGGAACAGGTAGCGCGCCAGGTTGGGGTGTGTCGTGCCGCCGTCGTAGAGGTCGGTCAGCAGGGCTCGCCCGAGTGCGTTGACACCGAGCAGGTCGAGGCGGTTGTTGCGGACGTAGGCCGGCGCTGACAGGGAGTCGAGAATGCGTTGTATGCCGGGTCGCAGCTGCTCCTTGACCGGTGTCCGTCGCCGTCGGTTGCCGGCGTTGGCTGCCCGGGCGAGGTCGAAGAGATGGACCCGCTCGGACTCGTCGAGCTGGAGCGCCGTCGCCAGTGAGTCCAGGACCGACTCAGACACCCCGGAGAGGTTGCCGCGTTCGAGGCGCGTGTAGTAGTCGGTGCTGACGTCGGCCAGGACCGCAACCTCCTCGCGTCGCAGGCCCTTGACCCGACGGTTGCTCCCGTACAGCGTCAGACCCGCCTGCTCCGGGGTGAGCCGCGAGCGGCGGGAGGTCAGGAAGTCGCGCACCTCAGCCCTGTTGTCCATGCCCCGACCGTATGCGGTGGGCTCGGGTCCAGGGAGGGGCTGGCGTTACCGGTCAAGGCCGTCACTGCCACCGGCACGGGCTCGCGCCTACGGTCGAAGACATGACGACACTGCAGCTGAACAACGAGGTCGAGATGCCGGCCATCGGACTCGGGGTGTTCCAGACCCCTCCGGAGGAGACGCGCGCCGCCGTCGAGGCCGCGCTCGCGACCGGGTACCGGCACATCGACACGGCCGCCGCCTACGGCAACGAGCGCGAGGTCGGTGAGGCCGTTCGCAGCTCCGGCGTGTCCCGTGACGAGGTCTTCCTGGAGACGAAGATCTGGATCAGCGACTACGGTTACGACGAGACCCTGCACGGCTTCGACAAGAGCGCCAGCAAGCTCGGCATCGAGCAGATCGACCTGCTGATCCTGCACCAGGCCCTCCCGTCCGCCTTCGACACGACGCTCGAGGCGTACCGGGCGCTGGAGACGCTCCTCGCGGACGGCAAGGTGCGCGCCATCGGCGTCAGCAACTTCATGGTCGACCACCTCACCGCCCTGCTCGATGCGGCGACGGTCGTGCCCGCGGTCAACCAGATCGAGCTGCACCCCTACTTCCAGCAGAAGGCAGTCCAGGAGCTAGGAGCCCAGCACGGGATCCTGACGCAGGCGTGGTCCCCGATCGGTGGCATCACCTTCTACCGCGACGGCAGCCACGGCAGCACCCTCCAGGACCCGGTCATCGGCGGGATCGCCGACGCCCACGGGAAGACGCCCGCCCAGGTGATGCTGCGCTGGCACCTCCAGCAGGGACGCTCCGCCATCCCCAAGTCGACCAAGGCGCACCGCATCGCGGAGAACTTCGACGTCTTGGACTTCGTCCTGACCCAGGACGAGCTGAGCGCGATCGACGCCCTCGACACCGGCACGCGCGGTGGCCCCGAGCCGGCCGACATCACGCTCGAGACCTTCGGGCGCGCCATCCCGGAGGCCTGAACCGGCCTCGCACTCCTACGACCACGAGCGAGAAGAGCGCATGACCACCACCACCCAGACCAGCCAGCCGGGCCGAGTCGCCGTCGTCACCGGAGCCTCCTCCGGCATCGGCGCCGCGACCGCGCGCTCCCTCGTCGCCGCGGGCTACCGGGTCGCGCTGCTCGCGCGGCGCGCCGACCGGATCGACGCTCTCGCCGGCGAGCTCGGCCCTGCAGCCCTCGCCGTCCGTGCCGACGTCACCGACCGCGCAAGCCTCCTCGCCGCCGCAGACCGCGTCCAGGCCCAGCTCGGCGGGGCGGCCGTCCTCGTCAACAACGCCGGCGTCATGCTGCTCGGACCGTTCGGCGCCGACCAGCGCGACGACTACCGCCAGATGGTCGAGGTCAACCTGCTCGGCGCGATCACTGCGACCGAGGTCTTCCTCGGGCAGCTCACGGCCGCCGGCTCCAGCCCGACCGGCGCCGACATCGTCAACATCTCCTCGGTCGCCGGGCGCACCGCTCGTGCCGGCAACGGCGTCTACGCGGCGACGAAGTGGGGCCTCAACGGGTGGTCGGAGTCGCTGAGGCAGGAGCTGCTCCCGGACGTGCGCGTCACCCTCATCGAGCCCGGCGTGGTCGACACCGAGCTGCCCACCCACATCACGCACGAGCAGACCCGAGAGGGCGTCGGCAGGCTCTACGACCAAGCCCAGGTGACGGCGGAGGACATCGCCGACGTCATCGCCTTCACCCTCAGCCGGCCCCGCCACCTCGCGATCAACGAGATCCTCCTGCGACCCGCCGGGCAGCTCTGAGCACCAACGAGTTCCACCACGAACGCGACCAAAGGAGAACCCACATGAAGAACCGCACACTCGGCACCCGAGGCCTCGAGGTCTCCGCCCTCGGCCTCGGCTGCATGGGCATGAGCCAGTCCTTCGGCCCGCGACCACCACGGGACGCGATGGTGACGTTCCTGCGTGCCGCGGTCGACCGGGGCGTCACCCTCTTCGACACCGCTGAGGTCTACGGCCCCTTCCACAACGAGGAGCTTGTCGGCGAGGCCCTGCAGCCGGTCCGCGACGACGTCGTCATCGCCACCAAGTTCGGTTTCGCCTTCGACGAGAACGGCACCCAGACGGGCGTCACGAGCCGACCCGACGCCATCCGCGCCGCCGTCGACGGCTCCCTGCGACGACTGCGCACGGACGCCATCGACCTGCTCTACCAGCACCGCGTCGACCCCGACGTCCCCATCGAAGACGTCGCCGGCACCGTCAAGGAGCTCATCGAGGCGGGCAAGGTGCACCACTTCGGCCTGTCCGAGGCCGGGGTCGACACGATCCGCCGGGCCCACGCCGTGCAGCCGGTCACGGCGTTGCAGAGCGAGTACTCCCTCTTCTGGCGCGAGCCCGAGGACGCGATCCTGCCCGCCCTCGAGGAGCTCGGCATCGGCTTCGTCCCGTTCAGTCCGCTCGGACGGGGCTTCCTCACGGGGAAGGTCACCGCCGCCACGGAGTTCGGCGAGGGCGACATCCGCGCCTCCCTCCCACGCTTCGAGCGGGAGGCCCTGCAGGCCAACCTGGCCCTCGTCGACCTCATCACCGCGGTCGCCGATCGCAAGGGGGCCACGGTGGGTCAGGTAGCCCTCGCCTGGCTGCTCGCGCAGCAGCCGTGGGTCGTGCCGATCCCCGGGACCCGGCGCCTGGAGCGCCTCGACGAGAACCTCGGTGCCACCGACCTCACCCTCACCGACGAGGACCTCGCCGAGCTCGACGCCGCCTCGTCCAGCGTGCAGGTCCATGGCGACCGCTACCCCGAGGCCATGCAGCGCATGATCGACCGCTGAGCAGGTCGCGGAGCCGCAGCCTCAGAGCTGGGCCTTGAGCACGTCGATCTCGCACCCGGGCGCGGCCGGGTCGAAACCGTGCTCGACGAGCCAGCGGATCGCCGTCAGGCTCCGCAGTGACCACCAGGCGCGGACCACGTCGAGGTCGACGGCATCCGCGCCGTAGCCGGCGACGACGTCTGCGACGTGCTCCGGGTGCCCGAGGGTCAGGCTCGAGAGGTCGTACATCGCTGAGCCCCGACCCGCCTCGGACCAGTCGAGGATGCCGGTGACCTCGTCTCCCTCGACGAAGACGTGGGCCACCTGCAGGTCGCCGTGCATGAACACCGGCGTCCACGGTCGCAGCGCGGACTCGGCGAGCTCACGGTTGCGCGTCACGAGCTCGGCCGGGAGGACGTCGTTCGTCAGGAGCCACGTGCACTCGGCGTCGAGGCTCGCGGCCTTCTCGTCGAGGCTGGCCCCGGACCACGGCGGCAGCGGCGCGTCGTGCAGGACGCGCAGGACCGCACCCGCCGCGGCCCACGCCGCGGCCGAGGCGGTCGACGGCTCGCCGAGGCGACCGAGCGCCACCCCGGGCAGAGCAGCGAGCGCGAGCACGGACGGCCTGCACCACAGGACCTCCGGGGTCGGGACCGGCGCCAGCGTCATCGCCTCGACCTCGCCCTCGGTGCGGGCCGGATCGGCGTCGACCTTGAGGAACACGTCACCTACACGCAGCGTCGCGCGTTCCTGATGGGCGACCACCACCTCGACCTCGTCCACGTCGGCCAGTCTGGCGCAGGGCGAGGGCGACCCCCACCCATTTGTCGGGCGGCCGTGCGTCGGCGAGGGTCAGGCCTTGGCGGTGAACATCCCGAGACGGTCGGCAGCGAGCAGCGGGAAGACCGTCGACGACGACAGTTGCGCCCGCTTCTCCAGCGCCTCGGCGAGGATCGTCCGGTAGTCGGTCGTCCCGGCGAGGTCACCGTTGTCGAGGTTGGCCGCCGCGAGGCCGGGCCAGCGGCCGTAGACCTGCCCGCCGCGGACCCCGCCGCCCATGACGAGCGAGACGTTGCCGTGGCCGTGGTCGAGACCACCGGAGCCGTTCTGCGCGACGCGGCGACCGAACTCGCTGAGCGTCACGAGGGTCACCTCGCTCATCTGCGCGCCGAGGTCCTGGTTGAAGGCCGCGAGCGCCTGGCCGAGCTCGGTGAGCTGGCGGAACATCCAGCCCGAGTCGCTGGACCCGAGGCCCGAGTGCATGTCCCAGTTGCCGACGTCGACCGTCGCCGCCCGCAGGCCGATCCGTGCCTTGATGAGGCGAGCGAGGTCGCGCAGGGCGTCGCCGACGGCACCCTTGGGGTATGCCGCCCCGTTGGCCGGGGTGTAGCCGGCGGCCTTGAGCGGTGACATCGTCGAGAGCGCCCCGAGCGTCGCCTTCGCGGGTGCCGCGAGCGCGGCGGGCGCCCCGGCATACAAGGCGTTGAGGGCGGTCGTCCAGCGGGTCTGCTCATCCGGGGTGCTGGCGCCGCTGAGGCTGAAGCTGTCGACGGTGCGGATCGCGACCTCGGGGTTCGGGCCGATCATCGACTGCGGTGTCGTCGCCGATCCGACCGACGCGGACGCGAACGTCGAGACCGGTCCGCTCAGCCCGATCATGCGGTCGAGCCAGCCGGTGCGCAGCGTCGAGCCGGGCGCGGCGTTCTCCATCGTGGCCATGGCCTCGAAGTGCGACCGCGTCGGGTTGACCTGGCCGACCGCGTGCACGGCGGCGAGTCCGCCGGCGTCCCAGATCGGCTTGAGCGGCGCGAGGGCAGGGTGCAGCCCGAACATGCTGTCGAGCCTGATCGCCCGCGACGCGGGGATCGCGATCGCGGGCCGCGCCGCGAAGTACGCAGGGTCCCCGACGGGGGCCACCGCGGACAGACCGTCGAAGCCGCCGCGGAGGCTGAGGATGACGATCGTGTCGCCGGTGTAGGCCGTCCCGGCGAAGGCGAGCTGCGTGGCGGCACTGGGGCCGGCGGTGCCGATGACGGCGCCGAGCGCTCCCAGGGCCGACGCGCCCGCGAGCAACGTGCGGCGGGAGACCTGCGAGGTCAGGGCCTGCCCCTGCGGGCAGCCGCAGCCCTCCGGGGGGACGCCGGACTCGGCCGGGTACTGGGTCAGGGACGGGGCTGTGGACGCGGTCGCGGGATGGGTCGTCATGGTCGTCCTCAGCGGGTCGCGAAGTTGGGGGAGTCGAGCAGGAGCGCGACGATCGACGGGAGCCGCCACGTCACGGCCGCAGCACCCGCCTTGAGGGCGTCGCCGGGGGCGTGGTCGACGAACCGGCAGATCGCGTCGCGTTGCGCGGTCGTCAGCGTGATGAGCAGCTTCGCGGCGAGCGCGTCGACGAGGGCGGCATACGTCGTCGGCAGCGGGGTCGGCACGAGCGTCGTGACGTCGGGGCGCTTCATCGCCTTGAGCGTCCAGTTGCCCGCGAGGCCGAGATGGAAGTTCCAGCGGTTGAGCGTGCTCGACGCGCCGTTCCAGGCGGCGGCGACGTCGGGATAGCCGTTCGGAGCCGGCCACCCCATCGGTGCCTGCCCGAAGGTGCCCATCTGCCAGAAGAGGCCGCGCAGGTCGCTCGTCACCCCGGCCGCCGGGACCGGCTCGGGGGTCAGGCCGAGGATGCGGCACGACGCGAGGGCGTCCTCGTAGGGGGTGCGGATCTTCTGGCCGGCCGAGGCGACGAACTCGGGGGAGAGGAAGAGGGCTCGCAGCACCGGAGCGATGGCAGTGCCGTTCGCGAGGTAGACCTGTGCGAGCTTGGTGACGAGAGTGGCCGGCGGCGTGTCGGAGACGTAGCGCGTCACGAGCTTCGTGGCGATGCGATTCGCCGTCGCCGGGTGGTTCGCCAGGTAGTTGAGGTAGAGCGTCGCGACGGCGCTGCCGTTCTCGGGCGTCGCGTTCGGGTCGCTCCAGCCGAGCACCTTGACGGTCCCGACGTGACGACGGTTGGGCCGGTAGTAGTAGAGACCCGACTCGGAGTCGACGCTGAGACCGGTCAGCGCCAGTGCCGACATCTTGACGTCGGCCTCGGTGAACTTCCCGACGCCGACGGTGTGCAGCTCGAGCAGCTCGCGGCCGTAGTTCTCATTCGGCGCCTTCTTCGTGCTGTCGGCGTTGTCGAGGACCTTGAGCATCGACGGGTGCCGCGCTGCCGCGTTGAGCATGTCGGAGTACTTGCCGAGCGCGTGCTTGCGGATGACGTCGCGCTGGAAGAGGTGCGAGCTGTCCCAGACCTCGCTGCTCGGGACCGGGACGACGAGGTGGTTGGTCCAGAAGTCGACGACGGTCTCGAGGAGCTGCCTGCGGGAGAAGAGGGCCCGGGCCAGGTGCGCCTCGACGAGGTCCATCATGACGGTCCACGTGTCGCCGCCCTCGAGGCGCTCGCGCACCTCCCACGTCTTCCAGCCCAGGCGGGTCCAGCGCCCCAGCATCGTGTCCATGGCGGTGTCGGGCACCTTGGTCAACGGGGCGAGCTGGGCGTCGAGCCAGGCCGTCGTCCCGGTCGTGCGCACTTCGGCGACCAGCGCCGGCGTCGGGCCGAACGTCGCGCGTCGCAGCAGGTGCAGCACGGGGTCGGTCGTGACGGCTGCGGCCATGACCGCGGGGGTGGCCGTCGCGGGCGCCCCTGCCGCGGACGTGGGTGCCGCGGACGCGGTCGTCGCGGTGGCCACGGCGAGGGCTGCGCCGCCCCCGAGCCCGGAGAGCACGCGTCGGCGCGCCGGCGCTGCGGCCGACGGCCGGGCGGGCGACGGCGACTCGGGGGAGTGAGCGGTCATGCGAGGGACGGTACATACCAGACCGGGCGTTGACTCCGTTATCGGACATTTCGGTCAGGCTCCCCGATCCGGCCGTCGGACCGAGGCTCCGGTAGCGTCCGGCCCATGCCGAGGACCGCCCGATGATCACCGACGAGACGTTGCGCCGGATGGTCGACGAGCTGACCGGCGTGCACGGGGTGCTCGGCGTCGTGCTCGGCGGCAGTCGCGCCCGCGGCGACGCGCTGCCCACCTCCGACGTCGACCTCGGCGTCTACTACCAGAGTGTGCCCGACACCGCCGAGCTGACACGTCTCGCGAGCCGGTGGTCAGGGCGCGACACAACGGTGGGGGAGCCCGGCACGTGGGGTCCGTGGGTCGACGCCGGTGGCTGGCTCGAGGTCGAGGGCACCGCCGTCGACTGGATCCTGCGCGACGTCGATCGGGTTGCAGCACAGGCGGATCGAGCGAATCGTGGTGAGTTCGCCTTCCACTCCCAGGCAGGTCACCCGCTCGGCTTCCTCGACGTGGCGTATGCCGCCGAGCTGGCCACCGGGGTCGTTCTGGCCGACCCGGCCGGTCGGCTCGCGTCCCTGCGAACGGCCGTGACGGCATACCCCCTCGCCCTGCGCGACGCGATGGTCGGCGCCCTCTGGGAGGCCGACTTCCTCGTCGGCGCGGCCGAGAAGGGAGCCCGGCGCGCGGACACGACGTACGTGTCGTTGGCGCTCGCTCGGGCAGTCCTGCTGTGTGCCCACGGGCTGCACGCGGACGCCGGACGCTGGGTGACGAACGAGAAGGGGCTCGTGCCCGCGGTCGCGACCCTGCCCACGGCGCCGGAGGGGTTCTCGCGGGACGCCGCCCTCGCCCTGGGCGCGCTGGGCGCTACCGAGGAGTCACTCACGGCTGCTGTCGCGACCGTGGCCCGGCTCATCGGCGAGACCCGCGCCGCGCTCGGCGACCGCTGACGACAGCGCACGTCACCGGCTGCCGCAGCACGGATTCCTCTGCGCGCTGGTCTGTCGGTGGCGGGCACGCGAAGGTTCGTTCGTTAGCCTGCTGGAATGACCGACGCCCTCAGGACCGACCCTGCCCCCAAGGCCGAGTCGCCCTCGGGCGATCCACGCGCCGACCGGGTCGCGGCCGCCGTCAGGACCTGGCAGCGCACGCTCGTCGACCTCGGCGGGCGCAACACGCTCCTCTGGTACCGCGACCTCCCCTCGGGCACCCTCGACCTGACGACCGCGCACCCGGGCGGGGTCTCGATGCTGCTGGCGGGCCGTCGCACGCGACTGTCCGACCTCGTGCGCGAGCCCGCTGCCTTCGAGGAGGCCCGCCGCCGCGCGCGCGCCATCCGGTCCAAGGCCCTCGAGCTGCACGAGGAGCGCGGCATCGCGGCCGGCTTCATCGCCATCGGCATGGCGACGTGGTCCGTGCCGCGCGCCGCCCGCCCGCCGGCCTCGCCGGTGCTGCTGCGCTCGTGCGTGCTGCGTCCGACGGGCGCCGCCCAGGAGGACTTCGAGATCGACCTCGGCCCCGAGGCCGAGCTCAACCCCGTCCTGCGCGAGTACCTCCGCTCCGAGCAGGGCATCGAGATCGACGGGGACGCTCTCGCCGACCTCGCCACGGCGGGCAACGGCTTCGACCCGTACCCGGTGTATGCCGCTCTCGGCCACGCGTGCGAGCGCGTGCCCGAGTTCGAGATCACCCCGCGGCTCGTCCTCGGGACCTTCTCCTACGCCAAGCTGCCGATGGTCGCCGACCTCGCCCTCCAGGGCGACACCCTGGCCAACCACGACGTCGTCGCGGCGCTCGCGGGCGACGAGTCGGCGCTCGCGGCGGTGCGGCTGCGCCTGCCGGAGAGTGACCCGGACCCCGACCCGGAGCACGAGTACCTCGTCCTCGACGCGGACTCCTCGCAGCACGCGGCCATCGACGCCGTACGCGCGGGCGCCCACCTCGTCGTCAAGGGACCTCCCGGCACGGGCAAGTCGCAGACCATCGTCAACCTCATCGCCTCGCTCGCGGCGGAGGGCAAGTCGACCCTCTTCGTCGCCGAGAAGCGCGCCGCCATCGACGCCGTCCTCAGCCGCCTCGACCGTCTCGGGCTCGGCGACCTCGTGCTCGACGCCTACGACGGGCCGACGAACAAGCGCGCGACCGCCCAGCAGTTCGCCAAGAGCCTGGACGCCGCGGTCGAGAACGACACTCCCGAGACGGACCGCACGACCGCGACGCTGCGCGACCGCCGAGCTCGCCTGCAGAAACACGTCGAGGCGCTCCACGCCGTGCGCGACCCGTGGGGTGTGTCCGCGCACGAAGCCCAGCAGGCACTCGTCGAGCTCGGCACGCGCACGCCTCCGCCGACGTGTCACGTCCGACTCGGCAGCCGCGACCTCGCCGGACTGAGCCGCCCGAGGGTCGTCGAGCTCGGCCGCCGGCTGCGCGACGCCGCGGGGCTCGGGGCGTGGACGCGGGACGGTGACGACCCGTGGTTCGGCGCCCGCATCCTCACGGCCGACGACGCGGCCCGCGCCCTCGACGTCACGACCCGCCACAGCACGAGCGGGCTCGACGACGCGGCCCGCCAGCTCAACGGCATACTGTCGGAATCCCATGTGCCCGAGGCGAACTCGCTGGAGGACTGGAAGTCGGCCTTCGCCACGATGTCGAGCGTCCGCGAGACCCTCGAGGTGTTCCGACCCGAGGTCTTCGACATCCCGCTCAAGGAGCACATCGCCGCCACGGCGACGCGTGACTGGCGTGAGGCCCGCGACGTCGACATGGGCTGGCTCGACCGCTGGAAGATCCGGCAGCAGACCAAGCGGCTCCTGCGCCCCGGTCGACCGCCGGCCAACCTCCACGAGGAGCTCGTGTCGGCCAGCGAGCAGCGTGAGCACTGGTTCGAGCTCGTCGGCGGAGGCGGCCGTCCGGAGATCTCGCCCCGCCTCGACGAGGGGCTGTCGCTGCTGGCCGGCCTCACGGCGGACCTCGAGTGGCTCGACGACCGCCTCCAGGTCGGGCCCGACGGGCGCACGCTGACGTCCCTGCCGCTGCGCGACCTGCGGGACCGGCTCGCCGGGCTCGCGAGCCGACCCGACCGGATCGCCGTGCTGCCCCAGGTCATCTCGGCGCTCGACGAGCTGCGCTCGACCGGACTCGGCCCGGTCGTCGACGACCTCGCGGCCCGCGGGATCCCCACCGACCAGGTCACGGCCGAGGTCGAGCACGTGTGGTGGGCCTCCCTCGCCCAGGAGATCACCGTCCGCGACCCGGCGTACGGCGCCCACGACGGAGCGGGACTGCGCCGCGACGTCGCGGAGTTCGCCGAGGCCGACCGAGCCCACCAGTCGGCGACCGTCGACCGGGTGCGTGCCGCGGTCGCCCGCAACATCCGCGAGGTCCTCGCCGACCACCCGGCCCACGAAGCGCTCGTGCGCGCCGAGGCCGGCAAGGCCCGCCGCCACAAGCCGCTGCGCGACCTGATGCCGCAGGCGTCGTCCACGCTGACGGCGATCAAGCCGTGCTGGGCGATGAGCCCGCTCGTCGTCGCGTCGACGCTGCCGCCGGGCCGCTGGTTCGACGTGGTCATCTTCGACGAGGCCTCGCAGGTGCAGCCCGCCCAGGCGATCTCGGCCATCTCGCGCGCCCGCCAGGTCGTCGTCGCCGGCGACGAGCGACAGCTCCCGCCGACGAACTTCTTCACCGTCGTCTCCGACGACGAGTCCGATGCCGCCGCCCCCGCCGACGAGACCCTGACCGAGGGCTTCGAGTCGGTGCTCGACGTGCTCGCCGC
The DNA here is from genome assembly GCF_001429655.1 of Terrabacter sp. Soil811. NCBI lineage: Bacteria > Bacillati > Actinomycetota > Actinomycetes > Micrococcales > Intrasporangiaceae > Terrabacter > Terrabacter sp. Soil811. The sequence continues at coordinate 16,673 of NZ_LMSX01000009.1, forward strand.
GGCCCTGCCGACCCGCAACCTCACGTGGCACTACCGCAGCCGCGACGAGCGCCTCATCGCCTTCGCCAACGACACGATGTACGACGGTCGACTCACGACCTTCCCCGGCACGTCGCTCGACTCGGCCGTCACGTTCGAGCCGGTCGACGGCCAGGCTGTCGTGCAGCCGGGCGTCGACACCATCGAGACGACCGACGGCGAGGTGGCCCGCGTCGTCGAGCTCGTCCTCGATCATGCCCGCACCCGTCCCACGGAGTCGCTCGGCGTCATCGCCCTCGGCATCAAGCACGCCGACCGCCTCGAGGAGGCGATCACCGAGGCGCTGCGCACCGCGCCCGACGTCGCCGCCTTCTTCGACGACTCCCGCGACGAGCGCTTCTTCGTCAAGAACCTCGAGCGCGTCCAGGGCGACGAGCGCGACGCCATCATCCTGTCGATCGGCTACGGCAAGACGCCGCACGGCCGGGTCCTGCACCGCTTCGGCCCGCTCAACATCGAAGGCGGTGAGCGACGGCTCAACGTGGCCATCACCCGAGCCCGCGCACGGATGACCGTCGTGTCGGCGCTGCGCGCGATCGACCTCGACCCCGAGCGGCTCAAGGCCCGGGGCGCGCTCATGCTCCGCGACTTCCTCGCGTACGCCGAGCGGCGCGGTGGCGTCGGCGACGACGACACCCTCTTCGCCTCCGCTCCCACGACCGTCGACCCGCTGCGGCACGACCTCGCCGAGCGCCTGCGCCGCCAGGGCCTCACCGTCCACGAGGACTACGGCACGGCCACCCACCGCATCGACATCGCGGTCGAGGATCCCTACCACCGGGGCCGCGCGCTCATCGCCGTCGAGACCGACGGGAGCAGGTATGCCGCCCTCCGCAGCACGCGTGACCGTGACCGTCTGCGCCCCGAGCAGCTCGCCCGCCTCGGCTGGGTGCACGAGCGGGTCTGGAGCACCGACGTGTTCCGCGACCCCGCGAGGGAGCTCGCACGCATCGTGACGCTCGCCCGCACGTCGTCGCCGCCCCGCGAGGTCGAGCCGACCGACGGGGCCGTGTCGACGCCCGACGACGGCGCCGGTTCGACGAGCGCGGCGGACGGCGACCGGACCACCGAGCGTGCCGACGTGGCCTCCGGAGCCTCCCGCCCGGCGACGGACCCGGCCTCCTCCGACGGAGCCGACGCGTCGACGACGGACTCTGCTGCTCGCCCGAAGCGCAAGCGGCGCAGGGTGTTCCGCAAGGGCACCGGAGACGCGGACGGCACGCCCGACGCCGATGCGAGCGAGCCCGGTGCGGCGCTCGGCCGCAGCAGCGACGAGCTCGACCTCGGCTGGGGCGAGCGCCCCGCGGGCTCAGGTCTGGGTGACCGCTGGCTCGAGGAGCAGCGACCCCCGCACTACGAGTGAGCAGACGCGGGCGACGGCGGCGCGACGTGCCGGAATGCCGTGACCTCGTTAGGCGTTGTGGGCCTCATGAACACGACGACACCGTTCTCGCTGCGCCTCTCCTGGGCCCAGGGTCTCTTCGAGCGAGGTGACCACGTGGCCGCCGCGACCGCCCTGGCCGAGCTAGTCGACGAGGTCGAGTCGTCGCGCACGGCCGGGACCGCGGACGACGCGGTGCTGCACTCCGTCACCGACCTGCGGCTCATGCTCGCCCGCGCCTACTTCCAGTCGGCGCAGCTCGGCCGGGCCGAGGCGACCCTCAACGAGGTCATCGAGCAGTCGCCGACGGACTCCTACGCGCACCTGCTGCTCGGTCGCACCCTGCAGCGCGCCGGCCGGCACGCCGAGGCCGCCCGCCCGCTCGCCCTCGCCGAGATCCTCGGCGACTACGAGCGTCCCGAGGCCTACGGCACCATGGCCATCGCGGAGGCAGGCCCGTCCGACACCACTGAGCCCACCTGACCCGACATCCCGTCGAGTGGCCCCGTCGTCACACGTGACGGGTGCACCCACACTCGAGTGGCCCCGTCGTCACACGTGACGGGTGGGGCCGGGCGGCCACTCGAGGTGACTGCTGGGACTGACGAAGGGGCGGGAGCGATCGGCTCCTGCCCCTTCGACGTGCGTTCGTGTGGTCCGACTCAGCGGGCGCGGAGGCTGTCGCGGATCTCGGTGAGCAGGATGATCTCCTCCGAGGGGGCCTCGGGCTCGGGCTCGATGCCCTGCTTGCGCCGTTCGGCGAGCTTGTTCATCGGCACGACGACGATGAAGTAGACGGCTGCCGCCACGATGACGAAGCCGACCAGTGCGGTGAGGAAGGCACCCACGGCCACCCCGCCCGGCTTGAACGACGAGAAGTCCGGCTTGCCACCGAGCTTGCCGATGAGGTCCATGATGACGGTGACGAAGGCGTCGACCACCTTGGCGAACGCGGTGCCGATGACGACCGCGACCGCGAGGTCGACGACGTTGCCTCGCATCAGGAAATCCTTGAAACCCTTGATCATGCGCGTCCCTTTCTGTGCCCCTGGACTGGGTGATCTCGATGCCACGGGGGTTGTTTGCGACCCGTCCCTGTGGGTCCTGCTGTCTGCTGGGCTTGTGACCCGTGTGCGACGCTGCGACGAGAGTGACGTGTGAGGCGGACTCTCCGGGCATGCCGAGCCTACTGCGCAGCCCCGAACCCGTGCCGGACGGCGACGACCAGACTCTGGCCGGCTTGGAGCGCGCTGAGACCGCGCGTCACCTCGGCGGCCTGCGTCGGGTCGAGCGCGAGGGTCACACGGGCCGGCGCCCCCGCCCCGAGACCGGTCGACTCCTCGGCCGCGCGGACCGCGAGGACGACGACATCGGTCGCGGCCCGGGTGCCGGAGCCGGTGGCGTAGAGGTCGACGTGGTCACCCGGCCGCGCCCCGACCGAGGCGGCGTCGAGGACGGGGACGCTGAGGGCCACTTGATCGTCGGGCTGGCCGGCCAGCAGGTCGCGGCCGACGAGGCGCTCGGGCGTCACGACCTCGTGGACGACCAGGGGAGCGGCGGCGACGCGACCCACCACGGCTTGGACCGTCGACAGGGCTGTCACGGGTCGCTGACCACCAGGTCGGACCGAGACGGTGACGTCGTCGGCGCCGATCGTCTGTCCGGCCGCGACGTCCCGGGCCATGACGACCGTCGGCACGCCCGCGCCTCCGGCCGGCGCCGGGCGCAGGGCGGCGACCGTCACGAGCACGGCCAGGGCGGCGAGCCCCGCCGCGGCCCACCGCCGCCAGCGCGCGCGCCTGGCCCGGCGTCGGCGCGGACCGTCGGGCCACGCCGCCCGCCGGCCCTCGCGACGCCAGCGGGAGCCCGAGCGCACGCCGGCCGTCATCAGGGGAGCGGGAAGGGCAGCTCGAGACCGTCGAGGCTGCGTCGGCACGGGCAGGTGGCCGTCTCGTCGGGCTCGTGCGCGGGCATCTGGCCGATGGCGTCGCGCAGGATCGAGGTGAGGTGCTCGACGTTGGTCGCGAAGACGCGCAGGACCTCGTCGTGCGTGACGGCGTCGCCACCCTCGACGCCGGCGTCGTGGTCGGTGACCATGGCGATCGTCGTGAAGCACATGGCGAGCTCGCGGGCCAGGGCCGCTTCGGGCATCGTCGTCATGCCGACGATGCCGAAGCCGGCCTGCTGGTGCATGAGCGACTCGGCGCGGGAGGAGAACCGTGGCCCGTTGACGACCACGAGGGTCCCGTCCATCACGACCTCGAGCTCCGAGAGCCGGGCCGCGGCCACCGCGACCTGACGGCCGTTGGGGCAGTAGGGATCGGCGAAACCGACGTGGACGACCGGACCCTCGGTCTCGTAGATGGTGTGGGGCCGCCCCCACGTGCGGTCGACGACCTGGTCGGGCACGACGATGGTGCCCGGCCCGTGCTCGGGCTTGAGCGAGCCGACGGCGCAGGGGGAGAGGATCTGGCGGACGCCGGCCGCGCGCAGGGCCCAGAGGTTCGCGCGGTAGTTGACGCGGTGCGGCGCGAAGCGGTGGCCCTTGCCGTGCCGCGCGACGAAGGCGACGCTGCGGCCCTCGACCTCACCGATGACGAGTGGGTCGCTCGGGCGCCCGAACGGGGTCTCGACGTCGACGGTCTCGTAGTCGTCGAGGAACTCGTAGAGGCCGGACCCACCGATGACACCGATCTCGGCGCGCGGACCCGGAGCGGGAGCTCCCGGGACGGCGGGGTCGGACACGGTCGTCTGCTCAGTCGTCATGCGAGGAGCCTAGGGCGGGCACCGGGCCGGCCGGACGGCATACGCCCTCGGGTGGGGACAACATCCCCCGGGCTCAGCTGGCTGTGGACGACGACCCGGACGACGACGACCCGGACGACGACGACCCCGAGGACGTGGACGCGGTCTTCGACGGCGTCGACGTGCTCGAGCCGCTCGACGACTCGGAGGACGTCGAGGTGGACGACGATCCGCCGTCCTTCTTCTTCGTGTCACCCGAGCCCGCGCCGTCGGAGGCCGCCGGCGTCGAGGTGCTCTTGGACGCGGCGCGCGAGTCGGTCTTGTAGAAGCCCGAGCCCTTGAACGCGATGCCGACCGGGTGGATCACCTTGCGAAGGCGCGGCTCGCCGCACTCCGGGCACACCGTCAAGGAGTCGTCGGTGAACGACTGGCGGATGTCGAAGGCGTGGCCGCACTCTTGGCACGCGTAGGAGTAGGTGGGCACAGGTGAACCTCGGACGTCGGGAGCGGAAGATGACCGAGGGTCAGTCTACGGCCAGCCGGCGAGGCGCCCGCCCCGGCTGATCTCGCGGATGCGGCGCTCGGTGCGCTGCCTGACCTTCGAGGTCGTGACGACGAGCAGCTGGTCCCCGTGCCGGATCGTCGTGTGCCGCTCGGGCACGAACCCCTCGCCGCCTCGCACGACGAGCGTCACGTTGGCGCCCTTGGGCAGGCGCAGCTCGAAGACGGCGACCCCGTGCAGCCGTGACTCAGCGCCGACGGTCACCTGGATGACGTCGGCGCTGATCTCCATGAGGGAGGTCGACTCGAGGTCGACGTCGACGGAGTGCACGTGCTCGGTGAGCCCCAGCCGCTTGGCCACCCAAGGCAGCGTCGGCGCCTGCACGATGGTGAAGATGACGACGAGCATGAAGACGAGGTCGAAGATCCACTTCGTGTCGGGCGTCCCGACGACGAGCGGCACCGTGGCGAGGACGACGGGCACGGCGCCGCGCAGCCCCGCCCACGACAGGAAGACCTGGTCGCGCCAGGGCACCTTGAACCACGAGACCGATGCGAAGACCGACAGGGGACGGGCCACGAGGAGCAGGGCGAGGCCGATGGTGATCGCCGGGACGAGCTGCTCGTCGAGGCGCCTCGGGTCCGCGAGCAGGCCGAGCAGCACGAAGAGCCCGATCTGCGCGATCCAGCCGAGCGCGTTGGCGAAGCTCTGGAACGCCACCCGGTTGGGCAGGCCCATGTTGCCGAGCACGAGGGCCGAGAGGTAGGTGGCGAGGAAGCCGGAGACGTGCAGGGCCGCGCCGACGGCATACGCGAGGACGGTGAGCGCGACGACGCCGATGGAGAAGAGGGCGGACGACGCGCCCGCGACGCGGTGCAGCAGCTGTCCACCGAGCCAGCCCACGGCGCCCCCGACGAGCGCGCCGCCGGCGAGCTCCAGCGCCGCGTGCAGGAGCAGCACCCACCAGGGGTCGGCGGATCCGCCCGGCACCCCCTGGGCGGAGAAGGCGACGACGAGGATGACGACGGGCGCGTCGTTGAAGCCCGACTCCGCCTCGAGCATCCCCGAGAGGCGCTTGGGCAGCGGCACGTTGCGCAGCACCGCGAAGACCGCGGCGGCGTCGGTCGAGCTGACGATGGCGCCGATGAGGAGCGAGATCGTCCACGACAGCGGGAGGAAGGCGTGCGCGGCCACCGCGACGACGAGCACCGACACGACGACCCCGACCGTCGAGAGCACCGCGGCGGGGGCCACCGAGTCCTTGATGTTGGACCACGACGTCGTCAGGCCACCCTCGGCGAGGATGAGCACGAGGGCGGCGTAGCCGAGCACGCGGGTGATCGACGCGTCGTCGAACTGGATGCCGGCGCCGGCGTTGCCGAGGGCGAGGCCGATCCCGAGGTAGATGAGCAGCGACGGCAGGCCCGAGCGGACCGACAGGCGCACGGCCGCGACGGCCACGAGGAGCACGAGCGACCCGATCAGGAGCACGCGCGTCAGGTCGTCGAGGTCCATGGTCGACGACGTGATGCTCGCGAGTGCGGTCAACGGCAGCTCCTCAGGTGTGGGGCAATCCAACCATCCCGGCGGCCGCGCCCGTGGAGTGGTCCGCGGGCGTCGCGCACGGGTCGGGAGCGTTTGTCGTCGGTTCGGCAACGATGTCGCGCGGCGCCCCACGGGCTGCGAGCTGCACCGTCCGCGGTGGCCTAGGCTCGTCGCGTGTCACGGTTGAAGCGCGCCCGTCGGATCGTCCTGCTCGTCGCCGTCCTCGTCGTCATGGCGGTGGTCGGGGTCGGGATCCTGGCGATCGGGGTGGTGCGGCAGTCGTTCCCGGAGACCTCGGGCCAGCTCGAGATCGAGGGCCTGACGAGCTCGGTGTCGGTGCACCGCGACGCCCAGGGCGTCCCCACGATCTACGCCGACAACGCGAGCGACCTCTTCCGGGCGCAGGGCTTCGTCAGCGCCCAGGACCGCTTCTTCGAGATGGACCTGCGTCGCCACGTCACGGCCGGCCGCCTCTCCGAGCTCGTCGGCAGCGCCGGCCTCGACAAGGACAAGGTCATCCGCACGATGGGCTGGCGCCGCATCGCGGAGCAGGAGCTGCCCAAGCTCGCGCCCGAGACGCGGCAGTACCTCCAGGCGTACGCCGACGGCGTCAACGCGTACATCAAGAAGGCCGAGACGCCCGAGAAGATGTCGCTCGAGTACACCGTGCTCGCCCGCCGCAACCCCGGCTACCGGGTCGAGCCGTGGACGCCCGTCGACTCGCTCTCGTGGCTCAAGGCGATGGCGTGGGACCTGCGGGGCGACTACAACGACGAGCTCGCCCGGGCCCGCCTGTCGCGCACGACGCGCTCCCTCAAGCAGATCAACCTGCTCTACCCGCCCTACCCCGTCGACCGCAACCAGCCGATCCTCTCGGAGCAGGACTGGCAGCCGGCGTCGGCGAGCGACCAGGCGGCGAGCCCGGCGCCCGCGGCCCTCACGGCCATGCGCTCCGAGGACGGCAACGCCGCCATCGACTCGGCGCTGGCGTCGGTCAACGCGGTCCCGTCGACCCTCGGCCGCGGCGACGGCATCGGCTCGAACTCGTGGGTCGTCTCGGGCTCGCGCACGACGACGGGCAAGCCGCTGCTCGCCAACGACCCGCACCTCGCCCTGTCGATCCCCGGCATCTGGGGCCAGGTCAACCTCCAGTGCCGCACCCTGAGCGCGGCGTGCCCCTTCCAGGTGTCGGGCTTCACCTTCTCGGGCCTGCCCGGCGTCGTCATCGGCCACAACGACAAGGTCGCCTGGGGCATGACGAACCTCGGCCCCGACGTCACGGACTTCTACCTCGAGCAGGTCTCGGGCGACGGCTACCTCCGTGACGGGCTGACCAAGCCGCTCGAGACGCGCCAGGAGGTCATCAAGGTCGCCGGCGGCGCCGACGTGCCGCTGACCGTGCGCTCGACGGTGCACGGCCCGATCATGTCCGACGTCGTCCCGGCCATCGACGCGGCCGGCGACCGCAGCGTCGTGCGCGGCGCTCCCCAGTCCAACCGGTATGCCGTGTCGCTCGCGTGGACGGCGCTGACCCCGGGCACGACGGCCGACGCGATCTTCGCCCTCAACCGGGCCACGAACTGGTCGGACTTCCGCAAGGCCGCGGCCCTCTTCTCGGTGCCGTCGCAGAACCTCGTCTACGCCGACACGGCCGGCCACATCGGCTACCAGGCTCCCGGCAAGATCCCGGTGCGACGCTCGGCGACGCCTGGCGCGCCCCCCGGCTTCTGGCCGTCGCCCGGCTGGGACTCGCAGTGGGACTGGAAGGGCTACGTGCCCTTCGACGACATGCCCAACACCTTCGACCCCGCCGAGGGCTTCATCGTCACGGCCAACCAGGCCGTCACCGCGAGCCCGACGCCGTTCCTCACCTCGGAGTGGGACTACGGCTTCCGGGCGCAGCGCATCCGCACCCTGCTCGCCGCGACCCCCAAGGTCTCGCCCGAGACGATGTCGCAGATCCAGGGCGACACCCGCAACACGTACGCGCCGGGCCTCGTCGAGCGACTCCTCGCGGTGCAGGTCGACGACTTCACGGCGCAGGCCCAGCGACTGCTGCGCGACTGGGACGGCAACCAGCCCAACGACAAGACGCGCGACGCGGCCTCGGCGGCGTACTACAACGCCGTGTGGAAGCACCTGCTCGAATACACCTTCGACGAGCTCCCGCCCGACATCGCGCCCGACGGCGGCAGCCGGTGGATGGTCGTCATGGAGCAGCTGCTCAAGGACCCCAAGAACGACTGGTGGGACGACAAGACGACGCCCGGCGTCACCGAGGGCTCCGGCGAGATCCTCAAGCGCGCGCTCGTCGAGGCCCGCCTCGACCTCGCCCGCGAGCTCGGCAAGGTGCCCGCGACGTGGCGCTGGGGACGCCTGCACTCGCTCGACCTGACGCACCAGGTCATGGGCGCCGACGGCGTGCCCGAGCTCGTCCAGAACCTCTTCAACCGCGACGACATCGAGCTCGGCGGTGGCAACTCCATCGTCAACGCCAACGCGTGGAACGCCTCGAAGCCCGGCTACGACGTCACGAGCGGCCCGTCGATGCGCATGGTCGTCGACCTCGGCAACCTCGACGCGTCGCGCTGGGTCAACTCGACCGGCCAGTCGGGGCACGCCTACGACGACCACTACTCCGACCAGGTCGACGCCTGGGTGGCCAACGAGACCTTCGTGTGGCCGTTCAGCCCGACCGCGGTGCGCGAGGCCACCGACGACGAGCTGACGCTCGTGCCGCCGACGCCGACGTCGAACCCGTAGGCCGCCGCGTCACCCGCGCGGCTGCGCCTCGGCCCCCGATGGCGTATGCGGTGGGCTCGGGTCTCGCGGTCGGCTCGGCGACGTGCGCGCCTCAGCGAAGCCGCACGACGCGTCCGGTCGTCGTGACGTAGCCGTCGACCGGGAGGTCGTGCGCGTCGGCCGGCAGGTCGGTGTCGCTCTGCTCGCCTTCGTGGAGCAGGGTCACGACGGGTGTGTCCGGGTCGCGGTGGAGCAGGGCCCGGTCGTAGCAGCCGCCGCCCTGGCCGAGGCGCGTGCCGTGCTCGTCGACGGAGAGCCCGGGTGTGACGACGAGGTCGCACCTGGCGAGGGCGTCGGTGCCGAGCCAGCCCTGTCGCTCGTCGGCGTCCGGTGCGTGGCCGCCGTGGCCGGGGCGGCGCACGGTCGCGTCGTCGCCCGAGGCGCCCGGGACGGCATACCTCCACTCGAGCGAGAAGTCGCCCTGCACGACGGGCACGATGACCTCGTGGCCGGCCGCGAGGAGCGCCTCGACGAGGCGGCCGGTCGGCGGCTCGTCCGGGAGGGACTCGTAGACCGCCACCCGGGACGGGTCGGGCACGAAACGGAGCACCGCCCCGGCGATCGCCGCCGCGGCGGCGTCACGCTCGTCCCGGGTCAGGCGCGACGCGATCTCGCGCCGCCGGGCCCGCGCGGCGTGACGCAGGTCACGCTTGCCCAGGCCGCTCACGGGGAGCACATTCCGCGCACTCGGGTGACGCACATGCGGCCCATCGTAAGGTGATGCCCATGAGTGACCAGGGGCTCCACGCGTCCGTCGCACTGATGCGCGACCGGGGCCTCGGTCCTGAGGCGATCAGGGTGTTCGAGCACTACTACGAGCAGCTGCAGGCCGGGGCGCTCGGCACGATCCCCGAGGAGTCGATCGAGCCCCTCGGCGAGGTGCAGACCCTCCGTGAGGTCCAGGTGTCCGACGAGGAGGCGCGCGAGGCGCTGTCGCGCACCGCCGTCATCAAGCTCAACGGCGGCCTCGGCACCGGGATGGGCATGACCGGCGCCAAGTCCGCGCTCGAGGTCAAGGACGGCCTGACCTTCCTCGACATCATCGCCCTGCAGGTGCTGGCCCTGCGTGAGCGCTGGGGCGTCGAGCTCCCGCTCGTGCTCATGAACTCCTTCCGCACCTCGGAGGAGTCGCTCAAGATCCTCGCGAAGTACCCCGACCTGCCGGTCGACGGGCTGCCGCTCGACTTCATCCAGAACGCCGAGCCCAAGCTGCGCCCCGACGACCTCATGCCGGTGCAGTGGCCCGACGACCCCGAGCTCGAGTGGTGCCCGCCGGGCCACGGCGACATCTACGTCTCGCTCGTCACGTCCGGCGTGCTCGACTCCCTGCTGGAGAAGGGGATCCGCTACGCGTTCCTCTCCAACTCCGACAACCTCGGCGCGACGTGCGACCCCGACGTCGCGGCGTGGATGGTCGAGCACGGCCTGCCCTACGTCGCCGAGGTGTGCAAGCGCACGAAGAGCGACCGCAAGGGCGGCCACCTCGCGGTGCGCAAGTCCGACGGCCGGATCGTGCTGCGCGACACGGCGATGGTGGCCGAGGGGGAGGAGCGCTACTTCCGCGACATCAAGCGGCACAACACCTTCAACGCCAACAACGTGTGGATCAACCTCGAGGTCCTGCGCGAGCGGATGACGGCCAAGCAGGGCGTCCTCGGCCTGCCGATCATCGTCAACCACAAGAACGTCGACCCCGCCGACCCGGGCTCGCCCGAGGTCATCCAGATGGAGTCGGCGATGGGCACGGCGATCGAGGTGTTCGAGGGCTCGGAGGCGATCCTCGTGCCGCGCACCCGCTTCCGTCCGGTCAAGACGACGAACGACCTGCTCGTCATCCGGTCCGACTTCTTCACCCTCGACGAGGGCTACCACGTCGTCGCGACCGTCGACGGGCCCGAGCCCTACGTCGACCTCGACTCGGCCTACCGCTTCGTGTCGGGCTTCGAGCAGCGCTTCCCCAAGGGGGTGCCCTCGATGCGCGACTGCACGAGCCTGCGCGTCATCGGTGACCCCGTCTTCGGCCGCAACGTCCGTTGCGTCGGCGAGGTGCTCATCGACGGCTACCGCCGGGTCCTCGACGACGCCGTGCTCGGCGAGCTGCCGACGCCGACGCCGGCGCCCGTCACGACACCCGGCGACGTGCGTACGGTCGACGAGCACCTCAAAGCCATCCTCTCGACGCTCGAGCCGTCCCCGACCGAGTGGACGCCGCTCACCGAGGCCCTCGGCCTCGTCGTGGCCCGCGACGTCCGGGCCAAGGTCAACCTCCCGCACTTCGACAACTCGTCGATGGACGGGTATGCCGTCCGCGCCGAGTCGCTCGCGTCCGCCGGTGAGTCCCCGGTGCAGCTGCGCATCGTCGGCGAGGTCGCCGCGGGTGCCGACCCGACCTTCTCGGTGGGCGTGGGGGAGGCGGCCAGGATCATGACGGGCGCCCCGATCCCCGAGGGTGCCGACGCCGTCATCGCCGTCGAGGACACCGACGCGGCCGCAACGGGCGACGTTGAGTGCCGCGTGGCGGTCCCGCCGGGTCGCTTCATCCGTCCGCAGGGCGAGGACGTGTCGTCCGGCGAGGTCATCGTCTCGGCGGGCGAGGTCGTCGGCGCCCGCACCATCGCGCTGCTCGCGGCCTGCGGTCATGCCGAGGTCGAGGTCCACCGCCGGCCGCACGTCGTCGTGCTGTCGACCGGCGCCGAGCTCGTCGAGCCCGGAAAACCCTTGCAGCCCGGTCAGATCCACGACTCCAACTCCTCCATGCTCTGGGCGGCCGCCATCGGCGCCGGGGCGTCGGCGGAGATCCGGGCGGCGGTCGGCGACTCCGACGAGGAGCTGCTCGCCGTGCTCGACGAGGTCGTCGCCGAGGCCGACGTCGTCATCACGAGCGGCGGAGTCTCGATGGGCGCCTACGACGTCGTCAAGAGCGCCCTGCGCGGCGAGGGCATCGACTTCGTCAAGGTCGCGATGCAGCCCGGCAAGCCGCAGGGCTACGGCCTGCTGACCGGGCCGGGTGGCAAGCAGGTGCCGCTCTTCGCCCTGCCCGGCAACCCGGTGTCGTCGTTCGTGTCGTTCGAGGTCTTCGTGCGCCCGGCGCTGCGCCGGCTCATGCGCCTGACCCCCGAGAAGCGCCGGTTGCGGCCGGCCACGCTCATCTCCGGCGTCGAGTCCTTCGGCGGGCGGCGCCAGTTCGGTCGTGCCGTCGTGTCGCGGTCGGCGGAAGGCACGCTCGTCGCCGTCCCCGTGGCAGGGCAGGGCTCGCACTTCGTCGCCGACCTCTCCCGGGCCAACGCCCTCTTCGTCGTGCCCGAGGACGTCACCGAGCTCGTCGCCGGTGAGGTCGTCGACGTCCTCGTCCTCGACAAGGAGGCGTGATGAGCGACCGACCGGAGGCACGGCCAGATCCGAGCGACCCGTGGGTGACGCCCCCGGAGCAGGGCGGGGCCGAGGCCTCCCCGGCAGAGGCCGCGGCGACTGCCGAGGCGCCGGGCCTCACCCACGTGCGCGCCGACGGCAGTGCCCACATGGTCGACGTTTCGGCCAAGGCCGTGACCGCCCGCGAGGCCAGCGCGGCGGGACGCGTCCTGCTCAGCGCCGACGCCGTCGCGGCGTTGCGCTCGGGGAACGTCCCCAAGGGCGACGCCCTGGCGGTCGCCCGCATCGCCGGCATCCAGGCCGTCAAGCGCACACCCGAGCTCATCCCGCTCGCGCACCCGATCGCCGTGCACGGCGTCGAGGTCGACGTGACGGTCGCCGACGACGGCGCCGACATCACGGCGACGGTGCGCACCGCCGACCGGACGGGCATCGAGATGGAGGCGTTGACCGCGGTGTCGGTCGCCGCGCTCGCCCTCATCGACATGGTCAAGGCCGTCGACAAGCACGGCCGGATCACCGACGTCCGCGTCACGGCGAAGTCCGGTGGCCGGTCGGGAGACTGGCATGAATGAGGGTCCGGGCGTGGGCCGCCGGGCCGCCGTCGTCACGTCCTCGACCCGAGCGGCAGCCGGCGTCTACGCCGACAGGTCCGGCCCGGTCATCGTCGAGCGGCTCCGCGCCTGGGGCTTCGAGGTGGGCGAGCCGGTCGTCGTGGCCGACGGCGACGAGTTCGGCCTGGCGCTCCGCGAGGTCCTCGCGAGCGAACCGGAGCTCGTCATCACGACCGGAGGGACCGGCCTCACCCCGACCGACGTGACACCCGAGCAGACCGCACCCATGCTCGACCGGCTCGTGCCCGGCGTCGCCGAGGCGATCCGTGCCGCCGGCGTCGCCAAGGGGGTCCCGACGGCGATGCTCTCGCGCGGTCTCGTCGGCCTGGCCGGGCGCACCTTCGTCGCCAACCTTCCCGGATCGCGCGGGGGCGTTGCCGACGCGCTCGACGTGCTCGAGCCGGTCCTGGGCCACGCCCTCGACCAGATCCCCGGCAGTGACCACTGACGTGAGGACGCGGATCCGCTTGCGGCACTCCGTGATCCGACGTCGGCCGATCCCGCAGGGATCGGTCGGATGAGGATGCCGTGGCGCCCACACCGGGACGGTCAGGCCCGCTGGCCCGTGGTCCTGCGTGATGCCTCGTCCGAGCCCGCGATCGTGCTGCGGCCCCTGCGTCTGGACGACGAGCGTGACTGGCAGCGCGTGCGGCGCGACAACGCGGCATACGTCCAGCCGTGGGAGCCGACCCTCCCGCCGGGCTCGCCCGCGCGGACCCCGGTCTCGTTCCGGCAGTTCGTCCGCGACCTCGACACCGAGGCGCGCGCCGACCGCGCCATGCCGTGGTGCATCGAGGTCGGCGGTCGCATCGTGGGTCAGGTCCACCTCTTCGGGATCGTCCGCGCCGCGCAGCAGTCGGGTGCGGCCGGCTACTGGCTCGACGAGTCCGTCACCGGACAGGGCATCGCGACCCGCGCCCTCGCGCTGGCGGTCGACCACGCGCTCGGCGCGGGTGGGCTGCACCGGGTCGAGGTCAACATCCGGCTCGACAACGTGCCCTCGCTGCGCGTCGTCGAGCGGCTCGGCCTGCGTGACGAGGGAGTGCGCGAGCGCTTCCTCCACATCGACGGCGCGTGGCGCGACCACCGCTCCTTCGCCGTCACGACCGAGGACCTGTGCGGATCGACTCTCACGGCTCGCCTGTCACAGGTGTAACACCAGCCTCTTGCGCGACACGCCTCGAATGTGCGGGGCCGTTACCGAACCGCGTCCTACCGTGGGTCACGTGCCAGTCAGCAGCCTCATCTTCGTCGTCATCGTGGCGATCTGGGCTGCCTATCTCGTGCAGCACTGGGCCCGCCGCCGCGAGGACGCCGCCGCGACCCGGTCGGTCGAGGGCTTCTCCGAGGCCATGCGCGTCCTCGAGAAGCGACCGGCCCTGCCGACTCCGGCACTGAGCACCCCGCGCCCGCACTCGTATGCCGTCAAGCCCGCGAGCACCGGCCGTCCCACCGTCGACGTGAAGCGGGCCGTCCCCGCCGGCACGTCACGCCGCCACTCTCCTCTCGTCGCACGTCGATCCGACGAGCGGGTGCTTGCGAGCTCGACTGACGCATCGGGCTCCTCGTCAGACCTGAGCCAGAACGACCACGACATCGCCCCCTACTCCGCCGAGGTGGACCGCATGCCCGAGTCAGCGCGACCGACGAGCCACGCGGAAAGGAGGCCGGCTCGACCCACGGCCCCTGCGCGGGTTCCGCTGGCACAGCGCCGCCTTCGCGCGGCGCTGCTCCTCGTCGCGGTCGCCTGGCTGCCGGTGTCCGTCGTGCTGACGGTGACCGGCGTGCTCATGTGGATCTCCATCCCGTTCGCCGTGCTCACCGTCGCCGCCGTCCTCGTGTGGCTGCGGGCCGAGGCCCAGGCCGACCGCCTGCGCACCAGCTCGGATGCGGGGGACCAGCGCGCTCGAGGTGGCCGGCGAGGTCGTCGCCGCAGCAGGTCCTACGACGCGCAGCACCACGTGCCGCTCCTCTCGAGTGACGACACGCAGGTCATCCGTAGCACCGCCACGGCGGCCCCGTCGGAGGTCGTGGCGGTCTCGCAGGAGTCGCAGACCGTCGTCGCCCAGCACGTCGAGCCCGGCGTCTTCGACGTCCAGGCGCCGATCACCGGTGAGGTGCCCGTCGCCGTGGCCGCCGTCGAGCAGCCGGCCGAGGGCAGCTGGAGCCCTGTCCCGGTGCCGCGCCCGACCTACTCGCTCAAGGCCAAGGCCGAGCCGCGCTACACCGAGTCCGGCATCCCGGCCGACGTCTTCGACACGCCTGAGTTCGCCGAGGAGGCCGAGGAGCTCGACGACCGGGCCCTCTTCGCCCGCCGCGCCGTCTCCCAGTAGGACCGTCGTTCCAGCCACACCTGGCTCGAACGCATCACCTCGCCCCACGAAACCGCGCCATGGCGCACTCTCTGATGGCGCCCGGTCCCGGACCACCACCAAACCGCGCCACGGCGCACTTCCGATGGCCGCCGCCCCGAGAGGGAGGGTGCAGCGACCGGGGCGCGTGGTGCGCAGGTGGAAGCGGGGCCACTCGAGGGTTCGAGTGGCCCCATCGGTCACGGACGTCCGTCGACCCGGGACGGCATACGGCTCCGTCAGGCGTTGGCTGGGGCTCCGCCGTCGTCGGCCGAGGCCGCCATCTCCCGGTCGAGCTCGCCCTCCGACTCGTCGCTGAAGAGGTGCTTGCCCACGGCGTTGAGCACCGCGGCGAAGGGGACGGCGACGAGCGCACCGACGATGCCGGCGATGATCGAGCCGGTCGCGATGGCGAGGATGACGGCGAGCGGGTGGACGCTGACGGCCTTGCCGAGCAGGAACGGCTGGAGCACGTGCGACTCGAGCTGCTGCACGCCGATGACGACGGCGAGCATGATGAGGGCGACGCCCGGGCCGTGCGCGACGAGCGCGAGCAGCACGGCGACGGCCCCCGAGAGCAGCGCTCCGACGATCGGGATGAACGCCAGGATGAAGACGAGGATGCCGATCGCGAACGCGAAGGGGACCTTGAGGATCGCGGCGCCGACCGAGATGCCGACCGCGTCGACGAAGGCCACGATCATCGTCGCGCGCACGAACGCCGACAGCTGGTGCCAGGCGATGATGCCCGAGGAGTTGACGCGGGGGCGGGTGGCGCGCGGGAAGAGCCGCACGATCCAGCTCCAGATGCGCGGGCCCTCGTAGAGGAAGAAGAAGAGCGAGAAGAGGGCGATGAACAGGCCCGCGATGAAGTGCGTCGCCGTGAGCCCGACCGAGGTCGCGGTGTCGCCGAGGTTGCCCGACTCGCTCACCTTGTCGCGGATGGTGTTGAAGTACTCGTCGAACTGCGCGTCGGTGATGTTGAACGACGTGCGCACCCAGTCGCGGATGCGCTCGAGACCGGTGGCGACCTGGCTCGTCAGGTCGGAGAAGCCGCTGCTGAACTGGGTCCCGACGAGGGTGAAGAGCGCCCCGATGAGCAGGATCGTGCCGAGCAGCGTGATGCCGGCGGCCGCCCCCGGCTTCATCCGGTGGTGCAGCCAGGTCGCGACGGGCCGCAGCAGGGCGGTCAGGAGGATGGCGATCGCAACCGGCACGACGATCTCGGAGACCGAGCGCACCGCGAGCGACAGCAGGTAGATGGCCGCGCCGATGAGCAGCAGGCGCCACGCCCACTCGCTCGCGACCCGGACGCCGGGCGGGACGGCCGCGGCCTCGATGCCGGGCAGTTCCGGGGCGAAGGGGGGATCGGCCTGCAGGGTGTCGCTGCCGTCGTGGGTGCGGACGGGCACGGTCGCGTCGGAGGGCGTGCCAGAGGGCTCGGCATGGTTGTCGGTCACGACCACACCGTATGCCGCGTGGCCGTCCCGCGGTGCATCACCCGCCGCTGATCGGACAGCCCGTGCCGGTCGTCACGATCGGGCATCAGTGCACATCGCCGACCGTCGTCCTCGCCTGACGGCGGCGACACTGCCGTCATGACGACGTACTGGGAGCGGATGCCCCCACGGCGGGAGACGGGGCGCCGTCGCCCGTCGAGGGGAGTGGGCATCGCCGTCACCGTCGTGACGCTGGTCGTGCTCGGCCTCCTCGTCCTGGCCGGGTTCGCGCTCTGGGCGTACGCCGACCACGACCGGATCGAGCTCATCGACCGACCCGACGTGGTCGCCGCCGTCGACGCCGGCTGCACCCGGCTCCGGGCCGGCCTGGCGGCCAGTCCCGTCGACGTGGGGTCACCGGCCTCGGTGAGGGCGGCGGCGATCGCGGCCCAGGACGAGGCGATCCGCGCGTTCGTCGCCGAGGTCCGCAGGCTCGACCCGGTCGCCAGAGCCGACGACCTCCCGGTCGACGACTGGCTGGCGGACTGGGAGTCGCTCGCCGTCGCTCGCGACGACGTGGCCGACGCGCTGCGGCGGGGAGGCCGTGCCTCGTTGGTCGTGCCCCGTGACGGGGGCGAGCCGATCACGCGGCGCATGGACGCGGTCGGCGTCGCCTGTGTCGACCTGTCGCGCCTCGTGCGCCGGACCTGACGTCGACACCGGTCCCGTGCGTACGCTCGGGGGATGAGCGCAGACGCCACCAGTCCCCGTCCGACCCTCGCCGTCACCGGCTCGACCGGGTGGCTTGGTGGGCTCGTCGCCAAGGATCTCGCCGGCCGTGGAGTCGCCCAGCGGCTCCTCGTCCGTGACGCCAGTCGGGCGCCGGAACTGCAGGGTTCCGTTGCGGCTCAGTGCAGCTACCGCGACGCCGACGCCGCCCGAGCGGCTCTCGAGGGGGTCGAGACCCTCTTCATGGTCTCGGCGGCCGAGAACGAGGACCGGCTCGCCGAGCACCGAGCCTTCGTCGATGCCGCCGCGGCTGCCGGGGTCGGACACGTCGTCTACGTCTCGTTCTTCGGAGCAGCGCCGGATGCGACGT
This sequence comes from Terrabacter sp. Soil811, assembly GCF_001429655.1. Classification (NCBI taxonomy): domain Bacteria; kingdom Bacillati; phylum Actinomycetota; class Actinomycetes; order Micrococcales; family Intrasporangiaceae; genus Terrabacter; species Terrabacter sp. Soil811. The sequence goes on from NZ_LMSX01000009.1 coordinate 34,559, forward strand.
TCACCCTGGCTCGTGACCACGCGGCCACGGAGCAGCACCTCCGCGACTCGGGCATGGCGTGGACGTTCCTGCGCGACAACCTCTACCTCGAGTTCATGGACCACATGGTCGGCGAGGACGGTGTGGTCCGCGGCCCCGCCGGCGACGGCCGGGCCGCCGTCGTCGCGCACGACGACATCGCGCGCGTCGCGGTCACCGTCCTGCTCGACCCGGCCGCGCACGCAGGCGCGACGTACGCACTGACCGGGCCCGAGGCGCTGACGTTCGCCGAGATGGCGCAGGTCATCACCGAGGTGACGGGCCGCGAGGTGCGCTACCACGACGAGACGGTCGAGGAGGCGTACGCGTCCCGCGCGGTCTACGGGGCCCCGGACTGGCAGGTGGACGCCTGGGTGTCGACGTACACCGCCGTGGCCGCGGGTGAGCTCGACGGCGTCAGCGGCGACGTCGAGCGGCTGACGGGTCGCCGGCCCACGTCCCTGCGCGAGTACCTCGAGGCCCAGCGCCCGTCGAGGTGATCGCGGCACCCACGGGGGTGCCGACATCACCACGAACCGGCGTGAGGTGGGCGGTCAGCCGACGAGGTCGGCCGTCTGTCGGGCGATGGCGAGCTCCTCGTTGGTCGGCACGACCGCGACGACGACGCGTGACCCGTCAGGAGAGATGACGCGTGCCGCGCTCGAGCCCGACGCGTTGAGGTCCGCGTCGACCGTGATGCCCAGCTCGGCGAGCCCGTCGGCGACCGCGGCCCGGACAGGGGCGCTGTGCTGTCCGATGCCCGCCGTGAAGACGAGCACGTCGGCCCCGCCGAGGATGGCGAGGTAGGCGCCGACGTAGTGCTTGAGCCGGTGGACGAAGACGTCGAACGCGAGACGCGCATCCGCGTCCCCCGCATCGACTCGCTGCACGAGCTCGCGGAAGTCGTTGACACCGCTCAGCCCGAGGACGCCGGACTTCTTGTTGAGGAGCGTGTCGATCTCGCCGAGCGTCATCCCTGCCTCTCGGGCGAGGTAGGCGTGGAGCCCGGGATCGACGTCGCCAGAGCGGGTGCCCATGACGAGACCCTGCAGGGGCGTCAGGCCCATCGACGTCTCGACGGCCTGGCCACCGCGCACCGCGGACGCCGAGCACCCGTTGCCGAGGTGGAGGATCACCTGGCGCAGATCAGCGAGGGGGCGACCCAGCAGGTCGGCCGTCGCCTGCGCGACGAACTGGTGCGAGGTGCCGTGGAAGCCGTAGCGGCGGATGGAGTGCTTCGCGGCGAGGTCGCGGGGCACCGCATACGTCGACGCCGCGGCCGGAAGGGATGAGAAGAAGGCGGTGTCGAAGACGGCGACGTGGGGCACGTCGTAGTGCTGCCGAGCGGCCTCGATGCCGATGACGGCAGCCGGGTTGTGCAGTGGCGCAAGGGCGCTCAGCGCCCTGATGCGGTCGAGCACGGCGTCGTCGATGACGACCGGCTCCGAGAAGTCGGGGCCGCCGTGGACGACGCGGTGACCGACGGCGCGGAGCGGCACCTCGTCGAGGTCGACTCCGTCGGCGTGCAGCTGGGTCGTCATCGCCTCGAGCGCGGCCGAATGGTCGGTGACGTCGCTGCCCGCCTCGCCGATGCGCTCGACGATCCCACCGGCGCGGACCTCGCCCGACTCCGCCACGACGAGCTGGTACTTGAGCGATGACGAGCCGGCGTTGAGGACGAGGACGGGCCTGTCGTGGGTGGACTCCGTCACTGGCCGGCTCCCTGCTGCTCGGTCGAGACGCCCTGCGCCTGGACGGCGGTGATGGCGACGGTGTTGACGATGTCGTCGACGAGGGCGCCGCGGGAGAGGTCGTTGACCGGCTTGCGCAGACCCTGGAGCACCGGGCCCACCGCGACGGCGTGCGCGCTGCGCTGCACGGCCTTGTACGTGTTGTTGCCGGTGTTGAGGTCGGGGAAGACGAAGACCGTGGCGTGGCCGGCGACGTCGGAGTCAGGCATCTTGGCCCGACCCACGACGGGGTCGATGGCGGCGTCGTACTGGATCGGCCCGGCCAGCGCGAGATCCGGTGCCCGCTGGGCGATGAGCTCCGTTGCGGCACGGACCTTCTCGACCTCGGCGCCGGAGCCGCTCGTGCCGGTCGAGTAGGAGAGCATCGCGACCCGCGGCTCGATCCCGAACTGCTGCGCGGTCTGCGCCGAGGAGATCGCGATGTCGGCGAGCTGCTCGGCCGTCGGGTCGGGGATCACCGCGCAGTCGCCGTAGACGAGCACCCGGTCGGCGAGACACATGAGGAAGACGCTCGAGACCGTCTTGACCCCGTCGGCGGTCTTGACGAACTCGAGCGCCGGACGGATCGTGTGCGCCGTCGTGTTGACGGCGCCGGACACCATGCCGTCGGCGAGGCCGAGGTGCACCATCATCGTGCCGAAGAACGAGATGTCGGTGACGACCTCCCGGGCACGCTCGACGGTCATGCCCTTGTGGGCCCGCGCCACGGCATACTCCTGCGCGAAGCGCTCGACGAGGTCGGCGTCGGTGGGGGAGACGACGGTCGCGGCGTCGAGGTCGAGCCCGAGCGCCGACCCGCGGGCCCGCACCTTCGTCTCGTCGCCGAGCAGCGTCAGGTCGGCGACGCCTCGTCGAAGCAGCACGTCAGCGGCCTCGAGGATGCGGTCGTCCTGGCTCTCGGGGAGCACGATGTGCTTGCGGTCGGAGCGAGCCCGCTCCATGAGCTGGAACTCGAACATCAGCGGCGTGCGCACCTCGGAGGCCGAGACGTCGATGGCGGTGAGCAGGGCGGCCTGGTCGACGCTCTCGGAGAAGAGCCGGCGTGCCGTCTCGATCTTGTTGCGCGATCCCTTCGTCATCGGACCGCGCACCTGCATGAGCCGCTCGGCCGTGCGGAAGGTGCCGTCGTCGGTGAGGGCGATCGGCAGGTCCTGCTGAACGCCGGCCGACAGGCGCGAGATCGTCTCGGGGATCGGGTAGCCGCCGGTGAGGATGATCCCCGCCAGGGTCGGGAAGGTGCCGGACTGGTGGGCGAGCAGGAGGCCCGGGATGAGGTCGGTGCGGTCGCTCGGCGCGATGACGGTGACGTCCGGGCCGAGCCGGGCGAGCACGTTGGGCAGGCTCATCGCCGCGACGACGAGCCCGAGACTGTCGCGGTCCATCCACGACTCGCTGCCGAGGACGAGCCGCGCCCCGATCGCGTCGGCGAGAGCCCGGAAGCTCGGCGCGGAGAGGAGCGGGTTCTCGGGGATCGCGGCGGTGACCGGGAAGGGCAGGGTGCCGAGCACGGCCCGCACCTCGTCGAGGTCGGCCGGGTCGACGCGGTTGGCGACGACGGCGACGGTCTGGGCGTGGTTGGCGCGCAGCTCGGTGATGGCACTGTCGGCGGCGACGCGGATCTGGTCGGGCGTGCGGTCGCGGCCGTGCACGACGAGCACGACGGCCGAGCCGAGGTTGGCGGCCACCCGAGCGTTGAAGGACAGCTCGGTGCCCGTCGAGACGTCGGTGTAGTCGGAGCCGAGCACGATGATGACCTCGAAGCGTGCGCTCAGCGCGCCGAACCGCTCGACGATGACGTGCAGCGCCTCGTCGGGGTCGTCGTGCGCCTGGGCGTAGGTGACTCCGAGTGCCTCCTCGTAGGTCTGCTCGACGCCGGGCTGGCTGACGAGCATCTCGACGATGTGGTCGACCTCGTCGTCGAGACCGGTGCCCCCGAGGGTCGTCAGCGGGCGGTAGACACCGACCGACCCGACCTCGCGCAACAGGGCGTCGAGCAGGCCGAGGGCCACGGCGGACTTGCCCGTCAGGCCCTCGGGCGAGGCGACGTAGACGCTTCGGCTCACGCGACGAACCTATCGGTCCCGCGGCGCCCGGCGCCGCACCTCGATCGTCGGTGGCTCCCGGAGCGACTGGCCGACGACGCAGTAGCGCTCCGTGGCGGTCGCGAGCCGTTGCAGGGTGGTGTCGTCGGCGTCCGTCGTGACCTCGGCGACGACCCTCGGGCCGAGGACCCCGACCGGTGCCGTCCGGTCGACACCGAGCGTGCCGCGCGCGTCGAACGTCGCCTCCGCCCGAACCTCCACCTCGCGCAGGTCGACGCCGAACGCGACCGACACGGCGTGCAGCGTCACCCCGGCGCACGCGACGAGCGCCTCCATGAGCATGTCGCCCGAGCACGCATCGGACCCGTCGCCGCCCGCGGCCGGGTGCAGCCCGGCGCGGACCGCCCCAGCGGCGGTGCGCACCTCGACCGTGACCGGTTCGCCGAAGACGGCGCTCGCCGACACCGGGTGCAGGGCCGCGCCCGGGTCCTCGCGGTAGCGGGCCTTGAGGGGCTCCTGCGCGGCCCGGAGCTCGTCGCGGTTCACGGCGCCTCACCCGCGTGCTGCTCGGTCATGACTGTCTCCCGTCGTCCGAGGACTCTCGTGACGACACCGTATGCCGCGTGGTCTCCGCGCGGACGCATCGACCTACGTCCACGGCTCAGGCGACCGTGGACAGCCCGAGCCGCCGGACGAGGCCCACCGCGTCGTGCGGCGCGTGACCTCTCGCGTCGTTGTCGAAGTAGAGGTGGACGTCGTGCCCCTGCTCCATCCAGTGGTGGCAGGTTCGCGCCCACCGGTCGAGGGACTCGTCCGTGTAGCCGCTGGCGTAGAGCTCGGTCTCGCCGTGCAGCCGCACGTAGCGGAAGTCGCTCGTCGCGTCGTCCATGACGGGCCACGTTCCTGCGCTGTCGGCGATCACCATGGCGACGCCGTACTCAGCGCAGAGCGCCCGGGCCTCCTCGGTGTCGAAGCTGTCGTGACGCGGCTCGAGGGCGTGCCGCATCGGGACGTCGACCTCGCACGTCGTCAGGATGCGGTCCTCCTTGAGCTTGTCGTCGTGCTTCTCGGCCAGCCGCGCGGCCTCGCCCGTCGAGCGTGGCAGCAGCTGGAGGAAGCTCCGGACACGGTTCGGGTCGAACTCGATGCGGGCCGGCAGCTGCCACAGCACCGGGCCGAGCTGGGGGCCGAGCGCGAGGACCCCGCTCGCGAAGAAGTTGGCCAGCGGGGTCTCGACGTCGCGCAACGCCTTCATGTGAGTGATGAAGCGCCCACCCTTGACCGCGAAGGTGACGTCGTCGGGCACGGCAGCCCGCCACGCGGCATACGAGCTCGGACGCTGGAGGGAGTAGAAGGAGCCGTTCACCTCGATCGACGTCATCCGCTCGGCGGCATACGTCAGCTCGAGCCGCTGGGGAAGACCCTTCGGGTAGAAGTCGCCGCGCCACGACGGGTAGCGCCAGCCGGAGACGCCGATCCTTGCGTGGGGCATGTCCGTCCCTTACCCACGAGGCGGCCGCGGGTGCGCGGTCAGCGCACGTCGACGTAGGACACCTCGACGGCGTTGTTCCCGTATCCGAGCCGGTTCCACGGTGGGACGTCCGGCTGCTCGTTGCCTGCGGCGTCGGTCGCCTTGGCGCGGATGCTGTACCGCCCCGGCAGGGCGACGTCCCACTCGTAGGCCCAGCTCTGCCACTGGTGCGGACCCTGGGGGGCCTCGACCACGGCAGGGCTCCAGTCACCTTCGCCGGTGAAGCTGAGGTCGACGTTCGTGACCGGCCCGGTGCCCGACCAGGCCTTCCCGCGGATCACGTGGGTGCCCGGCGTGAGGACCGCCCCCGGCGCCGGGTCGGTGACGCGTGCCCGCACGCGCATCGTCGTCACGCGCTCGTGGGGACGATCCGGCCACTCGTACACGTAGTGCCCGGTCTGGAACTCGCCCTCGAACGGCTCCGTGACGACGTCGATCCTCTTGAGCCACTTGACCGAGGCGACGGCGAACCAGCCTGGCACGACGATCCGGAACGGCGCCCCGTGGTCGCGACCGAGCGGGCGTCCGTTCATCTCGTAGGCGATGAGGATCTCCGCAGCCGGGTCGAGAGCGTGCTCGAGGGTCAGCGAACGGACGAACGTCAGGTCGGACTTCACGGTCTGGGCGAGCACCGGGTTGAGGAGGTAGGAGCCGCTGTCGGCGCCCTCGAAACGGACCTCCACGCCGGCGGGATCGGGCTGCGTCCGCTCGAGCACGTCGCGCAGCCAGGTGCCCGTCCACACGGCGGTGGAGACGGCATACGCCCCCCATGGCTCTCCCGCGGGCAGCGGCCGCGTCTCGAGCCGCCCGTTTCCCGCGCACTCGAGCGTGACGGCCCGCTCGACGGACGGCAGGGCGCGCAGGTCGTCCAGCGTGAGCGTCGTGGGAGAGCCCACGGCGCCACCGATCTCGAGCGTGCCGTCGTGCTCCGGCAGTGCGAAGTTGCTGCGGACGTAGTGCTGCTCCGTCGGGGTGGTGTCGCCCGTCAGCCCTTCGGGTGGGGCCTCGGCGTTGAACGGCTGTTGGTGGATCATCGTCAGCGCGGACCGGGCTCGTCGGAGACTGTCGTCAACCAGCATGGTGGGCTCCTCGTCGATCAGGGGGTCGATCAGGGGGTCGAGCAGGGGGTCGAGCAGGGGTGTCGATCACGGCTCGGTCAGTAGTCCGAGTCCTGGAAGTGGGGGTCTCGGTTCTCGTTGAAGGCGCCGATACCTTCGACCCGATCGGGGTGCACGGCCGAGCGCCAGTGGGCGTCCATCATGATGGCGACGGCTTGCTCGATCGGCTGTCCCTCGCCCAGGTGAACCGCACGTTTGACGGCCTGGACGGCGGTCGGCGAGTTGCTCGCGATCTTCTCCGCGATGGCCAGCGCGCGGGACATGAGGTCCGCCTGCGGGTGCAGCTCGTTGACCATCCCGATCCGGTGGGCCTCGTGCGCCGTGACGGGGTCTCCGGTCAGGAGCATCTGCAGGGCCCGTCCCCGTGGCAGGAGGCGGGGGAGCAGCGCCGGTGAGCCGCCTCCGGCCGAGAGCCCGATCATGGCCTCGGGTTGGCCGAAGGTGGCGTTCTCCGACGCGATGATGAAGTCCGTGCTCTGGGCGATCTCGGACCCGCCGCCGTACGCGATCCCGTTGACGACGGCGAAGATCGGCTTGCGCAGCTGGCGGAGTGTGTAGAGGGTGCGGTCGAAGTCCTGCCGCTGCCGCAGCCACTGCTCCTTCGTCATGCTCTGGCGCTGGCGCAGGTCGCTGCCGACCGAGAAGGCCCGCTCACCGGCGCCGGTGATCATGGCGACGCGGATGGAAGGCCGCACGGCGATCGTCTCGAGCACCTCGGTCAGGCGTGCGCCCATCTCGGTCGTGATGGCGTTGTCGGCGAGCGGCCTGTTCAGGGTGATCACGGCGACGGTGTCCCCGGCCACGTACTCGACGAGCACGGAGGGCTCGGCTGCGTCCTCGTCGGGGGGAGGCGGCGCGAAGTCAAGGGCCTTCCAGCGGTCGGTGCCGGTCGTGTCGGACATGCGCTCTCCTCGTTCGGTTGATCAGTCTTCAGGGAGCTCGGCGAGCCACCGCAGCGCTCGCAGCCCCGGGGCGAAGCAGTACTCGCCGCCCCGGGTGACCACGAAGGGCGGCACGTCCGGCAACCTGCGACGGATGGGGTGCTGCGGGATGGTGAAGGCGCCGGACCCGTCGGTCGCCCCGACGAGGGGGTCCTTCTCGGCGGGCGCGCCGATGAAGATCCCGTCGTTGAGCCACTGCGTCTTGACGAACTCGAACTGGCGCTTGAGGTGCGCCCCCGCGAAGACGAAGATGATGCCCCGGTCCTCGCCGTCGTCCTCGAGGACACCGTCGGGCAGCATCGGACCGTAGCTCGTACCCCGGCGGATCATGCGGTGCAGCCGCACGTCGACGCTCATCTCGTGGTCGAGTGAGTCCCTCGGGTTGGCGCGTCGGGCATGGGCTCCGGCGGGGCACTTGAAGCCGCGCAGGTCCGAGGTGTAGCCGAAGTCGTTGTTGCGTCGGGCGTCGCTGCCGAGCTCGGGGTCGTCCTCGTCGGGGGAGAGGACGAGCGGCGCGCCGCTCTGCCACCGCCCGACCATCTTGGCTCCGAGCAGGGCCTCCTCCTCACGGGTCCTCGCCTTGTCGCGGAGGTACTGGCGGTAGGCGGCGACGCGGGTGTGCAGCTTCCTGAAGACGATGTACGTGCCGTTGCGGCCGAGGACCTCAGGGGTCGGCATGGGCGCCAGGCCGCCGGTCTCGTCGGGGTAGCCGAGGATGAACTCGCCCGCCTTGATGGGCGGCTCCCCGCGGTTCGTGGTCGGCGTCCCCACCCCTTCCACGGCGGGCTGCCCGATCCCGTCCTTGAAGCCGAACGACGTGCGTCCGGTGGGCAGCTGGTAGCAGTCCTGGCGCCAGATCACCTCGACGCCCGGGATCTCCTCCTGCGCGTGGCGGGCTCGAGCCACCACCGACTCGAGGTCGGCGGCATCGGGGGCGAGCGCGGCCAGCGCGACGTGCACGTCACGGGTGCCCAGGGGCTTCTCCCAGAGCTCGGGGCTGCTCGCGCCGACGTCACCGAGCTCGGCCGCGCGGGCCGCCATCCCCTCCCGGAACTCCGGGGCGAAGCTGTCCAGCGACTCCTCCGGGACACCGAGCACCCTGAGGCCCTCGTAGGTGAACGCCACGGTCAACCAGGCGCCGGACCGCGGTGCTGCGGAGGCCGGCCCCGGCTCCAGGAGAGGGAGCAGCCGTCGGATGAGCTCCCGCCCGTCGGCGGCCTCATGGATCTGGAGGAGCAGGTAGGTGCCGACGTACGGCGAGGGCCGCTCGTAGAGCGCGCCGCCCTGGATGTCGTCGATCTCGAGCGGGGGCCCCGCGGGCGCTCCGGTCGTCTCGGCGGTCCCGGCCCCCGGAGAGGCGCTCGTGGTGGAGGCGGGCGTCGGCGGGTTCACGGCCCGACCTAGATGTGCGCCGGCGGCACAGGTGGCTCCGGGTTCGGGTCGGCGAGATACGGAAAGGATGTCGAGGCAGGCATGCTCGCCCCATCGACGCCGTCGCTGATGGCGGGCCCGAGGCCGGCGGTGACGAGCAGGGTGAAGATCGTGTCCATCACGTCGTCGTTGAGGGCGCGCCCACCGCAGGTGCGGTGCGCCTCCCCGTTCATGAGTGCTCGCTCGATCTCGAAGAAGGTGCCACGCTCCGCGTACGGCTTGCTGACGTCGACGACGAGGAAGTCGTCGAGCATGACCCCGCGGAGGGCATGCGCTCCGCTCTCGTCGACCGACCAGTCCGCCTTGCCGTCGAGGCCGTCCCAGAAGGCGAGGTTGGCGTCCAGTCGAGCCCGGTAGGCGCCCTTGTACCCCTCGGCGAGGTGGAAACCGTCCTCCATGTTGTAGAGGTCGCGGATCTCGAGGTCGCGGTTGACCTGGTCGAACTGCTTCGGCGCGAGCATGAGGTTCTTGACCTCGGGCCGGCCGACGCGCTCGATGCGGACGTTCAACCTGCCGCGGGTCAGGGTCTCCGCGATGACGCCCACGAGAGCGACATCCGCGCCCACGAGGGTGGCCACGTCGAGCTCGACGACGATGCTGAGGACGTTCTTGCCGTCGAGGAAGATGGTCCCGGGCTGCGCGAAGCTGAGCTCCCCGGTGGCGATGGTCTTCAACGCGGCAGGAGCGTCCATGAAGAACGGGTCCCAGCGGACGCCGGCGAAGACGCGCAACGGGTCGGTGGAGCCGCCGCTCCGCTCCCCGGCACGGAACGACTGGCTGACGCCGCCCGAGGTGCGGACCACGCCGTCCTGCGCGTGCGGACCCTCCGCGTCCGGCTCGTCGAAGACGACGTCGACCGTGACCTCGCGCTCGGCGATGTCGAACAGTCTGGGGCCGCCGCCGGCGCGGGCCGTGAGCTGGCGCAGGCGGAACCGGTAGATGAGCCCGTCCGAGAAGTGATCGCCGGGCTGGGCGAACGGCAGCGTGTTCATGACGAGCACCAGACGTCCGGGCCGCTGCGGGCTCGGGAAGGCGTACACGTCGGTGATGTCGGCGATCGGCTCGGCCAGCGCGCGCGGGCCGGAGATGTGGTCGGACATGCATTCGCTCCCGAGGTAGGGCTGTCGACTAGTCCGCGGCCACGTCGAGCAGCGGTCGCAGCGCTGGGTGCTGCAAGGCGTCGGCTGCCCCGGGGTCGTCGAGGACCTCCTGGAACGCGTCGTTGACCGTGATGGCCTTCCGGATCTGCTTCACCGTGCCGCCGTAGTTGCGGGCGTAGCCACCGGCGGTCTGCTGGGCACTGAGGATGAAGTCCTTGACCGCCTGCAACGACGGGAGTCCCTCGTAGCCCACGACGTGCTGGAATATCGAGTCGAAGAGCTTGAGCGGCTTCGACGCGAAGTCCTCCATGTACGCGTCCCAGGGCCCGTCGAAGCTCGTGGCGAAGAGAAGCCGCGTGTCGTCGTCGAAGGGGACGAAGCGTGCCTCGTGGATGGAGGCGATCGGCATCTCGTAGTCGCCGGGCCGGTAGCCGGGCGCGTCCTGCAGGTCCCGAAGGGCCTGGTGGAGAGCCTCACCGTGTCCCGGCTTGACGTGGAAGAACAAGCTGAACTCGCTGGTGGGACCGACGCTGACGCCGGGCCTGGAACTTGTGTCGGAACCCATCACCGATGCCCTGTCTCTCGTGTGGCTTCTGTCCGGTGTCGTGCTGCCCCGAGCGAACGGTGTCATCCGGTCCACTCGCCGCCCGGGGCCCCACGAGAGCCCTCCCACCGATCCCACCGTCACGGTTGAGCGCGGGGTGAACATCACCCCCAAAGTATGAAAGAGCACGTGAGATGGCAGCCCCGGACAGCACGTCGGGGGGAACGTGAGGCCGGGCACGCTGGGGGAGGCCGGCAGTTACAGCCGGTTTTCGTCGGAACGGTTCACCCTCAGCGGTTGAGGCACCTCGCCGGCTCCGTGGGCAGGCTGAGGTCAACGGCGCACGTCAGCGCCCTGATCACCGCTACACCGCACCGAGGGGACTGACATGGACAACATCACGAACAACTTCTGGGACGTCTTGCTGTGGAGCTTCTGGTTCTTCATCTGGATCGCCGCGATCACCGTGTGGTTCCGGTGCATCTTCGACCTGTTCCGTGACCGCGAGCTCAGCGGCTGGGGCAAGGCGGGCTGGGCCGTTCTGCTCATCCTCGTGCCCTGGTTGGGCGCCCTGATCTACCTCATCGCCCGTGGGCGCAGCATGACCGAGCGTCAGATGACGGAGATGGCCCAGATGAAGGCCCAGCAGGACGAGTACATCCGTCAGGCGGCCGGCTCGCAGGCGGCGGAGAGCCCGTCGGCCCAGATCGCCAGCGCGAAGGGGCTGCTCGACTCCGGGACCATCACCCAGGACGAGTTCGACGCTCTCAAGGCCAAGGCGCTGGCCTGACGTGGGTGAGCCGCCGTGCTGCCCCTGACCGGCCCGTCCGACACCTCCGACAGCACTGGGGTCGGAGGGCGTCCGTCCGGCGCGCGTCGCCGGAGTCGGGTCCGCGTCGGGGGCTGCGCGGTGGCGATCGCGATGGCGGTTGCCGCCTGCAGCACCGGGACGGCACTGCCCGATGCGCGGGTGTCCGTCAAGGAGCAAGCGCTGGCCAGGGCACGGACGGACGCCGCGGCGGCAGCGGCGCACTTCTGCACCACGGCGGCCGACTACGTCACGGCGGTCGACCGCTACGGGGACGTGCTGACGGCGACGGCCCCGACGGTGGGGGACGTGCAGACGGCAGGTGCCGACCTCGAGCAGCCGCGTGCGGACGCCACCGCAGCCGCCACGGCCGCGGTCGACGCCCAGGCTGCGGTGGTGACGGCAGAGCAGGAGCTGGCGGCCGCCCAGGCAGCCGCGGCCGCGGGGAACACCACGGCTGGGTCATCGTCGAGCGCCACGACCCCGGCGGCGAGCCAGAGCCCGACACCGACCGTGCCGCCGGCGACGGTGAACCGGGTCACGCAGGCCGAGACCGAGTTCACGGCAGCTCAGCAGGGCATCGGTGCTCAGACGCCCCTGCGCCAGGCCTCCCAGCAGTTCAACGCCGCCGCAGTGGCGCTCGAGATGTCGTGGCTGGCCCTGTTCGCCGACGCAGGGTGTCTGACCGACGAGGCGCAGAAGTCCGCCCAGACGGCGGTGCACGACTACACGGCCACGCTGCAGAAGTCCCTCAGCGAGGCCGGATACTTCACCGGCAAGGTCGACGGCGTGTACGGGCCGTCGACGGTCGACGCCGTGCAGGCGCTGCAAAAGGCCCACGGACTGCCGGTCACCGGCACGGTCGACAAGGCGACGCAGGAGGCCCTCCAGTCCGACCTGCAGGCCAAGGGAGGCGCGGCCGCGCAGGAGGAGCTCGCGTCGACGGCCGCCGTGCAACAGACCCTCAAGCTCGCCGGCTTCTGGGACGGTCCCGTCGACGGACGGTGGACACCTGCCCTGACGGAGGCGCTCAAGAAGTTCCAGGCAGAGCTCGACGTCCCTGCCACCGGGACGGTCGATGCCGCGACGGTCGCCGCGCTCGAGAAGGCCATTGCCGAGGCCGGCAAGCCGACGCCCTCGCCAAGCCCTTCTGGGTCTGAGACGTCCACGGCGCCGACGCCGTCAGCGGCGACGCCGAGGGCGTCCGCGACGTCCTAGTCGCGGTGCTTTGCCGGCGCTGGGTGCCGACGATCCACCACGCTCTGCGGGCGCGGGTCGATTGGGTATGCCGGTCGGCGTGGTGTTATCGTTCCTTCGCACCAAGGGGCTGTGGCGCAGTTGGTAGCGCGTCTCGTTCGCAATGAGAAGGCCAGGGGTTCGAATCCCCTCAGCTCCACACATGGCAGAAGGCCGGACGTGTTCGTCGTCCGGCCTTCTGCCATCTGTGGATGGGGATTCGGGAGGAGACGGAGCGACGGCTCCCCTCGGCTTCACCCACCGAACGGGCTCGTCACAGGGCCTTGGGCTGACCGGTCTCCGGGTCGAGTGTGAGGCGCGGGGCGCGGGCGCCGTGGCCGTCGTCTCCGGGGGTCCGGAAGGTGAAGAGGTTGGTCAGGGGTCCGGCCTTCTCGTCGAAGGAGTAGTTGCCCACCCGCCCGGTGTTCCAGTTGTCCTCGATGAACCTGAGGATCGAGGTCTGGTCGGTGACCGAGTGGTCGACGAAGTTGCGTTTGGCGAACGGCGAGATGACGAGCAGCGGCTGCCGTGGACCGTAGCCACACCGGTCCAGGTAGCCGCCGGCGATCCGGGCGGGGTTGGTGCCGCAGGCGCCGGGCCCGGTCAGCGCATCATTGGCCTCCCGGGACTGGTTGACGATCGGCGACATCTGGTGGTCGTACCAGCCGTCGCTGTCGTCGTAGGCGATGACCACGGCGGTGTGCTCCCACTGGGACGACTTCTGGAGCTGGTTGAGCGTCTCGACGAGGAAGCGCTGCTCGTCGAGCGGCGTGGAGTATCCGGCGTGCCCATCCTGGTAGGCGGCCGCCTTGAGGAAGCTGACCGACGGCAGGCTGTGAGCTCGCACGGCGGACCAGAAGTCGGTCAGGTCGTACTGGTGGTTGGCGGGTCCGGCGTGTCCGATCTCGGCCGTCGACGTCGGACGCGTGTGGTCGGGGTTCGCCGTGCTGGCGTAGTACTGGAACGGTTCGTGGTGCGGGATGTAGTCCTTGCTCACGACCCCGCCGGCGTCGGTGTGCGAGGCCGCGCAGTCGGCGAAGCCTCCCTGGAACCAGCCCCAGCTGACTCCTTGGGCGTTGAGCAGGTCGCCGACGTTTCGATTGCGGGGGTCCACCGACGAGCTGGTGTCGCGGGTGTCGCAGATGTCGCCCTTCGGCTGGGGGTCGCCGATCATGGTGCCACTGGCGGCCGGCACCGCCCCGCCGTCCGGGCTGAACCCGTGGGTCTGCCCCGAGACGAGGTTGATGGCACCAGGCGTGGAGGGCCCGAAGGTGCTGCTGAAGTGGTTGTCGCTCATCGCGAAGTGCTGCGCGTAGTTCCAGAGCGCCGTGACGGTGTTGCCGTCGTAGTAGCCCATGACCAGACCCTTGCCGTGGCCGTAGTCGGCGCAGACGCCGGCACCTCGGCCGACGGTCTCGACGAATTTGTCCATCAGCCCGTGGTCGAAGGCCAGCTGCTCGTCCTTGTAGTTGTGGTCCTGGTCGCAGGTCTGTGCCTGGGATCGGGCCAGACGGAACGGCTGGACGGAGTTGGGGTTGTTGGGCGACTGCAGGGAGACGCCCAGCCCGTTGACGCTCGGCGTGCCGGGTGCCGGTCGGAACGAGGGTTCACCGGCGGTATTCACGGCCTGCGGGTAGGTGGCGAAGTAGTGGTCGAAGGAGACGTTCTCCTGGTAGATGACCACGAGGTGCTCGACCGGCGTGGCCGTGGCCGGGTGCGATCGGGCTGCGACCGGGTGCACCTCGGACACCGCACCCGCGTCCGCGACGAGGGGATGTGAGGCCGTGGTCGGCCCCGACGCAGCGAGGAGGGCGAGGAGGCCGACCGCCGCCGCGACTGGCGCGTGAGCTCGGCCTAGGGGAGAGAACGTCATCAGGACTCCTTTGAGAAGGGACAGCGCGCTTCTGGGGAGCGGTCTTCCGCGCTCTCGTCCGCAGATGAGGGGTCTCCTCACCTGCTCCCGAAACGGGCGTGGGCGCCGGCCGTACCTCTAGCAGACGGTGGGTCCGAGGGATGGGTCAGATGAACGATGGTGCACCGTTCAGGGTAGACCGTTCTGCCCCGAACGTCCGGATCGTGCACTGACCGGTTGCGGCCGAGGACCGGCGCCTCCGGCAGACGTCCCACCTTGGCGACGGCCGGCCCGCGCGGATTCAGACCCAGCTGGGGAACCACATCCGAGCCTGCCACTCCGACAACGGGATGACGTCGGCGACGTAGATCGGGTGGAAGAACGCGAAGAGGCCGATGGTGACGAGCACGAACGCACCCATGAGCCCGTAGCCGATACGGCGGCGCGTCAGGGAGGCGTCGCGGCCGCCGACGACGAGCCCGAGGACGTAGACGCAGGCGAGCACGGCGTAGGGGACGAACGCGACCTCGTAGAAGGAGTAGATCGTCCGGTCACCGAGGAAGAACCACGGCAGGTAGCCGGCGAAGAGGGCGCAGAGGATCGCGCCGGCGCGCCAGTCGCGGTGCAGCGCCCACATGAAGAGCAGGACGAAGATCGCGAGCGTCGCGCCCCACCAGATCGAGACGGTGCCGATCGAGGTGATCGCCTTGCTGCACTGGTCGACGATGCAGCCGTCGGCGCCCTTCTTCGGGCCCTCGTAGAAGAACGAGGTGGGCCGCCCCTGGATGAGCCAGGACCACGGGTTGGTCTGGTACGGGTGCGAGCTCGTGATCGCCTGCGTCGAGGCGTACATCTGCTGGTGGTAGGCCCAGAGGGAGCGCCACCAGTCGGGCAGCCAGCCGTAGTCGGTGTCGGGGTTGTTCTGCGCCCACGTGCGGAACGAGCCGCCCTTGGTGAGGATCCAGCCGGTCCAGCTCGCGACGTACGTGACGACGGCGGTGACGACGAGCTGCACGAAGGCGTACGGCCCGTCCTTGACGATGCCGCCGGCCGACCAGCCGCGCACGCCGGCTGCCCGGCGGGCCCCGACGTCCCAGAGCACGGTGAGCACCCCGAAGAAGACGAGGAAGTAGAGGCCCGACCACTTCACGCCGGCCGAGAGCCCGAGCATGATGCCGGCGACCCACCGCCACGGACGCCAGCCGAGCCACGGCCCCATCCACGAGGTCGCGGCCCGGGCGCGGTCACCGACCGTGCGGGCCAGCACCTCCCGCGCCTTGTCGCGGTCGATGAGCAGCGCGCCGAAGGCGGCGAGCCCGAAGAACATGACGAAGATGTCAAGCAGGCCGGTGCGCGAGTGGACGAAGTGGTGGCCCTCGAAGGCGAGGAGCGCGGCCGCGACGGTGCCGAGGAGGTCGGAGCGGTAGAGCCGACGAGCGATGCGACCGAGCATGAAGATCGAGATCGTGCCGGCGAGCGCGACGGCGAAGCGCCAGCCGAAGGAGTTGAGGATGCCGAACGGCGCCTCGCCCCAGCCGATGAGCCACTTGCCGACGGGTGGGTGGACGACGAAGTCGCCCTCGGTGCCGTAGACCATCGGGTCGTTGGCGGTGAAGTGCTGGTCGACCTGTTTGGCCTCCTGCAGCACGTCGTCGTTCTTCATCTCGAACCAGTACAGGACCATCGACCAGCCCTGCTTGACGTAGTACGTCTCGTCGAAGATCAGCTGGTGCGGGGCGCCGATGTGCCAGAAGCGCATGAAGCCACCGACGAGCATGAAGAAGAGCGGCCCGGCCCAGCCGAGCCACGCGATGCGTCCGGCGGTGCGGCGGGTCAGCCGGTAGTCGTCGGCCGGGTCCCCGAGCAGGCGAGCGCGCACCTGTCTGGCCGAGTTCATGGGCGACATCGTATGCAGTGGGGCTGGGTGGGCCGCGCGGCGCTCCGACGGCGGCCGGCGGGGGCGGTCAGATCGAGACCCCGCGCGACCGCAGCACGGAGTAGCCGACGAAGGCCACGGTGTCGAGCACGGCATGGCACACGACGAGCGGCATGACGCGCCGGGTGCGCACGAAGACGAGGCCGAGGACGAGCCCCATGACGATGTTGCCGGCGAAGCCGCCGAAGCCCTGGTAGAGGTGGTAGCTGCCACGGATCAGCGCTGAGAGCCCGATGACGAGCGGCCACGACCATCCGGTCTGGCGCCACCGCGTGAAGAGGTAGCCGACCATGATGACCTCCTCGAGGAGGGCGTTCTCGACGGCCGCGAGGACGAGCACGGGAGCCGACCACCACACCGCCTCGAGGTTGGCGGCCGAGACCTGGGTGTTGATGCCGATCGCCTTGGCGAGGAAGTAGAAGCCGAGCCCCGGGATGCCGATGACGGCGGCGAGCCCGAGCCCGCGGAGGAGGTCACGGCCGGGCTCGCGGCGGTCGAGGCCGACGAAGTGGCCGGCGCGCACGTCGACGGCCGGCCTCCGGACGTGGTTGAGCAGGTAGAGCGCCAGGGCGACGGCGACGAGGGGCAGGACGATGCCGGCGAGCTGGTAGGCGAGGTCGAGCCACGGACGTCCCGGCGTGGCCGACTGGTTCATCGCCGTCGTCTGCTGTGACAGCGGGACCGGGCGGGTCAGCTTCTCGATGATGCTGAGGACGGCGTAGACGGCCGATGACCCGAGGCTGACCCCGAGCACGAGGACCGTCTCCCAGCGGAGACCGCGCCGCTCGGCCGGGTCGGTGACGGGGGCCGGGTCCCGTGGCGACGGCCGGGACAGGAACCGCGGGAGGGCGCTGCCGCCGTGGGCGGGGGCCTCGGTCGGTGCCGCACCGGCGTCGCTCGACATGGCGTCACTGTAGTCGCGCGGTGGACTCGGCCCACGGGAGCGCCGACCGCCGTAGGGTCCTTGCATGTCGTTGCTGGCGGGCTGGGCAGGCGGGGAGTTCACCGCGGACGGCTTCGCCTACCCCGTCTACGAACGTGGCGAGGGGCCCGGGATCGTCGTCGTGCACGAGAGCCCGGGCCTGACCCCGGAGGTCATCGAGCTGGGTGACGAGCTCGTCGAGGACGGCTTCACCGTGACGATGCCGCACCTGTTCGGCTCGTCGCACGCGCCACCGCACACGTGGGAGGCCCTGCGAGTCGTGCCGCGGCTCTGCGTCACCCGCGAGTTCACGATGTTCGCGACGGGTCGCACGGCACCGCTTGCCGGGTGGCTGCGTGCCCTCGCGCGGGACCTGCACCTCCGCGTGGGCGGCCCGGGAGTGGGGGCGATCGGCATGTGCGTGACCGGTGGTTTCGCGCTCGCGATGATGGTCGACCCCGTCGTGGTGGCACCCGTCGTCGCCCAGCCGGCGACACCGCTGCCGCTCGGACGGCGGCGGGCCGCAGACATCAACCTGGCGGCTGCGGACCTCGAGGTGGTGCGACGCCGCGTCGCGCAGGGGTGTGCGGTGCTCGGTGTCCGCTACCGCGGTGACTGGGCCACGGGGACGCGGTTCGAGACGCTGCGTCGTGAGCTCGGCGACGGCTTCATCGCGGTCGAGCTCGACGGCCACGACCATGCGACACTCACGGACCACAAGCACCCGGAGGCCGTCGCGGCCGTCCGCGACTTCTTCCGAGAGCGCCTTCGTCCGCCGGGCTGAGTTCAGTCGGGGCGAAACTCCTTGGCGCACAGGGTAGGCAGCGGCATACCGTCTCGGCATGTCATCGGCACTCCGCACCGTCCTGCGCTCCCGTCTGACGACGGCCATGCGCGAGCGCGACCGGGCAGCTGCCAGCGTGCTGCGCACCGCCGTGGCCGCGATCGAGAATGCCGAGGCCCTGCCCGTCGACGACGGCCGCACCGTCGCGACGTCGGCCGACGTGGCCGGGGCGGCTGTCGGGCTCGGGGTGACGGAGGCCGAGCGTCGTCGGCTCGACGACGCCACCGAGCGCTCGCTCGTGGCCGCCGAGGTGCGATCGCTCGTCGAGGCGGGGGCCGCGTATGCGTCCGCCGGGGACCGCGAGCGGGCCCGGGACGCGGCGGCGGGGGTGGCCCTCCTGCGGGCCGTTCTCGACGAGTCGGGCGGGGCCGGCGACTGAGCCCCCCGCCGTCCACAGGGGTGGTGCACAAGCTGTGCACCGACGCGTACAACCGGTGGAGAAGCGGGCCCTTCCTGTGGACGACACGCCGCCCGCCTGTGGACCGCTGAAATGTTTCGCGAAAGCCCTTGCGGACCCCGTCGGTGCGGGATAGAAATCTCTCACGCCCTCCCCTCGGGGAGAGCGGGACGACTCGGAGACGAGGGTCCACACGGTGGGGCAACCCACCGCGGCAGCCGGGTGACGAGGCGGCCGGGACCGGAGACGACGAGAAGTCGATCGGGAGCGTCATCATCGACCGATCAACCAGAAGGGCCCTTGAGACTCATACTCCCAAGGGCCCTTCGCCTTTGTGCTGCAAGCGTTGTGCTGCAACGGAACTCGCGTCAGGCGCTGCTCCGCTCGGCCGGCCTCCACGGTGTGAGCCACGGCGTCTGGGGCCAGCCCTCCCGGGCGGCCACGAGCTCGTACGTCGTCGCGCCGTCGATCGACTCGCGGACGATGTCTGCGTGCCCGGCGTGCCGGGCGAGCTCCTCGACGAGGTGCATCGCGACCCAACGCACCGACCACGCGTCGACGTCCTGGGGGAACCACGGGGCGTCGCGCGGCACCGGCACAGCGGCTCCGAGGTCGGCCCGGCGGAGCACCTCGCGGGTCGTGTCGCCCTGGGCGGCGAGCGCGGCCAGGAGCGACTCGAGTGAGTCACCGTCGGTGACGCGGAAGTCGTCGCCCCAGGCGGTGGCCTGCTCCTCGAGGGACCGGTCCGGCGGGCCCGGCGCCTCGGGCGCCGCAGCCATGCGCTCGGTCCAGCCGCGCTCGCACGTGGTGACGTGCTTGACGAGGCCGCCGATGCTGAGGGTGCCGGCGGTCGGTGCGAGTCGGATCTGCTCCTCGGTCAGGCCGAACGCGACGGTGGCGAAGGCGTCGCGCTGCTGGTCGAGGTAGGCGATGAGACTCTCGCGCTCGTCGGCGACGGGTGGGACGTGGGCTGCCATGTCTGGTCCTTCTCTCAGTCGTTGCGGTGGGCGTAGAGGTCACGGAGCAGCGCGATCTCTGCGCCGTGGTGGATGAGCTCACGGTTGATGTGGAGGACGAGCTCGACGCGCGGGTGCTCGGCCCAGGGGCCCTCGCTCGGTCCGCAGGGCTCGGCGAGCGCGGCCTCGTCCCAGCCCCGGGCGCCTGCGGTCCAGGCGGCGAAGGCCGCGTCGACCTGGGCCAGGGCCTCGTCGGCGGTGCCGGCGTAGTCGAAGGTGAGGTAGTCGACCTCGGGGCCGCCGAAGTGGCTGTGCACCCGGGCGCCGAGGACGCCGACGACGATGTGCGCGAGCCGCCAGGCGATCGTCGTGACGGGTGCGGGGACGGGCTCGGGGTGGGCGAAGTCGATGGTCAGCGCACCACTGCCGCCTTGGATCTCGGTCGTGCCCTGTCCGCGCGGGTGGACGTTCCACGCGCCGGGAGTCGGCTCCCAGAGGTACTCCTCGTCGGTCAGTCCCTCGAGGCGGGGGCGCAGCTGGTTGGTCCAGTGCCGGGCGGCTTGGTCGACGAGGGCCGAGGTCCAGTCGATGGAGGTCTGTGTCGTGGTCATGGCTCGACCCTCCCAGCCATATAGGACAGTTCCTGTCCGCAGAGGCTGTCATGCTCGAGCCATGTCCACGACGTCCGACAGCGGCTCCGGCACGACGGCCCGCGTGCTGCGCCTGCTCGACCTGCTCCAGAGCCGACCCGTCTGGAGTGGCACCGAGCTCGCCGACCGCCTGGGCGTCACGACCCGGAGCGTGCGCCGCGACGTCGAGCGGCTGCGCGACCTCGGCTACCCCGTCAACGCCGCCCACGGAGCCGGTGGCGGCTACCAGCTCGGCGCCGGGCGACGCCTGCCACCGCTCCTGCTCGACGACACCGAGGCCGTCGCCGTCGCCGTCTGCCTCCGGCTCGCGGCCGGTGGCACGGTCGAAGGGCTCGGGGAGGCAGCGGTGCGCACGCTCGCCAAGCTCGACCAGGTGCTGCCGGGGCGGCTACGCGCGCAGGTCGAGGCCATCCACGAGGCCACCGTGACGCTCGACGGTGGCGCCGCGCCGGTCGATGCGGCGACCCTCCTGCTGCTCGCGCGTGCCTGCCGCGAGACGGAGCGGGTCACCTTCGCGTATGCCGGCCCGCGCGGTTCGGGGGAACGCCGCGTCGAGCCCTACCGCCTCGTCGCCACCGGACGCCGCTGGTACCTGCTCGCCTACGACCTCGACCGCGAGGACTGGCGCACCTTCCGGCTCGACCGGATGGCCGATGCCGACACCCGCGGCTGGCGCTTCCGCCCGCGCGACGACGCGCCCGACGCCGCCGAGCACGTGCAGCGGGCGATCAGCCGCGACGCGTACGACCACGTCGCCCGAGTGCGCATCGAGGCGCCGAAGTCGTCGGTGGACCAGCAGGTCCCGCCATCGGTCGGCACGGTGACGGCAGACGGCCCCGACCGCTGCATCTTCGAGGCCGGCGGCAACCACCTCGGCGCGATGGCGATGCATCTGGGTGCCCTGCCGTGGGAGATGACCGTGCTCGACCCGCCGGAGCTGCGCGAGGTCATGCGCGAGCAGGCGGCCCGGATGCTCCGCGCCGTGGGAGACCCCGCCACCGGCTGACCGGGCCGGTGCGCTCGTCGGGCCCGACGGCATACGCGACCACACGCAGTCGAGTGAGCGCCCCGTCCCACACGAGTGAGCGCCCCGTCCCACACGACATCCGTGTTGCGCAGACGATCTGAGACCGCCCGCGGAGTTGGGGTTAGGCGCTCACTCGAGTGTGGTTGGGCGCTCACTCGAGTGTGGTCGGGGGTCAGCCGGTGTTGCGCAGGCCAGCGGCGATGCCGTTGATCGTCAGGAGCAGTGCGCGCTGCACGTCCGCATCCGGCTCGACGTCGTCGGGCACCGCGCGCGACCGGGCGAGGAGCGAGGTCTGCAGCGCGTGGAGCGGGGCGAGGTAGCTGTCGCGCAGGTCGAGCGTGCGCCGCAGGACGGGGGCCGCCTCGAGCAGCTCCTTCTGACCCGTGACCCGCAGCACCTCCTCGACCGTCCGCGCGTGCTCCTCGCGGATCGTGTCGAAGACCCCGGCGACGTCGTCGGGCACGAGGGCCCGCACGTAGCCGGCGGCGATGTCGAGGTCCGACTTCGCGAGCGTCATCTGGACGTTGGACAGGAACGTGCGGAAGAAGGCCCACGAGCCGTACATCTCGCGCAGCGTCTTCTCGCGGCCGTCCTCGCGAGCCGCGGCGAGACCGGAGCCGACGCCGAACCAGCCCGGCAGGATGATCCGCGACTGGGTCCAGCCGAAGACCCACGGGATGGCGCGGAGGTCTTCGAGCCCGCCCTCGCCGCCGGGTCGCTTGGAGGGCCGCGAGCCGATGTTCATCTTGCCCAGCTCGTCGACCGGCGTCGCCGACACGAAGAAGGGCACGAGCCCGGGGTCGCGCACGAGGGAGCGGTAGGCGTCCTGGCCACGACCCGCGACGAGGTCCATCGTGCCGTTCCAGCCGTCGAGGACGTCCTGGGGGAGCAGCGACCTCCGGTGCAGGACCGAGGCCTCGAGCACCGCGGCGAGGGCGACCTCGAGGTTGAATCGCGCGAGTCCGGGCAGGGTGTACTTGTCGCTGATGACCTCGCCCTGCTCGGTGATCTTGATCGGGCCGTCGAGGCTGCCGTAGGGCTGGGAGAGGATCGCCTCGCCGGTCGGGCCGCCGCCACGTCCGACCGAACCGCCGCGGCCGTGGAAGAGCCTCAGGACGACGCCGTGCTGGCGGGCGACGTCGCGCAGGGCGCGCTGGGCCCGGTGGATCTGCCACTGCGAGGCGGCGATCCCGGCGTCCTTCGAGGAGTCGGAGTAGCCGAGCATGATCTCCTGCACGTCCCCGCGGGCCGAGACGACACGGCGGTACGACGGGTCGGACAGCAGTGCGTCGAGGAGCGGTCCGGCGGCCTCGAGCTCGGCGACGGTCTCGAAGAGCGGCGCGAATCCGATGCGCGCGCTGGCCGGCGTCGAGTCGGTGCCCGTGTCGACGAGGCCTGCCTCACGGGCCAGCACGACGACGGCGAAGAGGTCGTCGACGTCGTGGGTCATCGACACGATGTAGGTCTCGATCGCCTCGGGGCCGTAGGTGTCGAGCGCTCTCACGATCGCCGCCATGAGTGACAGGGACGCCTGCGCGGCGTCGCCGACGTCGTGGACGCCGACACCGGTGAGCGGACGGCGCGAGGCCATCTCGCGGGACAGCACCGTGATGCGTGCGGCGTGGTCGAGCTCGTTGTAGGGCGTGTCGAGGCCGCCGATGCGGTCGTAGAGGTCGGCGAGGGCGGCGTGGTGCTTCGCGCTGTGCTCGCGCACGTCGAGCGTCGCGAGGCCGGTGCCGGTGGCGACGGCCGCGCGGATGAGGCGCAGGATCGCACCGTCCGCCGTCAGCGTGTCACCGGCCGCGAGCATCGAGTCGCGCATGAGGACGAGGTCGTCGAGCAGCTCGTCGAAGCCTGCGTAGTCGCGGCCGGGCTCGTGCGCGGTCCCGTGGGTGAGGCGGTCGCGCGTGCGCAGCAGCCGCACGCGCACGAAGCTGAGCTTGAGGCGGTAGGGCTCCTCCGCGTTGAGCCGGCGCACCGCGTCATACGTCACCGGCAGGGCCTCGGCGTCGCGCTCGAGGCTCTCGCCCAGGGCGTCGCTGACCTCGACGAAGCGGGTCGACGACGACAGCTCGTGAAGCATGTGGTCGAGCTTCTCGACGAGCTCGGCGAGGCCGGCGTCGTGCTGCATGCCGATGACCGCGAGGGTGACCTCGGGCGTGACGTTGGGGTTGCCGTCGCGGTCGCCGCCGGCCCAGGCGCCGAAGCGCAGCGGCCGGGCCGACGGTGGCAGCTCGACGCCGATGCCGGCGAGCGTCCGGTCGAGCTCGGCGAGCAGGTCGGGCACCACCTGGTCGGCGAGGAAGCGGAGGGTGTGCATCGCGGTGCGGGCCTCGTCGGTCGGCTCGGGCCGGACGATCCGCAGCTCGTCGGTCTGCCACATCATGTCGACGAGCTCGGCCAGCCGGCGCTCGGCACGCGGCCCGTCGGAGACGGGTCGGCGCGGGTCCTCGAGCTCGTCGACGGTCACGGCGATCCGCCGGAGCAGGTTGAGGACGGTGCGTCGCGTCGCCTCGGTGGGGTGCGCGGTGAAGACGGGGCGGTACTCCAGTCGGGCGAGGATCGACTCGAGCTCGGCGCGCTCGAGGCTCCCGGCCTCGAGCGCGTCCCCGATCCGTCCGACCGTCGCTGCCAGCGGGGTCTGCTCGACCGCGCTCAGCTCCTGCCAGCGGTGCAGCTGCTCGGTGACGTTGACGAGCTGGAAGTAGGCCGTGAAGGCCCGGGCCAGCACGACGGCGGTCGGGGCGTCGACGCCCTCGAGGAGCGCGCGCAGCTCGTCGTCCTCGGGCTCGCGGGCCAGCCCACGCACCTTCTCGACGAGGGCGAGCAGGTCGGCTCCCTCGTGGCGTTCGAGGGCCTCGCCGAGCAGCGCGCCCAGCTGGCGCACGGACGCGCGGAGGGCGGCGTGCTGCTGCGCCGACGAGACTCCGGAGGCGAACGTCGCGGCGTTCGGCTCGCGTCGGTCGGCCTCGAGGAGCTGCTCGGTCGTGGCGGGGCCCTGGCTCGTCATGGGTCTGTCGTACCGCGTCGAGGTTTCGTCGGCGTTTCGAGTCCACGATGGGGACCATCTCGTGGACACCGAAGTCCACCACGTGGACGGTTGTCGGGGTCGTCCGCGGCTCGTGACCTCGACGAGCCGCCACCTGGCGGGTTGTGGTGACGCGCGGTCGTGACGGGGCGCGTCGGTGCCCTGCGAGGATGACGGCATGACCACCGGCACCCTCGTCCTCGCGGCCACCCCGATCGGCGACCCACGGGACGCGGCCCCCCGACTGGGGCAGGAGCTCGCCACCGCAGACGTCGTCGCGGCCGAGGACACCCGTCGTCTGCGCCGCCTGCTCACCGACCTCGCCGTGACCCCGACCGGGTCGGTCGTCAGCTACCACGAGCACAACGAGGCCGCCCGGACGCCCGACCTCGTCGCCCGGCTCGTCGCCGGCGAGCGCGTCGTCGTGGTCACCGACGCCGGTATGCCGTCCGTCTCCGACCCCGGCTACCGTCTCGTCGCCGCTGCGGTCGACGCGGGCGTACGCGTCACGTGCGTCCCCGGACCGAGCGCGGTCCTCATGGCGCTGGCGGTCTCGGGCCTCCCGGTCGACCGCTTCTGCTTCGACGGCTTCCTCCCGCGCAAGCCGGGCGAGAAGGCGAAGGTCCTCGCCGAGGTCGCCGACGAGCGGCGCACCATCGTCTTCTTCGAGGCGCCGCACCGGCTCCCGGAGACGCTCGCCGCGATGCGCGACGCCTTCGGTCCCGACCGGCGGGCCGCCGTGTGCCGCGAGCTGACGAAGACGTACGAGGAGGTCCGACGCGGCACGCTCGACGAGCTCGTCGCGTGGGCCGAGGGCGGCGTCAAGGGCGAGATCACCGTCGTCGTGGCCGGTGCCGAGCGGGTGGTGCCCTCCCTCGAGGAGGCCGTGGCCGGCATCCGCACGCGGGTGAAGGAGGGGGAGCGGCTCAAGGACGTCGCCGCCGACGTCGCGGCGCGCACGGGGCTGTCCAAGAAGGCGCTCTACGACGCGTCGCTCGCCGCTCGCTGACCGCCCCGCCGGGCCGTCTCGACAGGCGAACCCCTTGCCTCCCGGGGAACAGCGGGCAAGGCTGCTCTCGTTCCCTCTTCGGAGGCCGGCGACCGTCCGGCCGAGTCGACAGCACAGCGAAGGAGCAAGGCATGGGCACCACTCGCACCGCCAGCACGCACTGGGAGGGCTCGCTCTTCGAGGGCTCCGGCCAGGTCAGCCTCGAGAGCTCGGGCATCGGCACCTACGACGTCAACTGGCCCTCGCGGGCGGAGTCGTCGAACGGCAGGACGAGCCCCGAGGAGCTCATCGCCGCCGCGCACTCCTCGTGCTACTCGATGGCGCTGTCGAACGGTCTCGCGCAGGCCGGCACGCCCCCGACGACGCTCGACACGACCGCCAACGTCACGTTCGTCCCCGGCACGGGCATCACCGAGATCGTGATCAGCGTCGTCGGTGACGTGCCCGGCATCTCGGCCGAGGACTTCCAGGCCGCCGCCGAGGACGCCAAGGCCAACTGCCCGGTGAGCCAGGCGCTCAAGGCCGTGCCGATCTCGCTCGAGGCCCGCCTCGGCTGAGCCCGCGCCGCTGCGGCCCCGCACGCCATCGGCGCCGACCCCTCCGGGTCGGCGCCGATTCCGTTGTGGGTCAGGGCCGCTCGTAAAGGCGCGGAGCCCTCAGTCCGACTCGACGGTCGACTTCAGCGCCTCGAGCATGCCCTGCCAGCTCTGCGAGAACTGGTCGGCCTGCTCCTGCGAGTCGTTGCCGTCCTGCTCGAGCGCCAGCGTGGTGCGGCCGTCCCTCGTCGGGGTCAGCGTGTAGGTGACGGTGTGGTAGTTCTCGGGCCGGTCCTCCTGGCCCATGAGCGGGCTGTAGTGCGTCATCGAGAGACGGTGGCCCTCCTCGACCTCGAGCACCTCGCCCTTGTCCTCGTAGGGCTTGCCCTCCATCTCGCCCTGCCAGGTGATCGGACTGCCCACCTGCCAGTCGGTGGTGAGGGTGGTGCCGGCCATCCACGACCTCACCCGGTCCGGCTCCGTCAGGGCGCCCCAGACGGCACGCGGCGGTGCGTCGACGATGACCTCTGCCTGTGCGATGTGTCCAGTCATGCCTCTGTCGTACCGCAGGAGGGCGTCTCGCGCCAGAAGGAAGCCGCCAGCGCGACCGCGCCGGAGCGGGCGACGGGGCCGACGGCATACTCCCGCGCGGCGCCGCGCGGGGCCCGCCTAGGATTGCTCGCCATGAGCCATGTCCTGTCTGCCGTCGCCTGGCCGTACACCAACGGCCCGCGCCACATCGGCCACGTGGCCGGTTTCGGCGTGCCCTCCGACGTCTTCAGCAGGTACATGCGGATGGCCGGGCACGACGTCCTCATGGTCTCCGGCACCGACGAGCACGGCACGCCGATCCTCGTCCTCGCCGAGGAGGAGGGGCTGACGCCGCAGGAGCTCGTCGACAAGTACAACGCCGTCATCGCCCAGGACCTCGCCGACCTCGGCCTGTCCTACGACCTCTTCACCCGCACGACGACGCGCAACCACTACGCCGTCGTGCAGGAGATGTTCCGTCAGGTCCACGCCAACGGCTACATGATCGAGCAGACGACGCGCGGCGCCATCAGCCCGTCGACGGGCCGCACGCTGCCCGACCGCTACATCGAGGGCACGTGCCCGATCTGCTCCTTCCCCGAGGCCCGCGGCGACCAGTGCGACAACTGCGGCAACCAGCTCGACGCCGACGAGCTGATCAACCCGCGCAGCAAGATCAACGGTGAGACGCCCGAGTTCATCGAGACGCAGCACTTCTTCCTCGACCTGCCGGCCCTCGCCGGTGCGCTCGGCGAGTGGCTCGCGGGCCGTGAGGCGTCGGGCACGTGGCGGCCCAACGTCATCAAGTTCTCCGAGAACCTCCTCAAGGACGTCCGCCCCCGCGCGATGACCCGTGACATCGACTGGGGCATCCCCGTTCCGCTCGAGGGCTGGGAGGACAACCCGAGCAAGCGCCTCTACGTCTGGTTCGACGCCGTCATCGGCTACCTCTCGGCGTCGATCGAGTGGGCCCGCCGCGTCGGCGCCCCGGAGCGGTGGCGCGAGTGGTGGAACGACCCGTCGGCCGTGTCCTACTACTTCCAGGGCAAGGACAACATCACCTTCCACAGCCAGATCTGGCCGGCCGAGCTGCTCGGCTACGCCGGCAGGGGTGACAAGGGCGGCGAGCCGGGGGAGTACGGCGTGCTCAACCTGCCCACCGAGGTCGTGGCCTCCGAGTTCCTCACCCTCGAGGGCAAGCAGTTCTCGACGAGCCGCAAGCACGTCATCTACGTCCAGGACATCGTCGCGCGCTACGGCCCCGACCCGATCCGCTACTTCATCTGCGCCGCCGGCCCCGAGAACCAGGACGCCGACTTCTCCTGGGCCGAGTTCGTCCAGCGCAACAACAGCGAGCTCGTCGCCGGCTGGGGCAACCTCGTCAACCGCACGGCCGCGATGATCGCCAAGAGCTTCGGCGAGATCCCGAGGGCGTATGCCGTCGAGCCCGTCGACGAGGAGCTGCTGGCCACGGTGCGGGGCGCGTTCGCGACCGTCGGCGCCTCCCTCGAGCGGCACCGGCAGAAGGCCGCCCTCGCCGAGGTCATGCGGGTCGTGGGGGAGGCCAACGCGTACGTCTCGAAGACCGAGCCGTTCAAGCTCAAGGGCGACGACGAGCGCGAGCGCCTCTCGACGGTGCTGCACACGCTGGCCCAGGCCGTCTCAGATATCAATACGCTGATCTCACCCTTCCTGCCCCACGCGGCGAACCGCGTCCACGCCGTCCTCGGCGGCGAGGGCGAGTTCATGCCGATGCCTCGTCTGGAGGTCGTCGCCGACCTCGACGACGACGCCCGGAGCTACCCGGTCATCACCGGCGAGTACTCCGCGACGCCCCGGTGGGAGTCGCGTCCGGTCGTCGTCGGGACGCCCGTCGCCAAGCCGTCCGGCGTCTTCGTCAAGCTCGACGCCGAGCAGGTCGTCGAGGACGAGCGCGCCCGCCTCGGCGACAGCGCGCCGGGCGGCACGCGGCACCACACCGACCCGCTCGCCGCGCCGAAGATGAGTGCGCCGAAGGGCGCCGGTCGGGGTGCCGGGAGCGCCACCGTCGCCGACGAGGCACCGACCGTATGACCTCGCACGCGTCGGGGCAGCGGGGCCTGCCGGAGACGGCGCCGGACCCGCTGCCCATCGACGTCGTCGACAACCACGTCCACCTCGACATCACCCGCGAGGGTGACGAGCCGTTCGACGTCGCCGACGCGATCAAGGCCGCCCGCGCCGTCGGTGTGACCCGTCTCGTCCAGGTCGGGTGCGACCTCGACGGGATCCGCTTCACCATGGACGCCATCGACGCCCATGACGAGCTGGTCGGCGGAATCGCCTTGCACCCCAACGAGGTTCCACGCCTCGCGGCGGACGGTCGGCTCGAGGAGGCGTACGCCGAGGTGGAGCGCTGCGCGGCCCACGACCGCATCCGCGTCATCGGTGAGACCGGTCTCGACTACTTCCGCACCGGCCCCGAGGGGGTGCCGGTGCAGCAGGACGGCTTCCGCTGGCACATCGACCTCGCCAAGCGGCTCGGCAAGGCCCTGCAGATCCACGACCGCGACGCCCATGCCGACGTGCTCCGGATCCTCGGGGAGGAGGGGGCGCCCGAGCACACGGTGCTGCACTGCTTCTCCGGCGACCTGACGATGGCGCGCGAGTGCGTCGACCGGGGCTACTACCTCAGCT
The DNA here is from genome assembly GCF_001429655.1 of Terrabacter sp. Soil811. Classification (NCBI taxonomy): domain Bacteria; kingdom Bacillati; phylum Actinomycetota; class Actinomycetes; order Micrococcales; family Intrasporangiaceae; genus Terrabacter; species Terrabacter sp. Soil811. The sequence continues at coordinate 63,443 of NZ_LMSX01000009.1, forward strand.
TCGCGGGCACCGTGACCTTCAAGAACGCGCGCGGCCTGCGTGACGCGCTGACCGCGATCCCGCTCGACCGGATCCTCGTCGAGACCGACGCGCCCTACCTCGCTCCGGCCCCGCACCGGGGTGCCACGAACGCCTCGTTCCTCGTGCCCGTGACGGTCCGGGCGATGGCCGCGGTGCTCAACATCGACGTCCCCGCGCTGTGTCGAGCGGTCTCGGAGAACAGCGAGCGGGTCTACGGCCCGTGGGGTGCGGAGCGAAGCGGGCAAACCGTCTAGCGCACTGCAGAACGTCGCGTCCACCGACACCGGTCTCCGTTACCGAAATTTGACCTTTCCGTGGTGTGTCGGTCACTGTGGACGACTGTTGGCCGGTTGCCACCCCGCATCGACCTCCTTCCGACGACGTGAGGAGGACGGATCGAGAGCGCGTTGCACCCGGGTCGTTCGACGTTCGGAGTGTTTTGATTTCTCGCAACGCCAAGATCCTGGCCGCCGCTGGCGCGGCCGTCGTCCTCACCGGTGGCGCCGTCGGCGCGACCCAGCTCGACAAGGCCGTCAACCTCTCCGTGGACGGCACGGCCAGCTCGGCCCACGTCTTCGGCAGCACGGTCGGCGACGTCCTCGACAGCCAGGGGATCGCGGTCAAGCCGGGCGACGTCGTCGTCCCTGCCGCGGACGCCCCCATCAGCGACGGCGACACGATCACCGTCAAGTACGCCCGCCTGCTGACCCTCACGGTCGACGGCAAGACGCGTCAGCTGCGCACGACCGAGACCACGGTCGACGGAGCGCTCCTCGCGCTCGGCCTCCGCGGTGAGGGTGCCCGCCTGTCGGTCTCCCGTTCGCAGACCATCGGTCGCCAGGGCCTGACCGTCAGCATCGTCACTCCCAAGGCCGTCACGGTCGTGGTCGACGGCAAGACGACGAAGAAGACGATCGCCGCGGCAACCGTCGGCGAGGCGCTGACGCAGCTCGGCGTCCGTGTCGGCAAGGCCGACAAGGTCAACCCGCCGGTCACGACCCGCCTCACCTCGGGTGCCAAGATCGCCGTCCAGCGCGTGCAGACCAAGGACAAGAAGGTCAACGAGTCCATCGCCTTCGGCACGACGAAGAAGAAGACGAGCGACCTCTACGCCGACCAGACCAAGGTCTCGCGTGCCGGTGTCGCCGGCGTGCGCACCGTCACGGTCCGCACCACCGTCGTCGACGGCAAGGTCGTCTCCACCAAGGAGATCTCCTCGAAGGTGACCAAGGCGCCCGTCGACCGCATCCTGCTCGTCGGCTCCAAGGCCCGCCCGGCCGCTGCCCCGCGCACGACGAGCACCGGCAGCACCGGCAGCACCGGCAGCACCGGCAGCACCGGTGGCTCCACCTCGGGTGCGGGCATCAACCTGGCCCGCGCGGCCATGTGGGACAGCATCGCCCAGTGCGAGTCGACCGGTAACTGGCACATCAACACCGGCAACGGCTACTACGGAGGCCTGCAGTTCCTCACCTCCACGTGGCTCGCCTACGGCGGTGGCGACTTCGCCTCCCGCGCCGACCTCGCCTCGCGCGAGCAGCAGATCACCGTGGCCAACCGCGTCTACGCCGACAACGGCACGTCGCAGTGGCAGTGCAAGGCCTGACCTGACGCCAGGCGTTGCCCTGCACGAGAGGCCCCCGACCGTCACGGTCGGGGGTCTCGTCCGTTCGTCGACGGGCGCGCGAGCGAGCGGGGCCGTGACACCCGCCCGGCGGCATACGCCATCGGGCACGGCCCCATAGGGTGAGCGCATGAGCAAGAAGGACGCGCCGGCCGTCGACGATGCCGCGCTCCTCGGGCCGGCACAGGTGCGTGAGCTCGCCGAGCGTCTCGAGGTGCGGCCGACGAAGCAGTGGGGCCAGAACTTCGTCGTCGACGCCAACACGGTGCGCAAGATCGTCCGGGTGGCCGGCGTGGGACCGCACGACGTCGTCGTCGAGGTCGGCCCCGGGCTCGGCTCGCTCACCCTCGCGCTCCTCCCGGTCGTCAAGCACGTCACGGCCGTCGAGGTCGACCCGCGGCTCGCGGGGGCGCTCGAGGAGACCGTCCGCTCGCTCCAGCCGGAGAACGCCGACAAGCTGCGCCTCGTCGCGGCCGACGCGCTGACGATCACGAAGCTCCCCGGCCCCGACCCCACCGCGCTCGTCGCCAACCTGCCCTACAACATCTCGGTCCCCGTCGTGCTCTCCTTCCTGCAGCACTTCCCGACGATCGAGCGCGTCCTCGTCATGGTGCAGCTCGAGGTCGCCGAGCGGCTCGCGGCCAAGCCGGGCAGCAAGATCTACGGCGTCCCGAGCCTCAAGGCCGCGTGGTACGCCGACGTCGACCTGGCCGGGCGGGTCGGGCGCAACGTCTTCTGGCCGGCGCCCAACGTCGACTCGGGCCTCGTCGCGCTGCGCCGGCGCAAGCCGCCGAAGACGACCGCGAGCCGCGAGGACGTCTTCCGCTGCATCGACGCGGCGTTCCTCCAGCGACGCAAGTCCCTGCGTGGGGCGCTCGCGTCCTGGGCGGGGTCCGCAGACGCCGCCGAGCAGGCGCTCGTCACGGCCGGGGTCGACCCGCGCACCCGCGGCGAACAGCTCGACATCCTGACCTTCGCGCGCATCGCGGAGGCCCGACCGGAGGGCGTGCGTCCCGCCGAGCCGCGCGCACGCCGTCGGGGCCATACGTCCTGACGCCGACGGGTCGGCCCATAGGGTGGGCGCATGACTGTCGCTCCGACCCTGCCCGGCGCGGTGACCGTGCGGGTCCCGGCCAAGGTCAACCTCGAGCTGCGCGTCGGTCCCCGGCGCGCTGACGGCTTCCACGCGCTCGCGACCGTCTACCAGGCGGTCTCGCTGCACGACGAGGTCTCCGTCGCGCGCTGGGACGAGTGGCAGGTCGTCGCCGCGGGAGCGTATGCCGACCGCATCCCCACCGACGGAGCCAACCTCGCCGTCCGCGCCGCCCGTCTCGTCGCCGACCGCTGGGACGTCGACGAGCGCCTCTCGATCCGCATCGACAAGGACATCCCGGTCGCGGGGGGCATGGCCGGCGGGTCCGCCGACGCGGCCGCCACCCTCGTGGCGTGCGACCAGCTGTGGGGCCTCGGCCTCGACCGCGACGAGCTCGCCGAGCTCGCGGCCACCCTCGGCAGCGACGTGCCGTTCATCCTCTCCGGCGGCAACGCCATGGGCTCGGGCCGCGGCGAGCAGCTCGCGCCGGTGCTGGCCCGCGGCACCTTCCACTGGGTCTTCGCCATCAGCGACACCGGACTGTCGACCCCGGAGGTGTATGCCGAGTGCGACCGCCTGCGCGAACGAGACGGCGTCGACGTGCCCGAGCCGCAGGTCAGCTCCGGGCTCATGGCCGCCCTGCGCTCGGGTGACCCGGCCCTGCTCGGCGCGGCCCTGCACAACGACCTCGAGCCGGCCGCCTTCTCGCTCCGCCCCCAGCTGCGCGAGCTGCGTGACGCGGGCGTCGAGTTCGGCGCGCTCGGCGGCATCGTGTCGGGCTCGGGCCCGACCGTCGCCTTCCTCACCGAGAGCCACGAGGCCTCGCTCGACCTGTCGGTGTCGCTCGCGGCCTCCGACCTCTGCCGCAACCTGCGACGCGCCAAGGGCCCGGTCCACGGCGCCCACGTCGTGGCGACGCCTCGCCACGCCGACTGAGCCACGGGGGCTCGACGGTGGGCTGCCGGCTCATTGACGCCGGAGCGCTGCGGCAACCCCTGAGCGGGACCGGCGACGCTGCGCGTGACCGGCATCGCTGAGCGGGATTCGGCGGCCGCCCGCGCAGGCCGTAGGGTCAGTCAGCGATGGCAAACCTGATCTCCCTCGAGCGCGTGTCGCTCGTCTTCGGCACGTCCCACGTCCTCGACGACGTCAGCCTCGGTGTCCTCACGGGCGACCGCATCGGCGTCGTCGGCGTCAACGGCGGTGGCAAGTCGACCCTGTTGCGCGTCATGGCCGGCCTGCAGGAGGCCGACTCGGGCCGCATCACCAAGCAGGGCGGCGCCGATGGCATCCGCATCGGCATGCTCGCCCAGGAGGACGCGCTCGACCCCGAGTGGACGATCCGCGAAGCGGTGCTCGGCGACCTGCCCGAGCACGTCTGGGCCGGCGACCCCCGCATCCGCGACGTCCTGACGGGCCTGCTCGGCGGCATCGAGGCGCAGAACGTCGGTGGCCTCGACAGCCGCGTCGGCCCGAAGTCCGGTGGCGAGCGTCGCCGGCTCGCGCTGGCCCGCCTGCTCGTCTCGGACCCCGAGCTGCTCCTGCTAGACGAGCCGACGAACCACCTCGACGTCGAGGGCGTCGCGTGGCTCGCGGACCACCTCGCGACGAAACGACCCCGACCCGGCAACGCGACCGTCGCCATCACCCACGACCGCTGGTTCCTCGACGCCTACGCGACGAACACGTGGGAGGTCGAGGGTGGCAAGGTCAGCGCCTTCGAGGGAGGGTATGCCGCGTACGTCCTCGCCAAGGCCGAGCGCGACCGCCTCGCCGGGGTCGTCGCCGACCGCCGCTCCAACCTCATGCGCAAGGAGCTCGCGTGGCTGCGCCGCGGGGCGCCCGCGCGCACGAGCAAGCCGAAGTTCCGCATCGACGCGGCCAACGCGCTGATCGCCGACGAGCCCGCCCCGCGCAACAGCGTCGAGCTCGCGTCGTTCGCGAGCCGACGCCTCGGCAAGGACGTGCTCGACCTCGAGGACGCCACGGTGTCCGTGGGCGAGCCGCCGCACGAGCGCCGCCTCCTCGACCACGTGACGTGGCGGCTCGCGCCGGGGGAGCGCATCGGCATCGTCGGGGTCAACGGCGCCGGCAAGTCGACCCTCCTGCGCGCGCTGACGGGTGAGATCCCGCTCGACGCCGGCCGCCGCAAGATCGGCAAGACCGTCGCCATCGCCCACCTCACGCAGGAGGTGCGCGAGCTCGAGCGCTTCGAGCAGTGGCGGGTCATCGAGGCCATCGAGGACGTCAAGCAGTGGACGACTCTCGGCGACAAGGAGATCAGTGCGAGCCAGCTCGCGACGCGTCTCGGCTTCCCCGGCGGTCGCCAGCAGGCGCGGGTCGGCGACCTCAGCGGCGGCGAGCGACGCCGGCTCCAGCTGACCCGCCTGCTGCTCACGGAGCCCAACGTCCTCATCCTCGACGAACCGACCAACGACCTCGACATCGAGACGCTGACCTCGCTCGAGGACGTCCTCGACGGCTGGGCCGGCACCCTCGTCGTCGTCTCGCACGACCGCTACCTGCTCGAACGGGTGGCCGACAAGCAGCTGGCCCTGCTCGGGGACGGCAAGGTGCGCGAGCTGCCGGGCGGCGTCGAGGAGTACCTCCGGTTGCGCACGGCGGACATCGCGGCCCAGGTCGCACGCGCGGCCGCGCCCGCGGCCCCGAGCAGTGGCGCGGCTGCCCCATCGAGCTCGCCGGACGGCATACCTGCTCAGGCTGCGGCAACCGCGAGCCCGGCCGAGGTGCGCGAGGCGCGCAAGTCGATGGCGCGCATCGAGAAGCAGCTCTCGCGGTTGCAGGACCGTGAGGAGCGCCTGCACGGCGACATGGCCGAGAAGGCCACCGACCCTGCGGCCCTCGCCGACCTCAACGCGAAGCTGCAGGCCGTCGTCACCGAGCGCGAGGACCTCGAGCTCGAGTGGCTCGAGGCCGCGGAGGTCGTCGGCTGACTGTCTGAACCCGGGTCGCCGGGCTCTTGAAAGTATCTTGATGTCAAGATACTTTGGGGGGATGGAGATGTTCCTGCACCACGTCCAGGTGTCCGGTCCGGCCGGGTGCGAGGACGCCATGCGCGACTTCTACGTCGGCGCCCTCGGGATGATCGAGGTCGACAAGCCCGAGCGGCTCCGGGCCCGCGGCGGCGCGTGGTTCCGGGCCGGCTCCGCCGAGGTGCACGTCGGCATCGAGAAGGGTTTCGTCCCGGCGCGCAAGGCCCACCCCGGCATCGCGGTGGGTGACGTCGCCGCCCTCGCGCTCGCCGTCGGGCAGGCGGGGGCGCCGGTGACGTGGGACGAGAACATCCCGGGCCTGCGCCGCTTCCACACCACCGACCCCGTCGGCAACCGGCTGGAGTTCCAGCAGGCGCAGCGGTGACCGGGTGAGGACCTCAGCCGTGCTAGTCGCGACGCGTCTCGCGGGTCTCCCGGGTCTCGAGCGGGGCCAGCATCCGCCGCAGCAGCCCGGCCAGCTGGGTCCGGTCGGTCGCCGACAGCTCCGAGAGCAACGACTTCTCCTGCTCGATGAGGTCGGCCATCGCCGAGTCGACGACGTCGCGACCCGCCGGGGTCAGGCGCACGAGCACGCCGCGCCGGTCACCGGGGTCGGGACGCCGCTCGACGAAGCCGCTGCGCTCGAGTCGGTCGACGCGGTTGGTCATCGTCCCCGACGTGACGAGGGTCTGCTGCACGAGCTGGCCGGGCGACAGCTCGTAGGGCTCGCCGGCCCGGCGCAGCGCCGACAGCACGTCGAACGCCCACCCGTCGAGCAGGTGCTCGGAGAACGCCGAGCCGCGGGCGAGGTCGAGCCGGCGCGCGAGCCGCGACACCCGCGAGAGCACCTCGAGCGGCGACACGTCGAGGTCGGGGCGCTCCCGGCGCCAGGCCGCGACGATCTCGTCGACATCGTCGGCGGGCCTGCGGTCGGCGCTCATGCCCCCAACTGTAGTCGCCGTCAAGACTCTTGACATCGAAAGAAAGCGAGACGACATGACCGAGCCCACGACCCCGCCTGCGGCTGATGCAGCCGATCCTGGCCCCGACCGTCCCGTCGCCCCGGGCGCTGCCGCTCGCTCGGCCGACTCCGCCTGGGACCCGCGGCAGTATGCCGTCTTCGCCGGCCACCGCGGCCGCCCCTTCGCCGACCTGCTGGCGCGCGTCGACGCCGACGACCCCGCGCTCGTCGTCGACCTCGGCTGCGGGCCCGGCGAGCTGACGCTCGGGCTCGCCCACCGCTGGCCCGGCGCACGGATCATCGGCGTCGACAGCTCTCCCGAGATGCTCGAGCGCGCCCGGGCCCTCGACGCCGACGGCCGCGTCGAGTGGGTCGAGGCGAGCGCCGAGGACTGGGACCCCACCGAGTCCGGCGGGTCGGTCGACGTCCTCGTCACGAACGCCACGCTCCAGTGGGTCCCGAGCCACCTGCGCCTCATCCCCTCGTGGCTCGAGAGCCTCGCGCCCGGAGGCACGTTCGCCATGCAGGTCCCCGCGAACTTCGACGCGCCGTCGCACCGCCTCATGCGCGAGGTCGCCGCGCACCACCCCCGCGCCGACGACCTGCGCCCGGGCCTCGACCGGGCCCAGGCCGTGGCCCGCCCGGAGACCTATGCCGCCCTCCTGCTCGACCGCGCCGCCGACGTCGACGTGTGGCAGACGACGTACCAGCACGTGCTCACCGCCGAACCCGACAGTCCGCACCCGGTGCTCGAGTGGGTGCGGGGCACCGGCCTGCGCCCGGTGCTCGGCGTCCTCGACGGCGCCGAGCGAGACGCCTTCGTCACGGACTACGAGCGCGAGCTCGAGACGGCATACCCCCGTCGTGCGTTCGGCGTGCTCTTTCCCTTCACGCGGACGTTCGCCGTGGCCCGCACCCCGCGTTGACGATCTCGCCTCAGGGCGCTCCGTCACCGCGGTGCCGCTCCTGCGCGACGACCTCCGTGAGGTCGGCCAGGCGCCGGCGCTGCTGCAAGGGTCGGGCCATCCGGTGGTTGCCCTCGAGACGTTCGGCGTTGCGGTCGAGGTAGGCCCAGTAGCCGGCGGTGAAGGGGCAGGCGTCGTCGCCGACCCGCTTCCTGGGGTCGTAGCGACAGCCGCCGCAGTAGTCGCTCATCCGGTTGATGTAGGCGCCGCCCGAGACGTAGGGCTTCGTCGCCATCGCTCCGCCGTCGGCGTGCTGGCTCATCCCGACGACGTTGGCCGGCATGACCCAGTCGTAGCCGTCGACGAACCGCGTCTGGAACCACTCGGTCAGCGCGTCGGGGTCGTAGCCGCGCTGCGCCGCCCAGTTGCCGAGCACCATGAGGCGCGGGATGTGGTGCACCCAGCCGCGGTCGCGCACGCCCGCCACCGCGTCCTGCAGGCAGGCGGCGTCGACGGCGTCGGCGTCGAGCCGGTCGAACCAGTCCGGCAGTGGCGACCGGACCTGCAGGGCGTTGCGGCGGCGGTAGGTCGGGCCGAAGTGCCAGTAGAGGTGCCAGACGTACTCACGCCAGCCGATGACCTGGCGCACGAAGCCCTCGACCGACGCGAGCGGTGCGTCGCCGTCGCGGTAGGCCTGCACGGCGCGGTCGGCGACCTCGACCGGGTCGAGCAGCCCGAGGTTGAGTGGCACGGACAGGAGGCTGTGCGCCATGGCCCAGTCGCCGCGGAGCATCGCGTCCTCGTGCGGACCGAAGGCCCCGAGTCGGTGCGTGACGAACCGTTCGAGGGCCGCCAGGGCCTCGCGACGGGTCACGGCGAAGAGGCGTGGCCCGTCGACGCCGGTGGGTCGGACGTGGCCCTCGCGCGTCCAGCGGTCGAGGTCGTCGCGCACCTCGGCGTCGATGTCGTCCTCGCGCGGCTGGTAGGGCGCGGGCACATCGAGCCGCTCGGCTCCCTTGGGCGGGGGCTCGCGGTTGTCCTCGTCGAACGACCACCGTCCGCCGACGGGGCGGTCGCCCTCGACGAGCAGGTCGAGCCGCTGCCGCTGGAAGCGGTAGAAGTCCTCCATCCGCAGCCGTCGCCGCCCGTCGGCCCACCGGGCGAAGTCCTCGCGCGACAGGCTGTAGCCAGGCGTCGGGTCGACGGACTCGACCATCCCCGTGGCGAGCAGGCGGCGCACGAGGCGCTCGGCGGCATACGACGTCGGCTCGTGGACCCGCACGGGCTCGCCCATCTCGCGCAACGCCTCGGTGTAGGTGTCGGTGCGCAGGAGCACGGCGGAGTCACCGAGCTCGGCGGCTCGGTGGCGCAGCGCCGAGAGCACGAGGTGCAGCTTCTGACGGTGGAACGGTCGTCGCCCCAGCGCCCGACGGCTCTCGACGAGCAGGACGCCTCCGCGGCCCACGTCGAAGTGCGGGCCGAGCTGGTCGGCGAAGAGCCAGCGCCTCGTCATCGGGTCGGCGTCGTCAGGGGCACGGCCTCATCATGGCCGAGGCCGGCGACAGCGGGGGGCCTGCGCACGGGCGGGGAGGGCGCCGGGTCGCCGGGTAAACCGCCGGTCTCGCCGGGTTAAGGCCCCGGTCTCGTCGAGGCCAGCCGTCTCGCTCGAGGAGAAAGTCTGGGTCAATTTCCGGCATTTCGACCCATTTCGGCAAACCGTGTCATGAAATGGGTCCCGGCACGTCATACAGATGACGGCACCGCAGGGGTCTCCCGCTTGGTCAGGGGAGGGAGTGACCCCTACGGGTTTGTCTTCGGTGGTGCCGCCAGGTTTCGTCCTTCCGCGTGGTTTCGTGGAGGGGATCATTCGGAAGGACGAAACCTGCCCACCGCGCGTCGAGGCAGACCCCGAAGGGGGTGCCACCGCAGGGCCCGATCCGGACTGTTTCGTCCTGATCTCGCACACGCCCGCGCTCCGACTCGACGCCCGCCCCGCTGCTTGGCAGACTGACCCGCACCGGGGCAGTAGAAGGGCGAAAGGGTTGTCGGCAGACGCGACCTTGTGGTCGAGCGAGGCATGGGCCTCGGCCCCTGACGTGTCCCTCCTCGTCCGGACCCGAGAAGGCTCGGCCGAGGCGTTCGGTGAGCTGTGGCGTCGCCACCTGCCGGCTGCGTATGCCGTCGCGGGACGTCACCGTGGCCGCTCGGCCCCGGAGGACATCGTCGCCGAGGCCGCCGCGCGCGTCCTCGCGCTGATCCGCGCGGGCAAGGGACCCGACGAGCACTTCCGGGCCTACTTCCTCTCCGCCGTGCGGTCCGTCGCCATCGACCAGGGCCGCCGCGACCTGCGGGTCGTGCCGACCGAGGCCGACGACCTCGAGGTTCTCGCCGAGCCGGCCGACGACCCCTTCGAGGGCCTCGCGACCGACGACGAGGGGCTCGCCCTCGTCCGGGAGGCCTTCGCCGGGCTCTCCGAGCGCGACCAGCGCGTGCTGTGGCACACCACGGTCGAGGGCGCCGCGCCGCGCGCCGTCGCGCCGGCCCTCGGCATGACCGCCAACGCCGTCAGCGTTCGCGCCATGCGGGCCCGCGAGTCGCTCCGGGCGCTCTACCTGGACGCCCTGGCCGAGCGCGGCCTCGCCGCCGCTGACACCGACGAGTGCCGCTGGACCGTGACCCACCTCGGGGCGCTCGTCCGAGGGCGCCTGCCCAAGCGGCAGACCGAGCGCGCCGAGGCGCACGTCGCCGAGTGCCCGCACGCAGCGACCATCGCGGCCGACCTGAGGGTCATCCGCGACGGGTTCCCGGCGCTCATCGTCCCGCTCGCGCTGCTGGCCGGTCTCGGCACGCCTGGATTCCTCAGTGTCCCCGCCGTCGTCGGCCTCTCCGGTGGCGCCGGAGCGGCGGGCTTCGCCGGGTTCACCGGCGGCGCGGGGGGGCCCGCCCCGGGCGCGGGGGGTGCGGCTCAGCCTGTGCCGTCGCCCTCCTCCTCTTCATCCGCCGGGTCGGGGGCCGATGCCGTCGCCCAGGTGGCGAGCCGGGTCACCGGTCTCGTGGCCGGGCTCGCCGTCTCGGCCGGGGTCGCGGGGGCGCTGGCACTGCCCGGTGCCTCGCTCGCGGCGCCCTCGGCGACGGCCTCCCCGGTTCCGAGTGCGACGGCCTCGAGCGCCGCACCCGGGGCCGGCGCGGGAAGCGGCGCCGGCGCCGTCCCGAGTGCTTCCCCACGAGCCGTCGGCAGCTCACTGCCGATCTCCCCGACCGGCCTGCCCACCCGGACCATCAGCGCCTCGCCCATCCCGTCGGCGGCGACTCGGACGTCGACGTCGTCGGGCGACGTGGCGCGTGACCCGGGCAGCACGCCCTCGACGGTCGGCGGCACCCCGGTCCCTCGAGGCGGGACGTCGGCCGAGAGCGGTGGCGCGACCCCAGCGACTCCGGCGCCCCCGACGGGCACGGCCACCGGACGGCCGACGACGCCTCCGGCCACCACGCCGCCGGCCCCGCCGACGACGAGACCTCCGTCCCCCAGCCCGACACCCCCGGCGCCGACCACGACGCCCCCGGCGCCCCCGCCGGGTGGCGTCGCGCCCACCATCACGGTCCGCCTCGTGTCCGGACGCGACCCGGCGCGGATCTCCGTACGCGTGCGCTCCCAGGTCGAGGGCTCGATGACGGTACGCATCAGCAACGCGTCGGGCGCCGGGACGCTCTCCGTGCGCAACTCCAGCTGGACGTGCGCCCAGATGAGCACGTCCGCGGTGCGGTGCGCGGGGGAGCGGGGCCAGGCCCTGCTCGAGCAGTCCGGCACCGGAGCGACCCAGGCTGTCGTCGTGCGCGTCACCGACGCCGCCGGCGACACCTGGACCGAGACCCTCCGCCCCACCTGACCCCACCCCCTCCTCGAGTGAGCGCCCGACCACAGTCGAGTGAGCCCGTCGTCCCATCCGTCACAGGAGGGGTGGGACGAGTGGGTCAGGGCGCTCACTCGTGTGGGACGGGGCGCTCACTCGAGGTGGGTTGGTCAGCGGTGGGGGACCGTGACGAGCCGCGGCGTGCGGTCGAGGCCCGAGAGCCCGTTCCAAGCGAGGTTGACCAGGTGCGCGGCGACCTGGTCCTTCTTGAACTTGCGCCGGTCGAGCCACCACTGCCCCGTGAGGGCCACCATCCCGACGAGCATCTGCGCGTGGATCGGTGCCGACCTGGGGTCGAGGCCGCGCTGCTTGAACTCGGCGGCGAGCAGGTGCTCGACCTGCACCGCGACGTCACCGAGGACGCTCGCGAACGACCCGGTCGACTGGCCCGGTGGCGAGTCCCGCACGAGAATGCGGAAGCCCGACGGGTCTCTCTCGATGTAGTCGAGCAGGGCGAGCGTGGCCCGCTCGAGCAGGACCCGCGCGCCTTCCGGCTCCTCGAGCGCCGTGCTGATGCCGCCCATCAGTGCCTGGATCTCACGGTCCACGACGACGGCGTAGAGGCCCTCCTTGCCGCCGAAGTGCTCGTAGACGACCGGCTTGGAGACGCTCGCCTTGGCAGCGACCTCCTCGACCGTCGTCGCCTCGAAACCCTTGTCGGCGAAGAGCTTGCGCCCGACGGCGATGAGCTGCTCGCGGCGTTCCGGGCCGGTCATCCGGGCGCGAGGGCGGGAGCGGTCGGCGCGGTCTGAGCGGTCGGCGGTCACGCCGCCATTGTGCCTGTCCCGGTCTCGTCGGCCGCGACGGGCGATGCCGGACCCGACTTTCTTGCCGAATCCCGTCATGAAACGGCCCCTCGACACGTCTATGTCATTGGTAGGGAGGAGGCGGTTCGCGCGTGGCGCCGTGTGGGGACACGGTCCGGGCGAGACCGCCGGTGAGGTCGATCTCGACGCGAAAGGGGCGGGCGCGGATCGACCTCACCGTCATGCCCGACGACACTTCGGCAAAGACCCCCACCGGGCGGCCGTCGTGGCGCACACTGGTGAGGCACATCCGCGAAAGGTGCCGCAGAGTGTCAGCACACACGATGGGACCACGGTCCGACACCATGACCGGCGCACACGCGACGGCCGGGGTCGAGGAGTCCGATGTCGTGCTGCTCGCGCGGGCGCGCTCGGGCGACGAGGAGGCCTTCGCGGCCCTCTGGCGCAGGCACCTGCCCGCCGCCCACGCCGCCGCGACGCCCTACCGCGGCCGCGTGTCCGCCGAGGACCTGGTGGCCGAGGCCTCCGCCCGCCTCTTCCGTCTCCTGAGCGAGGGGCGGGGACCGTCGTCGAACTTCCGGGCGTACTTCGTGTCGACGGTACGCACCGTCGGCGTCGACGCGATCCGTCGCGAGATGAGCGTCGTCCCGACGTCGACGACGGACCTCGACCTGCTGCCCGGCCCCGACGAAGGACTGTCGGCCCTCAGCGCGCAGGGCGTCGACACCGACCTGGTCCGAGAGGCCTTTCTCCGGTTGAGCGAGGGTGACCGACGGCTGCTCTGGCAGACGATGGTCGAGGGCCATCCGCCGCGGGTGGTCGCTCCCGAGCTCGGTGTCTCGGCCAACGTGGCCAGCGCGCGCGCGAAGCGCGCTCGTGACGAGCTCCGGGACCGCTATCTCGACTCCTGGGTGCGGCGCCGGGTGCCGGTCTGCGACGCGCGCGACTGCCGCTGGACCCTCGACCATCTCAGCGGTCACGTCCGGGGCCGACTGACGGAGAGGCAGCGGGCGCGCGTCGAAGCGCACCTGGCCAGCTGTCCTCGCGAGTCGGGACTCGCCGGGGAGCTGCAGCGCGTCTACGACGGGTTCGGTGCACTGACCGGTCCGCTCCTCTTCGCGGCCGGAGCGACGATGCTCGCCGGACTGCCCGCGGGGGCGTTCGCTTCTCTGGCCGGGTCGAGCACGACGGGTGCGACCACTGGTGCGACGACGGGTGCGACGACGGGTGCCACGACGGGTGCCACGACGGGTGCCACGACGGGTGCCACGACGGGTGCGACGACGGGTGCGACCACGGGTGCCACGGCTGGTGCCGGTGCTGCGGGTGGAACGGCCGGCGCGGGTGCAGCGGGCACGAGCGCCGTCGCCTCGGTCGGCGCCGGGTCCACCGTCGGAGGCGCCGCCGCGGGCAGCGCCGGTCTCGGCGGCACGCTCACCGCGAGCGGTGCCGGCGCGACGGCATCCGGCGCGGCTGCAGGAGCGGGCCTGACCACGGGAGCGACCTCCGTGTCTGCCGCCACCGCCGCCGGTACGGCCGCCGCCGGTACGGCCACGTGCGCGGGGGCGGGCGGCGCCGTCCTCGCGGTGCCGGCCGCGGCGGGCGTGGCCGGGACCACCGCCCTCGTCTCGAGCGCGGCCATCGTCACTCCCGTCGCCGCGTTGACGGGCGGGTCGATCCTGGCCGGGACGGCGATCGGGCCACCCCTCGCCACCGCGATGGCCGGCCTCGTCGTGGGGCTCGGCCTCTCGGTCGCACCGGCGGCGGCGCACGACCTCGGTACGACGACGACGTCGGTCGTCACCTCGGTCGACGGCGCCACGGCGGTGCTCACGCCGGGCTCAGGGGTCGCGGCGGACGTCGGCACGACTCCCGTCGACGTGCTCCACCTCGCCCTCCTCCCTGCGCCCGCCGACCCCGCGCCCGCCGACCTCGCGCCGACCGATCCCGCGCCGACCGATCCGGCGCCGGTCGACCCGGCGCCCGCGGTCTCGGCGCCGTCCGACGCGACGCCCGTGGACCCAGCCCCTGCACCCCCGCCGCCTGCGGACCCGGCCCCTGCTGCTCCGGCACCCGCGGACCCCGCGCCGTCCGACCCGACACCCGTCGACCCAGCGCCTGCACCCTCGGCACCTGCCGCTCCGGCACCCGACGCACCGGCACCGTCCGACGCGACGCCTGCCGACCCGACGCCCGTGGATCCGGCGCCCGCGGCTCCGTCAGACGCGACGCCTGTCGACCCGACGCCGGTCGACCCGGCACCTTCGGACCCGGCACCTTCGGACCCGGCTCCATCCGACCCGGCTCCCACGGATCCTGCTCCGGCTCAAGGCGATTCGGGATCCTCGACCTCGGACCCTGTCTCCGCTCCGGCTGGCGGAGACTCGGCGGACCCCACGGCGACGAACGCGGTGTCCAGCCCCGCGGCCGAGAACGGTCAGCTGCGTTCGACCGGTCCAGGAGCCGACCAACCGGCCGATCCGCCGGCCGATCCGACGTCCGTCGTCGCCGCCACGGCCCACGGCTCCGACGGTCCGCCGACCGGCGACCCGACGCCGGAGACGCCGACCGGCGACGCGCACCCGGCAGGTGCATGAGTCCGCGACGGAGCGACCCGGGGTCCTGCACTACCCTGTCCACGTCCACGACGATCCCCGGTTGGTCTGCCGGCAGGGCCCGCCTGACTTTGAATCAGGACAAGCGACGCAGGTTCGACTCCTGCCCGGGGAGCAGGGGCCGGTGACGGTCCTCGGACGAGCGGCGTCGCCCGACATGCGTGGGGGTTCGCGGTCGAGCGACGCCTTGGCCGCTCGGCAGGGAGTTGGTGCCAGAGCCAGCCCCGGGTCCGCCAACTTAGGGGGGGACTGACGGGCCCGTCCTCCCATGGTCGCACGGTTGGCAGAGATCGGCGCCGTCCGGCGCCCGGCACCCGACCGGCGCCGTGTGCCACCCGGCATACGCCGTCGCGCGGGACGTCGATGTGAGTGGGGTCACGGCGCGCCCGTGGCCGGGGCGGCACCCTCGCTCCCCCCGAGTAGCATGGCCGAGGCGCACCCCGGCGCCCGCGTGGGCCGGGGTCGTCCGCACCCGAGTGCACCCCGATCCAAAAAGGAGCTGCGCCCTGTGAGCGATCTACGGCCGACCGCCGTGATCGTCCTCGCCGCCGGTGAGGGCACACGCATGAAGTCCACGACCCCCAAGGTCCTCCACACGATCGGGGGCCGCAGTCTCGTGGCCCACGCGATCCGGGCGGCCCGGGGCACGAGCCCGCACCACCTCGCCGTCGTCGTGCGCCACGAGCGCGACCGCGTCGCCGAGCACGTGGGGCAGGTCGACCCCGAGGCGGTCGTCGCCGACCAGGACGACGTCAAGGGGACCGGGCGCGCCGTGGAGTGCGCGCTCGAGGCGCTGCCCGGCGACCTCGCCGGCACCGTCGTCGTCACCTACGGCGACGTGCCACTGCTGACGAGCGCGACGCTCGAGGGACTCGTCGCGGCGCACCACGCGTCCGGCAGTGCCGTCACCGTCATCACGGCGACGCTCGAGGACCCCACGGGCTACGGCCGCGTCATCCGTGACGCGGAGGGCTCGGTCGTCGCGATCGTCGAGCAGAAGGACGCCGACGAGGAGCAGCGCGCGATCCGCG
Organism: Terrabacter sp. Soil811; assembly: GCF_001429655.1. Classification (NCBI taxonomy): domain Bacteria; kingdom Bacillati; phylum Actinomycetota; class Actinomycetes; order Micrococcales; family Intrasporangiaceae; genus Terrabacter; species Terrabacter sp. Soil811. The sequence continues at coordinate 79,364 of NZ_LMSX01000009.1, forward strand.
AGGTCAACAGCGGCCTGTACGCGTTCGACGCGGCGGTCCTGCGCGAGGCCCTCTCCGAGGTGGGCACCGACAACGCGCAGGGTGAGAAGTACCTCACCGACGTCATCGCCATCGCCCGTGGTCGGGGCCTCGGGGTGCGTGCCCACCTCGTCGCCGACCTCTGGCAGACCGAGGGTGTCAACGACAAGGTGCAGCTGGCCCGTCTCGGCGCCGAGCTCAACCGCCGTACCGTCGAGCAGGCCATGCGCGACGGCGCGATCGTCATCGACCCGGCGACGACGTGGCTCGACGCCGACGTGACGATCGGGCCCGACACCGTCGTGCGCCCCGGCACGCAGATCCTCGGCGCCAGCACGATCGGCCGCGACTGCGTCATCGGCCCCGACACGACGCTGACCGACGTCGAGGTCGGTGACGGTGCGAGCGTCGTGCGGACCCAGGCCGAGCTCGCCGAGATCGGGCCCGGCGCCACCGTCGGGCCCTTCTCCTACCTGCGACCCGGGACGCGACTCGGGGCGAAGGGCAAGATCGGCGGCTTCGTCGAGACGAAGAACGCCGACATCGGCGCGGGCGCCAAGGTGCCGCACCTGACCTACTGCGGCGACGCGACGATCGGCGAGGGCGCCAACATCGGCGCCGGCACGATCTTCGCCAACTACGACGGCGTCACGAAGGGCCACACGAACGTCGGGGCGCACAGCTTCGTCGGCAGCAACTCGGTCATCGTCGCGCCCCGGACGATCGCCGACGGCGCCTACGTCGCCGCGGGATCCGCCGTCGTCAGCGACGTCGCCCCGGGACAGCTCGCCGTGAACCGCGCGCAGCAGCGCAACGTCGACGGCTGGGTGGCCCGACGCCGGGCCGGCACGAAGACCGACGAGGCCGCCCGGGCCGCGCAGGGGCAGGCCACCCCGGCGCAAACCCCCGAGCGGACCTCAGAGCCGACGTCAGAGCAGACCTCAGAGCAGACCCCCGCGCAGACCTCCGAGACGAAGGACGCCCAGCGATGAGCGGCATAAACAAGGCGACCGAGAAGCACCTCATGGTCTTCTCCGGCCGGGCCCACCCGCAGCTCGCGCAGGAGGTCGCCGCGGCGCTCGGCACCGACCTCGTCCCGACGTCGGCCTACGACTTCGCCAACGGCGAGATCTACGTCCGCTACGAGGAGTCCGTCCGCGGCTCCGACGCGTTCGTCATCCAGAGCCACACCGCTCCGATCAACGAGTGGATCATGGAGCAGCTCATCATGATCGACGCGCTGAAGCGGGCCTCCGCCAAGCGCATCACCGTCGTCCTGCCCTTCTACGGCTACGCCCGTCAGGACAAGAAGCACCGTGGCCGCGAGCCGATCTCGGCCCGCCTCATGGCCGACCTGTTCAAGACGGCCGGCGCCGACCGGCTCATGGCGATCGACCTGCACACCGCGCAGATCCAGGGCTTCTTCGACGGCCCCGTCGACCACCTCATGGCGATGCCGATCCTCGCGGACTACGTCGGCAGGAAGTACGGCCACCTCGACCTCGCCGTCGTCTCGCCCGACGCCGGGCGCATCAAGGTCGCCGAGGACTGGAGCTCACGCCTCGGTGGTGCTCCGCTCGCCTTCATCCACAAGACCCGCGACATCAACCGGCCCAACGAGGTCGTCGCCAACCGCGTCGTCGGTGAGATCAAGGGCCGCGTCTGCGTGCTCGTCGACGACATGATCGACACGGCCGGCACCATCACCAAGGCCGCCGACGCGCTCATGGACCAGGGTGCCGCCGGGGTCATCATCGCAGCGACGCACGCGATCCTCTCGGGCCCGGCCGTCGACCGCCTCAAGGCCTGCAAGGTCGAGGAGGTCATCGTCACGAACACGCTCCCGATCCCCGACGACCGCCGCTTCGACAAGCTCGAGGTCCTGTCGATCGCGCCGCTCGTCTCGATGGCGATCCGCGAGGTCTTCGAGGACGGCTCGGTGACGAGCCTCTTCGACGGCAAGGCCTGAGCGGCCACCACACGACGAGGGCGTATGCCGCCGGGACCCACCCGGCGGCATACGCCCTCCGTGCGTGATGGGTCCTCAGGCGTGCGCGGCGCGGCGGGCGCGGTAGGCGGCGGTGTGGGCGCGTGCCGCGCAGCCGCCCTCGCAGAAGCGACGCGAGCGGTTGCGGGAGAGGTCGACGACGACGTCGTCGCAGTCGGCGGCCTCGCAGACGCGCAGCCGCGCGAGCTCTCCGGCGCGCACGACGTCGATGACCGCGATCGCGGCCTCGACGGCCATCCGTCGGGCGAGCGGGGCATCGGACGGGGTGGCGTGGACGTGCCAGCCCACGTCGTCGTGGTCGACGAGCTGGGGGACGGCGCGGGCCTCGGCGAGCAGCTCGTTGACGAGGGTCACGACGCCGGCCTCGTCCTCGTCCCAGAAGCAGCGCAGCCGGGGCCGCAGCGCGCGGACCGCTGCGAGCTCAGCGGCGTCGCGGTCGAAGCGGCCGGTCCACCCCTGGTCGCGGTAGAGCGACTCGAGCTCCTCGAGGGAGGTCAGGCGGTCGGGGTCACCGTCGCCGGGGACCGAGCCCGGCATCGTGTTGACGAGGGCTGCGGCAGCGGCGAGGGCGACATCGGTGTCATGGGTGAAAAGCATGTTGACTCCTGACGGATGCGGTCGCTACCGTCATGAGTGTAATCAATTTCGGTGCTGACATGATGCTCGCTCGACGCGAGCCCGTCGGCGGGAGCGGCGAGGAACTGTCATGGCGGAGCGGGTCGTGGTCGGAGAGCCTGCGGTGGTCGGCGCCGTGGGGAGCGGCAAGACGGACGGGGCTGCGGTGCCCCGGTCGCGGCCGGCCCGCCACCCGCTCGTCGGCCTCGGGGTCGCCCTCGCGTCGGCCGCGGCCTTCGCGACGTCCGGTGCCTTCGGCAAGTCGCTGCTCGTCGGTGGCTGGTCGCCCGGTGCCGTCGTGACGATGCGCATCACCCTGGCCGCCGTCGTCCTCCTCGGCCCTGCCCTGTGGTCGCTGCGCGGCCGGTGGGCGGCGCTGCGCCGCAACGGCTGGGTCGTCGTGGGCTACGGCCTCACCGGTGTCGCCGGCTGCCAGCTCGCGTACTTCAACGCCGTGACGCACCTCTCGGTCGGGGTGGCCCTGCTGCTCGAGTACCTCGCGCCGGTGCTCATCGTCGGCTGGCTCTGGCTGCGCCACCGGCAGGCCCCGCGCCGCCTCACGCTCGCCGGGGTGGCGCTCGCCGTGGCCGGGCTGCTCCTCGTCCTCGACGTCGTGGGCGGAGGCGCGAGCATCAACGTCGTCGGGGTGCTCTGGGGGCTCGGTGCTGCCGTCTGCCTCGTGCTCTACTTCCTGCTCGCCGACCACGTCGACGACGACGTGCCGCCGCTCGCCCTCGCCGGCGGTGGCCTCGTGGTGGGTGCGGCGTCGCTCGGCCTCGCGGGGCTGGTCGGCGTGCTCGACATGTCCCGGGGGGCGGCACGCGTGCCGCTCGGCGGCGTCGTCGTCGACTGGTGGGTGCCGGTCCTCGTCATCGCGATCGTCGCCGCCGCCTTCGCCTACGTCACCGGCATCGCGGCCGTGCGGATGCTCGGCCCCAAGGTGGCCTCCTTCGTGGCTCTGACCGAGGTGCTCTTCGCGGTGCTCTTCGCGTGGCTCGTCCTGGCCGAGCTGCCGACGCCGGTCCAGCTCGTCGGCGGACTGCTCATCGTCGGCGGCCTCGTGGCGGTCCGGGCGGACGAGTCCCGCGGCCCCCGTCTCGTCGTCGACGAGCCCGTCACCGGGCCGGCCGCGCGGCCCTAGCCTCCCACCCTCGCACTCCGCTCGGTCCTGGCGCCGGGTCCGCCGGGCGCGCCCTAGAGTGACCGCATGCAGTGGCGTCGCGGCGTGGTGTGCGGGCTGGGGATGCTCGCCCTGGCGGGCGCCGCCGCCTGCACCGCGCCGTCCCCGACCACCGACCGGCCTCCCTCCGTGGCCGCTCTGACGTCCGGCCCGGGCCCGTCGGCGTCCGACCCGAGCCCGTCGGCGTCCGTGGCGCCGCCGACGACGGGCGGCCTGCGACCGCCCGACACCGCCGAGGCTCCTGCGCCCTCGGCGCGCGTGCACCTGACCGCGGCCGGTGACTACGCCGCGAACGTCGCGACGACCGGTGGCGTGCTCCGGGCATTGTCGCTCTCCGGCTCCGATGCGCACCTGGCCCTCGGCGACCTCTCCTACGGGTCCCCGGGCGGGGAGAGCGCGTGGTGCTCCTTCGTGACCTCGCGCGTCGGCACGTCGTTCCCGTTCGAGCTGCTCTCCGGCAACCACGAGAGCAACGGCACCAACGGCTCCATCGACCGCTTCGCGAGCTGCCTGCCCGACCGTCTCGGCGGTGTCGGGGACTACGCCCGCCAGTACTACGTCGACCTTCCGCGCTCGAGCCCGCTCGTCCGCGTGGTGCTCGTCTCGCCGTGGCTCACCTTCCCCGACGGCACGTGGAGCTATGCGGCGGGGTCGGCCCGTTACGCGTGGACGGCGGCGGCCATCGACGGAGCGCGGCGGGCCGGCATCCGCTGGGTCGTCGTGGCCATGCACGAACCGTGCCTCTCGATGGGCCGCTACGGCTGCTCGAGCGGGCCCGACCTCCAGCACCTGCTCGTCTCCAAGCGCGTCGACCTCGTGCTGTCCGGTCACGAGCACCTCTACCAGCGCACGAAGCAGCTGCACGAGGGCGCGGGGTGCGCGCGCGTCGCCGTCGGGTCGTACTCGCCGGCGTGCGTCGCCGACGCCGACACGTCCATGGTCGCCGGAGCGGGCACCGTCTTCGCCACGGTCGGAACCGGTGGCGTGGCCCTGCGCGAGGTCGCGGCCACCGACCCCGAGCGCGGCTACTTCGCCGCCACCTCGGGCGCCGGCACCGACCCGACCTACGGCTTCGCCGACCTGCGCGTCACGCCCGACGAGCTGCGCTTCTCCTTCGTGCGCGGAGCGGGAGGCAGCTTCACGGACTCGTGGGTGCTCCGGCGTACGCCCTCCCTGTGACCCACGAACGTCCGTGGGCCGTGGATTTCACCGCCCGGGCGTCCGTCCCGTAAGATCGAGCAGTTGCCTCGGCGAGGGACGGTGCACGGCTGCCACGGCAGGGCGTGACGAGGTCCGTGATCGACGCGGTGGCCTGACGTGGAGCACTTCATGGTCGGGTTCGCCTCTGCGTGCGGCCCTGAACGACCGTCCCGCTCCGTCACTGCCGAAAACCGCGCGTCGTCCCGCGTCGAGGCCGACCACAGAGACCGCCTCATCCGAGATACCCAGGAGACCCCCGTGTCCGACAACACCAAGCTCGTCGCCGAGAAGCGCACCGACTTCGGCAAGGGCGCCGCCCGCAAGATCCGCCGCGCCGGCAACATCCCCGCCGTCATGTACGGCCACGGCACCGAGCCCGTGCACATCTCGCTGCCCGGCCACGACACGATGATGGCCCTCAAGCAGGCCAACGCGCTGCTGACGATCGTCGTCGACGGCAAGGAGCAGCTCGCTCTCGCCAAGGACGTCCAGCGCGACGCCATCAAGCCGGTCATCGACCACGTCGACCTCGTCGTCGTCCGCAAGGGCGAGAAGGTCACCGTCGACGTCGCCGTGCACCTCGAGGGCGAGGCCGCTCCCGAGACCGTCGTCACGCTCGACCACAACACGCTCCAGGTCGAGGCGCTCGCCACGAACATCCCCGAGAACGTCGTCGTCTCCGTCGAGGGCCTCGAGGCCGGCACGCAGATCCTCGCCGGCGCCGTCGAGCTGCCCGAGGGCGCGACGCTCGTCACCGACGAGGAGGCTCTCGTCGTCAACGTGACGCAGGCCATCTCCGCCGAGGCCCTCGAGGCCGAGCTCGCCGAGGCCGAGGCCGAGGCCGGCATCGAGCGCGAGGAGTCCGACGAGGAGGCCGCCGAGGCCGCCGCCGAGGGCGAGTCCGCCGAGGGCGACGACGCCAAGGCCGAGGGCGACGAGGCCTGAGCCTCCTCTCCGTTCCGCGGCGCCGCGCGCCACACCACGCGTCCACGGGTCCCGCCCGAGCTCCGGCTCGGCGGGGCCCGTGCCCGCACCACCAGCACGACCGCCCCTGACCCGCGGGCTCGTCGCCCACCCAGCACCCACCGATCGAGGACCGCATGGACACCTGGCTCGTCGTCGGACTCGGCAATCCCGGGCCCGGATACGCCGGCAACCGGCACAACGTCGGCGCCATGACGGTCGAGGAGGTCGCCGGTCGGGCGACGGGTGGTCGGGCCACGTTCAAGGCGCACAAGGCCGCCCGGGCCCGCGTCGCCGAGGCGCGCCTGCGGGTCGGCGGCCCCAAGGTGGTCCTCGCCGTCCCCTCGATGTTCATGAACGAGTCGGGGTCGGCCGTCGCGGGGCTCGCGAAGTACTACGACGTGCCCACCGACCACATCGTCGTGCTGCACGACGAGCTCGACATCGACGCGGGCCTCGTCCGGCTCAAGCAGGGTGGCGGTGAGGGCGGCCACAACGGGCTGCGCTCCATCTCGCGCTCGCTCGGGACCCGTGACTACCTTCGCGTCCGCCTGGGCATCGGGCGCCCGCCCGGCCGCCAGGACCCGGCCGACTTCGTGCTCAAGGACTTTTCCAAGGCCGAGCGCACCGAGGTGCTGCCGTTCCTCGTCGACGAGGGGGCCGATGCCGTCGAGGCGCTCATCGAGGTCGGGCTGCTCGACGCCCAGCAGCGCTTCCACGCACCACGCTGACGGCCCGTGACCGTCGGGCCCGCGGCCCTTCGACCTCCACCGAGCGGGCGACCGCACCGGCGTCACGGCTGTCGCCGCACCGACCTAGACTGGAGGACCTGATGCCGCACCCACTGCTGTCCGCCTTCAGGGCGCTTCCCGATGTCCGCCACGTCCTCGACCAGGTCGGGCGGGCCCGTCTCGTCGACGTCTCCGCGAGCGACGGCACCCGGCCGTTCCTCGTCGCTGCGCTGGCCCAGCGGGCCGTCGGGTCCGCAGCCGCGTCGGCCGACCCGTCGGCCACCGAGCCCGCCCCGCTCGTCGTCGTCACGGCGACGACGCGCGAGGCCGACGACCTCGCGAGCGCCCTGGGCCTCTTCCTCCCCGCCGACCGCATCGCCGTCTTCCCGTCGTGGGAGACCCTGCCGCACGAGCGCCTCTCGCCCCGCAGCGACACCGTGGGTCGGCGACTGGCCGTGCTGCGGCGGCTCGCCCACCCCGATCCCGACGACCCGGCATACGGCCCGCTCTCGGTCGTGGTGGCACCCGTGCGCGCCGTCCTCCAGCCCCTGACCAAGGGGCTCGGCGACCTCGTGCCCGTCGCGCTGCGTGCCGGCGACGAGCGCCCTCTCGAGGACGTCGTCGACGCCCTCGTCGGCGCCGCCTACACCCGCACCGACCTCGTCGAGCGACGCGGCGAGTTCGCCGTGCGAGGAGGCATCCTCGACGTCTTCCCGCCGACCGAGGAGCACCCGGTCCGCATCGAGTTCTGGGGCGACACCGTCGAGGAGGTCCGCTGGTTCAAGGTCGCCGACCAGCGCTCCCTCGAGATCGCCGACCACGGGCTCTGGGCCCCGCCCTGCCGCGAGCTGCTGCTCACCGACGACGTGCGCGCCCGGGCGCGGGCCCTCGCCGACCAGCTGCCCGGTGTCGCCGAGATGCTGTCGAAGGTCGCCGAGGGCATCGCCGTCGAGGGCATGGAGTCCCTCGCCCCGGCGCTCGTCGACGGCATGGAGTCGGTGCTCGAGGTCCTGCCCGAGCGCTCGATCGTGCTGCTCGCCGACCCCGAGCGGGTCCGCCGCCGCGCCCACGACCTCGTCGCGACGAGCGAGGAGTTCCTCGAGGCGAGCTGGGCCAACGCCGCCGCCGGCAACCAGGTGCCCGTCGACCTCCAGTCGCTGCTCGGCAGTGCGTCCTACTGGTCGCTCGCCGACGTCCGTGCCCTCGCCGAGCGGTCCGGTCGCCCCTGGTGGACGCTGACGCCCTTCGCGGCCGACGCCGACCTCGTCATCGAGGACGACGACGTCGACGAGCGCCTCGCCGTGCGCACCACCGACCCCGAGGCTTTCCGCGGCGACACCGACCGCGCCGTCGAGCACCTGCGCGAGCGGGTCGCCGACGGCTGGGCCGTCGCCGTCGTCACCGAGGGCCCCGGCCTCGCCAAGCGCGTCGCCGAGGTGCTGGGCGAGCACGAGGTCGCCGTGCGTCCCCTCGACACCACCCGCGACGACGCGCTCGAGCCGGGCTGGGTCCACGTCACGACCGCCACGCTCGGCCGCGGCTTCGTCCACGAGGGCGCCCGCGTCGAGGTGCTCACCGAGACCGACCTCACCGGGCAGCCCGGCAGCGGCACGTCCACCAAGGACATGCGTCGTATGCCGTCGCGGCGCCGCAACCAGGTCGACCCGCTGCAGCTGCGCCCCGGTGACCACGTCGTCCACGAGCAGCACGGTGTCGGCCGCTTCGTCGAGATGATGCAGCGCACCGTCGCCGGCGCGACCCGCGAGTACCTCGTCATCGAGTACGCCCCGGGCAAGCGGGGCCAGCCCGGTGACCGTCTCTTCGTCCCCACCGACCAGCTCGACCAGGTGACGAAGTACGTCGGTGGCGAGGAGCCCACCCTCAACAAGATGGGTGGCTCCGACTGGTCCAAGACGAAGTCGCGGGCCAAGCGCTACGTCAAGCAGATCGCGGCCGACCTCATCCGTCTCTACAGCGCCCGCCAGGCCACGAAGGGACACGCCTTCGCGCCCGACACCCCGTGGCAGCGCGAGCTCGAGGACGCCTTCGCCTACGTCGAGACCCCCGACCAGCTGATCAGCATCGACGAGGTCAAGGCCGACATGGAGAAGCAGGTCCCGATGGACCGGCTCATCTGCGGCGACGTCGGCTACGGCAAGACCGAGATCGCCGTTCGCGCGGCGTTCAAGGCCATCCAGGACGGCAAGCAGGTCGCGGTCCTCGTGCCGACGACCCTGCTCGTGAGCCAGCACCAGCAGACCTTCGCCGAGCGCTACTCGCAGTTCCCGGTCAAGGTCGCCTCCCTCTCCCGCTTCCAGAGCGACAAGGAGGCCAAGGACGTCATGGCCGGGATGGCCGACGGCACCATCGACCTCGTCATCGGCACGCACCGCCTGCTCGCCAAGGACGTCACGTTCAAGGACCTCGGGCTCGTCATCATCGACGAGGAGCAGCGCTTCGGCGTCGAGCACAAGGAGCTGCTCAAGACGATGCGCACGGCCGTCGACGTCCTGTCGATGTCGGCCACGCCGATCCCGCGCACGCTCGAGATGGCCGTCACCGGCATCCGCGAGATGTCCACGCTCGCAACGCCGCCCGAGGAGCGCCACCCGGTGCTGACCTTCGTCGGCGCCTACGACGAGAAGCAGATCACGGCGGCGGTGCGCCGCGAGCTGCTGCGCGAGGGCCAGGTCTTCTTCGTGCACAACAAGGTGAGCAGCATCGAGAGGGCGGCGGCACGCCTGCGCGAGCTCGTCCCCGAGGCGCGCATCGCCACCGCGCACGGCCAGATGGGCGAGCACAAGCTCGAGCAGGTCGTCGAGGACTTCTGGGAGAAGCGCTTCGACGTGCTCGTCTGCACGACGATCGTCGAGACCGGCCTCGACATCTCCAACGCCAACACCCTCATCGTCGAGCGCTCGGACGTCCTCGGCCTGTCCCAGCTGCACCAGCTGCGCGGTCGCGTCGGCCGTGGTCGCGAGCGGGCCTACGCCTACTTCCTCTACCCGCCCGAGAAGCCGATGACCGAGACGGCGCACGACCGTCTGCGCACCATCGCCAGCAACACCGACCTCGGCTCGGGCATGGCCGTGGCCATGAAGGACCTCGAGATCCGCGGCGCCGGCAACCTGCTGGGCGGCGAGCAGTCCGGCCACATCCAGGGCGTCGGGTTCGACCTCTACGTGCGGCTCATCGGCGAGGCCGTGTCCGACTTCCGCGGCGACGCAGTCGACCTGCCGGCCGAGATCAAGATCGAGCTGCCCGTCGACGCGCACCTGCCGCACGACTACGTGCCGGGGGAGCGGCTGCGTCTCGAGGCGTACAAGAAGCTCGCGACGGTCGAGACGTTCGAGGCCGTCGACGAGATCGAGGCCGAGCTGCGCGACCGCTACGGCGCACCGCCGAAGCCCGTCGAGAACCTCCTCGAGGTCGCGCGGCTGCGCGTCGTGGCCCGCGAGGCGCGCATCGGTGACATCGGCGTGCAGGGCAAGGTCGTGCGCTTCGGCCCGGTCAAGGACCTCCGCGAGAGCCAGCAGCTGCGGCTCATGCGCCTCTACCCGGGCACGCTCGTCAAGGACGCCCTCGGCACCATCCTCGTCCCGGCCCCGATGACGGCCCGGGTGGGTGGCAAGCCGCTCCGCGACGTCGAGGTGCTGACGTGGGCACGGCAGCTCATCACGGCCGTCCTGCTCGACGACATCGCCGCCGCGTCGGGAGCCGCGGCCAGGGCCTCGGCGGGCGCTTCGTCGGGCGCGGCGAAAACCCGCGTGGCAGCACCGTAGGATGTCAGACGCATCCGCCAGAGGAGGAAATCAGTGAAGGCTTGGTCTGCTCAACCCGCGAAGCGCGTGGCTGTCGTCGGCATCGCCGCGCTCGGCGCCGTGTCGCTGCTCGGCGGGTGCGGTTTCGAGACGCGCCAGCAGGCCGCCGCCGTCGTCAACGGCGAGGTCATCCACGAGTCCGACGTGCGTGAGACGTACGACCAGCTCAAGGCGGCCAAGCTCGACTTCGCCGAGAACATCGTCGTCACCGCCCTCGTCGCGGCGCCCCTGCTCAAGGACGTCGTCGGCAAGTCCGGCAGCTGGAAGCCCGACGAGACGTACGCCTCGGTCATCTCCTCCATCCCCGACGCCACCGACACGACGAAGGAGTTCGTCGCGGCGGTCGCCCTCATCCAGTCGCAGAAGATGACGCCCGCCGACGTCGCCGCCTACCGCGCCGACCTCAAGAAGGCCGACATCAGCGTCAACCCCAAGTACGGCTCCGTCGTGCAGTCCGCCGAGGGGCCCGTCTACTTCACCATCGGTCAGCAGACGCCCAACTGGGTCAAGCCGGGCGGCAACACCGCCCCGGTCACCGCCCCGGCCACGGCCCCGGCCCAGTAGACCTCCGCAGCCCTCCGTCGTGACCGCCCGCGTCGTCCTGCTCGTCACGACCCCACGCATCGCCCCGGGTCTGCTGACCCGTGAGGCGTGGCAGAGCCTCGAGCGGGCGTATGCCGTGTGGGGCCGTCCCGACGAGCCGCTGGTCGCCGCGCTCGTCGAGGCCGGCATCGCGGTGCATCCCCGCGAGGACGGTCATCCGGCCGACCTCGCGCGCGACCTCGTCACCGCCTCCGAGGCGGGTGACGTCGTGTGGGTCGGCTCCTCCGACGGTGACCCCGGCCTCAGCGACGCCGTCGCCGTCGAGGTGACCCGGCTGCCCGAGCCGCCCGAGGTCGAGCTGCTCATCGGCTCGTTCGACGTGCCCGGTGCCCGGCTGCTCGACGTCGTCGCCGTCATGGACCGGCTCCGGTCACCCGGAGGCTGCCCCTGGGACGCGAAGCAGACCCACGACTCCCTCGTGCCCTACCTCCTCGAGGAGGCGCACGAGGCCATCGAGGCCATCGAGAGCGGCGATCCATCGCACATGCAGGAGGAGCTCGGCGACCTGCTGCTGCAGATCGCGTTCCAGTCCCGCGTGGCGCAGGAGCACCCGAGCGAGCCGTTCGACATCGACGACGTCGCCGGCGGTCTCGTCGACAAGCTCGTCCGGCGACACCCGCACGTCTTCGCCGACGTCGAGGCCGACACGGCCGACGCCGTCGAGGCCAACTGGGAGTCGATCAAGGCCGACGAGAAGCAGCACCGCACCCACCCGGTCGAGGGCGTCCCGAGCTCGCTGCCGGCCCTGGCCCGGGCCGAGAAGTACGTCTCCCGCCTGCGTCGCGCGGGCCGTGAGGACCTCGTCGACGCCGCCGTCGCCGGTGGGGGGCTCGGTGCGCAGCTGCTCGACCTCGTCCGCACGGCACGGGCCGAGGGCATCGACGCGGAGGCCGCCCTCCGCGAGACCCTGCGCGCTCTGGAGGCCGCCAGCGCGGCCAGCACGCACCCGGACGCCGACTCCGACGCCGACGCAGACCTCGACGCCGACGCCGACGCCGACGCCGACGCCTGAGCCGGCCGGACGGCATACGCCCTCGGGGTCGTGCCGGCCCACGCCGGACGAACGGTGAGGGCCACGTCACCGGGGTGCGGTGGCGCGGCCCTCACCGGGCAGAGGATGCGCGTCAGTAGGCGCCGCGCGAGGCGAAGACAGCGTGGATGGTCTTGGCCATGATCGACAGGTCCTGGACGATGGACCAGTTGTCGACGTAGTAGAGGTCGAGGCGCACGGTGTCCTCCCAGGACAGGTCGCTGCGTCCGGAGACCTGCCAGAGGCCGGTCACGCCGGGTCTGACGTGGAGGCGGCGCTGGACGTCGGGCACGTAGCGACGCACCTCGGCCGGTAGGGCGGGTCGGGGGCCGACGAGGCTCATGTCGCCGTTGACGACGTTGATCAGCTGGGGCAGCTCGTCGATGGAGTAGCGGCGGATGAACGCGCCGACCCGGGTGATGCGCGGGTCGGCCTGGGCCTTGAAGAGGACGCCGTCGGCGTTCTGGTTCAGGTGCGAGATGCCGGAGAGCCTGGCCTCGGCGTCGATGACCATGCTGCGGAACTTGAGGCACTCGAAGAGCTCGCCGTCGCGGCCGACGCGGGTCTGCCGGAAGAGGATCGGTCCGCCGTCCTGGAGCTTGGTGGCGATCGCGACGAGGATCATCAGGGGCGCCGCGACGAGCAGCAGGAGCGTCGCTCCGGCGAAGTCGAAGGCGCGCTTGAGGCCACGTGAGGCGCCCAGGCTCTGCGGCTGCTCGACGTGGACCAGGGGCAGTCCGCCGACCGGGCGCATCGCCATCCGCCCCGAGCTGATGTCGCTGAGGCTGGGGACGACCGCCATCTGCACGTGGTGGCCCTCGAGGTCCCACGCGATGCGGCGGAAGTCGACGGCCGAGGGGAACGCGCCCTCGGTGAAGACGACCATGTCGGCCTTCTCGGCGATGACCGACTCCGCGGTCTGCCCGGTGTTCCCGACGACCGGCACGCCGCGCGGGGTGGCCGCGGTCGGGTGCGACGAGGGCGTCAGCGCGCCGACGATGCGGTAGCCGAGCCACGTCTCGCGCTCGAGCACCGCGGCGACGTCGTCGACGTGTGAGGCCGAGCCCGAGATGAGGACCCGGGTCAGCAGGTGGCCGTGGGCGTGGGCCCGGTGCACGAGCCGGCGGGCGTACCACCGCCAGAGCAGCACGAGCGGGACCCCGATCGCGAAGATCAGCACGAAGAAGCCTCGCGAGAGGTTGAACTTCGTCAGGTAGCTGAGGATCCCGATGGCCCCGGCCGTGAGGCCGGCCGCGCTGCACACCCGGGCGTACTCGATCGTGCCGACCCCCAGGTGGCTGCTCGTGTACGTCCCGAGCGCGAGGTTGGCGACCATCCACGCGGCGACGATCCACAGGCCGACCGACTGGGCGACCTGGTTGACGTCGTTCGCGGCGTTGAAGACGTCGAGACTCGTGCGTCCGACGGCCGCCAGCGCGGTCGCCGCCGTGATGATGACCAGGTCACCACCGGCGATCCCGAGCTGCAGCAGACGCTGTCCCCGGCCCCTCTCGCTGAGCGGCTGCGTCACCGGACGCGCGCTCACATTCAGTAGAACAACCCCCGACTCGCGCATGGGTTGACCCATGACAACACCCCACCCCCGGCACCCACTGGTGCCCTATTCACGACCAGCTCCACCCCCCCGGATGGCTAGTTGTGAGTATGCCTTCTCCCGGTCAGCCTTTGGTAAGGAAGTAGTAAAAATGTTTGGTCGGAAGGACCCCGGTTTGTCCCCGTGCCCGATACGTCCCGGTCTGCCCCACGTGCCCTTCCACCTGCCCGTATGCCGGGTCGCTCCACCGGCCCGGAGACCCCACGGGCTAGGCTCGTCCCCAGCACCTGTGCTCGGTGCGCGGGGGGTTCGCAGCGCTGCGACTCGTCCGCGCCGAGCACTCCATGAGCACCCATGAGCAGCACCAGCACAGGAGAGCCAAGTGGCCAGCATTGAGGAGATTGGCGCCCGCGAGATCCTGGACTCGCGCGGCAACCCCACCGTCGAGGTCGAGATCCGTCTCGACGACGGCACGTTCGCTCGCGCGGCCGTCCCGTCGGGCGCCTCGACCGGGGCCTTCGAGGCGTCCGAGCGGCGTGACGGCGACAAGGGCCGCTACCTCGGCAAGGGCGTCGAGCAGGCCGTCGACGCGGTCATCGAGGAGATCAACCCGCGACTCGTCGGCTTCGACGCGAGCGAGCAGCGCCTCATCGACGCCGAGATGATGGCGCTCGACGGCTCCGCCAACAAGGAGAACCTCGGCGCCAACGCGATCCTCGGCGTCTCGCTCGCCGTCGCCCACGCCGCCGCCGAGTCGGCCGGCCTGCCGCTCTTCCGCTACGTCGGTGGCCCGAACGCCCACGTGCTCCCGGTCCCGATGATGAACATCCTCAACGGTGGGTCGCACGCCGACTCCAACGTCGACATCCAGGAGTTCATGATCGCGCCCGTCGGCGCGCCCACCTTCCGCGAGGCCGTGCGCTGGGGCGCCGAGGTCTACCACGCGCTCAAGAAGGTCCTGCACGAGCGCGGTCTCGCGACCGGCCTCGGCGACGAGGGCGGCTTCGCCCCGAACCTCGAGTCCAACCGTGCCGCCCTCGACCTCATCCTCGAGGCGATCAAGGCCGCCGGCTACGAGCCGGGCCGTGACATCGCCCTCGCGCTCGACGTCGCGGCGTCCGAGTTCTTCGAGGACGGCGCCTACGCCTTCGAGGGCGCGAGCAAGTCGGCCGACGAGATGATCGCCTACTACGCCGAGCTCGTCGAGGCCTACCCGCTCGTCTCCATCGAGGACCCCCTCAACGAGGAGGACTGGGACGGCTGGAAGTCCATGACCGACCTGCTCGGCTCCAAGGTGCAGATCGTCGGCGACGACCTCTTCGTCACCAACCCCGAGCGACTCGGTCGCGGTATCTCGACCGGCACCGCCAACGCGCTGCTCGTCAAGGTCAACCAGATCGGCACGCTCACCGAGACGCTCGACGCCGTGACGCTCGCGCAGAGCAACGGCTACCGCTGCATGATGAGCCACCGTTCCGGCGAGACCGAGGACGTCACGATCGCCGACCTCGCCGTCGCCACCAACTGCGGTCAGATCAAGACCGGTGCCCCGGCCCGGTCCGAGCGCGTCGCGAAGTACAACCAGCTGCTGCGCATCGAGGAGGAGCTCGACGACGCCGCCGTCTACGCCGGCACGGGCGCCTTCCCGCGCTTCGACGCGAGCCGCTTCGGCGCCGAGGGCTGAGCTCGTGGCCGACCGCACGCCGTCCCGCCCGGGCCGCCCGTCGTCGACGGGCCGCTCGGGCGGTGGCGCGCGACCGGCCTCCCCCCGGCAGGCCCCCGGTGCGAAGCCCGGTCCAAAGGCCACGTCGAAGCCGGGGGCCGGCGCCGGGACGTCGGGCTCGACGTCCACCGGTCGCCCGTCCTCGGCCCGGTCGACCAGCCGTGCGGGCGCGAGCCGCTCGTCCGCCACCCGGCCGGGCCAGTCCCGTCCCGGGGCTGCGCGCGCGAGCCGTCCCGGAGCCGGCAAGGAGCGTCCGGCCCTGGCGGCCCGCCCCCGCACCCCGCAGACGGCCCCGCCGTCGGCCTCGACGGCCTGGGTGCGCGGTGCCATCCTGCTCGGCATCCTCGTCATGCTCGCCGTGACCATCGTGCCCACCCTCCGCTCGCTCGTCCAGCAGCGGGGCGACGCCGCGGCCATGCAGGACAAGGTCGCCGCCCAGCGTGACACCGTGGCCCAGCTGGAGCGCGAGGCCGCGCTGTGGAAGGACCCCGCCTACATCGAGGTCCAGGCCCGCGAGCGCCTCAAGTTCGTGCGGGTCGGCGACCGCGCCTACACCGTCATCGACCCGTCGACCAACGAGGCGAGCGCTCCCGCTTCGGAGCGCCCCGTCGTCGCCGCGCCCATGGCCAACGCCGCATCGCCGTGGTACGGCAAGGTGTGGCAGTCCATCCAGATCGCCGACCGACCCACCGCCGGGGTCAACCGCCCCAAGTGACCTCGTCGTCACCCACGGCAACCCGGCGCCCCTGAGAGCCCGAGAAGTGAGTCCCGCGTGAGCGACCCCTCCCGTCCGTCCGCACCGGCCGCCGCCGGCGCCCACCACGTCGAGGTCGCCGACCTCGACGCCGTCGAGCGCCAGCTCGGTCGCCGCCCGCGCGGTGTGGCCGAGGTGGCCCACCGCTGCCCGTGCGGGGAGCCCGACGTCCTGCGCACCGAACCCCGCCTGCCCGACGGCACTCCCTTCCCGACGACGTACTACGCGACGTGCCCGCGCCTCACCGGCGCGGTGAGCACCCTCGAGACGGCCGGGGTCATGAAGGAGATGACCGAGCGGCTCGCCCACGACGAGGAGCTCGCCGCCGCCTACGCGAGGGCGCACGAGCACTACCTCGCGCAGCGGGCCGAGCTGGGAGAGGTGCCCGAGATCGACGGCATCTCGGCCGGTGGCATGCCGACCCGCGTCAAGTGCCTCCATGTCCTCGTCGGACACTCCCTGGCGGCCGGTCCGGGCGTCAACCCGCTCGGCGACGAGGCCCTCGCGATGCTCGACGACTGGTGGCTGCCGACGTCGTGCGCAGCCCTGCACGCAGCCGAGGACGCCGGCGTCGAGGGAGCCCCGGGTGAGTGACGGGCTCGTCCGCGTCGGCGCGATCGACTGCGGCACCAACTCGATCCGTCTGCTCGTCGCCGACGTCGACCCGCGGACAGGGGCGCTCACCGACGTGCTGCGCCGGATGGAGATCGTCCGCCTCGGCCACGGTGTGGACCGCACCGGTGTCATCGCCCCCGAGTCGATGGAGCGCACGCTCGCCGTCACGCGGGAGTATGCCGCCTCGTGCCGTGAGCTGGGCGCCGTGCACGTGCGCTTCGTCGCCACCTCGGCGTCCCGCGACGCGCGCAACGCCTCGGACTTCATCGAAGGTGTGCGCGCGGCCTTCGTCGAGCACTACGGCTCCGAGGTCTCGCCTGAGGTCGTCTCCGGTGACGAGGAGGCCGCACTGTCGTTCGCCGGTGCCACGGGTGGCCTGGCGGCCCAAGGTGTCTCCGGGCCTTACCTCGTCGTCGACCTCGGCGGCGGCTCGACCGAGCTCGTCCGCGGCACCGACCACGTGGAGGCCGCACGCTCGGTCGACATCGGCTGTGTCCGGATGACCGAGCGACACCTCGTGACCGACCCCGCCACCCACGTTGAGGTCGCCGCTGCCACCCGGGACATCGACGCCGCGCTGGACGTCGCGGAGTCCGTCGTCCCGCTCGAGGGCGTCGCGACGCTCGTCGGTCTGGCCGGCAGCGTCACGACGATCACGGCGCACCTGCTGCGCCTGCCGGCATACGACCCCGAGCGCATCCACCTGGCCCGCTCCACCCCGGTCGACATGGTCGCCGCCTGCGACGACCTGCTGGCGATGCCGCGCGCGCGGCGCGCCGAGCTGCCCTACATGCACCTGGGACGCGTCGACGTCATCGGCGCCGGTGCGCTCGTGTGGCGCCGCATCGTCGAGCGGGTCGTCGACCGTGCAGGCGTCACCGAGGTCGTCACGTCCGAGCACGACATCCTCGACGGCATCGCCCTCAGCGCGGCCCGGCGCAGCTGACCGACGCCTGACCGGCGGGTCGGCGGCGGGTCAGCGGCGGGGGAGCGCGGCAGCGAGGAAGGGCTCGTCGGCCTGCTCGTGCACGCGACGGCGGTTGGCGCGCAGGCGGGCCGCCATCCAGAGCGCGGCGGAGACGCCGAGCGCCCACGTGCCGTTGGAGACCGTCGCGTCGACGACGCCGTAGGTGACGAAGAAGAGTGTCACGAAGACGACAGCGCGCACGTGCTTCGCCGAGAGGCGCACGGCGGCGAGGAGCAGCCCTCCCCAGAGGAGGTACCACGGGTGGATGACCGGACCCGAGGCGCAGAGCACGAGCAGGGCTCCGGCCGTGGCGAGCACCGGGTTGCGCGGCGCGACGCGCCAGGTGATCCAGGCGATGGCGGCCAGACCCAGGAGCAGCCCGATCGTCTGGGCGATGGGGACGGGCGCCGAGGTCACGCTCTCGGGCATGCCGGCGAGCCTCAGCAGCCACTCGACGACGCTGCCGACGAACGTCGGCGGCGAGAGCATCGAGCGCAGCGACACGGGCACGGAGAGGTTGGGGATCCAGCCCCAGCCCAGACCGGAGACCGCGGTGATCGCCGTGAAGGCGGCCGCGGTGACGCCGCCGTAGACGAGGCCGTGCCGGACCATCGCCTTCAGCCGTGCAGGAGCTCCGGGCTCGAGATCCGTCTGCGCCTGCAGGGCCATGCCGACGACGCCGATGAGCGCGAGGACGGCCGTCTGCTTGTAGGCGGCGGCCGCGGCGATCGTCACGGCCGCGACGACGAACTGGCCGCGGCTCGCGAGGAGCAGGGCGAAGGTCACGAGGGCGACCATGACGGCGTCGCCGTGGCCTCCGCCGACGAAGTGCATGAGGACGAGCGGGTTGAGCACGCCGAGCCAGAGGGCGTGCCGACCGCTGACGCCGTAGCGCTCGGCGAGGCGCGGCAGGGCGTAGGCGAGCAGCCCGACCGCGAGGAGCGCCGGCACGCGCATGGCCAGGGCCGAGACGTAGGCGTTCTCCGGGAAGATGCTGACGACGAGGTGCTGGACCTGCAGTGCAAGCGGACCGTAGGGCGCCGGCGTGTCGATCCACATCGGGTCGACCTGGTCGGCGAAGGGGCCGGGCACCCAGAACGGCCCCACGGCATACGGGTCCATCCCGCGCAGGACGATCTGTCCCTGCGCGGCGTAGCTGTAGGCGTCGCGGCTGAAGAGCGGCGGCGCGAGCATGATCGGCAGGCTCCAGAAGAGCCAGGCCATCGACGGGGCCTTGCGGCCGTGCACGGGGCGCATCCGCAGCCACGCGTCGACGAGCAGGGCCATGCCGACGGCGAGCAGGATCGTCGTGAGGACCCGTCCGGCGCCCGAGCCGAGCCACACGAGGCCGAAGCGCTCGATGAGCGGCGAGGCGGGCAGCTCGAAGGTGTCGGCGGGCAGGAAGGCGGGGCTGACGGAGCCGGCGGCCACGAGGGTCGTGCCGAGCGTGCCGCGCCGGACCATCGGGTCGGCCCACGTGCGCCGGAGCGCGGCGGAGAGGCGGTCACCGAAGTCGACGACGCGCGGGTCGACGACCCAGGCCGCGCGCGGCGGAGCAGCGGTCGTCGCGCCGGCGACACGATGCTCCAGCACCCGCTGCTCCTTCGTGTGGTGAGGGGTTCGCACTCGAGGTGCGGTACAGGTCGGGAAGGAGCGCATCGGAAGGGCCCCTGGACCTCGGTCTCGACGGCCAGTCTAGGCGGAGCGGGCGCGTGCGTGCCGTGCCACGCCAAGGCGTGAGCCGGGCGTTACCGAACCGTGCCGGACAGTCGACGCCCGTGACGTACCCCCGGAGGGACTCGAACCCTCACCTGTGGCGATTTTAAGTCGCCTGCCTCTGCCGATTGGGCCACGGGGGCAGGGTCCCCAGTATGCCGTCGTGCCGGGTCGCCGGGGTCACCGCGGCGCGCGTCACGATCCCGTGTCGGGCGAGCACTTCTCGCGCGCGGGAACCTTCCGGTGGGGTGCGTTCGCTTACTCTTGGGGACAGTCGCCACGCCCAGTCGCGGGTCGTGGCACCCAGTGCTTTTAGGAGCGCACTCACATGGCAGGTGGAAACCCGGTCTTCGACCGGCTCAACAAGCAGATCGAGAAGGAGCGCTACGCCGGCTTCGGCTCGCCGCAGGGCAGCCCACAGCAGGCGCAGCAGGGCACCCAGGCTGCGACGACCGGTTACGCGGGCCAGGACGCGATGACGGCGCAGCAGCTCAACGAGATGTACGCGCAGCCGCCGGCCGGCCCGGCCGACACCGGTCGCGTCACGGTCGACGACGTCGTCGTCAAGAGCATCACGCTCTTCGTCGTCACGGTCGCCGTGGCCTTCGTGTCGTGGTTCTGGACCGAGGCCAACACCGACATGACGCTGCCGTTCTGGCTCGGCGGCATGTTCGGCACGCTGATCCTCGGCTTCGTCATCGCCTTCATGAAGACGGTCTCGGTGCCGCTGCTCATGGTCTACGCCGTGCTGCAGGGTGCCTTCCTCGGCGCCTTCAGCCAGTACATCGCGGCGATCCCGGACTACGACGGCGTCGTGCAGATGGCCGTCCTCGCCACGCTCTGCGTCTTCGTGGCCATGTACGTCGGCTACGCGACCGGCTTCGTCAAGGTCAACGACAAGACGCGCCGGATGTTCTTCTTCGCGATCGTCGGCTACGGCCTCTTCTCGCTGCTGCAGGTCGTGCTCCTCATGACCGGCGTCATCGACGGCTGGGGCTTCGGCGGCAGCGGCATGCTCGGCATCGGCCTGTCGATCCTCGGCGTCGGCCTCGCGTCGTACTCCCTGGCCATCGACTTCGACTCGATCGACCGTGCGGTCCAGATGGGCGCCCCGAAGAAGTACTCGTGGCTGCTCGCCCACGGCCTCATCGTCTCGATCGTCTGGCTCTACATCGAGTTCGTCCGCCTCTTCGCGCGTCTGCGCGACTGACGCGCTCGTGACACCTCAGAGCGTGGGTTCGCCGACCCCGCACGAGGTGTCCGACGAGCTCCGGCGCGTGGTCGAGCGGTGGCACCAGCTGCCGCTCGACCACGCGCTTTCGCGTATGCCGTCCGTCCGGGCCCTCGTCCAGAGGCTCGCCGACCGGGTGGCCGGGTCCCGTGGCGTCGATGCGCAGCCGGTGCCCGACCTCGGCCCGGCCGTCGTCATGGAGCAGCTGGCCGTCATGGTCCTCGACCTCTTCCGGGCCGAGCCAGACGCTGACCCGGCCGAAGTCGCGGACGAGCTCGCCGGCATACGCCGTTCCCTCTAGTCGAGGACCTCCCCGGCCCCGAACCTCGAGTGGGCACCCTCCCGGCGGGGAGGGTGCCCACTCGACGTGGTGCCGGGGTGTGGAGCCTCAGCTGAGGCGCTCGAAGACGACGGCCATGCCCTGGCCGCCGCCGACGCACATCGTCTCGAGGCCGAACTGGCCGTCACGCTCGCGGAGCGCGTTGATGAGCGTGCCGGTGATGCGGGCTCCGGTGGCGCCGAACGGGTGGCCGATCGCGATGGCACCGCCGTTGACGTTGAGCTTGTCGTAGTCCATGCCGATCTGGTCGGCCGACCCGATGACCTGCGCGGCGAAGGCCTCGTTGATCTCGTAGAGGTCGATGTCGCCGATCGACAGTCCGGCCCGCTTGAGCGCGAGGTTCGTCGCCTCGACCGGACCGAGGCCCATGATCTCGGGGGAGAGGCCCGTCGCGGCCGTCGAGACGACGCGGGCGAGCGGCTCGAGGCCGAGCTCCTTGGCCTTGGTGTCGCTCATGATGACGAGCGCCGCGGCGCCGTCGTTGAGGGGGCAGCAGTTGCCGGCCGTGACCGTGCCTTCCTGCCGGAAGACGGGGTTGAGTCCTTGGACGGCCTCGAGGGTGACGCCGGCGCGGGGGCCGTCGTCCTTGCTCACGACGGTGCCGTCGGGCGTCGTGACGGGCGTGAGCTCCCAGTCGAAGAAGCCCCGCCCGATGGCGGCCTCGGCGCGGTTCTGGCTCGTGACCCCCCACTCGTCCTGGCGCTCGCGCGAGATGCCGTAGGCCGTCGCGACGTTCTCGGCCGTCTGGCCCATCGCGATGTAGATGTCGGGGAGCAGGCCCTCCTCGCGGGGGTCGGTCCACGTCTCGTTGGTCTCGGCAATGCGCTTGGTGCGGGCCTGGGCGTCGGCGAAGCGGCCGTTCTGCTGGTCCTCCTTGGCGCCACCGGCGCCGGCCCAGTCGGTGTACTGCGAGACGCACTCGACACCGGCCGAGACGAAGATGTCGCCCTCGCCGGCCTTGATCGCGTGGAAGGCCATCCGCGTCGTCTGGGCCGAGGAGGCGCAGAAGCGGTTGATCGTCGCGGCAGGGGTGGCGTCGAGGTCGAGGAGCGTGGCGACGACCTTGGCCATGTTGGAGCCGTGCCGGCCCGAGGGCTCGGCGCAGCCGAGGTAGAGATCCTCGACGAGGCGCTTGTCGAGGGCGGGCACCTTGTCGAGCGCGGCCTGGATGACGGTCGCGGCGAGGTCGTCGGGACGGACCTCCTTGAGCGAGCCCTTGAAGGCCCGGCCGAACGGCGAGCGGGCGGTCGAGACGATGACGGCTTCGGTCACGGGGGATCTCCTGGTGCAGCATCGACGGCCCGCGCGGCGGTGCGACGGGCGACTAAGCGCTTGCTCAGCCCCCACGATGGTAGGACGTCCTCGCGCCGGTTGGACAGGCCACCGGCCATGACGTGCGTCTCGCCCACCCCACGCGAACGCTCGGTCCGCTGCGCCCCGACAGGGCGCACCGAGGACGCCTCCCGCCGAGCGGGTACGACTCCGAGGTCCGCCAGGGCGACCGCTAGGGTGGATGAGTTGTCGGCGCCTCCACGCGCCGGCCGGGTCCGGACGCTCACGCCGGACCCTCCGACGATCAGGGGGCACGCCCACCATGAAGACCTTCACGACCCGCGTCGTCGCCGTGTCCGGCGCGATCGCGATCAGCCTCGGCGCCGCCGCGTGCTCGAAGTCCGAGACGCCCGCCACCGGCTCCACCAGCTCGAGTGCGTCGACGCCCGCCGCCTCGGCGAGCTCGTCCACGTCGGCCGCCAGCGACGCCCCCGAGGCGTCGGAGATCCTCGACAAGGCCAAGACGAACGCGCTCGCAGCGACGTCGGGCGCCTTCGTCGGCCAGGTCGACCAGAGCGGCAAGACGATCAAGATCGACTTCAAGGGCACGAGCGACGGCAAGACCGCCGACATCACCATCGAGCTCGAGGGCGACGGCAAGGCGCGCGTCATCTCCGTCGGCGACGCCGTCTACATCCAGGGCGACGCGACCTTCTGGAAGAAGCAGGGCGCTCCGGCGTCGGTGCAGAACGCCGGCGACAAGTTCATCAAGGCGCCGTCCTCGGCCGGGTCGATGACCCAGAGCCTCAGCCTCAACACCTTCCTCCAGAAGGCCTTCGGCGCGGTCACGCCCCAGCAGCTGGCCACCGACGTCGCGAGCGAGAACGTCGGCGGCGTGGACTGCTGGGTCCTCACCGACAAGAAGGGCAAGTCGGAGGGCGCGCTCTACGTCTCGAAGGACAAGTTCGAGGTCGTGCGCTTCACCGGCTCCAAGGCCAGCCCCGGTCAGCTCGACTTCTCGCAGTGGAACGCCGACCTCGGCATCAAGGCGCCCGACGCCAGCCAGATCATGAAGATCAGCTGACCTCGTCCACCCCTGCGAAGGGGCCGTCCGCATCAGCGGGCGGCCCCTTTGGCATGTCCCGATCAGTGCAGGACGGGGTCCTCGGCGCGGCCGCCGGGCGGCCGCTCGTCGGTGCCGGCGGTGCGGTCGGCCGAGTCCGTCCGGTCGGTGACGTCCGACGGGGCCGGGTCCAGGTCACCGAGGGCGTGTGCCGTCCCGGACGTCCCAGCATCCGGCGCGGTCGGGTCGCCGGGCACGGTGGGGCGGATGCGGTGCAGCAGCACGGCCCAGCGTCCGTGGGCTCCGCGCGCCTGGCCGCCCACCTCGGCCGGAGCCACCTCGGTGCCCGGCTGGGTCACCGCCTTGGTCGCGGCCACCGCCAGGGGCCCGACGCTCTCGCCGCGCCGCAGGTTGGGCTCGGTGGGGGCACTGCCCTCGCCGAAGAGGTCGAGCGCCGCGCTCACCGTCGGGAGCAGGGCGGCGGCGACGCGGGCGTAGCCGGCCGGGCTCGGGTGGAAGCGGTCCTTGCTGAACATGACATGGGGCTCGGCCGAGAACGCCTCGCTGAGCAGGTCGCCGATCGACACGGCGCGTCCGCCGGCCTCGACGACGGCGACGGTCTGGGCCGCTGCGAGGTCACGCGACCAGCGGCGGGCGAGCAGGCGCAGCGGCTGGGGCACGGGCTGGATGGCGCCGAGGTCGGGGCACGTGCCGACGACGACCTCGGCCCCGGCCTCCCGTAGGCCGCACACGGCCATCTCGAGGTGGCGCACGGCGATCGAACGGTCGATGCGGTGGGTCACGTCGTTGGCGCCGACCATGATGACGGCGACGTCGGGCTGGGGGACGGCCGCGAGGCCGCGCTCGAGCTGCTCGTCGAGGCCGGTCGACTCGGCGCCGATGACGGCGACGTTGGTCAGCTCGACAGGGCGGCCGCTGAAGGCGGCGATGCCGCTCGCGATCGTCGCCCCGACCGTCTGGTGGGGGTGTTCGGCGCCCATCCCGACCCCGGTCGAGTCGCCGAGCACGAGGAACCGCACCGGCGTCCCCGAGCCGGCCCCGTAGGTGCCGCTGTCGGACGGTGCGCCCTCGAAGTGCTGGCCCACGATCCTCCGGGCCATCATCGCCTCGCCGCGCAGGATGCCGTAGCCGAGGGCTCCGAGCGCGCCGAGACCGGCGACCCCCATCCCACCGCCGTAGGCGGCCGCCTGGGCGATCTTGCGCGCGCGTCGTGCACGCCCCATGCCGGACCCCCTTCCTCTGCCGTGTCGAGATGCTCGACCGGGTCCACCACGGTAACGCCCGGGCCGGACGCTCCGTGCCGCTTCGCACGTCCTGCCGGCGCGGTGGCGGGCACCCGCGTGTCTCGGACCGTGGGACGGCCCTCCTAGGATGGACGCGTGAAGTACGCAGAGAACGTCGCCGACCTCGTCGGCAACACGCCCCTGGTCAAGCTCGGTTCCGTCGTCGCGGACGCGGGGGTGAGGTGCACGGTGCTGGCGAAGGTCGAGTACTTCAACCCCGGCGGCTCGGTGAAGGACCGCATCGCCCTGCGCATGGTCGAGGCCGCCGAGCGGGACGGCCTGCTGAAGCCCGGCGGCACCATCGTCGAGCCGACGAGCGGCAACACCGGTGTCGGTCTGGCCCTCGTGGCGCAGCGCCGCGGCTACCACTGCGTGTTCGTCTGCCCCGACAAGGTGAGCCAGGACAAGCGCGACGTGCTCAAGGCCTACGGCGCCGAGGTCGTCGTCTGCCCGACGGCCGTCGAGCCCGAGCACCCCGACTCCTACTACTCCGTCTCCGACCGCCTCGTCCGCGAGATCGACGGCGCGTGGAAGCCGAACCAGTACTACAACCCCGAGGGTCCGAACAGCCACTACCTGACGACCGGACCCGAGATCTGGCGCGACACCGACGGGCGCATCACGCACTTCGTCGCGGGCGCGGGCACGGGCGGCACGATCAGCGGCACCGGCAAGTACCTCAAGGAGGTCAGTGACGGCGCCGTGCGCATCATCGCGGCCGACCCGGAGGGCTCCGTCTACTCCGGCGGCACGGGCCGCCCCTACCTCGTCGAGGGAGTCGGTGAGGACTTCTGGCCGGGCGCCTACGACCCGTCCGTCGTCGACGACGTCATCGCCGTCAGCGACGCCGACTCCTTCGAGATGACCCGTCGACTCGCCCGCGAGGAGGGCCTGCTCGTCGGTGGCTCGTGCGGCATGGCCGTCGTGGCCGCGCTGCGTGCCGCGAAGGACCTGCCCGAGGACGCCGTCATGGTCGTGCTGCTGCCCGACTCGGGCCGCGGCTACATGAGCAAGATCTTCAACGACGAGTGGATGCACTCCTACGGCTTCCTCAACGACCACACCGAGGCGACGGTCGGGTCCGTGCTCCACGGCAAGTCCGGTGACATGCCGGCCCTCGTGCACACGCACCCCAACGAGACGATCCGCGACGCCGTGCAGATCCTGCGCGAGTACGGCGTCTCGCAGATGCCGGTCGTCAAGGCCGAGCCGCCCGTCATGTCCGGCGAGGTCGCGGGCTCGGTCAGCGAGCGGGCCCTGCTCGCAGCGCTCTTCACCGGTCAGGCGCACCTCGCCGACTCGGTCGAGAAGCACATGGAGAAGGGCCTGCCCCTCGTCGGCGCCGGCTCACCCGTCTCGGCGGCCCGCAAGGAGCTCGAGGAGTCCGACGCGATCCTCGTCGTCGAGGACGGCAAGCCGATCGGTGTGCTGACCCGGGCCGACCTGCTCGGCTTCCTCGCCGACTGACCCCGTCAGCTCCCGGTCAGCTCTCGCCTGAGACGCAGTATGCCGCTGGGCTCGCTTCCACGAGAAGCGAGCCCAGCGGCATACGTACGGAGCGTGGTGTGGCTCAGGCGTCCTGCTTGGCCTTCGCCTCGGCCTTCTTGGCCTGCTTGAACTCCCGCACCTTGAGGAGGGAGTCGCCGTCGACGACGTCGGCCACCGAGCGGTAGCCGTCGAGCGCGTAGTCACCGGCGACGGCCTCCCAGCCCTCCGGCCGGACCCCGAGCTGCTTGGCGAGCAGCGCCACGAAGATCTGTGCCTTCTGCTTGCCGAAGCCCGGCAGCTCCTGGACCCGCTTGAACAGCTCCTTGCCCGTCGTCGCCTCGGTCCAGAGCCGGGTCACGTCGCCGTCGTAGCGGTCCTCGACGAGGGCGGCGAGCTCCTGCAGCCGGGCCGCCATCGAGCCGGGGAAGCGGTGGATCGCCGGGGGAGTGCTGGCCATGGCCTTGAACTCCTCGGGGTCCGCGGCGGCGATCGCGGCCGGGTCGAGGGTGCCGAAGCGGCTCAGCACCTTGTAGCCGCCGCGGAACGCGTGCTCCATGCCGTACTGCTGGTCGAGCATCATCCCGACGACGACGGCGAAGGGGTGCTCGTCGAGGACCTGGTCCGCGGCGGGTTCGTTGGCGATGTGGAAGGCCATGCAGGCATGCTCTCACGCGTCCGTCGCCTGACGGCGGGACCGGCGGGGACCGGGGGCGGCCGGGAGGGGAGGGCTACCGGGTCGGGACCCGGACCCACGACCCGGGTCCGCCGGTGACCTCTCCCGCGCCTGCGGTGAGCGCGCCGACGAGCCCGCGCACGGAGTCCCCCGTGCCGGGCTCGACCGCGACGTCGAGGACGAGCCCGGTTGCGCCCCACGTCGTCGAGGTGACGGCGCAGCCCGGGTGGCCGCGCAAGGCGTTCTCGACGCGGGGCCCGTCGGCGCTGCCCACCGTGACGACGAGCCCCTCGCGCCGCGCGTACGCCACCACCGTCGCAGCGTCGACGGCGGCGGAGACGGCGTCCCCGTACGCGCGGATCAGGCCCCCCGTGCCGAGCAGGGTGCCACCGAACCACCGGGTCACGACGGCGACGACGTCGGTCAGGCCCTGTCCGCGCAGCACGTCGAGCATCGGCGCGCCGGCCGTGCCCGACGGCTCGCCGTCGTCGTTGCTGCGCTGCGTGCCACCGTCGGGCCCCAGGACGAACGCCGTGCAGTGGTGACGCGCGTCCCGCGTGGCCGACCGCACCGACTCGACGAACGCCCGGGCGTCCTCCTCGGACGGCACCGGCGCGACGTCGCACACGAAGCGCGACCGCTTCACCTCGAGCTCGGCGGAGGCCGGGGACGCGAGGGTGAGGTAGCGACGTGGCGGGCTCAGCGGCATACCTTCTCGGGCGGTGGGCGGGACGCTCCGAGTATGCCGTCGAACCGGGGAGGGCTCCCCATTGCACGGGGCGGCGCCGGCAGGTGAGGATGGGCCCGGTGTGCAGGGGTGAAGGGGAGATCTGTGTTCTCGAAGGGTGCTGACGTCGACGCGCTGCGCGACTCGGCGGGCCGGATGGCGTCGTTCGGCCGTGAGGTCGACGTCGTCCGCGCGCGTGGGCAGCGAGCCGTGTCGACGATGCAGCGGGCCTGGCAGGGGCCGGACCTGCAACACCTCGTCGAGCGGTGGCGGCGGGTCGAGCACGACCTCACGCGCATCAGCACGGAGTTCGACCGGCTGTCGCGACGCCTGCACGACAACGCCGACCTCCAGCACCGCTCGAGCGGCAGCTCCGTCGCCGGAGGGTCGCACCACGGCGTCGGCGGTGGACGTGGTGCTGTGGCGCCCGCGGGCGGTCACACAGGTGGCCACGGGGAAGGTCACGGGCGTGGTCACGGGGGTCGACCCATGCTGCACGCCGCGTCCGCCGCCGCGTGGTCGCAGGTCTTCGTCGGGTGGGGCCCGGACGGCGGTCGACCGCTCGTCACGCCGGGCGTTCCGCAGCCGCTGCACGGGATGGGCTGGGGTCACTGGTTCGGCAGCCCGTCCGTCGGTGCCGGATCGGGGCCGGTCGACGCGACGTACGGCCCGGTCCTTCCTGCCGACGTGGCAGCGGCGGCAGCGCACGGTCTCGGCCTGCCGATCCGCTGAGGACGCCCGAGCCGTCGGGACGGCTCAGCACGGTCGGGTCGCGGCTCGCCCGGACCGTGGCCTCGCGCGGACAGCCGTGCCCGGGCTGAGAGACTGGCGCCATGCACCCGTTCGCAGTGGCCCTCGGCGGCGCCGTGGGCACGCTGCTCCGGCTGCTCCTGACGATGGGCGGCAGCGGCGCGGCCGGCTGGGACCCGCGGATCAGCGTCATCAACGTCGTCGGTGCCTTCCTGCTCGGCGTGCTCGTCCGGCTTCCCGTGCGGCCCCGACTGCGCTCGATGCTCGCCTCGGGCGGCCTCGGCTCGCTGACGTCCTTCTCGGCGCTCAGCATCGCCTTCGTCGACGGCACCCCCGGGTACGCCGTCGCGCTCGGCCTGCTGACGAGCATCGTCCTCGGGGTGGCCGCGGCGGCGCTGGGCATGTGGCTGGGTGGTCTGCTCACCGAGGGTGACAGGGAGACCGCGTGAGCGCGGTCGCGTGGTGGGGCTGGGCGCTTGCCGTGGGAGCCGGCTCGATCGGCGCCCTCCTGCGCACGTGGCTCGTGCGGACGCTGACGAAGCGTCCGCTGCCCTTCGGCGTGCTCGCCGCCAACGTCGTGGCGTCTGTGGTCGGTGGAGCCGTCGTGGCCGACCGGGTCGAGCTGGGGCCGACGTGGTCGCTCGTCCTCATCGGTGGCTTCTGCGGCGGCCTGTCGACCCTGTCGACGCTCGCGGCCGACACGGTGGAGCTGTGGCTCGAGAACCGTCGCCGTGACGCCGTCGGCAACATCGCCGTCAACGTGGCACTCGGGCTGTTCGCGGCCTGGGGCGCCTGGGCCCTCGTCAGCTGAGGTAGCGCTCGACGACGACCTCGACGAGCGCCTCGGGCGCGGGTTCGTGGGGCAGCAGGAGCGGCGGGGTGACGACGTCCGCGCCGGACCGGCCGGCGAGGTCGGCGAAGAACCCGGGTGCGAGAAGGTAGGTGGCGACGACCACGCGACGTCCCGGAACGCGTTGCGCTGCAACGGCGTCGGCGAGCTTCGGCTCGGCGGCCGACAGATAGCCGGCTACGACGGTTCGCCCCAGGCGCCGGCCGAGCGCGGCGGCGACGCGCTCGCAGTCGGCGACCGCCGAGGCCTGCGACGACCCGGCCGCACCGAGCACGACGGCGTCGTCGTCCCGCAGCCCGGCCGCCACGAGCCGGTCGCGCAGCAGGTCGGCAAGGCGGTCGTCGGGGCCGAGGGCCGGTGCGACCGTGGTGCCGGGCACTCGCTCGGCGGCCTCGGCGAGGTCGACGTAGACGTGGTAGCCGGCCGACAGGAGCAGTGGCACCAGACGGGCGGGCGCGTCGTCGTGCAGGGACGACAGCACGGCGGCAGGGTCCGGGGGCTGCACGTCGACGAACGCCGCACGGACGGTGAGGTCCGGGCGTCGCGCGGCGACCGCCGCGACGAGGCTGCCGATGGCCGACCGGCCGGCGGCGGACGACGTGCCGTGCGCCACCGCCACGAGCACGGGCGCCGGTGCGGGCACGGGGCTGGTCATGGGCTCACTCTGTCAGGTCGGCCTCGGGTCGGGTCGGAGCGTGGGTGTCGTGGGACGCGCGTCGGGACCCGGTCGGGCGACCGCACGGGACGCATACGCCCGGGTGAGTCCGCCGTTACCGGGGCATCGCGGGACGGAAACGCAGACGAAACACGCACTTCCTACCGTGGGAGCCGACGTGGACCACGAGCTGTGACGGGAGGACGCCGTGCTGATCGAGACCGACCTGACGGGACTACCCGTGCTCGTCGTGGGGCCTCCGGGCCTCACCGCCCCCGTCGTGCGTCGTCACGAGCGGGCAGGTGCCGTGGTCACGGTCGCCGCCTCGCCGGGGGACGTGACGCACGAGGTGTGCACACGTGCGCGGCTCGCGGTGCTCGTCGGGCCCGGAGCCGGGTGGGCCTCGGTCCGTGACGCGCTCGCGGGACGGTGCCCCGTCGTGACCGAGCCGGTCCCGGACGCGCCCCGGGGCCGGGTCGTCCTCGTGGGGGCGGGTCCGGGGGGTCTCGAGCTGCTGACGCTCGCCGGGATCCGCGCCCTCGCGGAGGCCGACGTCGTGCTCACCGACCGGCTCGCCGAGGTCGGTGACATCGCCCGCCTCGCTCCGGGGGCGGAGGTCGTCGACGTGGGCAAGCGGCCGGGACACCACGCGGTGCCCCAGGACGAGATCGAGCGGATCATGGTCGCGCGGGCCCTCGCCGGCCTCACGGTCGTGCGGCTCAAGGGTGGCGACCCCTACGTCTTCGGCCGGGGCGGCGAGGAGGTCGCGGCGGCCGTCGAGGCGGGGCTGCCCGTGACGGTCGTGCCCGGGGTCTCGTCGGCCGTCGGCGTGCCGGGGAGTGCCGGCATACCGGTGACCCACCGCGGTGTCAGCCACGCCTTCACCGTCGTGTCGGGCCACGTGCCGCTCGAGCCCGAGCAGGCGCGCGCGCTCGCGGGACTCGGGGGAACCGTCGTCTTGCTCATGGGGATGCACAACCTCGTCCCGCTGACGACGGCCCTGGCCCGGGCCGGACTCGCCGCAGACACCCCGGCTGCCGTCGTCGAGCGCGGCTTCACCCCCGACCAGCGCAGCATCGTCGGGACCCTCGCCACGCTGCCCGACCTCGTCGCCCGGGCCGGGGCGTCGTCGCCGTCGGTCATCGTCGTCGGCGAGGTCGTGCGCCAGGCCGAGGTCTGGGCGCGTCGCGTGGGGGCCCGGGGCGCCGACGGCCTCGCGATGGACGTCGTCGCGTGAGCGAGCCGAGCGTCTCGTCCACGCGAGCAGCCGAGGCAGCGCGGGGCCGCCACCCGCCCACGGCGTGGTCGGCCCAGCTGACGGGACCCGATCCCGACGCCGTGCGCGTGGACCCCACCGGTCCGGTGCTCGACGGCTTCCGGATCGCCGTGACGTCCGACCGGCGGTCGGGAGACCTCATCGACGCCTTCGTGCGCCGCGGCGCCGAGGTGTTGCACGCGCCGGCCGTGCGCATCGCCCCTGTCGAGGAGGACGAGATCCTCATCGGTGACACGCGCGCCGTCATCGACTGCCGCCCCGACGTCGTCATCGTCACGACGGCCTACGGCTTCCGGCGCTGGATCGAGGCGGCCGATGCGGCCGGTCTCGGTGAGGACCTGGCGCGAACCCTCGACCACGCCCGCATCATCGTCCGCGGACCCAAGGCGCGGGGCGCCGTGCGGGCGGCCGGTCACGACGACGACGGCATCGCCGACGACGAGCGGACCGCGTCGACCGTCGGGCTCGCCCTCGAGGGCGGCGTCGTCGGGAGGCGGGTCGCCGTGCAGCTGCACGGCCACGAGGACGTCGAGCAGCTCGAACGGCTGCGGTCGGCCGGGGCGACGGTGCTGACCGTGGCGCCCTACCGCTGGGTGCGGCCGACCGACGAGAGCCGGCTGGGACGTCTCGTCGCGGCCGTTGCGGCCCGTGAGGTCGACGTCGTCACCTTCACGTCGGCGCCGGCCGTCGACGGACTCGTCTCTGCCGCAGCGCAGCTCGGCATGGACGGCGTGCTCGTCGATGCCCTGCGGTGCGGCGTCACGGCCGCTGCGGTGGGACCGGTGACGGCGGCGCCGCTGCTCGACCTCGGGGTCACACCGATCGTGCCCGACCGCTTCCGGATGGGCGCGCTCATCCGCACCGTCGTCGAGCACCTGACGCTCAACGGCGTCGCCGAGGTCCAGACCGCGCTGGGTCCGCTCGTCGTGCACGGGCGGGTCGTGACCTTCGGCGGCGAGACGGTGACCCTGGCCCGCGGGCCGCGGGCGATGCTCGCCGCCCTGATGTCCGAGCCGGGCGCGGTGCTGAGCCGCGAGCGGCTCCTCGACGAGCTGCCCGAGGCCGAGAACGAGCACGCGCTCGACATGGCCGTGAGCCGGCTGCGGTCGGCGCTGCCCGACCGTCACCTCGTGCAGACCGTGGTGCGACGGGGCTACCGGCTCAACGTGTAGCGGCGGCCGCCTCGGCGTCGCCGACGATCGCGGGCGCGTGGTCGGAAATCCAGTCCATGAGCGGCACCATCCGCTCGGCGAGCTCGCCGCCACGGGCGGTGAGGGTGTACTCGACGTGCGGCGGGACGACCGGCCGGGCGTCCCGGTGGACGAGCCCGTCGGCCTCGAGCATGCGCAGGGTCTGGGCGAGCATCTTCTCGCTGACGCCTTCGGCGCGACGGCGCAGCTCGCTCCACCGCAGCGGATCGCCCTCGGCGAGGGCGAGGATGACGAGCGTGCCCCACTTGCTCGTCACGTGGTCCAGCACCACGCGGCTGGGGCAGTCGGAGGCGAAGACGCCGTCGGGGAAGTGCCGACGCAGGGTGGGACTAACCGTCATGTCAGTACCTTACTTCAAAGTGGGTACTAACTTCTGGGAAGCATGCTGTCGGAGCGGTCGTTCTTGAGGGTGTCAGCCCCACCCGAAAGGAACATCATGACCCTTCTCGTCACCGGTGCCAGCGGTCACCTCGGCCGTCTCGTCGTCGAGTCCCTCCTCGAGCGCGGCACGCCCGCCGCCGACGTCGTCGCCATCGCCCGCAACCCCGAGTCCGTCGCCGACCTGGCTGACCGCGGTGTCGTGGTGCGCCGCGCCGACTACACCGACCCGGCGTCGCTCGACGCTGCGTTCGAAGGTGTCGACCGGCTCCTCCTCGTCTCCGGAAGCGAGGTCGGCCAGCGGATCGCCCAGCACGCCAACGTCATCGATGCGGCGAAGCGGGCGGGGGTGGGCTTCCTCGCCTACACGAGCATCACGCGCGCCGACACGTCCGACCTCGCGTTGGCCGCCGAGCACCGTGCCACGGAGGAGCTGCTCGCGGCGTCCGGCCTGCCGCACGCCCTGCTGCGCAACTCCTGGTACCTCGAGAACTACACCGGCCAGCTGCCGACCGTCCTCGAGCACGGCGCCGTCCTCGGTGCCGCCGGCGACGGGCGCGTCAGCGCCGCGACCCGGGCCGACTATGCCGACGCCGCCGCCGTCGTGCTCGCGGGTGAGGACGGACGGGGTCACGAGGGCGCCGTCTACGAGCTCGGCGGCGACGACGCGTTCACCCTCGGCGAGCTCGCCGAGACGGTGGGTCGCGTCGCCGGACGCGAGGTCGCCTACCGCGACCTGTCCGTCCCCGACTACACCGCGGCCCTCGTCGCGGCCGGCCTTCCCGAAGGGTATGCCGGCGTGCTGGCCGACAGCGACCGCGGGATCGCCGAGGGGGCCCTGTTCACCGACAGTGGCGACCTGTCGCGTCTCATCGGCCGCCCCACGACCAGCCTCGAGGGCGCCCTGAGCGCCGCCTTCGTCGCCACCACCCCCACCGCCTGACCCCGCCTGACCCCGCTCACCCCGTTCCACCCGTCGAAAGGCCACACACCGGGCTCCGGTTTGTGGCCTTTCGACGGTGGGGACCCGCAGAGTCTGGCCTTTCGACGGTGGGGGACCCGCAGATCGTGGCCTTTCGACGGTTCAGGGGAGGGGGAGGCCGACCCGCACGGTGCCGTGCTGGACGCGGACGGCATACGTCGGCAAGGCCACCTCGGGATCGTCGAGGGCGGCGCCGGTGCGCAGCGAGAAGACCTGCTTGAGCAGCGGTGAGGCCACGGTCGGCTCGCCGCCGCGGTCGCCGGTCAGGCCGCGCGAGAGGACCGCTGCCCGCGCGTACGGGTCGAAGTTGTCGACGGCGTAGATCATCCCGTTGGGCAGCAGGAAGAGGGCCGCCTGGGCGCCGCCGGGGAGGAGTACGGCGACACCCCGGCCGGGCACGAGCGCCGTGACCGGGCAGGCGGACACCCACTGTCTCGCTCCGGGGGACGGCAGGATGCCGGGCCGCACGACGTTGCGACCGGCCGCGGCCGCGACCTCGGCCGGCATTGCCTGGGGTGAGCTGACGAGTGTGGTCATGACGGGTTCCCTTCGGTATCAGGCGTTCTCACGGACGGTGGGCAGCCCGAGCAGTACCGGCACCTTGCGTGGGCCGGACTCGTCGAAGGCGACGGTGGGGTCGGCCTCCTCGGGCGCGTTGACGAACGACACGAAGCGCGAGAGCTTCTCGGGGTCGTCGAGGACGGCCTTCCACTCGTCCTGGTAGCCCTCGACGTGACGGCCCATCGCTGCCTCGAGGTCGTCGGCGATCCCGAGCGAGTCGTCGCACACGACGGCCCTGAGGTGCTCCAGACCGCCCTCGAGCGCGTCGAGCCACGGGGCGGTGCGCTGGAGGCGGTCTGCCGTGCGGACGTAGAACATGAGGAAGCGGTCGATGTAGCGCACGAGCGTCTCGTCGTCGAGGTCGCTCGCGAGCAGCCGCGCGTGGGCCGGCGTCTGGCCGCCGTTGCCGCAGACGTAGAGGTTCCAGCCCTTGTCGGTGGCGATGACGCCGACGTCCTTGCCGCGGGCCTCGGCGCACTCGCGCGCACAGCCCGAGACGCCGAACTTGATCTTGTGCGGCGAGCGGAGACCGCGGTAGCGGTGCTCGAGGTCGACGGCCATCCCGACCGAGTCCTGCACGCCGTAACGGCACCACGAGGAGCCGACACACGACTTCACGGTGCGCAGCGACTTGCCATAGGCCTGCCCTGACTCCATGCCGACGTCGACGAGGCGCTGCCAGATGGCGGGCAGCTGCTCGACGCGGGCGCCGAAGAGGTCGATGCGCTGGCCGCCGGTCACCTTGACGTAGAGCCCGAAGTCCTGGGCCACCTGGCCGATCGTGATGAGCTGCTCGGCCGTGACCTCACCCCCGGGCATCCGCGGGACGACGGAGTAGGTGCCGTTCTTCTGGATGTTGGCGAGGAAGTGGTCGTTGCTGTCCTGGAGCGCCGCCTGCTCGCCGTCGAGCACGTGGTCGCTGCTCGTCGAGGCGAGGATCGAGGCGACGGTGGGCTTGCAGATCTCGCAGCCGGTGCCCGTGCCGTAGCGCGCCAGGAGCCCCGAGAAGGTGCGGATGCCCGTCGAGGCCACGATCTCGAACAGCTCGGCCCGGCTCTGTTCGAAGTGCTCGCACAGCGCCTTGGAGAGCTCGACGCCCGAGTCGATGAGGAGCTTCTTGACGGTGGGCAGGCAACCGCCACAGGTGGTTCCGGCGTTCGTGCAGCCCTTGATGGCCGCGAGGTCGCAGGCGCCCTCGGCGATGGCACCGCAGATCGACCCCTTGGTGACGTTGTTGCACGAGCAGATGACGGCGTCGTCGGGGAGGGCGTCCGCGCCGAGCTCGGCACCGGCGGGCGAGACGAGTGCACCCGGGTCGCCCGGGACCTCGCGGCCGACGTACGCCTTGAGTGTCGTGTACGCCGAGGCGTCGCCGACGAGGATCCCGCCGAGCAGCGTCCGCGCGTCGTCGCTGACGACGACCTTGGCGTAGGTGCCCTTCGTCGCGTCGGTGTGGACGATCTCGAGGGACCCCGGGGTCGTGGCCATCGCGTCGCCGAAGGAGGCGACGTCCACGCCGAGCAGCTTGAGCTTGGTCGACAGGTCGGCGCCGGGGAACGTCGCCTCGCCCCCGAGCAGCCGGTCGGCGACGACCTCGGCCATCGTGTAGCCGGGGGCGACGAGGCCGTAGCACCGACCCTCGACGGCGGCGACCTCGCCCACGGCCCAGACGTTCTCGTCGCTCGTGCGGCAGGCGGCGTCGGTGAGGACGCCGCCCCGCTCCCCGACGTCGAGGCCGGCGGCGCGCGCCACGGCGTCCGACGGGCGCACGCCCGCCGAGAAGACGACGAGGTCGGTGAGCAGCGCCGTGCCGTCGGAGAGCTCGACGGCGAGGCGCCCGTCGTCCTGCGCGGCGATCGAGCTCGTGCCGGCGCCGGTGTGGACCTGCACGCCGAGGTGGCTGATGAGCCCCTCGAGCACCGCGCCGCCACCGTCGTCGACCTGGAGCGGCATGAGGCGGGGAGCGAACTCGACGACGTGCGGCGTGAGGCCGAGCAGGCGCAGGGCGTTGGCCGCCTCGAGGCCGAGCAGGCCACCGCCGACGACGAGGCCGTTCGCCTCGCGCCCCTCCGCCGCGGCCCGCTCGATCGCGGACTCGGCGGCGACGCGGATGCCGTCGAGGTCGTCGAGCGTGCGGTAGACGAAGCAGCCCGTCGAGTCATGGCCCGGGACCGGGGGCACGAAGGGGTGGGAGCCGGTCGCGAGTACGAGCTCGTCGTAGGCGATGACGTCCCCGGTGCTCGTCGTGACGGTGCGAGCCTCGCGGTCGACGTGCTCGGCCCGGGTGCCGAGCCGCAGGTCGACGAGGTCGTCACCGGCATACGTGTTGCCCGCGAGGGCGAGCGACGTGCGGTCCCAGGCTCCGACGTAGGAGGAGAGGCCGACGCGGTCGTATGCCGCCTCCGCCTCCTGCGAGAGGACGGTGACCTTCCACGTGCTCTCCGTGTCGCGCGAGCGCAGGGCCTCGACGAAGCGGTGGCCGACCATGCCGTGGCCGACGACGACGACGGTGCGGGTGGTGGTGCCCGTCGGGTTCTCGGTGGTGGTGGACATCAGGCGGCTCCTTCGGTCAGGGCGGCGGCTGCCGGCGCCGGTTCGGGGGTCGAGGAGGTGGGGGTGGGGGCGGGCTCCGACGAGCGCAGCCACGAGCAGAGGCCGTCGACGGCGCCCTTGCACGAGCCGCAGCCGGTCGTCGCGCGGGTCGCCTCGGCGACCGCACCGACGGTCTCGGCGCCGGCCCGGAAGGCGCCGACGATCGCGGACTTCGTCACGGTGTTGCACCGGCAGATGACGGCCGCGCCGGGCATCTCGGCGAGGTTGACGGCCTCGGTCGCTCCCGACCGGGTGATCGCGCGACCGAGCATGAGCGAGAGACGGTCCCGCGGGACGACCGAGCCGGTGTCGTAGAGCTGGGTCAGGACGCCCGCCGCGTCACCGACGCCGAGCAGGATGGCGCCGACGAGACGGTCCTGGCGCAGCACGAGCTTGGCGTAGCGGCCCCGGCTCGGGTCGGTGAAGGCGAGCACCTCGTGACCGGGGTCGTGGACGTCGACGTCGACGGTGCCCATGCTCGCGAGGTCGATGTCGGGAGCCTTGAGCCGGGTCAGGACGCTCGTGCCCTCGTACGTGGCGTCGGGGTCGGCGCCGGTGAGCACGTCGGCGAGGACGCGGGCCTGGTCCCAGCCGGGCTGGACGAGTCCGGGCACCTCACCGCGGTGCTGGGCGCACTCCCCGATGGCGTGGACGTGCGGGAACGAGGTGGCCAGGCGGTCGTCGACGACGATCCCGCGGTCGACGTCGAGACCGGTCGCGACGGCGAGGTCGGTGCGGGGCCGGACGCCGGTCGCGACGACGACGAGGTCGGCGGCGAGGCTCGTGCCGTCGTCGAGGACGACGTGGGCGGACACCCCGTCGACCGGTCCGTGTCGCTCGACGACGAGGCGTCCGAGGACGAGGCGGGCGCCGATCCCGCGGACGACG
Source organism: Terrabacter sp. Soil811 (assembly GCF_001429655.1). Classification (NCBI taxonomy): domain Bacteria; kingdom Bacillati; phylum Actinomycetota; class Actinomycetes; order Micrococcales; family Intrasporangiaceae; genus Terrabacter; species Terrabacter sp. Soil811. The sequence goes on from NZ_LMSX01000009.1 coordinate 117,104, forward strand.
CGGGACAGGACGGCGCCGCCGTCGGCATCGAGCTGGCGGTCCATCGGGAAGTCCTGCGGGTGCACGACGGTGACGTCGACGCCGCGGGCGAGCAGGCCACGGGCCGCCTCGAGCCCGAGCAGACCGCCGCCGAGGACGACTGCGGTGAAGGCGGACTCGGCTGCCTCGACGATGCGGCCACAGTCGTCGACCGTGCGGAAGGCGACGACCCCGTCGGCCAGCGGGGTCGCGGGACCGGGCGAGCCGGCATACAACCCCTCGGTCGGGGGGACGAAGCTCGTGCTGCCGGTCGCGAGGACCAGCTCGTCCCACGTGACGACGCGCTCGGTGCCGTCGGTGTCGAGCGTCGCCGTGCGTGCGTCGGCGTCGACGGCTGCGACCCGGGAGCCGGCGAGGACGTCGATGTGGCGCGCGGCCCACCAACCGTCGGGCTTGAGGCGGGTGTCGCGCGGGCTGATGCCGCCGGCGACGACGGTCGACAGGAGCACCCGGTTGTAGGCCGCGTGCGGCTCCTCGCCGACGACCGTGACGGCGAAGCGCTCGGCGTCGGGGTCACGGTGGCGGATCTCCTCGGCGAGCCGGGCGCCGGCCATGCCGTTGCCGACGACGAGGACGTGCCTGCGGTGGCGGGTCATGCGATGGCCTCCAGGCGGACGGCGCACGCCTTGAACTCGGGCATGCGGCTGGTCGGGTCGAGGGCGGCGTGGGTCAGCGAGTTGGCTCGCGCGTCGCCGGCCCAGTGGAAGGGCAGGAAGACGACGTCGGCGCGCATGTCGTCGTCGACGCGGACGACGGCGCGGGTGCGGCCGCGACGGCTCACGACGTCGGCGAGGTCGCCGTCGCCGAGCCCGGCCGCGTCGGCCGTGTCGGGGTGCACCTGGACGAACATGTCGCCTGCCGCCGCCGACAGCTCGGTGACGAGCCGCGTCTGGGCGCCAGACTGGTAGTGCTGCAGCACCCGCCCCGTCGTCGCGACCAGGGGGTATGCCGCGTCGTCGGCCTCCACGGGCCCCACGTGGTCGACGGCGACGAAACGGGCGCGGCCGTCGGGTGTCGCGAAGGCGTCGAGGAAGAGCCGCGGCGTGCCCTGCGGTCGCTCGGTGCTGCACGGCCAGTGCAGGCTCTCGCCGGCATCGAGCCGCTCCCACGTCACCGCGGAGTAGTCGGCCGGTCCGCCGGCCGAGGCCCGGCGCAGCTCGTCGAAGACGACCCGAGGGTCGGTGGGGAAGGCTGTGCTGCAACCGATCCGGCGTGCCAGGTCGCTCCAGAGCTCGAGCTCGCTGCGGCACCCCGCGGGGGCGTCCAGCGCCTTGCGGCGGCGCAGGACCCGGCCCTCGAGGTTGGTCAGGGTGCCCTCCTCCTCGGCCCACTGGAGCACGGGGAGCACGACGTCGGCGACGGCGGCCGTCTCGGAGAGGACGAAGTCGGAGACGACGAGCAGGTCGAGGGCGGCGAGGCGCTCGGCCACGACCCGCGCGTCGGGCGCCGAGACGACGGGGTTGCTGCCGTGGACCATGAGGACGCGCGCGCCGCCGTCGGTGCCGAGTGCCGACAGCAGCTCGAAGGCGCTGCGGCCCGGACCCGGCAGCTCCCCGGGGTCGATCCCCCAGACCGCGGCGACGTGGGCCCGGGCGGCCGGGTCGTCGATCTTGCGATAGCCGGGGAGCTGGTCGGCCTTCTGGCCGTGCTCACGTCCGCCCTGGCCGTTGCCCTGGCCGGTGATCGTGCCGAAACCGGTGCCGGGGTTGCCGGGCAGCCCGAGCGCGAGGGCGAGGGCGATGAAGGCCGTCACCGTGTCGGTGCCGCTCGCGTGCTGCTCGCTGCCGCGGGCCGACAGGACGTAGGCGCCGCGCTCGGTGTCGCGGGCGCGGGCCAGCGCGGCGACGGCCGCCCGCATCGTCGTCACGGCGACACCCGTGACCCGCTCGACACGCTCAGGCAGCCACTGCGCGGCGATCGGCCAGAGGTCGTCGAAGCCCGAGGTGCGCTCGGCGACGAAGCCGCGGTCGGCATACCCCTCGGTGACGGCGAGGTGGAGCATCCCGAGGGCCAGGGCGGCGTCGGTACCGGGGCGCAGCTGCAGGTGCAGCCCGCCGCCGTCGACGGCCTTGGCCGCGGTCGGCGTCAGGCGCGGGTCGGCGACCATGAGGCCTCCGGCGTCGGCGGCGCGGACGAGGTGCGTCAGGAAGGGCGGCATCGTCTCGGCGGGGTTGGCGCCGAGGAGCAGCACGGCGTGTGCCGAGCCGATGTCGGTGACGGGGAAGGGGAGACCCCGGTCGAGACCGAAGCAGCGGATGCCGGCGGCGGCGGCCGAGCTCATGCACCAGCGGCCGTTGTAGTCGATCTGGCTCGTGCGGAGCGCCACTCGCGCGAACTTGCCCAGCTGGTAGGCCTTCTCGTTGGTCAGACCCCCACCGCCGAAGACTGCCACGGCGTCCCGGCCGTGTGCCGCCTGCGTCCGCACGATGGCATCGGCGACGACCTCGAGGGCCTCGTCCCACGACGCGGGGGTGAGCTCGCCCCCGCGGCGGACCAGGGGAGTGGTGAGCCGCCGGGGTGTCCGGAGGAGCTCGGCACTCGTCCATCCCTTCTGGCACAGGCCACCCCGGTTCGTCGGGAAGCGACGAGGGCTGACCGTGAGGTCGGCCGCCGACGACCCGGTGAGCGTCATCGCGCACTGGAGCCCGCAGTAGGCGCAGTGCGACGCGACGCCCGCCCGCTCGGAGGGGACGTCCCCACCGAGCGAGCGGGACGGCATTCTCCATGAGGTGGCAGTCATCGGCGGTAGCGCACCTTCGTCAGGGTGGCGGCGCCGACGTAGAAGAGCGTGAAGACGACGAACGCGGCCGTGGCCGAGTGGCCGGCGCCCTGGTAGGACGCGCGCAGCCCGAGGTTGATGAGGACGCCGCCGAGGGCACCGATGGCGCCGGCGATGCCGATGAGGGCGCCGGCCATCGAGCGCGACCAGGCCGTGCGCTCGACCGCGGGACCGGGGATCGAGGCCGACTTCGCCTCGAAGAGGGCCGGGATCATCTTGTAGACCGAGCCGTTGCCGATGCCCGAGAGGACGAAGAGGAGGACGAAGCCACCGATGAGGCCGGTGAGCTGGAGCCCGGTCGCCGCGCCCGAGGTCACGTCGTCGGAGCGAGCGGCGAGGGTGACGAGGACGCCCGCGACGGTGAGGCCGACGAACGTCCACAGGGTCACGGCGGCCCCGCCTCGGCGGTCGGCGAGCTTGCCGCCCCAGACCCGGCTGACCGAGCCGAGGAGCGGTCCGATGAAGGCGATCTGCGCGGCGTGCAGACTCGCCGCCGCGGTCTGGGCCGGGGTCGGGGTGGCGCCGCCGGTCATGCCGGCGAGGAACGTCTGGTTGAGCACCTGGCCGAACGCGAAGCCGAATCCGATGAACGAGCCGAAGGTGCCGATGTAGAGCAGCGAGATGACCCAGGCGTCGGCGTGCCGCAGCACCTCGAGCATCGCCTTCGGGTTCGCCGTCTGGTGGTCGAGGTTGTCCATGCAGACCGCGGCGCCGATGCTGGCCACGGCGAGCAGCACGAGGTAGACGGCGCAGACGACCTCGGGTCGGCGGTTGCCGAGCGTCGCGATGACGAGGAGCCCGACGAGCTGGATGACCGGCACGCCGATGTTGCCGCCACCGGCGTTGAGCCCGAGGGCCCAGCCCTTCATCCGCTGCGGGTAGAAGGCGTTGATGTTCGTCATCGACGAGGCGAAGTTGCCGCCGCCGAGGCCCGCGAGACCGGCCACGAGCAGGAAGGTCGTCAGGGAGTGGCCGGGGTTGACCATGAGCCACCACGTCAGGGTGGTCGGCACGAGGAGGGCGATGCCGCTGACGATGGCCCAGTTGCGACCGCCGAAGAAGGCCGTCGCCATCGTGTAGGGCACCCGGAGCACAGCGCCGACGAGCGTCGGGACGGCGACGAGGAAGAACTTGTCGGCCGGCGTGAAGCCGTAGACCGCCTGCGGCATGAAGAGGACCATGACCGACCAGATCGACCAGATCGAGAAGCCGATGTGCTCGGTGGCCACCGACCAGATCAGGTTGCGGCGCGCCACGTCCTTGTTGCCGCCCTCCCACGCCGCCGTGTCCTCGGGGTCCCAGTCGCGGATGACCCGCGTCCTGGGGGCGGTGAGCTCACGGAAGCGACCGCGACGGTCGAGCGCAGGAGCGAGAGTGGGTGACGCGGTGCTGGTCTCGGCGGCACTGCCGGTGGTGCTGTCGGTGCTGCTTCCGGTGGTGGTGCTCACGGGGTTCCTCCTGGGCTGCTCGAGCCGAGCGGGACGGTGACGGGGTGAGGCGGTTCTGGGCCGCTGCGAGAGCGTGACGCTCACGCTAGGAAGCCGGTGTTGCCGGTCGCCGGGTCCGCTGTGACACCGTGGTTACAGCTGTCTCACGGACTCCGGGAGGGTCGGTGAGGTCACGCACGGAGCGCTCCCGCGGGGCCCTCACGGACGACCGGGAGCAGCGTGAGGTGGACCGCCGCGTAGGCTCGCGCTCATGACCACGGCTGCTGACCAGGCCTCCCTCAACACCCTGTCCGTGGGTACGGCCGGGCCGCGCATCGCCTTCCTGCACGGGCTCTTCGGCCAGGGCCGCAACTGGAACCAGATCGCCAAGGCGGTGAGCGGCCCGGAGGGCACGGACGCCCGCTGCCTGCTCGTCGACCTCCCGGACCACGGCCGGTCCCCGTGGTCGCAGCAGTTCTCGCTCGACGCGTATGCCGACGCCGTGGCCGCGACGCTCCGCGCGGTCGGCGAGGGGGAGCGTTGGGCCGTCGTCGGCCACTCGCTCGGCGGCAAGGTCGCCATGGTGCTCGCATTGCGCCACCCCGAGCTGGTCGAGCGACTCGTCGTCGTCGACATCGCGCCCAAGGGCTACGGCTCGCTCGAGCGCTTCGAGGGCTACATCCGCGAGATGCAGGCCCTGCCGCTCGGCGAGCTGACGAGCCGCGGTGACGCGGAGGCCCGCTTCAGCGAGCCCGACCCCGGCGTCAAGGCCTTCCTCCTGCAGAACCTGCGCCGCGACGGCCAGACGTGGCGCTGGCAGGTCAACCTCGACCTCGTCGCCGGCGACGCCGCGCTGGGGGTCGACTCACGCATCGCCGACTGGCCCCATGACGCCGACGAGCTCGCGCCCTACGAGGGCCCGGTGCTGTGGGTCGCCGGCGGCGACTCTCGGTACGTCAAGCGCGAGGACGGCGAGCGCATGCGACGCCACTTCCCGCGCACGCGGCTCTTCACGATCAAGGGCGCCGGTCACTGGGTGCACACCGACGCGCCCGAGATCATCGTCACCGCCCTGCGCCGCTTCGTCGCCGACCCCGCCTGACCGGCATACGCCCGCTCCCGCCCACGTCGCGAACGCCGCGTTCGGTGACGAACTCTCTGTTCTAACAACGCTTTCGCGACCGAACGCCGCGTTCGGTCCAGGGCGCAGGAGGATGCGGCGGGTCAGAGGAGGCGGCGCCCCATGGCCCAGGCCGTCAGCTCGTGGCGTGAGCTGAGCTGGAGCTTGCGCAGCACCGAGCTGACGTGGGTCTCGACGGTCTTGACGGAGATGAAGAGCTCCTTCGCGACCTCCTTGTACTGGTAGCCGCGCGCGATGAGGCGCATCACCTCGCGCTCGCGCGCCGAGAGGCGGTCGAGCTCCTCGTCGATCTCGGCGACCTCACCGGCCGTCGCGCCGAACGCGTCGAGGACGAAGCCGGCGAGGCGCGGGCTGAAGACGGCGTCGCCGTCGGCCACCCGACCGATGGCGGTGAGCAGCTCCTCGGCGCTGATCGTCTTCGTCACGTAGCCCCGGGCACCGGCGCGGATGACCGCGATGACGTCCTCGGCGGCGTCGGAGACGGAGAGCGCGAGGAAGCGGACCGGCACGTCGGCGCCCGACTGGACCCCGGCGCACGCTCGGATGACGTCGGCGCCACCGTGCCCGTCGCCACCGGGCAGGTGCACGTCGAGGAGCACGACGTCGGGTCGCTGCTCCTTGATGACCTGCACGGCCGACTCGACCGCACCGGCCTCGCCGGCGATCTCGAGCGTGAAGGCCCCGGCCCGCGGCGTGGCGGCGAGGGAGGTCAGCTCGGCGCGCACACCGGTGCGGAACATGTGGTGGTCGTCGACGATGACGATGCGGATGGTCCGCGGGTCGGTCATGAAGCCTGCTCCTGGGGGTCGGGGTCCGGCGTGCTGCGGGGGTCGCTGCCGGCAGTGCTGCTGGGGGTGGTGACGGGTGCGGGGGGATCAGCGGGACCGCCGGCGGCGGATGCCTCGGGCTCGTGCGGCTGCCGGACCGGCAGGCGCAGGACGACCTCGGTGCCGTCGGCGCGGCGCCGGATGCGGGCCGTGCCGCCGTGGCGCTCCATGCGGCCGATGATCGACTCGCGTACGCCGGCTCGGTCGTCGGGCACGGTGTCGAGGTCGAAGCCCGCGCCGTGGTCGCGGACGAACGCCTCGACGGCGTCGGGTCCGACCTCGACGTAGGCGCTGACGGGCGGGCTCGCGTGGCGCACGGCGTTCCACGTGGCCTCGCGCACGGCCTTCACGAGGGCGTCGAGGTGCTCGTCCATCGGCCGGTCGCCGGTGACGACGAGCTGGACGGGCACGCCGTGGAGGTCCTCGACCTCGCCCATGGCCGCGGTGAGCGCGGCACCGAGCGTGCCGGCCCGGGCGTCCTCGTCGTAGAGGTAGCTGCGCAGCTGCCGCTCCTGGGCCCGGGCGAGACGCGCGACGGTCGCGGCGTCGCCGGACTGGCGCTGGATGAGGGCCAGGGTCTGGAGCACCGAGTCGTGCAGGTGGGCGGCGATGTCGGCACGTTCGGTGGCCCGGATGCGCGCGGCCTGCTCGAGGCGCAGGTTGCTCCAGAGCCGCAGGATCCACGGTGCCGACAGGACGGCGACCCCGACGAGGGCGGCGAGGACGGCACCCGCCACCTGCCACAGCTCGGTGAGGTTGGTGCCGCGCACGAGCAGGCCGACGAGACCGAGGATGGTCAGGCCGAGGCCGACGACGAGCCAGATCCACCGCACCGGGCGGCGCGCGCCGAGGGTGTCGGTGTCGTCGAGCTGCGACCAGAAGAAGATCGCGCCGATGACGATGGCGACGACCGGGAGGATGAGCTCCGCGTGGACGTCGAGACCGGCACCCCCGAGCCAGAGCGCCCCCGCGACGGCCAGAGCGGCCACGCCGAGGAGCGTGATGATGACGGCCTGGTTGCCGCTGCGCAGCCACGTGCGCAGGCCGGCGAGGTCGACGTGGTGCTGTCGGACGCCGGGGGAGCCGGACGTCGTGCCGGCGCTCGCGGGGCCGGCGGCGATCGAGCCGCCCGGCGACAAGGGCGGGGCGGAGGAGACGGCGGGGTCGACGTCGCCGACCTCGCGCATCGTGGCCCAGAGGAAGACGTAGACGACGAGCCCCGCGCCGAAGGGGATGCTCGTCAGGACGAGCGCCACGCGGACGGCGACGACCGGCAGGCCGAGGTGCTCGGCGAGCCCCATCGCGACTCCCGCGATGACCTTGCCCTGCCGTTGGCGCACGAGCGGGGGCCGTGGCGTCGCCCGCCAGGCCGGGCGCACGGGGCCCGTTCCGTTCTCGTATGCCGTCTGCACCGTTCCATCCTGACCCACCCGGCCGGCGAGAGCGACCATCCCGGCCTCCTTTGGGGGTCGCGTCAGGGTGCGCTCAGGGTCGACCCTCATGGTTGGCGGGCGTCCGGCGCGTCACTGTGGTGGCATGACGAAAAGCAATGACGCCCTTCCGCAGGGGCACGGCCTCGACGGTTTCTACACCGCTCTGCGACGCCCGGGGATCGTGCGTCAGGGAGACGGTCGCTGGTTCGCCGGCGTCGCGACGGGCCTGGCCCGTTGGCTCGGCGTCGACCCGCTCGTCGTCCGGGCGGGCTTCATCCTCTTCTCCATCTTCTTCGGGATGGGCGTCGCCCTCTACCTCGTGCTGTGGCTCCTCATGCCCGACGAGCGCGGCGAGATCCACGTCGAGCGCGCCCTCAAGCACGGCGAGGGCAGCTCGATCTTCCTCCTCGTCGTCACGGCCATCTCGGTCCTCGGTGGTGGGCCCTGGTGGGGCGGCGACTCGAGGGGCTTCCGCTTCTTCGGCTTCGTGCTCCTCGTCGTGGGGGCCTGGTGGTTCGCGACCCGGACCGCCACCGGCCGCGAGCTGATGCAGCAGGCACCGTGGCGCAACCGCGGCACCGGCGGACCGGGTGCAGCGGGTGCCACCACCGTCGACCCCGTGACCGGTGCAGCCGCCGGCCAGCCCGGCACGGGCGCCGGCACCCCGCCGGCCGCGGCCGCGACGGCATACGGCTCGACGGGCAACGCGGCAGCCAACGCCGGCGCGACCCTCGCGACGCCGCGGCCACCCGCACCGACGCCCGTCCGTGAGCGGACCCGCGCGATCGGCTTCGCCGGTGGGCTGCTCGTCCTCGGGCTCGCCATCGTCGTCGGTGTCGTGATGTCGTCCGTCGCCCAGGCCGCCGGCTGGCCGGGCAACCACGTGGCCGTCGGGATCGCCTCCGGGCTGGGCGTGCTCGGCCTCGGTATCCTCGTGGCCGGCATCGCCGGCCGCCGGGCCGGAGGGCTCGCGTTCTTCGCCGTGACCGGCATGATCGCGGCCGCAGCCACGACGGCTGCGCCGATGGGTCTGTCCCAGCCCTGGCAGGCCGGCGACCGCAGCTACACGGTGACCTCGATGACGCCGGCTCCAGCCTTCGAGCTCGGCCTCGGCCAGATGAAGGTCGACCTGCGCGACGCGAACTGGAAGGGCACCACCGGAACGGACACCGTGACGACGACGATGGGCGTCGGCGAGCTCGACCTCGTCGTCCCCGAGGGCGTCAACGTGGTCGTCAACACGAGGGCACGGGCCGGCGAGATCATCGCCACGGGACCCGGCGTGGCCGGCGAGGGCATGCGACGCGTCGGGCCGGACCAGCTCCAGCACGAGGGCACGGGCTGGACCCAGACGGTGACCTTCGGGGACACCACCAAGACCCCCGAGATCGTCGTCGACGCCGAGCTCGGCGTCGGCCAGATCAAGATCACGACGGCGAGCGCGTCATGAGCGCCCGACCCCAGGACCCGACGAACGACCCGACGACCTACCCAGCGGAGAGCAGCGACATGAGCAGCAACGACACCCCGGACCCGACGGCGGAGTTCCGCGACCCGACGGCCGACCCGGTGCCGGCACCGACGCCCGACTCGACGCCCGACCCGACGCCCGACCCGGCAGAGACGAGGACGATCCCGGCCACGTCGACCCAGGCGCTGCCGTCGGCGACGCCCTTCCGCGTCGAGCCCGCGACGCCGGTCCCCGACGACGCCGTCGCCGAGGGGGCCCGCCTCCCGCACCTGCCGCCGCCGACGACGTCGGCGCCCGATCCCTCGTGGCCGGCACCGACGGTGCCCTCGCCCGCCCCGCAGCCGGCCCCGCGCCCGGCCCTCGTCACGGTCCGCAAGGGCCCGCGGCCCGGGTCGATCATGCTCGGCCTGCTGACGATGCTCGTCGCGGCCTACATCCTCGTCGCCAACCTCACGAACGCCGACCTCAGCTTCCGGATGGTGGGCCCGTCGATGATCGGTGCCTTCGGCGGGATGCTCCTGCTCGTCGGCCTCGCAGGCGTCGTCGCCGGCCGGCTGCGGCGCTGAGCCACGGCCGCCGACGCCAGCGCACGGCATACCTCCTCCCGGGTGGTTGCCGCACGTGGCGTCGGCGGCCGTGACTAGGCTCGGCAGCACGCTCGCCGGTCACGTCCGGCACTCGCAGTGGGGAGAGAACGTGCTCATGAAGTCCGGCATCACGCTCGAGGGATTCGACCGGTCCGCCCGGCCCCAGGACGACCTGTTCCGGTTCGTCAACGGCACCTGGCTCGACACGACGGAGATCCCGGGCGACCGGGCCCGCTTCGGCACCTTCGACATCCTGCGCGAGGAGTCCACCGCGCGGGTGCGTGATCTCATCGAGGAGGCGGCCGCCGCCGAGGCGGGCGCCCCCGGGTCGCCGAAGCGTCAGGTCGGCGACCTCTACGCCAGCTTCACCGACACCGACCGCATCGAGGAGCTCGGGCTCGCGCCCCTGCAGGTGGTGCTGTCGGAGGTCGCGGCGGTCGACGACGTCGACTCCCTCGGAGCGGCCCTCGGCCGCGTCGCCCGTGACGGTGTCGCCGGCGCCCTGCAGCACTTCGTGTCGCCCGACGAGCGCTCGCCGGAGGACTACGTCGTCTATCTCGAGCAGGCCGGTCTCGGTCTGCCGGACGAGTCCTACTACCGCGAGGACAAGTACGCCGACATCCGCACGGCCTACGTCGCGCACATCGAGCGGCTGCTCGGTCTCGCCGGCATCCCGGACGCCGGAGCCAAGGCCACGAGCATCATGACGCTCGAGACCCTCCTCGCGGCCTCGCACTGGGACACCGTGAGCACCCGCGATGCGATCAAGACCTACAACGCGCACTCGCTGGACGAGGCCAAGGCACTCGCGCCCCAGTTCCCCTGGGACGCCTGGCTGTCCGGCCTCGGTGCGCCTGCGGGCTCGTTCGACAAGGTCGTCGTGCGCCAGCCGAGCTTCGTCACCGGCCTCGGCGCCGCGCTCGAGTCCACCGACGTCGCCGACTGGCGCTCGTGGCTGACCTGGCACGTCCTGTCGGAGTTCGCGTCGGTGCTCCCGCAGTCGTTCGTCGACGAGGACTTCGACTTCTTCGGCCGCACGCTCTCGGGCCAGCCGGAGAACAAGGAGCGGTGGAAGCGCGGCGTCTCCATCGTCGAGTCGTGCGTCGGCGAGGCCGTCGGCCAGCTCTATGCCGAGCGCTGGTTCCCGCCGGCGGCCAAGGAGCGCATGCAGCAGCTCGTCGCCAACCTCGTCGAGGCCTTCCGCCGGTCCTTCTCCTCGCTCGAGTGGATGGGTCCCGACACCCGTGCGCAGGCCGTCGACAAGCTCGACGCGTTCACGCCCAAGATCGGCTACCCCGACGTGTGGCGGGACTACGCCGCCATCGAGATCGACCCGACCGACCTCGTGGGCAACGTGCGCCGCAGCTCGGCCTTCGAGGTCGACCGCAACCTCGCCAAGATCGGCGGTCCGATCGACCGCACCGAGTGGTTCATGCTGCCGCAGCACGTCAACGCCTACTACATGCCGTCGATGAACGAGATCGTCTTCCCGGCCGCGATCCTCCAGCCGCCCTTCTTCGACCTCGAGGCCGACGACGCCGTCAACTACGGCGGCATCGGCGCCGTCATCGGCCACGAGCTGGGCCACGGCTTCGACGACCAGGGCTCGCGCTACGACGGCACCGGAGCCCTGCGCGACTGGTGGACCGAGGCCGACCGTGAGCGGTTCGACGCGCTGTCGCAGCGGCTCATCGAGCAGTTCAGCGGCTACACCCCGGCGGGGCTGTCCGACGACCACAAGGTCAACGGCGGTCTGACCGTCGGCGAGAACATCGGCGACCTCGGCGGCCTCCAGATCGGCTACGCCGCCTACCGCATCGCGACCGAGAACACCGGCATGCCCGAGCTCGACGGGTTCACCGGTCCTCAGCGCTTCTTCATCGGGTGGGCACAGGTCTGGAAGGGCAAGGCCCGCGAGGCCGAGGCCATCCGGCTGCTCGCCATCGACCCGCACTCCCCGCAGGACGTCCGCGGCAATGCCGTGCGCAACCTCAGCGAGTTCCACGAGGCCTTCGCGGTCAAGCCCGGCGATGCCCTGTGGCTCGACGAGGCCGAGAGGGTCCGCATCTTCTGAGCGAGCGCCCTCGGCGGCCGTCCGAGTGGCGCCGTCGCGTGACGACCGACCCCGTGGGCAGCGCCCGCGGGGTCAGTCGTCGAGGGCGAGCTTGAAGCCGACGTGCGAGGCGACGAAGCCGAGCCGTTCGTAGAAGCGGCGGGCGTCGGTGCGGCTCGCGTCGCTCGTGAGCTGCACGAGGGTGCACCCGAGGCGGCGTGACTCCTCGACGGCCCACGTGACGAGCTCGGTCCCGAGACCCGTGCCGCGCTCGTCGCGGGAGACGCGCACGCCCTCGATGACCGAGCGCGTGGCTCCGCGCCGGGAGAGTCCGGGGATGACGGTGAGCTGGAGCGTGCCCACGACCGAGCCATCACGCTCGGCGACGACGAGGTGCTGGCCGGGGTCGGCCACCACCCGGTCGTAGGCCGCGTCGTACGTCTGCGGGTCGCCGAGGTCCTCACGGGCGGCGCCGAGCGGGTCGTCGGCGAGCATGGCCACGATCGCCGGCACGTCGTCGCGGGTCGCCGGCCGGATCTCCAAGCCCATCAGGCGCTCTCGGCGGTGCGCTTGAGCTGCGCGAGGCCCTTCTCGAAGTCGGGTCCGATGAGCTTCTCCATCGACCACACCTTGCTCATGAGGCGCATGACGAGGTTCTGCGGGCCGGTCATCGCCCATTCGACCCGGGTGCCTTCGTCGGCGGGTGCCAGCGTGAAGTCGACGCGGTTGTGCGCCTTCATCGGGGCGGCGAAGAGCAGGTCCACGGCGAGGTGCTGCGGCTCCGACTCGAGGATCTCCATGCGGCCCTCGCCGGCCTTGCTGTTGCCGCGCCAGGCGTAGACGGCGCCGACACCGGACGTCGGGCCGGCGTACGTGCGCTCCATCGCCGGGTCGAGACCCTCCCAGGGCGACCAGGCCTGCCACTCGTGGAAGTCGTTGACGAGAGCGTGGATCCGCTCCGGGGGAGCGGCGATCGTCGTCTCGCGGCTGATGTGGAAGCTCTTGTCGGCCATGGCGGCATCCTGCCATCGCGAGTCACCGGGCGGGCGGCACCCCGGGTCCGGCGACCCCTTTGTCCCATGTGTCACATGCGCCCCGATATCACCGATTCGGAATGAGTTCCGGGGGTTTTCCGGACATGTGACGTGTTCCTCAATACCTTGGGCCGAGGGATGGCGTGGCGGACACGGCTCGGGCAGGGAACGGGCACACGACACGCCCCCACATGGGGAGAATCATGGTGCGCAAGTCGATTCGTCGTGCCCTCGGAGCCGGTCTCACCTCGCTCCTCGTCGTCGTGGGAGCGCTGGCCGGCCAGTCGCCTGCGTATGCCGCCGACCCCGATCCCGGGGTCGACCGCGTCGTCGCGCTCCTGGGCGGTAGCGGAGGCACGCGGAACCTCGCCGCCTGGGCCTCCGGGCTCGCCGGCATCGGCGCGCTCGGGAAGCCGATTCCCTACGTGTCGGCGAGCCCCGGTGGCCTCGCCGGCGCCGACGACCTGATCGACAAGGGCGTGTCCCCGGCGCTCGCCGGCACGACGACGTGGGCCGACCTCGCGACGTCCGGCGAGTCGGTCGCCCTGCCGGGAGGTCGCACCGGGATGCTCGACGTCTCCGTCGACGACCTCGGCGACGGCAAGCGCGTGCACGTCAACCTCGTCGTGACCCGCACGGCGACCCAGCAGGCGCTCACCGTCAGCTCCACGAGCCCCAAGGTCGAGCTGTCCTCACCCAAGGGGGTCACGGCCACCGTCGAGGCCACGCTCTCCCTCTGGGTCGTCTGGACCGGACCGACGACCAACCGCGTCTACCTCGCCAGCGACGCGGCTCACGCGCCGCGGCTCGACGTCGACGTGACGGCGCAGCTGTCCGGCGCGGCCAAGGCCGCCGTCGGCATCCTCGGCGTCACGCTGAAGAGCACCGACTTCACCGTCAAGGCGCACGCGTACGCCCGCGTCAACGACCCGAACAACGACGGGGTCCTCGCCTTCGACGCAGCCGGTGCCGGCGACGGCGAGCTCGCTGCGGACGGCTCCCTGGCCGGCCTCGTGTCGGCTGACCTCGACCCCACCGGCTCGGCCTCCGATCCCGGGACCCCGGGGTCGGTCACGGGCACCCTGTCGATCGCCGCGGACACGAGCGGCATCGCGGGCGTCAGCTTCCCGAGCAACGTCGCCGCCGACGTCACGCTGACGTGGGCGAACATCTCGACCGGCACGCCGACCGTCTCGGCGCCGACCCTCGCCACCCTCGTCGGCAAGTTCCAGAACATGAGCCTGCGCGACCTCGCCGACGGCCTCGCCCAGGTCGCGGTCGCCCTGACCGGGATCCAGCAGGCGAAGTTCGACCCCGACGGCGCCGGACCGCTCCCGACGACCGGCAACCTCGACCTGCCCTTCCTGCGCGGCACCGTGTCCGACGCCGTCAAGGCCAATCAGGTCCTCGTCGACTTCCTCAAGGCCAACGTCGTCCAGCAGCCGGACCCCGACCAGCCGTCGCCCGCGGGCTTCGACGCGACAACGGTCGGCAACCCGACCTTCGACTCCCTTCAGGACCTCATCGCCAAGCTCAAGGCGGCGGGCATCGGCCTCGACGACCTCGCATGGGACCCGACGACGAGCAAGCTCGTCTTCCGCATGCAGATGGTCAAGACCGCGCCGAGCACCGGGGTCGCCATGGACGCCGGCAGCGCCCGCACCTCCCGGCCCTCGGCGACGTATGCCGCCACGGGCCTCACGCTCGACGACGGCTCCCAGCCGTGGCAGGCGAACCAGTGGACCGGCATGCGCGTCATGGCCGGCACGTCCGCCGGTGAGATCGCCTCGAACACGAAGAACGCGCTGACGCTCTCGGGACCCTGGATCGGTGGGCAGCCCTCTGCCGGAACGCCGTTCGTCATCGTCGGTCCCGAGGCCCAGCTCGGCGCCGTGACCTTCGGCGACCGGCTGACCGACCAGCCCGTCGCCGGTGGACCGCGCCGCGGCATCCTGCGGGCGAACTCCGCCCAGACCTTCGCCACCGTCAAGCCGTCGTTCGCGGCGGACCTGACGCTCGTGCTCGACCTGCAGGACGCCCGCACCGGTGCGGCGTGCATCGGTTTCGAGGGCAACACCGAGGCCTGCCCGTTCCTCCAGACGACGGGGGCGTTCAAGACCAACGTCACCTCGCTCCCGCTGGGCGCCGACCGTGTGCTCATCCGCACCGGCAGCCCGCTGCTCACGGCCGACTTCCCGATCGACACCGCGGTCGACTTCACCGCCAACGCCGGCTTCTTCCAGGTGCGCCTCAAGGGGCACCTCGCGGTGTGCAACAGCGCCGCGCCCGCCGACTGCTCGGCACCCGGCACGGGGCACATGCTCTCGATCGGCCTCAAGCAGGCCGGGGACGCCCAGCACGACATCCGCCTGCGCCAGCTCTTCGACCAGCTCGTCACGGCAAGCCCGACCGGGCCGAGCAAGGCCGGTGACCTGCTCGACGTCGACGTCAACGTCCGTGCCACCGCAGACCTCAAGGCTTCGATCCCCGACGCGGACGGCTTCCTGCCTGCCGGCACCGACGTCGGCGTCTCCGCCTCGTGGAACGACCTGACCCAGCTCACCGGGACCGACGGTCCGCAGCTGGACCTCAGCCGGCTGAGCCGGATCTTCGCCCTCGACATCAAGCCGGGCTCGCAGGCCGAGCTCTTCGCGATCGTGCTCAAGACCTTCCAGACCCTCGCCGCCCAGCTCGCCGACGCCCAGCCCGGCGGCGCGTCGGGCGTCTACAGCCGCGAGATCCCCGGCACCGGCACCTCCCTGCGCGACCTCATGCAGCGCGACTCGTCGGGTGTCGGCAGCGACGTCAACTACGGCACGAACACTCTCCAGCACGTGGGCCGCACGTTCGACGCGTCCTTCGTCGGACGCACCGTCGTGGTCGGCACCCAGGTGGCCGTCGTCGCGTCGGTCTCGGGTGACACGGTCACCCTGACCGAGAACTGGACGACCAAGCCGGCCGACGACACGGCATACACCTTCCGCTCGCCGCTCGACGACGCCATCGACATCATGTCGGTGCACCCGCCGCAGAACATGCAGGACCTCGTCGCGTTCCTCGACGAGCGACTCGGCACCGGCGCGCTGCACTTCCGCTACCTCGACGACGGCGGGACGCCGAGCGTCGTGCTCGACCTCGACTGGAAGCGCGACTACCAGACGAACGCGCCCCTGCGCCTCGACCTCGGCGGCGACCAGTCGCTCGTCTCGGCGGCCGCCACGGGCCAGGGCTCCGTGCACGTCAAGGGCGGCGTGGACGTCGGCCTCGTCGTGCCGCTCGCGCCCGGTACGGGGCCGGGCGACGCCTCCTCGCTCAAGGTCCTCGCCGACTCGAAGGTCAGCGTCGCGGCCGCGGCCAGCTTCGACGGCCGCGTCGCGGGCACCATCGGACCGCTCACCGTCTCGGCCGGCGACCCCGGCGGCGATGCCGCCAAGCAGGTGTCGCTCAAGGCCGACGTCAGCCTCGACCTGGCCGACGCGAGCGCCACGGCCGACACCCCGGTGAGCTTCTCGACGTTCCTCTCGGGCCTCGACGTCAGCTTCAACGCCTCGAACACCCCCGTCGACTGCGGCGAGAGCCTCGCGACCCCGCTCATGGTCTGCGGCACCGTCCCGCTCTACGCGACCGTGCCGGGCAGCCCGGCAGCCTCCCTCGGCTCCATCGCGCTGCGGCTCCCGGACTCGACGAACCCCGCCGACCTGGCCACCCTGACGGACAACCTCCCGGCCCCCGACGCCGCCAAGCGGCGCTTCGAGGTGCCCGACCTGTCCGCGGCGTTCGCGAGCGCCTTCGCCGACTTCACCCAGATCGGGCCGGGCCTCGACGGCTACCTCGAGAAGATCGAGCAGGCCATGCGCCTGGCCACCTTCGACGGCAAGCTGCCGTTCGTCGGCAAGGACCTCCAGCAGGGCGCCGACTCCATCGGCCGGCTCCGGACGGAGATCAAGTCCAAGCTCGGCAACGTGCCGGCCAGCCCGGCCGAGGCCCGCACCTACGTCAACGACAAGCTCGCCGAGGCGATCACCGCAGCCGGTCTGGAGAAGACGACGCTCGAGGTCAACTACGAGTGCAAGCTCAAGCTCGAGCCGACCGGCGCACCGACCCTTGCTGCCACGCCGTCCACGACAGGCTCCACCGCGTGGCGCTACGAGATCGTCGCCAGCCAGGGCAGCGGCTCCGGCACCGGCGGCGACACCGTCCCCTCGGGCGCGAGCGCCGCGGCGACGACGTCGTGGACGACCCTCGGCGGCGGCAACTCGATCACGGTGTCGTGGTCGGCGGCCGCGGGTGCCACGAAGTACAAGGTGCTGCGCAGCAAGGACGGCGGCGCCTACGAGCTCGTCAAGGTCGTCGACGCGGCGTCCGGCAGCGCGCAGACCTTCACCGACGACGGCACCGCCACGGCCACGGCATACGCCCCCGTGAGCACGAAGCCCGACCGCACCGACTGCCCGACGACGAGCATCAACGGGATCAGCCTCGCCTTCACCATCAAGGCGGGCACGGTCACCCCCGAGCAGGGCTGCGTCGCGGGCTCCGGCTGTCTCGGTGACGGCAAGAAGCTGCCGCTCGACATCGGCATCCCGGGCCTCGCCCTCAAGGCGGGCGACACCGACGCCATCAGCTACGGCGTCGGCTTCCAGCTGCACCTCAAGGCCGGTGTCAACACGACCAAGGGCTTCGTCATCTACACGCACGACGCCTGGCAGGACGGGGCGGCCGCGCCCGAGTTCGGCCTCGGCGCGCGCTTCGACATGCCTGCGTCGATGAAGGCCCAGCTCGCGTTCCTCGACATCGACGTCACGAAGAACGGCACCGCGCCGCTCTTCGCCGGCGCCTTCCTCGTCGACCTCACGTCGCGCGACACGACCGAGTCCGACGGCTCGGTCCTGACGGTCGCCGACATCGGGGACGGGGACGCGTCGTCGCTCTTCGGCATCTCGCTCACGGCGAAGGTCAAGGCCGACTGGATCGTCAAGGCGTCGGTCGACTCGGTGCTTCCCGGTGTCCAGGCGAACTTCGTCATGGGCTGGGAGTTCACGAACCAGGACCTCAAGCACCTCGGCGCACCGTCCATCGAGTTCAAGGACGTCGCCATCGACGCCGGTGGCTTCCTGTCCAACCTGCTCGGGCCGGTGCTCAAGAAGGTCAAGTCCGTGACGGGCCCGCTCCAGCCGGTGCTCGACACGCTCTACGCCCCGATCCCCGTCCTGTCCGACCTCAGCCGGATGGCAGGTGGCGGCGACGTCAGCCTCATGACGCTGGCCAAGACCTTCAACACCCTGGCCGGCGGCCCGAAGCTCGACTTCGTCGACAAGATCGCCGCACTCACCACGCTCATCAACAACCTGCCCGACTGCGGCGGTGGGGGGCCGTCGTGCCTCATCCCGATCGGCAGCTTCACCGTGAGCGGTGACATGGCCCTCGACACCGACGTGTCCCCGACGAGCAGCCTCGCGCCGGGCACCGCGGGTTCGCTCATCAAGACGGCCAGCGCGGCCAGCCCGGACACCGTGAAGTCCGCCCTCAACACCAAGGGCGGCAAGGGCAACGTCTTCGGTGCCGGCGGCGCCGCCGGCAGCGCCAGCAAGTCGGGCTTCACCTTCCCGATCCTCGACAACCCGTCGTCGGTCTTCAGCCTGCTCATGGGCAGCGACGTCTCGCTCGTCGAGTTCGACAGCGGCCCGCTGACCCTCGGCTTCACGTGGCGCCAGTCGTTCGGACCGGTCTACGCCCCGCCGCCCGTCATGGTGACGCTGTCGGGGTCCGCCTCGGTGACCTTGCGCTTCATGGCCGGCCTCGACACCGCCGGCATCAGGTATGCCGTCGAGGCTGCCCAGCAGGGAGCCGCGGTCAACCCCGTCAAGCTCCTCGACGGCCTCTACTTCAAGACGACGGACTCCGAGGGGCGGCCGGTGCCGGTCGTCCAGCTCGACGGAGAGATCGCTGCGGGCGCCGCGGTCACGGCCGTCATCATCACCGTCGGCATCGAGGGTGGGCTGCACCTGACCATCGGCTTCCACTGGAACGACCCGAACAACGACGGGAAGTTCCGGGTCAGCGAGTTCCTCCACGCCGCGGTCAACAACCCGCTCTGCCTCTTCACGACCACGGGCCGGCTCAGCCTCTTCCTGCGCCTCTACGTGACCCTCGGGTTCTCGCCGTTCAGCGTGTCCTTCTCGATCAACCTCGCGGACATCACGCTGCTCGACTTCACGGCCCAACCCAACTGCACCCCACCCCCACCCAGACTCGGCGGCACCTCGGACGGCACGCTCGCCGTCTTCGCGGGACGTTTCGGCAGCGACGCCCAGCGCGGTGAGCCCTGGGGCAACACGAGCGAGACCGAGGCGGACGTCGTCAAGGTGACGGCCCTGCACTTCGCCCAGACGGCCGCCGACCCGGACGGCACCGACGCGGGCTTCGACGGCTTCGCGATCCAGATGCTCGGTGAGCGCCGTGAGTACCTCGACCCGACGCTGAAGCGCGTCGTCGTCGACGGCCGCGGCTCGTCGACGCCCCTCGTCGTCAGCTTCGTGGGTGACGGCAAGAAGGACTCCGACCCGTCGTCGGCGGGCGGCGCGGGAGACCTGAGGTCCTTCGACAAGGACGCCATCGTCTTCGGCACCCCCGGCAACGACCAGATCCAGACCGGCACGGGCAGCTCCTGGGTCGACGGCGGCGACGGGGACGACCGCATCGTCACCGCCGACGCCGTGGGCCAGGTGGCCCGCGTCGCCGGCGGGGTCGGCGCCGACGCCATCACGACCGGACAGGGCGACGACTTCGTCACCGGCGACGGCAGCCTGCCCTCGCCCCCGAAGTCCTTCTCGGCGACGCTCAACGGCGTCGACGACGCCAACTGGCCGGGCAAGACGCCCATCACTCTCGGCGACCTCGTCGACCCGGCCCAGCTGAGCGTCGACCCGACGACCCGCGCCCAGGCCACGGGCGGCGCCGACACCATCAGCGTGGGCCTGGGCCGCAACCGTGTCGACGCCGGTCCCGGCGACGACAAGGTGGGCGTCGCGGCCGACCGGCCGGACGGCTCCGGATCCACCATCCGCTCGAAGGGCAACGTCCTCGTCGGCGGCCTCGGCAGCGACGCGGTCACCGGCGGCACCGGACCCGACACGATCTACGCGTCGTCGGAGCAGACCTTCGGCGTCGACGCGGCCGGCCCGGCCGACACGCTCACGACGCCGTCCGGCCAACCGACGGTGCCGAACATCGTCGAGACCGGATCCGGTGACGACGTCGTCTACGGCAGCCGCGAGCAGGACGTCGTCACGAGCCACTCGGCGCCGTCCGAGCACGCGCGCATCCTCGGCGGCGGGGGCGAGGACGCCCTCGTCGGCGGCTACGGCTCCGACGCGATCTACGGCGGACCGGGCGACGACTACGTCGTCGCCGAGCCCAGCCGCGTCGGTGGACTCGGGGCCACCGAGACGATCGAGGGGGTCACCTTCGGGCACACCCGCCTCGTCGAGCACCAGGCCCTGCCGACCGGCACGGCGCCCTCTCCCAAGACGCTCGTCGGTGGCCGCGGCAGCGACCACGTCCTCGGCGGCGACGGGCCGTCCACGATCTTCGGCGACACCCTGCGTGACGCCGCGACCGTGGCAGCCGCCGCGGACGAGACCTGTCGCGCAGGCTCGCCCGTCGCGTCCGACCCGGTGCCGGAAGGCACGTCGGGTGGCAGCGACCCGAGCACCGACGACGGTCCCGACCTCATCACCGGTGGCGCCGGCGTCGACACCATCTCCGCCGGGGGTGCGGCCGACCGGGTCGACGCCCGCGGTGGCGACGACCTCGTCTGCGGCCAGCAGGGTGACGACGTCCTCTTCGGCGGCGACGGCGCCGACCGCGCCTGGGGCGGCACCGGCCAGGACCGCGGCTACGGCGGACAGGGCCTCGACCTGCTCTTCGGCAACGCCGGGGCCGACGTCCTCTACGGCCAGGAGGCCGCGGACGTCATCGAGGGCAACGACGGCGCCGACTGGGCCAGCGGCGGCGACGGCGACGACCTCGTCTACGGCGGCACGCGGGCCGCGGGCCGCACCGACACGGACCCGACCGACGCCGGCGACGTGCTCTCGGGCGACACCGGTCGCGACATCCTCATCGGTGACAACGGCACCGTGGGCGACCCGTCGTCGTCTGCAGACGCGCCCGCCGTCCCGTTCGACCTCGCCGGGACCTCTCCCGACGCCGGTCGCGGCGACCAGCTCTTCGGCGGCGCCGGCGACGACACGGCATACGGCGGGCTCGGCGACGACCGCGTCAACGGCGGCGACGACGCGGACCACCTCGAGGGCAACAACGGCTCCGACCTCGTCCACGGTGACCGGGGCGAGGACGAGGTCGTCGGTGGCTCGTTCCAGCAGGCGACCGCCGGCGTCGGGCGACCGGACTCCGGTGACGTGCTCTTCGGCGACGCCGGCCCCGACATCGTCGCCGGTGACAACGCCGTCGTGACCTCCGGGGTCAGCGCGGCCGACTCGACGCCGATCACGCGCATGCGCGGCTTCGCGACCACGCACCGGATCACGCTGCTCGACCTCGGCGTCGGCCCGGTCCTCGCCAACTCGGGGGCGGACCAGGTCTTCGGCGGTGACGACGCGGACGTCGTGCTCGGTCAGCGTGGCACCGACCGCCTCAAGGGCGACGCGGGCGACGACTACGTCGAGGGTGGGCCCGACGTCGACTGGGTCGAGGGCGACCTCGGCGACGACGACCTCGTCGGCGGCAGCTCGACGCCTGCGGGCGGCTCCGGTGACACGACGTCCGGCCAGCCCGACACCGACGACGCCGTCTTCGGCGGTCCTGGCGACGACGTCGTCCTCGGCGACAACGGTCAGGTGCTGCGCCCGGTCGCGGGCCAGGCGCCCACCTCGGTGACGGTCCGTCTCGGGAGCACGCCGGCCGCGGCGATGACGTCCCGTGTCATCGAGCCGTACGACCGGTCGGTGGGTTCGGGCTTCCTCACGACGCCGTCCGCGACGCTCTACGGCTTCGACCGCCTTTCCGGCGGCGACGGCGTCGACGTGCTCGAGGGACAGGACGGCAACGACGTCATCACCGGTGACGCCGGCGCCGACCACGTGCAGGGCAACGGGGGAGCCGACGCGCTCTTCGGTGACCTGCCGTTCGGCACGGCGTCGGCGCACGGCACCGCGGCGACGGCACTGAGCGCCGCCTGGCCCGGGTCGGCCAGCCCGGTGGGGCTGCTCCGGGGCCTGAGCACCGATGCGGGTCAGGACGACATCGTCGGCGGCACCCCGACTCCGGGCTTCCGCGACGGCGCCGACGTCATCGAGGGCAACGGCGGCGACGACGTCGTCCTCGGCGACAACGGCTCGCTCCTGCGCACGCTCGTCGGCGCAGCGGGCACTCGCTCCGAGAAGGCGTATGCCGACCGCTACCCGGACGGTCCGCTCCCGGCCGACGCGACCGCGTCGCGCACGCACGACCCGGCGCTGCCCGGGCCGAGCACCCGTTTCTGCTCCACGGCGCAGGCGACGTGCGAGGTGGTCGGGACCTTCGGTGCCGACGTCATCTGGGGTGACGACGGCAACGACGGCATCTGGGGCCAGGACGGCGACGACACCGTGTCCGGTGGCGCCGGCGACGACGACCTCTACGGTGAGCTCGGCAACGACCGCATCACGGGGGACAGCGGTCGCGACGCCATCGTCGGCGACCGCGGCGGCATCGTGAACCAGTACCTCAGCGCCGGCGACAGCCCGGCGGCGTTCACGAGCTCGCTCAACAGCCCGCCCAAGGAGAGCTTCACCGGCTTCGCGCGGACGGCGTACGACCGGCGCGTCGACCTGCTCCACGACGTCGACGGCGACCAGTGGATCGGCTCGTCGACCGACGCGTCGATGCCGCACAACGGCATGGACGAGGGCGGGCGCGACCTCATCCGGGGCGGCACCGACGACGACACCATCCACGCCGGCTACGGCGACGACGTCGCCAACGGCGACAGCGGCGGTGACGACGTCTTCGGTGACGACGGCGAGGACGTGCTGTGGGGCGGCCAGGGCTGCGACGCAGGGCTCGACGGCAACACGCCTGACTGCCGCACGAACGGCGCCTTCGACCCGTCGTCACGCGGCACGGGTGACCGGTTCGTCGACCACCTCTTCGGCGGGGCGGGCGAGTCCGACCCGACGAAGCAGGACGTCCTCGGGTCCGACCTGCTCGACCTCAGGCCGCGCGGCAGCTACACGCCGGGCACCGGGTGCACGCTCGGTGACTGGCCGCTGACGTCGGGCACGAAGAAGGTCGTCACGACGGTCGACCCGTGCCTGTGGTTCGAGATGACCGGGACCGACGACGCCGACCCCGCGAACAACAACCACCACCAGGGGACCGACTGGATCTACGGCGGCTGGGACCGCGACGTCATGCAGGGCGACGTGACGGCCAACGGCCCGAACGCCGGTGACCGGCTCATCGACTGGAACGGCGCCTACAACCTGTTCTCGCACTGCAACTCGGCCTACGGCGGCTTCAACGACGTGCGTCAGCACTCGCCGGCGATGCAGGACTTCCTGCAGCAGCTGGCGTGGGCGACGAGCGCCGGACGGTCCGCCACCGACGTCACGACGGCGGGGACGTCGGCCTTCCGCGAGCTCGCGCTCGTCCACCCGGGCGAGACGGAGCACGGGGCGGGGGCGGCCTACCCGGGCACGCCTGGCCACTTCGACGAGGCGGCCTGCCAGAACTGAGCCTCGCTCGACCGCTCCGAAAAAGGTTGCGGCGCTGCGGGATCCGAGATCCCACAGCGCCGCAGCCGGGTGCGTCGAGAGCCGTCAGGCCGGCGGAGCGATGTCCTGCTGGGCCGGGAGCTGGTCCTGGCGCACGATCCCGACGGGGCACGTCATGCCGTTGGGGCCGTGGTTGCAGTAGCCGCCGGGGTTCTTGTGGAGGTAGCCCTGGTGGTAGTCCTCGGCGAGGTAGAACGGCCCGGCGTCGTCCGCGGAGCGGATCTCCGTCGTGATCTGCCCGTAGCCGTTGTCATCGAGCACCTTCTGGAACGCCTCGCGCGTCGCCTCCGCGGCGAGCCGCTGGCCCTCGGTCGTCCAGTAGATCGCCGAGCGGTAGGCGGTGCCGATGTCGTTGCCCTGGCGGTTGGACGTCGTCGGGTCGTGGTTCTCCCAGAAGGCCTTGAGCAGCAGCTCGGGCGAGGTCTTCTCGGGGTCGTAGACGACGCGGACGGTCTCGGCGTGGCCGGTGCGCCCGGTGCACGTCTCCTCGTAGGTCGGGTTGGGCGTGTAGCCACCCATGTAGCCCGCCGCCGTCGAGACGACGCCGTCCTGCTTCCAGAAGATCCGCTCGACCCCCCAGAAGCAGCCCATCGCGACGTAGAGCACCTCGGAGCCGTCGGGCCACGGGCCCTCGAGCGGGGTGCCCAGCACGACATGGGTGGGGTTCACGGCATACGGGCGGTCCGCGCGACCCGGGAGGGCCTCGTCGCGGCTGGGCATCTGGGACTTCCTACCGAATCCGAACACCATGCCAGTGTCACATCCTTCGTGCTGGGAGCGTCTTACGTCCCTGTAACGTCCGCGACCCCCTGCGTATGCCGGGTGGCGCGGTCCCGGACAAATCGCTCGCCGCGCGCGGGGCGGCCCGACAGACTGCCCACATGAGCGACGACCTCGAGATCCGGCCGATCGACCTGCTCGACCGTGCCCAGGAGGCCGCGGCCCGAGACTGGATCGGCGTCCACGCAGCCGTCCAGCGCGAGCTGTTCGGCCCCTCGGGCAGCGCCTGGACCCTGGAGGAGATCCAGGGCTTCCACCGCTCGCCGTCGGGCACGCGGGTCGCCCGCGCGGCGTGGGTGGGGGACCGTCTCGTCGGTGCCTTCGAGGCCCGGATGCCGACGACCGACAACCTCGACCTGGCCCTGTTCTGGCTGTCGGTCCTGCCGGACCACCGGCGGCGGGGCATCGGTGAGGCCCTCCTGCGCGAGGGAGAGGCGATCGCCCGCGAGCACGGCCGCGGCACGTTGATGGGCGAGACCGAGTGGGCCGGGGGCGGTGTCGACCTCGCGGAGACGTTCGCCGCTCGGCACGGCTACGCCGTGGGGCAGACGATGCTCCGCAGCGCCATGCCGCTTCCCGCCGACCGCGACGCGCTCTCGGCGCTGGTGGCCGTCACCGACGACTACGCCGTCGAGACCTTCGTCGACACGATGCCCGAGGCGTGGCTCGACGACCGCGCGGTCCTCCAGCAGCGGATGAGCACCGACGCCCCCACGGACGACCTCGCCCTCGAGGAGGAGGCCTGGGACGCCGACCGCCTGCGGGAGACGCACGCCCGCACGCTGGCCTCCGGGCGACGGATCGTCGAGTCAGCCGCGCGCCACACGCCCTCGGGCCGTCTCGTCGCCTTCACGACGATCGGGGTGTCCGCAGGAAGCCTCGACCTCGGCTACCAGCAGGACACCCTCGTGCTCAAGGAGCACCGCGGGCACGGGCTCGGTCTCCGGCTCAAGGCGGCCAACGCGTTGCGGCTCATGGACGAGCTGCCCGACGTGACGGCGGTCCGCACGTGGAACGCCGACTCCAACGAGCACATGCTCGCGGTCAACCGGCAGCTCGGCTACGCCGTCGACGGCTACAGCCGGGAGTGGCAGAAGATCACGGGGAGCGGCGAATGACCTTGCAGATCAAGGAGATCGACCTCGCCGTCGACGACCTCACGAGCGAGGCCTGGCTCGAGGTGCACCACGCAGCCAACCGCCACGTGTGGGGCGGCGCCGCCGAGCGCACGTCGATCGCCGAGATCGTCGACGTCGCGGAGCGCCGGCACGAGGTGCGGCGGTCCTTCGTCGTCACCGAGGAGGGCGCGGACGGCCCAGTCGCCGCGGCGCAGACGATCCGTCGGACGCGCGACAACGTCGGCACCGCGGGGCTGTGGCTCTCGGTGCAACCGGACCACCAGCGGCGCGGGATCGGCTCGTCACTCCTCGTCCACTGCGAGCAGGTGCTCCGCGACGACGGGTGCGACCGCATCCACGAGCACAGCGGCGCGCCCGTCGAGAACGGTGACGCCGCAACGGGATTCGCCCACGTGAATGACTACCGGCAGACGCTCCTCGACCTCCGGCAGGACCTTGCCCTGCCGGTGGACGAGGCCGCGCTGACCGCGCTCGACCCCCGACCCGACCCGGCGGCATACGTCATCGAGACGTCGGTCGACGGGCTTCCCGAGGCATGGCTCGAGGACCGAGCGCTGCTCGCACGACGGATGAGCACCGACGCCCCGTCCGGCGACATCGACCTCGACGAGGAGGACTGGGACGCCGAGCGCGTACGGCTGCTGTGGAACACGCCGAGTCCCATCTGGGGCATCGAGTCCGTCGCGCGGCACGTGCCGACCGGACGCCTCGTGGCCTTCACCGACATCGTCGTGCGGCCCGGGCAGCCCGACCTCGCCGTCCAGTCGGACACGCTCGTCCTCCGGGAGCACCGAGGCCGGGCGCTCGGCCTCGCCGTCAAGATCGCGAACCTCCGCGCCCTCCAGCGGGAGCGCCCCGACGTCACGACGGTGCGCACGTGGAACGCCGACACGAACACCCACATGGTCGCCATCAACGAGCGGATGGGCTTCGTTGTCACGGGCTGGACGCGGGAGTGGGCCAAGGACCTCTGAGCCCGGGCTCGGTGAACCCACGGCGGCTGCACGGCGTCGTCGTGGGCAGGTACTAGGACCAAAGCCCGATGGTGCCTGCCCGCCCCGAGGACGCACGGTGGACCCACAGCACCCGCTGACCCGCCGCGGACCACCCGGGACGGGCCCCCACCAGGAGGTCACGCATGAGGACTCGCCGAACTCTCACCGCCACGTCCGCCATCGCCCTCGTCGCAGCAGCCCTCGCGTCAGGCGCCGTCACCCGCGCGCCGGCCGCCTCGGCCAAGGGACTCGAGGTGCGCACGTCGGGCACCTGCTCGGCCGGCGCCAGGTGGACGCTCAAGGCCAAGCAGGACGACCGCCGGATCCAGGTCGAGCTCGAGGTCGACAGCAACCGCGTCGGCCAGCGCTGGAGCGCCGCGCTCAGCGACAACACCGTCCCGGTCTGGTCCGGGTCCGCCGTCACGACGGCGCCGAGCGGCTCGTTCACGGTGCGGAGCCTCGTCACGAACCGCGCCGGCTCGGACACGATCCGCGCCTACGCCCGCTACGCGGCGACGGGCCAGGAGTGCCGAGCCACCGTCGTCTACCCGGGCTGACCGCAGCCCTCCGCCCTCGCACCCACCCACGAAAGGTCCACCCCATGAGACGCCTCACCCTCGCCGCGGCTGCGGTCGCCGCCCTCGTCCCGGCCACCCTCGGCCTCGTCGGCAACAGCTCCTTCGCCCAGAGCGTCCCCGCCCGCGTCCCCGCGTCGGCGCAGCTCCTGCCGGAGTCCGGCGACGACGACCCGACCCCGACGGGTATGCCGTCCGCCACCCCGAGCGCCACCCGGACCACCGAGGTCGGTGACGACCACGGCGGCGACCGTCCCCGCGACTCCCGCGCCGAGGCCGGCGACGACCACCGTGCCGGCGGCGCGTCGGGCTCGTCTGGCTCGAGCTCCTCGGGCTCCGGCTCCTCGGGCTCCGGCTCGTCCGGGTCCTCCGGTTCCGGGTCGTCGCACTCGGGGGGCGACGACTCGGGGTCGGGGCGGTCCGGCTCCGATGACTCCGGCTCGCACGCGTCCGGCTCGCACTCGTCCGGAGGCCACGGCTCGGACGACTCGGGTGGTGACGACCACTGACCAGTCAGCGCACCGACCGCGCAGGCGCCGGGGACACGATCCCGGTGCCTGTGGCGGCGCCGCACCCGGGGGACCCCCAGCCCCCGGACGCGCCGCGAGCCGTCGGCGGGCGTGACCACCGGGACCTCCCCCCTTGGTGGACGCTCGCCGACGGCGTCGCTCCGGCGCGGGTGCGCCCCCTGCCGAGCCGGCGCCGGATGCTCGTGCAGCTCGGGCTCGCGGCCCTCGTCGTCTTCGTCGTCGTCGTGGTCGGGGCCTCGTTCGCGGCGAGCCGGCTCGCCGAGCGCGAAGCCGTCAACGACGCGGCGCACACGACGAACCTGCTGGCCCTGGCCGTCGTCCAGCCCGTGCTGCAGGACGCCCTCCTCACCGGCGACCCGGCGGCGTACGCCGCTCTCGACCAGGTCGTCCGTGCACGTGTGCTGCCCAACGGGATCGTCAGGGTCAAGCTGTGGGCACCGGACGGACGCATCGTCTACGCCGACGAGACGCGGCTCGTGGGCCAGCGCTTCGCGCTGGGCGAGGAGCAGCGCGAGACGCTCGTCGCGCCGCAGACCCGGGCCGAGGTGTCCGACCTCGACCGGTCCGAGAACGAGTTCGAGCGCTACGGCGGCAAGCTCCTCGAGGTGTACCGCCCGGTGTGGACCCCGTCCGGCTCCGAGCTGCTCTTCGAGGTCTACGGCGACTACGGTCCCGTCAGCACGCGCGCCTTCGACCTGTGGCGCGGTCTGGCCGGAGTGCTCGCGAGCAGCCTCCTGCTGCTCCTCGTCCTCATGGCGCCGATCATCTGGCGTCTGCTCGACCGGCTCGGCACCGCGCAGGAGCAGCGTGAGTCCCTGCTGCGGCGCGCGGTCGACGCCTCGGCCCGGGAACGCCGCCGCATCGCGGCCGACCTCCACGACGGTCCGGTCCAGGATCTCGTCGCGAGCTCCTTCGCCGTGAGCGGCGCTGCGGAGTCCGCACGGGCACAGGGCCACTCGGCACTCTCCTCGACGATCAGCGACGCGGCCTCGACGGTGCGGGCGAGCATCGCCAGCCTGCGTTCCCTGCTCGTCGACATCTACCCCGAGCGGCTCGCGGACGCCGGCCTCGCGGCGGCCGTCACCGACCTCGCGCGTCCGCTCGCCGGACGCGGCATCGCGGTGTCCGTCGACGTCGACGGGGAGCAGGCTGCGCGGCTCGGCGAGCTGGCCCAGCAGGTGGCGCACCGCGTCACCCGCGAGTGCCTGCGCAACGTCGTGCGCCACGCCGGGGCCACGCACGTCTGGATCCGGCTCTCCGCCGACGGCTCCGACCCGGCGCGCCCGGTCGTGCTCCGGGTCCGGGACGACGGGATCGGCTTCGATCCCACACTGTTGCCCCGTCTCGAGGGACACTTCGGCGTACGCGTCCTCGCCGACCTGGCGACCGACGTCGGGGCGGTCCTGAGGGTCCGGTCCGCGCCGGGACGCGGCACGCAGTGGCTGCTCGCACTCCCGGTGCAGAAGGAGGACGGATGACGACCGTCGTCGTCGTGGACGACCACCGGCTGGTCCGTGCCGGCCTGCGCACCATCATCGACGCCAGCGACGACCTCCGCGTCGTCGGGGAGGCCGCCGACGGGGCGGAGGCCGTCGTGGTCGTCGGCGACCTCGGTCCCGACGTCGTCCTCATGGACCTCTCGATGCCCGGCGTCGACGGCGTCGAGGCGATCCGCCGCCTCCGCGCCGCCGGCACCACGTCTCCCGTCGTCGTCCTCACCTCGTTCGCGGAGGCCGACCGGGTTCGCGCCGCGGTCGAGGCCGGGGCCATCGGCTACCTGCTCAAGGACAGCGAGCCCGGGGACGTCCTCGACGCGGTCCGCGCCGCGGCCGCCGGGCACGCGCCCCTCGACCCGCGCGTGGCTCGCGCGCTGCTCCCGTCGCCCGACCGGCGCTCGGCCGGGCCGGCCCTGAGCGAGCGCGAGCGCGAGGTGCTGACACACGTCGCACGAGGCCTCGCCAACAAGCAGATCGCCCGCACCCTCGGCATCAGCGAACGCACCGTGAAGGTGCACCTCGGCAACGTCTTCCGCCGGCTCGGCGTCGGTGACCGGACGTCGGCGGCGCTCTGGGCCCGCGACCACGGCGTCGGATGAGGCCCT
This sequence comes from Terrabacter sp. Soil811, assembly GCF_001429655.1. Lineage (NCBI taxonomy): Bacteria > Bacillati > Actinomycetota > Actinomycetes > Micrococcales > Intrasporangiaceae > Terrabacter > Terrabacter sp. Soil811. Next base: position 146,793 of record NZ_LMSX01000009.1, read on the forward strand.
CGCGAGGAGTGGCTCGACCCTACCGCGGCCGACGGGAACCGGGGGAGTGCGCGCCGCGTCCCTGACCTGCAGCGCACCGGTGGTCGGTGCCGCAGACAGGAGACCCCACATGGTCCGGAACGTCGTCGCCTCGCTCGCCGTCGGGGTCGTCGCCCTCGCCGGGTGCACCTCGTCCCCGGCCGACGCCCCGTCTCCCGGCGCGTCCGGGTCGGTCGCTGCGGATGACCGCGCGCAGGCGCTCTGGGCCGACCGGACGGCATACGTCGGCGACAACTCCAAGGTCATCGCGCTCGTCGGGGACGCCGGCTTCGGGCCCGCCGGCAGCTACACGCTCTCGCTGTGGACGACCCGCCCTCCGTATGCCGTGACGATCGCCGTCACCGACCCGGCGAAGCCGCTCGACGCGACCGACCTCACCGGACCGGCCACGCTGCTGCTCGGCACGGTGACCAACCTCGACGCCGTCCACGTCACCGGCCCGGGCAGCACCTTCTCCCTGACGGCGCGCGAGGCGACCGCGACCCTCGGGCACGACGTCAAGACGCTGGGCACCGACCGCGCCGCCCTCGCCGACTACGTCCGTTCGCTCGACGACTGAGCACCTCCGCGGCGGTGGGCGACACGCCGGGCGGGAATGCGAACGGCTCGCGCTCGGTTGGCACGCGGTGGACCATGCCGACACCTGATTATGCCCATCCCAAGATGGGCTTATAGGTTGGCGGCCGTCCCGAACCCATCCAACCGATCCACCAGGAAGTGCCCACCATGCGTTCGAGGTTCACCCTCACCGCCCTGCTCGCCACGCTCGTCGCCGTCGTCCTCACCGCCTGCAGCACCGGCTCCGGTGGCGGCTCCGACCTCGAGTCCGTCAAGCAGGCGGGCGTCCTGCGCGTCGCCACGGAGGGCACCTACTCCCCGTTCTCGTTCCACGACCCGAAGACGAACGCCCTGACCGGCTACGACGTCGAGGTCGCGAAGGCCGTCGCCGCCAAGCTCGGCGTCAAGGTCGAGTACGTCGAGACGCCGTGGGACGCGATCTTCGCCGGTCTGGCCGCCGACCGCTACGACGTCGTCGTCAACCAGGTCACGAAGAACCCGGAGCGTGCCGGCCTCTACGGCCTGAGCAGCACCTACACGTGGTCCGAGGGCGTCATCGCCACCCGCGCCGACGACGCGACGATCTCCTCGCTCACGAGCCTCGCGGGCAAGAAGTCGGCGCAGAGCCTGACGAGCAACTGGGCCAAGGTCGCCAAGGATGCCGGCGCCCAGGTCGAGTCGGTCGAGGGGTTCACCCAGGCCATCACGCTGCTCAAGCAGTCGCGTGTCGACGCGACCGTCAACGACAGCCTCGCGGTCCTCGACTACCTGAAGTCGACGGGCGACACGACGGTGAAGATCGCGGCGAAGACCGGTGACGTCTCCGAGCAGGTCGTCGCGACGCGCAAGGACTCCGACCTCGTCGCCGCCATCGACAAGGCGTTCGCCGACCTCGAGGCCGACGGCACCCTGACGAAGATCTCGCAGAAGTACTTCTCGGCCGACGTCTCGAAGCAGCCGGCCGGCGCCTCCGGTTCGTGATCGGGTCGTGAACGAACAGACGACCCAGCTGATCCTCGACTCGCTGGGCCCGCTCCTGCGGGCCACGGTGACCACGACGATCCCGCTGACCCTCATCAGCTTCGTCCTCGGGCTGGTCCTCGCCCTCGGCGTCGCCCTCATGCGGCTGTCGTCGGTGCGGGTGGTCTCGTCCCTGGCGCGGATCTACGTCTCGCTGGTCCGTGGCACACCGCTGCTGCTCCAGCTCTTCATCATCTACTACGGCCTGCCCGCCCTCGGGGTGCGCTTCGACCCCTTCCCGGCCGCGGTCGTCGCCTTCACGCTCAACGTCGGTGGCTATGCGGCCGAGGTGATCCGTTCGGCCATCCTCTCGGTCCCCAAGGGCCAGTGGGAGGCGGCCTCGACGGTCGGGATGGGCTACGTCACGACCCTGCGCCGGGTGGTCCTGCCGCAAGCCGTGCGCACGGCCATCCCACCGCTGTCCAACACGCTCATCTCCCTCGTCAAGGACACCTCGCTCGCCTCGACCATCCAGGTCACCGAGCTGCTCCGCGTGGCGCAGGAGGCGGCGGCACCGACCTACGAGTTCTTCGCGCTCTACGGCGTCGCCGCCGTCTACTACTGGGTCGTGTGCCTCGTCCTCTCCTTCGTCCAAGCCCGTCTCGAGGAACGACAGAACAGGTACGTCTCGACATGACCGAGCCCACCACCCCCTTGATGTCGGCGGAATCCGCTGTGCCGCAGCCCGCCCCGCTCGTCTCGGTGTCCGGCCTCGCGAAGTCGTTCGGCGACCACGAGGTGCTCCGGTCGATCGACTTCGAGGTCGCCCCGGGCAGCGTCACCGTCCTCATCGGCCCTTCCGGTTCGGGCAAGACGACGGTGCTGCGCTCGCTCAACGCGCTCGATGTCGCCGACGCGGGCGTCGTCCGCATCGGTGAGGTCGAGGTCGACTTCGCGCAGCGTCCGGTGACCAGGCAGCAGGTGGCGACCCTCCGCGCACAGAGCGGCATGGTCTTCCAGTCGCACCATCTCTTCCCGCACCTGACGGTGCTCGAGAACGTCACGGCGGGCCCGGTCCTCGCGCAGCGTCGCGACCGATCCGAGGTGGCTGAGGAGGCCCGCGAGCTGCTGCGGCTCGTCGGGCTCGAGGAGAAGGCCGACGCCTACCCCTACCAGCTCTCCGGCGGGCAGCAGCAGCGCGTCGGCATCGCCCGCGCGCTCGCGATCAAGCCCAAGCTGATGCTCTTCGACGAGCCGACGTCGGCCCTCGACCCCGAGCTCGTCGGCGAGGTGCTCGTGGTCATGAAGGACCTTGCGGCACAGGGCTGGACGATGGTCGTGGTCACGCACGAGATCCGCTTCGCCCAGCAGGTCGCGGACCAGGTGCTCTTCATGGACGGTGGTGTCGTCGTCGAGCGCGGCACGCCGGACGAGGTGCTGACCCGACCGCACACCGAGCGCGCCCGCCAGTTCCTGCACCGCATCCTCGACCCGCTCGACTGAGCGGCGCTGCGGCGCAGCGCAACCCGAGGACGTATGCCGTCCGGCCGGCTCAGGAGATGAGGCCCGCCCGGTCGACGGCGCGCTGCACGACGGTCGCCATCTCGGCGTAGCCGCGGTCGTTGGGGTGGAACTTGTCCGACGCGAGTCGGCCCCGCCACGACCGGGGCCCGTCACGGCGCATGTCGACGAGGACGAGGTGTCCGGCGTCGGCGCGGGCGCGCAGCATGGCGTCGACGGCGCGGGCCTCGCGGTGCGGGTTGGGCAGGTTCGAGACGAGCGCACCCTCGGGCAGCCGGTCGAGCATCGCCGCGAAGCGCTCGACGAGCCCACGACGGTGGCGGCGCACGACGACGTCGTTCGAACCGATGACGACCGTGACCAGCGCGGGCGTCTGGCCGTCCGTGGCGAGGGACTCGAGAGCCGGTAGCTGCCGGTCGAGCACGTCCTCGACCCGCGCGCCGTTGACCCCGAGGTTGACGATGCGGTGGTCCCAGCCGCGCACGGCGAGCCGCTCGCTCAGCTGCCCGACCCACCCGCGGTCCGGGGCGCTCGCGCCGATGCCCTGCGTCATCGAGTCGCCGAGGGCGACCCACAGCGGCCCGCCACCCGCGGCGGCCACGCGGTTGTGGGACTCCCACCACCCGGCATACGGCAGCACCTGCTCCTGGACCGAGCGGATGCCGGGGAAGGCCGTCGAGAGCGCCGACAGCACCGGACCACGCGGCCGGTCGCTGCGGTTGCTGTAGTCGAAGTCGGGCGACACCAGGGCAGCATCGCAGACGTCGGTGTGACCTCCGCCGCAGCGCCGCCGTCGCGGGTGCGCGGCGGAGTCCGACGGGCTTCGGGGGGCCGTGGCTCAGGGCATAGGCTCGTCCTCATGTCTGACGAGCACGGCTTCTCCACACGCGCCATCCACGCCGGCCAGGAGGCCGACGAGCTCACCGGAGCGGTGGTGCCCCCGATCTACCAGGTCTCGACCTACAAGCAGGACGGCATCGGCGGCTTCCGCAACGGCTACGAGTACAGCCGGTCGGCCAACCCGACCCGCACCGCGCTCGAGGAGTGCATCGCCGCGCTCGAGGGCGGCAGCCGCGGCTTCGCCTTCGCGTCCGGCCTCGCCGGCCAGGACACGGTCGCCCGCGCTCTGCTGGTCCCCGGCGACCACGTCGTCGTCCCGAACGACGCCTACGGCGGCACGTACCGCTACTTCAACAAGGTCGCGAAGCCCCAGGGCATCGAGCACTCCATCGCCAACATGGGCGACCTCGAGGCGGTCCGTGCCGCGATCCGTCCCGGGCAGACGAAGATGGTCTGGGTCGAGACCCCGACCAACCCGCTGCTCGGCATCGCCGACATCGAGGCCATCGCCGCGATCGCCCACGAGGCGGGCGCCGTGCTCGTCGTCGACAACACGTTCGCGACGGCCTACCTCCAGAGCCCGCTCGCGCTCGGCGCCGACGTCGTGACGCACTCGACGACGAAGTACTCCGGCGGCCACAGCGACGTCGTCGGGGGTGCCGTCGTGACGGCCAGGAGCATCACGGTGCCCGGCTACGAGGACGCCGAGGAGCGGATCGCCTTCCACCAGAACAGCATCGGCGGCGTCGCCGGGCCGTTCGACTCGTGGCTGACCCTGCGCGGGCTGAAGACCCTCGCCATCCGCATGGAGCGCCACTGCGACAACGCCGAGAAGGTCGTCGAGTTCCTCGAGGGCCACGACGGCGTCTCCCAGGTGCTCTACCCGGGGCTGCCCGGCCACGCCAACCACGACGTCGCCGCGCGCCAGATGAAGCGCTTCGGCGGCATGGTCAGCTTCCGGATGCGTCGCGGTGAGGACGCCGCCGTCAAGGCGTGCGCGGCCGTGAGCCTCTGGACCCTGGGCGAGTCGCTCGGCGGTGTCGAGTCGCTCATCGAGCACCCGGGTCGCATGACGCACGCGAGCGTCGCCGGCACCGAGCTCGAGGTGCCGTCCGACCTCATCCGCCTCTCGGTCGGCATCGAGGACGTCGACGACCTCATCGCCGACCTGCGCGAGGCGCTCGACATCCACGGCTGACCGCTCCGGGCCACGAGACCACCACCGCGCATGACGATCCTCGCCGTCGACTTCGGGTCGACGTTCACCAAGGGTGCCCTCCTCGCCGACGACGGCGCCGTGCTCGGCACGGCGTCGACCCCGACGACCGGAACGCAGGGGAGCGGTGACATCCTCGACGGCTACCGGACGCTGCGCGACGAGCTGGACGTCCCCGCCGACGCGACGGTGCGGGCCTGCTCGAGCGCGGGAGGTGGGCTGCGGCTCGCCGTCGTCGGCTACGAGCGCACCGTCACGGCCCAGGCCGGGCACCGGGTCGGCCTGTCCGCCGGGGCCAAGGTCGTCCACGTCGCGGCCGGGGAGCTGACGACCGCCGACGTCGCAGGCATCCGCGCGGCCCGGCCCGACATGATCCTGCTCGTCGGCGGCACCGACGGCGGCAACAGCAACGTCCTGCTGCACAACGCCGCCCGGCTCGCCAAGGGCGCCATCGGCGGACACGGGGCGCACGCCGTGCCGGTCGTCGTCGCCGGCAACGTCGACGCGCGCGACGAGGCGGCGGCCGTCCTCGCGACGACGGGCCGGCCGACGGTCCTCGCCGAGAACGTCCTCCCGCAGATCGGGGTCATCGCGCCGGAGTCGGCACGCGCCGCGATCCGCGACGCGTTCCTGCGCCACGTCATCGGTGGCAAGGGGCTGTCGCGGGACCCGGCCTTCGCCGCGATGGTCGAGGCCGCGACCCCCGACGTCGTCCTGCGCGGCGTCGAGGTGCTGGCCTCGGTGACCGACGGCGGCGACGTCCTCGTCGTCGACATCGGCGGTGCGACGACCGACGTCTACTCCTGCCTGACCCCCGAGGGCGAGGACGCCGGCCTGCGCAAGGACGTCGTGGCCCCGCTGTGGCACGCCCGCACCGTCGAGGGCGACCTCGGCATGCGGTGGAACGCCGAGCACGTCGTCGAGGCCGCCGTGGCCGAGCACCTGCTCGACACCGTCGCCGACCCCGACGCCCTGACCGCGTATGCCGCCCGCGTCCACGAGCGTCCCGGCTCCCTCCCCGTCGACGACGCCGAGCGCGCCCTCGACCTCGAGCTCGCGCGGCTGGCGGCGCTCGTCGCGGTGCGCCGGCACGCGCGCCCGGCCCAGCCGACCGAGTCGCCGCGACCGCTCGCGAACGTCACGGCGCTCGTCGGGTCCGGGGGAGTGCTGCGCCACACCGACGCGGCCGGGCGCGACCACGTGCTCGGCGCGGTCCTCGCCGACCACGCCGGTGGCTGGAAGGTGCCGCGCGCCGCCCGCGCGACGGTCGACACGGCATACCTCCTCTTCGCAGCCGGCCTGCTCGCCGACGACCCCGACGAGGGCCACCTCGCCCGAGCCGTAGCCACCCAAACCCTCTAACCGTCGAAAGGCCAATGTTTGCGGGTGCTGACCCGTCGAGGGGCCAACGTTTGCGGGTGCTGACCCGTCGAAAGGCCAACGTTTGCGGGCACCAACCGTTGTCCACACCTCTTTGGCCGCAGGCGCCGTTACGCACAGGTGACCCGACGGGCGTCGCGCGACGTGCCATGGCGCCGGACCGTCTGGGCATGGAAGCCCAAGCACTGCCACCCGACCTGCTCACTCGTCCCTTCAGGACGTTCGAGGCACTCCGACGGGGAGTGACACCCTCTCGACTGCGTGCCGACGACCTGTGGACCCCGACACCGGGCGTCCGCACCGTCGAGATTCCGATGACGCTGCTCGAGCGTACGTATGCGTTCGCCGCCGCGGCGCCCCAGGAGTTCGCCTTCGCGCACGCCACGGCGGCTCGTCTCCTCGGGATCCCGCTGCCGTACGCGCTCGACGAGGATCCGCACATCCACATCGTCACGCGCACCGATGCCAATCGGATCCGGCGCGGCGAGGTGATGGGCCACCGCGGTCTGGAGTCGCGAGGGGTCGTCGAGGTTCACGGTCTTCCGGTCGTCGGTCCTGCGGACACGTGGGCGGACCTCGGGGAGTACGTCGGTGCCGGACTCCCGGTTGGCCTCGATGACCTCATCGTTGCGGGCGATGCGGCAGCAAACCTCCTCGGGGAGGTCGCCCCGCTCAAGCGGGCCGTCGAGGCGCGGGTGCGGCCCCGTGGCAAGGTGACCCTGACGTTCGCCCTGCCACGGGTGCGGCTCGGAGCGTGGTCGCCCATGGAGACCCGTAGCCGTCTGATGGTCACTCGGGCAGGACTTCCGGAGCCTCGTCACAACCGCCCGGTGGTCAGTCACACCGGCGAGTGGCTCGGGTTCGGCGACCTCGTCTGGGAGGAGCAACGTGTTGTGGGGGAGTACATGGGCGTCGAGTTCCACACTCGCTCACGGGACAAGGTCCATGACGGTCTCCGCCGTGACCGGGTCGAGCGAGGCGACTGGGCCGTCGTCGAGATCGTCTCTGCCGACGTGTTCGAGCACGAAGCCCGTGCCGCGAAGCTGCGCGAGATCGCCGGCTGCCTGGGGGTCAACGCTCACGTGCTGGACGTGATTGCCGCCGCGCCGCAGTTCTTCGCGCCTGCTCAGTTCGCTCGGCCTCGCCGTCGACGGTCTTAGCGGTGGGCAACCGCGATCATTGGCCTTTCGACGGTCAGGGACCCGCGAACTCTGGCCTTTCGACGCTTGGGGACCCGCGAACTTTGGCCTTTCGACGGGTGAGGGTGGGGATGTGCGAGCGGGCCGGCCCCTCCGTGGAGGGGCCGACCCGCGCGGTCAGGCGTCTGCGGTGCTCAGCCGGTGTAGGGCTTCGCGGCGATGATCTTGACGCCGATGGTCTTGCCGTTGGGGGCGACGTAGCTCGTGCTGTCGCCGACGCTCTTGCCGTTGATGGCGGCGCCCATGGCGGACTTCTCGGAGAAGACCTGCAGGTCGGAGCCGTCGGCGATCTCGCGGTTGCCGAGCAGGAACGTCTCCTCGTCGCCGAAGATCTCGACGGTCACGAGCATGCCGGGCTCGACGACGCCGTCGTCGGGGGGCGTCTCGCCGATCGTCGCGTTCTGGAGCAGCTCGGTGAGCTGGCGGATGCGGGCCTCCATCTTGCCCTGCTCCTCGCGGGCGGCGTGGTAGCCGCCGTTCTCCTTGAGGTCGCCCTCCTCGCGGGCCTCCTCGATCTTGTGCGCGATCTCGATGCGACCTTCGCCCGTCAGCTGGTCGAGCTCCGCCTTGAGGCGGTCGTGGGCCTCCTGGGTCAGGAAGCCAGAGGCAGTCTCGGTCACGGTGTCACTCCTTGGAAGAACAGCGCCCACGCGGTGCTCGCGTGGGCGCCTGCACAAAAAAATGGGCCCGAACCGTGGTGTCGTCGACTCGTGATGCCGGTCGGCGACGGGTCCGGACCCTGGATGAAGCAACAAGGATAACAAAATGAGCGGCAAACGCGCAGTTCACGCGGCATTTTCGCGCCGGGCGACCACCATGGCGTCCCCGCTCAGGAGCAGGACTTGACCTGGCCGGTCACCGCGCGCGACGTCGTGCGGAGCGTCACCGACTCGTTCGTCGTCTCCTCGGCGCTCGCCGGCACCTGCACGGTGCTCGTCCCGACGGGCGCGAAGTCGCGCGACAGCGCCTCGACCGTGCAGGTCAGGGCCGTGCCGCCCGGGCGGTAGACCTGGAAGTCGACGCGCACCTGCTGGTCGCTGACCACCTTGTAGCCGAAGGTCTGCCACGTCGGCTGCCCCAGCGTGGATGACAGGCCGAACCAGATCGCGAGGCCGACACCGGCGAGGATGCCGACCGTGCCGACGACCCACCACTTCAGCTGGCCGGGGGCGGGGCGGGGCAGGGTCGTGCGGGACGGCATACGGAGTCCTGGCGGTTCGAGCCCGCGCATCGTCAGGTGCGAGGGAGTGAGAGGATGGCGGACGGGTCCAGTGTCTCCCATGGCACGGCGCGAGCTGCACGGACCCGGACGCCGAGGGGCACCGGACACCACCAGCCACCCGCGTCCCACCCACGAAACTGACGACGAACAGGGAGCCACGTGGCCGAGGGCATGCGTTTGATGGCGGTGCACGCGCACCCCGACGACGAGTCGAGCAAGGGCGCCGCGACGACGGCCAGGTACGTCGCCGCCGGCACCTCCGTCATGGTCGTGTCGTGCACGGGCGGCGAGCGCGGCGACATCCTCAACGAGAAGCTGAAGGACGACCCGCACATCCTGCGCGACATCGCCCAGGTGCGTCGCGACGAGATGAAGGCCGCGCAGGAGGTGCTCGGCTGCGAGCACACGTGGCTCGGCTTCGTCGACTCCGGTCTGCCGGAGGGCGACCCGCTGCCGCCGCTGCCCGACGGCTGCTTCGGTCTCGAGGACATCGACGTGACCACCGAGGCGCTCGTCCGGGTCATCCGCGCGTGGCGACCGCACGTCATGACGACGTACGACGAGAAGGGTGGCTACCCCCACCCCGACCACATCATGTGCCACACGGTCTCCATGGCGGCCTTCGAGGCGGCGGGCGACCCGTCCCGCTACCCGCACGCCGGCGAGCCGTGGCAGCCGCTCAAGATCTACTACAACGGCGGCTGGTCCAAGGACCGCCTCGAGGCGATCCACGACGCGATGCTCGCCGAGGGACTCGAGAGCCCGTATGCCGAGTGGCTGGCCAACTGGAAGCCGCGTCGTTCCGGACGCCCCACGACGACGATCGCCTGCGGCGAGTTCTTCGAGACCCGTGACCGTGCGCTCATGGCGCACGCGACGCAGGTCGACCCCGACGGCTTCTGGTTCCAGGTGCCGCTCGAGATCCAGACGCGGGTCTGGGGCGTCGAGGAGTTCGAGGCCGCCCTGTCCTACGTCGAGATCGCCGACGGGGAGGACGACCTCTTCGCCGGGCTGGGAACCCCCGCAGAGGCCGACGCGCTCGCGACCCGCACCGACCTCGAGCTCGTCCACGACGGCCGGGTCACCGACGCGCCCGAGCCCGAGGAGGCCGAGCAGGAGTCCGGTCGCGCCCACGGCGACAGCTCCGACACGCACACCGACGAGGACGACGACGCCGACAGCGACAGCGAGAAGGCGGACGCGCGATGAGCGGCGGCGGCAACCTCCCGATCGGGCCCGGCATCTGGGGCTTCATCGCGTTCTTCGTGCTCGCGATCGCGCTGTGGTTCCTCGTGCGCAACATGAACAGCCGGCTGCGTCGGATGGCCTACCGCGACCGGGACCGGGCCGAGCAGTTCGCCGCGGACGCCGACGTCGTCGGCACGAAGGACGAGCCAGCGACGGCCGGCACGCCGGACCCCGACGTGGACGAGTCGGGCGACGACCCTCGCCCGGACGGCGAGACCCCGCGCCCCTGAGACGCAGCGGACGGCATACGCCCTCGGACACGACGAACGCCCCGGCACGGTGCCGGGGCGTTCGGACGTTCTGGGCTCAGGTGCTCGCGAGGCCTACCGGCGTCACGTCGCTGCCTGGTAGCCGATGACGGCGAGCGTCACCGCCACGAAGTGGGTGAGGAAGCCGCCGAGGGTGAAGGCGTGGAAGACCTCGTGGAACCCGAACCACCGCGGCCACGGGTTGGGCCGCTTCGTGCCGTAGACGATGCCGCCGGCGGTGTACATGAGGCCGCCGAGGCCGATGAGCGAGCCGATGAGCGGGCCACCCTCGCGCCAGAACGGCACGACGTAGAAGATGGCGGCCCAGCCGAGCGCGAGGTAGAGCGCCGTGTAGAGCCAGCGCGGGGCGCCGACCCAGAAGACCCGGAAGAGGACGCCGGCGATGGCGCCGCCCCAGATGACGAGGAGCAGCAGCCGGGCCTGGTCGGCCGGCAGGAGCGTCACGGCGAACGGCGTGTAGGTGCCCGCGATGATGAGGTAGATGTTCGAGTGGTCGAACCGCTTGAGCAGGCCCGACATCTTCGGGCCCCACGTGCCGCGGTGGTAGACGGCCGAGACCCCGAAGAGCAGGGCGGCGCTGATCGTGAAGACGATCGAGGCAGTGCGCACGGACCCGGGCTCGGAGACGAGCACGAGGACCAGGCCGCCGATGAGGGCGACGGGGAACATGGCGAGGTGCAGCCAGCCGCGCAGGCGGGGCTTGACGATCGCGACGAGGTCGGCGACGGGGGTGCCCGACGGGTCCTCGGTGCTGGGGTCAGGGCTGTGGCCAGCGGTGGGCTCGGGGGTGCTGCTCATCGCCCCACTGTAACCTACGCAACCGTAAGTTACGGCAACGTAGGTTCAAGGATTCCTGAGTGCCCCGGACCCCCGGCCACCTCCACGAGACCCTCACGAGGTCGTCACCAAAGCCTCGCGACGACTCCCGCCCGACCGCCTCGGCACGCCGATGGGCGAGCGGTACGGTGGGACCGCGGCCCGCTCGGGGCTGCCCAGACCGTGACCGGCGATGACACGAGCGAGTCGACGAGGAGGCCCCGTGGGGTGGCGCGATGTGGTCTACGGCGCGTACGAGCGCCGAGTCCTCAAGGACCTCCCCAAGGAGGCGCTCCCGCGGCACGTCGCCGTCATGCTCGACGGCAACCGGCGGTGGGCCAAGGCCCGCGGCGCCGGCACGGCCAGCGGCCACCAGGCCGGGGCCGACAAGATCGAGGAGCTGCTCGAGTGGTGCCGCGAGGCGGGCGTCGAGTACGTCACCCTCTGGCTGCTCTCGACGGACAACCTGAGCCGCGCCGAGGAGGAGCTCGCCCCGCTCCTCAAGATCATCGAGACGGCCGTCGCCGACCTCGCCGAGTCGGGGCACTGGCACCTCAAGATCGTCGGCGCCCTCGAGCTCCTGCCGCCCGAGACGGCCGCGAGCCTCAGCGCGTCGGCCGAGCGCACCCAGGACGTCGACGGGATGATCGTCAACGTCGCCGTCGGCTACGGCGGACGCCGCGAGATCGCCGACGCCGTGCGCGACCTGCTGCTCGCGCGGGCCGCTGACGGCGAGACCATCGAGCAGATCGCCGCGGAGCTCACGGTCGAGGACATCGCCGGGCACCTCTACACCAAGGGCCAGCCCGATCCCGACCTCGTCATCCGCACGTCGGGCGAGCAGCGGCTCGGTGGCTTCCTGCTGTGGCAGAGCGCGACGTCGGAGTTCTACTTCTGCGAGGCCTACTGGCCCGACTTCCGCCACGTCGACTTCCTCCGCGCGCTCAGGGCGTATGCCGGCCGGCACCGTCGCTTCGGCGGCTGACCGGCCGCTCGACCGACCGCTCGACCGTCCGCTCGCCGTCCTGCTGCGACACGCCGCAGCCGTGGGGAGTCCTCCCCATTGTCCGGGTTGGCGCGGTTGCGTAGGTTGCGGGTGGGCCGAGACGCCGGGGCACGCACAGCGGCTCCGAGCCGGCCGGCACGAGCACGACGAACACGGCGACGACGTCAGGGGAGTACGAGAGATGGCGATCTACAAGAAGGGTGCCGACCCGGTGGCCCTGCGGGCGTCGGCCGAGCGCTTCACCGGGCACGCCCGTGAGTGCGACACCCTCAAGGGAGAGGCGAGCCGTGCGGTCCACGCCCTCAAGGGCCAGTGGGGCGGCGCCGACCTCGACCACCTGATGGACCGCTGGCCGCCGGTCGAGGCGCAGCTGACCCAGTTCGGCACCGACCTCGGCAAGCTCGCCGAGGCGCTGCGCCGCAACGCCGGCGCCCAGGACAGCACGAGCGGCCAGGGTGGCTCCGGCTCGGGCGGGGGACCCGGCGCGTCCGGTGGCAGCGGGGGCAGCGGCGGTGACGGTGGCATCCCGGGCTACGACCTGCTCAAGTCGCTGTGGACCCCGATCAAGGGCCTCGGCACGGCCGTCGGCCTGCTCGGCACGGGCATGAAGATCAAGAACTTCCTCTCCAACCTCGGCAGCTGGGACCGCGCGACGGGCCTGTTCGCCAACCTCAAGAACGCGTGGAGCACCGGCCGGCTCGCCGAGTTCGGCGACGCGCTCAACCCGAAGAACTGGAGCACCCTCTCGCGCTTCATGCCGTCGCTCGCCGAGGGCGGAGCGTTGGCCCGCACGCTCGGCACCGTCGGCAAGGCGCTGGGCCCGATCGGTGTGGCCTTCGGTGGCTTCACCGTGGCCAACGACATCTCCGAGGGCAACTACGGCCGTGCCGGCTACGACTCCGTCATGACGGGCCTCGGTGCCGCGGCGCTCATGACGCCGCCCCCCGTCGACGTCGTCTGCGGCATCGCCGCCGGCGGCATGGCGGTCGGCCAGCTCGTCTACGACAACTGGGACACGATCACCGACTTCACCGGTGACGCCGTCGACGCCGTCGGCGACTTCGCCTCCGACGCCGGCGACGCGATCGGCGACCTCGCCGACAAGGCGTGGCCGTTCTGACCGGTCCCGTGGGCCCCGGGAGGCGAAACCCCCGGGCACCCGGCATCGTTGACGTGACGACAGGGCCCACGCGCCGACCGCACGACCATCCCGCGAACGACACACAGACCACGACCGAGGAGAACCATGGCTGACCCGATGAAGGGCACCCCGCTCGAGGGTTTCGAGCTCCCCGAGGACGTCTTCGGGCTGGGAGCCGCCGAGCTCGCCTACCTGATGGCCCGCCACGAGACCTCGGCCGGTGAGCGCTCACGCCGCCTGCTCATGCTCGACCCCCGTGCGGCCGACGACGCCGCCCTGCTCGCGGGCGCCTCGAGCCTCGCGTCGCGCGGCTGGCTCACGGTCAGCGACGACGGCACGCCGCAGTCGCGCTCGAACGCCGCCCTCGTCGAGTACGCCGTGGGCGCGGCCACGCGGTGGACGCGCATCGGGCTCGTGGGTGAGAACGTCAGCCAGGCCGAATTCGCGATCCTCGTCGAGTCCGACACCGTGATCGCCCTGATGCAGCCGCGCCAGCTCGCATCGTGGTTCATCCGCCTCGGCGAGCGCGACGGCAACACCGGTGCCCTCGTGACCGGGCTCGTGCGCGAGCGGTTCGCGGCGAACGCCGAGTCCGGCGTCTTCCTCGAGGTGCAGACCCTCGAGGGCAGCACCAACCTCGCGATCCGCCGCTCCGGCACCGACTTCGAGGCGCTCACCGACGTCGCCGGGCCGGGCACCGGCACGGGCGGGGTCGTCGACGCCGAGGGGCTCCAGGCTGCCGTGTCCGCCCTCTACACCGAGAAGGTCGACGCATGAGCGCCCCGACGCCCCGCCAGGCCGATCCGACCGGGCAGACCCCGCCGAAGGAGCCGTTCTCCTACGTCAGCCAGGAGCGCGGGCTGCTCACGCTCAAGATCCGTGAGCCCGCGCTCATGTTCGTCTTCTTCCTCGCCTTCACGGTCGTCGGCGTCATCTTCTTCTCCATGGTCAAGAAGGGCGCCGACCAGGGCGCCGAGGGCGCCATGGGCGTCGCCTACCTCATCCTCGCGATCTTCGGCGGCCTCGGCGTCATCGGCATGGCCATCGCCGCCGTGCGCTGGCGCTGGAAGCGTGAGTACGTCCGCGTCATGGGCCGTTCTCCCTGGGCCTGACGCCCCGTCGCGCCGACCTTGGCGCGAGCACCCGAGTGCGCCGCCTCGCCGTCGGTCCCGGTCCACCACCGGGGCCGGCGGCGACCGGTGTGTTACGCCCACGTGAACACTCCGGCGACACGACGACACGACGTCACTCAATCCCCGTCGCCGTCGCCTCCGGGTCGTACCGTCGTCCCAACGGCCGACACCCGTCGGGCGTTGCCAGGAGGCCCACCCATGGAGCGATCGCTCAGGACGGAGGGTCGGGCAGTGCGCCACCCTCTGGTGGTCACCGCCCGGCATCTCGGGAGCGATTAGGCGCGCGACGCGCGCCGCGTAGGGAGTGGCACATGGCTCGTACGACCCGTCAGGTCACGTCGGACCCCGCCAGCACGAACACCAAGCCGGCCGCGGCCTCCACACGCGCCACGACTCGCGCCTCCACGCGCACGACGGCCCGCGAACGCGAGCCCGAGCACAAGACGTACGTCCTCGACACGTCGGTGCTCCTGTCCGATCCCCGGGCCATGCTCCGCTTCGCCGAGCACGAGGTCGTGCTGCCGGTCGTCGTGGTGACCGAGCTCGAGGGCAAGCGACACCACCCCGAGCTCGGCTACTTCGCCCGCCAGGCCCTGCGCCTGCTCGACGACCTGCGCGTCAGCGAGGGCCGCCTCGACAAGCCGGTCGCCGTCGGCACCGACGGCGGCACCCTGCGCGTCGAGCTCAACCACACCGACCCGTCCTCGCTGCCGGCGGGCTTCCGCCTCGGCGACAACGACACCCGGATCCTCGCGGTGGCCCGCAACCTCGCCAACGAGGGCGCCGACGTCACCATCGTGTCCAAGGACCTCCCGATGCGCGTCAAGGCCTCGGCCTGCGGTCTCGAGGCGGAGGAGTACCGCCACGAGCAGGGCATCGACTCGGGCTGGACCGGGCTGCAGGAGCTCGAGGTCAGCAGCGAGGAGCTTGACCAGCTCTACGACCGTGGCCGCGTCGAGCACGCCGGCGCCGCCGAGCTGCCGTGCCACACCGGTCTCGTCCTGCTCTCGCCGCGGGGAAGCGGCCTGGGGCGGGTCGGCGCCGACAAGCAGATCCGGCTCGTGCGCGGTGACCGTGACGCGTTCGGCCTGCACGGCCGCAGCGCCGAGCAGCGGATCGCCCTCGACCTGCTCCTCGACCCCGACGTGGGCATCGTCAGCCTCGGCGGCCGGGCCGGCACCGGCAAGTCGGCCCTGGCGCTCTGTGCGGGCCTCGAGTCGGTCATGGAGCGCCGGGCCCAGCGCAAGGTCCTCGTCTTCCGCCCGCTCTTCGCCGTCGGTGGCCAGGAGCTCGGCTACCTGCCCGGCACTGAGCAGGAGAAGATGAACCCGTGGGGCCAGGCGGTCTTCGACACCCTGGGGGCGCTCGTCTCGACGGAGGTCGTCGAGGAGATCATGGACCGCGGCCTGCTCGAGGTCCTGCCGCTGACGCACATCCGCGGACGCTCGCTCCACGACGCGTTCGTCATCGTCGACGAGGCCCAGTCGCTCGAGCGCAACGTGCTCCTCACCGTCCTGTCGCGCATCGGCCAGAACAGCAAGGTCGTGCTCACCCACGACGTGGCCCAGCGGGACAACCTGCGCGTCGGACGGCACGACGGCGTGGCCGCCGTCATCGAGAAGCTCAAGGGGCACCCGCTCTTCGCCCACGTCACGCTGACGCGAAGCGAGCGCAGCCCGATCGCGGCGCTCGTCACCGACATGCTCGAAGGTCTCGAGATGTGACCTGAGTCACAGACCGCACGGCGCTCCCCGAGCACGCGGCTCGGGGACGCTGTGCGCTGGGCCACTCGCCACGACCCTTGGAACACCCCTCGACGGTGAACGCCGACTTGCCCCGCGGGGCGGTCGAATGGCACCGTGTGAGGTTGAAAGATCTCGGAACGGTAACGCTCGCCTCGGGGTGTGAGCGCAACCGGCCGGGTCACCACCACACGTCGGGCGCAGCCGTCGACGGGCCAGCGCCCGCAGACGCACGCGCCGGGCACACCCCTCGACACAGGAAGGCGTGACGTCTGTTCATGGCACGGTATGAAGGCCGGCACCGCAACGCACCGGCTCCCTCGACCGCTCCGCGCCCGAACCCCGCCACACCCTCGGCGCGGTCCGGCCGCGTCCACCCCGAGACGGCTCCGGACGTCCCCCGCAGCCCCCGTTCGGTGAGCCACGGCTCGACCGGTGCGGCAGTCGCGTCAGGTGCTTCAGGCGCCGAGGGTGCGACCCAGGGGGCCCGGCGGGCCTTCGACCCGACGCGTGCCATCCCCGTCACCCCGGCCGCTGACCGCGCCGCCTCCAAGAGCGCTGCAGGCCCCGACGCCCGCCGCTCGTCGGCTCAGCCGCACGGAACGCGCAGCAGCCGACACCACAAGCCCTCGGCGCGCCAGCGTCACGTCGGCCGACCGATCCTCGCCGGAGCGCTCGCCCTCGGTCTCGGCGCCTCCGGGTTCGCCTACGCCAAGGCCACGAACCTCATCGGCGCCGACGCGGCCGCCTTCGTCGTCGGCAGTGGCGTCGTCGCCCAGACCGACGAGCTGGCCCGCGCCTCGACGGTCGACACGACCTACCGCGCCGCCGCCTCCGTCTCGCGCAACGAGCGCCGCACCGCCATCGCGGCCACCGGCCTGCGCACGGCCAAGGAGCTCGAGGCCAAGAAGAAGAAGGAAGCTGCCAAGCAGGCCGTGCTGGCCCGCGAGGAGGCGGCCAAGGCCGAGCGCGCCAAGGAGCGCCAGCGCGCCATCGACAACGCCAAGGACGACCCGCAGGCCGCGGCCCGCGTCCTCATGGCCGACCACGGCTGGACGAGCGACGCGCAGTACAACTGCCTCGTCAACCTCTGGACTGGCGAGAGCGACTGGCGCTGGTTCGCCGAGAACCCCAGCTCCGGCGCGTACGGCATCCCGCAGTCCCTGCCCGCCCGCAAGATGTCGCAGTTCGGTGCCGACTACCGCACCAACCCGCTGACCCAGATCAAGTGGGGCCTCTGGTACATCGAGATGTCCTACGGCAACCCGTGCAACGCCTGGTCCACGTGGCAGGCGCGCTCGCCGCACTGGTACTGACCTGACCGAGGCGTATGCCGTGTGGCCGGCTCCCAGCGGGAGCCCGCCGCACGGCATACGTGCGTCGTGGGCAGGGCGGCCCGAGGCTGCGGCGCAGGCCGTCGGTCAGATCTTGCGGAGCCGCACCCGGCGGACCTCGTGGTTGTCGCCCTTGGACAGCACGAGGCTCGCCCGTGAGCGCGTCGGGAGGATGTTCTCGACGAGGTTCGGGCCGTTGATCTCGCGCCAGATCCGGTTGGCGGTCGCGACGGCCTCGTCGTCGGACAGCACGGCATACCGGTGGAAGTAGGAGTCGGGGTCCGAGAACGCCGTCTCGCGCAGGCGCAGGAAGCGTTCGACGTACCACTTGCGCACGTCGTCGACCCACGCGTCGACGTAGACCGAGAAGTCGAAGAAGTCACTGACCGCGAGACCGGTCCCCCGCACGGGGTGCACCTCCGGTGCCTGGAGCACGTTGAGGCCCTCGACGATGAGCACGTCGGGTTGGCGCACGACGATGCGCTCGCCCGGGACGATGTCGTAGGTCAGGTGCGAGTAGACGGGGGCCGTGACCTCGGCCCGGCCGGACTTGATCTCGGCGACGAAGCGGAGCAGGGCACGACGGTCGTAGGACTCGGGGAAGCCCTTGCGCTGCAGGATGCCCCGGCGCTCGAGCTCGGCATTGGGGAAGAGGAAGCCGTCGGTCGTGACGAGCGCGACGCGCGGCGTGTCGGGCCAGCGGGCCAGCATCTCGCGCAGGATGCGGGCCGTCGTCGACTTGCCGACGGCGACCGAGCCCGCGACGCCGATGACGAACGGCGTCTTGGCCGGGCGCTCGCCGAGGAAGTCGCTCGTCACCTGGTGGAGCTGGCGGGTGGCCCCCACGTAGAAGTTGAGCAGGCGCGAGAGCGGGAGGTAGACCTCCTCGACCTCGTTGAGGTCGACGCGGTCACCGAGGCCGCGCAGTCGCGCGAGGTCGGCGTCGTCGAGGTTGAGCGGGTGGTTCTCGCGCAACCGGGACCACGCGGCCCGGTCGAACTCGACGTACGGCGACGGGATCGCGGTCCCGTTGCCGCCGTTCCCGCCGGTACCGTTGGATGGCTCCGACACGAGCGACATTCTTGCGGACGCCACAGCCGGGGGTGGCGTTGGGCCCCCGGACGGTCCCTTAGGCTGGACCCCATGTGCGGAATCGTGGGATACGTCGGGCGGACCGACGACGGAACGGCGCTCGACGTCGTCATGGAGGGTCTGGCGCGTCTGGAGTACCGCGGCTACGACTCGGCCGGCGTGGCGCTCATCGACGGAGACCACGTCGAGACGCGCAAGAAGTCGGGCAAGCTGGCCAACCTCACGGCCGAGCTCGAGGCCGACCCGATGCCGTCGTCGACGACCGGCATCGGCCACACCCGCTGGGCCACGCACGGCGGCCCCACCGACCAGAACGCCCACCCGCACCGCGGCGGCAAGGACGGCAAGCTCGCCCTCATCCACAACGGCATCATCGAGAACTTCCACAGCCTGAAGAAGGGCCTGCTGGCCGACGGCGTCGAGTTCACGAGCGAGACCGACACCGAGGTCGTCGCCCACCTCGTCGCCGCCGCCTACGAGCGTGAGCACGACCTGACCGACGCCATGCGCGCCGTCGTCGCGGAACTCGAGGGCGCGTTCACGCTCCTCGCGATCCACGCCGACCAGCCCGGTGTCGTCGTCGGCGCCCGCCGCAACAGCCCGCTCGTCGTCGGCCTCGGTGACGACGCGAACTACCTCGGCTCCGACGTCGCGGCCTTCATCGGCCACACGCGCCACGCGCTCGAGCTCGCCCAGGACCAGATCGTCACGATCACGCCCGAGGGTGCCAGCGTCATCAACTTCGACGGTACGCCCGCCGAGGGCAAGGCGTACGAGGTCACGTGGGACGCCGCGGCTGCCGAGAAGGGCGGCTACGCGACGTTCATGGAGAAGGAGATCCACGACCAGCCGCACGCCGTCGCCGACACGCTCCTCGGGCGCACCGACGCCGAGGGCCGGCTCGTCCTCGACGAGATGAGCATCTCCGAGGAGCAGCTCCGCTCCATCGACCGCATCACGATCGTGGCCTGCGGCACCGCCGCGTACGCCGGCATGGTCGCGAAGTACGCCATCGAGCACTGGACGCGCATCCCCGTAGAGGTCGCCCTCGCCCACGAGTTCCGCTACTGCGACCCCATCGTCAACGAGCGCACCCTCGTCGTGTCGATCAGCCAGTCCGGCGAGACGATGGACACCCTCATGGCCGTCAAGCACGCCCGCGAGCTCGGTGCCATCACGGTCTCGGTGTGCAACACGCACGGCTCGACGATCCCGCGCGAGTCCGACGCCGTGCTCTACACGCACGCAGGCCCCGAGATCGCGGTGGCCTCGACCAAGGCGTTCCTCGCCCAGATCACCGCCTGCTACGTCCTCGGTCTCTACCTCGCGCAGCTGCGCGGCGGCTCGTTCGCCGACGACGCGCAGTCGGTCATGAAGGAGCTGAGCGGCGTCCCCGCCAAGATCGAGACCCTGCTCGGCCAGATGGGCCGCGTCAAGGAGATCGCCAAGTTCATGGCCGACACCCGCTCGGTCCTCTTCCTCGGGCGCCACGTCGGCTACCCGATCGCCATGGAGGGCGCGCTCAAGCTCAAGGAGCTCGCCTACATCCACGCCGAGGGCTTCGCGGCCGGCGAGCTGAAGCACGGCCCGATCGCGCTCATCGAGCCCGGCCAACCCGTCTTCGTCGTCGTGCCGTCGCCGACGAGCGAGCACGGCCTGCACGGCAAGGTCGTCAGCAACATCCAGGAGGTCCGCGCGCGCGGCGCCCGCACCCTCGTCATCGCCGAGGAGGGTGACGACTCCGTCGAGCCCTTCGCCGACGAGGTCATCCGGGTGCCCGCCACGTCGTCGCTGCTCGCGCCGCTGCTCACCGTCGTGCCGCTCCAGGTCTTCGCGCTGTGGCTCTCGACGGCCAAGGGCCTCGACGTCGACCAGCCGCGCAACCTCGCCAAGTCGGTCACGGTCGAGTGACGTGATCGTCGGGGTCGGGATCGACGTCGTCGACATCGCGCGTTTCGAGTCCACCCTCGAGCGCACCCCGGCGCTGCGCGAGCGGCTGTTCACGCTCGAGGAGCGCCACCTCGGCATCGCCTCGCTCGCGGCGCGGTTCGCCGCGAAGGAGGCGCTCGCCAAGTCGCTCGGTGCGCCCGTGGGCCTGCACTGGACCGACGCCCGGGTCGTGACGAACGACGACGGCCGCCCCACGCTCGAGATCGGCGGCACCGTGCTCGCGCGGGCCAACGACCTCGGCGTCGACTCCTTCCACGTGTCCCTGTCGCACGACGCCGGTGTGGCGTCGGCCGTCGTCATCGCGGAGGGCTGATGATCCGCGCGCACTCCGTCGACGCGGTCCGCACCGCCGAGGCCGCCGCCCAGGCGCAGCTCCCCGAGGGTGAGCTCATGTCCCGGGCCGCCCTCGGGCTCGCCGAGGTCGCGGTGGCCCGCCTCGCCGACGTCGAGGGCACGACCGTCGTCGGGCTGATCGGCGCCGGCGACAACGGCGGCGACACGTTGTATGCCGTCGCCCACCTCGCGGAGTCGGGTTTCGCCTGCGCCGTGGTGCTCGTGCCGGCCTCGGGCCGTGCGGGCGTCCATGCGGGAGGCCTCGGGGCCGCCGAGGCAGCCGGTGTCATGGTCCACGTCGCCGCCGACGACCCGGCCGCGGCCGCTGACGTCGTCGCCGAGGCCGACCTCGTGCTCGACGGCATCGTCGGCATCGGTGGTCGCCCCGGCCTCCGGCCCGAGGCCGCGCACCTCGTGGACGCGGTGGACGACGACGCGTGGGTGCTCGCCGTCGACCTCGCCAGCGGGCTCGACCCCACGGGTGAGTCCGGCGAGGACGACGCCGTCTGGGCCGACGAGACCGTCACCTTCGGCACCCCGAAGCCGGTGCACCTGCTCCCGGCGGGAGAGGCCGCGACCGGCCGGCTCACGGTCGTCGACATCGGGATCGACGTCGACGAGGTGCCTGCGGCCGTCGAGCGCCTGACCTGGGACGACGTCGCCGAGCTGTGGCCCGTGCCCGGACGGGGTGACGACAAGTACTCCCGCGGCGTGCTCGGCGTCGTGGCAGGGAGCGAGGCCTACCCCGGCGCAGCCGTGCTGTGCGCGACGTCGGCTGCCGAGGCCGGCGTCGGGATGCTCCGCTACGTCGGTACGCCGACCCCGGTGGGTCTCGTGCACCAGGCCGTGCCCGAGGCGGTCATGGGCGACGGTCGGGTCCAGGCCTGGGTCATCGGCCCGGGCCTCGACGTCGAGAGCACCGATCCGCAGGCGCAGGCCCAGGTGGCGGTGGCCCGGGCCGCCCTTGCCTCCGACCTGCCCGTCGTCATCGACGCGGGCGGGCTCGACCTCATCGAGGGCTGGCGCGACGCGCCGACCGTGGTCACACCGCACGCAGGAGAGCTCGGCCGGCTGCTGGCACGGATGGTCCGGCCCGGCGCCGACCCCGGCGAGCTCGAGATCACCGCCGCCGACGTCCAGGCCGAGCCACTGCGCTCCGCCCGCGACCTCGCCGGGCTCATCGGCGGCACCGTGCTGCTCAAGGGAGCCACGACGCTCGTCGTCAGCCACGGCAACCTGCCCGTGCGGTCCCAGGCCGATGCGCCGCCGTGGCTCGCCACGGCCGGGGCCGGTGACGTGCTCTCCGGCGTCATCGGGGCCCTGCTCGCGGCGGGGCTGTCCCCGCTCGACGCGGCCTCGCTCGGCGCGCTCGTCCACGGCGTCACCGCCGACCGGGTCTCCGGCGGCGGCCCGTTGCGGGCCCTCGCGGTGGCCCACGGCATACGACCGACGGTGCGCGACCTGCTGGCCCGGGGACGGTCCGCCCCCGGCTGAGCCGACCCACGCGCCCTGCACGCGTGGCCCTGCACCCGGACCTCCCACACGAACTGCGAGACTGAACCGATGAGCCAGATCGACGCCTCCGACGCCGAGCGGACCGCGACGCCCACGGCGGCCGCACGGCCCGCCGCGCCGGAGACCCACGGCCTGACGGTGTGGGCCGAGATCGACCTCGGCGCGCTCGAGGCCAACGTGCGCACGCTGCGCGCCCTCGCTCCTGGCTCCCAGTTCATGGCCGTCGTCAAGGCGGACGCCTACGGGCACGGCCTGCTGCCCGTCGCGCGTGCAGCGGTGCGCGGCGGCGCCACCTGGCTCGGCGCGGCCCAGCTCGCCGAGGCGTTCGCGCTGCGCGACGCGGGCCTCACGACGCCTCTGCTGACGTGGCTCACCGTGCCCGGGTCGGACGTCGGCGGCGCCATCCGGCGCGACATCGACCTCTCGGCCTCGGCGCCCTGGGTCCTCGACGAGATCGCGGCCGCCGCGACCGCGCTCGGGCGCGCCGCCCGTGTGCACCTCAAGGTCGACACCGGCCTCGGGCGCGGGGGAGCCTACGGCGGGGACTGGACCACGCTCGTCCAGCACGCTCGTCACCTCGAGGAGGAGGGTGCCGTCTCGGTCGTCGGGGTGTGGACCCACTTCGCCCACGCCGACTCGCCCGAGCACCCCACGGTCCTCACGCAGCAGGAGCGCTTCTTCGAGGCCGTCACCGAGGCCGAGCAGGCCGGCCTGCGACCCGAGCTGCGCCACCTCGCGAACTCAGCCGCGACGCTCGTGCACCCGTCGGCGCACGCCGACCTCGTGCGCCCCGGCATCGCGATGTACGGCCTGACGCCGGTGCCGCAGGTCGACGACGACTTCGGGCTGCGTCCGGTCATGACCCTGCGCGCGCGCCTCGCCCTCGTCAAGGCGCTCCCCGCGGGACAGGGGATCAGCTACGGCCACGCGTACGTCCCGGACGTCGACACCGTCGTCGGGCTCGTGCCCGCCGGCTACGCCGACGGCGTCCCCCGCAACGCGACCAACGTCGGGCCCCTCCTCGTCGACGGCCGGCGCACCACCATCGCCGGGCGCGTCTGCATGGACCAGTTCGTCGTCGACCTCGGACCGGGGTCCACGGCGCAGGCCGGTGACGTCGTCACGCTCTTCGGTGGCGCGCCGGGCGAGCCGACGGCCCAGGAGTGGGCCGACGCGACCGACACCATCAGCTACGAGATCGTGACGCGGCTCGGGGCCCGCGTGCCGAGGCTCTACGTCGGCGGCTCGGAGGCCGACGCATGAGCCCGCGCCGCAACCCCGTCATCGGCATCGCCGCCGCGACCCTCGGTGTCGCCGCGGGTGTGGCGGCCGGCATCGCCGCCGACCGTGCGGGCAAGCACCGCGCGGCGATGGCCGCTCTCGAGACCCCTGAGCTGCTCGAGATCACCCCCGACGAGGAGCACGTCGTGCTCACCGACGACGGCGTCCCGCTCCACGTCGAGATCGACCTCCCGGCTGCGGCCGCAGCCGACGCGGCCGCCGACGGCACCACCCGCCACGGCCGTCCCGACGAGCTGCCCACCATCGTGCTCACCCACGGCTACTGCCTCAGCCTGCGCTGCTGGGTCTACCAACGCCGGGCCCTCAAGGAGGCCGGCTACCGCGTCGTCAGCTGGGACCAGCGCGGCCATGGCCGCTCAGGACGCGGCGAGAAGGACAGCTACACGATCGACCGGCTCGGTCAGGACCTCCACACCGTCATCAGAGAGCTCGTGCCCGAGGGCGACATCGTCCTCGTCGGCCACTCGATGGGCGGTATGACGATGCTCGCGCTCGGCGAGCATCACCCGCGTCTGGTCGTCGACCGGGTCGTCGGCGCCGCTTTCGTCGCGACGAGCCCGGGGGGCATCATGCTCGCCAACGGCGGGCGCACCGCGACCCTCGGCCGCCTCATGCTCGAGCGCCTCGGACCGGGCGTGCTCGGCCCGCTGAGTCACCGGCCCGAGCTCTTCACCCGGATCCGACGCGTCGGCCGAGACATCGAGCACTTCATGGTCGAGCAGAACTCGTTCGCCTCGCCGGTGCCGCGCTCCGTCGTGCGCTACACGAGCGACATCCTCCTCAGCACGCCCCTCGACGTCGTCAACGACTACCTCCAGACGTTCGACGGCTTCGACAAGCGGCCCGCCCTGCTCGAGTTCCGGCACGCCGTCGTCCTCGTCTTCAACGGGCGCGACGACATCCTCACGCCGCCCTCGCACAGCGAGCTCATCGTCGAGGGCATCCCGGGCGCCGAGCACATCGTCGTCAACGACGCCGGGCACGTCATCATGCTCGAGCACCCCGACCTGCTCAACGCGCACCTCGTCCAGCTCGTCGACCAGTCGGCACGGGCGCGAGCCGAGCAGATCGAGGTCGCCCAGCAGCCTCGGGTGCGTCGCATCGTCACCGACGTCGCCAAGAACCGCCGCCAGCGCCGCCTCGAGAAGGAGGCCGCCGAGCTCGTCCGGTCCGGCCGCGTCAAGCAGGCGCGCACCAAGGGGGCGTGACCAGGTGGAGCGCCAGGTGCGCTGGGCCACCACTGACGACACCCAGGACTTCGGTCGACGGCTCGGCGCCCTGCTGCGCGGTGGCGACGTCCTCGTCCTCACCGGCGACCTCGGTGCCGGCAAGACGACGCTGACCCAGGGCATCGCCGAGGGGCTCGGGGTGCGCGGGCCGATCACGTCGCCGACCTTCGTCATCGCGCGGGTGCACCCGTCGCTCGTCGGCGGCCCGCTGCTCGTCCACGTCGACGCCTACCGCCTCGGCAGCGCCCTCGAGCTCGACGACCTCGACCTCGACGCCGACCTCGACGCGAGCGTCACGGTCGTCGAGTGGGGCGCAGGTCTCGCCGAGCAGCTGAGCGACACGCGGCTCGAGCTGACGGTCACCGGTGACGACGTGCGCACGGCGCGGCTGGTGGGAGTGGGCGACCGGTGGGACGACGTCCTCGAGGCCGTGGCGCCGGCGACCCGACCTGACCTGACCTGACCTGACCTGTCCGCGTGAGCCGGGCGGACGGCATGCGCGCGTACGGGTTCGGGGACCCGGCGGGTGCTCGGATAGCCTGACCGACGTGCTCCTGCTCGCGATCGACACCTCCACGACCGCCATCACCGTCGGCCTGCACGACGGCACCTCGGTCGTCGCGGAGGCCTCGACGCTCGACGCCCGGGCGCACGCCGAGCACCTCGCCCCCAACATCCGCGACGCGCTCGCCTCGGCCGGCGCAGAGCCCGGCGACGTCACCGACGTCGTCGTCGGCATCGGCCCGGGCCCGTTCACCGGCCTGCGCGTCGGGATCGTCACCGGTCGCACCTTCGCCTTCGCGCTCGGCCTTCCCGTGCGCGGCCTGACGAGTCTCGACGCCATCGCGCACGAGGCGTGGCTGGGGGGCCGGCGCGGTGACCTGCTCGTCGCGACCGACGCCCGCCGCAAGGAGGTGTATGCCGCCGCGTACGTCCTCGGGGACGACCGCGCCGACCGCGTGACCGAGCCCGCCGTGTCCCGCGCGGCCGACCTGCCGCCCGAGACCCGCGCCCTGCCGACGGCGGGTCGTGGTCCCACCCTCTACACCGAGGCGCTCCCGCACGCCGTGGCGCCGCTCGACGTCAGCGGGGGAGCGCTCGCCGACCTCGCGGTGCGCCGACTGGGCGACACCGCACCGGCCCCCGCCGAGCTGCAGGGGGTCGATCCCGGCCACGGCTTCGACGGGCTCGAGCCGCTCTACCTGCGCCGACCCGACGCGGCACCCGCGCCGCCCTCGACGAAGTCGACCCTCGGATGACCGTGGCGCAGCCGCACACGTACCCCGGCGAGGAGGTCGTGCTGCGCGACCTCGAGTGGACCGACCTCGCCCACCTCGCGACGCTCGAGCAGCAGCTCTTCGCCGACGACGCGTGGTCCGAGGCCACGTGGTGGAGCGAGCTCGCCGGCCGCCCCCGTCGCGACTACGTCGTCGCCACGACGCCCGACGGCACGATCGCCGGGTATGCCGGCCTCGACGTCGCGGGGGACGTCGCCGACGTCATGACCATCGCCACCAGCCCAGGCCACCAGGGCCGTGGCACGGGGCGGGTCCTGCTCGACGAGCTCGTCCGCCGGGCGACGCTGCGAGGCGTGGACGCGGTGCTGCTCGAGGTGCGCGCCGACAACGACGCGGCGCGGCGCCTCTACGACCGGGCCGGCTTCGAGGTCATCTCGGTGCGCCGCCGCTACTACCAACCAGGCAACGTGGACGCGCTCGTCATGCGCCTCCTCGTCATGAAGGGAGACGCATGAGCGACGAGCCCCTCGTCCTCGGCATCGAGACGTCCTGCGACGAGACCGGTGTCGGCATCGTGCGCGGCCAGACGCTCCTCGTCGACACCGTCGCGAGCAGCGTCGAGGAACACGCCCGCTTCGGCGGCGTCGTGCCAGAGGTCGCGAGCCGCGCCCACCTCGAGGCCATGGTGCCGACGATCGAGCGCGCGTGTCGTGAGGCGGGCGTCCAGCTGCGTGACCTCGACGCCATCTCGGTGACCTCGGGTCCCGGTCTCGCGGGTGCGCTGCTCGTCGGCGTCGCCTCGGCCAAGGCCCTGGCGCTCGCCCTCGGCAAGCCGATCTACGGCGTCAACCACCTCGCCTCGCACGTCGCCGTCGACATCGTCGAGCACGGGCCGCTGCCCGAGCCGACGATGGCGATGCTCGTCTCCGGCGGGCACTCCTCGCTGCTCCTCGTGCCCGACGTCACCAACGACGTCCGCTCGCTCGGCTCGACGATGGACGACGCCGCCGGTGAGGCCTTCGACAAGGTCGCGCGCGTGCTCGGACTGCCCTTCCCCGGAGGGCCGCACGTGGATCGCGCTGCGCGAGAAGGCAACCGGATCGCCATCGACTTCCCGCGCGGGCTCACCACCGGGCGCGACATGGAGCGGCACCGCTTCGACTTCTCCTTCTCGGGCCTCAAGACCGCCGTCGCGCGGTGGGTCGAGACGCGACAGCGCGCCGGCGAGGCCGTGCCGGTCGCCGACGTCGCCGCCAGCTTCCAGGAGGCCGTCGTCGACGTCCTCACCCGCAAGGCCCTGCTCGCCTGCAAGGAGCACGACGTCGACCACCTGCTCATCGGCGGCGGCGTCGCGGCGAACTCGCGCCTGCGCGCGCTCGCCGAGGAGCGGTGCGCCAAGGCCGGTGTCACCCTTCGCGTCCCGCGCCCCGGACTCTGCACCGACAACGGGGCCATGGTCGCGGCGCTCGGGGCGCAGATGGTGGCGAAGGGGCGCGAGCCCAGCGACCTCGGACTTCCCACCGACTCGTCGATGCCGGTCACTCTCGTCCAGGCGTAGGTGACGTCCCGGCCCGCTTGGCTGGGGGTCGTCGAGCGCGCCGCGACGCTCGCGGCGTGGGGTCGGCGGGCACCCGCTCGCCCGCGCGGCGTGGAGCGAAGGCGGCGTATGCGGGCACGTGGCCTTGCAGGGACACGGTGCCGCCTTCGATGCCGCGCGGACGAACGGCTGCCCACCTCCCGGCCTGTCGTACTGCGCACCCTGCGCGGCGCCTCCTGGACCCGCCCGAGGCCCTCTCGTCCTGGCTGGGTGTGACCGGGCTGCAGCGGATCTGCACCCACCCTTGGTCGTCGGCTCACGCCTGGGAGGGTGGGGTTCGGTGGGGCTGGGGACTGGGTCGGGGCCGCGGTCTGGGTGTTGCTGTCTGGGCCTACGGGCAGCGGGCCAGGCCCATCCTGAGCTTGAGGTCGACGACCCTCGTGGCAGCGGTCTGGACCTGCTTGGCGAAGACGGGGCTCGCGTTCATCTTCTTCGTGATGGCGTCGTGCATGGCGGGCACCGTGGCCGGGCGGGCGGTCAGGGTGATGTCACCACCGGCCTCGATGAAGCGGGTGGCGCGCGCGCCGACGGGCACGTCGGCGACGGCCTTTGCGGCGCCGACGTCGTCGGTGATGACGACCCCGTCGTAGGAGAGCCGGTCGCGGAGCAGGTCGGTGACGATCGGCCTCGAGAAGACGGCATTGGTGCCCGGGTCGATGCGGCTGTAGATGGCCGAGCCGACCATGACGAGCTCGACGCCGTCCTGGATGCCGGTGCGGAACGGCTCGAGGTAGGGGTCGTCGACGGTCGTCGTGCGGTCGGTGATGCCGCGTGCCGTGACGTCGGTGTTGCCGGTGATGCGGCCGAGGCCGGGGAAGTGCTTGACGGTCGAGGCGATGCCACCCGCGCGCATGCCGGCGATGAAGGCACCGACCATGCGTGCGTTGCGCTCGGGGTCGCTCGAGAACTGACGGTCGTACTGGCCGATCGGCCCGTTGTCGCGCCCGATCGACGTCGGCACCGTGTCGGCGACCGGCGCGAGGTTGACGTTGATGCCCGCGGTGCGCAGCTGGTCGGCCCATCGGGTGGCGTCGGCGGTGAGGGCGCTGGCCGAGCCCTGGTCCTGGACGCGGGCGGACGGCATGCGGCTGAAGCCGTCGCCACGCAGCTGCTGCACGGCCCCGCCCTCCTGGTCGGCGGCGACGAGCAGACCGAGGCCCGCGGTGTCCTCCTTCGAGGCGAGCGCCGCGAGGTGTCGGGTCGTCGCACGGACGCGTTCGGTGCCGCCGTCCCAGCCGCCGAGCAGGATGACCCCGCCGAGGTGGCGCCGGGCCACGAGGGCGTCGAGGCTCGTGCGGCTCGCCCCGTTGTCGAGGCCGACCATGAGCAGCTGCCCCGCGCGTTCGCCGTCGTCCATGCCGGCGACGATCGCCGGGGCGCACGAGGAGGGCGTCGACGGTGTGGTGGTCGTGGGGGCGGGAGTGGTCGTCGTCGACGGGGTGGCGCTCGTCGACGCGACCGTCGTGGGCGCGCTCGATGCCGAGGTCGAGGGGACGGTCGTGGTCCCCGTCGCGGTGGGCCCGGCGGCCGGCGGGGCGGAGGAGCAGGCGGTCACGACGAACGTCACGGCAGCCGCGAGGACCGCCCACCGGGCGATGGACGGGCGGCGTCGGCTGTGGCTCGGGCGCATCGTTCGAGCCTATCCTCGGACGCCGGTCGTCCCCAGCGGGGCCGCGTCGGCCACCGACCGGTACGTTGCCGCTGTGACGACCGAACCCACCCCCATCGTGCTCGACGTCGACACCGGAGTCGACGACGCCTGCGCCCTGCTCCTCGCCGCCCTGCACCCGGCCCTCGACCTGCGCGCCGTGACGTGCGTCGGCGGCAACGCCCCCGTCGACGACGTCGTACGCAACACGCTGCTCGTCCTCGAGACCGCGGGACGCACTGACGTCCCGGTGGGCCGGGGTGCCGAGCGGCCCCTGCTGGAGGCGCCCGTCGACGCCCGCCACGTGCACGGGGACGACGGCATGGGTGACCTGGGCTGGCCGCCCGCCGCCATGAAGGCCGACCCGCGCCACGCCGTCGAGCTGCTGCGCGACGTCTGCCGTGAGGCCGCGGAGCAGGAGCGCCCGGTCACGCTCGTGCCCCTCGCGCCGCTGACGAACATCGCCCTGCTGCTCCGGACCTACCCGGACGTCGTGTCGGGCATCTCCGAGATCGTCTTCATGGGCGGCGCCGCCAACGTCGGCAACGCGACGGCGTCGGCCGAGTTCAACGTCTTCCACGACCCCGAGGCGGCGGCGATCGCACTCGACGCCGCGGCCGACCTCGGCATCCCGGTGACGATGTACGGCCTCGACGTCTTCTACGAGCCCGTCGTGTCGGCCGAGCTGGCCGACACGCTCGTCTCTGTGGGTGGCCGGGGCCCCGCCGAGCTCGCGGGCAGCCTGATCCGCTTCCAGAACGCCCGCTTCGACCGGCCGGCGTCGACCATCGGTGACGCCGGCGCCGTCTGCGTCGTCATCGACCGGGCCGGGATCCGGACCGAGCCGCTGCCGCTGCGCGTCGAGCTCGCCGGCACGTGGTCACGGGGACGCACCATCGTCGACCGGCGTGACTGGAGCGGCGACATGGCCCACGACCCGCACGGCGAGGCGCCGGTGCGGGTCGACGTGGCTCTCGAGGTCGACGGTCCCCGCTACGCGCGGCTCTGGGCCGACACCCTGCTCGGCCGGGTGGGCGAGCGCTGATGGGCCGCGTCGCGGTCCTCGGCTCGCTCAACGTCGACGTCGTCATCCTCGTCGAGCGGCACCCGGTGCCCGGCGAGACCCTCCTCGGTGAGGCCGGGGGCACGTATGCCGGTGGTAAGGGTGGCAACCAGGCCGCGGCTGCCGCTCGGGCCGGGGCGGCCGTCTCGATGCTCGCCCGGGTCGGCGACGACGGACCCGGCGGGGCCTACCTCGACCGCCTCACTGGTCTCGGCATCGACACCGCAGCGGTGTCGACGAGTGGAAGCGCCCCGACCGGCACGGCCTTCATCACCGTCGACGAGCAGGGCGAGAACTCGATCATCGTCGTGGCCGGCGCCAACGGTGAGCGTGACCGGGCGCTCGTCGAGCAGGCCGGAGGGCTCGGACCCGGCGACGTGCTGCTCTGCTCGCTCGAGGTCGACCTCGCGACGGTGGCCGACGCCGCCCGCGCGGCCCACGCCGCGGGAGCCCGGGTCGTCCTCAACCTCGCGCCGTATGCCACCCTGCCGCCCGACGTCATCGCGCTCGCCGACCCGGTCGTCGTCAACGAGTCGGAGATGCGCGACCTCGCCGACTCCGACCTCGTGCCGGAGTCGCTGCTCGTGACCTTCGGGGCAGCGGGCGCGCGCTGGGGGATGGACGGCGTGGACGGCATACCTGTGGCGAAGCGCGACCTCGGTGACACGGTCGGTGCCGGGGACGCGTTCTGCGGGGCGCTCGCAGCGGCGCTCGCCGGGGGAGCGGACCGTCAGGGCGCCCTCGAGGCGGCCAACGCGGCCGGCGCGGCCGCCGTGCGCTGGGTCGGGGCCCAGCCGGACGCCGCGCTCTGACCCCCACCCCACCCCGCAACACACCGAGCAGGTCACGACCCACCAGGATCCGATCCCGGTGGGTCGTGACCTACTCGATGTGTTGCGAACAGGCGTACCTTGTGCGTTACGTAACTCAAGGGTTACTCTTTGGTCGTGAGTGGGACCTGGGAGGCGCTGACCGACCCGACTCGGCGGACCATCGTCGAGCACCTCGCCCGTGAGGAGCTGACGGCCGGCGAGGTCGCGGCGCTCTTCGACGCCGCGCGGCCGGGGATCTCGAGGCACCTGCGCGTGCTGCGGGAGGCCGGTGTCGTCGAGGCCGAGGCCGTCGGGCAGCGGCGCGTCTACCGGCTCGCGCCGGGCGCCCTCGACGAGGTCGAGCAGTGGTGCCGCGAGGTCCGCTCGTTCTGGGGGCGGCGCCTCGACGCCCTCGACACCGAGATCGCCCGCGGCGCGCGGGCCCGACGACAGGGACAGGGACACCGATGAGCGAGCTGACGCAGGTGCTGGGCCGGATCGAGCGCGGCGGCGAGGAGGTGGCGGTCGTCTTCGACCGGCACTACGCGACGTCGCCCGACGACCTCTGGCGGGCGTGCACCGAGCCCGACCGCCTCGCGCGTTGGTTCGCCCCCGTCCAGGGGGAGCTGCGACCCGGTGGCGACTTCACCATCCACTTCGACGACGCCGACACCCCGGTGTGCCGCGTGGTGGTGTGCGAGGCGCCGAGCCGGCTCGTCTGGGAGTGGCCGCTCGGCGACGTGCGGTCGGTCGTCACCGCCGAGGTCATCGCCGACGGGGAGGGCGCCCGCCTGCACCTGCGGCACGAGCGGCTCACCGGCGCCCAGGCAGCGGGGTATGCCGCAGGCTGGGACACCTACGTGCGTCGCCTGGAGTCGGACGTCGCGGATGCTGCGATGGCGGACTGGGACGCCACGTGGAGCGCACTGCACGCGCTCTACGCCGCCATCGCCTGAAGCCCGTGGCGGCCGTCGCGCTCGGTCGAGGAGCGCCGAGGCGTCCGTTGCCGGGAGCGGCATCGGCGGCGGGCCGCTGACACTGGAACGCCACGTCGGAGACGGACGCCCGCCGACGCTCCACGCCGCGAGCGGCGGCGGTCGCTTTGGCAGCCGGGGGCGCCGGTCAGCCGGGGCTGCCGGTCAGGCGGGGGTGACGACGAGGGCGACCTGGCCGCCTCCGACGCGTGTCAGGACGAGCGTCGCCTCCGAACCGCCCTTGCCGCGGCCGGTCATCTTCAGCTGCCGGCGCAGCAGGTCGGCGTCGAGAGTCACGCCACGCTTCTTGATGGTCACCCGGTCGTGGCCGTGGTCGCGCAGCCAGCGGGCGAGCCGCTTCGTCGACAGGGGCATCGCCTCGACGACCCGGAAGCGCCGCGCCCACGGCAGCTCGCGCGCGACGCCGCTCGAGACGTAACCGACGCCCGTCGCGAGCTCGGCGCCGTCGACGGCCGCCACGAGCGCCCCCGTGAGCCCGGCCCGGATGACGGCCCGGTCCGGCTCGTAGAGCCACTCGCCGATGTCGGTCACCGACCCGAGGCCGGGTCTCTGACCGCCGTCGACCGCATCCTGATCCGTGACGACGGACGTCGAGGTCTCGGTGCACACGGCGGCGGTCCGTCCGGCGGTCGCGACGAGCGGTCCCCACCAGACTGCGCACTCGAGCACCTCGCCGTGCCACGACGTCCACTGCGCCTCCGCCCCCGACGGGACCGAGCCGTGCGGAAACGCGGGGGAGAGCTTGGCCCCCGTCGCCGGCACCTGCTCCGCGAAGTCGAGCACCTGTGACCACGACGGCGAGATCGCGTCGAGCGAGAAGACGCGCTTCGTGCGCCCGCTGATGTCGGCCACGCCGGTGACGCGGCGGGCCGGGTCGAGCCACAGCCCGAGGTGCCGTCGCCCCTCGCCCTGCGGCAGGCGTACGTCCTCGGCGAGCCCGTGCGTCACCCGGGCTGACGCCCAGTGGCGCAGGTTGACCGCGGCGATGCGGGCGGTCGTGTCGTCGGCGTCGACGGCGTTGACGGTGAGGTCGAGACCGGCGAACGCCATGGCGTCGGCGCCCAGCCCGCACCCGAGGTCGTAGACGTCGCGGACCCCGGCAGCGGCATACCGGTGGGCGTGTCGCGCGGCGATGGCGAGGCGCGTCGACTGCTCGAGCCCGTCGGAGGTGAAGAGCATGCCGGCGGCGAAGTCGCCGAACTTCTCGGTGCCGCGCGAGCGCAGCCGCGACTGGGTCATCGCGGCCGCGACGAGGTCGGCCGCGAAGCCCGCCTCGCGCAGTCGGCCCTGCAGGTGCAGCGAGCCGTCCTCGTCGTAGGGAGGCAGCGACTGGAGCAGGGCCCAGCCCTCACCTGCGGAGAGGCGATCGACCATGGCGGCATCCATGGCCTCATCCTGCCAGCGCCGGTGGGTGTGCCCGTCCGGGCCGCGGCGCGCCGACGAATCTGGCACTCGACTTGACCGAGTGCTAATGACAAACCTAGATTTCATCCTGTTGGCACTCTCGACCTGAAAGTGCCAGCACCCTCATCGAGGGAGGTCGACCCCCGCGACGGCGGCCAGCCTCGAAGAGCCCACAGTCCGTAGTCAGTTTTCCGACTGTCCCGAAGGGAAGGTCACCACCGTGTCGGTTTCCATCAAGCCGCTCGAAGACCGCATCGTCGTCAAGTCCCTCGAGGCCGAGCAGACCACTGCGTCTGGCCTCGTCATCCCGGACACGGCCAAGGAGAAGCCCCAGGAGGGCGAGGTCCTCGCTGTCGGCCCCGGCCGCTTCAACGACACCGGCACCGAGCGCGTCCCGCTCGACGTCAAGGTCGGCGACAAGGTCATCTACAGCAAGTACGGCGGCACCGAGGTCAAGTACGGCGGCGAGGAGTTCCTGATCCTCTCGGCCCGCGACGTCCTCGCCATCGTCGGCTGACCCAGCCGTATGCCGTGACCGCACCCCGGTGAGCCCCGCTGGGGTCTCCCCGGGGTGCGTCTCGTTTGACCGGGCATGCTCGCAGATGCCCGGATTCCCAAGAACCACAAAGCAACCCGAGCCAAAGGAACACCATGGCCAAGCAGCTGGAGTTCGACGACTCCGCCCGCAAGTCGCTCGAGCGCGGCGTTGACGCGCTCGCCAACGCCGTCAAGGTGACGCTCGGCCCGAAGGGCCGCAACGTCGTCATCGACAAGAAGTGGGGCGCCCCCACGATCACGAACGACGGCGTGACCATCGCCCGCGAGATCGAGCTCGAGGACCCCTACGAGAACCTCGGCGCCCAGCTCGCCAAGGAGGTCGCGACCAAGACCAACGACGTCGCCGGTGACGGCACGACGACCGCGACCGTCCTCGCCCAGGCCATGGTCAAGGAAGGCCTGCGCAACGTCGCCGCCGGCGCCGCCCCGGCCGCGCTCAAGCGCGGCATGGACAAGGCCGTCACCGCGGTCAACGACCGCCTTCTCGAGAACGCCCGCGAGGTCGACGGCAAGGACGAGATCGCCTCCGTGGCGACGCTCTCCGCCCAGGACGCCACCCTCGGTGGTCTCATCGGCGAGGCGTTCGACAAGGTCGGCAAGGACGGCGTCATCACCGTCGAGGAGTCCTCGACGACGGCGACCGAGCTCGAGTTCACCGAGGGCATGCAGTTCGACAAGGGCTACCTCTCGGCGTACTTCGTCACCGACACCGAGCGCATGGAGACCGTCCTCGAGGACGCCTACGTGCTCATCAACCAGGGCAAGATCTCCTCGGTCGCCGAGGTGCTCCCGGTCCTCGAGAAGGTCGTGCAGTCCGGCAAGCCGCTGCTCATCATCGCCGAGGACGTCGACGGCGAGGCCCTCTCGACGCTCGTCGTCAACAAGATCCGCGGCACGTTCAACGTCGCCGCAGTCAAGGCCCCCGGCTTCGGCGACCGCCGCAAGGCCATGCTCCAGGACATCGCCATCCTCACCGGTGGCCAGGTCATCGCGCCCGAGGTCGGGCTCAGCCTCGACCAGGCCGACCTGACCGTCCTCGGCCAGGCCCGTCGCGTCGTCCTCACCAAGGACAACACGACGATCATCGACGGCAACGGCGAGGAGGGCGAGGTCTCCGGCCGCGTCCACCAGATCAAGGCCGAGATCGAGCGCACCGACTCCGACTGGGACCGCGAGAAGCTCCAGGAGCGCCTCGCCAAGCTCGCCGGTGGCGTCTGCGTCATCAAGGTCGGCGCGCACACCGAGGTCGAGCTCAAGGAGAAGAAGCACCGCATCGAGGACGCCATCTCGGCGACCCGCGCGGCCATCGAGGAGGGCATCGTCGCCGGTGGCGGCACCGCCCTCATCCACGCCGCGTCCGCCATCGACGCCCTCGAGCTGACCGGCGACGAGGCCACCGGCGCGTCCATCGTGCGCAAGGCCGTCGCCGAGCCGCTGCGCTGGATCGCCGAGAACGCCGGCCTCCAGGGCTACGTCGTCACCTCCAAGGTGGCCGAGCTGCCCATCGGCCAGGGCCTCAACGCGGCGACGGGCGAGTACGGCGACCTCATCGCCGCCGGCGTCATCGACCCGGTCAAGGTCACCCGTTCCGCGCTGCGCAACGCCGAGTCCATCGCGTCGATGATCCTCACGACCGACACGCTCGTCGTCGACAAGCCCGAGGACGAGGAGCCGGCGGCCGGCGGTCACGGCCACGGTCACGGTCACTGACCGACCGCGCGACACGGCATACGACCGGGGTCCTTGACGGGCCCTGGTCCCACGCCCCGGCACGACAGCGAGGGCCGCTCCCCGACGGGGAGCGGCCCTCGCTGCGTCTCGACCTCCGCGACCCCGTCGTGTCTCGCGGTCCGGTCGAGCGGCTGTGTCGGTCGTCGGCGGCGTGTGCCGGCGACCGTCAGACGGTCAGGAGGCCTCCTGGATGCCGTCGTAGAGGACCTCGCGCTCGGCCTCGGTCAGCCCGCCCCAGACGCCGTACGGCTCGCGGACCTCGAGGGCGTGCGAGCGGCACTGGGCCACGACGGGACAGGCGGCGCACACGGCCTTGGCCTGGGCGTCCCGGTTGCGACGGCGTGGGCCGCGCTCGCCCTCGGGGTGGAAGAAGACCTCGGGGCTGACGCCTCGGCAGGCCCCGTCCAGCTGCCAGTCCCAGAGGTCGGCTACCGGTCCGGGCAGGCGGGTGATCTCGGCCATGAACTCGTCTCTCGGTCGGGCGGGGGTGCCCGCCGTGTCGTACCGGCCCGCTCGGTGCGTGTGGTGGGGTCGCGGGACCGCGGAATCGACGCTAACCGGGCACGCGATCACGGATAAAGAGCGGAATCTTAAGGACTTGTTCAAGAATTGCCATCTGGATGGCATGCTCGTCCAAGGAGTCGGATCCGACCATCCGAACTCGTCCCGAGGGGTCCGTTCGCACTACCATGGCCCCGCTCTGGGCGAGCACCGACGGCGGCGCAGACGAACAAGGCGGCGCAGACGAAGGCGTCGCCTGCACAGACAACAGTTCGGGGGGACGAGGACTCACATGGGTCTTGGTTGGTCCACGCACACCGGCGTAACACCCGGCGGCGTTGGTGCGATGGAGCGGATGGACGCTCCATCGCTTCGTGAGCTCGCGGCCCTCGCCGCGCGTGACGACAACGCGCGCGACGTGCTGCTGGCGCGCGTCAGGGACATGGCCCTGCGATACTCCCGCGTCCGCCTCGGCCGCTTCGGCGCCGAGGACACAGCCCAGGACGTCGCTCAGGAGGTGTGCATGGCCGTCGTGACCGCCCTGCCGACCTACCAGGAGCGCGGGCTGCCGTTCGAGGCGTTCGTCTACACCATCACCTCCCGCAAGCTCGCCGACGCCCAGCGTGCCGCGATGCGCGGACCCTCACCCGTGGCCGACGTCCCCGACGGACCTGACGACGGTCCGTCGCCCGAGTACGTCGCCGTCATGCGCGACGACGCCGCGACGGCGATGGCCCTCATGCAGCAGCTGCCCGGCCAGCAGCGCGAGATCCTCACGCTGCGCGTCGCCGTCGGCATGAGCACCGACGAGACCGCGGCCGCGCTCGGCATGTCTGCCGGCGCGATCCGCGTCGCCCAGCACCGGGCTCTGACGAGGCTCCGCGCGATGATCGCCGAGGCCGGGGCGGGTGACGTCGCGTGAACGACCTGTCTCCCATGAGCGACCTCATCGCCGACGACCTGCTGCTCGACCGCCTCGCCGGTCGCATGGACGCCGGGTCCGAGCCGGTCGCCGCGTTGCTCGGTGCCCTCGCGGCCCACGCCGACACCCCGCTGCCCTCGCGCACCGGGCGCCGACGGATCGCCAACAAGCACCGCTACCTCGGGGCCTTCGCGGCCCTCGCGGTCGCAGCGTCCGGTGCCGGGGTTGCGGCCGCCGTCACGCTCCCGACCAACGGTCCGAGCCAGGCCGACCGCGCCCGCATCGTCAAGAAGATGGACGAGAGCGCCCGGAGCGACAGCCCCAGCGCGCTGCTCGCGCGCCTCGGCCTCCCGCAGACCTCGGGCACCACCGAGGCCAGGGGACTCGTCCTCGCGCGCGCCGAGGACGGCACGATCGTGCTGCTGCCCGCCGCGGTGGTCGCCGCCCAGGGCCGCGCGGCTGCTGCGGGGACCAACGGCATGCCCGGCGCCGTCGCCGGTGCGGAGGGCGGGCGTCCGGTCGCGAACGGTCTGAACGGTGGCCAGAACGGCCAGACCGGCAACGGCCAGACCGGAAGCGGTCAGGTCGGCAGCGGTCAGGTCGGCAACCCGCAGGGCGGCACCCCGGCCGGCGGTGGCCAGACCGGCACGCCGCAGGCGACGAACAACGGCAAGAAGCCAGCCGTCGGCACCAAGGGCGGGAAGAAGGCCACCGTGACGCCGACGGCCACGCCGACTCCCACCCCGACGGGCACGTCCGAGGTCGTCCCGCAGACCACGCTCGCCACGAGCACCCCCACCGCCCCGGCGTCCAAGACGCGCGCGACCGGCCCCGTCCGTCCGCGCCCGACCGGAACCACAGGCGGCTCGAGCGGATCGGGATCGTCCGGCACGTCCGGCAGCACGAGCGACGGCACCAGCGGCACCAGCGGCACCAGCGGCACCAGCGGCACCAGCGGCACCAGCGGCACCAGCGGCACCGACGGCACCGACGGTCTCACCGACACCCTGTCGGGCACGCTCGACGGCGCCGCCTCGACGACAGCTGGCGTCGTCGGCGCCCTCACGCTGCCCGTCGTGCCCACCCTCTGAGGCACGTTCGGTCGCACCCTCGGCAGCCCGTAGAATCGGGCAATGAGCCTCGGATCGTCTGACGTGCCCGCTGCTTTCGCCTCGATGGGGCTGACGTACGACGACGTCCTGCTCCTGCCGGGCTACAGCGACCTCGCCCCCAACGACATCGACACGACGACGCGCCTGACGCGCGAGCTGTCGATCCGGTCGCCCCTCATCTCGGCGGCGATGGACACCGTCACCGAGGCCCGGATGGCCATCGCGATGGCCCGCCAGGGCGGTCTCGGCGTCCTGCACCGCAACCTCTCGATCCAGGACCAGGCCTACCAGGTCGACCTCGTCAAGCGGACCCAGACCGGGATGATCTCCAACCCGATCACCATCGGTCCCGACCGCACCCTCGAGGAGCTCGACACGATCTGCGGCGAGTACCGCGTCTCGGGTCTGCCGGTCATCGGCGACGACAAGAAGCTCATCGGCATGGTGACCAACCGCGACCTGCGCTTCACGCCCGTCGCCGAGTGGGCCACGACGCTCGTGAGCGACGTCATGACCCCGATGCCGCTCATCACCGGCCCGGTGGGCATCGGCCGCGACGAGGCGACGGCCCTGCTGCGCCAGCACAAGCGCGAGCGCCTGCCGATCGTCGACTCCGAGGGCCACCTCGCCGGGCTCATCACGGTCAAGGACTTCGTCAAGGGCGAGCAGTTCCCCGACGCGAGCAACGACGCCGACGGCCGCCTCATGGTCGGTGCGGCCATCGGCTACTTCGGCGACGCGTGGGAGCGCGCCACCACGCTCATCGAGGCCGGCGTGGACGTGCTCGTGGCCGACACCGCCCACGGCCACGTGCGCCTGCTCATCGAGATGGTCGCGCGCCTCAAGAGCGACCCCGCGACCCGCCACGTCCAGGTCATCGGCGGCAACGTCGCCACCCGCGAGGGCGCGCAGGCGTTCGTCGACGCCGGCGCCGACGCCGTCAAGGTCGGCGTTGGTCCGGGCTCGATCTGCACGACGCGCATCGTCACCGGGGTGGGTGCCCCGCAGGTCACCGCGGTCCACGCCGCCGCCCAGGCGTGCAGGCCGGCCGGCGTGCCGGTCATCGCCGACGGCGGCCTCCAGTACTCCGGCGACATCGCCAAGGCCATCGTCGCCGGGGCCGACTCGGTCATGGTCGGCTCGCTCCTCGCCGGCTGCGAGGAGAGCCCCGGAGAGCTGATCTTCGTCAACGGCAAGCAGTTCAAGGCCTACCGTGGCATGGGCTCGCTCGGCGCGATGAGCAGCCGGGGCAAGAAGTCCTACTCGAAGGACCGCTACTTCCAGGCCGAGGTCGACTCCGACGACAAGATCGTGCCCGAGGGCATCGAGGGCCGCGTGGCCTACCGTGGTCCGCTCGCGGCCGTCGCCCACCAGATGCTCGGTGGCCTGCGCCAGTCGATGTTCTACGTCGGCGCGCGCACGATCCCCGAGCTGCAGGACAAGGGCCAGTTCGTGCGCATCACGTCGGCCTCGCTCAAGGAGAGCCACCCGCACGACATCCAGGGCATCGTCGAGGCGCCCAACTACTCGATCGGCTGACACCGCGCTCCGGGCCCCCCGGCGCACCACCCGATGACGTATGCCGTCCCGCGGAGCCCGCCGGACGGCATACGTCCGCTCGTGGCCGGGTCGGTAGGATCGGCCGGTGACCGAGATCGAGATTGGCCGAGGCAAGCGCGGACGGCGCGCCTACTCCTTCGACGACATCGCCGTCGTGCCCTCGCGGCGCACGCGCGACCCCGAGGAGGTCTCGGTGTCGTGGCAGATCGACGCCTACCACTTCGACATCCCGGTCATGGCGGCGCCGATGGACTCCGTCGTCTCGCCCGAGAGCGCGACGGTGCTCGGCAAGCTCGGTGCCCTGCCGGTGCTCGACCTCGAGGGCCTGTGGACCCGCTACGAGGACCCGACCGCGCAGCTGCGTGAGATCGCCGAGATCGAGCCGGAGGCCGCCACGGCGCGCATGCAGCAGATCTACGCCGAGCCGATCAAGCCCGAGCTCATCACCGAGCGGCTGCGCCAGCTGCGCGAGGCGGGGGTCACGGTCGCGGGCGCCCTGTCGCCGCAGCGCACGCAGCAGCACTGGAAGACCGTCGTCGATGCCGGCGTCGACCTCTTCGTCATCCGTGGCACGACGGTGTCGGCCGAGCACGTCTCGGGTCGCGCGGAGCCGCTCAACCTCAAGCGCTTCATCTACGAGCTCGACGTGCCCGTCATCGTCGGCGGCGCCGCGTCCTACACGGCGGCCCTGCACCTGATGCGCACGGGCGCGGCCGGTGTCCTCGTCGGCTTCGGCGGTGGCGCGGCGCACACGACTCGCACGGCCCTCGGCATCCACGCCCCGATGGCCTCGGCCGTCGCCGACGTCGCAGCCGCGCGCCGCGACTACCTCGACGAGTCGGGTGGCCGCTACGTCCACGTCATCGCCGACGGCGGCGTCGGCACGTCCGGCGACATCGTCAAGGCCGTCGCCTGCGGCGCCGACGCGGTCATGCTCGGGGCGGCCCTCGCCCGAGCCACCGACGCCCCCGGCGGCGGCTACCACTGGGGCCCGGAGGCCCACCACCAGCAGCTGCCGCGCGGCGAGCGCATCGCGCTCGGCACCCAGGCCTCCCTCGAGGAGATCCTCTTCGGCCCGGGCCGACAGGCCGACGGCGCCACCAACGTCATCGGAGCCCTGAAGCGGGCCATGGCCACGACCGGCTACTCCGACGTCAAGGAGTTCCAGCGCGTCGAGGTCGTCGTCTCGCCCTATCTCGGCAACTGAGCGCCCAGCCGTCCCCTCGGGGGCGGCCACGGCGTCCCGAACGGCCCGCGTTCGGGACAGATAGTATTTGTGCGGCAATCGCCCCGAGCGGGGTGGCGCGGCCGGGATGGCGTCAGGGGACTCCCACCGCGAGACCAGATCCACCGGAGCACGGGAGCCACGCGGCTGCCCCGTGCGGGAAAGGCACCAGACATGACCGAGGCGACTCCCGAGCACGTGACCCTGCCGAGTCCGGGCAGGCCACTCTTCTCGGTGGTCTCGGCCGTCTACAACGTCTCGCGCTACCTCGAGGAGTACATCGCCTCGATCGAGGCGCAGACCTTCGACCTCGCGCGACTCCAACTCGTCCTCGTCGACGACGGCTCGACCGACGACTCGCGGGCCGTCCTCGAGGAGTGGGCCACCCGCGCCCGCTGCGAGGTCGTCGTGCTGCACCAGGAGAACGCCGGGCAGGCCGCAGCCCGCAATGCCGGCCTCGAGCGGGCCACCGGTGAGTGGATCACCTTCATCGACCCCGACGACACCGTCAACGCGGTGTTCTTCGCCTCGATGGCCGCCTTCGCCGCCGCGAACCCCGAGGTCCAGTTCCTCTCGGCCAACGTCGTGCTGCGCAACGAGGGCACGGGCGAGCTCGGCAAGCACCCGCGCTGGAAGATGTACGCCGAGGACCGCCTCGTCGACCTCGACGTCGCGACCTCCTACATCCCGGGTAGCTCGACCACCTCGCTGATGCGCCGCGAGGTCATCGGCGACCTGCGCTTCAACGCCGGGCTGCGCCCGAACTTCGAGGACGGCGACTTCGCCGTGCGCTACCTGCTCGCGGCGCCCAGCCGCCAGACCGGCTTCGTCGGGTCGGCGTGCTACTACTACCGCAAGCGTGCCGACCAGAGCTCGACGTTGCAGACCGGCATCTCCGCGACGGGCCGCTACTCGACCGTCCCCCGCGACGGCTACCTCGAGCTGCTCCGCGAGGCGCGTCGCCGCCACGGCGCCGTCCCGATGTGGGTCCAGCACGTCATCCTCTACGAGCTGTCCTGGTACTTCTCGTCCGAGGACGCCATGGCCAACTCGGCGTCCGCCATCAGTGGTGACCTCGCGGCGACGTTCCGCGAGACCCTCGGCGAGATCGCCGAGCTGCTCGCGCCGGACGTCGTCGACTCCTTCACGATCCGCAAGTTCCAGCCGCACTGGCGCGACATCCTGCTGCACGGCCTCCGCGGCCGGGACTGGCACACCTCGTATGCCGTGACGGACAAGTACGACCGCACCAAGCGCATGGTGCGCGTGCTCTACCGCTACATCGGCGAACCGCCCGAGGAGGCGGTCTACTCGCGCGGTGAGCTCAAGACCCCGCGCTACGCCAAGACGCGCGCCATCGAGTTCTTCGGTGACACGCTCATGTGGGAGCGCGTCCTCTGGGTCGACGCCCGAGGTACCCTCGAGCTGCGTCTCGACGGCTCGCGGGTCGAGCTCCTCGGGGCCTGGAAGGGCGTCCGCACGCGTGCCCTGGGCGCCCGGGCGATCGCCAACCGCTTCCGTCGTCCGGGTCGGCGGCGCCGCGAGGCTCTCGACCGGCTCAAGGTCGACCCGGTGCGCGTGCTCGCCTCCCGGGCCCAGGTGCGCAAGCAGTTCGAGGGCGCCTGGGTGCTCATGGACCGCATCCACGACGCCAACGACTCGGGTGAGATCCTCTTCCGTTGGCTGCGCGACAACCGTGAGGACGTCAACGCGTGGTTCGTCCTCGAGAAGGACACCCCGGACTGGAAGCGGCTCAAGGCCGAGGGCTACGGCTCGCGCCTCGTCGCCCACGGCACGCTGCGGTGGAAGCTGCTCATGATCAACGCCGGGCACCTCATCTCCTCGCACATCGACGCGCCCGTGCAGAAGCCGCCGGCCATCCTCAAGCACATCGACCCGCGCTGGAAGTTCACCTTCCTCCAGCACGGCGTCATCAAGGACGACCTGTCCCGCTGGCTCAACCCGAAGCAGATGGACATCTTCGTCACGTCGACGCCGGGGGAGTACGAGTCGATCGCGGGTGACGGCTCGCCCTACGTCTTCACGGCCAAGGAGGTGGCCCTCACCGGGTTGCCGCGCTTCGACCGCCTGCACGCCAAGGCGCAGCGGATCCAGGGCGACGCGTGCGACCTCATCCTCGTCGCACCGACCTGGCGCAACTGGCTCGTTCCGCCCCTCAAGCCGGGCAGCCAGCGTCGCGTCATCGACTCGCACTTCTTCGAGACCGAGTACGCCAAGGCGTGGACGGCCTTCCTGCGCAGCCCCGAGCTGACCGAGCTCGCCGCCCGCACCGGGCGCACCGTGGCGTTCCTGCCGCACCCGAACATCCAGCCGGTCCTGGCCAAGATGGACCTGCCCGACTCGGTGCTGCGCCTGTCCTTCGACGGCGCTGACGTGCAGGAGTACTTCGCGCGATCCGCCGTGCTCGTCACCGACTACTCGTCGATGGCGTTCAACGCCGCCTACATGGACCGCCCCGTCGTCTACTTCCAGTTCGACGCGCAGCGGGTCATGGCCGGCGGGCACGTCGGCCGGGCCGGCTACTTCCAGTACCCCCGTGACGGTTTCGGGCCGGTCGTCGAGGACGTCGAGGCGGCTGTCGCGGCCGTCGTCGACATCGCCGACAACGGGTATGCCGCCCGCCCGGACTTCCAGAGCCGCATCGACGCGACGTTCCCGATGCGTGACGGCCAGTGC
This sequence comes from Terrabacter sp. Soil811, assembly GCF_001429655.1. Classification (NCBI taxonomy): domain Bacteria; kingdom Bacillati; phylum Actinomycetota; class Actinomycetes; order Micrococcales; family Intrasporangiaceae; genus Terrabacter; species Terrabacter sp. Soil811. Next base: position 190,901 of record NZ_LMSX01000009.1, read on the forward strand.
TGCGCCCGCGTCACCGCGGCCATCGAGGAGCTCGACAAGGCCCGCCAGGGTGAGCCCGGCCGGTCGAAGAAGGACCAGCCCGCGGCCGTGAGCCGCTGACGGCGGCGGGCTCAGCCGACGTCGCCGGCCGGGCCCGCACCGTCGCCGGACGGCCGGAGCGACAGGTTGCCGTTGCGCGTGCGGTAGGCCTCGATGCCGTCGAGCGACGGGAGCGCGACGGTCGTGGGCAGCTCGACGGGGTGCGGCTTGCGGGTCCGCACCGGGAGCCGGCTGCGCAGCGCACCCACGACGTCGACCCTGACGTCCCACGCCTTGCCAGGTGTCGCGGCCGCGCCGCGTGGCGGCAGCTCGAGGGCCGCGTCGAAAGCGCCGTCAGGGCGCAGCCGTGCGACGGCCGAGGACAGGCGTGCGCCGGTGTCACGATCGACGAGCGAGACGGTGAGACGCGCGCGCGCACCGATGCCGTCGTCGCCGTCGACGACCGTGCCGGAGAGGTGCAGGGCGCCCTGCACCACGTGCACCTCGCGACAGGTGACCGTCCAGATGCGGCGTCGCCGGGCATGCTCCGTCGCGACGACCGACGTCAGGTCGTGGTCGGCAGACGCCTCGCCCGCGGGTCGGTACGGCCACCACCACCGGTCGGCGCGCAGCGCGAGCGGGCGGTCGACGTGGAGGCGGCGGTAGGCGAAGAGGCAGGCGGCCACGGCGCTCTCGGTGCTGCCGTCGACGAGCTCGCGGATCGCGAGGCGGTAGGGCTGGTCGAGACCCTCACGCAGCTCGGCGGGCAGCTCGGTGAGGTAGTCCCGCACCGCTGCGAGGAAGGCTGTCCGGTAGTCGGGGTCCCGGGCGTCGAGGTCCTTGCCGTAGAGCGACAGGTCGTGACGGACGAACTTGTCGAGCTTGGCCGACGCGAGGTCCGGCCGGCCAGTCAACTGGACGTCGATGGCCCGGTTGGCGGCGAGGCGGTCGTGGACGTTGGCGATCTCGTGGCGTCGCGCGGTGATGGACTCCTCACCCGCGACGTTGTTGACGTACCAGTGGTAGACGACCTCGTCGAGGGTCGCGACCCGTCGCGCCGTCGACCAGAGCGCCACGGTGAAGGGCTGGTCCTCGTAGAGGATGCCCTCCGGGAAGCGGATCGCCTCCTCGTCGAGCAGCGCCCGCCGCATGACCTTCGCGACGGCGATGGTGTCCTGCCACAGGGGTGAGCCGGGCGACAGCGGGTCGACCGGCCCCGTGGTGTAGCCGGTCGCCGGAAGCGGCGTGACGCGGTCGGTCCGCTCGTTGTAGCGGGCCACGGCGCCGGCCGCGACGTCGGCGTCCTGGGCGACCGCGGCCTCGAGGAGCCGGCGCAGCGAGCCCGCGACGTACGTGTCGTCGCTGTCGACGAAGGCCACCCAGTCCCCGCGGGCCTCGTCGAGGCCGAGGTTGCGCGGCGCCCCCGGGGCGCCGTCGTTGACGCCACGGTGCACGACGCGTACGCGATCGTCCTCGGCGGCCAGCCGGTCGGCGACGGCGCCGGTGTCGTCGGTCGAGCCGTCGTCGACGACGAGGACCTCGACAACGGGTCCGTCGTACGCGGCGAGGGCCGACCCGACGGCCCTCGGGAGCCGTGCGGCGTCGTTGTGGACATTGCAGATGACGGTCAGCAGGGGAGCGGCGGAGGGCACGCAGGTTCTCTTCCGGTCGAGGAGGGTCGGCCCATCCTATGGGCCGTTGTCTGAGCGGAGCCTGTGCTCGCGAACGCCCCACGAGCCCGGCGAATCGGTCTCCGGCAGGTTCGTGCGTTAGTTTGTCTGGGTCATTTCGCGGTGGGCAGGGGCACAGCCCGCACAGGAGTACCAGCAATCCGGAGTAGATCCATTGTCACTGCCCGACAGACCGAGTGCGGCGATCGTCGGCGACGACAAGGACGTCGTCACCAGCCCCCGAGAGATCCCCGCTCAGGTCGCCCAACCGCGCAGGGACATCCAGGCGCTGCGCGCCGTCGCAGTCGCGCTCGTCGTGGTCTACCACTCCTGGCCGCAGCGGCTCACCGGAGGCTACGTCGGGGTCGACGTCTTCCTCGTGATCTCCGGCTTCCTCATCACGCTCCACCTCCTCGAACGTCCGATCCGTAGCGCCAAAGATCTCTTCTCCTTCTGGTCTCGTCGCATCCGACGGCTCATCCCAGCGGCCACCCTCGTGCTCGTGACGACGCTCGCGGCGAGCATCGTCTGGCTTCCCCAGACGGTCCATGAGCGGGTGGCGAAGGAGGTCCTCGCCTCGGCGTTCTACGTCGAGAACTGGTTGCTCGCACTGACGTCGACCGACTATCTCGCGACCGACCAGCTGCAGTCGCCGACCCAGCACTACTGGTCGCTGTCGGTGGAGGAGCAGTTCTACATCGTCTGGCCAGTGCTCATCGCCCTGGCCCTGCTCGTGTGCCGTCGCCGCGGGCTCTCGCTCCGCTTCCCACCGCTGCTGGTGATCGGCGTCGTCAGCCTGGCGTCCCTTGCCTTCTCCGCCTGGTTCACCCGAGAGGACGCGGGTCAGGCCTACTTCGTCACCACGACCCGGGTGTGGGAGCTCGGGGTCGGGGCGGCGGTCGCTGCGGCGGTCCACGCCGGCCTTCGCGCGCGGGGCGCCGTCGTCCGCTCCGTGCTCGTCTGGGGAGGCCTCGCCGCCATTCTCTGGTCCGCCATGGCGTTCACCGTCGAGACCTCCTTTCCGGGCGTCGCGGCACTGGTGCCCACGTTGGGAGCTGCGGCGGTCATCGCGGCAAGGTCCGACGACCTCCGAAGTGGTCCACGGCGGCTCTGGTCCGGGCGTCACGTCCAGTGGCTCGGCGACGTCTCGTACTCGGTCTACCTGTGGCACTGGCCCGCCATCGTGATCGCGCCTTTCGTGCTCGACGAGGACGACATGCGGGCGTGGCAAAAGTGCGTCCTGATCGCCGGTGTGCTCTGCCTGTCGGGCCTGTCGAAACGCTGGGTCGAGGAGCCGTTCCGCTTCGCGCCGAAGCTGACTCAGAGCGTCAGGCGCTCCTTCGTGCTGCTCGGGGCCTGCCTCGCGCTCTCGGCCGGCCTCGCGGGCCTCGCCCTGTGGCACGGCCAGCGGGTCACTGACTCTGCCGCGACCGTCGTCGTCGACCCTTCGGCGAGGTGCGTGGGTGCAGACTTCTTCCGCACCGCTGCGTGCGCCACCCGCGACATGCCATTGCTGACCACGCCGGTCGCAGCTGCCAAGGACAAACCCGAGGTCTACTCCGACGGCTGCTGGAACGAACGCCCGTTCACCCGACGAAAGGTGTGCGGCTACGGCCCACGCTCGACCCCCGTGCGGATCGCCCTGTACGGCAACTCGCACGCGGGTGCCTGGTTTCCCCCGCTGCACACCCTGGCCCGCGAACGCGGATGGCGGATCGACACCTACCTCACCTCCGAGTGCTACTCGGTAGACGTGCCCATCTCCTTCAACCCGCCCGAGATCGGGGCGAACTGCCAAGCTTGGAACGACTGGACTCGCCAGCGCATCAACTCGGGGGGCTACGACCTCGTGGTCATGTCGGACCGTACGCTCCAACCGCTGGTCGGTGTGCCCGCGAACCGCAAGACGGCGGTGGCGCAGCAGGCCTACCGACGTGTGCTCGAGGGCTTCGTTCGCCAAGGTCTGCGGGTGCTCGTCATTCGCGACACCCCGGACGCGGGAGGAAATGTGCCGGACTGCGTGGCCCGCTACGCGGACGACCTCACGCGGTGCGGAATCGACGTGGACAAGGGCCTCGAACCCGACCCCCTGACCTCAGCAGCACTCCAGGGCGGGTTTCCCGCAGGAGCGGTGAGCACCCTGGATGCCACCAACCTGCTGTGCCAGACCGGCAGGTGTCCCGCCGTCGTCGGGGGTTTGATCACGTACTTCGATCACGGGCACATGACGACGCAGTACTCCATGACGCTCTACCCCGAGGTGGCCTCAGCGGTGACCAAGGCATTGCGCCCCTGACCTCAGGAGGAACGCCTGAGCGGCGGCCGGCCGACGTACACGGTGTGCACGCCGTGGCGACTACTTGACGGTGATCGCCAGGGACGCCGGCAGGTCGTAGAAGAGCTTGTAGCGGGTCTCCCACGGCTCGAAGTCGGGGTCGGGGGCATGGACCCACCGCCCGCCGTACGGTAGGTGCCGGAGCACGACGCTCGACGCGCCATCCGCCACGGCCGTCCGAGCGGTCGCCTGTCGCGCCGCCGAGGCTTCGTCGATGCGGTGGTAGATCTCGTAGCGAACGACGAAGGCCGTGACCCCGATGACTGCCGCAGCGGCAACGAGGATGTAGGCCGAGGTTCGAGCGGGGACGCGGCCCAGGCGTCGCAGGCCGACGCGTGCGAGCACAGCGACCGCCACGAGGAGAAGGACGTACGAGGGAACGAAGCACCTAGGCCCGAGCGGCTTCACCACCAGGAGCGGCGCGATGAGGAGGACGAAGCCAATGGTGACGAACAGCAGGAGCCGCCGGTCCTCGTGGTCCTCCACCGTGACCATGGCACACGCCATCGTCACGAGCACGAGCACCAGGCTGGCGATTCCTCCCGACGTAAGAGCGGAGGCGTCGTGTGGCACCCACCACACGACGAGGACAGCGGCCACGAGGGCGACCACGCCGATGGCGCCGAAGAAGAGTCGGGCGGCGGCCCCGCTCGCGTGAGTCGCCCGGCGTGCCGCCACCAGGCCCAGCAGACCCAACAGGACGACGTTGAGTGCGGTGTTGAGAGCGACGCCGTATGTCCCGATGATCGTGTCGAGCGAGATGAGCATCTGCTCCGTTCGGCTCCCGCCCTGCGACCCGATCTTCTGGTAGCCATCCCCGCCTGAGAAGGCGCGACGATACGCGCCGTTCGAGAACATGGCGGCGGCCCCGAGCACCGCGCCCCCGAAGAGGCACCACAGGGACGCCCCGACGCCTCGACGCGTGACGAGCGACCAGAGGACGCACCCGCCCGTGACGGCGACGACGAGGATCGTCACGTGCTCGATGAAGAGCTGGCCGACGAAGGCAAGCAGGAAAAGAGCGACACCCCGCAGGACGGGGTGACTGGGGCGGTCGGAGGTCCGCGTCAGCGCAGACCGGACGGCCACCATGACGCCCAGCATTGAAAGCGTCGCGAGCATGTAGTTGCTGAAACCCGAGGTCCAGACGATGCCCTGGCGCCAGACGTCGACAGGGGTCGCGAGCAGGAGCGCATAGACGAGCACGTATCCGGTGAGCGTCCGGAAACGAGCGAGGTGCAGGACGAGGAAGGCGGCCGCTGCCACCGCCAGGGCCATCGTCACCGCCACCGCGGCACTCGACCTCGTGAGGACGAGGACGGCGAGGTTGCCGGCGTAGCGGCCGTTGTAGTCGGCGAAGAAGGTCGACAGCCGGTCGACGCCGATCTGCGAGCCCCAGGCCCAGTCGTCCCCGCTGTAGGGGAACAGGTCGGCGAGCACGCCGAAGGTCACGACGATGACGGCCAGGACCACGACCTCGAGCCCCCGCGGCAGCCGCTCCGCCGGCCCGCGCCACACGATCGGGTTCACCTGGTCGTTCCGACCACGGCGCCGTCCGCCGACGCGTCGACGTCACTGAACGGGTCGCGGTCACGCATGAGATGGCTTCCTAGCAGGTACGAGAACGGGATGGCGCAGATCCCTGCGATCAGAGGTGCGAGCCGCACGTTGACGTGAAGCAGCTCGACGAGCCCCACGACCCCCACCGAGGTGAAGAGGATGTTCGGGAGGTTGGAGAGTGGGAAGAGCAGGTATCTCTTCCACGTCGGCCTGACGTGGTAGGTGAATCGACAGTTCATGAGGAAGGAGAAACTGATGGAGACGAACCAGCCCACGACGTGGGCGACGAGGTACGGGGCGACCTGGACGATGAGCAGGTAGATGCCGTAGTAGACCCCCGTGTTGAGCACTCCGACCAGGGCGAACCGCATCAGGGGACGGAAGTGCTCGTCGATCATCGCCCTCATGTCGACGTGTGGCCGGTCTCGGCCAGGTCGACGACCTCGGGCTCCTCATCGAGCGACCCGTCGAACGCGTGTGGCGCGATCTGGGGGCTCGCCATGGACCCTTGGCTGTCGTAGGAGAGCAGGAAGATCGGGCGGCGTTTGGTCTCGTTGAAGATCCGGCCGACGTACTCTCCGATGATCCCGAGCGTCAGCAGCTGGACCCCGCCCATGAGAGAGCTGATCGCGATGGTCGTCACGTAGCCTGGGGTGTCGACGCCGTTGATGAGGGCCGCCAGGAGAATCCACATCGAGTATGCGACGGTGATGCAGATGACGATGACGCCCATCCAGATGGCCAGACGGAGCGGTCTGCTGTTGAACGAGAGCACACCTTCGATCGCGTAGTTGAACAGCGATCGCATGGTCCACGTCGACGCGTCCCGTGAGCTCGCGACGTCGTCGTACTTGATCTCCATCTGGGAGAAGCCCACCCACGCGAACATGCCCTTGGAGAAGCGGTGCACCTCGCCGAGCTGGAGCAGGGCGTCCACGCAGCGGCGGCTGATGAGGCGGAAGTCCCCGGCGCCGTCGGTCAGGCGGACCTCCATGAGGCCGTTGACCAGGCGGTAGTAGAGGCGGGACACGCTCTTGCGGACGACCTTCTCCTGGCCTCGCGTGCGTCGGGCGACGACTTGGTCCCAGCCCCGACGTCCGTAGTCGAGCATCGCCGGGATGAGCTCCGGCGGATGCTGGAGGTCGGCGTCCATGATGATGACGAACCGTCCGCGCGCCGCCTGCAACCCGGCGTACATAGCCGCTTCCTTGCCGAAGTTGCGGCTCAGGCCCAACGCTCGCACCCGTGGGTCCGAGGTCGCCATCGATCCCGCGAGCAGGCGCGTGTCGTCGCGGCTGCCGTCGTCGACGAGCAGGATCTCCCAGGAGCCGACCCGGTCGGACAACTCGTTGACGAGGGCCGAGTAGAGGGCTTCGAGGGTCGCTTCCTCGTTGTAGCAGGGGACCACGATGGACAGTTCCACGGCGCGGTCCGACGACTCAGTTCTCCCCTCCACGGGAGGCCACTCTACACGCGGCCGACCACGGGCCCGGACACTCGCCGAGCCGTCGCCCGGAACTTACTGTCGGTAGCCTAGGGGTGTTCGGACCGTTAGCCTGACGTCCATGGAGACCGTCCACGACCACGACGTCGTCGTCATCGGGTCCGGCTTCGGCGGGTCCGTGGCCGCGCTGCGTCTCGCCGAGAAGGGCTACGGCGTCCACGTCTACGAGGCGGGCCGCCGCTTCGAGGACGACGACTTCGCCCGGACGAGCTGGGACGTGCGCCGCTACCTCTGGGCACCGCGCCTCGGCCTCTTCGGGGTCCAGCGCATCCACCGGCTGCCCGACTGCCTCGTCCTCGCGGGCGCCGGCGTCGGTGGTGGGTCGCTCAACTACGCCAACACCCTCTACGTGCCGCCGGCGCCGTTCTTCCGCGACCGCCAGTGGGGGCACATCACCGACTGGCAGGCCGAGCTCGCGCCGCACTACGCGACGGCCCAGCGCATGCTCGGGGTGACCGTCAACCCGTGCGACGGCCCGGTCGAGCAGCTGATGCGCGACACGGCGACCGACCTCGGTGTCGGCGAGACGTTCCGCAAGACGCCGGTCGGCGTCTTCTTCGGCGAGCCGGGCAAACGCGTCCCCGACCCCTACTTCGGCGGTGAGGGCCCGGCCCGCACCGGGTGCACGGAGTGCGGCAACTGCATGGTCGGGTGCCGCGTCGGTGCCAAGAACACCCTCGTCAAGAACTACCTCGCGCTCGCCGAGCGACGCGGTGTCAGCATCGAGCCGCTGCGCACGGTGACCCGGGTGCGGCCGCTCGACCCGGCTGCGCCGGAGCAGGGGTATGCCGTCACGACCGTCCGCAGCGGCTCGTGGGGTCGGCGTCGGGCGGGGGAGCGCACCGTCACGGCCGGCCAGGTCGTCGTCGCGGCAGGGGCGTGGGGCACGGCCCAGCTGCTCCAGGCCATGAAGGCCGAGCCCGAGGGGCGGGGGCTGCCGCGCCTGTCGGACACGCTCGGGGAGCTGACCCGCACGAACTCGGAGGCCCTCGGTGGGGCGATGACGGCGCGGGTGCCCGACGGCGTCGACCTGACGCGAGGCGTGGCGATCACGTCGAGCTTTCACGTCAACGACACGACGCACGTCGAGAACTGCCGCTACGGCAAGGGGTCCAACCTCATGGGAGCGCTCGCCGTCATGCAGGTCGACGGCGGCGGACGCGTCCCCCGCTGGGTGCGTTTCGCCGGCACCGTCGCGCGCCACCCGTGGGTCTTCGCCCGGTCGCTGTCGAGCCGGCGCTGGAGCGAGCGCACCGTCATCGCCCTCGTCATGCAGAGCAGCGACAACTCGATCAAGGTGCGCCGCCGGCGCGGCCTCCTCGGGTGGCACCTGACCTCGACGCAGGGCCACGGCGAACCCAACCCGACCTTCATCCCCGAGGGCAACGAGGCAGTGCGCGCCATGGCGGCGCGGCTCGAGCGCACGACGGGGGAGCGGGCCTGGCCCGGGTCGTCGGTCGGCGAGGTCCTCGACATCCCGATGACGGCGCACTTCCTCGGTGGGGCGGTCATCTCGGACTCGCCGGAGCACGGGGTCGTCGACCCGTACCAGCGGGTGTGGGGCTACCCCGGCCTGCACGTGCTCGACGGATCGGCCGTCTCGGCGAACCTCGGGGTCAACCCGAGCCTGACCATCACGGCGCAGGCCGAGCGGGCCGTGTCGCTGTGGCCCCTGCGTGGCGAGGCCGACCGGCGCCCGGCCCAGGGCGAGGCCTACCGACTCGTCGACGCCTGAGCGCGTCCGGGCTGCCGGGCCGCGACCTCGCCGTGTGCGGTCGACGGTGCCCTGACCCCCGCAGGTGCACACACGACCGGACCACCCCAGCGAGGAGCGCCGGCGCCGAGCGCCGGCGCCGAGCGTCGGGGCCGAAGGGTGGCGGCAACCGGTGGGCCGTGCTTGGATCGGCGCACATCGGACGTCAGGGGAGGGCACGGATGGACATCGGGGCGAACACGTCGAACACTGCGAACTCCTCAGGAGCTCGGCCAGGGGTGCAGCCGGCCGAACCGGTGGCGACGCGGGAGCAGCAGGCGATCGTGGCGGGACTCGTGCTCGCGGCGCTCCTGCTGCCGGGGGTCGTGCGTGCAGCACTGCTCGTGGCTGCGGCGCTCGTGTCGGCCGTCGTGCACTGCCCGAGATGGGTGGGCATCCTGCTCGTCTCGGCGGGTGTGCCGCTCCTGCTCTTCTCGGCCGTCACCGGGAGCCTGTGGTACCCCTGACCGGTCGGGTCGGGGCGCACCCGCCCTGGAGATGAGGGAGGGTGAGGCCGTCACCCCTCAGAGACGGCCCCACCCGACGGTGCGGGCTAGCAACCGGTCGAGAAACAGCCCGGCACCGCGCTGACAACGACGCAGGCCGAGGGGGGTTACGGCATCTGCCATTTATTTGCCGAAGTTGTCGAAACCGCTTCCCGGACGCAGTGACGACGGGGCCATTCGACCCGGTCGTCGAGTGGCCCCGTCGTCACGGGTGCCGCCTGGTGCGGCCTGGTGCCGGCTCGTCCCAGCGGCCGTCAGCGGGCGGGCTGCGGCTCGTCGCGCCACGAGCGCCACAGCGCGGCATACGCCCCGTCGGCCTCGAGCAGCTCGTCGTGCGAGCCGATCTCGCTGATCCGCCCGTCCTCGACGACGCACACGCGGTCGGCGTCGTGCGCGGTCATGAGCCGGTGCGCGATGGCGACCACGGTGCGGCCGTCGACGACCGCGGCGAGCGATCGTTCGAGGTGGCGGGCTGCGCGCGGGTCGAGCAGCGAGGTCGCCTCGTCGAGGACCAGTGTGTGCGGGTCGGCGAGGACGAGCCGTGCGAGGGCGAGCTGCTGCGCCTGCGGTTCGGTGAGCCGGTGGCCACCGGAGCCGACGACGGTGTCGAGCCCGTCGGGCAGCTCGAGTGCCCAGCTGCGTGCGTCGACCGCGGCGAGGGCCTCGAGCAGCTGCTCGCGGGAGGCCTCGGGGCGGGCGAGACGCAGGTTGTCCTCGAGCGAGCCGACGAAGACGTGGTGCTCCTGCGTCACGAGCGCGACCTGGCCGCGCAGCTGGGCGAGCTCGAGGTCGACGAGGCGGACGCCGCCGACGTCGACCCGGCCCTGGCGCGGACCGTCGATGCCGGCCATGAGCCGTCCCAGCGTCGACTTGCCTGCTCCGGAGGGACCGACGATGGCGAGGCGCTCGCCGGGCTGGAGGTCGAGCGAGACGCCGCGGAGCACGTCACGGCCTGCGCGGTAGGAGTAGTGGACGTCCTCGACCTCGAGGTGGTCGTCCTCCGGCTCCTCTCCGGTCGCGGCGCGGTCGGCCGGGACGTCGGCGATGCCGATGACGCGCGCGAGCGAGGTCGCGCCGACCTGGATCTCGTCGAGCCACGAGATGAGCTCGTCGAGCGGCCCGGCCATCTGCTGCACGTAGAGGGCCACCGCCGTGACGGTGCCGGCCGTCGCGACGTCGCGCGAGATGAGGTAGCCGCCCCAGAGGAGGGTGACCGCGACCGGAGCGAAGAAGGCGAACTCGACGGAGGGGAACCACCGCATCCGTAGCTTCAGCGTGTAGAGCTCGGCGTCGTAGCAGTCGTGCAGGGCGTCGTCCATGCGCTGCCGGCGGCGGCTGCGCAGGCCGAGCGCGTCGACGGTGCGGGCGCCGTCGGCCGACTCGGTGACGACACCGTTGAGCACGGCGTACGTCGCGCGCTCGCGCAGGTAGCCATCGGGCGCGTACCGCAGGTAGCGGCGCGTCGAGAGCACGAGGATCGGCACGCCGACGACGATCGCGAGCGCCACCTGCCAGCCGGTAAGAAAGGCGGCGACGACCGTGATCGCCGTCGTGACGGCGCCGACGAAGATCGACGGGATGCCGAAGCGGATGACGTGCGAGAGGGCCTCGACGTCGTTGGTCGTGCGCGAGACGAGGTCGCCGGTGCCGGCGCGCTCGACGGTCGACAGGGGGAGCTCGACGACGCGCCCCATGAACTGCTCGCGCAGCTCGGCGAAGATCGTCTCGCCCATGACGAACGAGGCGCGCCGGGCGAACCACGTGACGACGGTCTGGACGACGACCGCACCGGCGATCCAGAGGGCGAGCCGGTTGACGACCTCGAGCGACCGGCCGTGGCTGATCTCGTCGACGAGCAGGCCGATGACGCGGGGCGCCACGAGGGCGGCGCACGCGGCGACGGCATGCAGGCCGATGACCGTGAGCAGGCTGCCGCGGTGGCGGCGGAGCAGGCCGCGGGTGTGGTCCTTGACCGAGTTCATGTCGGCCACGGGAAGGGTGCGCGTGGACGGCGCTGGTGTCAGCGACATCAGTCCTCCTCTCCTCGGACGACGGTGCGTCGGTAGTCGGGTTCGTCGGCCATGAGACGACTGTGGGTGCCGGATGCGGCGACCTTGCCCCCGCGCAGGAAGACGACGTGGTCGGCCTGGTCGAGGATGAGCGGGCTGGCCGACATGACGACCGTCGTGCGTCCGGCGCGGGCGGCGGTGAGGCGACCGGCGATGCGGGCCTCGGTGTGGGCGTCGACGGCGCTCGTCGGCTCGACGAGCACGAGGGTGTCGGCCTGGGTGAGGAGGGCGCGGGTCAGGGCGAGCCGCTGGCGCTGGCCGCCGGAGAAGGCCCGGCCGCGCTCCTCGACCTCGTTGTCGAGGCCGCCGGGCAGCGCCTCGAGCACGTCGTCGCCGCTCGCCACCGACAGGGCGTCGAGGATCGAGACGTCGTCGTGGTCACCCCACGGGTCGAGCTCGTCGCGCAGCGTGCCGGTGAAGAGGCGCGGGTCGGTCTCCGACACGACGACCCGGCGGCGCACCGCGGCCAGCGAGGCGTCGGCGAGGCGAGTGCCGTCGAGCCGAACGTCCGTCTCTCCGACACCGAAGCGGCCGAGTCGGTCGGCGAGGGCCGCGGACTCCTCCGGGCGCGCCGACACGACGACGGTGAACCGGCCGGGCTCGATGGTGACGCCGCTGCGCGGGTCGTAGAGGCGGGCGGGCCCGGTGGGCAGCGGCTGGGCGTCCGGCGTCTCGACGTGGTCGGGCTGCACGCGAAGGATCTTCGTCAGCTTGCGGGCACCGATGTGGGCGCGGGTCGCCCGGTCGACCATCTCGGTCGCCGTGCGCAGCGGGATGACGAGGAAGGCGGTGTAGCCGTAGAACGCGACGAGCTGGCCGGCCGTGATCTCGCCCGCGATGGCGAAACGCGCCCCGAGCCACACGACGACGAGGACGAAGAGGCCGGGCAGCAGCACCTGGGCGGCGTCGAGGGCCGCCTGGTAGCCGGCCACCCGATTGCCCACCTGGCGCACGGACTGCGACTGGACGGCATACCTGCTCAGGAAGGTGTGCTCGCCGCCGATGCCGCGCAGGACGCGCAGCCCGGCGACGGTGTCGGCGCCGAGCCCGATGAGCTTGCCGGACTCCTCGCGCTGGGCGAGCTGGCGCGCCTGGAGCGGGCGGACGATGAAGGTGAGGCAGGCGACGAGCACCGGGACGCCGATGAGGACGACGAGGCCGAGCGGCGTCGAGGCGCCGAGCAGGATGAGCGCGACGACGACGTAGGACACGACGGCGCCGGCGAATCGCGCTGACACGTCGTAGAGCCCACCGATGCGCATCGCGTCGGAGCTGACCGTGGCGACGACGTCTCCGGTCGGGACCGTGCGCGACAGGGCCTCACCGGTGTCGGCCGCCTTGTGGCCGATGAGCTGGGCCGAGCGGAAGGCGCCCTGCATCCAGTTGGCGACGGCGTACTTGTGCCGCATGGCGCCGGACAGGGCGCTGATGGTCACGAGACCGACGAGGATGCCGCACCACAGCAGGAGCGAGCCCGCGTCGCCGCCGATGATGCCCTCGTCGATGGCCTTGCCCATCGCGGCGGGGAAGAGTGCCTGGCTGACGAGCCACACGATGCCGAACGCGATGGCGACGACGAGGGTGCGCCACTGGCCCTTGCCGACCCAGCGGAGGTAGGCCGTCGGGCTGGTCAGGTCGGGAGTGCCGGGATCGGCGTGGGGCAGCGAGATCACTTGGTTCATCGTACGTTCGGCGCGGGCATGCCTCATGCCATTTTTCGTCGGGGCCACGGGCCGACCGTAGGAGCTCAAGCGTGCTTGAGGTCAACACGAGGGCGTATGCCGTGTGGCCGCCTCGAGGTCAGGGCGTGGGGTCCTGACCCGAGCGGTCGAGGGCCTCGGACAGCTCGTCGACCTCGAGGGTCTCGGGGTCGACGAGGCGGTTGCGGTAGGCCGCCCGGGCGACGAGGTGTGCGGACACCGGGGAGGTGAAGAACTGCGTCGCGGCGAGCAGGACGAGCGTCGTGACCGCCGCCCACGTGCGTAGCGTCAGGGCGAGCCCGGCGAGGATGAGGATGAGGCCGAGGGTCTGCGGCTTCGTCGCTGCGTGCAGGCGGGAGAGGGTGTCGGGGAAGCGGATGAGGCCGACGGCCCCGGCCATGCAGAGGAACGAGCCGAGCAGGAGGCACACGGCTCCGGCGACGTCGAGGGCGGACGACCACGTCATGACTGCTCCCACCCCTCGGGCTGCTGTCGTGGCTCCGGGTGGTCGACCTCGACGGCGTCGTGCTCGTCGGAGTCACGGGACATGAAGCGGGTGACGGCGACGCCGCCGACGAAGCCGACGAGGCCGAGGATCATGAGCAGCGGCAGGTAGGTCGTGGTCCGCTGGCGGGCCGACTCGAGCGCGACACCGGCGATGACGATGACGAGGAGGATCTCGGCGGCGACGATGCGGTCGAGGTTGCTCGGGCCACGGAAGAGGCGCACGAGGACGAGCGCGGCCGCGGCGCCGAGCATGCCGAGCGAGATGCCGAGGACGATGGTCACGGGTGCTCCTCCCCGTCGCGGGGGCGGGTCCCGTCGAGGTCCGGGCCCTCGGTGGCGTCGAGGTGGTCGCCTGCACCCCGAGGGTCGCTCGCCGAGCCGGTTGCCATCGGCCACGGACCGCCCGCCTCGAGCGCCGCGATCTCCTCACGGGACCCGAGGGCTCGGACGACGCGCCGCTCGATCGCGAGGACGTGGGCCCGCTGTGCCTCGATGGCGCTTTCGCCCCTGACGTCGAGCAGGTGCAGGTAGAGCACCGACGTCGAGCGCCGGGCGTCGACGACGACCGAGCCGGGCACGAGGGCCACGAGCTCGGCGGTCAGGGTGAGGTAGAAGTCCGATCGCGAGCGAAGCTGCACCTCGATGACGGCGTTGCGCGGGCTCCGGCGGCCGAAGGCGAGTCGCATGACCTGCCACGAGGCGCCGACGAGGTCGACGAGGAAGTGCGCGACGAGCAGGAGCACCCGGTGCGGTCGCAGCCGCCCCTGGAACTCGATCGAGGGGAGCGGGAACGCATACGTCACGAGCAGGCCGACGAGGACGCCGTTGACGACGTTGCCCCACGTGACGCGGTCCCACAGCAGGACCCACGCGAGGGCGATCGTCGCGACGGCACGCGGCTGCAGGACCCGCCGCCGACGGCGCGGCGACTCGGGCTCGCGCGGGGCCGTGGCCATCCGGACGTCGGTCATCGGCGGACCTCCACGGGAAGGACGCTCGTGATGTAGGGGTCGCGGCTCATGAGGTCGGTGGCGGCGCGCTGGGTGTAGGCGAAGAGCGGTCCGGCGACGACGGTGATGAGCAGCCCCACGACCGTCATGGCGGCGGTGGCGCCGAGCATGGTGCGCGGCAGCGCTCGTGAGCCGGTGTCGACGCGGATGGTGTCGACGCGGACGGTGTCGACGCGGACGGTGTCGACGAGAACGGTGCCGGCGGGGTCGGCGCTCGGCTCGACGTCGAGGGTGCCGGCCTCGATCGCGGCTGCCGTCTCGGTCGAGCGCGGGGCGTCGGCGAGGGTGCGCCAGAACGCCTGGCTCCAGACCTTGGTCAGGGCGTAGAGGGTGAGCAGGCTCGTGACGATGCCGCCGACGACGAGCAACCAGGCGAGCGGGGTGCCGAGCTCGATCCCGGCGTTGAGCAGCCCGACCTTGGCGAGGAAGCCCGAGAGCGGCGGGATCCCCGAGAGGTTCATCGCCGAGACGAAGAAGAGGGTCGCGAGCACGGGGGAGGCCACGGCGAGGCCGCCGAGACGGTCGAGCGACGTCGTGCCGGCGAGGCGTTCGACGAGGCCGGTGATGAGGAAGAGGGCCGTCTGGATCGTGATGTGGTGCGCGATGTAGAAGATCGCACCGGCGGTGCCCTCGGGCGTCGCCAGCGCGATGCCGAAGATCATGTAGCCGATGTGGCTGACGAGCGTGAACGACAGGATCCTCTTGAGGCCGGACTGGGACACGGCGCCGAGGATGCCGATGACCATGGTGAGCAGCGCGGCCCACATGAGCAGTCCCTGCAACGGCGAGTCCGGGAAGAGCAGCGTCTGGGTGCGGATGATCGCGTAGACGCCGACCTTCGTCAGCAGGCCGGCGAAGACGGCCGTGACCGGCGCGGGCGCGGTCGGGTAGCTGTCGGGCAGCCACGCCGACATGGGGAAGACGGCGGCCTTGATGGCGAATGCCGTGAGCAGCGAGAGCTGGAGCACGAGCGCGACGCCGGGGGCGAGGTCACCGATGCGGATCGCCAGCTGCGCGAGGTTGACGGTGCCGGTCGCGGCGTACGCGGCGGCGATGGCGACGAGGAAGAGCGCGGAGCTGAGCAGGCTGACGACGACGTACGTCGTGCCCGCGTGGATGCGCGCGGCCGAGCCGCCGAGGGTGATGAGGACGTAGGAGCTGAAGAGGAGGATCTCGAAGCCGACGAAGAGGTTGAAGAGGTCGCCGGCGAGGAAGGCGTTGGCGACGCCGGCCGAGAGCACGAGGTAGGTCGGGTGGAAGATTGTGAGCGGGGTCTCGCTCTCGCTCTCGTCGTCGCTGTCGGCCTGGCCCTGCCCGATGGCGAAGACGAGCACGAGCAGCGTGACGATGCCCGAGACGAGGAGCATGAGGGCGCTGAGGCGGTCTGCGACGAGCGAGATGCCGAGCGGCTCCTGCCACGCGCCGAGCCACAGCACCTGCGGGCCGTTGACGTCGGTCTGCCACACGAGGGCGCCGGCGACGGCGACGACGGCGGCGAGCACGGCGATGCTGACGCCCCGCTGCAGGCGTGGGGACCGGCGGAAGGCGAGGGTCAGGGCGGCGCCGAGGAGCGGGAGCAGCACGGGCAGCGGCACGAGGTTGGGCACGGCGACGTCGGTGAGGTTCATCGGCGGGGGCTCCGGTCGCCGTCCGCGAGCTCGTCGGACGTCGTCGTCGACTCCTCGGACGGGTCGTAGGTCGACGACGTCTGGTCCTCGAGGGCGAGGCGCTGGATGCGGGCGTCCTCGGCGTCGTCGGGCACGTCGTCGGTGCCGGAGATCTGCCACAGGCGGTAGGACAGGGCGAGCAGGAAGCCGATGGTCGCGAGGGAGATGACGATCGCCGTCAGCACCATGGCCTGTGGCAGCGGGTCGCTGATCGCGGCGGGGTCCTCGCCGACGAACGGTGCACGCCCGGCGCGCCCGCTGATGACGAGGTAGAGCACGGCGATGCCGTTGCCGATGAGCACCATGCCGAGCAGGACGCGCACGAGGCTGCGGTCGAGCGCGAGTGCCGTGCCGGCGGCGACGAGCCCGACGGTGACGAGGACGAGCGTGATGTTGGGCTGGAGCGTCGACTCGATGAGTGCGGGAGCGAGCGTCGTCATGGGCGGGCCACCTCCGCCTGGCCGGCTGCGGAGGCATCGGTCTCCTCGGTCTCCGCGGCCTCCTCCTCGGCGATCTGCCGGTCGATGCCGGTGCCGAGGCTGCGGACGATGTCGAGCATCATGCCGACGACGATGAGGTAGACGCCGATGTCGAAGACGAGCGACGTCACGAGGTGCACCTCGCCCCACGGCGGGAGCGTGAAGTCGACGGCCGTCGTCTCGAGGACCGTCCCGCCGAACGCGAGCGGGGCGAGGGCGGAGCCGACCGCGACGAGCAGGCCCAGGCCGACGAGCAGTCCGGCGTCGAACGGCGCGGCCTCGTCGAGCTCGTAGCGGCCACCCGCGAGGTAGCGCACGACGAGCGCGAGTCCCGCGACGAGCCCTCCCGCGAAACCGCCACCGGGCTGGTTGTGGCCGGCGAAGAGCAGGAAGAGCGAGGCCGCGAGCATGATGTGGAAGACGAGCCGCGTCACGACCTCGAAGATGACCGAGCGCTTCTCCTTGCGCATCGTCCGGCCGCCGTGCAGCCACGTGCCCCGGCCGGCGTTGCTCGACGGGAGCGACTTCGACGTCGCGCGTGAGATCCGGGTGTTGCGGGTGCGCACGAAGATGAGGCTCGCGATGCCGGTCGCGGCGGCCACGAGGACCGACACCTCGCCGAGGGTGTCCCAGGCGCGGATGTCGACGAGCGTGACGTTGACGATGTTCTTGCCGTGGCCGAACGCGTAGGCCTCCGTGGGGAACCCGGCCGACACGGGCTCGGCGGTGCGGCCCCCGGAGGCGACGAGCGCGATGGCTCCGACGGACGCTCCGACGGCCGCACCGAGCGCGATGCGCCACGTGCGCGAGGGCGAGTGGGGGTGACGGGTGAACTTCGTCGGCAGGCGGCGCAGCGCGAGGACGAAGACGACGAGCGACACCGTCTCGACGAGCATCTGGGTGATCGCGAGGTCGGGAGCCCCGTGGAGGATGAAGAGCAGCGAGACGCCGTAGCCCGTGGCGCCGACGAGCATGACCGCCGTGAGCCGGCGGCGGGTCACGAGCACGAGCACCGCGGCCGTCACGACGACGACCCCGACGACGGCCTGCCCCGGGTTGTCCCAGAGCCGGACGTCGGGGACCGTGCCGCGGGTCACCGCCGCGAGACCCGGCAGGGCGACGAAGACGATGAGGATGCCCGCGAGGTAGATCGGGAGCGAGCCGCGCTGGGTCACGGCGGTCGTCTCGACGGCCCCGCGGTCGACCCACCGCAGCGTGCGGGCGAAGCCGCGCTCGCCGTCGACGAGCGACGGAACGCCGGACTGCACCCGGGCGACGAGGTCACGCTGCGCGAAGAGGACGAGCCCGACGGCCACCGACACGAGCGAGAGCATCAGCGGCACCGTGACGCCGTGCCACAGGGCGAGCGACTGCGGCTCGGCCCCGACGGGGAAGTCCACGGCATACGGGAGCAGCCACGGGGACTCGAGTGGCGACAGGAGGCCGACGAGCAGGCACGCCACGCCGAGCAGCACCGGCGCGAGCACGAAGCCGGGGTGGGCGGCCTTGACGGGGGTGGGGGCGACGCCGGGCTTGGTGGCGAAGGTGCCCCAGAGGAAGCGCGCCGTGTAGGCGACGGTCAGGGCCGACCCGGCGACGACGCCGACGATCGCCAGCCAGCTCCACGGGGCCGGGAGCGGGGCGGAGGTCTGGACGTCCTCCCACAGCGACTCGAGCGCGCTCTCCTTGGACACGAACCCCGCCAGCGGCACGATCCCGGCCATCGAGAGGCCGGCGAGCGTCGCCGGCACGGCGACCGGGAGCAGCCGACGCCCGACGCCGGACAGCTCGCGCAGGTCGCGGGTGCCGGCGCACTTGTCGACGACCCCGACGGTGAGGAAGAGCGTCGACTTGAAGAGGGCGTGCGCGATGACGAGGGCCAGCGCCGAGAGGGCGGATGCCTTGGTGCCGAGACCGGCGATGGCGACGATGAAGCCGAGCTGGCTCACGGTGCCGTAGGCGAGGAGCAGCTTGATGTCGTGCTGGCGCAGGGCACGCCACCCGCCGACGAGCATCGTGAAGAGGCCCAGGCCCACGGTCAGGGCGTGCCAGGCCGGGGCCCCCGCGAAGGCCGGGGCGAGCAGGGCCACGAGGTAGATGCCGGCCTTGACCATCGCGGCTGCGTGAAGGTAGGCGCTGACCGGCGTCGGTGCGGCCATGGCGCCGGGCAGCCAGAAGTGGAAGGGCACGAGCGCCGACTTCGACAGGGCGCCGACGAGCAGCAGCACGACGGCGGCCACGGTGAGGGTGTCGAGAGGCGGCGGGTCGGCGATCAGCGCCGAGATCGAGTAGGTGTGGTGGACCCCGAGGATGATGATGCCGACGAGCATCGCGAGGCCGCCGAACGTCGTGACGATGAGCGCCTGCATCGCCGCGCGCCGGTTGGTCGAGCTCGCCGGGTTGTGACCGATGAGCAGGTAGGAGAAGACCGTCGTCAGCTCCCAGAAGACGTAGAGGACGAGAAGGTTGTCGGTGAGGACGAGGCCGAGCATGGCGCCGGCGAAGGCCGTGAACACCGAGGTGAAGCGCCACAGCGTCGGGTCGCGGTCCGTGAAGTACCACGTGCAGTAGAGCAGGACGAGCGCACCGACGCCGGTGACGAGAAGGCCGAGCACCCACGAGAGGGTCGTGACCCGGAAGTCGAGATCGATCCCGAGACCGGGGACCCACGAGATTCGTTGTGTCGGAAGGTTGCCCGCGCGGACGTCGTTCGAGACGGAGACGAGCCAGACGAACGAGACGGCGGGCGCGAGCGCGAGGACGGGGAAGGCCTTCGTGCGCAGGACCTTGGCGAGCCACGGCGCGAGGGCGGCGGCGAGCAGGTGCAGGAGCAACAGTTGCGCCACGGCGGCCCCTCGGTCGTCGGGTGTGTCGAGCTCGGTCCAGTTCTGCGTCGGTCGTGACCCAATCCTAGGTGCAGCGAAGGACCCCGCCGACCACTGGTCGGCGGGGCCCTCCCTGTCAGCTGCGGATCCGGACCGCTCCGGACCGCGTCGCCGGACCGCGTCGCCGGTCCGTCCCGTCGGGACGACCGTTCGTGAGGTCGGTGCGCGTTCGTCGGCGTCTGCGCCCCCCTTGTGCCGTCTGGGCGTCGGCGCCTCAGAAGGTGGTGAACGTGTCGCGTGCCAGGAAGAAGCCGTGCCGGCTCGCCTCGTCGATGCACGTCACGCCGAAGCTCTCGCTGAGACAGGCGTTCGTCCCTGACGGCGGGGTGCGTGCGCCGTAGCCGAGCTCGGGCTCGCCGCCCGTGCGGATCGTGTCGGAGTTGCACACCGGCAGCGCGCCCTTCGGTCCGAGCTCGATGCGGCCGATGTCCGACGGTCCACCGGCCGGGCAGATCGAGGGGAGCGGTGGGTCGATCCGGCCCTTCTCCACCTCGCACGCGGCCAGGCCGGAGTCGGTGCTGCGGCGGCAGACGATGTTGCCGCTCGGGCTGCGGAAGCGGTCGCTCACGGAGGCCGCGGGGCGGGCGGCGTCGAGGCGCGCCCTGGCCTCGTCGAACGACCTGGGTGCGCCGCGCAGCCGGCCGACCGCGAGGGCCGTCGGGACGTCCGTCGACGTCGGCGCGCTGGTCGGCACCTGGGTCGTCGTCGCTGTCGGCGTGCCGGCCGGCGCCGTGCTCGGCGCGTCGACGGTGACGGTGACCGTGCGTCGCGGCGTCGGGATGTCGGTGGCGCCGCACGAGGCGAGCAGGGACGCCACGGCGAGGATGGCGGGGACGACGACCGCGACACCCGGCATACCTGCTCGGCGTCGGCGCAACGAGGACATGGCGCAGGAGTCTGGCACGGATGGACGCCCCGGGTCAGGTCCGAGCCGGGAGGGTGACCTACCCTTGGGGCGTGTTCCGGCGGCTGCTCACCCCTCGCTGGGTCGGCATGCTCGCCGCCCTGGCCGTCGTCGTCGCCGCCTGCGTCCTGCTCGGCCTGTGGCAGCTCGGCGTGGCCCGCGACTCCGGTCGCCAGGACGCCGTGGCCGCAGCGTCGACGCTCGAGCGTGCGCCCCTCGAGCAGGTGACCGCGCCGCACAGCGACTTCAAGAGCGACTACTCCAACCGCGCCGTCACCGTGACGGGGACGTATGCCGCCGGGCGCAGCCTGCTCGTCGTCGACCGTCGGCTCGACGGCCGGGTCGGCTCGTGGGTCGTGACGCCGCTCGAGACCGCGGCCGGCACCGTCCCGGTGCTGCGCGGCTTCGTCGACGGCACGCCGGCGTCCGTGCCGGCGCCCCCGACCGGTGTCGTCACGGTGACGGGCACGCTGGGCCCGGGGGAGTCGCCCCGCGACGGCGCCCCGCTCCCCGCGCCGCAGGTGCGCTCTGTCGACCTCGCCTCCCTCGTCAACGAGTGGCCCGGCGACCTCTACAACGTCGTCGTGCTGGCCTCGGCGGAGTCCGCCGGGCCCACGGTGGGCACCCCGCTCGCGGCCGCCGGTCTGAGCCGCGTCCCGCCGCCCCCGCTCGATGCCCCGCTCAACCTGCGCAACGCGGCCTACGCGGTCCAGTGGTGGGTCTTCGGGATCTTCGCGATCTGGATGTGGTGGAAGATGTTCCGAGCAGAGCAGCAGGCGGACGAGCCCGTCGCTGCACCGAGAGAAGGCGCGACGACGTGAGCACGTACCCTCAGACCCTGGCCAAGCCGCAGCAGATCCGGTCGGCGCTGTCGATCTACCGGGTCCTCGCGACCGTCGCCGGCATCGCCCTCTTCGTGCTCATCCTGGAGATGGTCATGAAGTACGTCTTCAAGCAGACCAACGTCCTCACGGAGTACTGGAGCCCGATCCACGGGATCATCTACTTCGCGTATGCCGTGTCGGTCGCCAACCTCGGCCTCAAGGCCGCGTGGGGCCCGGTGCGCATCGTCAAGAACCTCCTCGCCGGCTTCGTTCCGGTGGTCCCGTGGATCGCCGAGCGGCGCAACACCGTCCAGACCGAGGCGCTGCTCTCGCGCGCCTACGTCGCGGGCGACGGGACGTCGTCGGAGGAGCCCTCACCGGGCCGATAGTCTTGGCGCGTGACTGACGCCGTGCCGAACGAGCCGACCGACCTCCAGAGCCACCCCGTCCTCGTCGTCGACTTCGGCGCCCAGTACGCCCAGCTGATCGCGCGGCGCGTCCGTGAGGCGCAGGTCTACAGCGAGGTCGTGCCCCACTCGATGGCCGTGGCCGACCTGCTCGCCAAGGAGCCGGCCGCGATCATCCTGTCCGGCGGCCCGAGCTCGGTCTACGAGGACGGCGCCCCGCGCCTCGACCCGGCGCTGCTCGAGGCCGGTGTCCCGGTCTTCGGCATGTGCTACGGCTTCCAGTCGATGGCCCAGGCTCTCGGCGGCTCCGTGGCCCGCACCGGAGCCCGTGAGTACGGCAAGACCGACGCGGCGATCAGCGACGTCGAGTCGACGCTCTTCGCCGGCCAGCCGCCGAGCCAGACCGTCTGGATGTCGCACGGTGACTCCGTCAGCGCCGCTCCCGAGGGTTTCGCGGTGACGGCCACGACCGCGGGCACGCCGGTCGCAGCCTTCGAGGACGACGACCGACGCCTCTACGGCGTCCAGTGGCACCCCGAGGTGCTCCACTCCGAGCAGGGGCAGCGCGTCCTCGAGAACTTCCTCTGGAAGGGCGCGGGCATCGCACCTGACTGGACGCCGGGCCACGTCGTCGACGACCTCGTGTCGACGATCCGCGAGCAGGTCGGCGAGGACCGGGTCCTCTGCGCCCTGTCCGGCGGAGTCGACTCCTCGGTCGCGGCAGCCTTGGTGCAGAAGGCCGTCGGCGACCAGCTGACCTGCGTCTTCGTCGACCACGGGCTCCTCCGTGAGGGCGAGGCCGAGCAGGTCGAGCAGGACTTCGTCCAGGCCACCGGTGTCGACCTCGTCGTCGTCGACGCCCGTGAGCGCTTCCTCGAGGCGCTCGCCGGGGTCACCGACCCCGAGACGAAGCGCAAGATCATCGGCGAGCAGTTCATCCGCGTCTTCGAGCAGGCCGCGCGCGACGTCGTGCACGACCGCGGCGACGAGGAGCACCCCGTCAAGTGGCTCGTCCAGGGCACGCTCTACCCCGACGTCGTCGAGTCCGGCGGCGGTGAGGGGGCGGCCAACATCAAGAGCCACCACAACGTCGGCGGCCTGCCCGACGACCTCCAGTTCTCGCTCATCGAGCCGCTCCGCACCCTCTTCAAGGACGAGGTGCGGCAGGTCGGTCTCGAGCTGGGGGTGCCCGAGGTCATCGTGTGGCGCCAGCCGTTCCCCGGCCCCGGCCTCGGCATCCGGATCATCGGCGCCGTCGACGCCGAGCGCCTCGCGATCCTGCGCCGCGCCGACGCCATCGCCCGCGAGGAGCTGACGCGGGCGGGCCTCGACCGCGACATCTGGCAGTGCCCGGTCGTGCTCCTCGCCGACGTCCGTTCGGTCGGCGTCCAGGGTGACGGCCGCACCTACGGCCACCCCGTCGTGCTGCGCCCCGTGGCGTCGGAGGACGCCATGACGGCGGACTGGGCCCGGGTGCCCTACGACGTGCTCGCGACGATCTCGACCCGCATCACCAACGAGGTCGAAGAGGTCAACCGCGTCGTCCTCGACGTCACGAGCAAGCCGCCGGGCACCATCGAGTGGGAGTGACCCGCTGAGACCGGACGACCCGACGAGGGCGGCCCCGACCTGATGGTCGGAGCCGCCCTCGTCGCATCCGGACCGTGACCTCGCCCGGCGTCGCGCGTAGCACTTCCGGGTGTCGCCCGTCGGGATAACCCCAGACCGACGC
The DNA here is from genome assembly GCF_001429655.1 of Terrabacter sp. Soil811. Taxonomy (NCBI): domain Bacteria; kingdom Bacillati; phylum Actinomycetota; class Actinomycetes; order Micrococcales; family Intrasporangiaceae; genus Terrabacter; species Terrabacter sp. Soil811. The sequence continues at coordinate 214,431 of NZ_LMSX01000009.1, forward strand.
CCCCCAATTCTCGGGGAGTGTCACCCCCCACCGTGGCGCATGCCCCTCGGTGTCGACGCTCCCACGATGGACGCAAGTCCTTGAGGGGGGATCGTGATGAGTCGATGTGACGCTCGTCCGGCAACGGGTCGACCGGCGACCGCTCGGCACTGTGCTGGCCCGACCGGCTTGACCGTCACCGACGTCCACGGACCCCGCCGGCGCGATGCCGCCGCCACGCGCACCCCGGGCCCGGGAGCCGACACCCGGGCACCGTGCCGCCCCGACCCGTGGGATCGGTCGCGGAGCCCTGACCAGGGCCGGTCACCCCATGTCAATGCCAGTCAACGCAGCAGGAGATGGATGGAGGACGGAGATGTCTAGTCAACTGGGGGGTGCGCTCTCGAAGCGCCACGTCGGCGGACCCGACCCGGGAGGCGGTGTCCGACGGCGCCGACTGCTCTCGGCCGCGGCCGCCATCGCACTCGCGGCGGGCCTGGCCCCGGTCGCGAGCAACGCCGCGCACGGCGCGGCCACCCCGCTGGTCGCTCCGGCGATCAACCCCGTGGTGGCCTCGAGCACGCAGTTCGACATCACCGGCTTCCTGCAGTCCGCGACCCTCGACTCGGCGGGCGACCCGCACTCGGGTGGCACGCTGACGCTGAACGGTCACGTCGTCGTCGTCCCCAAGGAGACGATCGTCATCCTCCCGGCCAGCGCTCTGACCTGGCAGGAGCTCTTCACCCACGCACCGGCGCCGTACGGCCCGACACAGACCGGCATGGCCCTGGGCGACAGCCCGAAGCCGCTCACGACGTACGAGGTGCACGTCGTCGGCAACCGCGTCGTCAACGGCAGCGGTGACCGCTACATCGCCGGCATGGTCGACATCTCGGAGCAGGACCTCAACAACGGGGCCGGCTACGTGAACTACCTCGACTACTCCACCGGCGAGATGGAGGTCGGTGGCACGCCGGGCGTCGCCGGCACCGGCACACGCGTGCGGATCAACGACCCGGCCATCGCCGGGTCGACGACGTCCGGACGCTATGGACGTGCGATGTCGCCGGACGACCGCTTCCAGGTCGACCAGGACAACCCGACGATCCTCGCCGAGACCGGCTTCCCGATGTGCATCCCGCGCACCGCGCCGACGACGACGAACGACGACGCCGAGTGCCCGCAGACCAACCGGCCCGTCTACACCGGGACCGACACCTCGGGCATCACCCCCCAGCCGGCGCTGCCTGCGGTGGGTGCGGCATACACGATGTTCCGGATGGACGCGCCGTCCGACGTCGACGCCAACACGTGCGCCCGCGGCACGTGCGCCGACCCGCGCAAGCAGGCGCCGTTCGAGATCGGTGACTACGTGACGTTCGCCGGCAACCTCGTGCAGGACGGTGGCGCCAACGGGGGCCAGTACATCTCCGCCCACACCATCGTGGCCAGCCTGGGCGTCTACACCCAGCCGGGAGTCGACCCCGCCTACGTGTCCGTCGACGTGTCGATCCTCGGCACCGGTGGCCTGACGATCTTCGGTGCCGGCGAGGCAGCCGTGCGCACGCGGTTCGAGGGCATGACCACCGACGAGAGCCGGATGGTCCGTCTCTACGGCATCGACGTCAACCCGGCCACCGGCGCCACGAGCGACCGCGAGTGGGGCACGATCATGCCCGACCCCGGCCCTCCCGGCGGTGCGGTGCGCGGTCGCTGGCGGTTCCGGCCGCCGTGCACCGCGACGGTCCCCACCCAGAAGGCCTGCACGCCACCTCCGGCCGGGCAGTTCATCCCGCCCACGCGTGAGGTCCGCGCCGTCGTCGACGGGCTGTCCGAGTTCGTCCCGGGCACCCTGGACGCGAACCCCCGCAGCCAGATCCCCGGCACCGCGAGTGCCAAGACCGCGGCCAACGGGATCTACTACGGCCAGTACCACGCCCCGATCGGTGAGTACATCTTCCCGGAGAACGTCCCCGGCTCCCCGGTGCCGGAGAACAACTTCAACTCGATCCCGTTCCTCGCGTACGGCGGGTACTCGTCGCTCACCGGCGTCCAGGCAGGCGTCCTGAGCCCGTGGCCGAGCAGCGTGGCGGCACCGGCCGTCGTGTGTGCCGTGCCGACGATCAACGGTGCGCCGTACTCCGTCGCCAACGGTGGGACCATCCCGCTGTCCGGCAGCGTCACCGCCGGTGCCTCCACCCCGGTCACGCTCCGGTGGACGGCCGGGACCTCGGCCGGAGGCACGAACCTGGGCGGTGCCCTCACCGGTGCCGGCACCACGACCCCGACGTTCAACGCGACGGGTCTCGCAGCCGGCACCTACCACCTGACGTTCACCGTCTCGAACGCCTGCGGCGTCGCCTCGGCCGCCACGACGATCGTCGTCCAGGCCGCGCCGAAGCCGACCATCGCCCCCATCCAGAACCAGACGGTGACGGCGGGCAACCTCGTGACCCTGACGGCCTCGAGCAGCTCGCTGCCGGCGCCCACCTGGGTGTGGAGCCAGACGTCAGGCCCGACCAACCCGGCCCTGAGCCAGACGCCGTCGGCGGCCACGGCCACGGGCACGTCGCAGCTGAAGTTCACGCCCACCGTCGCGGGGACCTACACCTTCGGCGTCACGGCGACGAACGCCAACGGCACCTCGCCGGCCACGTCGGTCACGGTGACCGTCACGGCCTCGGTGCCGACGAACGTCACGCTGACCCCGGTCGAGTACCGGACGTCCAAGCAGCGGCTGATCGTGACCGCGACGTCGACGGACACGACGGTCAGCAGCATGGTGCTCCTGCCGTACCTCACGGAGTCGGGCACGATGTTCGACCCCGCCACCCTGGGCGCTGCGAACCTCACGGTCTCGCTCGTCGCGCCCGGCTCGTTCACCGTCACGGCCGTCGGGGCACCCGCCCCGGCCTGCAACCTGGGCGGCGTGTACGCCACTCCGTGCGCACAGGCGCCACTGACGGTGAAGTCGCTCAACACCGCAGGAGCGGTGATCGGCACCAGCGCCCCGTCGAGGCTCGACAAGATCCGGCAGTAGGGCGCCGTCAACGGTGGCTGTCGGGGTCGCACCCCCCGACCCCGACAGCTCACCGCAGGTACCGCCGGGGTCGGACCCGCACCTCTGGCCCCGACGGCGAAACCGGTGGGCCGCCTCCATCCCCCGGGGAGGCGGCCCACCGGGCACCGTTCACGACGAGGAGGACCCGATGTCACGTCGACCGACGCCCGCTCGGACCCTTCGGCTCGTCGGGGCCGGCGTCGCGGTCCTGCTCGCGGGCGGAGTCCTCTCAGGGTGTGGGGCCAGGCCCGACGCGCGCGGCGCCGCCCCCGCGGCGAGCTCCGCGGCGGGGCTGTCCCCCGTGGCAGGTCCCGTGGCAGGTCGCGTGGCAGGTCCCGTGGAGGCCGGGCCCACACCGGCCACGGCCGCCGCCTCGCAGGCCCCGGCCCGGGACGCAACGTCCTCGACCCGTGGCGGCCACGTCGACCGGATCGAGGTCGGCAAGTGCTGGACCAACGCGACGAAGAGCCAGGGTGGACAGCTGCTCATCAGCGCGAGGAGCTCGGACCCGGCCGCGCACCTGCGCGCCTACCGACCGGACGGCTCGCTCATCGGGGACGTCGGCAACGGCGGTGGGCAGCGCTACGGCGGCACCGTCTTCGCCTACGAGCGCAGCGACCCGGGGTGGGTGACGATCCGTAGCAGCGCCGGCGGAAGCCTCACCGTGCCGACGACGCCGTTCCGCGTCGAGGACTGACGGGCAGCGACGGCCGGCCCGGTGCGCGGTGGCACCCGGTCGGCCGTCGGCCGTGAGGATCGGTGAACGCTGGTGACGGAGGTCAGAGGCCGGTGGCGGCGATGTAGCGCTGAGTGTTGCCGTTGGGGTTGACCAGCACGGCGGGCATGTGGCAGTAGTCGGGCAGCCACACGGTGTCGTCGATGCGGGCGTCGCCGTCGGCGTCGAGCGGAGCGGGCATCGTCGTGGCGACCGTCATGCCGTTGCAGACGACCGTCGCCGTGATCGTCGTGACGGTGCCGGTACCGGCGCCCGGGATGACGAGGCCCTCGACCCTGACGCGGACACGCCCGTCCTCACGGACGCGAGCGAGGCTCTCGTCGACGACCCAGTCGACGCCGCCCGGCTTGACGCCGAAGAGCACCGGCCCGTCGGGCATGCTCCCCATCAGGGTGTCGCGCAGGATCGTGTGGCCGGACCCGCCCGAGGAGCCGTCGCCGGCGGAGGCAGCGGGGGCCACGAGGGTGGTGACGCCGAGGACGGCGCCGGTGACGAAGGCAGCGGTGCGAAGCGATCTGTGCATGTCATGCTCCTTGTCGGTGAAGGGTGTTCCCCAGTGGACGACGCTCGCTCGAGGTGATCTGGTTCACCTCCGGACCAGGTTTGTCCCACGACGGACGCGTCGGCGCCGGTGGGGGTGGGGCTGGGCCGGTTCGTGCGCGTCTAGGGTTGACCCATGTGCGGAATCGCCGGACACCTGGGTGTCCACGCCGACGAGGCCCAGCTCGACCGACTGCTCGACCGACTGCTCGCGACGCATCCGGGGTCGGGCGATGCGGCGACCGCGCGGGACGGTGACGCCGGCGTCGGGGTGCGGGAGGCGTGCCCGGGCGTGACCACCGAGGACGACGGCGGCCAGGGCGTCGCGAGGCTCGCGGTGGCCCGCGGTGGACGGTTCACCCTCGCCCTCGACGGCGAGCTCTACAACCGCGCCGAGCTGCGCGCCGACCTCGAGACCCTGGGTCACGACTTCGGCGTGGGCAGCGACGCGGAGGTCGTCCTCGCGGCCTTCACCGAGTGGGGCACCGACGGCCTCGACCGGCTCGACGGCGCCTTCGCGCTCGCGGTCTGGGACCGTGACACCCGGCGGATGACGCTGGCGCGAGACCACTTCGGCGTGCGTCCGCTCTACCTCGCCCGGGCCGATGACGGGTGGCTCGTCGCGAGCGAGATCCGCGGCATCCTCGAGAGCGGCCTGCACGAGCGTCGCCCCGACGACCGCACCATCTACCGCTACCTGCGCTTCCGCGTCCACGACGACAGCCGGTCCACGTTCTTCGCCGGGATCGAGCGCGTCGGCGCGGGCGAGGTCGTCACCTTGGGCGCCGACGTGCCGGGAGGGCTGGAGCGTCGTCCCTACACGCGGCTCCGCGAGGAGCTGGCCGCGCTGGGGAAGGCCCCCCGGGCCTACTCCCCGGCGGTCGCCGCCGAGTTCCGCACCCTGCTGACGGCGGCAGTACGGCGCCGCGCGACGTCGTCGGGGCGGGTCGGCACGGCCCTGTCCGGTGGCCTGGACTCGGCCGCCATCGCGGCGCTGCTCGACGTCGTCGAGCACGAGTCCGGCCGCTCGGCCGCCGATGCCGTCCAGGACACGTGGTCCGCCGTCTACCCCGGCTCGCGCAACGACGAGGTCGAGCACGTCGACGCCGTCGTGGCAGCGCTGGACGGGCGGGTGCAGGAGCACCGCATCGAGCCGACGCCGACCGAGTTCAAGCAGGACCTCCGCGACCTCGTGCGCACCCAGGAGGAGCCGCTCGTCTCGACCGGTGCCTACACGCAGTACCGCGTGCTGCGCGCGGCGTCCGAGAGCGACAGCGTCGTCCTCGACGGCCACGGCGGCGACGAGACCCTGGCCGGCTTCGGTCCGCACCACCTGATCCACCTGCGCGAGCTGCGTCACCGCAGCGCGGTGAGCGCCGCCTCGGAGCTGGGGCGCTCGCTCGACGTGCTCTACCGGCGGGGTCGGCCGCTCATCGGCGACCGGCTGCACGGCCGCAAGGACGTGCCGGTGGCCTCGTTGCTCGACGCGGACTTCGCGCGCGCCCACGCCGCCGAGGGCTACGACGTCGAGAAGGCCGACCTGCGGGCCCGTCTCGTCGACGACGTCTTCACCGGTTCGCTGCCGGCCCGACTGCGCTACACCGACAAGAATGCCCGAGCCTTCGGGGTCGCCGTGCGGATGCCGTTCGTCGACCGCGACCTCGTGCGGTTCGTCTTCGGCCTCGCCGACGACGCCCTCGTCAAGGACGGCGTCGGCAAGCGCGTGCTCCGCGACGCGATGCGGGGGCTGCTCCCGGACTCCGTCGTCGACCGTCGCGACAAGGTCGGCGCGACGACGCCGCAGGGCGAGTGGTTCATGCGCCTCAAGAACCACGTCTACGGCGAGTTCCTCTCCGAGTCCTTCGCCAACCGGCCCTACTTCGACCAGACGGCGGTGCTGCACGCCTTCGAGGGCTGGATCAAGGGCACGAACTCGATCGACTCGATGACCGTCTGGCGCATGCTCAACCTCGAGCTCTGGCTCCAGGAGTTCTTCGACGAGCGCGAGCCGGAGGACCCCGGTCAGGCCGAGCACGTCAAGACCGACTACGAGCCGAACGCCCGCAAGCAGCTCGACCTCGTCACGGAGGACGGCACCGCGGTCCGCCGCTACCCGTTGCGCACCGAGCTCTACGCCCGCGAGGACGACCTCGAGGCCAAGACGCTCGGCTACGTCGAGCGCTTCTTCTCCGGCCTGCCCGACGCCGGCCCCGAGCACGCGTCCGCCACGAGCGGCCGGTGGTACTTCTTCATCTCCGAGAAGATCGTCGCCATCACCCAGGGTCGCTCGTACTTCATCTGGGACATCAAGGTCGGCCGCCCGGCGCGGTTGCTCAGCCGCTACGTCACGCGCACCCCGGCCGGCATCGGCCTCGGCTCGCCCTTCACCATGCAGCTCGCCATCGAGGAGGCCGGCCTGCCGCGGGTGCTCTTCGCCTCCGCGGGCGGTGCCGTCGGCAAGGTGCTCGGCAAGCGGGGCCTGTTCTACGACCTCGTCGGCGGTGACATCCGTGCCATCGACGGTCCGACCGAGTACTCCGTCTACCCGGCCAACGTGTCGGCCAAGCTCGGTCCCAAGGACCCTGACGACGTGGCCGCACACCTGTCGGCGGCCATCCGCGCGCGAGTACCCGAGGCCTACCGCGACACGTTCGGCGGCACGGTCGTCATGGACGCCAACGACATCGGTCGCAACGTCCTCGGCAAGGACGCGCCGGGAGCCAAGGAGCGCTACGAGCTGATGTTCGCCGACAACCCGCTGGGACAGGGATCCGAGCAGACGCCGATGGCCATCGTCTTCGAGGCGCCTTCTCCCTGAAGGCCTTTCGGGCGTATGCCGTCCGGTGGCTTGGGTGCCGAGCGTCAGCCCTCGATGAGCGAGTCGCGCACCTGCTTGCGCAGGACCTTGCCGATCTGCGAGCGGGGCAGCTCGTCGACGACGACGACACGGCGCGGCACCTTGTAGGCGGCGAGGTCCGCCCGGCAGCGGGCGCGCACGTCCTCGACGACGAGCTCGACGCCCGGCTCGGTCGTCACGGCCGCCACGACGTCCTCGCTGCCGTCGTGCTTGGGCAGCCCGACGACCGCGGCATCGGTGATGCCGGGGACCGTTCGGAGCACGGCCTCGACCTCCGACGGCATGACGTTGAAGCCGCCGGTGATGATGATCTCCTTGATGCGGTCGACGACCGAGACGAAGCCGTCGGGGTCGACGACGACGATGTCACCGGTGCGGAACCAGCCGCCGTCGAGCAGGGCCGCTGCTGTCTCCTCCGGCCGGCCCCAGTAGCCGCCGAAGACCTGCGGCCCGCGGATGAGCAGCTCGCCGCGCTCTCCGGGCGCGAGGTCCCGGGTCGGGTCCTCAGGGTCGACGACGCGGATGTCGGTGCTCGGGAAGGGCACGCCCACCGCGCCGGGCCGGCGGTCGCTGCCGATGGGGTTGCCGAGCGCCACGGGCGAGGTCTCGGTGAGGCCGTAGCCCTCGACGAGCAGCCCGCCCGTCACGTCCTCCCAGAGCTCGAGCGTCTCGCGGGGCAGCGCCATGGCGCCGGAGATCGCGAACCGCGTTGCCGTCAGGTCGGTCCCGCGCTCGCGGGCGGCGGTGGCGAGGCGCTCGTAGATGGGTGGCACGGCAGGCAGGAACGTGGGTGGGTGCTTCTTCGCGGCGGTGAGCACGAGGTCGACGTCGAACCGGGGGAAGAGCACGAGGCGAGCCCCCATGCTCATCGCAAAGGTGAGGCACAGGGTGAGCCCGTAGGCGTGGAACATCGGCAGCACGGCATAGACGACCTCCTGACCCGGCGTGAGGCCGGGCACCCAGGCACGTCCCTGCGCGGCGTTGGCCATGAGGTTGCCGTGGCTGAGCATCGCGCCCTTGGGGACGCCGGTCGTGCCGCTCGTGTACTGGATCGCGGCGAGGTCGTCCACGGTCGGCCCGGGGGTCGACGGGGCGAGCGGGCCGTGCCTCACGACGTCGGACCACGCAGTCGTGCCCGGAGCCCGCCCCGTGAGCTGCGCGCGCAGCGCCCGGGCCCGGGCGACCGGCAGCCGCAGGGCGAGGCGCTTCGTCCAGGGCATCGACGCGGTGATGTCGACGGCGACGACGTGTTCGACACCGGGGAGTGCGGTGATCGTGGTGGCGATCCGGTCCCACGCGATGGCGACGGTCGCACCGTGGTCACCGAACTGGTGGGCCATCTCGGTCGGGGTGTAGAGCGGGTTGTGCTCGACGACGACGGCTCCGAGCCGGAGCACGGCGTAGAACGCGACGATGTGCTCGGGGCAGTTCGGCAGGACGAGCGCCACCCGGTCGCCCGGACGGACGCCGAGCCGGCGCAGGCCCTCGGCCGCCACGTCGACCTGGCGCCCGAGCTCGGAGTAGGACAGCTCGGCGCCGAAGAACTCGAGCGCCGGACGGTCGCCGTAGGTGGTCACGGCTCCGGTCAGCAGGTCGACGAGTGAGGAGTCAGGTGGCTCGATCTCGGCCGGAACACCCTTGGCGTAGTGGGCGACCCACGTGTGCTCCAGTCCCGCCGTCATCCGAGCCTCCGCTCCGGTGGTGCTGCCGCGCAGTGCGGCACGACCAGTATGGCGTGGGCGGCGGGACCGCACGGACGGGCCCGTCCCGGGCACACGGCATACGCCGTCGGCAGGGTCGCGGAGCCCACCCGGTCAGCGGGGTGCACGGTGCCGACCGCCCCGTCGGGCGGGTGCGGTGACGAGAGGGCCTGCTGGGACGAGCGCGAAGGCGCCCTCCTCCTCCTGGCTGTTGTGGAGGCGGCAGACGGCGTAGAGGCCGTAGAGCAGCCGCCTCAGCTCGGTGACGTCCTGGGGGGCGACGGAGCCGGGCTCGATCCCGTCGAGCAGGCGGCGCAGCCGCGACACCTGGTGCTCGATCTCCGCGTGCGTCCGCCGCATGGTCGTCGTGGCCGAGCCGCCGAGAGCCCGGGCCACGAGGGGCATGAGCTCTGCGTCGTCGTCCCGCTCGTGGGGGAGCAGCTCGGCCTCGAGCCGGTCGAGGAGCGCGCGCACGGGAGCGAGGTCGCAGGCGTGGGTGTGCAGGCCGTCGGCGACGGCCCGGACCTGCTCGACGGCGGCGATGGCGACGTCGTGACCCTCGCGCAGCCGACGCGCCGTGGCGACGTCCTCGGCGGACATGGGGACGCTGTGCAGCGGGGTCGGGAGCAGGGCCCGCAGGGCGATGCCGATCGCGAGGACGTCGATGCCCTCCTGGAGCACCGCGCCCGCCGCCGGCGGCAGCAGGCCGGCCGCTGCGGCGACCATGGCCACGAGCGAGAGACCCATCCCGACCACGACGGCCTCCAACGCGACCCGGCGGGACCGGCGCGCGATGAGGATGGCGTCGGCGACGGCGTCGACCCGGTCGACCGTCAGCACGACGTCAGCAGCCTCCGACGACGCCGTCGCGCCACGGGCGGCGAGGGCGACCCCGACCCCGGCGGCCGCGAGGGCGGGCGCGTCGTTGACGCCGTCCCCGACCATGATGGTGCGCGCGCTGGCCGACTCGTCGCGGACGGCCGCGAGCTTGTCGGCGGGGTCGCGGTCGGCGAGGACGGCGTCGACGCCGACGATCCGGCCGACCGTCTCGGCGATGTCGGCACGGTCGCCGGTGAGCAGGACGGTCCGGCGGATCCCGACCTCGCGCAGGGCCGAGACCATCCTGGGCGCATCCGCCCGCACCGGGTCCTCGAGCAGGAACGCGCCGGCCGGGGCGCCGTCGACGGCGACGAAGACCGTGAGGCACCCGTCGAGCGCGGCCCGGCGGCGCACCTGACGCAGCCACGCCGGATCGTCACCGACGATCCACCGGGCCTTGCCGAGACGGACCACCGTCGTGCCGACCCGACCCTCGAGGCCGTAGCCGTGCACCTCGTGGACGGCCGTCGGGAGCACGAGGTCGAGGCCGCGGGTCCGAGCCGTCCCGACGAGGGCGCTCGCGAGCGGGTGGGGCGAGACCTGGTCGAGCGAGGCCGCGAGGCGCAGCACCTCCGCGGCGGGAGGGGCGCCCGGAGCGACGACGACGGCCGTGAGCCCGGGCCGACCGTGGGTGAGGGTGCCGGTCTTGTCGAAGAGCACGACCTCACCGGCCGCGAGGGCCTCCAGGGCCGCGCCGCCCTTGACGACGACGCCGATCCGCGAGGCCCGGGACAGGCCCGACATGATCGCCACCGGAGCGGCGAGCAGCAACGGGCACGGGGTTGCCACGACGAGCACCGCGACGGCCCGCAGCGGGGACCCGGCCAGGGCCCAGGCGGCGCCGGCCAGCGCGAGCGTCAGCGGGACGAAGAGCACCGCGAAACGGTCGGCCGTCCGGACGAAGGGGGCCGAGGTCGCCTGCGCCTGCTCGACGAGTCGCACGACGTTCGCGTAGGTCGACTCGGAGGCCGACGAGGTGGCCACGACGTCGACCGGAGGGCCGGCGTTGACGACCCCGCTGCGCACGTCGTCCCCGTTCGGGCGCTCGACGGGCATCGGCTCACCCGTGAGCGCCGACTCGTCGAACGTGCCGGCCGCGAGCAGCCGGCCGTCGACCGGCACGACCTCGCCCGTCCCGACGACGAGCACGTCACCCGGTGAAACCTCCTCCACCGGAATGCGGTCCACGCGGGTACCCGTGCGCCGCCGGGCCGTCCGCGGCGTGCGCTCGACGAGCAGGCGCAGCTCCCGGTCGGCCCGCGCCGCGGCCCGGGCCTCGAGCAGGCGACCGCTCGCGAGCATCAGGGTGACCATGGCGCCCGCGAACTCCTCACCGACCCAGAGCGCACCCGCCAGGGCCAGGACGGCGATGACGTCGACCGTGGCGCGGCGCTCGGCGACCGACCGCACCGTCCAGAGGACCGAGAGCGCGAGTCCGAGCACGGTGGCCGCCACCCAGAGGGCGCCGGACAGCTCGTCCCTCCCCGACAGGGCGGCGAGCGCGCCGCCGGCCAGCAAGGCGGCCGACGCGACGAAGAAGACCACCGGGGAGCGGCCGCGCCACCAGGTCACACCTCCATGATCCGCCGCCCGCAACCGCACAGACCGCGTACGGGACAGGCGTCACACCGTCGACAGGCCACGTTCTGCGGGTGCGCTCGCGTCGAGGGGCCACGTTCTGCGGGTGCGGCCGCGTCGAGAGGCCACGAACGGGTCAGGCGAGCCCGTCGAAGACGTCACGGCGGATCGGATCGTCGGGGCGCGCAGAGCGGTCGACGAACCACTCGCGGCCGAAGACGAGGTCATAGAGAGGGCGGGGGATCCGCAGGAAGGCAGCCAGGGTGCGGTCGGCGCCGCCGTCGGCACTGGCTTGCGAGGCGTGGGCACGCATCGAGGCACGCTTGGCCGCGATGTGCCGGCGCACGCTGATCCGGTGGGTGATCTCGCTGCGCGCCGAGAAGGCGCGGTCGAAGCTCGACCGGTCGAACTCCGGCGGGAAGCGGTAGACCTTCGCCGCGAGGTCGATGGCGCGGCAGATCGTGTCGCGCGGGACCGTCGCCTCGAGCACCTTCGGGGTGCCTGCGAGCTCGGCGGCGCGCGTGCCGACGACGTGGACCTGCTTGTGGTCCGGGTGTCCGTAGCCGCCGTTGGGCTCGTAGTGGAGCAGGACGTCGACGCGCTCCTCGCGGAGGATCGCGGCGAGGCGCTGGGCCGCCTCCTCGACGTCGGCGCGGACGAAGCGCGTCGCGCCCGGCGGGTCGGGCGCCACCTCGGGGCCGAGGCCGCTGTCGGCGTAGCCGAGGTGCTCGACGCGGGCGACGCCGAGGGCCTGGGCGCTCGCGCGCAGCTCGTCCATCCGGGTGGCGGCGAGCGTCCCGTCTCCGGTGAAGTCGGTGGAGGCCAGGCCGAGCTCGCCGTCCGTCGCGACGACGACGACGACCCGGTGGCCCTCCGCGGCGGCGCGCGCCATCGTCCCCGAGGTCAGCAGGGCCTCGTCGTCGGGGTGCGCGTGGAAGGCGAGGAGCGTGTGCGGCACAGTCACCCATCTTGGCCCATGGCACAGTGTCTTCCGTGAAGGTGGCGCTCCTGTCCGACTGTTACCTGCCCCGACTGGGCGGGATCGAGGTCCAGACGCACGACCTCGCGCAGCACCTGCAGGCGGCCGGCCACGAGGTCGAGGTCTTCACGGCCACCCGCGGCGCGGAGGGTGAGATGCACGGCGCCGTCACGGTCGTCGACGGTGTGCCGGTGCACCGGCTCGCGGCCCGGATGCCGTGGGAGCTGCCGATCAACCCGTTCGCCCCGGCCGAGCTGCGCCGACGGCTCGTGGCCGGGGGTTTCGACGTGGCCCACGTGCAGACCGGTGTCGTCTCGCCCTTCGCGTGGGACTGCACCCGGGTCACCGTGGGCCTGGGACTGCCGACCGCGATGACGTGGCACTGCATGCTCGCCGGGATGGCGCCGGTCTTCGACGCGGCCCGCTTCGTGCGGCGATGGGCCGCGCGAGGGGTCGCGATGTCGGCCGTGTCCGACGTGGCCGCCGAGCCGCTGCGTCGGCTCGTCGGACCGGAGGCGACGGTGGGAGTGCTGCCGAACGGCATCGACGTGGCGCGCTGGGCCGTCGGTCCCGTCACGCGCGAGCCGGGCCCACTGCGTCTCGTGACCGCGATGCGCCTCGCAGCCCGCAAGCGTCCCGCGGCGCTCGTCGAGCTCGTCGCGGAGGCCGAGCGGGTGGCCGGTCCGGGCTCGGTGTCGCTGACGGTGCTGGGGGAGGGGCCCGACCGGCGCAAGGTCGAGGCCCTCGTGCGAGACCGTGGGCTCGACTGGGTGTCGCTGCCGGGGCGCGTGTCGCGCGACGAGCTGCGCGAGAGGTATGCCGCCGCGGACGTCTACCTGTCGCCGGCCCGTCTCGAGTCGTTCGGGATCGCAGCCCTCGAGGCGCGGACGGTGGGCCTGCCGGTCATCGGGCGATCCGGTTCCGGGGTGGGCGAGTTCGTCACCGACGGGGTGAACGGCCTCGTCGTGTCGAGTGACTCGGAGATGTCTGGTGCGATCGCCCGACTGGCCGAGGACGTCGGCGAGGTCGACCGCCTGCGACGGTGGAACGTCGCGCACCCGCCCGAGCAGGAGTGGGCGCGCGTCGCGGCGCTCGCCGTGTCGGAGTACGAGCGGGCCGTCGGGCTGGTGCGGCGATGAGGACCAACGTGCCGGGCGGCCTTCGCGTCGTCGGGGTCCGGGGCGATGGCATGCGTGTGGCCGAGGCGCGACTGGGCCACGGCGAGCACCCCGACGTCGTGCTCGGCGCGGCCGGCTGGCTCGTCGAGGACCCGGTCTTCGCGACGGTGGTGGACGACGGGGCGCTCGAGGTCGGCTACCGCGTGCGCGAGCTGGACGGCATACGCCCTCGGGCCGAGGCGGTGCGCCGGGACGCGGGGGTCGGCGACGACGAGGTGGGCGAGCCCTACCAGCGGGTCGCGGCGTACGCCGTCGTGACGAGCGGACGCGGCCTGCTGCTGACGCAGTTCAACGCCCAGACCCACGTGTCGGGGGACTGGGGGCTGCCCGGCGGTGGCCTCGACGACGGGGAGTCGCCCGTCGAGGGGGTCCACCGTGAGGTGTGGGAGGAGACGGGGCAGCGCATCGAGCTCGGCGCGCTGCTCACGGTCCAGTCGCAGCACTGGGTGGGGCGCGCGCCGTCGGGTGTGCTCGAGGACTTCCACGCGCTCCGGATCGTCTACGCCGCAACGTGTCCCGAGCCCACGGACATCGTCATCCACGACCTCGGCGGCACGACGTCCGACGCACGATGGGTGCCGTACGACCGGGTCGGCGACTACCGCCTGACGTCCTCGTGGCAGCGGCTGGCCGCCCTGCACGGGCTGGCGGGTGAGCCGGGGTCCTAGCCGGGGAGGGGCCGGCTCGCGCGACGTACGACGCTCCGTAGGATGTCGGCCATGGACCTCGTCTACAACCTCCTCGTCGCCCTCCACCTGCTCGGCATGGCCGCGGTCGTCGGAGGCTGGATCGCCGTCCGCAGCGGCCGCACCGTCATCGCCCCGATCGTCTGGGGCGCCCGCGCACAGCTCGTCACCGGCCTCGCGCTCGTCGGCATCGCCTCGGCGATCAAGGACGACGACCACACGGTCAACAACACGAAGATCGCCGTCAAGCTCGTCATCGCCCTCGTCGTGCTCGTCGCCGCCGAGATCGGCGCCGCCCGCGGCCGCAAGGGCCAGGACACCGGCAACCTGCTCGACATCGCGGGTGGCGCTGCGGTCGCCAACGTGCTCGTCGCCGCCCTCTGGTGACCAGGGCTCCGCACCCGGAGGGTTGCTGAGATGCGTTGGAGCGCAGGCGTTCTCGCTGGTCTGCTCATCGGCCTGGTCTGGCTGACGGTGGGCCTCGTGCTGGTGGTCGTCGGGCGCCGACGCGCCCGCGCGTCCCGGGCCGAGGGCGCAGGCAACATGGCCGTGATCGGTTGGTTCCTGCTCGCCGTCGGTGGCTTGACGTGGTTCGCCACCCTGCTGCTGGCCGTCGTGCCCGGTGGCGCCTGAGCGCCCGCACGGGCTCGCGGCCTCCTAGCCCACGGTGAAACGTGCGCCGAGCGCGATGACCGGTGGCACGTCGTCCGAGGTGAGGAAGTGCGACACCCGGCGCACGACGCCGGTCTCGACGTTCCACGCCATGATCCACGTCCCGCTGGGAGCGTCCGACACGTAGACGAGGTCGCCGTGCACGGTCCAGCCCAACACGGAGCAGCAGTCCGCCGCTCGCGCCTGCTCCTCGCCGAAGACGAGCATGCGGTCGCGGCCGAGGCTGTTCGTCGCGACGATGACCTGTCGAGGCCTCACGGCCTCCACGTCGCTCGGACCGCCTGCGGCGAGTCTGAACGCGGATGCGAACTGCCGTGCGTCGGAGACGGTCTCGCCCGCCGGTGTGATCCTCGGCCAGCCGACGGTTTGCGGGCGCGTGCCCACGTCGGGGGCGTGCTCGTCGAGGACGGTGCGGCCGCCCTCGACCCGGAACTCACGCGCGCCCGGCCGTCGCGGCGGCTCTGGCCCGGGGCGGCTCGGCGCTACGCCGGGCGACCACAGCCCCACGGCCGAGCCGGCCAGCAGGTGGTTGCCCCGCCAGGCCGCCCACTCGAGGGTGCGGGACGGGACGGCCACGGTGTGCACCTGGCGGGTGCCCACGTCGAAGACGACGACCTTGCCGGGCTGGGCGAAGGCGAGCGCCGTCTTGTCGCCCGAGAAGGCCCAGATGCCGAGCGGCGGGTGGATCTGCCCTGAGGCAGTGCGGACGTCCGTCAGCACGACGGTGTCGAGGGTGAGCAGCTCTCCGTCGCCGTAGAGGAGCACGGGCACCCAGCGCCCGGGTGCGCGCCGCTCGAGGTAGACGGCGTCGCCGAAGGCGCCCAGGCCGGTGGGTCGCGGTCCGCTGGCCAGGTGATGCTGCCGCCCGGGGTCGATGACGGCGGGCATCCCCACGTCGAGGACCGGCTGGTCGGCCTCAGCGCCGGCCGTCGGGGCGACGACGTATCTCAGACCGCCGGAGGTGGTGTGCCACACGGCCTGCTGGAGCAGTGGCACCCGCGTGAGACTGACGGGCGACGGTGCCGAGGCAGCGGTGATGACGGGGTCGCGGCCGGCCAGGGTGGCGCCCCCGATGACGAGCGCGGCCGCGGCGACGGCTGTGGCGCCACGGCGCCGCGTCGTCGTCCGGTGCAGCAGCGCGTCGTGCCAGGCGCGCTCTGCCAGGTCGACCTCGCGGACACTGGCGACCGCGGCCTCCAGGGCCGCGGTGACCTCGTCGTCCGTCAGCGGACGGTGTGCCCCCGACGCGAGAGCCGCGCGCGCCCGACGCTCGGCCCGGCGCACCCTCTCGGGCGAGCATCCGAGGACCTCCGCGGTGTCGTCCACCGACCGGCCCTCGTACCAGCGCAGCACGAGAACGGCCCGTTCGCGCGGCGTGAGGTGACGCAGGGGCGGCGGCAGCTCGCTCGGGATGCGGTCGGCGTGCACGTCGCCCTCGGCCGCGGCCACGGCTGAGTGCTGCACGCGCGTCCGGACGTACGCGTCGGGGTCGCCCTGACGGATGTGGTGCCAGTGCAGGGCGAGGCTCGTGAGGGCCGAGAGGACGAGGCGCTCGGCCCGCTTCGGGTCGCCGCTGACGAGGAAGGTGGCGCGGAGCAGTCGCAGCTGCCGTGCTCGTGCCCAGGCGGCGAAGTCGGCGTCGGTCTCGCGCATACGTCCTCCTCCTCCAAGGATGGACGCACGGCGACTCCCGCGACAGGGGCCGCCCGCTGAGGCGGTGCCTCGAACCGCGGTCAGCCGCCTGCCGCGGGGTGTCAGCGGCGCTCGTGGACCAGCTCGCCCCCGACCCGGGTCTGCAGCACCACGGTGTCACGGATGTCGGCGGGCGAGGACTCCTCGAGTGCCCACAGGTCGCGGTCGACGGCGACGAGATCGGCGAGCTGGCCCGGCATGAGGCGGCCCACGTCGGTGCGACCGACCGACTCGTGGGCGGCGACCGTGAAGGCGTGCACGGCCTCGGTCAGGGTGACCCGCTCCTCGGGGCGCCAGCCGCCGAGCGGCTGTCCGTCGGCCCGTTGCCTGGTGACGGCGGCGTGCAGGCCGTAGAACGGGTTCGGGTCCTCGACCGGCGCGTCCGATCCGAACGCCACGCGCACGCCGGCGTCGAGGAAGCTGCGCCACGCGTACGACGCGAGCCGCCGCGGGCCGATGATCTCGTCGGCGAGCTCGAGGTCGGCCGTGCAGTGGCTGGGCTGCATCGAGGCCACGACGTCGAGCGCCCGGAAGCGCGGGATGTCGACGGGCAGCACGTGCTGGGCGTGCTCGATGCGCAGGAGCCGCTCCAGCCCTTCGGCCCGCACGGCCTCGAAGGTGCTGAGGACGAGTCGGTTGGCCTCGTCGCCGATGGCGTGCGTGACGACGTCGAGGCCGGCCCGGGCGGCGGTCAACGTGCGCTCCAGCAGCAGCTCGTAGGGCATCGCGGGGATGCCGCAGCCCTCGTGGCCGATGAACGGTTCGGTCATGTGGGCCGTGTGCGATCCGAGTGCGCCGTCGCTGAAGAACTTGACCGGCCCGACGCGGAAGATGTCGTCACCCTGGCCCGAGCGTCGCCCCTCGGCGATCGCGAGCTCGAGGTCGGGGTCGCGCGTGCACTTGGTGACCCGCAGCCGCAGGGCGTCGTCCGCGTGCAGCTCGGCGTAGGCGGCGCGGGCGTCCTCGCCGTCGATGTCGGTGATGCTCGTGAGGCCGACGGAGAGCAGCCAGTCCTGGCACCGCTCGAGCCACGGCCGCAGCGGCGACTCCTCGTGCGGGATGACGGCGAGCAGCTCCTGCGCGGACTCGCGCAGGATCCCGGTGGGCTCGCCCGACGCGTCGCGCACGATCTCGCCGCCGACGGGGTCGGGAGTGTCGCGCGTGATGCCGGCCCGTTGCAGCGCAAGGGAGTTGGCCCAGATCGTGTGGCCGTCGACGCTCGACAGCGCGGCCACGCGGTCGCCCGAGACCGTGTCGAGTGCGTGCCGGTCGGGCTGCTCGGGGACGGCCCAGCGGTTGTGGTTCCAGCGACCGCTGTGCAGCACCTCGCCCTCGGGCAGCGTCTCGGCGTGCGCCCGCACGAGCTCGAGCGTCTCCTCGAGCGACCGGGCCTCGCGCAGGTCGACGGACGACAGATCGCGCGCGAGCCACTCGGTGTGGATGTGGGCGTCGTGCAGACCGGGCATGACGAGTGCCCCCGGGAGATCGACCGTGTCGGTGCCCGCACCGGCCGCGTCGACGGCGTCGCCGCCCACCGCGACGACACGGCCGTCCTCGACGAGCAGCGCCGTCGTCCAGGGGACACCGGCGTCGCCGGTCCAGATGCGGTCGTGCCGGAAGAGCGTGCGGCTCATGCGGTGGGCACCAGGATGAGCTTGCCCGTCGTGCGTCGACCCTCGAGGGCCTCGTAGGCCGCAGCCGCCTCGGTCATCGGATAGCGCCCGCCGATGTCGATCTTCAGCGAGCCGTCGGCCACCGCGCCGAGCACCTCACCGGCCCGCCACTCGTACTCCTCGCGCTCGGCGACGTAGTGCGCCAGCGTCGGACGCGTCAGGAAGAGGGACCCGCCGCTGTTGAGGCGCTGGATGTCGAAGGGGGGCACCTGCCCGCTCGCCCCACCGAAGAGGACCATCGTCCCGCGCGGGCGCAGCGAGGCGAGCGACGCGTCGAACGTCGACTTCCCGACACCGTCGTAGGCCACGTCGACCCCGCGTCCGGCAGCCGCGCGCACCGCGGCGGCCAGGTCGTCGACGGTCGAGTAGTTGATGAGGTGCTGGGCGCCGAGCGCCTCGGCGATCTCGAGCTTCTCGTCGGATCCTGCCGTCGCGACCACGGTGCCGCCGCGGGCCGTCACCATCTGCACGAGGAGCTGCCCGACCCCACCGGCTGCGGCGTGCACGAGGGCGACGGTGCCGGGCCCGACGGCATACGTGCTCGTGACGAGGTAGTGGGCCGTGAGTCCCTGGAGCATGGTGGCGGCCGCGACCTCGAGGTCGACGCCGTCGGGGACGGGGACGAGGAGGTGGGCGGGCTTGTTGACGAGCGTGGACTCGCTCCCGGACGACTGGCACCAGGCAACCCGGTCACCGACGGCGAGGTCGGTCACGCCCGCGCCGACCGCGGTCACGGTGCCGGCGCCCTCCTCGCCGAGGACGAAGGGGGTGCGCACGGGGTAGACGCCCTGGCGCTTGTAGACGTCGATGAAGTTGACACCCGCGGCGGCCACCTCGACCTGGACCTCGCCGTCGACGGGGTCGGGGATGTCGTGGTCGCGGACCTGCAGGACGCTGCGGTCGCCGGGCTCGGAGACGAAGACGCTGGTCGCTCGGTTCATGCTCGCCACCCTACGACCGCGGCCGCCTCGTCCTCGGGCCGGTGGGCCCCGCTGACCCGGCCTCGCCGATGCGCACGAGCAGGGCCAGCTCGTCCTCGAGTGCCGCGAGGAGCGACTCGGGGTCGGGGACGACGGACTCGTCGGCCATGATCCCGATGCGGACGGCGTCGGCATACGTGACGATGCAGAAGCCGAGCGTGTGCCGCCCCGACCCGGGCACCCAGCCGAGCACGCCCGTCACGGGGACGCCGCCGAGGTAGCGGACCTCCCGCGGGCCGGCGACGTTCGTCGTCACGCCGATCGCCTTGTCCGCGAAGAAGTCCACGACCCGGCGCTCCAGCTCTGCCGGGAAGCGGCCGATGACGGAGATGAGCGCGAAGGTGAGCGCTGCCTCGGGCGACGCCTTGAGCCAGTCCATCCGCGCCTTCGACAGGGCGAGGCGCGCGAGGGGCGTGGCGTCGCGACTCGGGAAGCGCAGGAAGACGAGCGCGAAGCGGTTGCCGAGCTCGCGCGGGAGCGGCTCGTCGAGCGGTCGGACGTTGACCGGCACCATCGTCACGAGGTCGACCGGCTCGCGGCCACGCTCGTCCTGGTAGGTGTGCAGGGCGCCGGCGACGGCGCTCAGCAGCACGTCGTTGAGCGTCGCGCCGACGAGCCGCCCGGCCTGCTTGAGCCCGGGAAGGGGCAGCGGCTCGGTCCACACGAGGCGCTTGCGGTGCCCGGGGACGCCGCCGACGACACTCCTGGGGTTCGTCGTCAGGAGCAGGTCGGAGACGACCTGTCCGGTACGAAGGGTGAGCCCGGCGGCATCCGTCACGGCAGCGCGGGCGCCCTTGGAGCGCAGGCGATCCCAACCCGAGCGCGTGGTCGCCCGGGCGAGCCGGAGACCGGACGCGACGATGCCCCCGCCGGTGCCGCCCTCGCCGCCGGACGGGGCAGCGAGCGGCAGGGTCGCGAGGTCGGTCGTCGCCGGGGGACCGACGAGGTCGCCGGGCCGTCCGTCGGCGTCCTCCGTGAGGCCGAGCAGCACCCGGGTCAGGGCGATGCCGTCGGCGAGCGCGTGGTGGATGCGGAAGACGAGGGCGGCGCCGGCTCCGTGGCCGTCGACGAGGTGGACCTCCCAGAGCGGGCGCGTGCGGTCGAAGGGCCGCGGGAGGTGCTCCTCGACGTAGGCCTGCAGCTCGGCGTCCGCCTCGGCCGCGGTCCCCTCGCCGGAGAGCGTCACCCGCGTCACGTGCCGGGCCAGGTCGAAGTCCGGGTCGTCCTCCCAGCGGTGCCCGGACAGCCCCTGGGGTCGCCTCGCACGCTGGCTGAAGACGGGGTACGGCTCGATGATCCGCTCGCGGACCACGTCGAGCACGCGGTCCCAGTCGGGCACCGACTCGAGGAGGACGACCGAGACGATGACCATGAGGTTGGTCGGCCGGTCCATGTTGAGCCAGAGGACGTCGGCCGACCCCATCCGACGCGGCGGGCGCGGCACCTACGGGCCCGCCAGTCGCGTCAGCGCGTCGCCGTCGAGGCGGAAGGTCGTCCAGTCGTCGAGCGAGCGGGCGCCGTGGGAGCGGTAGAAGTCGATGGAGGGGGTGTTCCAGTCGAGCACCGACCACTCGAGTCGCGTCCAGCCGCGCTCGACGCAGATGGCGGCGAGCCGGGCGAGCAGGGCCGTGCCGAGGCCGTGGCCGCGCTGCTCGGGGTCGACGAAGAGGTCCTCGAGCCAGATCCCGGCCCGGCCGGTCCACGTCGAGAAGCTCCGGAACCAGATCGCCATGGCGACGACCGTGCCCTCCCGCACCCCCACGAGGGCGTATGCCGTGGGGTCGCCCTGCGCGGGAAAGAGGGCCTCGCGGAACTGCTCGGGTGTCGCCGTCGCGGAGTCGGGCTCCTTCTCGTAGGCCGCGAGCCCCTGGACGAGGCGGATGAGGTCGGGGACGTCGTCGGCCGAGGCCTCACGGATCTGGAAGTCGCTCACGCCGCCATCCTCTCCCGACGCGCGTGGCTGTGCGTCGTGGTCGGGCGCTGTGGGTGGTTCGACGTAGGCTTGGTCGATCATGAGCACGCTCTTCGACGACCTCCCCATCCCCGGTTTCGAGCACGGTCAGGGCGCGCCCTCCGGCGGGTCCGGGCGCCCCGGGCGTGGCGCGGACGTCACCGAGCAGGGCGTCCCCACGTGGGCCGAGGCCGCCGCCCGCGGCGGCGTCGAGACCGCCCCCCAGGGGCGTGCCGACCTCGACCCGACGGTGCTGCTCGCGGGCCTCAACCCCCAGCAGCGCGAGGCCGTCGTCCACGAGGGCACGCCGCTGCTCATCGTCGCGGGCGCCGGCTCGGGCAAGACCCGTGTGCTCACCCACCGCATCGCGTGGCTGCTCGGCGAGCGTGGCGCCCAGCCGGGGCAGATCCTCGCCATCACCTTCACCAACAAGGCCGCGGCCGAGATGCGCGAGCGGGTCGCCGCGCTCGTCGGCCCGCGCGCCCGTGCCATGTGGGTCATGACCTTCCACTCGGCCTGCGTGCGCATCCTGCGCCGCGAGGCCGCCAAGGTCGGGATGAAGTCGACCTTCTCGATCTACGACGCCGCCGACAGCCAGCGCCTCATGAGCCTCGTGCTGCGCGACCTCGACCTCGACCCGAAGCGCTACCCGCCGCGCGGCTTCTCGGCGCAGGTCAGCAACCTCAAGAACGACCTCATCGACGAGGAGACCTACGCCTCCCAGGTCACCGAGGGCAACCACTACGAGCGCACCGTCTCCGACGCCTACACCCAGTACCAACGCCGGCTGCGCCAGGCCAACGCCCTCGACTTCGACGACATCATCATGATGACCGTCAACGTGCTCCAGGCCTTCCCCGACGTCGCCGAGTACTACCGCCGCCGCTTCCGTCACGTGCTCGTCGACGAGTACCAGGACACCAACCAGGCGCAGTACCAGCTCATCAAGGAGCTCGTCGGCGAGGTCAAGGGACCCGAGGGCGCGTATGCGGTGCCGCCCGCCGAGCTGTGCGTCGTCGGCGACTCCGACCAGTCGATCTACGCCTTCCGCGGCGCGACGATCCGCAACATCCTCGAGTTCGAGAACGACTACCCCGACGCCCGCACCATCCTGCTCGAGCAGAACTACCGCTCGACCCAGCGCATCCTGCGGGCCGCCAACTCCGTGATCGCGCGCAACGAGGGGCGCCGCGCCAAGAACCTCTGGACCGACTCCGGCGACGGCGCGATGATCACCGGCTACGTCGGTGACAACGAGCACGACGAGGCCGCCTTCGTGGCCAAGGAGATCGACGACCTCGCCGACCAGGGCGTCAAGCCCGGCGACGTCGCCGTCTTTTACCGCACCAACGCGCAGAGCCGCGCCATCGAGGAGGTGCTCGTGCGGGTCGGCTTGCCCTACAAGGTGGTCGGCGGCACGCGCTTCTACGAGCGACGCGAGGTCAAGGACGCCCTGGCCTACCTCCGGGTCGTCTCCAACCCCACCGACACCGTCAACCTGCGCCGCATCCTCAACACCCCCAAGCGTGGCATCGGCGACCGTGCCGAGGCGTGCGTCGCCGCCCTCGCCGAGCGCGAGCGCATCCCGTTCGTCGCGGCGCTCGGGCGGGCCGAGGACGCGCCGGGCATCGCGACGCGCTCGGTCGCGGCGATCCAGGGCTTCACGGCGCTGCTCGAGAAGCTCCGCACCTCCTACGAGGCCGACGACAGCATCGCGGCCCTGCTCGAGATGACACTCGAGGAGAGCGGCTACCTCGCCGAGCTGCGCGCGAGCCACGACCCACAGGACGAGACCCGCGTCGAGAACCTCGCCGAGCTCGTCGCCGTCGCGCAGGAGTACGACGACCGCCGTGCCACCGAGCTCGAGGAGTCGGGTGGCGAGCTGCAGCCCGGTGTCGAGCCCGAGGACGTCGGTCCCGCAGGCGCGCTCGAGGAGTTCCTCGAGCAGGTCTCGCTCGTCGCCGACGCCGACGAGATCCCCGACGAGCCGGAGGCCAAGGCGCAGGGCGTCGTCACGCTCATGACGCTGCACACCGCCAAGGGCCTCGAGTTCCCCGTCGTCTTCCTCACCGGGATGGAGGACGGCACGTTCCCGCACATGCGCGCGCTCGGCGACCCCAAGGAGCTCGAGGAGGAGCGCCGACTCGCCTACGTCGGCATCACGCGCGCCCGTGAGCGGCTCTACCTCTCGCGCGCGGCCGTCCGGTCCGCCTGGGGTGCGCCGCAGTACAACCCGCCGTCGCGCTTCCTCGACGAGATCCCGGGTGACCTGCTCGACTGGCAGCGCCTGGGCCCGTCGTTCAGCGGGGCGCGCGGCTCCGACCGTCCGGCCGTGGCGACGCTCGCGGCCCGGCCGGGCGTCCGCAGCGCCGGCAAGCGTCCGGTCATCGCGCTCCAGTCGGGCGACCGGGTCAGCCACGACTCCTTCGGCCTCGGCACCGTCGTGCGCGTCGAGGGCGACGGCGACAAGTCGATGGCGCACGTCGACTTCGGCGCCGACACCGGCACGAAGCGCCTGCTCCTGCGCTACGCCCCGCTCGTCAAGCTCTGAACCGCGGTCCGGGGCAGGCCGGACCTGTCGTCACAGCCGATGGCGTATGCCGTGTGGCGCAGCCCCGGCGTCAGCCGGGCTCCGTTGTGGCACAACGGCATACGGCATACGGCAGGCGACTGGAGGTCGCGGCCCCGGCGGGGCGGCGAACGCGACGAGGCCCGTCCCGGAAGGGGACGGGCCTCGTGTCACTGAAGGGCCTCGGTCAGAGGTAGACGCCGTGCTTGGCGAGCCAGGTGCGAGGTGCGACGGCCGAACCGTCGTCGGGGTGGATCTCGAGGTGCACGTGCGGGCCGGTCGAGTTGCCGGTGCTGCCGCTGTAGGCGACGCGCTGGCCGGGGGAGACCTCGTCGCCGACGGAGACCAGCAGGCGGCTGTTGTGGGCCATCCACGAGACGGTGCCGTCCCAGTAGCGGATCTTGACCATGTTGCCGTAGCCCTCGGTGGACCAGCCGGCGAAGACGACGGTGCCGCTCGAGAGGGCCCGGACCGTGCTGCCCGTCGGGCATGCGAGGTCTTGGGCGGGGTGCATCTTGCCCCAGCGGAAGCCGAAGCCGGAGGTGAGGGTGTAGCCGGCGACGGGGGAGACCCAGCGGTGGGCCATCGCGATCGCACGCTCGCGGGCTGCGGCCTTGACCTTGGCGGCGGCGTCGGCCTTCGCCTTCTCCGCGGCGGCCTTGGCGGTCGCGGCCCTGTCTGCAGCGGTCTGGGCGTCCGTGGCGGTCTGCGCGGCAGTGGCCGTGGCACTGACGATGAGCGTCTTGGCGTCGCGGGCCAGGTCACGCGAGGAGCGGGCGCCGGACCGGCTCGCGGCAGCAGCGGCGACGACGTCGGGGTCCGCGGTGAGACCGAGACCTGCGACCGAGTTGGAGACGTTCTTCATGGCAGCCGCTTCGGGGCTCAGCTCGCTCGCACCGGCGTCGCGGATGACGAGGCCACCGGCGACGGTCGAGGAGAGCAGAGCGACGGGGACGACGAACTGTCGACCCCGCGAAGGCTTGGCTGCCGGCCTGTGCCGGCCGGAGTAACTGGTTTTGGGCACGAAAGAGATACCTATCGGTCACAGATTGCGAGCCGCCAGCCTAACGTGACCATTTCGTTATCCAAAATCACGCCACGTTTCTGGACGTCCCGGCGTCGCGGTGGAGGGACGCGACTGCGCATGACACTAGGGCATGCCGGGGCCCCGGTGCGGGATGTACACAGGAGGATCTGCACGAATTCGCAGCCTCTCGTGACAGGGGTCGACCTGGTCAGCGCGCGGGCACCACACGACCCGCGGTGCCACCCCGGCGGGTCGTCGACGTGCTGGTGCGCCGGCTCCCGAGGGAGCTGACCCCGGGGGTGACGGTCGCTCCCGAGGTGTCGAGGTGGGCGAGGGCCGTGGAGATCCCGTGCACGACGCTGCTCGTGATCGGCAGGCTCATGTGGCCGACGCCGTGCAGGGCGATGTTGTGGACCGTGAGGTCGTCGTGGTGCAGGGCGGCGTTGCGCTGGGGCACGACGACCTGGTCGAGGTCGGACCAGTAGACGAGGAACCGGGTCTGGCACTCCTTGACCGGGGCGGCGAGCTCGTCCATGAGGGCGCTCCCCGGGCGCAGCTGACGGGTCAGCCCGTTGTTCCACGTGTAGGCGAGGTAGCTGCCCTGGTGCGGGGTGCCGAGGGTGACGAGCGTGTGCACGTGCTGGTCGCCGCCGAGCCGGGTCACGTAGTAGCGCGCGATGAGCCCGCCCATCGAGTGGCCGATGACGTGGATCCGCTCGTAGCCGGTCTCCTCGACGATGCGCTCGACCTCGGCGCCCAGGGCAGCGGCCGCAGCACGGACGTCGCCGGTGAAGATGGAGTAGTTGATCGTCTCGATGCGCCCGAAGCCGCGACGCACGAGGCCGCGCCGCAGGACGGTGAAGATCGAGCGGTTGTCGACCATGCCGTGCACGAGGAGGATCGGCGTCTCGGCGGCCTCGACGTTCTGGATCGCGAGTCCCCGCTGGCTCGGTGGCAGGTGACCGAGACGGTAGCCCTGGCGCCGGTCGCTGGCGCGCGAGCCGAGCAGCCCGAGCGGGTAGAGCCCGAGGTGCAGCCCCATCCACGTCGCCTCGAGAGCCGCGCCCGCGATCCCGGTGGGGGTCAGGAGCGCACCGGCGAGCTCCCCGACGGTCGCCACGAAGCCCCGAGGGCCCGCTGCGCCACCCTTCGGGGTGCCGGCCTGTCGCGGCGTCATCGCCGCCCGTGCTGCCACTGCCACGTCCCGAACGTACCCCGACCGGTGGGCGATGCATCACTATTGCGCGTCGCGTCTCGCGGGGCTGGCTAGAGTGCCCGGCATGAGCGAGTCCCTGGGCGCCGACGCCGTGACCGACGACGAGACCGCGAGCGCGACCGGAGCGGGTGCGGCGTCGACCGACGTCATCCGGGTGGTCGTGGCCAAGCCGGGTCTGGACGGGCACGACCGGGGCGCCAAGGTCGTGGCCCGGGCGCTGCGCGACGCCGGCATGGAGGTCATCTACACCGGCCTGCACCAGACCCCCGAGCAGATCGTCGAGGCGGCCATCCAGGAGGACGCCGACGTCGTCGGGCTCTCCGTCCTCTCGGGCGCGCACATGACCCTCTTCGCGCGCGTCGTCGAGCTCCTCGCCGAGCGTGACGCGAGCGACATCGTCGTCTTCGGCGGCGGCATCATCCCCGCGGACGACATCTCCGAGCTCGAGAAGCTCGGGGTGGCCAAGGTGTTCACGCCGGGCGCGACGACGATGGAGATCGTCGGCTGGGTCCGCGACCACGTCCACGCCGCCTGACCAGCCCTGACGAGCCCCGACCAGCCCCCGCCAGGTCACCCTCGCCCGCCCACGTATCGCGCGCTCCACGTATCGCGCGCTCCACACCTGAGCGCGCGAAACCAGCACGGAGCGCGGGAGGTTCTGGGCGCCCGGTGCGTACTTCGCGCCCAGGCCGCGCGGGACCCGGCTGTCCGCACCCTTCGGCCATCGGGCCGCACCGTCCACAGCTGCGCGGCCGGACCGGCGCGCCACCATGCATGGCCGAGATCCTCCTCGGGTGAACCTCGAGCTCATTGCCAGACACGGAGTCTTCAGCGCGCGAGACGCCCTGCGCGCCGGCGTCGACGGGCGGGCGCTGGCCCTGCTGTGCCATCGCTACGTCTGCACGAGGCTGACCCACGGGTGGTATGCCGTGGGCGTCCCCGCGGACGAGCGTGACCGTCACCGGCTCTGTACCATCGCGCTCTCCCGAGCCTATGAAGGAGCGGCCGTGGTCAGTCACTCCTCGGCACTCGTCCTGCTCGGGCTGCCACTGCACGGCGTGGACCTCGGCGTCGTGCACCTGACCCGCGTCCGGCCGCTCGACGCCGAGGCGCCCCAGCCCTGGAGCGGGCAGTCCCGCCGTCGCCCCGGCCTCCTGCTCCACCGCGAGCAGGAGGGAGTCGCTTGGGTCGGCGCGCCATCCGCGGGTGGCCACACTCACCCGGCCCCGCTCGCTCCGGTCGGGCACGCCGCCGTCGGCGCCGGACTCGTCGGCGAGCCGACGGCAGCCCTCGTGGCCGCCGACGCCGCTCTCGCTCGAGGGCTGTTGACAGCCGAGTCGTTGCCCGTGGCCATCGCCGACTTCGAGGGCCACCGCGGCGTGGGTCCGGTGCGTGCCGCGCTCCGGTGTGCGGACGGCCGGCACGAGTCCCCGGGCGAGTCGCTGACGGCATACGTCCTGCGCGGGCTCGGCCACGACGTCGAGCCGCAGTTCGAGGTCGTGGCGGAGGGCAGGACCTACCGCGCCGACTTCCGCATCACGGGCACCCGCGTCCTCGTCGAGTTCGACGGCAGGGTGAAGTACGCCTCGGGTGACGGCGCGGTCCTCTTCGACGAGAAGCGTCGTGAGGACGCGCTGCGCCGCTGCGGTTGGGTGGTCGTCCGGCTCACGTGGTCCGAACTCGCCAGACCGGAGATGGTCCACGGCCGCGTGCTCGAGGCCCTCCGCCTGGCCGCTCTCGCCGCCTGAGACCGCACACCGCCGGCGCCGCCACCAGCACGCAGAGCTCGGCCCCGGGCATACGCCCGGATCGCGCGCTCCTGGCGTGAGCGCGCGATCCGGTGAAGGGGCGCGCGAAAGGACCCGCGCACCTGCGTGTCTCGCGCGCTCGTGCGCTGAGCGCGCGAAACGGAGGGCCGGGGCGGGGTGGGATGCCGGTGTGATCTTCGTCCGGTCGGGCGCACCCGATGGGGTCGCCACACGTCACAGCCACTAGAGTCCGAGGGACAGCCTGATTCGGTTGCGCCTCGGCGCAGGGCCCGTCCGAGCGCGAGAGCGTGAGCACGTGGGCCCCGGGACGCCGCAGCGACGCGATCGACGACGATTCGAATCGACGACGAGGACGGACCCCACCCGTGGATCTCTTCGAGTACCAAGCCCGTGACATGTTCGAGAAGCACGGGGTGCCCGTGCTGGCCGGCGCCATCGCCACCACCCCTGAGCAGGCCCGAGCGGCCGCTGAGCAGATCGGACCGAAGTCGGGCGGTGTCACCGTCGTCAAGGCGCAGGTGAAGACCGGCGGCCGCGGCAAGGCCGGTGGCGTCAAGGTCACGAAGAGCCCCGACGAGGCGCAGGCCGCTGCCGAGGCCATCCTCGGGATGGACATCAAGGGCCACACCGTGGGCACCGTGATGATCGCCCAGGGCGCCCGCATCGCGGAGAAGTACTACTTCTCGGTGCTGCTCGACCGTGCCAACCGCACCTACCTCGCCATGTGCTCCAAGGAGGGCGGCATGGAGATCGAGCAGCTCGCCGTCGAGCGCCCCGAGGCCCTGGCGCGCGTCGCCGTCGACCCCAACACGGGCATCGACGCCGCGAAGGCGCAGGAGATCGTCGACGCCGCCGGCTTCGACGAGGGCGACAAGGCCGCCATCGCCGACGTCATCCAGAAGCTGTGGACCGTCTACCGCGAGGAGGACGCCACGCTCGTCGAGGTCAACCCCCTCGTCAAGACCGAGGACGGCCAGATCGTCGCCCTCGACGGCAAGGTGACGCTCGACGAGAACGCCGGCTTCCGCCACGCCGACCACGAGGCGCTCGAGGACACCGCCCACGCGGACCCGCTCGAGGCAGCGGCCAAGGAGAAGGACCTCAACTACGTCAAGCTCGACGGCTCCGTCGGCATCATCGGCAACGGCGCGGGGCTCGTCATGAGCACCCTCGACGTCGTCGCCTACGCCGGCGAGGAGTTCGGCGGCCAGAAGCCGGCCAACTTCCTCGACATCGGTGGCGGCGCCAGCGCCGAGGTCATGGCCAACGGCCTGCACATCATCCTCTCGGACCCCCAGGTCAAGAGCGTGTTCGTCAACGTCTTCGGCGGCATCACCTCCTGCGACGCCGTGGCCAACGGCATCGTCGGAGCGCTCGACGCGCTCGGTGACGAGGAGGACCGCCCGCTCGTCGTGCGCCTCGACGGCAACAACGTCGAGGAGGGTCGCCGCATCCTCCAGGAGCGCAACCACCCGCTCGTGACGATCGAGCCGACGATGGACGGCGCCGCGCGCCGCGCCGCAGAGCTCGCCTCCCGGCCCGCCGCCAACTGACCCCCTCGCCACAGAAGAGAGAACGAGCGAACATGGCTATCTTCCTCAACGCCGACTCGAAGGTCATCGTCCAGGGCATGACCGGGTCCGAGGGCATGAAGCACACCCAGCGCATGCTCAAGTCCGGCACCGACATCGTCGGCGGCGTCAACCCCCGCAAGGCCGGCACGACGGTCGACTTCGAGGGCGGCGTCTCCGTCCCCGTCTACGGCACGGTCAAGGAGGCCATCGAGGCCACCGGCGCCAACGTGTCCGTGATCTTCGTGCCCGCGCAGTTCACCAAGGCCGCGGCCGTCGAGGCGATCGAGGCCGAGATCCCCCTCGCCGTCGTCATCACCGAGGGCGTCGCGGTCAAGGACACGGCGGAGTTCTACAACTACGCCAAGGACAAGGGCACGACGCGCATCGTCGGCCCGAACTGCCCCGGCCTCATCACCCCGGGCGTCAGCAACGCCGGCATCATCCCGGCCGACATCTCCGGCACCGGCCGCATCGGCCTCGTCTCGAAGTCGGGCACGCTGACCTACCAGATGATGTACGAGCTGCGTGACTTCGGCTTCAGCTCGGCCGTCGGCATCGGTGGCGACCCGATCATCGGCACGACGCACATCGACTGCCTCGAGGCGTTCCAGAACGACCCCGACACCGACGCGATCGTCATGATCGGCGAGATCGGTGGCGACGCCGAGGAGCGTGCGGCCGCCTACATCAAGGAGCACGTCACGAAGCCGGTCGTCGGCTACGTCGCCGGCTTCACCGCCCCGGAGGGCAAGACGATGGGCCACGCCGGCGCCATCGTCTCCGGCTCCTCGGGCACCGCGCAGGCCAAGAAGGAGGCCCTCGAGGCCGCGGGCGTCAAGGTCGGCAAGACGCCGTCCGAGACGGCCGACCTCATGCGCGAGATCATGAAGGACCTCGCGAAGTAGCCTGCGCCAGCAGCGTTTCCGAGCGGGCGGTCACCTCCGGGTGGCCGCCCGCTCTGCTGTCTCCCGAGGGCGTATGCCGTGTGGCCGGCCCGTCGCCCACGGCACCCGGGCGCGTGGCCCGGCGGGACGGCATACGCGATCGGTGATCAGCAGGCCATCAGGCCGATGACGAAGCCGCGGGCCCGCAGCCTCGGGATGAGCAGGTCGAGGGCGGCCACCGTCTGCGACCGGTCACCGCCTCCGTCGTGCATGAGGATCCGCGAGCCGCCCCGGACGCTCGCGAGCACGCGGCTCACGATCGTCGTGGTGCCGGGGCGGGACCAGTCGCGCGGGTCGACGGTCCAGAGGATCTGGCGCTGGCCGCGGTTGGCGATGATCGTCGCGATGCGCGAGCTCGTCGCCCCGTAGGGCGGTCGCACGCAGCGTGGCCGGTAGCCGAGGGCCGACTCCATCCGGTTCAGCTGCGACGTGACGGCGGACGTCGACAACGTCGTGAGGTCGGGGTGGGTCCACGTGTGGTTGCCGATGAGGTTGCCGTTGCTGCGCAGGCTGCGGGTGATCGACGGGTACCACGAGACGTTCTGGCCGAGCTCGAAGAAGACGGCGTGCACGCCGTACTTCCGCAGGACGGCGAGGACCTTCGGGGTATAGGTGGAGCTGGGACCGTCGTCGAAGGTGAGGTAGACAGTGCCCGCGTAGGCGACGCGCACGGATGTGATCTCGAGCGGCGCGGTGGCGACGACGGCGGCGCGCGGGGTCGGGGCCCGGGCGGTCGGGCCGACGGCGGCCACGATGAGGGCGAGCACTGCCAGCAGGGGTGCCAGCAGGTGGAGGGTTCTGCTGTTCATGATGGGTCATCCCCTTCACCTCCATCGTCCGCCCGTCGGGTCGGGGGCGCGGGGTCTCGGGGCTGATCCGTGCCTCACATCCGGCCGCTCTCGGGCCCCATCGGCGTGGGCGCTCGCTCCGTGGCGGGGATCTTGTGACCATGGGAGCGACCACGCACGAGCCCGCAGGACCCGCAGCGCAGGAGTGAGACCACTGGCCCCGCCGAGCACGACCACGACGTCGACGACCACGTCGGCGACCTCGTCGACCAGCCCCTCGACGGCGATGCCGGCTGCCCTGCGCGCCGGCGCCCTCGCCGCCGTCGGCACGTGGTCGGTCGTCGTCCTGCCCGCGCTCATCGGCTGGGTGGCTGCGCCCGAGAGCTCGGTCGGGTGGTTCTCGGCGGTCTCGGTCGCCAGCGCTCTCTGGTTCCTCGGCCACGGACAGTCCGTCGGTGCCGGCTCCGTGGCGATCTCCATGACGCCGCTGCTGCTCCTGCTCGTCTTCGTCCTCATCGCCTACCGCTTCGCCCGTCGTCTCGCGGCGACGGAACGGCTGCGCGTCGGTGCGACTGACTGGAGCCGCGTCGCGCAGTGGGGCGTCGTGCCCGGCTTCGTCATCGGGTACGGCCTCGTGTCGGCGGTCTTCGCGCTCTTCACCCTCGGGGGCCCGGCGACGCCCGGTGTCGCCGCGGTCTTGGGGTCGCTGCTCGTGCCGCTCGCAGCGCTCGGCTTCGTCTTGCTCCGGCCCGACGACGAGAGCGCGCCGGCGTTCGTGCGCACGTGGTTCCGGCGCGGCCCGACGTGGCTGCCGACGGTGTGGCGCACCGGCTGGCGCGGGGCGGGCGTGCTGCTCGCCCTCGGGTTCGTCGTCGTCGTCGTGAGACTCGTCGTGTCGTGGTCGACCGTCGCCGACATCCAGGACCAGTACGGCGCCAACCTCGGGGCGATCGCCATCATCGCGCTCGCCCAGGTCGCCCTCCTCGGCAACGCGGCCACGTGGGCCCTCTCGTTCCTCGCGGGCCCGGGCTTCCAGGTCGCCCTCGGTTCGACGATCTCCGCCGGAGCCGCCCAGCCCGGGCTGCTGCCGCTCGTGCCCGTGCTCGGTGCGCTGCCGCAGGCCAGCGACTACCCGGCGACGATGTATGCCGTCGTGCTGGCTCCGGTGCTCGTCGGCGTGTGGCTCGGTCGTCGGGTCGACGCCGAGCTCGAGTTCTTCGGCAACGTGCGGGCCCGGTTGTCGGCCACGGCCGTGGCGGCGCTCGTCGCGGTCGTGGTCGTCGTCGCCCTGACCGCTCTCGGCAACGGTGCGGTCGGCGTCGACCGGCTCTCGGCCGTCGGGGCCCACCTCTGGTCGTTCGCTGCGGCCCTGACGGCCGAGGTCGTCGGGGGTGCGCTGCTCTTCACGGGCGTGCTCGTGCTCCGTGACCGTCGCGCCGAGCAGCGCGAGCGCGAGCACCAGTCGGGGGTCGCGACGCAGGCCGGTGCGGACGCGGAGACCTCAGCCCCCGAGGCGGACTGACGGGGAGTGTCGACGGGGGCTGACGCGGGGACTGACGCGGGACGGTCGGGGTGGCCTCAGCGGGCGACGAGGCCGATCATCCCGGCGTCCTTCAGCGGCGCGCAGTCGCCCTCGGCGATACTCGTCTGCGCCCCGGCGACGCACTCCTCGTAGGCGTGGACCGAGTCGTAGAAGACGACCTGGAGCGCCAGGGACGACAGCAGCATGCCGGAGATCACGAGGGTCACGACGGGCCAGATCTTCTCCTTGCCGCCGCGCGTCGACAGGAAGCGGAGCAGGCGCACGGTCAGCACGATCGCGAGCACGAGCGGCAGCACGGCGACGAAGCGCTTCGGCAGCGGGAGGTACATCGCCACGAGGCCGAGCAGCACGAGGAGCGCGATGGGCAGGGTGCGCTTCGCCTTCTCACGGGCGAACGCGATCTCCTGCTCCTGCTGCGGCTCGGTCATGTGGTCCATCCTCGCCCATCGCGAGCGGGCGCAGGAGGCCGGGAGCCGTCC
This sequence comes from Terrabacter sp. Soil811, assembly GCF_001429655.1. NCBI lineage: Bacteria > Bacillati > Actinomycetota > Actinomycetes > Micrococcales > Intrasporangiaceae > Terrabacter > Terrabacter sp. Soil811. The sequence goes on from NZ_LMSX01000009.1 coordinate 247,481, forward strand.
AGAGTGGCACTGCCCCGGCGACCGAGCGCGCACACCCCCTCTCCCATCCGCTGGCATTGCCCCATCTGACGATTCGTCGATGGAACGGTGCGCGGCCTGCCATGCTGAGTCGGCGGGGGTGCACTCGGCAGAGGAGCCCAACCGTGATGAGCCGATTCTCGCGAATGGTGGCCGTACTCGGCCTCGTGACCGCCTCAGCCCTCACGGTCGCCACGGTGACGCCTTCACATTCTGCCGCGGCCGCCGAACCACCGGCCCCACCACCGATCATCAAGCTCTTCGACCTGGTGCCGGATCCGGTCTTGCACATTCCGCTGCCCCAGCCGTATTCGGCTGAGACCCAGGCGGCGCTCACGGCCTTCGAGACGAAGGCGGTCGCCGAGGTGCTCCAGAACAAGTCGCTCCCACCGAGCGACGAGCTGAGCGTCCGGGCGCTCGCCCGCGACGACATCCGCACCCAGCTCTGGGCCGACCTCGGGGTGATCATGCTCAAGCCGGCGGCGAGCAGAACGGCGACGGAGGGACTCGTCCACGCGTGGTTCTCCGCCAAGGTGCGACGCACGCAGATCGGCGCTGCGAAGGCTGCCGTGGGTGAGTACGTCAAGTGGTCAGGACTCACCGAGAGCACGTACACGAAGACCGACACCTATGCCCCCCAGCCGCGGAACGGGTCCGACGGCTACTGCAACTACCACCCGCCGGGCCGGTACGACACCACGGCCGAGTACAACGGACGAGGGACGACGATCTGCACCGAGTCAGGGCTCACGATCTTCAGCTTCCTCGTCTTCTCCCCACCCCGGCCGACCTATGACCAGTTCGTGAAGTACGGGCAGTACCTCCAGCTGGAGGCGCTGTCACAGGGAGTGACGAACGCGTGGAACCCACTGACGTACAACGACTTCACGATTCACGCAGGGCAGGTGTCCGCACTCGTGGGGATGGGTGTCTCGTTGGCCGCCAGTGGGGCGGCGATCCCCATCGCGCGGGCGTTGGCCGTCCCCCTGGGTGCGGACAACCTCTTCGTGACCAAGCTCTTCCCGTTCGCGGCCCGAGCGAAGTTCATCGCCAGCCCCGCCCTGCAGGGGGCCGAGGCCACGATCAAGATCGCGGAGGCTGCCGCCGCTGACGCGCAGGCGCTGCGCTCGTTCACGGCGCTCAAGGCCGCGAACTCCCTCAAGGCCGGGGCCGTGACCGCCATCGCCGACGCGGAGGCAGCGGCTCGCGCTGCACGAGCGGCTGCGTTGGCCGAGGCCCGGTTGACGGCCGGGATCGAGGTCTTCGGTGCCGTCACGTCAGTGGTGGGCGCCATCGTCGACATCGTCGTCACCACCACCATTGCATCGATCCAGATCAACAGTGACCTGGAGGCGCCGAAGAAGCTGGCCGAGCTGCTCACCAAGGCGCAGGGGACCCCCGATCTGGCTGCACTGATGAAGCAGGCCGAGGCCTATCCGGGACTCATGGCCACCTTCCTCAACGAGACCTTCCCCGAGCCCGAGTGGGGCTGCACCGGTTTCATCCAGGTCGGCGTCGAGCTGCATGAGTGCGCGAACGCGCCTGCCAGCGGAAGTGATGGCAACGCTCCTGCGTGGACCGAGGCGGAGCCGCAGTTCCTCAACGGTGTCGAGTCCGGTGGAGCCATCACGAGCTGGAGCCAAGCACCGCGAATCTCGGTGGACCTGCCCGACGACGAGGGATCGCTCTGGGTCCGACCGCATGGAGAGGGCTGGTGGATCCTGCAGCAGGTCCTTCCCGACGGCACGGTGACGCCGGAGTGGCAGTCGACGTGGTTCCCGTTCCGAGGGCCCGGCGGTGAGACCTACATCGCCGAGCGCACCCAGAACGCGACGGGCAAGTACTTGTTCAACATCGCCCCGGTCGGCGCCACGGCGCTGGACAGCTCGTGCTACCCCGGAGGCGGCGCCATCGCGCCGAGCGGGATGGCATGGATGTCGTGCCTCCGGGACGACATCACGTACGTCGACGGCCAGGGGCGCACCGCGAACGTGCTCGAAATGGTCCACGGCACGCCGCCGGACCCCGCCGTCCCACCGGCGTCGCCACAGATCAGGCTCGATGGACCGTGGGAGGCGACTCGAGGAGTTCCGGTCACCTACACCGCATCGGTGCTCGACGACTCCGGCACGCCGTTGACGTACGAATGGCTCTACTCGTGCCCGACCGCCGCCAACGGTTTCTGCATCGTCCCTGGCTCGTCGACACTCGTCCTGGCGTTCGAGCAGAGCGGGTCAGGTCACGTCGGTGTCAAGGTCACCAACGGTGCTGGTGGTTTCGCCTCGGTCACGCGCTCGTTCACGGTGTCCGAACCGACCAACACGATCGGCTTCGAGACGCCCGCCGACATGCAGTTCACGCGGAGCAGCATCTACGGCCGACCCTACGAGACCCAGGGCGTCCGTGCCTCGGCGACGTCTCAGCTGCCCGTCACGCTCTCCGTCGACCCCGCCTCGCAGAGCGTGTGCCGGCTCGACTCGGGCACCGTCACCGCCACCGGGGTGGGCACGTGCAGCATCACGGCCTCGCAGGCGGGGGACGGTGTCTTCCCGGCGGCGACCCCGGTCAGCAGGGCGTTCCAGGTCAGGCCGAGCGCGTTCCTCATCACCGTGAGCGACGGACCACTGCAGTACTCGGACCCGGCGCCTTCGCTGTCACCATTCATCCCTGAACCCCTCGCCCTCGACGGGATCACCGGCACGCTCTCCGGATGCGAGCGGCTCATCGGTCTCGTCTCTGCGACCGGGGAGGTCACGGCGGAGCCGGGCAGCTACCCGCTGAACGGCTGCGGCGGCTACTCGAGCGACCACTACGTCCTGGGCTACAGCGGGGCCACCACCGTCACCCCGGAGGATGCCACGCTGACCAGCACCACCCGAGCGGTGACCGCGCCCGGGCTCGCCGTCATGACGGCCACGTTGGGTCAGGTGGACGACGGCCACCCGGGCGACATCACCCGGGCCCGGGTGGACTTCCAGCTCTTCCGCTCCGCCAACCAGACGGACAGGCCGGACTTCCAGGTGGTCAACCAGGCAGTGAACGCGGACGGGCTGGTGGCACGGACCCTCGAGGGTCTCCCGGCCGACACGTACCGTCTCGTCATCCGCACCTCGCCGAACGCGGTGTTCGCGGCGACCGCCTCCGAGCAGAGCCTGGTCGTCGAGGCGGCCGTGGCGCCCTCCATGGGTCTCGTCCCGGCGAACACCACGGTGACCGCCGGCGAGTCGGTGACCTTCGCCTCGAGCGCGACGGGCAACCCGGCCCCGACCGCGCAGTGGTACCGCGTCACGGCGGGACCGACCTTCACGGCGATCCCCGATGCCACCAGCCCGAGCCTCACGCTGCCGGCAGTGACGTACGCCCAGAACGGTGAGCAGTACGTCGTCAGGTACACCAACGCGACGGGGACGGCGAACTCGGGCATCGTCACGCTGACGGTCCTTCCGGCTGCGCCACGTGTCGTGACCTCACCCAGCAGCACCGACGGTCTCGCTGGAGGCACGGCGACCTTCATGGCTGCGGCTTCCGGCGACCCCCAACCGAGCGTGCAGTGGTCGAGCTCGGGCGACGGGGGCGTGACGTGGACGCAGATCGCCGGCGCCACGACCGCCCAGCTGACTCTCACCGACCTCCGGTCCTCCCAGTCCGGGACGCGGTACCGGGCCGAGTTCACCAACGTCGGCGGCTCCGCCGTGACCGGTGTGGCCGTGCTCACCGTGCGCACACTGGCGCCGGGCGTCACGTCGGAGCCACAGGACGTCACCGTGAGGTCCGGCGCGACCGCGACGTTCACGGCCGCGGCGAGCGGGGCACCAGCACCCACTGTGACGTGGCAGAGGTCGAGGGACCGCGGCCGCACCTGGGTGCCGATCGCGGGCGCTCACTCCACGCGGCTCGTCGTCACCGGCGTCACGCCCACTGTCACGGGAACCCGGTACCGCGCCGTGTTCACCAACGAGGCAGGTGTCGCCAACAGCCGGGCGGCCACGCTCACGGTGCGACCCCGGTGACGGGCTCGGCCCCCGAAGGGCCCCTAGACTCGCGCCATGACGAACGCCGCTGCCCGCGCATCGACACGGACTGACGGTGGTGGCGCTGGTGACCCGGTGCCGGTCGTCGTCCTCGTCTCCGGCTCCGGCACCCTGCTCCAGGCGCTCGTCGACGCCTCGGCCGACCCGGACTACGGCGTGCGGATCGCCGCGGTGGGGGCCGACCGCCCGTGCACGGGGCTCGAGCGGGCCGAGCGGGCCGGCATACCGACGTTCGTCGTGCGGCCCGCCGACTTCGAGGACCGAGCCGCCTGGGACGGCGCCCTCGCCGAGCAGGTCGCCGCGGCCGGACCGCGTTTCGTCGTGACGGCAGGCTTCATGCGGATCCTCGGACGGGCGACCCTCGAGGCGCAGCCCGTCGTCAACACCCACCCCGCCCTGTTGCCGAGCTTTCCCGGCGCCCACGGCGTGCGCGACGCCCTCGCCTACGGCGTCAAGGTGACCGGCACGACGTGCCACGTCGTCGACGCCGGCGTCGACACCGGTCCGATCATCGAGCAGCGGGTCGTGGCGGTCGAGGACGACGACACGGAGGAGAGCCTGCACGAGCGGATCAAGGTCCAGGAGCGAGACCTGCTCGTCGACGTCGTGAGCCGACTGGCGCGTGAGGGCTTCGCCGTCGAAGGACGACGAGTTCGGATCGGGCGGCCCTGACCGCTACGCTGGTCGCACACGACTGGCGCGGGTGGGACACCACCGGGGAGTGACGTCGGGAGCATCGACCGCCTGGGTGCCTCGCGAGAACGGATGCTTTTCGGTCAGACCGACCGGACGCGCCGCGACCGATGTCACCGAACCAGGAGTGCACCCCATGACTGCTGCCCCGTCCGCCGCGCCGTCCACCGACACCGACGGCCGCCGCCCGATCCAGCGGGCCCTCGTCTCCGTCTACGACAAGTCCGGTCTCGACGAGCTGGCCCGGGCCCTCGACGCTGCCGGGGTCGCCATCGTCTCGACCGGCTCGACGGCGAAGACCATCGCCGCCGCGGGGGTGCCCGTGACGCAGGTCGAGGAGCTGACCGGCTTCCCCGAGTGCCTCGACGGCCGGGTCAAGACGCTGCACCCCAAGGTGCACGCCGGCATCCTGGCCGACACCCGCAACCCGGACCACGTCCAGCAGCTCGCCGACCTCGGCGTCGAGGCCTTCGACCTCGTCGTCGTCAACCTCTACCCGTTCCGCGAGACCGTCGCGTCGGGTGCGAGCGAGGACGAGTGCGTCGAGCAGATCGACATCGGCGGTCCGTCGATGGTGCGCGCCTCGGCCAAGAACCACGCGAGCGTCGCCATCGTGACGAGCCCGGCGGCATACGCCCACGTGACGCAGGCCCTCGGGGCCGGCGGCTTCACGCTGACCGAGCGTCGCCGCCTTGCGGCCGAGGCCTTCGTCCACACGGCGAGCTACGACAACGCCGTCGCGAACTGGATGGGCAACGTCGTCGCCGACACGAGCGACGGCACCGGCTTCCCGGCCTGGACGGGTGCGACGTTCGACCGCTCGGCAGCGCTCCGCTACGGCGAGAACCCGCACCAGAGCGCCGCGCTCTACCGCCACTGGCGCCCGGGCGTGGCCAGCGCGGAGCAGCTGCACGGCAAGGAGATGTCCTACAACAACTACGTCGACACCGACGCCGCCGTGCGGGCCGCGCACGACCATGGCGACCAGCCGACCGTCGCGATCATCAAGCACGCCAACCCGTGCGGCATCGCCGTCGGCGGCAGCATCGAGGAGGCCTACGAGCGGGCCCACGCGACCGACCCGGTGAGCGCCTACGGCGGCATCATCGCGGCGAACCGCACCGTCACCGCTGCGATGGCGGCTGCTGCGAAGCCGGTCTTCACCGAGGTGATCATCGCGCCCGACTACGAGCCCGAGGCCCTCGAGATCCTCACGGCCAAGAAGAACCTCCGCGTCCTGCGGCTGCCCGCCGGCATGGCGCAGGCAGCCGACCCGATCGAGACGCGTGCGATCAGCGGCGGCCTGCTCGTGCAGACCGTCGACAAGGTCGACGCCGTCGTGCGCGGTGAGGGTGACGCGGTGACCGGCGGCGACGAGGCCGCGAACTGGCGGCTCGTCGCCGGCGACGCCGCGGACGACGCGACGGTCGCCGACCTGCAGTTCGCCTGGCGCGCGATCCGCGCCGTGAAGTCCAACGCGATCCTGCTCGCCAAGGACGGCGCGGCGGTCGGCGTCGGGATGGGCCAGGTCAACCGGGTCGACTCGTGCTACCTCGCCGTGCGCCGCGCGGGGGAGGAGCGGGCCCGCGGCTCCGTCGCCGCGTCCGACGCGTTCTTCCCGTTCGCCGACGGACTGCAGATCCTGCTCGACGCCGGCGTCCGCGCGGTCGTGGCCCCCGGCGGCTCGATCCGCGACGAGGAGATCATCGAGGCCGCGAAGGCGGCCGGCGTGACGATGTACTTCACGGGGACGCGCCACTTCGCCCACTGACACCGTCGAGGGGCCACGTCCGGCCACTGTGGGAACGTCGAAAGGCCAGTTCTCCTCACGGGGAACTGGCCTTTCGACTGCGCCCACCGGGCCATCCGTGGCCTCTCGACGGTGGTGGCGGCGCGTCGGCGGTTCAGCGGTTCAGCGGTTCAGCGGTTCAGCGGGTCCAGCGGTAGCCGGTGGGCTCGCCCTCGCCGAGGTCGACGATCGCGGCGACCGGGCCGCCGCCGTCAGGGCCCTGGTGGGCAGCGGACACGGACACGAAGACGGCCGGGTCACCGGTCACCGAGGCGGTGACACCGCCGACGGCCGACTTGATCTGGCGGTGCCAGTGCACGTCGGAGTCATCGAGCATCGCGTTGCGTCGACCGTGCACGGTGCCGTCCTGGCTCACCTCGCACTTGAGGAAGACGTTGACGAGCCGGCCCTGGATGTCGCTGCTGTGCGGGCGCTCGGGCAGGTCGAGCCCGGCGTCCTTGATCGCGCCCCACACGCCGTCGGCGTCGAGCGCGTCCTGCATCACCGAGTGGCCGATGCGGTAGCGGCCACCGATGCCCTTGGTGTTGCCGACGACGACGACCTGCGCCTGGTCGAGCTCCACGCCCGAGCTGCACGAGGCGACGGACGAGAAGAGCGACCGGTCGTGCATGATGTCGGCGTCGGTCGGCATCTCGATCTCACCGAGGGCGACGGCGATGCCGAGGCCGGTCGTGCCGTTGGAGAGGTCCATCGACTCGTGCGTGTGCTCGGTCCAGACCTGGTGCCCGCGCGACTTCGCGTCGCGGATCGTGTGGATCGTCAGCAGCGGTGTCTTGGTCTGGACGTAGTGGACGTCGGCAGGGTCGGTGATGCCGGCGCGCTCCATGGCGACCTTCACGGCGTCGGCGACCTTCTCGACCATCGCGACGTAGCCGATCTCCTCGGGCTTGATCGGCTCGCTCATCGCGAAGCCGACGGTCAGCCGGGGCTCGTCGGACTGCTCGGCCCGGTCGGCCGGGACGGTGGCGAAGATCGTCGCGTGCGGGCTGATGATGCCGTCCGTGCCACCGGACCAGACGATCGGGACCTGCTTGACCTGGTCGGCCGGGGCACCCTTCTCGACGAGGACCTCGCGGAAGGCGCGGTCGGCGATGATCCGCGTGTAGTCGTTGACGCCGCCGTTGCCCTCGGTCTTGCCGATGATGGCGATGACGCGGCTCGCCTCCATGACACCGTCGTCGATGAGCGTGGCGAGCTCCGACGCGTCGGCGACCGAGTGGATGGGGACCTTGCGCACCTCAATGGCTTCGGGCACGTGAATCACCTTTCTCTTTCAGGGTTTTCGATGACGGTGCCGACGTGGCCGTCGACGGCGGTGGCGAGCTGGTCGAGTGCTGTGATGATCGAGCGCGAACCGCCGGAGCGGACGAAGCGCAGGGCGGCCTCGACCTTCGGGCCCATCGAGCCCGACGCGAAGTGGCCGGCGGCGGCATACGCCTCCATCTCGGCGAGCGTGACCCGGCCGATGTCGTGGGCCTCCGGCGTGCCCCAGCCGGCGACGGCGTGGGCGACGTCGGTCGCGATGACGAGCGCGTCGGCGTGGACGGCCCGGGCGAGCAGGGCGGCCGTGAGGTCCTTGTCGATGACGGCCTCGACGCCGTGCATGGCGCCGTCACTGCCGCGGACGACGGGGATACCGCCGCCTCCGGCCGTGACGACGACGTAACCAGCGGCGAGGAGCGTGTGGAGCGTGTGCGTCTCGAGGACCTCGACCGGCTCGGGGGAGGCGACGACGCGACGCCAGCCCTTCTCGCCGCGGTCCTCCCAGCGCTCGCCGTGGTCGATGAGCGTCTGGGCCTGCTCGCGGGGCAGGAAGCGCCCGATCGGCTTCGTCGGGTGGGTGAAGCCGGGGTCGTCGGCGTCGACGAGGGTGCGCGTGATGATCGCGGCGACCGGTCGCTCGACGTGACGGGCGGCGAGGGCGGCCTCGAGGGTGTCGAGCAGCGTGAAGCCGATCGTCCCCTGCGTCTGGGCGCCGCACCAGTCGAGCGGGACCGGCGGCACGACGTGCGCGGCGAGCTCGTTCTTGACGAGGAGGTTGCCGACCTGGGGCCCGTTGCCGTGCGTGATGACGACCTCGTGGCCGGCGGCGACGAGCTCGGCGAGGTGGTGGCTCGCGACGGCGATGGCGTCGAGCTGGGCCTGGGGCGTCGCGCTGCCGTCGGGCCCGGTCATGGCGTTGCCGCCCAGCGCCACGAGCACCCTCACGGCGCGTCCTCGGTCGTCATGGCGTGAGCCTATGGAGGGCAGCCGAGCGGGCGCGTTGTCACCTCCTGCCCAACGCGACCCCCGACATTGGCAGATGTATGCCGTCGGGTGCAGCGCGCGACCGTGCCGAGCCGGCGGGTGGGCGCCGTCACGAACCACGCCCGGCATACCGGTCGGGCGGGTACGAGGAACATAATGTCCGAGGGGGCGCCGTCCGGGGCGCCGCCGACCGAACCGAGAGGTGGGGGACCGTGGGAGTCGGAGTCCTGCTCGCCGTCGTGGGGGCCATCCTGACCTTCGCGGTGCGGGCCAACACGTCCGTCATCAGCCTGCCCATCGTCGGCGTCATCCTCATGATCGCGGGCGCGGCGCTCATCTGGCACGGGAGCAAGGGCACCCGCCGCAAGCGCATCATCACCCGCGAGGAGCGCCCCAGCGGCGCGACGACCCCGACCAACACCGTGCGACAGACCATCGAGGAACGCGACATCGACTGAGCGGCGGACGGTCCGGCGACGGTCAGGTGTGCGTGAGGACGTCGGCCCACGAGCGCGGCTCGCGGCCGAGCAACCGGCGCAGGGGAGCGGCCTCGCCCACGAGACCGCCGCGGTCGTAGGAGGCGAACATCGCCAGCAGGTCGTCGCGCGCCTGGGGCGTGAGCGAGGCGCCGGGCCCGGCCACCCACTCCGCGAGCTCCACGCGGACGGCCTCGACGGGGTGCCCGAGCACGTCGGCGGCGACGTGCGCCTGCTCCCGCACCGAGAGCACCTCGGGCCCGGCGAGGTCGTAGGTGACGCCCTCATGCCCGGGGCGGGCCAGCACCGTCGCAGCGACCTCGGCCACGTCGTCGAGGTCGACGTTCGTGAACGGGGTGTCGAGCGAGTAGGGGGCCGCGAGCCGGCCGGCGTGGGCCGCGTCGAGGAGGTTCTGGTGGTATGCCGCCGGGCGGAGCACCGTGGCCCCCCGCAGGTGGGTGCGCACGACCTTCTCGGCCTCCGCCTTGCGCAGATGGTGCGGCATCGACGGGTCGTGCGGGTGCAGCACCGAGTGGAACACGAATCGGGCCACGCCGGCCCGAACTGCAGCACCGGCGACGCGGTCGGCGATGGCGACCTCGTCGGGGTGGACGTTGGGCGCCAGGTGATAGACGCCGTCGACCCCGTCGAAGGCGTCGTCGAGACCGAGCCCGGAGCCGAGGTCAACGACCGAGATCGACCGGGCCCCAGCGGCATACGCTGTCTCGGCCCGCTCCGGCGATCGCACGGCAGCGCGCACGGTGACGCCGTGTGACGTGAGGGAGCGCGTGACGGCGCGGCCGGTCTTGCCGGCCGCGCCGATCACGAGGACCGTCGTCACGGTCAGACCCAGTCGACATCCGCCGCAGTCTGTCCCGCGGCGAGCGTCGCGTAGCCGGGGCCGCGGTCGAAGAAGGGCTGCTCGGCCGCGCGGTCGCCGCGCAGCTGCTCGCGCAAGGCATCCGAGGCGGCGGCGTCGATGACGGGCTCGTCGAGGTCGCCGGTGGCGACGACGCCGAAGTCGCGGCGCGCGCCCTCGAAGGAGACCTTGCCCCAGCGCAGGTCGCGCTCCACCTCGGCGTAGGGCCGGTCGAGCGGGTCGCCCCAGCCGCCGCCACCCGTGGTCCGGATGCGGATGACCTGGCCGGCCTTGACGACCTCGGCGTCGGCGAGGGCGTCGACGGTGCGCTCCTCCGGACCGCCCACGTCGACGGTGACCTCGAAGGGACGACCGGCCTTGCCGCCCTTGACGCCCCAGCAGGCGAGGATCGACCGGTCGGCGATCGACATGAAGTGGGCGTCCTTGAGCATCCGGATGTGCTTCTCGTAGCCGAGGCCACCGCGGTGCCGCCCGGCGCCGCCGGAGTCGACGGCGAGGCCGAGCCGCTCGACGATGAACGGGAACCGGCTCTCGGTGAACTCGGTCGGCAGGTTGCGGCTGTCGGGCACGACGTGGATCGTGTCCTCGCCGTCGGCGTAGTAGCGCCCACCGGAGCCGCCACCGAGCACCTCACGCATGAGGTAGTCGTTGCCGTCGCGGTCCTTGCCGTAGACGCCGGTGTAGCGGATCGTCTCCTGGTCGGCGGGCATCTTGCCGTCGACGGCCTTGGCGACGACGCCGGCGAGGACGCCGAGCAGGCGCAGGATGACGAAGGTGCGGGCGTTCGTCGGCGCGGGGTAGATCGGCGTGAGGAGCGTGCCCTTCTCGGGGAACTTCATCTCGATGAGCGGCACGATGCCCTCGTTGACGTCGAGCTCGGCCATCCGCTCGGGGGTGTCGGCGAGGTTGCGCAGGATGGGCGCGAGCCACTTCTTGAGGAAGTTGCCGCCGACGTAGTCGCCGCAGTGGTTGATCGGGCCCTTGGCCTGCGGCGCGGTGCCGGTGAAGTCGATGATCAGCTTGGGGCCACCGTCACCGGGGCCGGGGCCGCCGGTCGACTGCTTGGTCAGGGTGATCCGCTGCGTGTGCAGCTTCGGCTCGTCGACGCCGTCGTGCTCGGCGTAGTCCTCCCAGACGTACGTGCCGTCGGGGATCTTGCTGAGGATCTCGCGGCGGTAGGTCTCCGTCGTCTTGTCGAGGATCGCGTCGAAGGCGGCCTCGATCGTGTCCCGGCCGTAGCGTTCGAAGAGCTCCCCGAGGCGACGGGCGCCCATGAGGCAGGCCGAGCACTCGGCGTCGAGGTCCGCAGCGAGGCTGTCGGGCATGCGGCTGTTGCGCGTCATGATGCGCAGCGCCGCCTGGTTCGGAACTCCCTTGTCCCACAGCTTGATCGGCGGGACCGAGAGGCCCTCCTCGAAGACCGTCTGGGCGTTGCTCGGCATCGAGCCGGGGACGGCGCCACCGATGTCGTCGTGGTGGCCGAACGCCTGGACGAACGCGACGACCTCTCCGCCGGAGAAGACCGGCACGGTGACGCAGAGGTCCGGGAGGTGGCCGATGCCGCCCTCCGACTCGTAGACGTCGTTGTGGAAGAAGACGTCGCCCTCGCTCATCTCGTCGAGCGGGAAGTCGCGCGCGATCGGGTGCACGAGCGCGCTGTACGAGCGACCCGTCAGCTTGCGCAGCTGGCGATCGTGGATGCCGGCGCGGAAGTCGTGGGCGTCGCGGATCATGGGGGAGCGTGACGTGCGGGCAATGGCCGTCTCGACCTCCATCTCGACGCTCGCGAGCGTGCCCTCGACGATCTCGACGAGGATCGGGTCGACCGTCGTGCCCTCGGGCGTCAGGCGGTTGCCGTGCTCGTATGCCGTGGGGAGCCCCGCAGGGTTCACCGCCGCGCCGTCTGGGGCGGCCGAGACGTCGGGGTGCTGCGACCCGGTGGCGGCGTCGACAGGGGCGAGCCGGGTGGCCGCGGTCTGGCAGGAGAAGCACATGTCAGGCCTCCGGGGTGGTCGTCGAGGTGGTCGTCGGCGCGGCGGTGGACCGGGTGATGACGAGGTTGCCGAGCGTGTCGACACGGACGACGAAGCCGGGGTGCACCGGGACCGTCGATCCGAACTCCTCGATGACCGCTGGGCCCTCGACCGTGTCGCCGGCGAGCAGGTCGGGTCGCCACCAGACGTCCGTGTCGACGTAGCCGGCGTCGGCGTCGAAGCAGACCGGGCGCACGCTGCGGTGGGCCCGCTCGCGGACGTCGGCCGCGCCCTCCGACGGCGCGAGGTCACGCAGCTCCGGGCGCGTGATCGGGCCGACACCCGTGACGCGGAGGTTGACCCACTCGACCTGCTGCGTCGGGTCGTTCCGGAAGTCGTAGCCGTAGAGCGCCCGGTGCTCGTCGTGGAAGCGCGAGGCGACGCCCGCGGCATACGCCTCGTCGACCTCTCCCTCGGGCGCGGCGACACGGACCTCGTAGGCCTGGCCGAAGTAGCGCAGGTCGACGGTGCGCGTGTAGCGGTGGCTCTCGCGCGCGAAGCCCTCGCCGTCGAGGGCGCTCGCGGCCTTCGCGGTGAGGTCGTCGAAGGTCTTCTGCACGGCGGCGTGGTCGAGCGCGTGGTGGCGCGCGACGGACGTCTGGACGTAGTCGTTCTTGACGTCGACGGTGAGCAGGCCGAAGGCGGAGACGTTGCCGGGGTTCTGCGGGACGACGACGCCGGCGAGGCCGAGGATGTCGACGAGGCGGCACGCGAGCAGCGATCCCGAGCCACCGAACGTCGCGAGCATGAAGTCGCGCACGTCGAGACCGCGCTTGACCGAAACCTGGCGCAGCGCGTTGGCCTGGTTCCACGCGGAGATCTCGAGGATGCCGGTCGCGCAGCGCTCGAAGTCGAGGCCCAGGCGGTCCGCGAGTGCGGCGACGCCGGTGCGGGCCGACTCGACGTCGAGGGGGATCTCGCCGCCGAGCAGGTGCGGGGGGATGCGTCCGAGCGTCACGTGGGCGTCGGTGATCGTCGGCTCGGTGCCGCCCTTGGCGTAGCAGAGGGGGCCGGGGTCGGCGCCCGCGGACTGCGGGCCGACCTTGAGCGAGCCCTCGGGGGAGATCCACGCGATGGAGCCGCCGCCCGCCCCGACGGTGACGACGTCGATCATCGGGATCTTGCTCGGGTAGGCACCGACCGTGCCCTCGGTCGTCAGGGTCGGCTCGCCCGCGAGGACGACGGACACGTCGGTCGAGGTGCCACCGCCGTCGCACGTGAGGACCTTGTCGAAGCCGGCTCGACCGGCGATGAGGCCGGCGCCGAGCGCCCCGGCGGCCGGACCCGAGAGGACCGTCGTGATCGGCTGGTGCACGACCTCGTCGGCGGAGAGCACGCCGCCGTTGGACTTCATGATGTAGAAGGGCAGCTTCTCGGTGCTGCCGACGAACTCGTCGAGCCGGTGGTGGATGTTCGCGACGTAGCGAGACACGTTGGGCTTGACCGCGGCGTCGACGAGGGTCGTCATCGACCGCTCGTACTCGCGGTACTCGCGCAGCACCTCCGAGCTGATCGACACGACGGCGTCCGGGTGCTCGCGACGGAGCACCTCACGCATCGCGAGCTCGTGGCTGTCGTCGGCGTAGGAGTGCAGGAAGCACACGCCGATCGTCGTGATGCCGCGCTCCTTGAACCAGCGGGCGACCGTGACGGCGCGCTCCTCGTCGAACGGGCGGATCTCGTTGCCCTCGAAGTCGAAGCGGCCCCCGACCGTCTTGACGTAGTCGGCCGGCACGATGCGGGCGGGCTTGACCCAGAAGTAGGAGTTGCCGTAGCCGTCGGGGACCGCCTGGCGGGCGATCTCGAGGATGAACTCGTAACCCTCCGTCGTGATGAAGCCGAGCGCCTCGACCTTGCCCTCGAGGAGCTTGTTCGTCGCGACGGTCGTGCCGTGCGAGACGGCGCTGATGTCGTCACCGCTCGCCTCCATGAGGTCGAGGACCTTGCGGACGCCGGCGAGGAAGCCGTCGGCAGGGTTGCTCGGCGTCGAGGGCGTCTTCGTCGTGACGAGCTCGCCCGAGTCCTCGTCGAGCGCGACGACGTCGGTGAACGTGCCACCGGTGTCGATGCCGATGCGGATCCGGCGGCGTGCGGAGGTGCCTGCTGTCATGGTGAGGATTCAACCGGCGGGACGCCTCCCGGGGCGTTGGCACATGCTGCCAACACCTGCCCGGTTCCGCGCCAACCCTCGCCCAACCCTTCGCCCAACCCTCGCCAGAACCGGCTGACGGCCGCGTCGATGTCGAGAGCGAGGCCTCCGCTCCGTCCCCCGGGTGAGCGTGCCACGCTGGCACGACACGACGAAGGAGCGAGTGAGACATGGCGAAGTACCTCATCGGCGTGGACTTCCAGGCCGGCGACGACCCGGCCCCGATGTCCGACTGGACCCCGGCGGAGGTCCAGGCCCACCTCGACTACTACGAGCGGCTCGTCGGCGAGCTCGAGGCCAACGGCGAGCTCGTCTCGTCGACGATCCTCACGGGCCCCGACCTCGCCAAGATCGTCCGGTCCGACGGCGCGGCGCCGGTCGTCACCGACGGACCGTTCCAGGAGTTCAAGGAGTGGCTCGCCGGCTTCCAGGTCGTCGAGGTCGACTCGGAGGAGCGCGCCCTCGAGATCGCGTCGCTCATGTCGGCGGTGCCGGGGCGCGGTGGCGTGCCCACCCGGCAGCCGATCCACGTGCGCCAGGTCATGGAGGAGGCGCCCGCGAACACCGACGAGATGGACGCCTTCCTGCGCACCGCGGGCGGCACCCGCTGACCTCTGCACCCGCCGTCGACGACCTGCTGCGCACGCTCGCGCCGCAGGTCGTCGGCATCGTCAGCCGCCGGTTCGGCGACTTCGACTCCGCCGAGGACGCCGTCCAGGAGGCACTGCTCGTCGCAGCCCGGCGCTGGCCCGTCGACGGGCTTCCGGACGAGCCGCGTGCCTGGCTCGTCACGACCGCCTCGCGGCGGCTCGTGGACCTGTGGCGCAGTGACGCGGCCCGGCGCGAGCGCGAGGCGCGCGTCATCGCCTGGGAGGTCCCGGCACACGACGCCGTCGACCACGACGACAGCCTCACGGTCCTCTTCCTCTGCTGCCACCCGTCGCTGACCCCGGCCTCGGCGATCGCGCTGACGCTGCGCGCCGTCGGCGGCCTCACGACCGCCGAGATCGCCCAGGCCTTCCTCGTGCCGGAGGCGACGATGGCACAGCGGATCAGCCGCGCCAAGGCCACGATCCGCGCCTCCGGCGCAGGCTTTCGTATGCCGTCCGGTGCTGACCGCGAGGAGCGTGCCCGCTCCGTGCTCCACGTCCTCTACCTCGTCTTCAACGAGGGCTACGCGAGCACCCACGGCGACACGCTGCAGCGGACCTCACTGTCCCGCGAGGCGATCCGGCTGACGCGGATGCTCGTCGACGGGTCTCCCGACCACCCCGAGGCCCTGGGCCTGCTGTCGCTCATGCTGCTGCTCGAGGCGCGCACCCCGGCGCGCAGCGACGCCTCGGGAGCGCTCGTGCCGTTGCCCGACCAGGACCGCTCGAGGTGGGACGTCTCGCTCGTGGCCGAGGGGCTCGACCGGCTCGGCCGGGCCATGGCGCTCGGGGCCGTCGGGGAGTACCAGCTGCAGGCTGCGATCGCCGCGGTCCACGACCGGGCGCCGACCGCCGCGGACACCGACTGGGACGAGATCCTCTCGCTCTACGGGCTGCTCGAGCAGGTCACCGGCAACCCGGTGGTCACGCTCAACCGGGCCGTGGCGGTGGCCATGGCGCAGGGCCCGGAGGCTGCCCTCGCCGTCGTCGACGAGGTCGAGGACCGGCTCGGCACGACGCACCGCTGGCTCGCGGTGCGCGGCCAGCTGCTCGAGATGGCGGGCGACGCGGGCCCGGCTGCCGACCTGCTCGACCGCGCGGCGGCGACCGCGACGAACGAGGCGGAGCGTCGGCACCTCGCCGCCCGAGCCGCTCGACTCCGCTCGCCCCAGCCCTGAGCCACCGCTGCTGGGGACCGGGGCGCCGGCCCTTCACTCGTCGGGGGTGATGCCGGTGGCGGGCCGTCGGACGCATGCTGGACACGGAACGAGTCAACGGCGCCGGCCGCGCGGGTCACGGCGCACCGAGGTGTGAGGACGAGGCATGGACGAGACCACGGCAGGCGGGACGGACGAGACCGTCGTGCGCTACGAGCCGCTGACGGCCTCGGACCTCGCCGAGCTGGTGCTCGGTCTGGCCGCGGTCGGGGTCGAGACCGCTGGCCGCGTCGTCGAGGCGATCCGGCCACCGACACTGGTCACGGCCGTCGTCAAGGCTCCGCTGACCGCGGCCCTGACCGACCTGGGCTCCAAGCTTCGGCGTGCGGACTGGTCGCAGGAGCTGCTCCGTCGTGGGCACTCGCGACGGGGCGAGCTGGGTCGACGCGTCGAGGTGACGGCCCAGCGGGTGGCCGCGGCCGTCGTCGAGGCCGTGCTCGACGTCGTGGACCTCACCGACATCGTCGTCGACCACGTCGACCTCGACGCGGTCGTGAGCACCGTGGACCTCGACCGTGCCGTCTCCCGGGTCGACATCGACGCGATCGTCTCTCGGGTCGACATCGACGCGATCGTCTCCCGGGTCGACGTCGACGCCATCGTCGAGCGGCTCGACATCGACGGGATCGTCGCCAGGGTGGACCTCGACCGGGCGGTGTCCAGGGTCGACATCGGGGCGGTCATCGAGCGGCTCGACATCGACGGGATCGTCGCCCGGGTGGACCTCGACCGCGCCGTCTCGGGTGTGGACATCGACGCGATCGTCGGCCGGGTCGACATCGACGCCATCGCCGCCCGCATCGACCTCGACGCGATCCTGGACCGGGTCGACGTCAACGCCGTCGCGCAGCGGCTGGACCTCGACGCCGTCGTGGGCAGACTCGATCTCATCGGCCTCGCCGAGTACGTCGTCGAGGAGATCGACCTCCCCGGCATCATCCAGAGCTCGTCCGGGGCCATGGCCTCAGAGGGCATGCGCGAGGTGCGCTGGCAGGGCGTCGGGGCCGACGAGCGCGTCGCGCACGTCGTCGACCGGATGCTCCGGCGCAGGCCGAGGGCGCCGGGTCCGGGCGTCCCTGCCACCGAGATCGCCACCCGACCCGTGATCCCCGGGTCAGCCGGATGAACGGCGCGGCGCCATGACGTCACCGTCGCGCCCCGGCCGGGACCCGGTGTCCCGGATCGTCCTGCCCGGCCCGGCCCGTTCGGTCCAGGGGCACCGCGCCGGCATCGTCACGCGGGTGGCCGCCGGAGCCGTCGACCTCGTCGTCGCCCTCCTCGGCGTCGCCCTCATGTATGCCGCGTGGGCGGGCACGATCTTCCTGCTCGGTCCGCAGTCCTTCCACTTCCCCGACCCCGGCGGCCTGCGACTGCTCCTGCTCGTGCTCGGGCTGCTCACGGCATACCTCACCGTCGCGTGGGCCACGACGGGCCGCACCTTCGGCAACCGCCTGCTCGGCCTTCGGGTCGTCGACGACGGCGGGCGCACGATCGGTCTCGCACGGGCCTTCCTGCGTGCCGCGGCGTGCGTCATGTTCCCGATCGTCCTCTTCTGGGTCGTCGTCAGCCGCGAGAACCGGTCGCTACCGGACATCCTGCTGCGCACGTCCGTCGTCTACGACTGGACGTCCAACGCAGGCCGGGGTCATGAGCCCACGTCGACCCCACGGGCGATCGTGCTGCCCCCGGAGGACTGAGCCCCGACGGCGCGTACCAACGGTCGTCGGTTCGTCGCCGCCGGGTCGGCGCCGGGTCGGCGCCGGATCGGCGCCGGGTCGCCGCCGGAGGTCAGCCGGCGTCGCCGCGGTGGATCGGGGCGTGCGGGAACGACGTCTCGGCGACGCCCTCGAGCTCGGCCCGGTGGTTGCGGATGAGGTCGAGGTTGCGGTCGCGCAGGTGGTCGAACGCCTGCCCGACGTTGGACCCCGGGGTCAGCGACGAGAGCGCGTCGGCCGGGTCGAGCCGGGCCGAGACCCAGCCCGGGTGCGTCGCAGCCTTGGCGACGATGTGGCCGATCGGCGTCACGATGTGCGAGTTGCCGAAGTAGAGCACACCCGCGGGGTCGGCACCGACGGCGTTGGCCCCGATGACGTAGACGTGGTTGTCGTAGGCACGCGCGCGCGACGTGAGGTCCCAGATGTCGGCGGAGCGCAGCAGTGCCGACGGCCGACAGATCACCTCGGCCCCCTGGACCGCCTGGATGCGCGAGAGCTCGGGGTAGTCGCCGTCGAAGCAGATGATCATGCCGATGCGGCCGAGCTCGGTGTCGCACACCGTCACGGTGTCGCCCGGCGTGACCCAGCCGCCGCCGCTGACGATCTCGGAGCAGAACGGGTGCGTCTTGCGGTAGATCCCCAGGACCTCACCCGAGGGGCCGACGAGCACCGAGGAGTTGTAGACGACGCCACGCTCGGGCCCGCGCTCGTAGGTGCCGACGCAGACGTGCACGCCGAGCTCACGGGCCACGGCCTGGATCGGCTCGACCATCGGTCCGGGCAGCTCGGTGACGAGGTCCCAGAGCTCCTCCTTGGAGCAGCCCGGGGTGAAGCCCGTCGTCGCGGTCTCCGGGAGCACGACGAGCTCGGCCCCGGTGGCTGCGACACACTGCCGCGTCATGTCGACGCACGCGTCGAGGTTGGCCCGGATGGTCTCGGCGCTGAGGGGGGCCGGGACGGGGGCGACCTGGACGGCCGCGGCGGTGAAGGCACGCATCGTCAGTTCCTCCGACCGATCGCCCAGCCGAGGAGGACACCGACGAGAGCGACGGCCCCGCCGGTGACGACGCCGAGGGCGTACTCGCGCCCGGCGAACGACCCCGTGGGAGCCGGCCGACCGGCATACGACACCGGGGTGCCGGGCGCCGCAGCGCCAGCAGGTATGCCGGGTGCCGCGGTCGGCGTGAGGGCCGCGGGGGCGCTCGGGGTGGCGGGGCGGACGCCCGAGATGTCGGCGTCGACGGCCGAGAAGAACTGGCCCGCCATCTTCTTCGTGACGCCGGCGAGCATCCGCTGGCCGACGCCGCCGATGACGCCACCCACGGACGCGTCCGCGTCGTAGGTCAGGTCGGTGCCACCGGCGCTCGACGGTGCGAGCCGCACGACGACGTCGGCGTCGACGGTCCCGGGCGCGCCCGCACCCGAGGCCTTCATGGTGAAGGAGCCGGGGTGCTGCGGGTCGCGCAGGGACACCTCGCCGTCGTAGGTGCCCTTGATGGCGGCGACACCCGCCGTCACGGTCATGGCGTAGTGGTCGGGGGCGAGCTCGGTGAGGCGCTCGCAGCCCGGCAGGCAGCGCGCGAGCACGGCCGGGTCGTGGAAGGCGTCCCACACCTGCTGCGGGTCGGCCGCGAGGGTGGCGGATCCGGTGATCTTCATGCGGTCGGCTCCTTCGATGACGGGTGCGTCGTGCGGGTCGTGCGGTGCAGGGACGGGATCTCGCCGTCCGCGTGGCGGCGGCGCAGCTCCCAGAGGTCGTAGGGCGAGATCGGCATCCGGGTGATCGGGAAGCCCTCGGCGTCCTCGATGGCCGACGCGATGACGGCCGACACGGGGATGCAGCCCGCCTCGCCGGCGCCCTTGATGCCCAAGGGGTTCAGCGGCGACGGGGTCTCGAGGTGGTCGGCCTCGATGGTCGGCACCTCGGACGCGTAGGGCATGAGGAAGTCCATGAAGCTCGCGTTGAGCAGCTGCCCCGACTCGTCGTAGGCCATCCGCTCGTACAGCGCGCCGCCGACGCCCTGCGCCACGCCGCCGTGGACCTGGCCCTCGACGATCATCGGGTTGATCATCGTGCCGCAGTCGTGGATGACGCAGTAGCGCAGGATCTTGATCTCGGCGGTGACCGGGTCGGTCTCGACGATGGCCGCGTGCATGCCGTTGGCGAAGGTCGCCTGGGTGGGGGAGTAGAAGTCCTTGCCCTCGAGGCCCGGCTCCTCGTCGTCGGCCACGGGGGGCTTGTCGGGGTCGAAGGTGCCGGCGAACTGCGTCGCGGCCTTGGCCGCCTCGTCGAACGCGTAGCGGAGCGGGTTGGAGAGCACCGACACCGTGCCGAGGCTCATCGACGTCGCCGGAGCACCCTTGACCCGCACCGTGCCCTCGACGATCTCGAGGTCCTCGGGCGACACCTCGAGGGCGTCGGCGGCGATGCGCAGCGCCTTGGCCCGCACGTTGCGAGCGGCGAGGGCGATGGCGCTGCCGCTCATGACCGCGGCGCGCGACGCGAAGGTGCCCACGGCATACGCCATCTTGCGGGTGTCGCCGGTGGTGACGTAGACGTCCTCCATGCGCACGCCGAGCTCCTGAGCGACGATCTGGGCGAAGACGGTCTCGTGCCCCTGGCCCTGCGACGTCAGGCCCGTCGAGACGTTGACCCGGCCGCTCGTCTCGATCTGGATGTGGCCCCCCTCGTAGGGACCGACGCCGGTGCCCTCGACGTAGCAGCCGATGCCGAGCCCGACCTTGCGGCCTTCGGCCTCGGCTTCGCGGCGGTAGTCGGCGAAGTCGTCCCAGCCGACGAGGTCCTTGAGCTTGGCGAGGCTGGCCGGGAAGTCGCCAGAGTCGTACTTGAGCGGGCGTCCGTCCTGGAAGAGCAGGCCGTGGTCCCACGGCATCTCGGCCGGGAGGATGAAGTTGCGCGAGCGCACCTCGGCGCGGTCGAGGCCGAGCTCGTCGGCGATGGCGTCCATCGTGCGCTCCATCGCGAAGCATCCCTGCGGCCGGCCGGCGCCCCGGTAGGGCGTCACGAGAACGGTGTTCGTGTAGAGCGACCAGAACTCGCAGCGGTAGGTCCCCGGCTTGTAGGGACCGAGCAGCTGGGTCGACGTGATGATCGGGACGATGATCCCGTAGGGGGTGTAGGCGCCGTTGTCGTGCCAGAGCTTGACGTCGAGGGCGAGCAGGTGGCCCTCGTCGTCGAAGCCGACGGTGACCCGCTGGAGCTGGCCGCGCTCGTGCGCCGCGCTGATGAAGTGCTCGCGCCGGTCCTCGGCCCACTTGACCGGGCGGCCGAGGAGGATCGCGGCCCACGGGACGAGGACCTCCTCGGGCCACGGGTGGACGATCTTGACGCCGAAGCCGCCGCCGACGTCGGGGGCGATGCACTCGACCTTCGCGAGCGGCAGGTCGAGCTTGGCGGCGACAGCGGCGCGCACGCCGGTCGAGGTCTGGGTCGAGGAGTACATCCGCAGCTCGCCGCGGTCGCGGTCCCAGCGGGCGTAGACGCCCTTGCCCTCCATGGGCATGCACGCGCTGCGCTCGATGTCGAGGTCGAGCGTCAGGGTGTGCGGGGCGGCGGCCATCGCGGCGTCGACGTCGCCGACCTCCTGGAGCATGTGGGCCGCGACGTTGTCGGGCACGTCGTCGTGCACGAGCAGCTCGCCGGAGCGGGCGGCCTCGATGCCGACGACGACGGGCAGCTGGTCGTAGGTGACGCGGATGCGCTGGCAGGCGTCCTCGGCGACGTAGCGGTCGGTGGCGACCACCATGACGATCGGCTCGCCGACGTGGTTGACCTCGTCCTTGGCCAGGGCGTAGCCGGTGCGGCCGTGGGTCAGCGTCGGGTGCGGGATGAGCAGGGGCAACGGCTCACCGACCCGGCCCGGGAGGTCCTCGTGGACGTAGATGCCGACGACGCCCTCGACCTCGATCGCCTCGGAGGCGTCGATGTCGACGATGCGGGCGTGGGCGTGCGGGCTGCGGACGAAGGCGGCGGCGAGGGCGTCGTGGCCGAGGTCGTCGAGGTAGCGGCCGCCGCCGGTGACGAGGCGAGGGTCCTCCTTGCGCCTGATCGGCGCGCCGAACATCTGCGTCGTCATGCCTGCTCCTCCGCCCGCTCGACCTTGATCTCGGCGGCGCGCAGGACGCTCTTGACGATGTTCTGGTAGCCGGTGCAGCGGCAGAGGTTGCCCGAGATCGCCTCTCGTGCTTGCTCGCTCGTCGGTGAGGGGTTCTCCTCGAGGTAGGCCGTGACGGTCGTGAGGAAACCCGGGGTGCAGAAGCCGCACTGGAGCCCGTGGCACTCGGCGAAGGCCTGCTGGACCGGGTTCATCGACTCGCCGGTCGGGGCGACGCGCGCGTCGGGCGCCGAGCAGAGGCCCTCGACGGTCGTGATCGCGTGGTCCTGCGCCGTGACGGCGAACATGAGGCACGAGCGCATCGGCTGGCCGTCGACGAGGACGGT
This sequence comes from Terrabacter sp. Soil811, assembly GCF_001429655.1. Taxonomy (NCBI): domain Bacteria; kingdom Bacillati; phylum Actinomycetota; class Actinomycetes; order Micrococcales; family Intrasporangiaceae; genus Terrabacter; species Terrabacter sp. Soil811. The sequence goes on from NZ_LMSX01000009.1 coordinate 269,862, forward strand.
GCAGGCGCCGCAGACGCCGTGCTCGCAGCCGACGTGGGTGCCGGTCAGCTCGAGGTCGTGGCGCAGGAAGTCCGAGAGCAGCCGGCGGGCGGGCACGGCGGCGGAGCGACGTACGCCGTTCACGGAGACCGTGACGTCGTGGAGCCGCTCCGTGATGCCGGCAACATCGGGTCCGAGGTCGGTCATCGTCCTCCCCTTTCCTCACCGAACGCAGCGTTCGGTCGCGAACTCAGTGGTCTAACAGCGCTTTCGCGACCGAACGCAGCGTTCGGTGCGGGGCGTCGGGCGCGGTCGGCGGCCTGGGGGAGGACCCGACGGGTCAGCTCGGTGACGAGCATGCGGCGGTAGTCGGCGCTCGCGTGGATGTCGCCCTCCGGGTCGACGTGTCCACGCACCGCCTCGGCGGCGGTGTCGAGCGCCGCGTCCCACGCGCCCGAGCCCGGCTCGACCCCGTCGAGGGCCGGTCCGAGGTCGAGGACCGAGGGCACGTCGGTGACGGAGACGAACGAGGCGCGGGCGCCGGAGACGACGCCGTCGGCGACCGTCAGGGCCACCCCGACGCCGGCCATGGCGTAGTCGCCGTGACGTCGGGCCGCCTCGGTGAAGGCCGTGCCGGTGCCGGCCGGGAAGCGGCCGAAGCGCACCGCGACGGCGAGCTCCTCGGCCGCGAGCGACGTCTCGAGGGCGCCGAGGAAGAAGTCGGACCACGCGATCTCACGCGTCCCGGACGGGCCCGCCACCTCGACGACCCCGTCGGTCAGGGCGAGGATCGCGGGCATCTCACCGGCCGCGTCGGCGTGGGCGATGGAGCCGACCGTCGTGCCGCGGTTGCGGATGGCCGGGTGGGCGACGTTGACGAGCGCCTGGCGCAGGAGGGGGAGGGCGGCATACGCCTCCGCGGAGCGCTCGAGCCCAGCGTGGCGCACGAGGGCGCCGACGCGTACGGCCTCGGGTGTCACCTCGACGGTGTCGAGGCCGGCGACGCGGTTGATGTCGACGAGGTGCGCCGGAGAGGCCAGGCGCATGTTGAGGATGGGGATGAGACTCTGGCCGCCCGCGAGGACCTTGCCGTCGTGCCCGACCTCGGTGAGGACGGAGACGGCCTGCTCGACGGTGAGCGGTGCGTGGTGCTCGAAGGGGGCGGGCTTCACCGAACTGATCCTGCCTTCCGACCCCCGGTGGGGACTAGTGATGGTTGTGCATCGCTGCTCGTGGGCTTTTGGCAACTTCTGCCCTGAACGGGCCGTGGGCCCCCGATCCGAGATCGGGAGCCCACAGGCCGGTGGTGCGTGATGCCTCAGTGGCGCCGCAGGTCCGGTCCGCCCGGGCGGTCCTGGTAGAGGTCGTCGATGCCGTCGGCGTCGCCGTAGTCCCCTTCCCGTTCGCCGAGCGAGATCATCGTGCCGCTCGCGGCGTCGGCTCGCTCACGCAGGTCTGTCGGGGCGAGGGCGCGGGCCGCGTGGTAGGCCACGATGGTCACGATCGTGCCGAGCGCGATGCCACCGAGCGTGAAGTCCGACGTGAAGACGAGCGAGACGCCGCCGATGCCGATGATGATGCCGGCCGCGATGGGCACGAGGTTGATCGGGTTGCCGAAGTCGACCCCGTTCTCCTTCCAGATCTTCGCGCCGAGCAGGCCGATCATGCCGTAGAGCACGACGGTGATACCGCCGAGCACGCCGCCCGGCACAGAGGCCACGAGCGCGCCGAACTTCGGCGAGAGGCCGAAGATGATCGCGACGACCGCGGCAACGTAGTAGGCCGCCGTCGAGTAGACGCGGGTGGCCGCCATGACGCCGATGTTCTCGGCATACGTCGTCGTCGGCGAGCCACCGACCGAGCTGGCGATGACGGTGCCGATGCCGTCCGCGGCGATGGCGCGACCCATGTAGGGGTCGAGGTTCGACTTCGTCATCTCGGCGACGGCCTTGACGTGGCCGGTGTTCTCCGCGATGAGCGCGATGACGGCCGGGAGGACGAGCAGGATCGCGGCGACCGAGAACGACGGCGCGTGGATGCCGACGATCTCCTTGCCGTCGGCGCCGGTCGTCGACGTCGGCGGGAGGCCGAACCAGGGCTGGCTCGCGAGGTTGTCGAAGTTCGTGCGGAAGTGCGTCGTGACCTTGCCGGCGCCGGCGTCGAAGGACGTGATCTGGCCGAACACCTTGTCGAAGATCCACGAGATGATGTAGCCGAAGATCAGGGCGAGGAAGACCGCGATGCGCGACGCGAAGCCCTTGAAGGCGACCGCGCAGATGATCGTGAACGCCATGACGAGCAGCGCGACCCACTGGTCCTGGGGCCAGTAGATGCTGGCGACGACCGGCGCGAGGTTGAAGCCGATGAGCATGACGACGGCGCCCGTCACGACCGGCGGCAGCACCTTGTGCAGCACCGCGGACCCGGCGAAGTGGATCGCCACACCGACGAGTGCGAGCACGACGCCGGCGACGAGGATCGCGCCCGTCACGTCGGCGGAGGTGCCGCCCTGGGCGCGGATGGCCGCCACCGCACCGACGAAGCTCGCCGACGTGCCGAGGTAGCTCGGGACCTTCCCCTTGACGATGAGCAGGAAGCAGATCGTCGCGATGCCGCTCATCATGATCGCGAGCTGGGCGTTGAGACCCATGACCAGCGGGAAGACGAAGGTCGCCCCGAACATCGCTACGACGTGCTGCGCACCCAGACCGACCGTCCTGCCCCACGCCAGTCGTTCGTCAGGGGCCACGACGTCGTCGGGGCCCATCGTCTTGCCGTCCCCGTGCAGTTTCCAGCCCAAGCCCAAAGCCATTCCGACTCCTATGGTTGCCCCATGAGGTGATGGGGGTCACGTCCCACTCCGGGATGGCCGAAAACTACTCCCACGACAGGGGACTGCGTTCGTCAAACGTTGATACACGCCGACGGAGCCCCTCTGGCAGGAGATGACGTATGCCGTCACCCCCGTTCCCGGCGGTCCGCCTGCTCCCGCCGTGGAAGCTCACACCCCGCGGGGTGCCGTGTTCCACGAACCGCGCGACACGGCATACGCAAGGGGGTGTGACGGTCAGATGCCGCGCATCTGGTGGATCTTGAGCGCAAGGGCGAGGGTGAGGCGCAGGTCGGCGTCGGTCGTGAACGGGCCGAGGATCTTCTCGAGCTTGCCGATGCGGTAACGCAGCGTGTTGTAGTGGAAGAAGAGCAGGCGCGCGGTCTCGGCGACGTTCATGTTCGTGTCGATGAGGATGCTCAGGGTCTGGCGGAGGCCGGCGTACTCCGGTGAGTCGTCGGTGGCCAGCTCGCGCAGCGACTCGGTGACGAAGCGGCGCAGGTCGGCGCCGTCGGGGATGAGCGCGAGCAGGCGGTAGATGCCGAGGCCGTCGACGTGGGTCGTGGCGCCGTCGCCGTGCATCTGGCGGCCGACGGTGACGGCCGAGAGCGCCTCGTCGTATGCCTGGGGCAGGCCGGCGACCGAGGTGATGGGCCGCGAGACTCCGGCCGAGAAGCTGCGTCGACCACCACCGCCGTCGCCCCGCACGACCCGGACGTACTCGCCGACGATCCGCATGACCTGCTCGGTCTCGGCGCCGGAGGGGACGCCGATGAGGGCGACCACCTCGCGGCTGAATCCCATGACGGGAGAACGGGAGTCGCGCACCGCCACGGCGTGCGTCCAGGCACGGGCGAAGCGCTGCTGCAGGAAGCGCACCTCGTCGGCGTCGCGGGTCGAACGGTCGTCGTCCTCGTCGGTCTCGGCCACGACGACGACCATGGGCCGGTCGATGTCCCAGCCGAGCGAGCTGGCGTGGGCGACGGCATCGACGGGGGAGCCGGCACGTCCGGCGAGAGCGTCGCGGAGGAACTCGGCGCGGTACTTGCTCTCGACCGCCGAGACGGCCTGGTCCTTGGTGATGGCGAGGGCGGCGACCGTCGCGGCTCGCTCGAGCAGCCGCACGTCGTCGACCGTCAGGTGCCGGTGGCTGCAGAACGCCATGAGGACGCCGTGGTCGAGGTGGCCGGCGACGATGCGTACGGCGGAGCGGTTGGCGGTCGGGCCCTCGGGGCGGGGGCCCATCGGCTCGGCCTCGGTGAGCAGACGTCCCGTGCGGTCGAAGCACTCGAGGGACAGCGCGTGGTCGAGCTCGCGCTGCGAACCGGCGCGGGCGATGACGCGGCCGTCGGTCGTCGTGACCATCACGGCGCCGTCGAGGAAGCCGACCACCTGCTCGCAGAGGTCGTCGAGCGAGCCGCCGGCGAGGACGATCTGCACGAGGGCCCGGTCGGCGTCCTCGAGCCGGCGCAGGATCGCGGTCTGGTGCTCGAGCATGGCGCTCAGCACGTCGGTCGTGAAGGTCGCGATGTGGTCGAGCGGGACGTCGATGAGCGGCAGGCCCGACGACTCGGCGGCCTTGACGAGGGCGGCGAGTCGCTTGCCCGACAGCCCGGAGACGACGAGCCCTGCGGCTCCGGCGGTGTCGAGGGCGGCGACCGTGGCGGCGAGCGACGCTGCGTCACCGTCCTGCTCCGCGAGGGCCGCCGCGTCGGCGAGCACGAGCCGGTGGGTCAGCCGGGCCGGGGCGTTGTCGCCCAGGGCGGACCGGAGCGGCGTCGTGCTGTCGACGCTGACGTCGAGGCGTGCGGCCTCGGCCCGGACGACGCCGTGCGCCGCCGCGGCGAGACCGGCGATGAGCCGGAGCGAGATGCCGGACACCTCGGGCTCGGGCTCGCCGGAGCGCCCCGCGGCTGGCAAGTCACCCTCGGGCAGGGGCGGATCGTTGGCAACTTTCACCATGAGCGCACCCTACCCACCGTCGATAGCGTCACGTCAGCGGTCCGCGGCAGGCGGAGCGCCACGGAGCCGGTCCGGGCCTGGACGGCACGGACGGCAGCGGTCTCACGACGGAGGTGCGCGCGGGGATGGACGACCTCGACCTGACGCTGCTGCCGGCTGCGGTGTCGCCTCTCGTGGCGGGCGAGGTGGCCGGAACCCCGCGGCGCTGCCGCGTGCTCGGCGCCTTCCCGACGTGCCTCTACCTCGATCTCGGCGCCCACGAGCGGGTCCTCGCCGTGCTCGCCTCCGACGCCGTCGCACTGCCCATCGGCGTCCGCCTCGCGATGCCGTCGTCCGAGATCCGCTGGGGTGTCGAGCCCGGCGCCCACGTCGTCGTCGGGGAGGGGCGGGTGCGCCTGCCCCGCGCCGACGTCGTCGCGGCCCGGCTGCTCCGGCCGGCGCGAGTGCGTCCCGCGCCGCGCGGATCCGCTGGTGACGGCTGGCTCCCCGAGCCCGGAGTCCTCGGCGACCTCGCCCACGACCTCACCGCGGCGGCCCTCGCCGGCCGCTCGACCGACAAGGGGGTCCGCGGACTCGTCGGCGTCGGGCGCGGCCTGACCCCGAGCGGCGACGACGCGCTCTGCGGCGTCCTGCTCACCCTGGCCGCGGTCGATGCTCCGCCGGCCCGGCGCGCCCTGTCGGCGGTGCGCACCGCCGTCCGCTCGGTGCTGCCGTGGACGACGAGCCTGTCGGCCGCGCTCCTCGTCGCCGCGGGGGCGGGGTATGCCGTCCCGGACGTCGCGCGCCTCGTGACCCGTCTGGTCTCCGGGCCCGGGTCAACCAACAGGTCGGCCGGCGCCACACCGGGACTGAGCCGGGCAGGTGCACCGTCGAGCCTGTTGGTTGACCCGCGGGAGGCAAGCGACCTCAGCGACCTCGTCGACCGGGTGCTCGCCATCGGGCACACCTCCGGCCGCGACCTCCTGTCGGGAGTCAGCGGTGCGCTGCGCGCCGTCGACGCACTCGATTCCGTCCCCCGCCCCGAACCCCGACCTGCCCCAAGACCCGAATCCCAGGAAGGACTCCACCGTGGCTGACCACGTCGAGCTGAGAACCGGCGCCTACTTCGACTCCGTGACCCTCATGCAGGTCTCGCGCACCGTCGCCGCCGCTCCCGGCGTCGAGGCCGCGCAGGTCGCGATGGCGACCGAGCTCAACCTCGAGGTCATCCGCGGCATGGGCTTCGACGTGCCCGACTCGGCGCCCAACGACCTCGTCGTCGCCATCCGCGGTGACGAGGCCGCCATCGCTGCCGGGCAGGCTGCGCTGGAGTCCGCACTCACCCAGAGCCGTTCTGCCGCAGGCGCGTCCGCCGGCTTCGGCGAGGCGCCGACGGCCCGCACGCTCGGCGGTGCGATCCGCCTCTCGGGCGCCGACCTCGCGCTCGTCTCGGTACCGGGGGAGCACGCCGTCACCGAGGCGCTCGACGCCGTCCGCGCCGGGGTGTCGGTCATGGTCTTCTCCGACAACGTCCCGGTCGAGGACGAGGTGCGGCTCAAGGACGCCGCTGCCGCTGCCGACGTCCTCGTCATGGGACCCGACTGCGGCACGGCCGTCGTCGGTGGCGTCGCCCTCGGCTTCGCCAACGTCGTGCGACCCGGCTCCGTCGGCCTCGTCGCGGCATCCGGCACGGGCGCCCAGCAGGTCATGTGCCTCCTGGACGCCGCAGGTGTCGGCATCAGCCACTGCCTCGGCGTCGGTGGCCGCGACCTGTCGTCCGCCGTCGCCGCCCGCTCGACGAAGCAGGCGCTCGCCGCGCTCGCCGCCGACCCGGAGACGACGTCGCTCGTCGTCGTCTCCAAGCCTCCCGCTCCCGAGGTGCTCGCCGACCTGGAGGCGTATGCCGCCGGGCTGGGCAAGCCGGTCCACTGGGCCACGCTCGGGGCCGGGCGGCCGGACCTCACGGCGGCCGTCGAGTCGGTGCTGACCGCCGTCGGCGCGGACGTGCCGGTCTGGCCGACGTGGGAAGCCGCGGGCGACCGATCGGCCACGACGTCCTCCGGGTCGCTGCGCGGTCTCTTCTGCGGCGGCACCCTCGCCGACGAGGCGATGCTCGTCGCGGGTCCGGTGCTCGGCGACATCCGCTCCAACATCCCGCTGCGGCCAGAGCTCGCACTGGGAGCCGACCTGCGCGACCCGGGCCACGTCGTCATCGACTTCGGCGACGACACGATGACCCGCGGGCGCGCCCACCCCATGATCGACCCGTCACTGCGCCTCGACCGCATCGCCGTCGAGGCAGCCGACCCGACGTGCGGCGTGCTCCTCCTCGATCTCGTGCTCGGCCACGGCGCGCACGCGGACCCCGCTCCGGAGCTCGCTGCCGCCGTCCGTGCTGCCCGCGAGACCGCCGCCGCGAGCGGTCGTGAGCTGCCCGTCGTCGTCTCGGTCACCGGCACCACCTCCGACCCGCAGGGGCTCGACCGGTCGGCGCAGGCTCTCGCGGACGCCGGCGCCGACGTCCTCCTCTCCAACTCCGCAGCCACGCGCCGCGCCCTGCAGCTGCTCGGCCACGACGTGACGGCACCGGAGAGCGCGACGGGCGACACGGCATACGCCCCCGTTGCCGGGACGGCCACCGACGTCGGTGCCGAGCCGCTCCACGGACTGCTCGCAGCGGACGTCACGGTCGCAGCGGCCGGGGTTTCGCTCTTCTCGGATGCCCTTCGGGCGCAGGCGGTCTCGGTGACCGAGGCCTCGTGGCAGCCGCCGATGGCGGGAACGGCGGCCGAGCTCGGTCGGGTCCTGGCCGACCCCCGCCGCGACGCCGCCAACGCCGAGGCACTGCGCCGGATGACCGCGGCAGGTGCCGACCTCGTCGACGTCCGTCCGGCCCACGAGGTGCTCGGGCTCGAGCGGGGCACCTTCCTTCACGCGGGGCCACCCATCGAGTTCGCCCGCGCCTCAGGGCCGCTCAAGGGTGCGCTCATCGGCGCGATGCTCTTCGAGGGGCTCGCCGACACGGCCGAGGAGGCCGAGGCGAAGCTCGAGAAGGGCGACGGCATCACGCTGGAGCCGTGCCACCACCGCGACGCCGTCGGCCCGATGGCCGGCGTCATCAGCCCGTCGATGTGGGTCTACGAGCTGCGCGACGAGGTGCACGACAACACGTCGTGGTGCTCGCTCAACGAGGGGCTCGGCAAGGTCCTGCGCTACGGCGCCTACGGTCCCGAGGTCATCGACCGGCTGCGGTGGATGAACTCCGTGCTCGGCCCGATCCTCCAGCAGGCCGTGCGCACCCGGGTCGAGCAGCAGGGCCCGATCGACGTCAAGGCGATCATCGCCCAGATGCTCCAGATGGGCGATGAGGGCCACAACCGCAACCGCGCCGGATCGCTCATGCTCCTGCGCGAGCTGCTCCCGACGATGATCACGGCCGACGCGTCGTCGACCGACATCGCGGAGGCCGTGCGTTTCTCCGGTGCCAACGAGCACTTCTTCCTCAACCTCGGTATGCCGGCCTGCAAGCTGAGCACCCTTGCCGCCCATGGCATCCCGGGATCCTCGGTGGTGACGACGATGGCGCGCAACGGCACCGACTTCGGCATCCGCGTGTCGGGGACCGGCGACGCGTGGTTCACGGGTCCGGCCAACACGCCCGAGGGCCTCTTCCTCGGGTCCTACGGCCCGGACGACGCGAACCCCGACATCGGCGACTCGGCGATCACCGAGACGGCCGGCATCGGCGGCTTCGCGATGGCCGCCGCGCCGGCGATCGTGAAGTTCGTCGGGGGCGACGTGCCGTTCGCGCTGCGGGCCACGCAGACGATGTACGAGATCACCGTCGGCGAGCACACGGCCTACCAGGTGCCGATCCTCGAGTTCCGTGGCACGCCGACCGGCATCGACGTGGCCTCCGTCGCGCGGACCGGCATCCTGCCGCAGATCAACACCGGCATGGCCGGTCGCGTCGCGGGCACGGGCCAGGTCGGCGCGGGTCTCGTGACCCCGCCCGAGCAGTGCTTCACCCAGGCTCTGACTGCTCTCGCCGCGGCCGCGGGCGAGGGCTGACGGAGCGGCCCCTCAGCTCGGGTCGCGCGGTCGTCGTCGGCCGCGCGGCCCGACCCTCCCTCCGGACCCGACACGCATCTGCCGTGGGAGAAAAGAAGTGGGGCGCTGTCGGCGGCGCGACCTAGGGTGGACAGGCCATGCGAGACTTTCCGCCCCCGATCCGGGCCTACACCGACCGAGGCGCCGAGGCGCCCGACACCCGCTCGCCGCGGGCCTTCCTCTGGTGGATGGTGCGGCAGAACGGCGGCCTGTTCTGGGCCGGGCTGCTCGTCGCCCTCATCTGGATGGTGCCGCAGACGGTCGGGCCGTGGATCGTGGGCCGCGCCATCGACACCGGCATCGTCGCGGGCGACCCGTCGGCGACGATGCAGTGGGTCCTGGTGCTGGGTGCCGTCACCCTCGTCGGCGCGTGCAGCGGCATCCTCTTCCACACGGTCATCGTCCGCGAGTGGCTCATCGCCCTCTACGGCACGACGAAGCTCGTCACGCGCAAGGCGCTCCAGCTCGGCCACGTGCTGACCCGGCGCACGCCGACCGGCGAGGTGCTGTCGGTCTCGGGCAGCGACGGTGACCAGTTCGGTGCCCTCATGGAGATCAGCACGCGGGCCATCTCGCAGCTCGCCGCCTATCTCGTCGTGGCCGCCATCGTGCTCAGCACGTCGGTGCGCATGGGCGTCCTCGTGCTCGTCTCGGCGCCGCTGCTCGTCGTCCTCGGCACGCCGCTGCTGCGGCCGATGCAGCGCTGGCAGGGCGTCGAGCGCTCCCGCAACTCCGAGCTGACGTCGATGGCGACCGACATCGTCGGCGGCCTGCGGATCCTGCGCGGCATCGGCGGTGAGGAGACCTTCGGCGGCAACTACGCCGGGCAGTCCCAGCGCGTGCGCCAGTCCGGCGTCTCGGCCGGTCGCTGGCTCGCCGCCGTCGAGTCCGTCGGCGTCCTGCTCTCCGGTGGCTTCGTCGTCGCCCTGATGTGGCTCGGCACGCGCGAGGTCGCGCAGGGCCGGCTCACGGTGGGCCAGCTCGTCAGCTTCCTCGGCTACGGCCTCTTCCTCGTCCAGCCGATGCGCACCTTCGTCGAGTTCGCCCAGAAGTGGACCCGCTCGGTGGTCTCCGCGCGCAAGGCCGTCGCCGTCCTGTCGCAGCGTCCGCCGTGGGTGCACCCCGACGAGCCGGCCGGCCTCGACACGGGCGCCGAGATCGTCGACGGGACGTCCGGGGCGACCATCCGACCGGGCATCCTCACGATGGTCGTCTCGGCCGTGCCCGACGATTCTGCGGCCCTCGCCGACCGCCTCGGCCGCTACCTGCCCAGCGACGAGGGCGCACTCGTCAGTGACGAGATCCCCGAGGAGCTCAAGGGCCGCGCCGCCAAGCGGGAGCGCTCGGCGCGCGCCAGGGCCCGGGAGGAGCAGGCCCGCCGCGACGAGGAGCGGGCTCGTCAGCCGTGGGGCGTCACCGTCGGCGGCGTCGACCTCTCCCGCGTGGAGCTCGACGAGGTACGCCGTCGCGTCCTCGTCAGCGACACCTCGCCCCAGGTGTTCGCGGGGACCCTGCGCTCGGCCGTCGACCCGCTCGGCCGGCTGACGCGGGAGCAGGCCGAGCGGGCGCTGCACACCGCCGCCGCCGACGACGTCTTCGACGCCCTCCCGGGTGGGTGGCAGGGCGAGCTCGAGGAGCGCGGACGGGGGCTGTCCGGTGGTCAGCGCCAGCGGCTCGTGCTGATGCGCGCCCTCGCCGCCGATCCCGACGTCCTCGTGCTCGTCGAGCCCACCTCGGCCGTCGACGCCCACACCGAGGCCCGCATCGCGTCCCGTCTCGGGGAGCACCGGGCGGGGCGCACCACGGTCGTCATGACCGCCTCGCCGCTGCTGCTCCATCACGCCGACGAGGTCATCCTCCTCGAGGGTGGGGTCGCGACCGCCCACGGTCGGCACGCCGACCTGCTCGCCGACTCGCCGGCCTACCGCTCGGTCGTCGTCCGCGGCGGCGACGCCGACCCGTCCGTCCTCTCCCACCTCGCCGAGGAGTCCCGATGAGCCGCGCCGACAGCACGGTCGCGACGACCGGCGCCCCGGACGCCGCCGGCATCGCTGACACCACGGACGTCGCGGACGCCACGTGGGTCTCGCTGCTGCCCGAGGTGCTCGCAGCCGAGTCCGCCCGCACCTGGGACTCCGCCATCCACGCGCCCGCGGTGCCCGACGAGCTGCGGCCGCCGCAGTCCGCCTCGGTCGGGGAGCGGCTCAGCGCGCTGCACCGGCGCCACCTGCTGCGCGAGCGGCGGGCCCAGGAGTTCGTCGCCGACACGATGAACGCCCGCACCGGCCTGCCCATCGCCGACAACGCACGCGTCGTGCGCTTCATCGGCGGGCTGCTCTCGCAGGAGCGGCTGCTCGTCGTCGCCGTCGTCCTCGCCAACGCGCTCGCCGCCACGGCGGGCCTGCTCGTGCCGCGGCTGCTCGGTGAGCTCGTCGACTCGACGGTCGCCGACGTCGAGGCGGGCCGGGTCGATGCCGCCATGGCTGGGGCCAACTCCGCGGCGCTCGTCGTCGCCGGGCTCGTCGTCGTGCAGAGCGCGTTCACCTTCGCGGCCAAGATCTCCTCGACGGTGCTCGGCCAGAGCGTCCTCGCGACGGCCCGCGAGTACATCGTGCACGCGATCCTGCGGCTGCCGCTCTCGCGCGTCGAGAGTGCGAGCTCCGGCGACCTCGTCACGCGAGTCACCCGCGACGTCGGCACGATGAGCGAGAGCGTGCGCTGGGCGCTGCCCGAGGCCATCATCGCGAGCATCACCGTCGTGCTGACCCTCGTCGCCATGGTGAGCAACGCGCCGCTGCTGTCGTTGCCGTCGATCGTCCTCATGTCGCTCGCGCTCTTCCAGGTGCGCCGCTACCTCGGGCGCGCGCCGAAGGGCTACCTCACCGAGGGCGGCACCTACTCGCGCATCAACACCACGCTCACCGAGACCGTGGAGGGCGCCCGCACCGTCGAGGCCCTGGGCCTGACGCGTCACCGCCTGCGTCGCGGCGACGAGGACATCGAGGTGTCCGGCCAGGCCGAGCGCTACACGATGACGCTGCGCAACCTGCTCTTCGCCGTCATGGACATCGCCTTCAGCCTGCCGCGGGTGCTCGTGCTGCTCCTCGGCGCCATCGGCTACGCCCAGGGCTGGGCCACCCTCGGTCAGATCACCACGGCGATCCTCTACACCGAGGCGCTGTGGGGGCCGTTCGACATGCTCGTGCACACCGTCGACCGGGTCCAGGTCGGCATCGCGTCGACGACCCGACTGCTCGGCATCGCGACCGTCCCGCCCGACCGTGAGGCAGGCGCCGACCGACCCACCGGGCCCGAGCTCGTCGGCACCGACCTGCGCTACGCCTACCGCGCCGGTCACGACGTGCTGCACGGCATCGACCTCGACCTCGGCACGGGGGAGCGCCTCGCGATCGTCGGTCCGAGCGGCTCCGGCAAGTCGACGCTGGGTCGCCTGCTGTCGGGCATCCACGGCCCCCGCACCGGGTCGGTGACGGTCGGCGGCGTCGAGCTGACGTCGCTCCCGCTCGACCAGCTGCGCACCGAGGTCGCCCTCGTCACCCAGGAGCACCACGTCTTCATCGGGTCGGTGCGCGACAACGTCGTGCTGGCGCGCGAGGGCTCGACCGACGAGGAGGTCCGCGAGGCCCTGCGCGCCGTCGACGCCCTCGAGTGGGTCGAGCGGCTCCCGGAGGGCCTGGACACCAAGCTCGGCTCGGGCCACCAGGTGCTGACCCCGGGCCGCGCCCAGCAGATCGCCCTGGCCCGACTCATCCTCGCCGACCCGCACACCATCGTCCTCGACGAGGCGACATCGCTCATCGACCCGCGCACCGCCCGACACCTCGAGGGCTCGATGAACGCGCTGCTCACCGGGCGCACCGTCGTCGCGATCGCGCACCGCCTCCACACGGCGCACGACGCCGACCGCATCGCGGTCGTCATCGACGGGCGGGTCGCCGAGCTCGGCAGCCACGACGAGCTCGTCGAGCAGGACGGGGAGTACGCCGCCCTCTGGCGGGCCTGGACCTCCTGACCGCGGGAGGTCAGGCGTCCACGCGGGCGAGGCGGCGGCGTACGACCGGAGCCGTGAGGTCGAGCATGGCCCGGGTCAGGGCCACCCGCTCACGGACCGTTCGACGCAGCGAGTCCGAGTCCGGGCCGCGAAGCTCGACGGTCGGCAGCGCCGTGAAGAGCGAGCGCGCGAAGAGGGACCCGAGGTAGCCGAAGCGCACGTCCTCCGGGTCGGCGGCGTAGCCCTCGTCAGCGAGGCCACCCAGGTAGGCGTCGAAGATCGCGGCGTCGATGCGCGCGATGTCGGACGCCGGGGTCAGCCCCGCATGCATGGGTCCGACGAGCAGCTGGCCGAGGTCGAAGCCGACGGCGAGCGGCGAGCCGAAGCCCCAGTCGATGACCACGAGGTCGTCCTCGCCGTTGCAGATGAGGATGTTCTGGATGCTCGCGTCACCGTGGGCATACGTCTGGGGAAGGGCCTCTAGCTCGGCGAGGACGTCCAGGACCAGCGGGAGGAGCTCCCGCAGCTCGTCACGCAGATCGGGGTCCCCCGGGTCACGGAGGGCCTCGGCGAGAGCGGGCCGCGACCAGAGGTCGTCGTCGGCGAGGTCGGTGCCGGCACCGATCAGCACCCGGCCCTCGACGAGGTAGCGCAGCGCCGCACCGTCGGGCAGCCGGCACGTCTCCGGGAGACGGTCGTTGACGGGTGCGCCCGACCGGCGACGGGCGGCTAGCCGCCCGAGCAGCCTTGCCGCACGGGCGAGCTCGTCGATCGTCCACGGGCCGCGGCGCTCGTCGACGAACTCCCACCAGAGCCCGATGTGGTCATCGTCGAAGACCTCATGATGGTGCAGTGCGGGCATCCGCATGCCGGGTGGCAGCACCTCGTCGATCCCCGACAGCGTCATGTCGAGCTCGAAGCGCCACGGGAAGAAGTCGACGAACGAGTCGCGGAGGGGTCCTTCGGGCACGTGGACGAGACCGGGCCAGAGGCGCGGGTGTCGCAGCAGCTTGACGAACCACACGGCCTCGCCGCCGTCCGGGCCCGCGGCCGAGGCGTGCCACAGCCCCGCCGTCGCGGGCGAGCCCCAGTCGTAGTCGAAGGGCGAGAGGGTGACGGCGTCGACGGGGACACGGGCCAGCCGTGCCGTGACACCGGTGATGTCGACTGCCATGAGTCCCCCTCAGAAAGTAAAGCGTCTTGACCATTTCGAGGATAGGGTCGGAGCATGGCGCGAGGCAAGAGCGTAGGTATGCCGTCCGCACCCGCGGGTGCCGACGACGACCTCCCGGACCACCTCTTCCGCTGGTCGGATGCCTTGGGGCGCAGGCTGTCCCGAGAGATGCGGGCCATCGCGCCCCCGGACCTCGAGGCGATCGGTGGTCGGCGGGCGCGGCTGCTCCAGATCATCCCGGCCGACGGCCTGCGGGTCACCGACCTCGCGTCCCGCGCCGGCGTCACGAAGCAGGCCATCGGTCAGCTCGTCGACACCCTCGAGGAGCTGGGCCTTGTGCAGAGCAGCCCGAGCGAGTCGGACCGCCGCGTGCGCTGGGTGGCACGGACCCCCGGAGGCGATGCCGTCGTCGACCAGACCCTCGCGCTCATCGCGGAGGCCGAGGACCGGCTCCGCGCCGAGGTCGGTCGGGCCCGCTACGACGCGATGCTCGTGACGATGCGGGAGCTCGGCCGCGACGTCACCTGGTGAACCGAGCGAACCGAGGGCGTGGGTCTCGACGGGCACGGGCTCGCGTGTGAAGGTGTGGACATGACCACTGACACGACCGGACAGCAGGGGCGCACGGCATACGTGATCGTCGGCGGAGGGCTCGCCGCGGCGAAGGCCATCGAGGGGATCCGCGAGAGCGACACGGACGGTGCCATCGTCCTCGTGACGGAGGAGGACCGGCTGCCCTATGAGCGGCCGCCGCTGTCCAAGGCCGTGCTCAAGGGCGAGGACGAGATGGAGACGGCCTTCACCCACGACCGCGACTGGTACGCCGAGCAGGGGGTCGAGCTGCGACTCGGCAGACCCGCCACGTCTCTCGACGCCGAGCAGCACGTGCTGACGCTCGCCGACGGCGACGCGCTTTCCTACGAGCGGCTGCTCATCGCGACGGGATCGTCGGCACGCGCGCTCGACGTGCCCGGCGCGGACGTCGACGGCGTGCTCTACCTCCGTGAGATGCAGGAGTCCGAGGCGCTCAAGGCGCGCTTGACCGACGGGGCCCGCATCATCATCGTGGGCGCCGGGTGGATCGGCCTCGAGGTCGCCGCGGCGGCCCGCGACGCCGGCTGCAGCGTCACCGTCATCGAGCCCCAGGCTGCACCCCTCCTCGGCGTCATGGGCGAGCAGGTCGGGGGCTGGTTCGCGCAGCTGCACCGGGGGCACGGGGTCGAGTTCCGGTTCGGCGACGGCGTCGAGCGCATCGAGGGCGAGACCGCGGTGACGGGCGTCGTCACGACGTCCGGCGAGACCCTCCCGGCCGATGCCGTCGTCGTCGGGGTCGGCATCACGCCCAACACCGGGCTCGCCGAGGGCGCCGGCATCGACACCGCCAACGGCATCACGACCGACGAGGCGCTGCGCACGTCGGCCGAGGGCGTGTGGGCGGCCGGTGACGTCGCGAGCTGGCGTTCCACGGCGCTCGACACGAACGTCCGCGTCGAGCACTGGGCCAACGCCCACGACGGCGGGCTCGCGGCGGGTCGCTCGATGGCGGGCCAGGACGTCACCTACGACCCGATCCCGTTCTTCTTCTCCGACCAGTACGACATCGGCCTCGAGTACGCCGGCTACGTCCCGCGCGGGTCCGACGCCGAGGTGCTGCTGCGCGGCGAGCCGTCGAGCAACGAGTTCATGGCGTTCTGGGTCGTGCCCGAGGGCGACGGCGTGCGCGTGCTCGCGGGCATGCACGTCAACGTCTGGGACACCATCGACGACGTCCAGCGGCTCGTGCGCGACCGCATCGTCGTCGACCGGGACCGGCTCACCGATGCCGACGTCCCCCTCGCCGACCTGACCTGACCTGACCTGAGCTGTCCTGACCTGACCTGACCTGGTCTCACCCAGCTGAGCCGCCGTCCCGGCCCCGACGTCGCCGACGTCGGGGCCGGTCCTGTTATGTCCGTTGTGCTCACGTGCGGCTCGTGCGTCTCGTACGCTCTGACCGTGGCGGCGTGCCACGCGTTCTCGGGGCCCGCGCGATGCAGGAGTGAGGACGATGGACCCCTCGAGGCAGCACGAGCACGCGTCCTCAGCGACGGTGCCGCTCGTCAGCCCGGTGGCCCAGCTCGCCTACGTCTTCTCGGAGTACTCGACGGCGACGGGCAACGCCATGTCGACGAAGATCAACGCGCAGGCGCGCGCCCACGAGTCCCTCGGCGGCCGCACCTACGTCGTCGTCAGCGACCGTCGCCGGCACGACTACGACGACGGCACGCTCGTGCGCTACGCGTCGGCGCGCTCGACCCGGCGCGAGTGGTTCACCGACCTCGAGCGACGCGTCGATGCCGTATGCGGTGTCACCGTCGGGCGCCGACCGCTCGTCGCGCGGTTCCACCGGGAGGCGCTCGACGCCGTCCCCGCCGACGCGGAGGCTCTCGTCGTCTACAACTACGCCGGCGCCGTGACCGACCGGCTCGTCCGCCGGTCCGGCGGCAAGGTGGTGCTCCACCTCGGCAACGACGTCTTCCGCTCGTGGCGCGCCTCGGAGATCCGACGGGTCATCGCACGCACCCACGTCACCGTGGCCGTCAGCGACCACCTCGTCGCGACCATCGTCGACCGGATCGGCCACCGACCCGAGAACCTGCACGTCCTGCGCAACGGCGTCGACTCCGAGACCTTCCGGCCTGTCCCACGCGTCCCCGGTGCGCCCGTGACGATCCTGTCCGTCGGCAACGTCATGCCGCACAAGGGGGTCCACCACCTCATCGCGGCGGCGGAGGTGTTGGCCAGGCGCACCCGCGACTTCCGGGTCCACGTCGTCGGCTCGGCCGGGCTCCGTCCTGCCGACGGCCTCTCGGCCTACGAGCTCGCGCTGCGGCGCGCTGCCGCACCGCTCGGCGAACTCGTGCGGTTCACCCCGTTCGTCGACCGGCGCGCGCTGCCCGCCGTCTACGGTGCGGCCGACGTCTTCGCGATGCCCGTCGAGTGGCAGGAGCCGGCCGGTCAGGTGGTCACCGAGGCGATGGCCTCGGGGCTGCCGGTGGTCTCGGCCCGCAGCGGCGGCATACCGGAGTACCTCGGGCCCGACGGCGTCTACATCGACCCGCGCGACACCGTGCGCTTCGCCGACGCGCTCCACGCGCTCGTCACGTGCCCGACCGAGCGGGTCAGCCGCGGGCAGGTCCTGCGCACGCGGGCCGAGTCCATGACGTGGGAGCGCAACGTCGCCGAGCTGATGCGCCTGCTGGCCGACTGAGCCGCGAGCACGCCGCGCGGGCAGGGGTGGCAGGATGTCCACCGTGACGGCACAGATCCTCGACGGCAAGGCCACCCTCAAGGCGATCAAGGTCGAGCTGACCCAGCGGGTCGCTCGCCTCCGCGAGCAGGGGGTCGTGCCCGGCCTCGGCACGGTGCTCGTCGGCGACGACCCGGGCAGCCACTGGTACGTCAACGCCAAGCACAAGGACTGCGCCGAGATCGGCATCACGAGCCTGCGCCGTGACCTTCCGGCCACCGCCAGCCAGGCCGAGGTCGAGGCCGTCATCGACGAGCTCAATGCCGACCCCACGTGCACCGGCTTCCTCGTCCAGCAGCCGACCGGCCTCGACGAGATGGCGCTGCTCTCGCGCGTCGACCCGAGCAAGGATGTCGACGGCCTGCACCCGATGAACCTCGGCTGGCTCGCGCTCGGCAAGCCGGCCCCGCTGCCGTGCACGCCGATGGGCTGCATCGAGCTGCTCCGCCGTCACGACGTGCCGATCGCGGGCGCCAAGGTCGTCGTCATCGGGCGCGGCCTCACCGTGGGCCGCCCGCTCGGCCTCATCCTCACCCGCAAGAGCGAGAACGCCACCGTGACGCTCTGCCACACGGGCACCAAGGACCTCGCCGCCGAGGTGCGGCAGGCTGACATCGTCATCGCCGCGGCCGGCGTGCCCGGCATCGTCACCAAGGCCATGGTCAAGCCCGGGGCCGCGGTGCTCGACGTCGGCGTGAGTCGCGTCGACGGCAAGATCGCCGGCGACGTCGCCCTCGACGTCGCCGAGGTCGCCGGGTGGGTCAGCCCCAACCCGGGCGGCGTCGGCCCGATGACCCGGGCACTGCTGCTCACCAACATCGTCGAGGCGGCCGAGTCCTCGGTCGCGTCCGGCGCCTGAGCGGCCCCGATGCAGTGGCGGGGTAGTGGCTTCGTCGTCCTCGGCTGGTGGTACCTCGTCGCCGGTCTGGCCGCCGTCGGGGTCCTCGTCATCGCCTTCCTCGACGTCCGGTGGGGCGGACGCATCATGGCCGGGGCGTTCTTCCTCGGCGCGTTGATCCGGCTCGTGGCCCGACCCTCGCGCAAGGCGGGTGGGCTCAACGTCCGCTCCCGCACCCTCGACGTCGTCATCCTGCTGACGCTGGGCATCGGGGTGCTCATCGCGTCGGCCACCGTCAACGTCCGTGCCGACGTGCCCGACCGCACCTCCGTCGGCCGCACCGCGCGCTGACCGGGCGACCGTGCCGAGCCCTTCGCCTCCGGCGTTCGAGCACTACCTCCTGACCCGCTTCAGCGCGGTCTTCTCGGCCGACGTCCCGGCGCAGGAGGAGTGGCTGCGCTACCGCCTCGGCTTCTTCGTCGACGCCTGCTGGTCCTCGGTGCGCAGCCAGCAGGGCGCGGACTTCACCTGGCTCGTCCTCTTCGACGACCGCTGCAGCGACGACTTCCGCGCCGACGTCGAGGCTCTCGCCGAGGGCACGTTCACCCCGGTCTGGAGCCACGAGCGGTGGACGCCGTCGATCTTCGGCCGCGCGATCGCCGAGCGCAGCCCGGCGGACAGCGCTTCGCCCTGGCTGCTGACGACCCGCCTCGACAGCGACGACGCCATCGCGCGCGACTTCATGGCGGGCGCGCAGGGCGAGTTCGCACCGATGGAGGGCCTCTTCGTCGACTTCCCGCGCGGCATCCAGATCGACCGGAGCGGCGCCACCTACCTCTACGACCAGCTCTCGAGCCCCTTCCTCACGCTCGTCGAGCGCCGCCGCGCCGAGACGACGCCGCGCACCGTGTATGCCGCCCGGCACGCCCGCGCACGCGAGTGGGGTCCTCTCCGGGAGGTGAGTGCGCCGCCGATGTGGGTGCAGGTCATCCACGGCACCAACCTGCTCAACATGACGGTCGGCGCCCGGATCTCACCCCGCGTCGTCAACGAGCGATTCGACCTCGAGCTCGTCTACGAACGGGACGTGCCGACGTGGGACCTGTTGCGCCAGAAGGCAGTCCACCGGGTCCGGCTCGTTCGCCTGTGGGTGCGCCACCCCGGCGAGCTGACGAAGCTCGTCGAGGCGAAGTACTGGCGGCTGCGCGGCACGCACGTGCGGCCGCAGGGCATGTCGCCCTCGCTGACCGAGGCCGTCAAGGCGAGGGCCGCCCGGCTGGGCTGGCGTCGCTGACCCGGACACACGGCATACGCGAAGGGCGCCGCCCACCTCGTGGTGGACGGCGCCCTTCGACGTGAGCGGTCGGCTCAGATGAGGCCGAGACCCTTGACGGCGTCGCGCTCCTCGGCGAGCTCGGCGACCGAGGCGTCGATCTTGTCGCGCGAGAAGTCGTCGATGTCCAGGCCCTGGACGATGCTCCACGCGCCGTCCTTGACGGTGACGGGGAAGGAGGAGATGAGCCCCTCCTGCACGCCGTAGGAGCCGTCGGAGCGCACGGCCATCGAGACCCAGTCACCGTCGGGCGTGCCCTGCACCCACGTGCGGGCGTGGTCGATGGTCGCGGAGGCAGCCGATGCGGCCGAGCTGGCGCCGCGCGCCTCGATGATCGCCGCGCCGCGCTTGGCGACGGTCGGGATGAACGTGCCGGCCAGCCAGTCCTGGTCGCCGACGGCCTCGGCGGCGTTGCGGCCACCGACTTCGGCGTGGAACAGGTCGGGGTACTGGGTCGCGGAGTGGTTGCCCCAGATCGTCATCTTCTTGATCTCGGTGACCGGCACGCCGAACTTGGCGGCGAGCTGGCTGATCGCGCGGTTGTGGTCGAGGCGCGTCAGGGCCGAGAAGCGCTCGGTCGGGATGTCGGGGGCGTTGCTCATGGCGATGAGCGCGTTGGTGTTGGCCGGGTTGCCGGTCACGGTGATGCGGATGTCGTCGGCCGCGACCTCGTTCAGGGCCTTGCCCTGCGGGGCGAAGATGCCGCCGTTGGCCTCGAGGAGGTCACCGCGCTCCATGCCCGGGCCGCGGGGGCGCGCGCCGACGAGGAGGGCGTGGTTGACGCCGTCGAAGACCTTCGTCGCGTCGTCGCCGATCTGGACGCCGGCGAGGCTCGGGAAGGCGCAGTCGTCGAGCTCCATGACGACGCCCTCGAGCGCCTTGAGCGCGGGGGTGATCTCGAGCAGGCGCAGCTCCACCGGGGTGTCGGGCCCGAGCAGGGCACCGCTCGCGATGCGGAACAGGAGGCTGTAGCCGATCTGGCCGGCGGCGCCGGTGACGGCGACCTTGACGGGGGTAGTGCTCACAGGTAGGCCCTTCACATCGGTGTGGCGCTGGACGTTCCGACGCTATCAGTGGCCACCTGCTCGTCCGGACGGGCGCCCGTGCTCAGCGCGGGCCCGCCGCATGCGTACGCAACGGGCGTGACGACGATCACGCGGGCCCGGTGAGCGCTGCCGACGGCCCACCCCATGGCGTATGCCGTTACGCCGGGTCGGTGCCCGGGGCGCGGTCGCGGTTGCGGCGGGCCTTCGCTGCCTTGTCGGCCTCCTCGGCCTTGGCCGCCAGAGTCGCGTCGCGGTACCACTGGGGCAGCGGGTCGGCGCGGACCGCTCGGGGCGCAATCACGGTGCCGTCGCAGTCGTACTGTCGGCGACCCAGCAGCTCGGGCAGCACGGTCATCGCGCGCTCGAGGGCGTGGGCGAGCGTGCCGTCCTTCGGGGTCGGCTCGCGGACGAAGCCGAGGGTGTCCTGGCGCAGCAGCGGACGGATCGCGTCGAGGCGGGTCCAGAACATCGTCCCGGCGAAGAAGCCGAGCTCCCTCGGGTCGTCGAGCCGGGACAACGCCTCGGGCGTCACAGCCGGCTCGACGAGGCGGCGGACGGTGTCGGCGTTTCCGGCCCAGTAGGTGGAGAGGGCGAAGTAGCTGCCTCGGGGGCCGATGACCCCGGTGTCGGGGCGGTGCAGCACCTCGACGAGCTCGGCCAGGATCGCCGGGTCGGTGGGGACGAGCTGCTCGATCATCTGGTCGCGCCAGACGTCGCCGGCGCCGAAGTGGAGCGACTTCTTGGCGTGGATCTTGAGGGCTGCGACGTAGCCGCGGTCGGCGAGGTGCTCGGCCACCACGAGGAAGGGCAGGACGTCGCGGCCCCGGTTGGGCACGGTGACGCACCGTGTGCCCGGCAGGGCTGCCTCGACCTCGGGCGCGAGGTGGGCGTGCTGTCGGGGGAGCGTGACGTAGAGGTCGACTCCCGCGGCGGCGAGGCGCTCGAGTGACGGCACGAGGGCGGGCCACACATCGGCGTAGTAGAGGTGCAGGACGGCGGCCGTGTCGCCGGTCCGGGGTCGGCCCCGGGGGCCGCGACGGTCGAGGCGGTCGAGGCGATCGAGGTGACGACGGGCGGCGCGCACCGCCAGCACGTCCCGCAGGTCGGTGCGCTGCTCGCGGAGGCGAGCGCGCACCGGACGGAGGCGTCGACGGATCCGACGGCCGAGAGTGGGGCGTGGCATGTCTCTCCTGCGCAGGCGTGGTGGGAGGGCGGCGGGACGGCTCAGACGGTGAGGGCGAGCGACCCGAGGGCGATGAGCCAGCTGACGAAGCTGCCGACGAGAAAATACTCGGTGACGTCGTCGATGCCGGCCGGGCCGCCCGGGTAGGAGCCCGTCCCGGTGGGGTCGCCGCTCGCCGAGCGGGCGGCCGCCTGGATCTCGGGGAAACGGAGCAGTCCCTTGGCGGCGATGACGAGACCGGCAGCGCCGAACTCGCCGGCCACGCCGAGGCCGAGGATGACGAGGCGCTCCATGGGCCCGAGCAGGCGCCCGCCCTTGAGGCGGTCGGCGGGCTGGCCGCTGGTCGGCGGAGCAGCACGCCCCGTGAGGGAGGCGGCGGCCGCGGCGGCTGCGTTGGCGTTGGTGACGTCGGACGGGCGCAGGGCCCCGATGGTGAGCAGGACGAGGCGCACGATGACGTTGGCCGTCGCGACGTTGAAGAGGACGAGCCCGGTGAGGAGCAGGACCCGCCCGACAGGGAGCGGACCGGTGCCCGGGAGGTCGGCCCAGCCGAGCCAGGTCTCGAGCGCGCCGCCCGCGGGCGACGCTGCCCCGGAGAAGGCGAGGAGACCGACGACGAGGGCCGCGAAGACGGCCAGCGGCGCGAGGGCGCCCCGACCCGTCATCTGGGTGCGACGCGACAGCTCGGCCCATCCGGCCCCGGCAATGGCGGCGAGGGCGAGGGCGAGCAGGTCAGCCCAACCGTGCATCCCGGCCACGAGCGCGAGGCCGAGGATGACGACCGGGGCGGCCACGTGCCCGACGGCCCGGCCGGGTCGCCATGACGTCGACCGGACGATGTCGCCGACGCCGATGCCGGCGAGGACGATCGACAGCCACGTCACGGCAGGTCGCCGAGCGTCGTCATCGCCTCGAGCGCGACCCCGATGCCGTCACGGCGCACGCGCTGCGAGACCGCGGACGGGCTGATGCCGACCCGGTCGGCGACGTCGTGCTGCGCGTGGCCGTGCATGAGTCCTCCGAGGATCTCGCGTGAGGTGGTCGACATGGAGCCAACCATGAAGTCCAGACAGTCGAGCGCGGCCCGCACCGCTGCGACGGTGGCCGGAGCCTCGTCGGGGGCGACGTAGGCCGTCCGGGACGTGCGCGTCTGGGCGCGCTGCGCCCGGTCCTCCGCCACGGTGATGGCCTCGCGGGCGGCCCAGTAGGCAGGCCCGTCGTGGATGCCGCGCACCGGGTCGAGCGTCGTGACGGCGCCGCGGCCGAGGCCGAAGCGGACGTCCGCCCGGGGGAAGAGCTCGGTGCGGACGACGAAGCTGGCCCGCAGCGCCGCTCCCAGGGTGGGGTAGACGCCTTGGAACTCGTCACCGACGGTGATGACGGCCGGGTCGTCGATCGGCACCTCGGCGTTGGCCCGGGCCACGGCCGCCTCGAAGGCGTCGTGCAGGGCCTGGCGCTCGCGGTGGGTGCGGGACTCGACGATGTCGCCGATGAGTGCCACTGGTGAAGGTTCAACCTTCAGATCTGACATGTGAAGATCATATCTTCATATTCAGGAAATAGAGCCTTGGCCTTCATTCGAGTCGACGTCGAGGACGGGTCGGCCCTCGTCGTCGACCGCGGCGTTCTCGACCATGTCGGTCGAGCCGCTGATGTCCATGTCGTCGCGGCGCTCGCCGGTGATCCAGGCGAAGGTGCTGCCGGCGATGAGGCCACCGAGGATCGGCGCCACCCAGAACGCCCACAGCTGCCCCGGGGCGCCGTTGCCGTTGAAGAAGGCGACGGCGGTCGAGCGGGCCGGGTTGATCGAGGCGTTGCTGATCGGGATGGCGACGAGGTGCGCGAGGAGCAGACCGAAGCCGATGGCGAGCGGGGCGAAGCCCCTGGGGGCGTCGTCCTTCGTCGCGCCGAGGACGATGTAGACGAAGAAGGCGGTGACGAGGGCCTCGACGATGAGCACCCCGCCGAGCGCGAACCCGCCGGGGGAGTGGATGCCGAAGCCGTTGGCCGCGAGGTTGCCGGTGACGGGACGTCCCGTCGAGGAGAGCAGCCCGGCAAGGGCTCCGCCGGCGAGCAGGCCGCCGACGAGCTGGGCGCCGACGTAGGCCGGCACCTCGCGCCACTCGAAACGCTTCGCGACGGCGATGCCGATCGTGACCGCGGGGTTGAAGTGCGCCCCGGAGACGTGCCCCACGGCATACGCCATCGTCGTCACGGCGAGCCCGAAGGCGATGGCGACGCCGAGGTGGCCGATGCCGTAGTCGATCACCTGCCCGTCGAGGGTCCGGGCGACGAACTTCGCGTCGAAGATGGCCGAGCCGCAGCCGATGAAGACGAGCCAGAAGGTCCCGAGCGCCTCGACGGCGAGGCGTGAACTCATCTTGGGGGTGTACATCGGGCTCCTCCAGCACTGACGTCGGGGCCGAACCGCCCGGGAGGCTCCCGGTGCTCGCAGCGTAGTGGACCGTCAGCGCCCGAACAGGGGATGACGTACGCCGTCCGCGGGCTCGGAGGTCGACGTGTCCACGGAATGTGACATGTCCGGGGATATGCCTATTGACGGCTATCATTCGGGTTACGCGTGGTTTGACCGAATTGGTGCACAAAGTCGCCAGTCACGTCGGGTTCGGGACGATGTCGTCAACCGTCGCAGAACCCGTGACGCGTACGTGAACCAAGGCACGTCAGGGATTGTGGTGAGTTCAGGGTGACAGCACAGGTGCGCAGGGCTCGATGGGTCCGCCTCGGCTGGGCTGCCGTCGACGCCTTGATCTGGGTCGTGATGCTCTTCGCGGCGCTCTGGATCCGCCTCGACTTCGGCATCGACGAGACGTTCCTCAGGGGCACGGCCTACTTCGCGCTCGCCGCCATGGTGGGACAGCTCGCCGTCGGCTACCTCGTCGGCCCCTACTCGATCAGTCACGTGCTCGGCTCGTTCGAGGAGATCGTCGAGCTCATGACGACGACCGCGATCGTCGGAGCCATCCTCTTCCTCTGGTCGCTCATGGTGAGCCCGCCCGTCATCCCGCGCGGTGTGCCCCTGACCGCCGGAGCCCTCGCCATCGGGCTCATGTTCGCCCTCCGCTTCGTCGTGCGAACCGTACGGTCACACCGGGCGATGCAGACCGCGGCCGAGCGCCGTGCCATCGTCCTCGGCGCCGGTGAAGCCGGGCGGCGGCTGCTGCGCAGCATGAAGTACGACGGTGCCGGCCCCTTCGTGCCGGTCGCCTTGCTCGATGACGACCCGTCGAAGCACCGACTGCGGCTCGAGGGCCTTCGCGTACGCGGTACGCGTGCCGACCTCGCCGCGGTCGCCGAGCGCTACGAGGCCGACACCCTCGTCCTCGCCCTCCCCAACGCCGAGGCCGCCACCCTGCGTGACCTGGCCGCCCGTGCGGCCGATGCCGGTCTCGACGTCGTCAGTCTCCCGCCCCTCAAGGACATCATCGGCGGGCGCCCCACCCCGAACGACCTGCGGGACCTCGACGTCGCCGACCTGCTCGGACGTCGTCCGGTGCAGCTCGACACGACCGCCATCGCCGATCAGATCTCGGGCCGACGTGTCCTCGTCACTGGCGCCGGCGGCTCCATCGGGTCGGAGCTGTGCCGCCAGATCGCGCGCTTCGGCCCGTCCCGGCTCTACATGCTCGACCGCGACGAGTCCGGCCTGCAGGCAACCGAGATGAGCCTCTCGGGCCACGGGCTGCTCGACTCCGACGACCTCATCCTCGCCGACATCCGCGACCCGAAGGCGCTCGCGGACGCCTTCGACCGGGCCCGGCCCGAGGTTGTCTTCCACGCGGCCGCCCTCAAGCACCTGCCCCTGCTCGAGGCGCACCCGCTCGAGGCCTGGAAGAGCAACGTCATCGGGACCCTCAACGTCCTGACAGCCGCCGAGGCTGCCGGCGTCTCGACGTTCGTCAACATCTCGACGGACAAGGCCGCCAACCCGACGTGCGTCCTCGGCTACAGCAAACGGCTGGCCGAGCGTCTGACCGCCGACTTCGCCCACCGCGCCAACGGCCGCTACGTGTCGGTGCGCTTCGGCAACGTGCTGGGCTCGCGTGGCTCGGTCGTGCACGCCTTCACGGCCCAGATCGAGATGGGCGGCCCGATCACCGTCACCCACCCCGACGTCTGCCGCTACTTCATGCTCATCCCCGAGGCCTGTCAGCTCGTCCTCGAAGCGGCGTCCATCGGTGTCGATGGTGAGGTCATGGTGCTCGAGATGGGCGAGCAGGTGAAGATCCTCGAGGTCGCCCAGACCCTCATCCGGATGAGCGGGCGGCGTGACATCGACATCGTCTTCACCGGCCTGCGCCCCGGCGAGAAGCTCGGCGAGGAGCTCTTCTCACCAGACGAGGACCGGCGTGGCACCGGCCACCCGCTCGTCGACAGCGTCGGCGTGCCCTCGATCCAGCCGGAGGCCGTGCTCGACATCACCTTCGCGGGAGCCGAAGGCGGCCGCGACTGGATGAGGCGCGAGGCCCTGGTCAACGGACACCTCACGGCGGAAGCGATCCAGCGGTGAGCCGCATCCACCTGTCGAAGGCCGACGTCACCGACGTCGAGGAGGCATACGTCCTCGATGCCCTGCGCTCCGGCTGGATCGCGCCTCTCGGACCCCACGTCGACGCCTTCGAGGCCTCGATCGCAGAACGCGTCGGTGTGGCCGGGGCCCTCGCCCTGTCCTCCGGCACGGCGGCCCTCCATCTCGCGCTGCTCGATGCCGGTGTGGGACCGGGGACCCACGTCCCGGTCTCGAGCCTGACGTTCGCGGCGACCGTCAACGCGATCCTCTACACCGGCGCCGAGCCGGTGCTCGTGGACTCCCAGAGCTCGGACGGCAACGTCGACGTCGACCTGCTCGTGCAGGCCGTCGACGTGTTGCGCGAGGAGGGAAGGTCCGTCCCAGCAGTCGTGCCCGTGGACCTCTTCGGTCGCTGTGTCGACTACTCGCGACTGCTCCCTCTCCTCGCCGATCGCGAGGTCGTCGTCGTCGAGGACGCGGCCGAGGCGCTGGGGGCCTCCCACGCGGGGCGAGCCGCCGGGTCGTTCGGTCAGTCGTCCGCCCTGTCGTTCAACGGCAACAAGATCATGACGACCTCGGGCGGCGGCATGCTGCTGAGCGACGACCTGGAGCTCCTGGAACGCGCGCGCTACCTTTCGACCCAGGCGCGCCAGCCGGTGCCGTGGTACGAGCACACCGACGTCGGCTACAACTACCGGATGTCCAACGTCCTCGCGGCGCTGGGCCGGGGTCAGCTCGAACGTCTCGACGCCATGATCGCCCGTCGTCGTGAGATCAGGGACCGCTATGCGAAGGCGCTCGCACCGTACAGCGACGTACGCCTGTTGGGGCGTTCGGGGCCCGACACCGACGACGCGGACAACTGCTGGCTCACGACGATCGTCATCGATCGCGACGGACCGGGCGTCGCCAACTCCGCGGTGTCCGCGCTCAACCGGGCAGACATCGAGGCGCGCCACGTGTGGAAGCCCATGCACCTCCAACCGGTCTACGCGACGCACCGCGCCTTCGGCAACGGGGTCTCCGACGAGCTCTTCCGCACGGGCGTCACCCTTCCGAGCGGGGCGGGCCTCACTGACTACGACATAGACCGGGTCGTCGACTCGCTGACCGCGCACCTGGACTCATGACTGCACGGCTCCCCGACACCAAGCGGGTCCTCGACCTGGCGATCGCCGTGCCCGCCTTCGTAGTTTCGCTTCCCGTCCAGGGACTCGTGGGCCTCCTCGTCAGCCTCAAGCTCGGTCGCCCGGTGCTCTTCGCACAAACAAGGCCGGGGCTGAACGGCGTGCCGTTCACGATGCGCAAGTTTCGAAGCATGCTGCCGGTCGACCAGGCCCTGGGGCAGGTCGACGACGCCTCCCGGATGACGAGCTTCGGACGGGTTCTGCGGTCCACGAGCCTGGATGAGCTGCCGACCCTGTGGAACGTGATCCGCGGAGACATGTCGCTCGTGGGGCCACGGCCCCTGCTCATGCAGTACCTCCCGCTGTACTCCCCGGAGCAGGCGCGGCGACATGACGTGCGTCCGGGCCTCACCGGGCTCGCCCAGGTCTCCGGCCGCAACGCGCTCACGTGGGAGGAGAAGTTCCGTCTCGACGTCGAGTACGTCAAGCGGCGCACCCTGCGCATGGACGTGCGGATCATCCGCGACACGGTGACGGCCGTTCTGCGTCGGGAGGGTGTCTCTGCCGCCGACTCGGTGACCATGCCCGAGTTCCGCGGAAGTGACGTCCCCGGGGACGCCGCCGCGTGAGGCCCGTGCTCAACGGGAGGGCCGTCTTCGCCTCGACCGTTCCGGTCACCATCCTGAAGTTTCACGTCAACACGGTCCGGATGCTCAGGGCGCGGGGCTACGAAGTTGCGCTCGTGTCGTCCGACGGTGCTGACCTGGCGGAGGCAGCCGAACAGAGCGGCTCGGCCGCCCACCCGATCCCCATGTCCCGCTCCATCTCGCCGGTGAGAGATCTCGCAGCCTTGATCCGCTGGCTGGGCCTGCTCGCCAGGATCAGGCCGGGCGTCGTCATCGCTGGCACACCGAAGTGCGCCCTGCTGGCACTCACCGCCGCGCGAGCCACACGGGTTCCGAGACGGGTGTACATGTGCGGGGGCCTGCGGCTTGAAGGTGAGCAGGGTTGGCGCAAGAAGCTGCTCGTGGGTATGGAGCGGGTCGCCATGGGGGCGGCAACGGAAGTCGTCGTGAACTCCCGCTCGCTCTACGACGAGGTGCTCGCCGCCGAGCTGGTCAGGCCCGAGGTCTTGCGCCAGACCCTTCCGGGCAGCAGCCACGGAGTCGACTCAGAGCACTTTGCTCCGCGGCCCCCTGATCGGACACTTGGACTCTCTTTGGGTTTGGACCCTGACGTCCCTGTGGTCGGCTTCGTTGGGCGACTCACTCGGGACAAAGGCATCGACACCCTGATCGAGGCGGCTCTCTTGCTCGAGGGGGAGGGCCGAGCATTCCAGCTCCTCGTCGTGGGTCCTCAGAACGAGCCAGACTCTGCCGCCTACGTACAGCGGATCCGGCACACGACTCTGAGCGCGACCGTGGTCGGTGACGCGGACGATGTTCGGCCCTACTTTGCGCTCATGCAGGTGCACGTCCTACCGTCACTGCGCGAAGGGTTCCCGAACGTGGTGCTCGAAGCGGCGGCCATGGAGATCCCTACAGTGACGACAACAGCTACAGGCTGTCGAGACTCAGTGCTCGACGGGACAACCGGGCTGCTGTTTCCAGCGGAGGACGGACGAGCCTTGGCCCTTGCTCTACGAGAACTTCTTGGAAATGCCGAGGCTCGGCAGGCACTAGGTCGTGCCGCTCGCGTGTGGGTCACGTCTGAGTTCCTGCCAGACCGCATCGCCGAACAGATCGTCAACGGCGCGACCGTTCCCGCGCCCAAGGAGAAGCTGTGACGGTCCATGCCTTTTCTTCGTACAGCCCGGAGGCAGGAAGCACACGCGTCCGGTTGTACGACTGGTTCCGGCACCTGGGCCTGACGGCGGAGAGACACACCTTCATTGGTCAGCGCGACGCGCGAGGTTCCACCCTTGTCCGGAATCTCCCAAACGTTTTCAGTGCCGAGGTGCGTCTTCGGCGAGCGGACGTCCGTGGATCCACCGTGATCATGTCTCGCGAGGCCAGTCCATTGAGTTCGGGTCGAGTCGAGCGCCGGCTGCTGCGTGACGCCGGGCATTCGGTGTACGACTTCGACGATGCCCTGTTTCACGATCTCTCGGCGGTCCGTCGATACCTGGGTCAACATGGCAAGTGCCAGAGTCTGGTGTCAGCTGCGGACGTTGTCATCGCTGGGAATGACTATCTGGCTGAGTGGGCCTCAGCATTCTCGTCGAACGTCACCATGGTGCCCTCCTGTGTCGAACCAGACGACTACCTGCAGAAGTCATCGTGGGAAACTGCAGAGCGGCCCGTCATCGTATGGCTGGGTTCTCCATCGACAGAGCAGTTCGTCGCGGATATCGCAGGTCCTCTCAGAACGGTGCATGAGATGACCGGAGCGCGCCTTCGACTAGTCAGTGGAGCGAGTGACAACCCGGCGCTCGGCTCCATCAACCACATGATTGATCGCATCCCGTGGAGTCCCACGTCCTTCGCGCCTGCACTCGCAAGTAGCGACATCGCTATCGGTCCGCTCACCGACACCCCCTTCGCACGAGGCAAGTGTGCCTACAAACTTCTCCAGTACGCCGCCGCGGCCTTGCCGATGGTCGCTGCCCCCGTGGGCGCGAATGCCCTGGCATTGCAGCGTTTCGATGGGCTCTCAGCATCAACGCCTTCAGATTGGACAGAAGCTTTGACGGAGCTCCTCTCCGAACCGTCATCCGGGCGCAAGAGGCGTGGTGACGCGGCGCGTGATGCTGTCGAGCGCTATTACGCGTTCTCAGCGTGGTCGCGGGAGTGGGCCTCCGCGCTAGGGCTGCGACTGTGAGCACGGTGTCGACGTACATCAAGCTTTCTAGGACTCTGCGCAGTCGCGAGGCCTCGGTTGTGATGGCCATGGGCTTCATGGCCGCCAGCGCCAGCCTTTTCGCTGTGCTTACCTCGCGCTGGCTCGGTCCAGCTGACCGTGGCGTGGTGGTGGTAACGGCGACGACGGGCTCCCTGCTGATGTTGCTCGGCTCGCTTGGCGTCAGCACAGGCGGCCGCGTGCTCCTTGCCCGTACGCCCGCTCTTCCGCTCAGCCGCTACTTGTCCGTAGTGGGGCGGCTAGCAAGCGTGCACATTGCGACAGCCTCGGTCGTGGGGCTGGGCGTGCTCTGGGTCACGAATAGCCTTAATGACCCTGTCATCGGCCTTCTCTTTGTGCCGTACGCCGTACTAATGCTCCTGACCTACTTGCTCCGTGAGTGCCTTCACGGGCTCGGCAGACACACGACCGCCGTTCGGGGGGACATCGCTACTACGTCGGTACAGACCATTCTTGTTCTTTGCTCGGCGCCATTCGGGCTCGTCAGTTTGCGGTTCGTTCTCGGAGCCATGCTTGCTGGTCAGGCTGTTCAAGTCCTGCTCCTTCTCAGGAGTGTCGGGCGAGAGCGGAGAGCACAGTTGGCGCTGAATCAGCGGGGCTTCAAGGACGTACCGACGACGGCCGTCATACGGTTCAGTCTCTCAGCGGTGCCGGTGCTCTTCGGCCAAGCGTTCGTGATCCGTGGCGATCGTCTGCTGCTTGGCGCGATGTCTTCCCCAGCAGCGGTTGGGATCTACGGAGCCGCGGCCACGTTCACTGAGCTACTTTGGCTCATATCCAGCGGCGTGAGTCAGATCGCCTTCAAGCGTTCGACGCAGACCGGTTCAAGTTTAACGAGCGCACGTCACCGTCGCTACGCGCTCGCGCTAACTGCTGGAGGCTGCGTCACATTGGCTGTGGTGGCACCTTTCCTGATCCCCCTGTTGTTGGGTGAGTCATTCAATGACTCGGTGCCCTTGGTGTGGGTACTAAGTGTTGCGGCGCTGCCCATGGCCAGCTACCAGATCGACGTCGCGGTGCTCAACGGTCTTGGCCATATGAGGCGCGCAGCGGTCATCACTGCGGCCGGTTCCGGCACGCTTGGGGGGCTTTGCCTATTGTTGATACCGCGGGTGGGTGCATCGGGTGCCGCCTACGCCAGTTTGGCTGCCTACTCTGTCCTGGCGCTGCTGGCACGAGCCGAGGTCCGGCGCAGGAACGCGGACCTGAGCGGGTCATGATGAGCACTGCCTCGACGGTGCCCCAACACCGTGACTGCGTCGTAGAGGTTTTGTATCGATTCGATGGTCTCGTCCGTGTTGTCTGAATTGCGCGCGTACACTCCGCTGGTGGAACTCGGACTATCAGTCGGCGTGCTCGTCGGGCTCGGCGCGCTCATCGTTGCCGCTCTGGCGCGCTGGGCCGGGCACTCGAAGCCGCTGTGGATCGTCTACGCGGCACACCTCGGGACGGGCCTTCTAGTCCACATCTTTAACCTCGTCCCATCGCCCGACGCAGCCCTCTATGACGACCTCGCGCGCCGGCAGCTTGACTACTGGTCCGGCGTCTCGTTGTTCGAGCCGACGTTCACGGATGGCAAAGAGGGGTGGATGCTGCTTCTCGCGGTCGTGTACTGGCTGCTCACGCCAGACATTGTGCTCGGCGTCACCCTCAACTGCATCGTTGCGACTGCCACCGCTGCCGTCCTGATGCAGATCACCCAGCGCCTTGGCTGGGAAGGGGCCGCCCGCGCGGCCGCCTACCTCACGCTTCTGCCGGGTCTGCTGCTTTGGTCGGTGCTGCCCCTCCGCGAGTCGTTTGTGTGGCTTTTCACTGCCCTCGCGGCGTGGGCAGCGGCTGGATTGCTCCAACCTGCCCGCCGTGTCCGGGCTGCCCTCGTGTTGGTCGTTGCGATCGGCTGCGGACTGTTCTTTCGAGGTTCCGTGATCGCGATCCTCGTCGCCGGTCTCGGAGTGGGGGTGTTCCTCGCACGGCAGCGCGCCTCTAAGTTCGCGGTGGCCCTCTGTGTCGCGCTGCTCGTCGGGATGGCCGGGCCGGGCCTGTCAGTGATCGAACGCACCGGGGTCACCTCGAGCCTCGATCAGGTCAACCGGTCCCGCTCGTCCCTGTCCACGGCAGCGTCAGGTTTCGAGGTCGAGCGATACCAAGGCCTCGGGTCGGTGACGAGCACCCTGCCGAGCACACTCCCGCGAGTTGTCGTCGGCCCGTACCCGCAGGAGCTCATTAACTTGGGGATGTTGGTGTGGGTCGACTGGGCGGCTTGGCTCCTGCTTCTCGTCCTCGCCTCGCGTGGAGCAAGGCGAGCGCCCGGGCGTGGCAGATGGCTGCTGGCATCACCCGCAGCCGCGCTCGCCTTCGCGCTCGCCGCCACCTCCGGGAACTACGGCACGATGATCCGCCTTCGTGAACAGGTCGGTGTCCTGCTGGTCCCGCTCGCGGCAGCCGGCCTCACCTACGCGAAGCGTTCGAAGGTGAACCCTCTACCGACTACGGGGGCCGAGGCAGCCGTGCAGGCCATCCACCAGCCGAAGGTCAGTCTCCCGAGTCGACCAGCTCTCCGACCGGACGACCGTGCTGGACACATCGCGACACTTCATCCCGTCCGACTAGATGGGCTTGAAGAGCGTTGAGCCGTAAAATACTGCAGGCTTGACGACTCTGGTCGCCGGCGAACCTTGCCCAGCGGTAACCAGTCCGGCGCGGATCGCGTGCCTGGCGCCACGGTCCCGGCGGCAACGGGCTCAAAGGCGACGGTGGTCGCCGACGTTCCTGGGGGCTACTGCAGCCAATTGAACGAGAACCGCTCCACCGTGTCGCGCGTAACTCGAGTCGGGAACGTCACGTACAGCGCCCGGCCGGCACTACCCGGCGCGCCATCGCCCGTCACAACTGTCCGCTTCGAATGGCGTTTCGAGCTGCAGGCGCCCTTCGTGTTGCTGGGGTACGCGCATCGACCCCCCCCGGCCAGTTCGTAAGCGTCCGCAGCGCATACCGCTGCTGCCTCCAGCGACGAATTAAGCGTCGCCAGGTTGCTGAGCCCTCGGTACGAGACGTAGGTTGCCTGCGGCCAAGCGAGCGTCGGCCGCCGTCGTGTCCCTCAGGCCAGGATCTTCCACACCGCTGCGATCGTCGGTTGCACCACCTTGCCGCTGCGGCCTATCGCTCGGCCGCATACCTATGTGGCCGTTGCCCCTGCTGTCGATGAGGATGTTCGTGAGCATCGCAGTGGTCTCACCGCGACGAGCGCCGGACTTGTGCTGCTAGCGAATGCCTCAACCCGCACCCGTAAGCTGGGGCCTCAGTGAGGCGTCGCGATCGGGCGGGCATTGATGCTCCGCTCAAGGCAAGGCTTGGCCCTGTCCACTCTGACTGACGAGCGATCGGCTGAAGTCGCGCGCACGAGTGAGTCCCCGCCGACGACTCGGCGCGCGCTCCTCATGTCTCAACGCTAGCGTGCGGAAGCATGGATCTGACTATTCTCGAGAGGCGACCGCTCAGCCTCGAGCTGGGCTGCGCCGGCAACAAGAGGAACCCGGACGCGGTCGGTGTCGACCTGCTGGACATGCCCGGCGTGGATGTGATCGGTGACGCAATGGAAGTTCTCCAGAAGTTGCCGGACGAGAGTGTTCAAGCCGTCTATAGCGAGCACTTTATGGAGCACATAGCCGATGCAGAGGCCTTGGTGCGCGAGGCTGCTCGGGTCTTGATTCGTGGTGGAGAGTTTCGGGCAGTCATACCCCACTTTTCCAACCCGGCGTTCTACTCCGACCCCACTCACAAAAGTCAATTCGGTCTTTACACATTCGGGTATTGGAGTCGCGCAACACCATTCCGCCGCAAGGTGCCGACGTACTCTGAACCGGCACCATTGGTGGTTGAGGAGACCATGTTCAGATTCAAAGCAGCGCGCCCCTTCTACGTGCGCCACGGCATTGTGAAACTACTGTCATCCTGGGTCAATCTCTCGGGATGGACCAAGGAATTCTACGAGGCTCATGTGTGCTGGCTCATGCCCGCATACGAGATCGAGTATGTTTTGCGCAAGGTCTAGCTACTCCACGCTGACGACCATCGCATCTTGAGGAATGACTTCCTGACTACATGTCTGTCGTCCAAGTTGCCCGCTGCCTCGGGTGGCTGCCGACGAGAGTCGGCAGGACGGCGCCTGGCCCGGCGCTCACGCTGTATCCGCCTACAAAGGTCTCTGGCGCGCGATCGGCTGAGTGACCGCCGGCGCCGGCGCGTTTTCCGTCAGAGACGCTGGACGCCGACCTGGGCGTCCAGTGCACCACGGGTGTCCAGGACAGCGGCGCCGCTCGAGCCGATGGCGTCGAGGTCGTACTGGGCGTGCGGCTGTAGCAGCACCACAACGTCCGCGGCGGCCAGCGCCGCGTCGAGGTCCGGGGCGCACGTCAGTACCGCATCGCTTCCACGCGGGCTCCACTGCGGGACGAAGGGGTCGTGGTACGAGACCTTCGCGCCCCACCCCGCGAGCCGGGCGGCGAGCGGGTCAGCCGGGCTCTCGCGACAGTCAGCGATGTTCGGCTTGTACGTGACACCGAGGAGCAGGACGTTCGAGCCGTTGACGGCCCGGCCCTGGTCGTTGAGCAGCGACCAGACGCGCGAGGCGACGTAGTCGGGGGCCGCGTGGTTGATCTCCTCGGCCAGCTCGACCATCCGGAAGGCGTAGCCGAGCTTGGCCTTGACGCGGTGCGAGAGGTACGACGGGTCGACCGGGATGCAGTGGCCGCCGACGCCGGGGCCGGGGCGGAAGGCCATGAAGCCGAAGGGCTTGGTCTCGGCGCAGTCGATGGCGTCCCAGAGATCGATGTCGAGCTCCTGCGAGAAGCGGAGCATCTCGTTGACGAGGGCGATGTTGACGTGCCGGAACGTGTTCTCGAGGAGCTTGGCCATCTCGGCCTCCTTGGCGCCCCGGGCCTCGACGACCGTGTCGATGAAGAGCGCGTAGAACTCCCGCGCACGGTGGGTGCACTCGGGGGTCATGCCGCCGACGACCTTGGGCGTGTTCTGCACGCCGTAGGTCGCGTTGCCGGGGTCGATGCGCTCGGGGGAGAAGGCGATGAAGACGTCGCTGCCGACGTCGAAGCGCCCACGTGTCACGAGCGGGGCGAAGATCTCTTCGGTCGTGCCGGGGTAGGTCGTCGACTCGAGGATGACGAGCGTGTCGGGGGAGAGGTGCTCACCGATGACCCGGGCGGCGCCCTCGACGGGACGCAGGTCCGGGCCGCCCTCGGCCGCGAGCGGTGTGGGCACGCAGACGACGACGACGTCGGCGTTCGCGATGCAGCCGGGGTCGTCGGTCGCCTCGTAGCCGTTGGCGATGCCCGCGGCGAGGTCGTCGTCGCTGACGTCGTCGATGTGGGAGACGCCCGAGTTGAGCGCCGACACGGTGGCGGAGTTCGTGTCGAGGCCGTGGACCTTGAGCCCGACCTCGGCGGCACGCAGGGCCATCGGGAGGCCGACGTAGCCCTGTCCGACGACGACGAGGGTCTTGCTCATGAGATCTCCTTGAACCAGGTGACGGTCTCGGCCAGGCCCTCGTTGAGGGACACGGGTGACACGTCGGGGAAGAGGGTGCGCAGGCTCGTGTTGTCGGCCTGCGAGTGCTTGACGTCTCCGGCTCGCGGCTCGCGGTGGACGACCTCCGCCGTCGTGCCGGCGGCGTGCTCGATGCGCGAGACGAGCTCGAGCAGCGTCGTGTTCGTGCCGAAGGCGAGGTTGACCGGCTCGGGGTGGGTGACCCGACGCTCGGCGGCGTCGAGGAGCACCTTGCAGACCGTGCCGACGTACGTGAAGTCGCGCGAGTTGCTGCCGTCACCGTTGATCGGCAGCGCCTCGCCGCGCATCAGCGCGTCGAGGAAGACCGGGATGACGGCGGCGTAGACGTGCCCCGCCCGCTGACGCGGTCCGTAGACGTTGAAGAAGCGGAACGCGAGGGTGTCCATGCCGTACGCCTGCTGGTAGCAGAGCGTGTACTGCTCGGTCGCGAGCTTGGTGACGGCATAGGGGCTCATCGGGCGGACCCACTCGCGCTCGTGCTTCGGCAGCGCGGGGTTCATCCCGTAGACCGAGCTCGACGAAGCGCAGGAGACGTGGGAGACGCCGGCCGCGCGGGCCGACTCGAGGAGGGTCAGCGTGCCGGTGGCGTTGGCCAGGTGGCTGGCGACGGGGTCGACGATGCTACGGGGGACGCTCCCGAGCGCGCCGAGGTGCACGACGGCGTCGGCACCTGTGACGGCGTCATCCGTGGCGTCGCGGTCGGCGACGGAGCCCTCGACGAGGCGGACGTCGATGTCGTCGACGTTCTCGCGGTAGCCG
The DNA here is from genome assembly GCF_001429655.1 of Terrabacter sp. Soil811. Taxonomy (NCBI): domain Bacteria; kingdom Bacillati; phylum Actinomycetota; class Actinomycetes; order Micrococcales; family Intrasporangiaceae; genus Terrabacter; species Terrabacter sp. Soil811. Next base: position 306,453 of record NZ_LMSX01000009.1, read on the forward strand.
GTCGAGAAGTCGTCGAGCACCGTCACCTCGTGACCGGACTGGAGGGCAAGTCGTGCGAGGTTCGAGCCGATGAAACCGGCGCCCCCCGTGATGAGCAGTCGCATTTGCGCTTTCCGTAGCAGTCTGACCGACTTGCCCGATTCTAGGGCAGGTCGACGCCTGCTGCCGTCAGGCGTCCAGGTGCGTCCGGAGGCCCCCGCGCCAGTCGGGGACGGGGGTGACGCCCGCGCGCTCGAGGCTCTCGTGCGAGAGGACGCTCCAGGCGGGACGCGGGGCAGGCCGCGGGAAGGCGTCTGTCGTCGTCGGGAGCACCCGCTCGGGGTCGAGCCCGCTCAGCTCGAAGACGGCCCGCGCCAGCCCGAACCACGTCGTCTGCCCGCTCGCCGTGCCGTGGTGGATGCCGTATGCCGTGTCGCCGGCGACCAGACGCACGAGGAGGTCGACGAGGTCGACCGTCCACGTCGGCTGGCCCACCTGGTCGTCGACGACCGAGAGGGTCTCCCGCTCGCCGGCGAGCCGCAGCATCGTCGAGACGAAGTTCGGGCCGCCCGCACCGTAGAGCCACGCCGTGCGCACGACCCACGACTCGGGGCACAAGGCCCGCACGGCCCACTCCCCTGCGGCCTTGGTGCGGCCGTAGGCCGAGCGCGGCGCGACGGGGTGGTCGACGGCATACGGCTCGGTGGCCGTGCCGTCGAAGACGTAATCCGTGGAGACGTGGACGAGGCGTGCGCCTGCGCGCGAGCACGCGCGGGCCACGTTCGCGGCACCGACGGCGTTGACCGCGAAGGCGGCCGCCTCGTCGGTCTCCGCCGCGTCGACGGCGGTGTAGGCGGCCGCGTTGACGACGAGGTCGTGCCCGTCCACCGCCGCCACGCACTGAGCCGGGTCCGTGACGTCGAGGTCACCGCGACCCAGTCCCGTGACGACCCAACCGGCCGCACGCAGCGCCGGGACGAGGTCGTGCCCGAGCATCCCGCCTGCTCCGGTGACGAGGGCGCGCCCGGCGCCCTCCGGACCACCCGCGGTGGCGGTCATCGCCCGAGCCGAGCGTAGGTGCGCTCGGACTCGACCTTGGCGGCCTCCCACCACTCGCGGTGGGCGGCGTACCACTCGATCGTCGCCTCGAGGCCGGCGCGCACGTCGCCGTAGCGCGGCTTCCAGTCCGTCTCGAGGCGCAGCTTCGTCGCGTCGATGGCGTAGCGGAGGTCGTGGCCGGGGCGGTCGTCGACGTGCTCGAACCAGTCGTCGGGCTTGCCGAGCAGCTCGAGGACCATCCCGACGATCTCGAGGTTGTTGCGCTCGCCGTCGGCGCCGATGAGGTAGGTCTCGCCGAGCCGGCCCTGCTCGAGGATCGCGATGACGGCGTCGTTGTGGTCGTCGACGTGGATCCAGTCGCGCACGTTGAGCCCCGACCCGTAGACCTTGGGCCGGATGCCGTTCAGGACGTTCGTGATCTGGCGCGGGATGAACTTCTCGACGTGCTGGCGCGGGCCGTAGTTGTTCGAGCAGTTCGACACCGTCGCCCTGATGCCGAACGACCTGATCCATGCCCGCACGAGCAGGTCGGCCCCGGCCTTGGTGGCCGAGTAGGGCGAGGAGGGGTTGACCGGCGTCTTCTCGGTGAACCGCTCGTGGTCGTCGAGCTTGAGGTCGCCATAGACCTCGTCGGTCGAGATGTGGTGCAGGCGCTTCTCGTGCCGGCGGATCGCCTCGAGGAGGGTGAAGGTGCCGACGACGTTGGACTCGACGAAGGGCCACGGCGAGTCGAGGCTGTTGTCGTTGTGCGACTCGGCGGCGAAGTGCACGACCACGTCGTGGTCAGCGACGAGCCGGTCGACGAGCGGCGCGTCGGCGACCGAGCCCTCGACGAGCTCGACCGAGCCGTCTCCGCCCAGCTCGGCGAGAACCGGCGCGAGCGAACGGCGGTTGGCGGCATACGTCATCGAGTCGATGACGGTCAGGCCCCAGTCGGGCCGCACCTCGCGGGCGCGCAGGACGAAGTTCGATCCGATGAAGCCGGCTCCGCCGGTCACGAGCACGCGCATGGGGCCGAGGGTAACGAAGCGCCGGCAACTTCACGGCCACCAGCAGTTCTCCGGCGCTCGATATGCTGCCCGGCGTGAAGATCTCGGTCATCGGATGCGGTTATCTCGGAGCGGTGCATGCCGCGTGCATGGCCGACTTCGGCCACGACGTCGTCGGCCTCGACATCGACGAGCGCAAGGTGGCCAAGCTCGCCGCCGGCGTGCCGTCGTTCCACGAGCCCGGCCTCGAGCCGCTCCTGCGCCAGGGCGTGGCGGACGGCTCCCTGCGCTTCACGACCGACAAGACCGCCCTCGCCGACGCCCGCGTCCACTTCATCGCCGTGGGGACCCCGCAGCGCGGCGGCAGCTACGCCGCGGACATGAGCTACGTGTGGACCGCCGTCGAGGACATCATCGCCAACGCGAGCCCGTCGCCCGACGGCCCGATCGTCGTCGTCGGCAAGTCGACCGTCCCCGTCGGCACGGCGCAGGCCGTCGCCGACCGGCTCGCCGAGGCCGGCGTGGACGCCGTCGTCGTCTGGAACCCGGAGTTCCTCCGCGAGGGGTATGCCGTCCAGGACACGCAGCGTCCCGACCGCGTCGTCTACGGACTGCCCGACGACCGCGATCGCGGCGAGATCGGTCGCGCCGTCGTCGACGAGGTCTACGCCCCGATCATCGAGGCCGGCATCCCGCGGCTGCTCGTCAACTACCCGACGGCCGAGCTCGTCAAGGTCGCCGCCAACTCCTTCCTCGCCACGAAGATCTCCTTCATCAACTCGATGGCCGAGCTGTGCGACGCGTCCGGGGCGGACGTCTCGCGTCTCGCCGAGGCAATCGGCCACGACGACCGCATCGGCTCGAAGTTCCTCCAGGCCGGCATCGGCTTCGGTGGTGGCTGTCTGCCCAAGGACATCCGCGCCTTCATGGCCCGGGCCGGCGAGCTCGGCGTCGACCAGTCGCTGACCTTCCTCCGCGAGGTCGACTCGATCAACATGCGCCGCCGCGACCACGCCGTCGACCTCGCCTCCGAGATGGCCGGCGGTCGCCTCGTCGGCGTCAAGGTGGCCGTGCTCGGCCTGACCTTCAAGCCCGACAGCGACGACGTGCGCGACTCGCCCGCCCTCGACATCGCCGGCCGCCTCTGGGGCCGCGGCGCCAACGTCGTGGCGACGGACCCCGCGGGCGCCGACGCCGTGCGGCTGGCGCGGCCCGACCTCCAGATCGTCGACTCGGCAGTGGAGGCCCTCACCGGCGCCGACCTCGTCATGCTGCTCACGGCGTGGAAGGACTACGTCGAGCTCGACCCCGCCCAGGCCAAGTCGCTCGTCGCGACGCCGCGGATCATCGACGGGCGCAACGTGCTCGACCCGCGCGCGTGGACCGATGCCGGCTGGGACTACCGCGGTATGGGACGCAGGTCCAGCTCGATCTGGTGAGACGGCTGAGTCGGGATCCCACCGTGACCGCGCAACCGCCTGAGACAAACCACCCAGTTTTACCAAATCTGTACTTGAGTCACAGGCGCCCCACCTAGGATCGAGTTTCACGCGCACCACGCCAAGAAACTCAGGGGGCATGATGCTCGGGGAATCCCCTCGCGCCCGCGGCATCCTTTTCGTCTGCACCGGCAACATCTGTCGGTCTCCTTACGCCGAAAGGCGATTGCGGCAGCTCCTGCCGGATGCCGGCGTCCCGATATCGAGTGCCGGGACGGGCGCCATGGTCGGCTCGGCCATCGAGCCCGAGACGAGCGAGCAGCTGCGGCGTCTCGGCGCGGACGTCACCGCCTTCGCTGCGCGGTCCGTCACCCCGCAAATCATCGACGGGTCGGAGCTGGTCCTGACGATGACCCGGGCCCACCGAGGTGAGGTCGCGCGCCTGCACCCGGCCGCGATGCGGCGGATCTTCGCGCTCGGCGACTTCGCTGACCTGTGCCGCTCGTCCCAGACGTGGCGGCCGATCGTGCCCACCCACCCGTGGCTGCCGCAGGTCGTCGCCGAGGCCTCCGCGGCCCGCGGCACCGTCGCGCCGCAGGAGGCCGTCGACGTCGACGTCGTCGACCCCTACGGGCGCTCCACCAAGACGCACCTCGAGGCCTTCGATCGCATCGAGGACTTCCTCGCCGTCGTCCTCGCCGCGCTCGGCACGGTCGCCGGCTCCTCACGGGCGCAGCCCCGCCGCTGAGACAGACGAAGACCCCGTGACCAGCCTGGTCACGGGGCCTTCGTCTACAAGCGTCAGCGTCTTGGCGTCCGGATCTACCGGAAGATGGAGTCGCCCGCGGGATAGCCGGGCTCGTGCGCGGCAGCTCGCGGGTCGTACGGGGCCGACGGCTGGGCCGGTGCGGCCTGCGGGCTGCTCAGTGGCGCCGCTGCGGCAGCCGCCTCGGGTGCGCCCATGGCGCGGGCCCCCGTCGTGGACGGGCGGGGCGTGACTGGTCCGAGGTCCTCGTCCGAGGCGACCGGTCGACGATGGGCGCGCGGCGACCGGTCCTTGGCGCGCTGACGCTCGCTCTCGGGCCGGTAGTCGTACTCGTAGGTACCGTAGCCCGCACCCAGCTCCTTGGCCTTGACCCGGTTCAGGATGAGGCCAAGCACTGAACCGTTGACGGCCTCGAGCGAATCCAATGCCCGGCGCACGTGCTCGCGCTGCGCCACGCCGGCACCGACGACGACGAGGGCGCTGTCGACGATCGTGCTGAGCACGGCGGCATCGGTGACCGGCAGCAGCGGGGGAGCGTCGATGAGGACGTAGTCGAAACGCTCCGTCAGGTCCTCGATGAGCTGCTCCATGTTGGCCGAGCCGAGCAGCTCGCTCGGGTTGGGCGGGATGGGGCCGGCGCCGAGGAGGCGCAGGCCGGTGCGACCGAAGGGCTGAAGCACGTCGTCGACCTCGACGCGCCCGACGAGCACGTCCGTGAGGCCGACGGAGCCCTCGAAGCCGAGGTAGTCGAGAAGGCGCGGACGGCGCAGGTCGCCCTCGATGACGACGACCTTGAGCCCGGTCTCGGCGAGGCTGAGGGCGAGGTTGGCGGTCGTCGTCGACTTGCCCTCACCCGGCAGCGAGGACGTGACGACGATCGACTTCGGCGGGTTGGCGACGTCGATGAACTGGAGGTTGGTGCGCAGCGACCGAAAGGCCTCCGCGCGCTGCGAGCGGGGGTCGACCTGGACGATGAGCGGGTGGGCCGACGCGTCCTCATCGAAGGCGATTCCGCCGAGGATCGTGCGGTCGGTGACCGCCTCGAGGTCACGCTGGGACTTCACTGACTTGTCGAGCACGTCGCGCAGCAGGGCGACGCCGAAGCCGAGCAGGAGGCCGAGGACGAGTCCCAGGGCGAGGTTGCGCGTCGGCTTCGGGCTCACCGGAGCTGGCTCCAACGTAGCCGGGGACGTCACCCCTACCGCGATGGGAGACTCTTTGCCCGGACGGCTCTCGATCTCGGCGATGTACTTCGGGAACACCTTCGAGATGGCTGACGCGATGCGTTGGGCGCCGGCAGGAGTGCTGTCAGTGACGGTGACGTCGATGAGCACGGTGTCGAGCGGGATTGACGTCGTCACACGCTCCGCCAGCAGCGTGGGCGTTGTCTTTAGGCCCAGGTCGTCGATGACCGGCTGCAGAACGCTCGGATCCTTGAGCACCTGTGCATAGGTCTTGACGCGCGCTTGGCTGAACGTGTTGCCCTGAGCAAGCGACGACGTCGTGTCGTCACTTCCCGGCGTCGACACGAAAAAACGAGTCGTCGCGGCATACGTGCGTGGTGTGAGCGCCGTGTAGGCGGCTGCTAGGCCGAGGGTCACGAGAGCAACGGCGGCGATGATCATCCACCGCTTACGGATCACGTTGAGGTAGTCCTGCAGCTCCACTGTCGCCATCATTTCTCATCGGCCGCGCCCGGTGACACAGCTCCCCGCCGGACAATTCCGACACATCGGTTCACGCGCATCCTAGTCCGAGACGTCCCGAATGCGATGTTCGAGTCCAGCGGGTCCGTAGAGTGAGGCTCGTGATTCGGTGGATGTCGGACAGATCGGTGGGTCGGCTGGCGCTCGTGGGCCTGCTGGCCCTCGTCGTCGGAGACCTCGTCCTTGTCGCGCTCGCCTTCCGGCCCGACGCCGCGGGGGCCGCCGCGCAGTCTCCGACGCCCGTGTCAGCGCCGACCAGCGCCGCCCCGACAACCAGCGCAGCGCCGGCAGCCGGCGCGACACCTGTGCGTGACGTCATCGCCGCTGTCGACGCCGACCGCGCGTGGCGCGGCACGCTCGGCACGTGCCGCGACGGCGGCGCGAGCCTGACGGTCACGGCCGACGGCGGACGCACGTGGACCACGCGAGCCGCCCCGGTCCAGGCCTTGGGGCGCGTCCAGCCCGTACATGCCGACCGTGGCTTCGTCATCGGGGCCAAGGGCGCCGGGTGCTCGTTGGGGGAGTACGCCACCGACGACGACGCCGCGACGTGGCGGGGACCGCGGGCGGTCGAGGGCGGCTGGTCGCGCGTCCCGGGCGGGGACCCGAAGGTCGTCATCACGCCCAAGCGTCCCGACGCCCGCCCCTGCGGCACCACGACCGTCGTCGACCTCGCCCGGGTCAGTGCCACCCGCGCCGTCGTCCTCTGCGCCGACGGCCGCCTGGTCCGCTCCGGCGACGGCGGAGGCACGTGGACCACCATGGCCACCGTCGAGGGCGCGCTGGCCGTCGGGGCCCGGGTCGACGGCAGCACGCCGGCCGTCTTCATCGCCCGCGCCACCGACGACTGCGCCGGGGTCGAGGTCGCCAAGGTCTCCGGCAGCGCGGCCGCCAAGGTCGCCTGCGTCAAGACTTCGCTCGGTGGGGCGGACGGCAAGGTCTCCATCAGCGTCGTCGACGACGCCGGCTGGCTGGCCGTCGCGGACGCGACCTGGCGCTCCGACGCGAGCTTGGAGACGTGGCGAGCAGTCCCGTGACGTAGGGCTCCGGCCTCCGGCCGCTCCGGGCGCGGACTGCTAGGTGTGCCAGCCGTAGCCAACGCGAGGGTCCGAGGGCGCATCAACCGCGCGCCTCAGGCCCGTTCGCATCCAGAACTTGGGCGGACGCCAGAGCAGGAGGTGGCCACAGGACTCAGCCGCGAGGCGAAGCCGAGGCGTTCCGAGCCGGGAGCGCGGCGAGCTCAGAGCCAGGTGCCACTTGGCCTGGGCGAGGTCGCGCTGGCGGGCGCGCCACACCTTGGAGAGGCTTCTCCTTTCAGCTCGGGTGATGTCAGGGGCGTGGTACGTCATGGACCAGTTCCGACGGGCGGCCCGGACGTACCGGACAGGATCGGAAGTGGCGTTCGACGAGTGACGACGGTATGAGACCTGCGGCGCATCCATCACCGCTATCGGACCGAGTCGCGCCAAACGCATGAAGAAGTACCAGTCCTCGGCGCCGGCAAGGTGAGAGGCGAAGCCGCCGACAGTCCTGACGGCTTCTGTACGAATGAGGGCGCAGGCCGGTGGGTAGAGGCGGCTCTGGTCGAACAGCTCGAGGAACGTGATGTCGCGGGAGGGTTCGAGGGGGACGAAACGCCGGCCGTCCAGCACTCGGCGGGTGTTCATGTGCGTCGCGAAATCTGCGGCCTCGATGCGGTGCCCCTCCGCATCGACCAAGACGGCGGTGGTGCGAACAGCAGTCGAATCCGGCCGCGACGCGAGTTGCTCGATCGCTCTGACGAGGAACTCGGGTGGTAGCACGTCGTCACCATCGAGGAAGACAACGAAGGCGGACGCGCCGGACGCACGGGCGAAGCCGGCATTGCGCGCGGCGCCGGCGCCTGCATTCGGCTGCCTCACCAGGCTGACTCGACCGTCGGACAGGAACGGCAGAGCGGCCTCGGCGCTGTCGTCGGTCGACCCGTCGTCCACGAGGATCAGCTCCCAGTCCTGGTGCGACTGCGCCAGCACACTCGAGATCGCGTGACCCAGGAAGTCTCGACAATTGTGGAAAGGCACAATGACGGTGACGAGGTCGCGTGTCTGGGTCATCGGACGGCTCACGTCGCGAAGGCGCTGACCGTGGAGGTGAGCTTCGCCGACGCGGTCGTCCAGCTGAGCAGCTCGGCCCGTTGCCTGCCGCGCACTCCCCACTGCTGACGTAGCGTCTGGTCATCCAGGAGGGCCTCGATGACCTCAGCCAGGCGCGAGCTGTCATTCTTGGGTACGACGAGAGCGCCGTCCCCGGCGCACTCGGGCATCCCCCCTGAGTCGGCGACGATGGTCGCTGCTCCACACGCCATTGCCTCGAGCGTGGTCAGGGGCCAAGGGTCATCCCAACGTGAGGGCAGCGCGACGATGTCAGCCCACCGGTAGTGGGCGGCGACCTCGGAGCGCTCGGTGAAGGGCACGAAGGAAACGGCCCCGGGTAGGTCCGCTGCTGTGCGGCGCAGGATCTGCTCGTAGCTGCTCAAAGCGCCTCCCGGCGAGAAGCCGGCGCTCCCGACGATCCTGACCTCCAGGTCGTGACGGGCCAGAAGCCGGCAGGCCGACAGAACGAGATCAGGACCCTTCTCCCTCACGACACGCCCGAGGAACAACACCCGCACGCGATCCCTGTCACCTCTGCGCTCGCTGGGAGAGAAGGCGGTGGTGTCGACGCCGTTCAGCACGACCTGGACGTTCTGACGCAGACGTGCAGGCATTCGAGGTGCGAGGCGTTCTGCCAACCACGAACTCACCGCCACCACTCCCTCGAAACCGTGACAAGCCCGACTGGCGACCCCGGGGAGCGCACCAGGCAGACCTTCGTTGTGCGCGTAGAGAATCGTCGGAATCTGCTTTGGCGCGTGTCTGGCCAGAAAAGGGCCGTTGTGGATCATGAGCGCGGCCGCATCATCAGGCACGTGGTCCATGGCATCGCCCATGCTGTGCTCGAGGAAGGGTTTGCCCCACCCGGCCCTTGCCGCGACGGCATCGGCGCGTGCAGCGGGCGCTGACACGTACGGTCCCGGCTCGTACTCGAGCGCCCGAGCCGACTCGTAGCGCTCACGGTAGGTGGTGCGGGCGACCAGCACCGCGTGAGACTGCGCTGCTGGTGCGGCAGCGGCCAGACCGTCAATCACGGTCATGACGGCAGAGCCGGTTCTCGGCGAGAAGTGGTCGTGTGGGGTGGGTAGATGCACGATGGGGCGCGACACATGACTCCCTGCGGGAACTCGTCGAGGTCCGCTCATGCTAGACGTCGCCTGACGGGCTGAAGTGGCTATCGGCCGATCCGCAGCCTCTTGAGATCGCGACACGAGGAGCCGTGCGGTGTCAGGACGTCTGCCGGGCTCCAACCCGCCCAGAGAGGCATCGCTGGACGACGTCTCATGCCCGAGCACCTAGGCTGACCGACCATGAAGGGGATCATCCTGGCGGGGGGCACGGGCAGCCGGCTGCACCCGATCACGCGCGGCATCAGCAAGCAGCTGATGCCCGTCTACGACAAGCCGATGGTCTACTACCCGCTGTCGACGCTCATGATGGCCGGCATCCGCGAGGTCCTCGTCATCACGACCCCGGTTGACGTCGAGCAGTTCCAGCGCCTCCTCGGTGACGGCTCCCAGTGGGGCATGACGATCACGTATGCCGTCCAGCCGCGTCCCGAGGGGCTGGCGCAGGCGTTCGTGCTCGGTGCCGACTTCATCGGCGACGACCGGGTGGCGCTCGTCCTCGGTGACAACATCTTCTTCGGCCCGGGGCTCGGCACCCGCCTCGCCGACCACACCGACGTCGAGGGCGGCCACGTCTTCGCCTACCGCGTCGCCGACCCCACGGCCTACGGCGTCGTCGAGTTCGACCCCGACGGCCACGTCATCTCCATCGAGGAGAAGCCCGAGCACCCGAAGTCGAGCTACGCCGTGCCGGGCCTCTACTTCTACGACAACGACGTCGTCGCCATCGCCCGCGGCCTGACCCCGAGTGCGCGCGGCGAGCTCGAGATCACCGCCGTCAATGACGAGTACCTCCGCCGCGGCACCCTGTCGGTCAGCGTCCTGCCGCGCGGGACCGCGTGGTTCGACACCGGCACGTTCGAGGGCCTCATCGAGGCCAGCCAGTACGTCCACGTCGTCGAGGCCCGGCAGGGCCAGAAGATCGGCTGCGTCGAGGAGATCGCCTGGCGCAACGGGTGGCTCGACGACGACGGCATGCGACGGCACGCCGACGACCAGGCCAAGAGCGGTTACGGTCTCTACCTGCACGCCCTCCTCGCCGAGGGCAAGGACACCCCGTGAAGGCAAGGACCTGATGGACATCCGCCCGCTCCGCATCGACGGAGCCTTCGAGATCACGCCGCGCCAGTTCCCCGACGACCGAGGGGTCTTCGCCGAGGGATTCCGCGCCGACCTCCTCGCCGAGGCCATCGGCCACGAGATGCAGGTCCGGCAGACCAACATCTCCGTCTCGTCGGCCGGAGCCCTCCGCGGCATCCACTTCGCCGACGTGCCGCCCTCGCAGGCCAAGTACGTCACGGCCACGAGCGGGGTCTTCGTCGACTTCGTCGTCGACGTCCGGGTCGGGTCGCCGACCTTCGGGCAGTGGGACTCCGTCGTGCTCGACACCGTCGACCGCCGCGCGGTCTACCTCGCGGAAGGCCTTGGCCACGCGCTCGCCTGCGTCGAGGACGGCACGGCCGTCTACCTGTGCTCCGAGGTCTTCACCCCGTCGATCGAGCGCGGCATCAACCCGCTCGACCCGACCGTCGGGCTCGAGCTGCCCGACGGCTTCGTCCCGGTGCTCTCGCCCAAGGACGCCGCCGCCCCGACCCTGGCGGCGGCCGCCGATGCCGGACTGCTGCCCACGCTCGAGGCCTGCCTCGCCCACACCGCCTCGCTCGTCGGCGCGCGCCGATGAGGCCGGTGGGTCGGGTCCTCGTCATCTGCACGGGCAACGTGTGTCGCTCGCCCTACCTCGAGCGTCGTCTGCGTCAGCTCCTCGCCGGGCAGGACGTCCACGTCGAGAGCGCCGGCACGCGCGCCCTCGTCGGCGCCGACATCGAGCCCGGGTCGGTCGCCGCCCTCGAGGCCGTGGGCTCCGACACGGCAGGCTTCGCCTCGCGCCAGCTGACCCCCGCGATGCTCGACGCCGCCGACATCGTCGTCACCGCGACGCAGAAGCACCGGGCCGACGCCGTCGCCCTGCACCCGCGGGCCCTGCGCAAGACCTTCACCCTGGGCGAGCTCGCCGACCTCGTCCGCGATGCCGAACTCGTCGGGGCCGCGGCCGCGCCCGAGTTGTCGGCGGCCGACCACGACACGCCGTGGGCCGCGATCGTGGCCGAGGTCGCTCGTGGTCGTCGAGGACTCCACCCGGCGCGCACCGCGGCCGAATCGGACATACCCGACCCATACGGGCGCGGTTCTGCGGCATATGACCTGATGTCGACCGAGATCGAGGCGCAGCTGCCCGTCGTCGTCGCAGCCCTGACGCCGCCCGCCGGCTGACCCGAGAGCCGATCCGAACGCGGACTGCCGCGTACGACAGGCGGATTCGCCCCTAGCATGTCCCCCGGGGGAAGGGCCATCAGCCGTGTCGAGGGGGATCTGGAGCAATGAACAACCGAGTGGCGACGGCAGGTCTCGTCGCCTTCCTGGCGGTCGACGTCGCGCTCGTCGCGTTCGCGCTGCGGTCGGGCCACAACGCCTCGCAGGCGCTGCCCGCGGTCTCGACGACGCGGACCGCGGCGCTGACCACGAGTCCGCCCGCGACGGCCGCGCCGGGCACGACGGGCACGACCGCCCCCACCACCGGCACGACGCCGCCGGCGGCCAAGGCCGTCCCCGTCACCCGGCTCGTCTCGGCGCTCGACGCAGCGCGGGCCTGGCGAGCCACGACCGGCGCCTGCGTCGCCGGGGGTGCGACCGTCGAGGTCACCGCCGACGGCGGCCGGTCGTGGACGAAGCTGCGGTCGCCGGCCCGCGCCGTCGCGCGTGTGCAGCCGCTCGACGAGGCGCGCGTCTTCGTCATCGGGGCTGGCCCAGACTGCACCCTCGAGCAGTACGCCTCGCGTGACGCGGGTCTGACGTGGCAGACCCCGACCGCCGTCAGCGGCGGCTGGGCCCGCCGTCTCGACGAGCCGACCCAGGTGCTCGCGCCCAAGGAGGCCGCGTCGACCCCCTGCGGCGACGCCGTCGTCGTCGACCTCTCGCGCACGTCCGCGGCCCAGGCGCAGGCGTTGTGCGCCGACGGGTCGGTCGTCGTCACGGACGACGGTGGGACGACGTGGTCCGACTCCGGTGACGCGCCGGGCGGGGTCGCCCTGAGCAACCTGCTCGTCGACAACACCCTGACGACGTATGCCGTCCGCATCGTCGGTGCGTGCAAGGGGGTCCAGCTCGTCGAGGTCGTCAAGGGCCGCACCGCCGCCGTCGTCGCGTGCGTGCCGGTCGCGACCCCTGAGCGGGGGAGCATCGGCCTGTCGGTGACCGACCGTGCCGGCTGGATCATCTCCGGCAACCAGACGTGGCTCTCGCAGGGCGACCTGAACTCGTGGAAGCGGGTCTGACCGCGGCCGACGGGGTCGCCGGGCCGGCTCCTACTTGTAGGCGTTGAGCTCGTCGTTGCGGATGGCGTCGCCGAGGTCGGCCATCTTCACCTCGTCGACGATGTCGATCGACGCACCGGCCGGGCTCGTGCCGAAGCCCGTGAAAGGCGCCGTGATGAAGCGGATGTCGCCGCCCCGCAGGTCGCGCAGCGCCAGGGCCTCCGATCGCATGGTGCCGACGTCGAGCTTCTGGTCGACCGTGAGGTTGGTCGTGGCCGCCTCGGTGAAGTCCTTGAGCTTGATCGGGTTGGTCAGCACGTCCTTGCTCAGGGTCTTGAGCATGAGGGCCTTGATGAAGGCGAGCTGGCGCCGGCCACGGGAGATGTCGCCCTCGCTCAGCTGCTTGCGCTCGCGCACGAAGGCCAGGGCCATCGCGCCGTCCATGTGCTGGACGCCCTGGGTGAAGACGTAGGGCGGCTGGTTGCTCGACTCCTCGACGTTGACGTCGACGCCGCCGACGGCATCGGTCATCGACTTGAACCCCTCGAAACCGACGAGCGCGACGTGGTCGATACGGACGCCGAGCATGTCCTGCATCGTCTTGACGAGCAGCGGCGGCCCGCCGAACGCATACGCCGCGTTGAGCTTGTTCTTGCCCTTGCCCGGGATCGAGACGTAGAGGTCGCGGGGGAAGTGGATCAGGGTGACGGCCGAGTGGTCGGCCGGCACGTGCACGAGCACCATGACGTCGGACCGGCCGCCGACGCGACCCGGACCGGCGTCGCTGCCGACGACGAGGTAGTTCGTGCCGTTGCCCGCCGGCTGCACGACGACGTTGCCGTTCTTGTCGGTCGGCTGGCTGCCCGCCGAGCCGTCGTCGGGCAGGAGCAGCTCCTGCTTCACGTTGTTGGTGACGATGTGGTTGAGCCACGCGAGGTAGCCGCCCACCGCGAGCACGGGCACGAGCAGCAGCACGAGCGCGGCCACGAGCACCTTGCGGTTGCGCTTCTTCTCCCGGCGGCCCGAACCGCCGTCGGCGGGCGAGCCGCCGTCCCAGTCGTCGCCGGAGCCGCCCGAGCCCCCGGAGGAGCCGTCGCCGGCAGCGACCTGCTCGGACTCGAACAGATCGGTGTCGCGCTGTCGGGTGCTGTCCACGGCGCAAGTGTAGGTGTCGGGAGTCGATCGCACTGCTGCTTACACTGTGCGCCATGCCCGAAGCCCGAGGAGTGAGCCGACGTGTGAGCGCCGACCTCCCCGTGGCCGTCGGGGCAGCTCTGGCCTTCGTCGCCTACGTCTGGGTGCTCGTGCACGCGACGGTGCCGCTCGTCACCGTCTTCGGCTTCGCCTCCGACGGGCACCCCAAGCTGTATGCGGCCTTCCTGGCCGGTCTCGCCGGCCTGCCCGGTCTGCTGCTGACCCTGCCTCGCGCGTTCACGCCGCCCGCGTCGGCCGTGCAGCCGTCGGTCCGCAGCCGCCGTCAGGCCTCGGCGCTGAGGCGTTCGTACCTGCGCACGGACGTGCTCGGCCTCGCGGCCCTGCTCCTCGCCCAGGTGCCGCTGCCAGCGCCGTGGGGTCCCGCGGGCAAGGCGGCGACGATCGCCAACATCACGAAGTCCCCCGAGATCGTCGAGCTGAGCGCCACGTTCGCGAACTACTCGATCGCCGTCTTCGCCATCGGCATCCTCGGCGCGGTCGTCGCCAAGGTCTACGGCCACGCGGCGGCGTTGCGGGTCCTCGCGATCATCCTCGTCGTCGGTGCGCCCGTCGTGGCCTGGCTCCTCGTGGTGCGCGCCGTCAGCTGACGGACAGGAGGTTGTCGACCTCCGCCCGGATGCGCTCGTGGAATCTCGCCTCCGAGAAGTGCTCGGCATGGGCGCGGATCGCGGCCTCGTCCCAGACCCGCTCTCGGGCGGCGACGACGGCGGCGCGGACGGCTGGCACGGTCGGCTCCTCGAAGAACGTCCCGTTGACGCTCTCGTCGATGGTGTCGAGATAGCCGCCGGCGTGCAGGGCCAGGGTGGGCACCCCGAACGCCGCCGCCTCGAGGGGGGTGAGCCCGAAGTCCTCGAGGCTCGGCGCGAGCAGGGTGCCGGCGTGGGCGTAGGTCCAGCGCAGCTCCGCGTCCGTCAGGCCCGAGACGATCCGGACGTTGTCCGGTGCCTCGGCTCGCAGCCGCGCCTCGAGCGGTCCCGCACCGACGACGACGAGCCGCTCGGGGAGGTCGCGCACGGCGTCGACCGCGACGTCGACGTTCTTGTAGGGCAGCAGCCGCGACACGAGGAGCAGGTAGCCCTCGTCGGCCCAGTCCGCCAGGGAGGCCACGGCCTCCTGCGGGTCGGCGGGGTCGATGCCGTAGGGCGGGGCGAGCACCTGGGCGTCGATGCCGTATGCCGCCGAGATGCGCTCCCGGACCACCGTCGAGTTCGCGAGGTAGCGGTCCGCGGACGCCGCTGCGCGACGGTCCCAGCGGCGCAGCCACCCGCTGAGCAGACCCAGTGCGCGCGCCTTCGCGGACCGGCCGGCCTCGTCCCCGAGGTAGGCGTCGGCCTGGTAGAGCCAGCGCGCCGGGGCGTGGCAGTAGACGAGCTTGAGCCCGGTCGTCGGCACGCCATGCGCCCAGCCCGAGCTCGACACCACGACGACGTCGGCGTCCACGGGAAGGTGGGACACGGCATACGGGAGCAGGGGGAGCGCGGCCCGGTGGTCGCGGCGCAGCGCCCCGATGCGGTTGATGGGGGAGACGACGACCCGCGCATCGCGGAACTCCGGGTAGGTGCCGGCCGGGTCGTAGAGCGTCGTGTGGATCGTCGCGTCGGGAAAGGCCCGGTGCAGCGCCAGGACGACCCGCTCCGCACCGCCGCGCTGGGTCAGGTAGTCGTGCGCGATGGCGACGCGCGGTCGCCCGACAGGGAGGTCCCGGGTGCTCACAAGGCGGCCTCCTCCCAGACCCCCGTCACGGTCTCGGCGGACCGCTCGATCCCGAAACGGTCGGCGACGTCGGCGAGGGCGCGAGAGGCGCGGGCCAGCGCCTCCGCCGGACGGTCGATGACGTCGAGGACCGCCAGTGCCAGGGCCTGCTCGTCTCCGGCGTCGACGAGGAGCCCCGTCTCGGAGCCCCTCGGCGACGTGCGCACGATCTCGTCGACCCCACCGCCGCGGGTGGCGACGACCGGCACGCCCCATCCCATCGCCTCCGTGACCACCTGGCCGAAGGGCTCGGGGACCGTCGACGCGTGCACGCAGACGGACATGGCCTCGAGCTCGCCTCGCGGGTCGTCGACGAAGCCGACGAGGTCGATGTCGGCCTCGAGCCCGAGACGACCGATCTCCGAGCGCAGCTCCCGTTCGTAGTCCGCGGCGCCGAAGGCGGCGGAACCGACCAGCCTGAAGCGGGTCGTCGGACGTACGTCCACGACGTGTCGCGCGGCCCGAACGAGGACGAGCTGGCCCTTGGTGGGGCTGAGCCGTCCCACCATGCCAACGACGGGGCCACCCTCCGGCTGGAGACGTCGGCCGGAGTGCGCGACCTGCTCCGAGGACAGCCCCGGGTAGGCAACCGTCGGACGGCGCGCGCCGGGCAGGGTGGCGGCCGTCGCCTCGGAGTTGACGACGACGGCGTGCGGCACGCGGCGGGCGAGGAACCGCAGCAGGCGCACCGTCCGAAACGGCAGGTAGTCCTCGGCGATGCGGTCGTGGACGTGCCACACGAGGGGCTTGCGCAGCAGGAGAGCCACGGGGATCGCGAGGAGGTCCGCCTTGAGCGAGGTCGAGTGGACGACGTCGACGTCGAGAGCACGGAGGGAGGCGGCGAGGCGGTGCAGGAAGGCCGCGCCGCTCGCAGCGCGACGCAGTGCGCTGAGCGGGCCGACGGCACGGCCCATGTCCCGGACCCTCGGGTCCAGGGGAACGACGACGACCCGCTGGCCGACCCGTTGGAGCCGTTCCTCGAGAGGGCCCGAGGAGAAGAGGACGACGACGGGCTCGACGCGCTCCCGGTCGACGACCTCCAACAGCCTCAGCAGTGCGAGCTCGGCGCCACCCAGCTCGGCCGTGTGGTCGAGGATCGCCACGCGCACGGGGCGGGGCGAAGACGGAGCGGCTGGTGGCACGCCCTGAGGCTACCCACGCACGTCGTCGATCGGCTCCGATGGCGAGCAGACCCGCGCGTCGTCCCGCCAGGTGGCCCGCGAAGGTGGCACACGCGGCGGCACCCGCGTGCGACAAGCGCCCCGGGGGTCACGACGGCTCGGGCGGCGAGGCGGGCTGGGCTGCTCTCGAGAGGTTCGGCGAGCTGCCGCCGAGGACGGCGAAGGTCGCGGCGGCGACGGCGACCACGAGGAAGAGGCTTCCGACGACGTCGCGCGGGTCGTGGGCGTACCACGCGACGTTGCCGAGGCCGATGCAGGTGCCGGCCACGGCGAGCGCGACGAGCCCACGTCGCGTCACGCGCCGGGGCCACACGACGGCGAGTCCCACGAGCAGGCCGAGGCCCGCCGCGGCGTGGTTGGACGGGAAGGCGTCCCCGCCGATGCCGAAGACGTCGCGCACCCGGGCCTCGAGAGCGGCCAGGGTGGCCGCGAGGGGGATGACGAGGCCGGCGAGGGCACGACGCCAGTCCCGGCGGACGAGGGCGAGCAGTGCCAGCACGAGGACCGCCGGGGCTAGCACGACGATGACGAGGGGCCGCGCCAGGCGGTCGAGGGCCTGGCGCAGCGGTCCCGGCAGGCCGTTGAGGATCCAGCCGCGCACGGCCCCGTCGACCGACGTGCCGATCCCGGTGCGCGTGGAGACGAGGGCCGTGAGCACGAAGGCAGCCGCGGCGCCCAGCGCCAGGGCGGCCCACCGGAGGCGATCGCGATGCGACACGTACGCCTCCTGCTGGGCTGTTAGGGTGCGATCGACCAGTCGGCTTGCAGTCTATGGGGGTTCGCTCGATGGCAACCCAGGAGGCAACGGAGACCCCCGCTGCGGGCGCCACCGTGCCCCTCGAGGTGCGTATCGGCTTCGCCCACGCCTCCGTTCAGTGGGTCGCCGACCGGTGCGGCGCGGACCTCCTGCACGTCAAGGGCGCCGCTCTCGACCCGACCCTGGTGCCCGGGCGCGGCTACTCCGACGCCGACGTGCTCGCCCGTCCCGAGCACGTCCGTCGGCTGCTCGACGAGCTGCCACGACACGGCTGGGAGCTCATCAACACCTTCGTCTACGGCTCGTCCTTCGAGCACTCGGCCACCTTGCGCCACGAGGACTTCGGCCTGCTCGACCTGCACCGCATCTACCCCGGCACCGGCCCGACCCCCGCGCAGGCCTTCGAGACCCTCTGGGCCGAGCGGACCACGACGGTGCTCGGCGGGATCGACTGCACGGTGCCCTCGCGAGACGCCCAGGCCGTGGTGCTGCTGCTCCACGCCGCTCGAGGCGGCAGCGACCCCAAGGCCGCCCACGACGTCGAGTGGCTGTGGCGGTCGGTCGACGACGCAGCTCGGGCACGGGTGCTCGACTGGGTCGAGCGACTCGATGCCGGGCTCGCCTTCTCGGTTATCACCGACACCCTCGACGAGCACCGGGACGACCCCGCCTACGACCTCTGGCGCGTCGCGGCGCGCGGAGGCACGCGGATGGAGGAGTGGCAGGCTCGGGTCCGGGCGGCCCAGGGCCCGCGGGCCAAGCTGGCCGTGGCGTCACGCTCGGTGCTCGTCAACGTCGAGCACCTGACGATCGTGCGCGGGCGCCCCGTGTCGCGCGCGGAGATCGTCGCCGAGTTCTTCGGCCGGCCGGCGCGCGGGGTCCGCGAGCAGGTCACCCGCCTCGTCCGGGCGAGGCGCCGGTGAACGCCGCCTACCGCCCGGGACCCGACACCGGGGTCACGGTCAGTGACGACGGGCTGTCGGTCTACGTCGCGCGCCTCCCGGGGGGTCCGCTCGTCGTCCTCGACGGTGCCGCCGCGCTGATCTGGGTCGAGGCGACGACGGGTCCGGCGACGGGCTGGGTGTCGCGGGTCGCCGATGCCGTGGGCCAGGCCGAGGACGCGATCGCGGCCGATGTCACCGCCTTCGTCGCAGACCTGCGCGCCCGGGAGCTGCTCCAGCCGCTGGCCCAGGACGAGTCCGCCCGGGGGACCGAGCCCGCCTGAGGTGAGGGTCGACCGGCCGGGTCAGGCGTGGTGCTTGGACCGTGAGCGCTTCTCGCGTCGGCTCGGCTTGGCGTCGGCGTCGCGGTTGTAGCCGTAGTAGCCGTAGCGGTGGGTGGTCGACGAGCCGGACGACACCATGTTGAGGGCGAAGCCCGCGACAGGAGCGTCCACCGTCTCGAGCGACTGGACGGCGCTCGCGAGGTCGCGCTTCTTCGTCCGCTCGGCGCCGACGACCATGATGAGGCCGTGCGTCAGCTTGTTGATGAGCACGGCGTCGATGACGGGGACGACGGGCGGGCTGTCGACGAGGATGAAGTCGTAGTCGTGGCTCAGCTTGCCGAAGAGGACCTCCATCGGCTCCGACCCGAGCAGCTCGCTCGGGTTCGGCGGCACCGGCCCGGCGGGCAGCACGTGGAGGGTCGTCTCGCGCCAGCGCTGGACGACGTCGTCGGTGTCCGCCTGTCCGAGCAGCAGGGTCGTCAGACCGAACGACCCGTCGAGGCCCATGGTGCTCGCGACGGAGGGGTTGCGCAGGTCACCGTCGATGAGCAGCACCCTCGACCCCGCGTCGGCCATGGCGATGGCGAGGTTGACGGTCGTGGTCGTCTTGCCCTCGCCTGGCACCGAGGAGGTGATGACGAAGGAGTGACCGGCGGTCGTGACGTCGACGAAGAGGATGTTGGTGCGCAGCCTCCGGATCGACTCGGCGTGCCGGCCGTGCGGGTCGCTCTCGAGCGAGAGGAGGCCGTTCTTGACCGACTTGACCATCGGGATGTCGCCGAGGATCGGCCGGTCGGACAGCGCCTTGATGTCGTCCTCGGTGCGCACCTTCGTGTCGAGGGTGTGCCGCAGCAGGGCGAGGCCGATGCCCAGCGCCAGACCGAGCAGGCCGCTGAGCAGCAGGTTGCGCTTCGCGTTGGGCGACACGGGCTCGGTGGGCACCGTGGCCGGAGCGATCGGGGTCGCCTCGACGGACTGCCCGTTGGCAGCCAGGAGCGGCGAGAACTTCTTCGTCGCGACGTCGGCCAGGACCGGGCCGGCCTCGTTGGCGATGCGGGCCAGCAGCACCGGGTCGCCGCCGGTGGCGGTGATCGTCATGATGTTGGACGTCTGGGCCACCTCGCCGGACACCGACAAGGGTGCGTCGGGGGCGAGCCCCAGCCGCTCACGCAGCGGCTCGATCACCGACGGTGCGTTGAGCACGTCGAGGTAGCGGGCGAGGTCGTCGGCGCTCACGGCATACGTCGTCACCTGGTTGTTGGTGGACGCGGCCGCAGGCTGGGTCGCCGACAGGAAGATCTTGGCCGTGGACGTGTAGACGGCAGGCGTCAGCATCGTCTGGACGGCGGCTGCGGCCACCACGGCGAGCAGGCTCACCGCGATGATCCTCCACCGTGCCCCCAGAACGCCCAGGAACTCCCGGAACGTCACTTTGCCCCCCTGGCCCAACTCGACGGTATGTGCGGCGATCCTCCCATATCATCCAAGGGGTTGTGCCGAGTCGGAGACATCCGGGGGACGGCACGGGGAGAGGGGTGAGTGGTCATGTGGGCACTGCGTGTGTCCCACAGCGCCGTCGTCGACGCCTGGCGTGAGCGGGAGCGGGCCCTGCGCCGCCGCGGCCACCGCGTCGACGTCGTGTCTGCGGGGGAGTGGTCCGAGGGCGGACGCCGGGTTGCGCTGTCCGTGCGCCCCGGCGAGCCCGTCGAGGCCGCGCGCACCCTCGGCTCCCACCCCGCCCTCTTCCTCTTCGACCCCCGGCCCCTGTGGCGGGCCCTCGGCCGCCCGGTCGAGGTCATCGACGTCCACGAGGAGCCTTTCGCCCTGGCCACCGCCGAGGTGCTGCTGCTGCGCCGGCTCCGTCGCCAGCGCGCGCCCTACCTGCTCTACTCCGCCCAGAACCTCGACAAGCGCTACCCGATCCCGTTCCGCTGGCTCGAGCGAGCCGCCCTGCGTCACGCGGCAGGGGTCAACGTCTGCAACGACGCTGCCGGCCGCATCGTGGAGCGCAAGGGCTTCCCGGGGCGGGCCCGCACCATCGACCTCGGCACGGATCTCGGCCTCTTCACCCCGCCTGCGTATGCCGTCACGCCGGCTCCCGTGCGGGTCGTCGGGTTCGCGGGTCGCCTCGAGGCAGCCAAGGGTGCCGACGTGCTGCTCCGCGCCGTCGCGCTCGAGCCGGACGTCCGCGTCCGTCTCGCCGGAGACGGACCGCAGCGGGCCGAGCTCGAGGCACTCGCGGTCTCGCTCGACATCGCCGACCGGGCCGAGCTCCTCGGAGCCCTCGCGCCCGAGGGGCTGCCCGACTTCTACCGCTCTCTCGACGTGCTGGCGGTCCCGTCGCTCACGACACCCTCCTGGGCCGAGCAGTTCGGTCGGGTCGCCGTCGAGGCCATGGCGTGCGGGGTCCCGGTCGTCGTCAGCGACAGCGGCGCCCTGCCGGAGGTCGTCGGCGACGCCGCGCTCGTCGTGCCCGAGGGTGATGCCGTCGAGCTGGCCAAGGCGCTGTCCACCGTGGCTCACGACGCCGATGTCGCGGCGGGACTGCGCACGGCGGGCCTCGCGCGGGCGGCGGCGACCTCGTGGGACCGGATCGCCCTCGAGCACGAGGCGATGTATCGCGCGGCGACGAAGCAGTGGTCGAGCGAGACCGACCCCGACGACAGGCCGCTCGAGGTCGTCGTCGTGGCGTACGGCGAGCCCGACCTGCTCGCCGGGGCCCTCGCGCCGCTGCGCGGGCTGTCGGTCATCGTCGTCGACAACTCCTCGTCGGCCGAGGTGCGCGCCGCGGCCGAGGCGGCCGGTGCCCGCTACGTCGACCCGGGTCGCAACGGCGGCTTCGGTGCGGGGGTCAACGAAGCCCTGCGCCGGATCGACCCGCGCGCCGACGTGCTGCTCGTCAACCCTGACGCGGTGGTGCAGCCGCGGGACGTCGAACGGCTCCGGGCCGCCCTGCTCGCCGAGCCAGACCTCGCGAGCGTCGGCCCCTCGCAGGTCGACGCGACCGGTGCCGCGGCGCGGGTCGAGTGGCCCTTCCCGTCGCCGCTCGCGACGTGGGTCGAGGCGGCCGGACTCGGTGGCCTTCGGCGCAACCGCTACGTCATCGGCTCGGTGCTGATGCTGCGTCGCGAGGCCCTCGAGCACGTCGGTCCGTTCGACGACGAGCGCTTCTTCCTCTACGCCGAGGAGACCGACTGGGCCCACCGCGCGGCCCTGCTCGGCTGGCGCCACGCCCTCGTGCCCACGGCGCGAGCCACCCACGTGGGGGCCGCGACGAGCACCGACCCCGTGCGACGGGAGGGTCACTTCCACGCAGCCCAGGAGATCTACCTGCGCAAGCACTTCGGCGCCGTGGGCTGGCAGGTCGGACGCGCCGGTCAGGTCGTCGGCTCGGCCGTGCGCGGCGTCGTGCTGCGGGGTGGCCGTCGACGGGCGGCGCGGGCACGCGTACGCCTCTACCTCGCGGGACCCGCACGGTCGGAGGTGCGGCCGGACGACGCCCGCGACCGCGGCGACCGCGGCACCGCGGACCGACCGCTCGCGACGAGCCGGAGCAGGTGACCGCCTCGTGAGCATCGTCCCCGAAGGTCTGCTCCGTCCGGGCTGGACCGACCGGCTCGTCCGAATCGGTCTCGTCCTCGCCGGTCTCGTGCTCGTCGCGGTCGTCGGGCGTCTCGCCGTGACGATGCCCGAGGCTGCCGTCATCGTCTCCGTCGCGGTGCTCGCCGTCGGTGTGACGGCCGTGCAGCCCGGCCTCATCCCGCTCGCCGTGCTGCCCCTGCTGCTCGTGGTGCTGCGCGTCGGCAGTGGCGGGGTCGACCTCTCCCTCTCCGACTTCGCCCTGGCGGCGGCCACCATCCCGGCCCTCTTCCTCGCGAGGCGGCCCTTCTCCGCGGGACTGCGAGCCGTCCTCTGGGCCTCGGTCGTCTACCAGTTCGCCACCCTCATCACCGTCGTCAACAACCCCTACACGGCCAACGCGGTGGAGTGGGCGCACGCCTGGATGCTCGTGTCCGGCTCCCTTCTCGTCGGCTGGGCCATCGGGGCCAACGGCCTGGCCCGTGTCGGGCTCCGCCTGCTCATCGGCACCATCGCCGTCCTCGCGGCCATCACGGTGGTGGAGGGGCTCGTCCACGTCGCCCAGGGTGACCTGACCCCGGTCTACCCGAGCTTCCCGTATGCCATGCACAAGAACTTCGCGGGCACCGTCTGTGCCTTGGGGGCGGTCATGGTCTACGCCCGGCCGGCGTGGGTCGGGATCAACCGCCGATGGGCTTTCGTCCTCATGGGGCTGATGCTAACGGCGGTGCTGCTCACCCAGTCGAGACAGGCGGTGATCGGCCTCGTCGCGGCGGTCTTCGTCCTGGTCCTGCGCTCGCGCAGCGACCGCCGCCGCTCCAAGCTCGTCCTGCTGCTCGTCGCTCCGCTCGTGCTCTTCGTGACCAACCTCGTCCAGGACCAGGTGCAGTCCGGCAACCAGTTCAACTCGGTCTTCCAGCGCCTCACGTGGTTCCAGGACTCGATGACCGTCTGGTCCTCGGACCCGTGGTTCGGCGTCGGGCTGCGCTGGTGGTACACCGACCGCTTCCCCTTCCAGTTCCAGCCACCGAATGCCGAGATCGAGGTGCTGACCTCGGCCGGGGTGGTGGGCCTGGCAGCCTTCGTCCTGCTCATGGTGGTGTCGCTCAGGGTGGCGTGGCGGATGGACCCGGCCTTCGGCTCCCTCGCGGTGGCCGTCCTCGTGTCCCGGATCGTCCAGGGCCAGTTCGACCTCTTCTGGTCGGCCGTGCAGGGCTCGCTGCCGTTCCTCGTCCTCGGGCTGTGTCTCGGCGCGCAGTGGTGCTCCGAGCAGCGTGAGCGCGGCGCGGCCCGCGAGCTGTCGTCCCCGACCGGGTCGCGCGCCGTCGCGCGCCTGCAGGCCTCCGGGGCGGCTCGGTGACGACGATCGTGCAGATCGTGCCGGAGATCGGGCCCGGCACGGGGGTGGGCTCCGTGGCGCACCACCTCGAGCAGGAATGGCTCCGGACGGGCGTCACCGTCGAGCGTCTCACTCTCGCGGAGTCGGGTGGCGCGTGGCTGCCGACCCCCCGAGGGGGCATCCAGGGCAAGCTCGCCGTCCTGGCCCGCGTGGTGTGGTTCTCGACGGCGGGGACCCGCCGCGCCCGACGCCATCTCGCCGACCACCCCGACACCTTGTCCGTGTGCCACAACGACGCCCTCGCCGGTGACGTCTACGTCAACCACGGGCTCGTCCAGGCGTCGATGCGGTCGAGGGGGGTTTACTGGTACCGCATCCTGCGCAACCCGCTGCACCTGTTCACCACCGTCCGGGACCGACGGCGCTACCGCTCCGACGTCCACCGGCTCGTCGTCAACCTGTCCGACCAGGACGAGCGCCTGCTGCGCGAGCTGCATCCGTCGCTGCGCCCGCGCACCGCGGTCGTCACCAACGGTGTGGACACGACGGAGTTCGCGCCACCGTCCGCCGCCGAGAGGGAGGCCGCGCGGACGGCGCTCGACCTGACGGAGGCCGACGTGCTCGCCGTCTTCATCGGGCACGAGTACGCGCGCAAGGGGCTCGACCTCGTCGTCGACGCGCTGGACCACTGTCCCGACCGCGTGCGCCTCCTCGTCGTGGGCGGGTCGCCCGACCTCGTCGCCGCGATGCAGTCGCGGGACGCGGCCGTGCGCCACCGGTCCCGCATCACGTTCGTCGGTCCGAGCCGCGACCCCAGGCCGTTCCTGCGCGCCGCCGATGTCCTGTGCCTGCCCAGCGCCTACGAGGCGTCACCCCTCGTCGTGCTCGAGGCGCTCGCCATGGGTGTCCCGGTCATCGGCACCCGCACCGGTTCGATCCCCGACGTCGTCGAGGACGGAGTCAACGGCTACCTCGTCGACCGGTCGGTGACCAGCGTGGCCGAGGCGCTCACCACGGTCGACGGAGCCGACCGGCCGGCTCTGCGACGCGCGGCCCGCTTGACCGCGGAGCAGCACACGTGGGCCCACGTCGCCGCCCGCTACCTCGAGCTGCTCCAGGGCCTGCGCGCCGAGCCGGGTCGAGGCCGAGAGGTCTCATGAGGATCCTGCACGCGATTCGCTCGGACGGGTTCGCCGGGGTCGAGAGCCACGTCGCCCTGCTCTCCCGGGCCCAGGCTGCGGCCGGTGACGAGGTCGTCGTCATCGGTGGTGACCACCGCCGTATGCCGGATGCCGCAGGTCCTGGCGTGCGCACCCTTCCAGCCGCGACCGTCACCGACGTCCTCGTCGCCGTGCGTCACTGGGCGGGCGACGCCGACGTGGTGCACGCCCACATGACTGCCGCCGAGATCGCTTGCGCGACAGCGATGCTGGGCGTGAAGGTGCCGTTGGTCGTGACCCGTCACTTCGCGCGGACCCGGGGGAGCAACCCCGTCTCGAGCGTGGCGGCCGCCCTCGCCGCCCGTCGCGTCGACGCCCAGATCGCGATCAGCCACTACGTCGCCGACAGCATCGCCGGCCCGAGCGTCGTCATCCACCCGGGTGTCGAGGTCAGCCGCGAGACCCCTCCGTCGACCGATCGGTCGAGCGTGGTCCTGCTCGTGCAGCGGCTCGAGCCCGAGAAGGACTCCGACGTCGCGCTCCGCGCCTTCGCCGCGTCCGGCGTCGCGGCGCAGGGGTGGCGTCTCGACGTCGCCGGCGACGGCGCCGAGCGGCCGCGGCTGGCCGCCCTGGCAGCCGAGCTCGGCGTCGCCGACTCGACGCGCTTCCTCGGTCACCGCAGCGACGTGCCGGACCTGATGGCGCGCGCCGGCGTGCTCCTGGCCCCCTGCCGCGTCGAGGGCCTCGGTCTTACCGTCCTCGAGGCGATGGCGGCCGCCCTCCCCGTCGTCGCCGTCGGCGCCGGCGGGCACCTCGAGACGGTCGGGGCGGTCGACGGCGCGGCGCTGCACCCACCGGGCGACCACGACGCCGCGGGTCGGCAGCTGGCCGCTCTCGTCGCCGACCCCCACCGCCGCGACGCGTACGGGGCCGACCTCCAGCGGGCCCAGCGCGCGCGCTTCAGTCCCGACCACCAGGCGCGAGAGACCCGGGCCGTCTACGAAGGAGTGCTCTGATGGATGTCGTCGTGACCTCCCTCGAGGCGTGGGACACGGTGTGGCGACGCAACCAGCACCTCGTCGCGGGGTTGCTGCGCCGCGACCCCACCCTCCGGGTGCTCTTCGTCGAGCCGGCCACCGACCCGCTGCACGCGGCCCTCGGTGCGAGCCAGCCGAGGCTGGGCCGCGGCCTGCGCGCCGGTCCGGCGCTCGACGGCATACGGCCTGAGGCGCTGTGGCTCCTCGAACCCACGAAGTGGCTGCCCCGACGGGTCGACCGCCGGGTCGACGAGCGCTGGGCGCGGCAGGTGCTCCGGACCGCCCGTTCGCTCGAGATGGCCGACCCGGTCCTGTGGGTCAACGACCCGACCGGCTCGCTGCTCGTCGAGGCGACGACGTGGCGGTCGCTCTACGACGTCACCGACGACTGGACGTTGGCCGAGCGGTCGACCGCCGAGACCGAGCGGGTCATCGCCCAGGAGCAGGTGCTGCTGGCTCGATGCGACGAGGTCGTCGTGTGCTCGCCGGCCCTCGCCGTGAGCAAGGGTGCCGTGCGGGAGGTGACGCTCGTGCCCAACGGTGTCGACACGGCGGCCTACCTCGTGGCGCACGACCGACCTGCGGACCTTCCTGACGGCGCCGTCGCCGTCTACGCCGGCACCCTCCACGGCGACCGGCTCGACGTCGACCTCTGCGCTGCGACCGCGCGGGCTCTCGGGGGTCGCGGTCACCTCATCCTCGTGGGACCGAATGCGCTTGCGACAGAGCAGCGTTCGCGGCTCGAGTCCGCGGGAGTCGTCGTCCTCGGCGCCCGTCCGAGCGCTGAGGTGCCGGCCTATCTCCAGCACGCGGACGTGCTCGTCGTGCCTCACGTCGTCACGCCCTTCACGGACAGCCTCGACCCGATCAAGCTGTACGAGTACCAAGCGGCCGGAGGCCCCGTCGTCTCGACGCCCGTCGCGGGATTCCGCGACGTCGTCGACGAACGGGTCGTCGTGGCGAGCCGCGAGACGTTCGCGTCGGCCGTTGCCGACGCGCTGACGCACGCGGGCGAGGCCGGGTTGCCGCTCACGGACCCCGACCGCGTGGCGGGGGCCGACTGGTCGCGTCGTGTCGACCAGATCGTCCAGGTGCTCGCGAGCGTGCACGCCCGAGGAGTCAACTCGTGAGGGCGAGCTCCGACGAGCACCTTCACGTCGAAGCCCTGGGGGTCACCTTTGCGGTCTCCGCCGAGGACCCGCGACTGCGCAGGCTGGCCGGTCGAGCCTGGGCGGCGGCGTCGACGGAGCCGCGAGACGGCTGTCCCGTCGTGAAGGCTCCCGATCTCGACGCCGACGCGGACGACGACGACGTCGCGACGGCGCTCCAGCTGCTGACGCAGCTCATCACCTACCGCGCCATCGCCGCGAGGGCCGGCCACCTGACGATGTTCCACGCCGGTGGACTGTGCGACCAGGTCACTGGTGCGACCGTCGCGCTGGTTGCGCCCGGAGGCACCGGCAAGACGACGGCAATCCGGACCCTCGGCCACGGCCGCGGCTACGTCACCGACGAGACGGTCGGTCTGGCCTCCGACGGATCCATCGTGCCCTACTGCAAACCGCTGTCGATCCGTCGCCCCGACGACCCGGGACTCAAGGACGAGGTGAGCCCACTGGCACTCGGTCTCAGTCCACCTTCGGTGCCCCCGTGGCTCGCCGGCATCGTCCTGCTGAGGCGTGATCGCGAGCCGGGTCGGGGAGTCCTGATCGAGGACGTGGACATCCTCGACGCGCTGGTGCTCCTCGCGCCGGAGACGTCGTCGCTGTATCGCTTCGACCGACCGCTGCACCACCTCGCTGCGATCGTCCAGAGCGTCGGCGGCCTGCGCCGAGTGCGCTACCACGACGCGCAAGACCTCGAGCCCCTGGTCGACGAGATCGTCGGGAGGTCGAGATGAAGCGCCGACCGGACCCCGATGCAGATCTCGATGACGCCATCGTGTTGCGGCCCGCCCCCGCGCTCGACGTGTACTCCACCACCGACGGGACCGTCGTCATGGTGGGCCGTGCGCCGGCGCACCAGGTCATCCGACTCTCCAGGCTCGGGTCCGAGATCCTGACCTGCGTCGCTGGTGGGACGACCATGGGCCGGCTGGCGGAGGATCTGCGGGAGTCACTGGGCGAGCCTCCCGAGGGACGGTTGCACGATCTGGTCCGGACCGCGGTCATCCAGCTGCGCCACCAGCGCGTCATCGTCGCAGGTCACAGCCACAAAACAGACAATTGGAACGACATCGGATCGTGACGAGCACGCATCGGTGCAAGGTGTGGGTTTTCCGGCATCAGAGCCCCATCGCTCAGGTATGTTGGCGTCTGACTCGGGGGGGTCACAGTCATCGAGTGGGGGATTCATTCATGTCACACAACATCGGCGCCGACTCGGCGCCGCCGAGCCGTCGCTCGGTCGTCAAGGGTGCCGCCTGGGCCGTACCCGCAGTCGTGGTCGCGGGGGCAGCGCCGACGGTTGCAGCGTCGTCTGGTCCGTTGGCGTTCACCGGAGGGGCCTGCAAGCTCCCGGGTAACTCCACCGACATCCTCAAGGGCTACGTCTTCGAGCTCACCGCAGTGAACTCGCCGGGTCCGCAGCCGACCACCGGCATCACGGTCATCACCAACGTCAGGATCAACGGCACGCTCGTCAGCGGTTTCTCGGCGTCGGTCCGCAGCGGGAACAGCTGCTCCGGCTCCTGCGCGACGCTGACGTGTGGCGCCGACCCGGACCACGTGTTCTGCACGCCGGACGCCACGACCCAGCAGGTCCTCATCTACACGGCCGACAAGCCGACCGGCAACAGCCAGAACGCCGAGATGTCACTGTCGTACCAGCGGTTCGACTGCCTCAACGGCGTCACCTGCAGCCCGGTCGACCTCGCACCGGTCTCGATCTCCAGCGGTGTGCGCAGCACCGACTCGGCGCCCGGACCCAACCAGGGAAGCTGCAACGTGCAGAACATCTTCCCGATTCCGACCGGGACCTGACCGGTCGGTCTCAAGGCAGACGCAGAGGGTGACGAGCCGCGGCTCGTCACCCTCTGCGTCTGCCCCTCACCGGGTCCGATGGTGTCGGTCAGGCGCGAGCTGCCGCCCGGAGCTCGGACAGGACGTCCGCCACGAACTCCGGCACGGCGTCCGACCCGATGACTGGTCCACCCGCGAGCAGCCCGTCGGCGCCGAGCAGCAGGGCCGCCGGAGTGCCTCGGAAGCCGAAGCTGTCCGGCAGTCGCATCAGCGGATCGTGGACTGAGAGCGGCGTCGCCGTCGATGTCATCGAGCCCACGCCGGGCTCGAGCGTCACCACGTGCCGGATGTCGATCTCGGGCAGCTGCTCGCGCCATCCGGGGGTCGCTGCGATGACGTCCGTGCACGGTCCGCACGTCTCGGAGACGAAGAGCAGCAGCTGCGCTCGTTCTGCGCTGAGGCTCCGCAGGTCCGTCTCGCTCCCGTCGCCCAGGACGACCGGAAGCGCCGGGGTGCGGTAGCGCAGGTAGTCGCC
Organism: Terrabacter sp. Soil811; assembly: GCF_001429655.1. Classification (NCBI taxonomy): domain Bacteria; kingdom Bacillati; phylum Actinomycetota; class Actinomycetes; order Micrococcales; family Intrasporangiaceae; genus Terrabacter; species Terrabacter sp. Soil811. The sequence continues at coordinate 335,701 of NZ_LMSX01000009.1, forward strand.
CTCCTCCTCCTGGATGGTGTTGGGCTCGTTATGTGCCCCGGGGGTCTCTGCGATCGGCGCAGAGCGCCCCAGGACTAGGACGCAGGAGACGGCGACAGCCAGGGCGCCGAGCAGCCACCACCACGGCAGTCGCCCGTCGGCGACGCGAGCCACCACCGAGGCCCCTTGTGCGGCAACGACGGTCGTCAGCACGGCCATCAGCACGAGCCACGCGTTGCGGACGACTGTCCGCGTCGTGATGCGGCCGGGCGCGAACTCCCCGAAGCACGCGCAGTCGACGTCCTCGTCGAAGCCGAGGGCTCGCACGACGAGCCCGAGGTATGCCGTGAAGAGCAGGAGCGCCGCCACCGCGGCGAGGGTGCCCACCGGGCCACCGACGAGCAGGAGCAGGGCGGCGAGCAGCAGCTCGCCCCACGGCAGTCCCTCGACGACCACGCGGTTGCGCAGGGGTGCCGGCACGCGCAGGTCGCGGAAGGCCTCCTTGGAGGCGCTCGGCGACCGCAGCTTGCCGACCGCGCTCACGACGAGGACGACCGCGAGGATGACGGGCGCGAGGGCGAGGGCATCGGTGGGCACGTCGCATTCTAGGCAGGCGACGGCATACCACCGGGGGTGATCGGGCGATCCCACGGGGCCCACACTCCGGGCGTCGGTCACCTCCTGCACAATCGGGCCCATGCGCGTCGTCACGGCCAACGTCAACGGGATCCGAGCTGCTGCGAGGCGCGGCATCGTGCCGTGGCTCGAGCAGGCCCGACCGGACGTCCTGTGCCTCCAAGAGGTCCGCGCCGACGACGTCGAGCTCGCCAAGGTGCTCGCCGACGCCGGCCTGGCGCACTGGTCGGTGGCGCACACCGAGGGCAGCGCCAAGGGGCGGGCCGGCGTGGCCGTCGTGACCCGTGAGCCCCAGGTCGCCGTCCGGGTCGGCATCGACGGCGCGTACGCCGACGAGGGCCGCTGGGTCGAGGCCGACGTCGTCACGCCCGCGGGGCCGCTGACGGTCGCCTCCGCCTACGTCCACACCGGCGAGGCGGGCACCGAGCGGCAGGACGTCAAGATGGCCTTCCTCGCCGCCATGACCGAGCGGATGCGCCGCGCCGCCGAGGCCGACGAGCTCGTCCTCGTCACGGGCGACCTCAACGTCGCCCACCGCGAGGCCGACCTCAAGAACTGGAAGGGCAACCTCAAGAAGGCCGGCTTCCTGCCCGAGGAGCGCAGCGTGCTCGACTGGTGGTTCGCCGACGGTGCGTGGGGGTCGACGTCCAGCGGCGCCACGTCGGTGACGTCGCGGGTCCGTACTCCTGGTGGTCCTGGCGCGGCAAGGCGTTCGACAACGACGCCGGGTGGCGCATCGACTACCAGCTGGCGACCCGGAGGCTGGCCGCGACCGTCACCGACGTCTTCGTCGGGCGCGCGCCGACCTACGCCGAGCGCTGGAGCGACCACGCCCCGGTCGTCGCCGACTACGCCCTCGAGCCCGCCTGACGGCGCGTCGCCGGAGCCGGTGCGAGGCGGACCGGGTTGGGGGCCGTGGACGCCCATGGGCCAGAATGCACCCATGTCCTCGACGCCCTCCCTCCCGACCACGACGCCGCGCAGCCTCTCGGGCATGCAGCCGACGAGCGACTCGCTCCACCTCGGCAACTACATCGGTGCACTGGTCGAGTGGGTGCGCCTGCAGGAGACCCACGACGCCTTCTACTTCGTCGCCGACCTGCACGCCCTGACGGTCGCCCCCGACCCCGAGGTGCTGCGCGAGCGCACCCGCATCACCGCGGCCCAGTTCATCGCCGGCGGCGTCGACCCGACCCGCTCGACGCTCTTCGTCCAGAGCCACATCGCCCAGCACACCGAGCTCTACTGGGTGCTCGGCACGCTCACCGGCTTCGGCGAGGCGAGCCGGATGACGCAGTTCAAGGACAAGTCGGCCAAGGGGACCAACACCAACGTCGGTCTCTTCGCCTACCCCGTGCTCCAGGCCGCCGACATCCTCATCTACGACGCGAACGTCGTCCCCGTCGGCGAGGACCAGCGCCAGCACCTCGAGCTCTCGCGCGATCTCGCAGGCCGCTTCAACCAGCGTTTCGGCGACACGCTCGTCGTGCCCGAGCCGCATATCATGAAGGCGACGGCCAAGATCCAGGACCTCCAGGAGCCGTCCGCCAAGATGAGCAAGTCGGCAGCCTCCGACGCGGGCCTCGTCAGCCTGCTCGACGAGCCGGCCCGCATCGCCAAGAAGATCCGCTCGGCCGTCACGGACGCCGAGCGCGAGATCCGTTTCGACGAGGAGCACAAGCCCGGCATCTCCAACCTGCTCTCGATCCACTCGGCCCTGTCGGGGACACCGGTGGCCGTCCTCGAGGAGCAGTACGCCGGCAAGGGCTACGGCGACCTCAAGAAGGACGTCGCCGAGGTCGTCGTCGAGGCCGTGACGCCTTTCCGCACCCGCACCCTGGAGCTCATGGCCGACCGTGCCGAGCTCGACCGCATCCTCGCCGACGGCGCCGAGCGGGCTCGCGTGATCGCCGAGGCCACCGTGCGCCGCGTCTACGACAAGGTCGGTCTCCTCCCCGTCCTAGGTCGGAACCTGGGATAACGACGCTGCGCCCGCCTGCGCTGGGTAGGGTGCCAGCGTGACGCAGACAGGGGAGCTCAAGGCGCGAGCCATCGCGTTCTACCTACCCCAGTACTTCCCCATCCCGGAGAACGACGAGTGGTGGGGGCGTGGGTTCACCGAGTGGACCAACACGGCGAAGGCTCGTCCTCTGTTCCCCGGTCACCGGCAGCCCAGCCTCCCGGCCGACCTCGGCTTCTACGACCTCAGGGTCCCGGAGACCCGCGCCGCTCAGGCCGACCTCGCCCGGGCGCACGGCGTGGAGGCCTTCGCCTACTGGCACTACTGGTTCGGCGACGGTGACCGGATCCTCGAGCGCCCGTTCACGGAGGTCCTGGCGTCTCGGGAGCCCGACTTCCCGTTCTGCCTCGCCTGGGCCAACCAGACGTGGACGGGCATCTGGCACGGGGCCGCCGACCGCGTCCTGAAGCAGCAGCGCTACCTCGGCGAGGAGGATGACCGCCGGCACTTCGAGACGGTCCTGCCTGCCTTCCGCGACGACCGCTACCTGCGGGTCGACGGACGTCCCGTCTTCTACGTCTTCCGCCCCGAGGAGCTCCCGGACGCCCGCGCCTTCGTGGACCGCTGGCAGCGGTTCGCCGCCGACGCGGGGCTCGGCGGTCTCTACCTCGTGGCGGAGGCCAGCGATCTCCTCGGCGCCGGCCCTCGCTTCTCGCCGGAGCAGGCGGTGGCTGCGGGCTTCGACGCGAGCGTCTACATGCGCCTACCGGCCGTCCTCTCGAGGTCGTCGCACCTCGCGATGCGCGTGGCCCGCAAGGCGCTGCGTGGCGGGCCTGAGATCTACGCCTACTCCGACCAGGCCGTGGCGAGCTCGCCGACCGGGCCGGCGATCCAGCCGTGCGTCTATCCGAACTGGGACAACACGCCGCGTTCGGGACGAGGCGGTCTGGTGCTGCGAGGAGCCACTCCGACCAAGTTCGCTCGAAACGTGGCAGCCGCAGCAGCCACGCTGGCCACGCGCCCGACGGATGAGCGGCTGTTGTGGGTGAAATCGTGGAACGAGTGGGCAGAGGGCAACCATCTCGAGCCCGATCTCGTGCACGGCAAGGCCTGGCTCGAGGCGCTGCACCGAGGCCTGGTTCAGTGACCCGACCGCTTCGGGTCGCGATGATCTCCTACTACCTGCCCAGTGGCTCGAAGATCGGCGTCGGCTACCAGGTCCACGAGCTGGCCACCGAGCTGACACGGCGGGGTCACGCGGTCACGGTCTTCAGTGAGTGCCCGCCCGTGGAGGGCGCCGTCTACGGGCACCGGCACATCCGCATCTCCGGCTCCCTGCGAACGTTCCGTTTCGCCACGAGGCTCAGGCGCGAGGACTTCAGCTCGTACGACGTCCTGCACGCGCACGGGGACGACTACTGGCTGTGGCGGCGGCGCGTGCCACGGCACGTACGCACGCTGCACGGGTCGTGCTTCGAGGAGGCCCTGCACATCCACGGCGTCAAGGAGCGCGCGCGCATGGTGCTGCTCGGTCTGTCCGAGGTGCTCGCCAGCGTCGTCGCGGACGAGACCGTCGTGGTGTCTCCCCGTACCCGACGGTGGACACCGTGGGTGCGCACCGTCATCCCGAACGGGGTCGACGCACGCCGCTTCCACCCGGACGACTCCCGGCGAGCAGACCGTCCTGTGGTGCTCTTCGTCGGGACGTGGGGAGGCCGCAAGCGAGGAGCCCAGCTGGCCCGACTGTTCCAGGCCGAGGTGCGACCGCGCGTCCCGGATGCCGAGCTGTGGATGGTGACTCAGGACGCGCCCACCGGGTTGGGCGACGGGATCCGCGTCCTCGGACGGCTCAGCGATCGCGAGCTTGCGGTGGCTTACCGACAGGCGTGGCTGTTCTGCCTTCCATCGACGTACGAGGGATTCGGCATCCCCTACGCGGAGGCGATGCTGTCAGGTCTACCTGTCGTCAGCACCCCGAACATCGGTGCTGAGTACGTCACGGAGGGCGGGCGTGTGGGAGCGGTCGTCGAGCTGACGGACCTCGGGGCCCGGCTCGCCGACCTGCTGTTGTCGGCCGAGAAGCGCCGAGACCTGGCCGATCGCGGGGCCGTGCGCGCCCGGGAGTTCTCGCTGGCCCACGTCGTCGACGCCTACGAAGAGGTGTATCGACGATGATCGTCACGACCACGTGCTCAGGGGCGAGCACTGAACGCGGGGCCCAGCGCGGCCGCTCACACAGGGGTCACGCGGGCCTGACAGATAGCCACGCACGACGAAAGCGCCAGCGGAGGATTGGGGGCCCAGGATGAGCACGGAGATGGCGATCCGTGCGGTAGGTCTGTCCAAGTCCTACCGCATCGCGCATCGAGCAGAACCGGTCACGCGGGTCACCGAGGCCGTCGCGCAGCGACTGCGTCACCCTTTTCGACGTGGGGACTACGAGGACTTCACCGCCCTGTCTGACGTGTCCTTCGACATCCCGTGGGGTGAGGCCGTCGGCATCGTCGGGCGTAACGGCGCCGGCAAGTCGACGCTCCTCAAGCTTCTGACGCGGATCACGGCACCGACAGCCGGGAGGATCGAGCTGTCCGGTCGCATGGGCAGCCTGCTCGAGGTGGGCACGGGCTTCCATCCCGAACTGACGGGTCGCGAGAACATCTTCCTCAACGGGGCGCTGCTGGGGATGCGGCGCAACGAGATCCGCCGGCGTTTCGACGAGATCGTCGACTTCTCGGGGGTGGAGCGCTTCCTCGACACGCCGGTCAAGCGATACTCCTCCGGCATGTACGTCCGGCTGGCGTTCTCGGTGGCTGCACACCTCGACACGGAGCTCTTGGCGATCGACGAGGTGCTGGCCGTCGGGGATGCGGAGTTCCAGCGAAAGTCCCTCGCCAAGATGCGTGACGTCGCCAACGACGGACGCACCGTGCTCTACGTCAGTCACCAGATGCAGACCGTGGAGTCGCTGTGCACGTCGGCGATCTTCCTCCAGCACGGCACGCTCCAGCTGCAGGGCGGGGTCTCCGACGTCATCGAGCGCTATCGCGGCAGCTACGAGGAGTACGCCGCTCGTGAGGCGCAGACGCGGCAGGGGCTGGATGACGACGTGCCTCGCATCCTCGAGGTCGTGCCGACGAGTCAGACCTTCTCCGTCGACGACGACAAGTGTGTCGACATTCGCATCGGGCCGACCGACGACTTCATCGGTACCTACTTCGTGTCGGCTCACCTCACGGATGCGAACGGGAACGTCGTGGGTCAGTGCGACTCGCGCCTCGTCGGGCGCTACCTGGACGCGGACCGTGAGCAGCGTCTTCGGCTGTCGGTTCGGAATCTGTGGATGAAACCCGGCCGTTACTCGATCGACGTCTTCGTGTGTTCGTCGGGCATCTTGGATTCATGGGAGGGCTCGGCCACGTTCGACGTCCTGCCGTCGTTGCCCTACCCGGAGCTGACCTCACCCGAGGCCACCGGCCACGGTTCGGTCCTGCTGGACTTCGACTACGAGGTGCACAGATGAGCAAGGTCGTCATCACACCACCCGGGAGCCTGAGTCTCCCGCACTGGCAGGAGCTCTGGGGTGCCAGAGAGGTCTTCCTACGCTTCGGTCAGCGCGATGTCCTCCTGCGCTACCGCCAGACCGCAGTGGGCGTCACCTGGGTGATCCTGCAGCCTTTGGTTGCGGCGGGGATCTTCTCCATCGTCTTCGGCCGGATCGCGGGCCTCTCGACCGACGGGGTGCCGTACTTTCTGTTCTCGTACATCAGCATGCTGGGCTGGAATCTCTTCTCCGGCGTGCTGAACCGGGCCTCCCCTTCGCTGGTCGCCAACCAGGCGCTGGTCTCCAAGGTGTTCTTCCCACGCATCCTCGTCCCCGCGTCGACGATCCTGTCGGTCATCATCGACTTCGTCGTGGCTCTCGTCCTCGGAGTCGTCCTGCTGGCCGCCTTCCGGGTCAACCCGGGGTTCGCAGCTCTCACCCTTCCGTTCTGGGTCGTGTGCACCCTCTGCCTGAGCCTGGGGTTGGGACTGGCAGCCTCCGCGATCATGGTGCGCTACCGGGACGTGGCGTATGTGCTGCCCTGGCTGGTTCAGATCGGGCTGTATGCGACGCCCGTGGCGTATTCGCTTGACGCCGTTCCCGAGCAGTACCGCATCTTCTTCGATCTCAACCCGATGAGCTGGTTGCTCTCGGGGCTGCGTTGGTCACTCCTCGGGACGGCGCCGCCGCCCCTGTGGCAGCTGGTGGCCTCAGTCCTCGCCAGCGCTGTGGTCCTTCTCGGCGGGCTGCTCGTCTTCCAGCGGTTCGAGCGGTCGTTTGCGGACGTGATCTGAGGCCAGTGTCGGAGAGCAGAGGGTGAGGCGCCCAGGTCGCCTCAACTTCCTCTGGTGACGGCGTCAGGTGAGTATCGGTTGGCCCCGGCCGACCGGTGACCCTGAGTACCGGTGCAAGGACCGACTCTGAGCATCGTCCAGCCGAGTCAGAGCCGACGCCATTCTCGTCGAGGAAGAGGCCGATCCGATGATCGCTGGCATCATCAACGATCGGGTGCTCATGGTCTCGGACCCGGGCTCAGGGGAGGGGCCTCTCCTGAGTCTTGTCGCCACGCGCAGTTCACAGATGAAACCGCTCGTCCTCGCTGAGCAGGTCACCCGGACCGTCCGACCGTCTGAGCCGCGGCCAGAGTGGCCGCGACAGTGGGTGGAAATTCCGAAGGAGCGGCCAGGTGGCGGGAGCGGGGAGCCAGACCGCGGCGTAGTAGCCCACCTTGCTGAAGCCGGTCGCATGTCCCCAGCTCTGCACCTTGCTCCACACCGACGCCGGGGATCTGGCCCATGAGTTGTGGATGATCGCGTCCTCAAGACGAAGAGTCATCAGCCGTTCCTCACGCTCCTCAGGGGGGCGTGTGAGCTGGAGGGAGCTGTCGTCACCGTGAACTCCCAGCCGAAGGAACGAGCCGTCGATCCGCCGGGCCTCGACGAGAGTCACGTCAGAACGGATGGCGATGGGGCCGGGATACTCGTAGTGCGGGGACATGTCGGACGAGCACACCTCGAGATACGACCCCGAGCTGCGCCGGAACAGCACGCGCATGGGCCATTCCACGGCGGCTAGTCCGGCACCGTGCGCCTGTTCGATGTAGCTGCGAAGAATAGGCATGGACGGAAGCAGCTCGTCGTTGTCGATCTGGAGGATCCAGTCCATGTCGGCGAGCGCCGCCACGGCCGCTCGGCGTTGGGCCGTGTCCTGCGACAGGGGATCCCGGCTGTCGGTCCACTGTCCGGTGACCACACTGATGATCCCGCGCACGTCGACCTCACGGACGACGGAGAGACACTCCTGCACCCGGATGGGACGTCCGTTCCAACCCAGACCGTTGTCGGGAACGGGCACGACGAGCCTGTCGACGAACGGGTAGTAGCGCTCGAGGGACGACCTGAGCCAGACCGGGTCGCCGGGCAGAACGTACGCTCCGAGCGCGAGTGGCATTGCGAAAGTATGTCATCCGTTCTTTCCGGGCTCGCTCTGCTCGCTCGGAGTGGCGCGGTGACCTGCGAACCTCTCGAGCCACCTCGGCGCGCGACCTCCGCGGTGCAGCGACGCGTCAGCCAGAGCCGTCGCCACGAACACCGAGCGTCTGACCCACGGGGCGAGTGCCTGCGAGCGCGGCCGGCCCAGTAGGGGGAGCACATGACGCCGCACGAACCGCAACCGCAACTCGAGAGAGCCGGGGACCGCGGTTCGCAGGAAGTGCAGGCCATTTCTCGAGTAGTAGTAGAGACCCAACGCATGCATCGGCCCCACGAACGACGCGGACACGGCATGCAAGATCGTCACCTCGGGGAGCACCAGAAGGCGCACGCCGTTCTCCGCGGCCCTCACGCTCAGGTCAGAGTCCTCGAACATGAGGAAGTAGAGGGGGTCGAAGCCACCGAGCTGCTGCCAGACGGAGGCCGTTGCCGTGACGCAGCAGCCGGAGATGAGCTCGACCTCGCGCGGCGACCGGTCACCGAACCGATCGGCGATCTCGTCCTCCCCCAGATGACGGGGCAGTGCGAGCTCTCGGTCCAGCACCGCACCTCCGAACCAGACCGAGGAGGGGTCGTCCAGGTAGCGCACCTCGGGGCTGACCAGGACGTGCCCAGCTGCGGCCACGGCACACAAGGCGTCGATGGCGCCGGGACTGACGACCGTGTCGTTGTTGAGAACGGTGATGGTGCGGGCGTGTCGCTCGAAGGCCCACGCCAGCCCAGCATTCATCCCGCCCGTGAATCCCGTGTTGGACGTCAGTCTCACGTGCTCGGTGCGGCCAGGGCACGTCTCCTCGATGCGCTCGCGGATCGAGTCGCCAGAGCCGTTGTCCACCACGAGGATGCGGGCCGACGACCGCTCGCCGGCCAAGGACTGAACGCAGCGCACCGTGTCCTCGACACCGCTGTAGTGCAGGACCACCACGACATCGTGTGACACGGCTGCTTCTCCGATCGGTTGACTGGCCCCAGGACGACGGCGAGGCCCGTCGCGAGATCTTCCGGAGTGACCGACCTCGGTACAGCGGTCGTCCGTGTCGAGCCGAAACAATACGTGCTCCGCATGACCGTAGTAGTTTCCAGCCAGACGTGAACCCCGGACGTGGTTGGCGGCGAGGGAGGTCAGAGTGTGGGGAAGGACAAGCGAGTGAGCAGGCTGAGGGAGCGGGTCAAGCAGGTCAGCCCGCCGGCGGTGCGACACCTCAACAAGCACCGTCGCGATGTCTGGTCTGATCTTCGACTCCGCCTGCTCGCCGACCTCGGCCACGTTCCGTCGCACGGCCTGCGGAACTTCTTCTATCGCAGGGCAGGACTGGTGCTGCCCCCGTCGTCGAGCATCCACTGGCGGGCCGAGTTCTATTCACCCGAGGCCATCGTGATCGGTACGCACTGCACCATCGGCGACTCAGCCTTTCTCGACGGACGCTCTGGACTGACGATCGGTGACAACGTCAATCTCGGGAGCCACGTGTCGATCTACACCCGGCAGCACGACGTGGACTCACCGACGTTCGCCGAGGTCGGCGCCCCAGTGGTCATCGGGGACCACGCGTGGGTCGCCAGTCACGCCGTGGTGCTTCCCGGAGTGACGATCGGTAAGGGGGCGGTCGTGGCGGCCGGTGCCATCGTGAGCCGGGACGTCGAGCCCTTCACGTTGGTCGGTGGAAACCCGGCCCGCTTCATCCGCGCGCGAAACCCCGAGCTCACCTATGAGCTCGGTTACGCCAAACGATTCGTCTAGGACGCCAACTCCGCCGGAGGCGTCGTCGAACTCGCGTACGTGCGGCAGGCCCGCGGCCGCACTGGTCGAGGAGATTGGGTACGGTCGGGTGCGTGAGTGTTGCGCGCCCCACGACGATCGGCGTCTCGATCCCGATCCCGGCCCCGCACGGCGACTATCTCCAACGTCGCCGGGCCGACTTCGGTGACCCCCAGGCCTGGCAGATCCCCGCGCACATCACCCTGCTGCCGCCGACCGAGGTCGACGCGGAGGCGTATGCCGCCTTCCGGAGCCACTGCGCCGAGGTGGCCGCCGCGCACGCCGCGTTCGACGTCGTCCTGCGTGGCACGGGCACGTTCCGTCCGCTGTCCGACGTCGTCTTCATCCAGGTGGCCCAGGGCGTCTCGAACTGCGAGGCGCTCGAGGTGTCGCTGCGCTCGGGGCCGGTGAGCCGCGCCCTCGAGTTCTACTACCACCCGCACGTCACCGTCGCGCACAACGTGCCGGCCGAGTCGCTCGACCTCGCCTTCACCGACCTCGCCGACTACTCCGTCGCCTTTACTGTCGGCGCGTACCACCTCTACGAGCTGGGCGAGGACGACGTGTGGCGTCCCGTGCACGAGTTCACCCTCACCGGGGGCTGACGGGTGCCGGCGCTGGGGCCCCTCATGGATCGGCTCAAGGCCCTGTCTCCGTACCGGGCGTGGACCCGATTCAGCACGTCGAGCGGCAACCTGCTCGCGGCGGGGGTCAGCTACTACGCCTTCTTCTCCATCTTCCCGGCGCTCGCGCTCGCCTTCGCGATCTTCGGCTTCGTCCTGCAGGACCGCCCCGATCTCGTCCTCGCGATCGCCGACTCGCTCAACAACGCCCTCCCCGGGATGGTCAAGACGCCGAGCAACCCCGACGGCATCATCAGCATCGAGGCACCGGCGAGCCTGACGCTGACCCTGACCGGCATCATCTCGTTCGTGACGCTGCTGTTCGCCGGCATGGGGTGGGTTCGGGCCCTGCGCACCGGCATCCGCGGCGTCTTCGGCCTCGAGGTCGCGCCACACGCCATGGTGCGGACGATGGCCCGTGACCTGCTGGTCCTCGTGACCGTCGGCACGGCCGTCGCGGTCTCGGCGATCCTCACGAGCAGCATCGGGGGTCTCGCCGAGCAGGTTGCCGGGTGGGTCGGTCTCGAGGGCAACGGACTCCTCGTCGGCCTGCTGGGACTTCTCATCGGCGTCGTCTTCGACACCTTCATCCTCGTCGTCCTGCTGCGGACCCTCTCGGGAGCACCGCTGCCGCTGCGCGACATCCGTCAGGGAGCGGTGATCGGTGCCGTCATCCTCACCCTGCTCAAGCTGTTCGGCGGCTTCCTCGTCAGCCATGCCACGGCCAACCCGCTGCTCGGGGCCGTCGCGCTCTCGGTCGGACTGCTCTTCTGGCTCGACCTCATGTCCAAGGTCATCCTCCTCTCGGCCGCGTGGGCCGCGAACGACGTCGACCTCGACGCCCTGGGCGACGACACCGGCCGCTCGACGCTGTCGAGGGCCGCCCGCCCCGTGTTCATCGCCCCGCTCGCCTCCGGCGCCGACACCAGCCTCGTGCCGTATGCGGCAGCCCCCCTCGAGGTGGCGCCCGGGCACGCTGACGTGGCTGGGCGGGACGTCGCCGGTTCCCGCGCGGTCGACCGGGTCAGCCTCGCCGCGGGTGCGGTCGTCGGTGCCGCCTCGGCCGCGCTGGTCGCTGGGCTTCGCCGGCAGCACCGCTGAGGGGACCCGGGTCACTAGGCCTGTCAGTACCGCTGTTCGCCGTGCGGGCAGACACGTGCTGGGTACATTCGACCCGTGATAGCCCATGTGCCGACGCCGGGTGACCACTTCTCGCCGTTGACAGGATCGGCCGTGATGACGGTGATCGACGGGCTGGCGCGTCCGACGGCCGAGAGCGCCAGGCATCAGGTTCTGGTGGCTGAGGGAACGTATGCCGAGCGATACAGCTCAGCAGACGTGATCTCCTACCCGCCTGCCCCACCGCGAAGCCGCTCAGTCCGTCTCGTCGACACTGCCCTCGCTCGGATGGGCGCCGGCCGGCCCTTCGCCTCCCGTGAGTACCGTGCTGCTTTCAAGGTCCTGAGCGACGCGCCGCACACCGTGCTGCTCCACAACGCGCCGAACGTGGCCACTCTCCTTCCAGCCCAGTCAGCGCCAGTGCTCTACGCACACAACGAGATCCTGCACGGAGCCCCGTGGGCAGCTCACAGCTCCGTCCGCGGTTTGGAGGGGATCATCACCGTCAGTGAGTGGCTGGCTGAAAGAACGCGCCTCCACGTTCCTCGCGCGATGCGCTCCCGGGTCGTCTCCCTGGTCAACGGTGTCGATACCGATTCCTTCGTGCCCGTGGACCGGACCGACCGGGACGGACTGAGAATCTTGTACGTGGGCCGGGTCGTGCCGGAGAAGGGCCCCGACGTGCTGCTGGATGCGGTGGAGCGAGCCGGGATCCACGGACTCACCGTCAGGATCGTGGGCAGTGAGGGCTTCGCCATCGATGGCCCACTCTCGAGCTACGAGCGCGCCCTGCGCAGACGCGCCTCAACCCTGTCCTGTGGGGTCGAGTTCGTGCCTTTCACGCCGCGGGCAGAGCTTCCTGCACACTACGAGTGGGCAGATGTCGTGACGCTCCCGTCTCGATGGGAGGAGCCGTGCGGTCTCACGCTGTTGGAGTCGCTCGCCAGCGGCGTGGCAACCGTGGTCACGGAGTCCGGTGGCATGCCGGAGGTCGCCGGGGACGCTGCGATAGTCATCAGGCGCAACGACCCAGGCGCCTTGATCGATGTCTTGCGACAGCTTGCTGACGCCCCGACGGCACGCAGCGATCTCGGTCGACGTGCTCGTGAACGGTCAATGGAATTCAGCTGGGCCGGCCGCGCTGAACGATTGGACGAGATCCTCAAGGAGTGGGGGCTCCCGACAGCGGGCCCTGGCCGAGAGGTGCCCGCGAATGGTTGAGCCGAACAGTGAGCGTGTCTTGGTGGTGATACCGCTCTACAACGGTGCTCGGTTCATCGATGAGACGTTGCAGAGCGTCATCTCACAGACTCACCCCCATTTCGAGGTCGTCGTCGTCGACGATGGTTCCAGCGATGACAGCGTTGAAAGAGTGCGCCGGTGGTCGCAAGCCGACGCTCGGGTGCGTCTGCGCACCAAGGGCTCGTCGGGCATCGCTTCCACCCGGAACCACGCGATGGCAGCCAGCACGCCTGGTGCGTCATACGTCGTCTTCCTGGACCAGGACGATGTATTGCCATCCGACTTCTTCAGTCGCGCGGTCTCCTGCTTGAGTCAACGGTCGGACGCCGTGGGCGCCGCTGCGCTGGTCGACCTCGTGGATGCTGACGGAAGACCATTCGACGATGGTGCGTTCGCGGCCGCGATGATGGGTGACAGCAGCTCATCCTCGCTCGAGGCAAGCGATGGGCGCGAGGTTCGTTTCGAGGATGTGTTCGTGCACAACCGGCTCTGCCCTCCGAGCTGCGTCATGCTCAAGCTGGACATCGTGACCGAGGTGGGTGGACCCGACACGAGCTACGTCCTCGCGGACGACTGGGACTTGATGCTCCGGGTACTCAGACACGGACCGGTGCTGTTCCTGCACGGCGCTCGCGTCGGCTACCGGCGGCACGGATCCAACGCCTCTGACTCCGCGGGGGCTCAGAACATCCAGGAAACGCGTCGGGTCTGGGCACGGACCTACTTCTCACGGGCGAACTCCGATGCGCAGCGCCGAGCGCTCCGACAGAAGTGGCGGACCCGTCAGCGTCGAACAGCTCGCGTCAAGGCGCACTCCGCTGTGACTGCCCTCGGGCGTGGCGAGCTGCTGATCGCCGCTCGGGGCCTGCTGGACGCCCTCGCGCACGCGGTGGCTCTCCGTCCCCTGCGGTATTGGGCCAGGCCGGCGAGGTGACCTGGTTGGGAGTTCTCGCGAGTCCTGTCCGGTGAGTCCGGGCACCTGCGACCTTGCGCCGCAAGGATGTTTCACGCCGCGCGGCGCCGGCGCCGGGCGATCGCGAGGAGCACGACGCCGGTGGTGACGACGACACCGGCCGCGGCGAGCACGACGAGCGACCTGGTGCGGTCGGATGCCGTCGCCTCGCTCGCCAAGGCTGCGACCGGGGCCGCGACCGCGGCCGGGGTGCCGGTGCCCGCCGAGGTCCCCGGCAGGGGCCCCGAGCCGACGCCGGTGCCGGTCGCGCCGCCGGTGGGCAGCTCGGGTGCTGCGGCGGGCGCCGCGGCCTCGCCGGGCTCGACGAGCCGCCCGACGGGCGTGACCCGGTCGGCGTTGGCGAAGCCCCAGTCGAGCAGGGCCGCCGTCGGCTTCCACGAGCCGGTGATGCTGCCCATCTGTGTCACGACGAGGGTGCGACCACCGCGGGTCGCGGCCCCGATGAAGGTGTGCTGTGCCCGGTCGGTGCGGCCGGGCTTGATGCCCATGGCGCCGGGGTAGTGCTGCAGCAGCTCGTTGATGTTGTAGACGTGGAAGGCGGGCCATACCTTCCCCCGCTTGTCCTTCCCGCCGGGGAAGACGCTGTCGCGCTTGGTGATCGTGGCGCGGAAGGCCGGCAGGCGCATGGCGTCGCGCCCGATGAGCGCCAGGTCGTAGGCGCTCGACCGCTGGGCGCCGTCGTCGAGGCCGCTCGGGTCGACGGTGAGGGTGTCATGGGCCCCGACCTCACGGGCCTTGACGTTCATCAGCTCCACCGTGGCCTCGTAGCCACCCGCGGCGTCGGCGAGCGCGTAGACGGCGTCGTTGGCCGAGAACATCAGCATGGCGTCGAAGAGGCTCGAGACGGGGTAGCGGTTGCCGGCGAGGATGCCGACGCGCGACCCGGCCGCGTCCTGGGCGTCCTGGCCGGCGACGACGACCCGTCGCGGGTCGAGACGCGGCATCAACGTCAGGGCGGTCAGGGTCTTGAGGGTGCTGGCCGGGCGCAGCCACGCGTGCGGTGACTTGGCGGCGAGGACCTCACCGGTGTCGAGGTCGGCCACGACGTACGAGACGTCGTAGACCTCGGGCGGCGCGGGCACGGAGGCCGGGCGGTCGACGACGACACCGGACTCGGCCAGGCGCGAGCCACCGACGACCGTCTCGGGCTTCCACGCGGGATGGGCGAAGGGGGTGGGTGGCGCGTTGCGGCAGACGACGCGGACCTTCGGCGGCTTCGCCGGTGTCGCCGCGACCGTCGGGCGCGGGACTGGTACGGGGGCCTGCGCCGACGCGGAGGTCGTCGCGGAGGTGGTCGCGGAGGTGGTCGCAGAGGTGGTCGCGGAGGGTCGCGCGCTCGACGTCCGGGCCGCGGGCTCGGCGGTCGGGAAGACCCGCGGTGTCAGCGTGACCCCGACCGGGACGGCCTGGCGGGTCTGCCACGCCGCACAGGTCGGTGCCGCGACGGGTGCTGCTGCCGCGGGTGCGACGCGGGGGAGGGGCGTACCGGAGGCGGGCGGGACGGCATAGGTCGTCGTCAGGGCGAGCCCGAGCCCGAGCGCGCTGAGCGCCGCGCCCGCGACGGTGACCGTCCACGGGCGACGTCGGGCCGGGTCTCGAGGCTTCATCGCCGGGAAAGACTAACCCGCCCCGGATGCTCCGGGGCGGGTCGTCGTGGGTCCTGCGGTGGGCGCGTCGCGCCTCACTCGCCGCGCATCAGGGCGCCGCGCAGGTCCTTGTTGAGCTGGTTGATGACGTCGAGCGGGATCTCCTTGGGGCAGGCCGAGGAGCACTCGCCGATGTTCGTGCAGCCGCCGAAGCCCTCGTGGTCGTGCTGGGTCACCATGTTGACGACGCGGGCGTCACGCTCCGGCTGGCCCTGGGGGAGCTCGCCGAGGTGAGTGATCTTCGCGCCCATGAAGAGCATGCCGGACGCGTTCGGGCAGGCCGCGACGCAGGCACCGCAGCCGATGCAGGCCGCCGCCATGAAGGCGCGGTCGGCCTTGGGCTTGGGCACCGGCACCGAGTGGGCCTCGGGGGCCGAGCCGGTGTTGGCGCTGATGAAGCCGCCCGCCTGGATGATGCGGTCGAAGCTGCCGCGGTCGACGACGAGGTCCTTGATGACCGGGAACGCGTCGGCGCGCCACGGCTCGATGGTGATCTCGTCCCCGTCGGAGAAGCTGCGCATGTGCAGCTGGCACGTCGTCGTGACCTCGGGGCCGTGTGCCTTGCCGGAGATCATGAGGCCGCACATGCCGCAGATGCCCTCGCGACAGTCGGAGTCGAAGGCGATCGGCTCCTCACCGCGGGCGTTGAGCTGCTCGTTGAGCACGTCCAGCATCTCGAGGAACGACATGTCCTCGGAGATGTCGGTGACCGGGTAGGTCACCATCTCGCCCTTGGCCTTGGGCCCGGACTGGCGCCAGATCTTGAGAGTCAGATTCACTTGTAGCTCCGCTGCTTCATCTCGACGAATTCGTAGACCAGGTCTTCCTTGTGCAGGACCGGCGCGCCGTCCTGACCGCCCCACTCCCACGCGGCGACGTAGGCGTACTCGTCGTCGTGACGCAGCGCCTCGCCGTCCTCGGTCTGGGACTCGGCGCGGAAGTGACCACCGCACGACTCGCGACGGTGCAGCGCGTCGATGCACATGAGCTCTCCGAGCTCGAGGAAGTCGGCGACGCGGCCGGCCTTCTCGAGGCTCTGGTTGAGCGTGTCGGCGCTGCCGAGCACCTTGACGTTGCGCCAGAACTCGTCGCGCAGGCCGCGGATGAGGTCGATGGCCTTGAGCAGCCCCTCCTCGGAGCGCTCCATGCCGCAGAACTCCCACATGATGTTGCCGAGCTCCTTGTGGAAGGAGTCGACCGAGCGGTCGCCGTTGATCGACAGGAACTTGGCGACACGCGCGTCGACCGAGGCGCGGGCCTCGACGACGGCCTCGTGGGACTCCTCGAGCTTGGGGAAGGGGCCCTTGGCGAGGTAGTCGCGGATCGTGTGCGGGAGCACGAAGTAGCCGTCGGCCAGGCCCTGCATGAGTGCCGAGGCGCCGAGGCGGTTGGCGCCGTGGTCGGAGAAGTTCGCCTCGCCCGTGACAAACAGGCCCGGGATGCTCGACTGGAGGTCGTAGTCGACCCAGAGGCCGCCCATCGTGTAGTGCACCGCGGGGTAGATGCGCATCGGCACCTCGTACGGGTTCTCACCCGTGATCCGCTGGTACATGTCGAGCAGGTTGCCGTACTTCTCCGCGACGGCCTCGGCGCTCATGCGCTTCAGGGCGTCGGTGAAGTCGAGGTAGACCCCGCGGCGGAAGTCGCCGACCTTGGGACCGACGCCGCGGCCCTCGTCGCAGACGTTCTTGGCCTGGCGGCTCGCGATGTCACGAGGGACGAGGTTGCCGAACGAGGGGTAGATCCGCTCGAGGTAGTAGTCGCGGTCCTCCTCGGGGATCTGGCGCGGGTCCTTCTCGCAGTCCGCAGCGTTCTTCGGCACCCAGATGCGGCCGTCGTTGCGGAGCGACTCCGACATGAGCGTCAGCTTGCTCTGGTGCTCACCGGCCACCGGGATGCACGTCGGGTGGATCTGCGTGTAGCAGGGGTTGGCGAAGTGAGCGCCCTTGCGGTGCGCGCGCCACGTCGCGGTGACGTTGCTGCCCATCGCGTTGGTCGAGAGGTAGAAGACGTTGCCGTAGCCGCCCGACGCGAGCACGACGGCGTCGGCGAGGTGCGTCTCGATCTCGCCCGTGACGAGGTCGCGGGCGATGATGCCGCGGGCCTTGCCGTCGACGACCACGACCTCGAGCATCTCGTGGCGGCTGAACATCTCCACCGTGCCGGCCGCGACCTGGCGCTCGAGGGCCTGGTAGGCGCCGATGAGCAGCTGCTGGCCGGTCTGGCCGCGGGCGTAGAAGGTGCGCGAGACCTGGACCCCGCCGAAGGAGCGGTTGTCGAGGAGGCCGCCGTACTCGCGGGCGAAGGGCACGCCCTGCGCGACGCACTGGTCGATGATGTTGGTGCTGACCTCGGCGAGGCGGTAGACGTTCGACTCGCGCGAGCGGTAGTCGCCGCCCTTGACGGTGTCGTAGAAGAGGCGGTAGACGGAGTCGCCGTCCTCCTTGTAGTTCTTGGCGGCGTTGATCCCGCCCTGCGCGGCGATCGAGTGCGCGCGACGCGGGGAGTCCTGGTAGCAGAAGGACTTGACCTGGTAGCCGGCCTCGCCGAGTGTCGCGGCGGCAGCGCCACCGGCCAGTCCGGTGCCGACGATGATGACGGACAGCTTGCGCCGGTTGGCCGGGTTGACGAGGGAGGCCTCGAACTTGCGGGTGTTCCAGCGGCGGTCGATCGGGCCGGCCGGGGCCTTCGTGTCGCGGATCGGCTCACCCTCGGCGTATACGCCGTGGACGAGACCGGGCACGGGGGAGGAGGGCGTCGTGGATGTCGTGGTCACTGGTCAGCTTCCCTTGACGAGTCCGAAGAGGATGGCGAGCGGGGGGAGGGCGAACCCCACGCTCGTGACGAGCGCGATGACCGTCCCGAGCGTCTTGGCGCGGCGGCGTGCGGCGGCGTTGCCGGCCCAGCCGAGGGTCTGGGTGGCGCTCCAGACCCCGTGGTAGAGGTGCAGGCCCAGGGCGACGAGGGCGAGCAGGTAGATCAGGACGACCCACCACACCTGGAAGCTGCTGATGACGAGCAGGCCCGGGTTGCCCTCGGCCGGAAGCGAGCCGACGTTGAACTTGACGATCGTGAACTGGAGCAGGTGCCACACGAGGAAGAGGAGCAGCGCGACGCCGCCCCAGCGCATCATCTTGCTCTTGACCGTCGCACGGGCCGCGGCCTTGGCCACGTAGCGCGTCGTCCGGGCGCTGCGAGCACGACTCCACAGGTAGAACGCGGACCACGCGTGAGCCACTAGCGCCGCGATGAGGAGGACCCGGAAGAGCCAGAGGAAGCCGGCATACGGCAGGAAGGGCGTGAACAACGTCCGGAGGTGCTCGGCGTACTCGTTGAACGCGTCGACGCCGGCGAAGATCTTGAGGTTGCCGTACATGTGCACGAGGACGTAGAACACGAACAACGCGCCCGAGCCGGCCATGAGCATCTTCATGAACACGGTGTTCCGGCGGGCCGATGCAGGTCGATTCGATCCCGTCACCGGGAGAGTTTGAGTGGCCACGGTCGAAACCTTATCCCCGAGGCTTCGCGCGGTCCGACGGCTACCGTCCGGTAGACGCCGAGTGTGACTATTTCCACTGTCATGCGCCCGGCAGCGCCGGCAGCGCCGTCAGGGCACTCAGCGCTTGCGGAGCCCGATCTTCGTGCCCAGCCACACGAGCGGGTCGTAGTGACGGCCGACCACGCGCTCCTTCATCGGGATGATCGCGTTGTCGGTGATCTTGATGTGCTCGGGGCAGACCTCGGTGCAGCACTTCGTGATGTTGCACATCCCGATGCCCTGGGCGTCGCGGGCGAAGTCCGCACGGTCTTCACGCGCGTCGAGCGGGTGCATGTCGAGCTCGGCCGCACGGATGAGGAAGCGGGGTCCGGCGAACGCCTCCTTGTTGTTCTCGTGGTCACGCACGACGTGGCAGGTGTCCTGGCAGAGGAAGCACTCGATGCACTTGCGGAACTCCTGCGAGCGCTCGACGTCGACCTGCTGCATCCGGTAGTCGCCGGGCGCCACCCCCTCGGGCGGCGCGAACGCCGGGATCTGGCGGGCCTTCGCGTAGTTGAAGGACACGTCGGTCACGAGGTCGCGGATGACCGGGAAGGCACGCATCGGCGTCACGGTGACCACCTCGGTCTCGGTGAACGTCGACATCCGGGTCATGCACAGCAGCCGCGGCATGCCGTTGACCTCGGCGCTGCACGATCCGCACTTGCCGGCCTTGCAATTCCAACGCACCGCGAGGTCCCCCGACTGGGTGGCCTGGATGCGGTGGATGATGTCGAGCACGACCTCGCCCTCGTTGACCTCGACGGTGTAGTCGACGAGCTCGCCGCCGTCGGCGTCGCCGCGCCAGACCCGGAACCTCGCGTCGTAGCTCATGACCCGCTCCCGTCGATGGGCGTCACCGGTGCCGGCACGTCGGCCAGCTCGTCCGGCGTGAGGTACTTGGCCAGCTCTCCCGTGTCGAAGAGGGCCAGCAGGTCGCCGCGCATGGCCGGCATCGGCTGCTCGCGCACCTCGATGCCGTCGCCGTCCGCCGAGCAGATGAGGTTGCGGCCCCGCCAGCGCGGGTCCATCGTCGGGTAGTCGTCGCGGGTGTGGCCACCGCGGCTCTCCTGGCGCAGCAGCGCGGCCCGGGCCACGCACTCGCTGACGGCGAGCATGTTGCGCAGGTCGAGGGCGAGGTGCCAGCCCGGGTTGAACTGCCGGTGGCCCTCCACGGTCAGGTGCTCGGCGCGGGCCTTGAGGTCCTCGAGCCGTTCGAGTGCGCGTTCGATCTCCGCGGCCGTGCGGATGATGCCGACGAGATCGTTCATCGTCTGCTGCATCTCCTGGTGGAGGGTGTACGGGTTCTCGCCGCCCTCCTCCTCGAACGGCGCGAGCGCAGCGGCTGCGGCGGCGTCGACGACCGCCGGGTCGACGTCCGGCCGACCGTCGCCCAGTGACAGGACGTATGCCGCGGCGCCGGTTCCGGCGCGGGCGCCGAAGACGAGCAGGTCAGAGAGGGAGTTGCCGCCCAGGCGGTTGGACCCGTGCATGCCGCCGGACACCTCTCCGGCGGCGAAGAGGCCAGGCACCCCTGCGGCGGCGGCGCTGTCCGGGTCGACCTCGACACCACCCATGACGTAGTGACAGGTGGGGCCGACCTCCATCGCCTCCTTCGTGATGTCGACGTCGGCGAGCTCCTTGAACTGGTGGTGCATCGACGGCAGCTTCTTGAGGATCTCCTCGGGGGGACGCCGCGTGGCGATGTCGAGGAAGACCCCGCCGTGCGGTGACCCGCGGCCGGCCTTGACCTCCGAGTTGATGGCGCGTGCGACCTCGTCGCGGGGGAGCAGCTCCGGGGGGCGCTTGTTGTTGTCGGGGTCGGTGTACCAGCGGTCGCCCTCCTCCTCGGTCTCGGCGTACTGGCCGCGGAAGACGTCGGGCACGTAGTCGAACATGAAGCGCTTGCCCTCGGAGTTCTTCAGCACGCCGCCGTCTCCGCGGACCGACTCGGTGACGAGGATCCCCTTGACCGAGGGCGGCCACACCATGCCTGTCGGGTGGAACTGGATGAACTCCATGTTGACGAGGGTCGACCCCGCGCGCAGGGCCAGGGCGTGTCCGTCGCCGGTATACTCCCATGAGTTCGAGGTGACCTTGAACGACTTGCCGATGCCCCCGGTGGCCAGGACGACGGCGGGGGCGTTGAAGCGGACGAACCGACCCGACTCGCGCCAGTAGCCGAAGGCGCCGGCGATGGCCCCGCTCGGGTCCTGGAGAAGGTCGGTGATCGTCACCTCGGCGAAGACCTTCAGCCGGCTCTCCGGGTCGCCGGACTCACGTTCGTCGTCCTGTTGGAGGGAGACGATCTTCTGCTGCAGCGTGCGGATCAGCTCGAGCCCGGTGCGGTCGCCGACGTGGGCGAGGCGGGGGTACTCGTGGCCCCCGAAGTTGCGCTGGCTGATCCGTCCGTCCGGAGTGCGGTCGAAGAGGGCGCCGTAGGTCTCGAGCTCCCACACGCGGTCGGGGGCCTCCTTGGCGTGCAGCTCGGCCATCCGCCACGAGTTGAGGAACTTGCCGCCGCGCATCGTGTCGCGGAAGTGCACCTGCCAGCTGTCCTTGCTGTTGACGTTGCCCATGCTCGCGGCGATGCCGCCCTCGGCCATGACGGTGTGCGCCTTGCCGAAGAGCGACTTGCAGATGATGGCCGTGCGAAGTCCTGCCTCGCGCGCGGCGATCGCGGCCCGCAGGCCCGCCCCACCGGCCCCGACGATGACGACGTCGTACTCGAAGTGCTCCAGCTCGGCGGCCATCAGTTGAAGAACCTCAGATCCGTGACGACCCCGGACGCGACCAGGGCGATGTAGGCGTCGGTCACCATGAGGGTGCCGAGCGTGGTCCAGGCCAGCTGCATGTGCCGGGTGTTGAGGCGCGAGACGACGGTCCAGGCCCGGTAGCGCACCGGGTGCTTCGAGAAGTGCTTGAGACGCCCACCGATGAGGTGTCGGCACGAATGGCACGACGCCGTGTAGAGCCAGAGGAAGCCGACGTTGACGAGCATGATGAGCGTGCCCAGGCCCATGCCGATGCCGCCGTCTTTGCCGTGGAAGCCGTCGAAGGCGTCCAGCGTGTTCATCCCGGAGACGACGACCGCGGCGTAGAAGAAGTAGCGGTGGACGTTCTGCAGGATGAGCGGGAAGCGCGTCTCGCCCGTGTACTTCGCGTGCGGCTCGGCCACGGCGCAGGCGGGCGGCGAGAGCCAGAACGACCGGTAGTACGCCTTGCGGTAGTAGTAGCAGGTGAGCCGGAAGCCCAGCAGGATCGGCAGCAGGAAGAACGCATACGGGACGAGCGGCGGGAGCTCACCCATCCAGGTGCCGAGGTGGCGGGCTCCCGGGACGCAGGAGGCGGTGACGCACGGCGAGTAGAACGGCGTGAGGTAGTGGTACGTCTCGACGAAGTAGTACCGCTGCATGGAGGTCCGCACCAGCGCATAGAGCAGCCAGAGGACGAGAAGCGTGACGATGATGACCGGCTGGACCCACCACCGGTCGCCGCGCAGGGTGCGCCCGGGGATCTGGGCCCGCCCCGGAGCGCCGACGCCACCGGCGACGGAACCTCCTGCGCCGGAAGCCGGGTCGAGCCTCGTCTCACTCATCCTGCGAACCTCCACCGTCGTTGGTCGGGCGCCGTCGCACACTCTAGTGTGACGCGCGCCACGAGGGGGTGAAGCGAGGATCGTCGACGCTTGCGGGCTCTCACCTAGGGTGGGGCCATGGTGCTCCACGCAGCGGCCGCGGCCCTCGACTGGGCCATGGACAAGTCCCTGGTCCTCGGCTACACGAAGATCGGGCCCGCCGTGCGCCGTGCCTGGTGGCCGCACGACCCGGTGCCCGGGGCACTGGTCGGGCGCCACGTGCTCGTGACCGGCGCGAGCGGTGGCCTCGGCCTGGCGACGGCTCGCGGTCTCGCGCACCTCGGCGCCGTCGTGCACCTCACCGGCCGCGACGCCTCCCGTCTCGACGACGCCCGCTCCCGGTTGCTCGCCGAGCAGCCCCTCGCGGAGGTGACGGCCCACGTCGCCGACGTCAGCGACCTCGCCGCGACTGCGGAGTTCGCGCGCCGGTTCGTCGCGGACGTGCCGCGGCTGCACGCCGTCGTCCACAACGCCGGGGTCATGCCCCCGAGACGCACGGTCACGCCGGAGGGTCACGAGCTGACCCTCGCCACCCACGTGCTCGGCCCCCACGTGCTCACCTACGGGCTCCGCGAGGCGCTCGCGGGCGGAAGGGTCGTGCTCGTGACGTCCGGCGGCGCCTACGGTCAGCGGCTCGACGTCGACGACTGGGAGTACGCGTCGGGCGACTACTCGGGTGTCACGGCCTACGCCCGCACGAAGCGCATGCAGCTGGTCCTCACCGAGCTGTGGGCGCGAGATCTCGCGTCCGACGACATCCGGGTCCACTCGATGCACCCCGGCTGGGCCGACACCCCGGGTGTCACCGACTCGCTGCCTCGCTTCGCGGCGCTCACCGGGCCGCTGCTGCGGGATGCCGACGCGGGCGCCGACACCGCGGTGTGGCTCACGGCCACGGCCGACGCGATCGGCACCGGCGGCTTCTGGCACGACCGGCGACGGCGCGCGACGCACTACGCACCCGTCGGGGTCGAGACGCCGGAGCAGGTCGCGCGGCTCTGGGCGCTCGTCCGCGAGGCGACCCGGGTGCCCGCGGCGGACGACTGAGCCCGTCGGACGGCATACGTCCTCGGTCGACGGTCAGGAGCGCAGCCAGCAGGTCCGTCGCTCGATGCGCAGGTAGCGCCTGGCGCACGAGCGAGTCGGTCGGTGGGACGTCGTCATCCCAGCCGGTAGCCGGACGATCTCAGAGGAGCTCGGTGCGGCCCCGGGCGGCCAGGGTCTCGACGACCTTCTTGACCTCCTGGGCGCGGTCGGGTCGCGTGATGAGCAGGGCGTCCTGCGTGTCGATGACGACGATGTCGTCGACGCCGATGAGTGCGACGAGCCGTCCCCCTGCCGACACCGTGGCGGTCGAGTCGATGCTGATGATGTCGTCGGCCGGGCCGATGGCGGTGATGCCCGGCAGCTCGCTCGACTCGGCGACGAGCTTGGTGAGCGAGTTGAAGTCGCCCACGTCGTCCCAGCCGAGGGCTGCGGGCACGACGGCGACGCGGCCGGCGGCGGCAGCGGGCTCGGCGACGGCGTGGTCGATGGCGATCTTCTGGAGCGACGGCCACAGGTCCCGCATGCGGCGGGGGTCTGCGGCGATGGTGCGCAAGTGGTCGACCATCTCGGCGTGGTTCTCGGCGAGCAGCTCGAGCAGGGTGGTCGCGCCGACGACGAACATGCCTGCGTTCCAGCGGTACTCGCCGCTCTCGAGGTAGCGGGTCGCGGTCTCGAGGTCGGGCTTCTCGACGAAGTCGTCGACGCGGTGGGCGCTCGGGGCACCGACGACGTCGAGCGGTGCGCCGAGCCGGATGTAGCCGAAGCCGGTGGCCGGCTCGGTCGGCTCGATGCCGATGGTGACGAGCTCGCCGCGCCGGGCGAGGACGACGGCCTCCGCGACGGCCCGCTGGAAGTTGTCGGGCTCGGTGATGACGTGGTCGGCGGCGAACGAGCCGAGCACGGCCTCGGGGTCGCGTCGCTCGAGGACGGCGGCGGCGAGCCCGATGGCAGGCATCGAGTCGCGGGGCGACGGCTCGCCGATGACGGCGTCGTAGCCGAGCATCGGCAGCTGGCGGCGCACCGCCTCCTCGTGGGCGACCCCGGTGACGACGAGGATCCGGTCGTCGACGAGCGGCTCGAGGCGGTCCCACGTGGCGCGCAGCAGCGACTGCCCCGACCCGGTCAGGTCGTGCAGGAACTTCGGCGAGCTGCGGCGCGAGATGGGCCACAGCCGGGTGCCCGAGCCGCCGGCGGGGATCACGGCCCAGAAGCCGGGGATGCCTGTCATGGGGGACACCGTACCGACCCGTCCGGCGATGCCCGAACCCGTCCGCAGCCCCCGGCGCCCCGTCGGCGATCGGTGGCGATCGGTGGCGACCCGGGGCGACCGGCTGACCACCGCTGGTGAGGTCAGCCGATGTCGCGACGCCGCAGGGCCGCGACCCCCGCCGCGCTGAGGGCGGCGGCGACGAGGGTGAGCCCGACGAGGGGGGCGGCTCCGACCGTGCCGCCCGGCAGCGCCGGCAGGTGCGTGAACGGTGAGAGGTCGACGAGCCAGCCCGGCAGGTCGAGCAGGTCGCCGAACTCACCGAGCAGGAGGAAGACGATGAGCGCGGCCCAGGCCAGGCCGGTGAAGCGGGGGAGCGCGCCGTAGAGCAGGACGGCGACGGCCAGGACCACCCACACGGCGGGGAGGGTCGAGAGGGCGGCTCCGACGAGGCGCCCCACGGTCCCGCCGACGTCGCCCACGTCGGCTCCGTGGACGAGGCCGGCCACGACGACGCTGACGAGCATGACGACGGCCGAGGCGACGACGGCGATGACGATGTGTCCGAGGGCCCATCCGGTGCGCCGCACCGGCGTCGCGAGGAGGGACTCGAGGCGCGTCGTCGTCTCCTCGGTGTGCATCCTCGTGACGAGGGCGATGGCCAGGGCCGACGCGCCGATGGCCGCGAAGTGCAGCTCGGTGGAGAAGTAGATGTCGGTGATGGAGCCGGCGTCGCCGCCCATGGCCCGCAGCATGTCGGCGACCTCGGGCGAGTCGACGAACGTCTCGACGCTGCCCGCGATCGACCCGAGGACGACGCCGAGGACGGCGTACGCCACGACCCAGCCGACGAGCGTGCCGCGGGCCAGACGCCGGGTCAGGGCTCCGGCGGTGCGGACGGGGCTGCGGTCGTGTCCGGCTCGGCTCGGCAGCACCCCGGACCCGAGGTCCCGCCGGTCGAGCAGCACGAAGGCTGCGGCCACGAGTGCGGCGTAGAGCGCGAGCCCGAGCACCGCGACCCAGTAGCGGTTCTCGCCGTAGGGCGACACCTTGACGCCCCAGCCGAGCGGCGACAGCCAGGACAGGAAGCGGGCCGGGCTGTCGCCGCCGGCGGTGTCGCCCACGGCCCGGACGAGGAAGGCGACGGCCAGCGCGCCGAGCGACCACGCAGCAGTGCCACGGGTGCTCGAGGTCAGCTGCGCGGCGACCGCGGTGACGCCGACCCACGACAGCCCCATGACGAGCCAGGAGACACCGAGGGCGACCGATCCGGCGGGGTCGAGCCCGACGGCGATCGACCAGACGACCGTGAGGACGACGGTGAGCAGCACGGCGGCCGTGCCGAGCAGCACGGCGGCCGTCAGCGCGGCACGGCGCCCGACGACGCCGGCACCGAGCAGCTCGAGCCGCCCGGCCTCCTCCTCCGTCCGCGTGTGGCGCCGGACGACGACGTAGGCGAGCAGCGCGAGGAAGACGCCGCCGAGCAGCACCGACTTGAGCGTCGCGATCGAGTCGATGCTGAGGCTCGAGATCGGCCCGTACATCGCGACGAGCGCCGGGTTGGCGAGCGTCGAGGCCATCCCCTGCTGCGCCGACGCGAGATCGGGGAAGAGCGCGAACGTCGCCTTCGCCGACAGGGCGACGAAGGCGGCGAGGCCGAACGCGCTCACCGGGACGAGCACCCGGTCGCGCCGGGCGGCGAGCCGCAGCAGCGAGGTGGTCCCGGTCAGACCGACGCCGGCCTGACGTGCGGGGACGGCCAGGGCGGTCACGATGTCGCCGTCGACGTCGTGCGGTACTGGTCCATGAACAGCTCCTCGAGCGTCGGCGGGGCGCTCGTCAGGGCCGTGATGCCGTGGGTCCCGAGCACCTCGAGCAGGCGGCCGAGGTCGTCGCCGCCGACGGTGCAGGTCACCCGGTCACCGGACACGAGGACGTCGCCCACGCCCGGGAGCCCGGTGAGCAGGGCCGGGTCGACCGGGCGCGCGAGGGTCGCCCGGACGGTCGTGCGCGACAGGTGGCGCAGGTCGGTCAGGGTGCCCGACTCGACGTTGACTCCGGCGCGGATGATGCTGACGCGGTCGCACACCTGCTCCACCTCGGAGAGGATGTGGCTCGACAGGAGCACCGTGCCGCCGCCCTGGCGGAACTCGTGGACGACGTCGCGGAACACGGCCTCCATGAGCGGGTCGAGACCCGAGGTGGGCTCGTCGAGCAGCAGCAGCTCGACGTCGGAGCTCAGGGCCGCGACGAGGGCCACCTTCTGCCGGTTGCCCTTCGAGTAGGACCGACCCTTCTTGGTGGGGTCGAGGTCGAACCGTTCGAGCATCGACGCGCGCCGCTTCTCGTCCACGCCCCCTCGGAGCCGGGCGAGGATGTCGATGACCTCACCTCCGGTGAGGTTGGGCCAGAGGGCGACGTCCCCGGGGACGTAGGCGAGGCGGCGGTGCAGCGTCTCGACCTCGTGCCACGGGTCGCCGCCGAGCAGCGTCGCGCTGCCGCCGTCGGCGCGCAGCAGGCCGAGCAGGATGCGGATCGTCGTGGACTTGCCCGCGCCGTTGGGGCCGAGGAAGCCGTGGATCTCACCGGTGGCCACGTCGAGGTCGAGCCCGTCGAGAGCGACGGTGTGCCCGAAGGTCTTGCGCAGGTCGTGGACCTGAATGGCGGAGGTCATGGATCGACGGTACACAACTTTCACGGTTTACTGAATGCTGTGAGAGTTGGGTTAGGGTCGGTGCATGCGACGGAGGAGGAGTGGTGACGTCAGTGCGACAGCGGTCGAGCCGCGATGAACGGGCCGTCTCGGCCTACGTGGAGCGTCTCGGCGACACCCTCACCGACGCCGGTATGCCGCGCCTGGCCGCACGCGTCTTCGCCCAGCTGCTCGCCGACGACGACGGGCGGATGACCGCTGCAGAGCTGACGGAGTCGCTCGACGTGAGCCCGGCCGCGGTGTCCGGTGCCGTGCGCTACCTGACCCAGACGTACCTCATCGGCAAGGAGCGCGAGCGCGGGTCCCGCCGAGACGTCTACGTCGTGCAGGCCGACGCCTGGCACGGCGCGATGCTCTCGCGCGACCGGATGCTGGCCCAGATCGAGACGAGCCTGCGTGCGGGGGTGCCCGCCGTCGGTGGCCTCGACACCGAGGCCGGTCGGCGCCTGCAGCTCTCGGTGGCCTTCCTCGAGTTCCTCGGCGACCGGCTCGGCGAGCTCGAGGGGGAGTGGGCCGCCCACAAGGCCGAGATCACTCGCACCTGGCCGTCCGTCACCCCCTGACCCTCACCCGTCGAGAGGCCACTATCTGCGGGTCCCAACCCGTCGAGAGGCCACGTTCCGTCGGGACCCGGGGTGACGGCATACGCCCTCGGTGACGTGAGATCGGCAACGTTCGACCGGCGGGCGGCAGCGGCGGACCGCCACGCCGATACGCTCGGCAACATGGCTGACAGCACTGGTGCGCGCTCCGAGTCCGACCTGCCCATCGAGCCCGTCTACGACGCGTCGGCCCTCGCCGGCTTCGACGCCGACAGCAAGCTCGGCGCGCCCGGCAGCTACCCCTTCACCCGCGGCGTCTACCCGTCGATGTACACCGGACGTCCGTGGACGATGCGCCAGTACGCCGGCTTCGGCACCGCGAAGGAGAGCAACCAGCGCTACCACCAGCTCGTCAAGGCGGGCACGGGCGGCCTGTCCGTCGCCTTCGACCTGCCGACGCAGATGGGCTACGACTCCGACGAGGCCATCGCGCACGGCGAGGTCGGCAAGGTCGGCGTCGCCATCGACAGCCTCGACGACATGCGCACGCTCTTCGACGGCCTGCCGCTCGACAAGATCTCGACGTCGATGACGATCAACGCGCCCGGCTCGACGCTGCTCCTGCTCTACCAGCTCGTCGCGGAGGAGCAGGGCGTCGCCGGTGACCAGCTGACCGGCACGATCCAGAACGACGTGCTCAAGGAGTACATCGCCCGCGGCACCTACATCTACCCGCCGCGCGAGTCCCTGCGCCTCATCGCCGACATCTTCGCCTACTGCCACAAGGAGATGCCGCGCTGGAACACCATCTCCATCTCCGGCTACCACATGGCCGAGGCCGGGGCGACGCCCGTGCAGGAGATCGCCTTCACGATCGCCAACGCCGTCGAGTACGTCCGCGCCGCGCAGGCCGCCGGGCTGCACGTCGACGACTTCGCGCCGCGCCTCTCCTTCTTCTTCGTCGCACGCACGACCCTCATCGAGGAGGTGGCGAAGTTCCGCGCGGCCCGCCGCATCTGGGCGCGGATCATGAAGGAGGAGTTCGGTGCCCAGAACCCGAAGTCGATGATGCTGCGCTTCCACACGCAGACCGCGGGCGTCCAGCTGACCGCCCAGCAGCCCGAGGTCAACCTCGTCCGCGTCGCGCTCCAGGGTCTCGGAGCGGTGCTCGGCGGCACGCAGTCACTGCACACCAACTCCTTCGACGAGGCCATCGCCCTGCCGACCGAGAAGGCCGCGCGGCTCGCGCTGCGCACCCAGCAGGTCATCGCCTACGAGACCGACGTGACGAAAACCGTTGACCCGTTTGCCGGTTCGTACGTCGTCGAGTCGATGACCGACGAGATCGAGGAGGCGGCGCTCGCGCTCATCCAGGCTGTCGAGGACAAGGGCGGTGCGGTCGCGGCCATCGAGCAGGGCTTCCAGAAGGGCGAGATCGAGCGATCGGCGTACCGCGTCCAGCTCGAGATCGACAACGCTGAGCGCACCGTGGTCGGCGTGAACCGCTTCGTCCTCGACCAGGAGGACCACTACGAGCCGCTCCGCGTCGACCCGACGATCGAGGCCGACCAGCGCGCCCGGCTCGAGGCCCTGCGCGCCGACCGCGACAACGACGCCGTGGCGGCGGCGCTCGCGAAGCTCCAGGACGCAGCCCGCGGCACCGACAACGTCCTCTACCCGATGAAGGAGGCGCTCGCGGCGCGCGCCACGGGCGGCGAGGTCGCCCACGCCCTCCGCGCGGTCTGGGGCACCTACCAGCCCCGCGAGACCTTCTGAGCCACACGGCATACGCCAGCCGTACGCCGTCGACCCGACCGGCCGGGTCAACCAACCGGCCGCAACCCGAAAAGCAGGCCTCAGCGGCCCTTTCGCCGGTTCGGACCGGTTACCTGACCCGTCCGGAGCCGACGCAGGCCCTGGGAGCGACGCAGCGCGACGACGTCCTCGATGGCACGCCGCACGACGTCCGGCTCGAACATCACCTGCTCCCAGGTGAACCGGAGCACGAGCCAGTCGCGAGTGACGAGGCCGTTGTAGCGGCGGCAGTCCCGGTCGAACGCCTTCCGCTCCGAGTGGAACTCGTGGCTGTCCGCCTCCAGGACGATCCGCAGGTCCTCGTCGGCCAGGTCGACGCGGGCGTAGAAGCTGTCGTAGCGGATGCGTGTCTGCGGCTCGACGACGAGGCCGGCCACCTCCTGCGCGATGGCGCGCAGCACGCTCTCGAAGGGGTTGGCCGCACGACGGTCCGCTGCCCCCATGACCCGAGCCACCCGACTGCGCTGTCGCGGACCCAGCCACGCCGCGCGCTCCGCGACGGCCCCGCATCCGAGACCGGAGCGCAGAGCCGAGTCGGCCACGGCGAGCGCTTCGTCGAACGGCAGGTCGAGGCAGCAGTCGATGACGGTGCGCACCGGTGAGGTGACCCAGCCGTCGATGACGTCCTCGACGTCGAGGTCGCGCCAGTGCACGGCTGCTGCGGCCTGCGCGTCACGGGTCAGATGACGCTTGCGCCGCACCGTGACATGGGGTCGTTCCGGGACGGTCTTGACCTTCCAGCCCCAGTGGTTGGCTGCGGTGGTGTGTGAGGCCGTGCCCGTCAGGCGCAGGGCCTCCCGCCGACCGCTCTGCGCGAGCGGCAGGCTGTACCACCCGTGCGCCACCCGCACGACGCCCCCTTCGGCGAGCGCCGCGTCGATCCGCCGCCAGTGGGTCAGCGCCCGGAGCCGGTCACGGCGGGCGATGCCTCCCAGTCGGGCGAGGGCGGTCTCGGGACGCAGGTGCGGCATACCTCAGCGTGTCCCGCCGGCTGACGCCCGTGGGCCGTCCGTCCACAGGGTCGACCGACAGGACGTCGGGCGGCCAGCGCGCCGGTGAAGCCCGTGTGCGGCCTGCTGCCTGTTGGTTGACCCGGTGGCGGACCGGGGGCGTATGCCGTTCAGCCGGGCCGGGCGCCCACGCGCGCTGCCGCGGCGCTGCCGGCCGCGACCCCGGCCCGCAACGCGCTGGTCCGGTCCTGGCCGCCGAGCCAGGCCGACAGGAGCCCGGCGTTGAAGGCGTCACCGCACCCGGTGGCGTCGACGTTCTCGATGACCGGCGCCTCGGCCGACTCGTCGACGCCGTCGGCACCGACCCACCGGGCCCCGGCCGCGCCGTACGTCGCGACGACCTCGCTCGTGTGCCCCAGGATCGCGGCCAGTCCTCCGAGCGCGGCGACCTCGTTCTCGTTGGGCAGCAGCAGGTCCACGCCCGTCACCCAACCGAGGAAGGTGTCGACGCCTTCCCGCTCGATGAGGGCCGGCGACTGCGGGTCGACCGACGTCGTCCACCCGAGCGACCGCGCCTGGCGCAGCGACTCGAGACCGGCCGCACGCGACCCGGCGTCGAAGAGCACGTAGCCCGACAGGTGCAGGTGCGGCCGAGGCTCGGCTGGGAGCCCCAGCGAGGCGAGGTCGACGTCCGCTACCGCGAAGGCCTTGTTGGCGCCACGGTCGGGAAACATCGTCCGGTCACCGTGGGCGTCGAGCAGGATGACGACCATGCACGTCGGCAGCCTGGCGTCGACCGCGAACGCGCAGGTGACGCCGGCGGACTCGAGCTCGCGTCGGCAGGTCGTTCCCGCGGCGTCGTCGCCGATGCGGGCCACGAGGGTCACGTCGGCCCCGAGGCCGGCCAGCCACGAGGCGGAGTTGGCGCCGGCCCCGCCCGGCACCAGGGCGACGGCCGACGGGGTGTCGGAGTGCCACCGGATGTCGCCCGAGGGGCGGGTGATGACGTCGAGCCCGACGTCACCGACGACGACGACCGGCCGCGTCGTCATGCCGAAGGGGTCCCGAGCTGGGACGCGACCTCGGCCGCCACCTCTCCCGCGAGGCGCGCGTTCGACAGGACGAGCTCGACGTTGGCGCGGAGCGACTCGCCGCCGGAGTGGTCGTGGAAGTACTCGAGCAGCCGCGGCGTGACGTCCTTGCCGTGCACGCCCTCGCGCTCGAGGAGCGCGAGCCCCTCCTCGACGAGCCGGTCGTGCAGTCCGCGCTCGACCTGACGGTCGGCGGGCAGCGGGTTCGCGAGGACCACACCGGCGGCGTCGGTCCCGAGGCGACCCCGGGCGACGACGACCCGTGCGGCCTCGGCCGCGGACTCGACCCGCCACGGCACCGGCTGCCCGGAGTCCGAGAGGTAGAAGCCGGGGAACGCGTCGGTCCGGTAGCCGAGCACCGGCACCGACAGCGTCTCGAGCGTCTCGAGCGTGCCGGCCACGTCGAGGATCGACTTGACCCCGGCGCACACGACGAGCACCGGCGTGGTCGCGATGACCCCGAGGTCGGCGGAGACGTCGAAGGTCTCGGACGCCCCGCGGTGCACGCCGCCGAGCCCACCGGTCGCGAACACCCGGATGCCCGCGAGGTGTGCGAGCGCGGACGTCGAAGCGACCGTTGTCGCTCCCGAAAATCCAAGTGCCGCAGCGACGCCCACGTCACGGACCGACAGCTTGGCGATGTCCGGGTCGGTGCACACGCGCTCGACCTCGGCAGCCCCGAGGCCGATGTGCACGACGCCGTCGAGCACGGCGATCGTCGCGGGCACCGACCCGCCCGCGCGCACGGCGCCCTCGATCTGCCCACCGATCTCGATGTTGTGGGGGTGGGGGAGGCCGTGGGCGAGGATGGTGCTCTCGAGGGCGACGACACCGACCCCGGCATCGAGCGCCTCGCGCACCTCCTCGTGGACGACGAGCAGGTCGGACTCCGGAAGGCGCTGCGGCATGGCGCAGAGCCTAGTTCGGCGCCCTCCGGGGACCCGCGTGGCCCCGCCCGCTGCGGGGGCACGCGGCGCACTCGCGCATCCCGGGGATCGCGTAGATGAAGCAGCACGAGACCCGGGTCGGCTCGGCGCCGACGCTCTCCCCGGCCGCGCCGCGCGCGAGACGCACGGCCGTCTCCCACATGTCGCCCACGACACCCCACCGCTGCCGCGAGCCCATCCGCACGTCGGGGGCGTATGCCGTCACGACCTCCGAGACGAGCGCGAGGTATGCCGTCCGGGCCCGTTCCAGACGCCGCGCCGGGTCGTCGTCGACCGCCAGCGAGGTCCGCTCGGGGGCGACGACGATGCGGAACGGGTCGAGGCCCGGCGCGAGCTCGAAACCGAGCCCGGCGCCCGACGGCACGAGGAGCCAGGGACCGAGCACGGCGGCATACGCCATCGGGGAGGCGGCCACCTCGCACCACCACTGGAGGACGAAGGCGGCGGGCACGTGCGGCCGCACCGTCGTCGCGTTGCGGTGCTCCATCTGCGCGTGGAGCGCCGAGCGCCACGGCGCGAGCGGGTCCGCACCCGCCCGCACGTGCGCCACCACGTCCGCGGTCCAGACGGTCGCGGGGGAGCCCCGGCTCGTCACGGTGGTGAAGGGCATCGCCCGGTCGACGAGCCCGACGACGTGCCGGACGGCGTCCGTCCCGAGGGACGTCCCCGTGGGTGCCTCCGACTCCACGCGTGACCTCTCCCTCCGTGCTCCGACCGGTCCCGGTGACCCCGGCCTGCGAGGGTCGACCCCATCCTCTCGCTAGACTCCCGTGCTCGTGACCGACCGCTCCGCTTCGCTGCCCTTCGAGGCCATCGCCCGAACCGTCGAGCAGCATGCCGCGGAGCTGGTCGCGATCCGTCGCGACCTGCACACGCACCCGGAGCTCGGACGTGGCGAGGTGCGCACGACGGCACTCGTCGCCGAGCGTCTCGAGCGCGCCGGCATCGGCGTCCGGCGACTGCGCGGCACGGGCCTCGTCGCCGACCTCGGCGCCACGAACCCCTCGCACCGGATCGCGCTGCGCGCCGACATCGACGCCCTGCCGATCCGTGAGCAGACCGGCCTCGAGTTCGCGTCCCGGACCGACGGCGTCAGCCACTCGTGCGGCCACGACGTGCACACGACCGCGCTCATCGGCGCGGCGCTCGCCCTCAAGGAGGTCGAGGAGCGGCTCGCCTCGGCCGGTGTCGGCGCGCGGCTGATCTTCCAGCCCGCCGAGGAGCTCATGCCCGGCGGCGCCGAGGACGTCGTGGCCCAGGACGGCCTCGTCGGGGTCGACCGGATCTTCGCGCTCCACTGCGACCCCAACCTCGACGCGGGCCAGGTGGGCCTGCGCGTCGGCGCCATCACCGCGGCCGCCGACCAGATCGAGGTCACGCTCTCCGGTCGGGGCGGCCACACGTCGCGTCCGCACCTGACCCAGGACCTCACGTACGCCCTCGCCAAGGTCGTCACCGACGTGCCGGCCGTCCTGTCACGCCGACTCGACCCGCGCGCGGGCGCGGCTCTCGTGTGGGGCTCGATCCACTCCGGCGGGGCGCACAACGTCATCCCGTCGTCGGGCAAGGTCGGCGGCACGCTGCGCATGCTCGACGCCGGCATCTGGGAGGGCGTCGAGCGCCTCCTCGAGGCCGTCGTCCACGAGGTCGTCAAGCCGTATGCCGTCCAGGCCGACGTGCTCATCACCAAGGGCGTGCCCCCGGTCGTCAACGACGCCGGCTGCATCGACGCCCTCACGGCCGCCGTGACCGGCACCGGGTCGTTCGTCGCGCCGACGCCGCAGTCGCTCGGCGGCGAGGACTTCGCGTGGTACCTCACCCACGTGCCCGGCGCCATGGCCCGGCTCGGGACCCGCTCACCCGGCGGCCCGACCTACGACCTGCACCGGGGCGACCTCGTCGTCGACGAGGGCGCGATCGTCGTCGGGGCCCGGACGTTGGCCGGTGTCGTCTTCGCGGCGGCCGCCCGACTGGCCGGCACACCGGCCCTCGGGGGCGTCTCTCCTCTGAGCGCGGTCGCGGATCGGTAACACTTCCTGCGACTTCCCCCGAGCCGAACAGATCTTGTCGTGCCGGGGTCTACAGTTCCGTGCTATCTGGGCCGATGTCGTCGTCGGCCCCGCGGAATCTAAGGAGCACCTCTTGCGTCACGCAACCAAGGTCGCGGCCGTTGTCGCCGCCGCCGCGCTGGGCCTCGCGGCCTGCGGCAGCAGCAGCGACAACACGCCCGCGGGCAGCAACACCTCGGCCGGCAGCACCGGCACGCAGGCCGCCGGCAAGAAGATCGTCGTCGGTATCGCCTACGGCGTCGGCGGTCGTGGTGACCAGTCCTTCAACGCGTCGGCGGCCGTGGGCCTCGACAAGGCGAAGGCCGACCTCGGTGTCGAGTTCAAGGAGGCCACGCAGGTCAACGGTGAGAGCGAGGCTGCCACCGAGGAGCGCCTGCAGCAGTTCATCGACGCGGGCGCGACCCACGTCATCGGTGTCGGCTTCGCCTACGCCAAGGCCATCGGCACGGTCGCCAAGGCCAACCCCGACGTCAAGTTCGCGATCATCGACGACGCGTCCCCCGACTCGGCCGGCGCCAACGTCGCCCAGCTGACCTTCGCCGAGGAGCAGGGCTCCTTCCTCGTCGGTGCGGCCGCCGCGCTGAAGTCCAAGACCAACACGGTCGGCTTCGTCGGGGGCGTCGCCACCGACCTCATCAAGAAGTTCGAGGCGGGCTACATCGCCGGCGCCAAGGCGGCCAACCCGTCGATCGTCGTCAAGAGCCAGTACCTCTCGCAGCCGCCGGACTTCTCCGGCTTCAACGACCCCGCCAAGGGCAAGACGGCCGCTGAGGGCCTCTACCAGGGCGGCGCCGACGTGGTCTACCACGCCGCGGGCGGCTCGGGCAGCGGTGTCTTCACGGCCGCCAAGGCTGCTGGCAAGCTCGCCATCGGTGTCGACTCCGACCAGGCCCTGACGGCCACGCCGGACGTCCGCGACGTCATCCTCACCTCGATGATCAAGAAGGTCGACGTGGCGGTCTACGACTTCCTCAAGTCGGGTGCCGCGGGCACCGACATCACGGGCAACAAGGTCTACGACCTCAAGGCCGGCGGCGTCGACTACGCCACGACCGGTGGCAAGGTCGACGACATCAAGTCGAAGCTCGACGACTACAAGCAGAAGATCATCGCGGGCGAGATCAAGGTCCCGACCGCACCCTGATCCTCGAGAGCCTCGAGATCCCCTCTGAATGATCCCCGAGCGGGGCGACACGGCCCGGGCGGCGCGGTAGCGTCGTCGCGGGCCGTGTCCGTCCCCGGCTCCGGTGGTCGGTCGGGACGTCCTTCGACCCGGCCCCACGAACCACCCGCCCGGACTCCTCTCCGGGCCTGGACGAGGAGTTGTCGCCATCACCGCAGCACCTGCGCGACCCGACGGGACGTCGGACGCCCATCCCGCCGTTCAACTCGAGGGGATCACCAAGCGGTTCCCCGGAGTCGTCGCCAACAAGGACATCGGTTTCTCGGTCGCGCGTGGCACGGTCCACGCGATCGTCGGTGAGAACGGCGCCGGCAAGTCGACGCTGATGAAGATCCTCTACGGCGTCCAGCGCCCGGACGAGGGGTCCATCAGCATCGGCGGTCGAGTCGTCGACCTGCACTCGCCGGCCGACGCGATCGCCGCCGGCATCGGCATGGTCTTCCAGCACTTCCAGCTCGCAGACAACTTCACGGTCCTCGAGAACGTCGTCCTCGGCGCCGAGAAGCTGCACGGCATCGGCGACGCAGCCCGACGCGAGATCACGCGCATCTCGGACGAGTACGGCCTCGACGTCGACCCCGACGCCCTCGTGGACGACCTGGGGGTCGGTGCGCGCCAGCGCATCGAGATCCTCAAGGTCCTCTACCGCGGCGCCAAGATCATCATCCTCGACGAGCCCACCGCGGTCCTCGTGCCGCAGGAGGTCGACGAGCTCTTCGACAACCTCCGCGAGCTCAAGTCCGAGGGCCTGACCGTCCTGTTCATCTCGCACAAGCTCGACGAGGTGCTCTCGGTCGCCGACTCCATCACGGTGATCCGACGCGGCACGACCGTCGACACCGTCGACCCGTCGTCGGTCAACGCGCGCCAGCTCGCCGAGCTCATGGTCGGGGCCGAGCTCCCCACCCCGCAGACGGAGGAGTCCACGGTCACCGACCGCGTCGTGCTGCGCATCGAGGACATCGTCCTCGCGGGCGCCGGTGCCGGCCGCAACGTGCTCGACGGCATCTCGCTGACCATCCACGCGGGTGAGGTGTTGGGCATCGCCGGCGTCGAGGGCAACGGCCAGGCCGAGCTCGTCGAGGTCATCATGGGGATGCGCGAGCCCACGTCCGGGCTCGTCTTCCTCGGCGACACCGACATCTCCGACTGGCGCACGCGGGAGATCCGGGAGGCCGGCGTCGCCTACATCCCCGAGGACCGCCAGCGGCACGCCCTGCTCCTCGAGGCCCCCCTCTGGGAGAACCGCATCCTCGGCCACCAGACCGAGGAGCCGAACGTCCGCGGCTTCATCATCAACGCCGCGGGGGCCAAGGCCGACACCGAGCGGATCGTCAAGGAGTACGACGTCCGCACACCCTCGATCAACGTCAAGGCGGGGTCGCTCTCCGGCGGCAACCAGCAGAAGCTCATCGTCGGCCGCGAGATGAGCCACCAGCCCAAGGTGCTCGTCGCCGCACACCCGACGCGCGGTGTCGACGTCGGCGCCCAGTCGAGCATCTGGGACATCATCCGCCAGGCGCGGCGCGACGGCCTCGCCGTCCTGCTCATCTCGGCCGACCTCGAGGAGCTGATCGGACTCTCCGACACCATCGAGGTGATCCTGCGCGGGCGGCTCACCGGCACGTTCGACCCCGACACCGTCACCGCCGAGGACCTCGGTGCGGCCATGACCGGAGCTGCTGCCAACCCGGAGGAGACCCGATGAGCACGTTCAGCCCCCGCAAGCTCCTCCTCGCCGTCGCGGCGCCCGTGCTCGCGCTCGTCGTCGCGTTCCTCGTGACCTCGGCCATCCTGCTGCTCCTCGGCGACCCGGTGGTCGAGGTCTGGCAGACGATCCTCAGCTGGCCCAAGCCGCGCCAGCTCGTCCAGATCGTCAACGGCGCCACGGTCTACTACCTCTCGGCCGTCGCGGTCGCGGTCGGCTTCCGGATGAACCTCTTCAACATCGGCGTCGACGGTCAGTACCGCGTCGCGGTCTTCGCCGGAGCGGCCTTCGCCGGTCAGGCCTGGTTCCCCGGCCCGCTCAACGTCCTCCTGACGATCGTCGTGGCGATGGTCGCCGGAGGCCTCTGGGCGAGCATCGCCGCCTACCTCAAGGTCCGCCGCGGCATCTCCGAGGTGATCAGCACGATCATGCTCAATGCGATCGCGACCGGCGTCGTGCAGTGGCTGCTGCTCAAGGTCGCGGTCAAGCAGCAGGGCAGCAACAGCATCTCGACGAAGCCGATCCCCGAGTCCTCGCAGCTCGACGGTCTCGGCCTCATCCCGGGCGCGACCAACAAGGTCTACACGCTCATCCTGCTCGCCGTGCTCGTCGGCGCCCTCTACTGGTTCGTCATCAACAAGACCCGGTTCGGCTTCGACCTGCGCGCCACGGGCCGCTCCGAGAGCGCCGCGGTCGCCAGCGGCGTCAAGGTGCCGCGCATGGTCGTCACCACGATGATCGCCTCCGGTGCTCTGGCGGGCCTCATCGGCATGCCGCTGCTCTTCGGTCAGGACCACAGCTACGGCACGACGTTCCAGGCCGGACTCGGCTTCGCCGGCATCGGCATCGCGCTGCTCGGTCGCAACCACCCGCTCGGCATCGCGGCCGCGGCCCTGCTGTGGTCGTTCCTCGACGTGCAGAGCAACGCGCTGCAGATCCGCGCCGGGGTCGCCTCCGAGGTCGTCTTCATCATCCAGGGCGTGATCCTCTTCGCCGTCGTCATCGCCTACGAGCTGATCCGTCGCGCCGACGTGCGCCTCGAGCAGCAGCGGGTGGCGAGGGAGCTGGCCGCGACGAGATCCGATGCCCCCACCCCGGAAGGAGCGACGGCATGAGTGTCACTGGTCTGGATGCCGGCGTCGAGAAGGTCACCGCCACCCCGCGCCGGCTCCGCCTGAGCCCGCTCCAGTGGGTCGGGGTCGGCCTCGGTGCCGTGCTCGTGCTCTCGATCCTCCGTGTCGTCACCGGCGCCAACGACGTCGACTCGTCCGGGCTGCTCATCGCGGCCTTCGGACTCGCCGTGCCCATCGCCCTCGCCGGTCTCGGCGGTCTCTGGTCCGAGCGCGCCGGCGTCGTCAACATCGGCCTCGAGGGCATGATGATCCTCGGCACCTGGGGTGCCGGTTTCCTCGGCTACCACCTCGGCCCGTGGTGGGGTCTCGTCGGAGCGGTCATCGGCGGCGCGGTCGGTGGACTCATCCACGCCATCGCGACGGTGACCTTCGGCGTCGACCACATCGTGTCGGGTGTGGCGCTCAACATCGTGGCGCTCGGCTTCGCGAAGTACCTCTCGGTGCGCTTCTTCAGCACCCTCCCGGGTGGCGGCCCGACGCAGTCGCCACCGCTCGAGGAGCTGCCGACGATCAGCATCCCGGGCCTGTCCGACGCCCTCGGTGAGCTGGAGCAGAAGCACATCTTCTTCATCTCCGACCTCGCCGGCGTGCTCCGTGCCTTCTGCACCAACGTGTCGGTCGTGACGATCCTCGCCGTCCTGCTCTTCATCGCGACGGCCTACATCCTGTGGCGCTCGACCTTCGGCCTGCGTCTGCGCTCCGTCGGCGAGTCCCCGGTCGCGGCCGAGTCGCTCGGTGTCAACGTGCTGCGCTACAAGTTCCTGGCCGTCCTCGTCTCGGGCGGTCTGGCCGGTCTCGGCGGTGGCTTCCTCGCCCTCGTCGCGGCCAACGTGTTCCGGGACGGGCAGACGGGTGGTCGTGGCTACATCGGCCTCGCAGCCATGATCTTCGGCAACTGGCGCCCCGGCGGTCTGATGGCCGGTTCGGTGCTCTTCGGCTACACCGACGCGGCCCAGCTGCGCGGTGGCGGCACGACCGTCCACGCCTTCCTCCTGCTGCTCGCGGTGCTGCTCGTCGGCATCGGGATCTGGCAGATCGTCCGCAAGGGCCGCGTGGTGCAGGGCGTCATCGCCCTCGTCGTCGGTGTGATCGTCGGGGCCTGGTACGCCCTGACCGACATCGTGCCGCCGGAGCTGTCGAGCACGCTGCCCTACGTCACGACCCTGCTCGTGCTGGCGTTCGCCTCGCAACGCCTGCGCATGCCCGCAGCCGACGGACAGATCTACCGCAAGGGCGAGGGGCACTAGTGGCCGACACGACGAGTCCGCAGCCCGGCACCTCCGACGCGATCGACTGGGAGTCGCTGCGCCTGCGCGCGGTCGAGCTCATGGAGCGGGCGTACGCGCCCTACTCCCGGTTCCGCGTCGGTGTCGCCGGCCTCGTCGACGACGGGCGGGTCGTCGCCGGCTGCAACGTCGAGAACGCCGCCTACGGCGTGGCTCTCTGTGCCGAGTGCGGCATGGTGTCCGAGCTGCACGCCACGGGTGGCGGACGCCTCACCGCGGTCTTCTGCGTGGGGGGCGACGGTCAGGCCCTCATGCCGTGTGGTCGCTGCCGGCAGCTCCTCTGGGAGAACGGCGGGCCCCGGTGCCTGCTCATGACCCCCGAGGGCGTGCTCCCGATGTCGGCGGTCCTGCCGCAGGCGTTCGGGGCCGAGGACCTGCGTCACGCCGAGGGCTGAACACGTCCGCTCCCGGTCGTGCTCCGGCACCGACGGCGCTGGGACATGATGGTCCCGTGAGTGAAGCCTTCGATGCCGTAGACGTCATTTCCGCCAAGCGCGACCGGGCCGAGCTGTCCGACGCCCAGATCGACTGGGTCATCGACGCGTACACGAGGGGCGCCGTCGCCGAGGAGCAGATGTCGGCGCTCGCGATGGCGATCTACCTCAACGGGATGAACCCGCGCGAGATCGCCCGCTGGGCCGACGCGATGATCCGCTCGGGTGAGCGGCTCGACTTCTCGGGACTGTCCCGCCCCACGAGCGACAAGCACTCGACCGGGGGAGTGGGCGACAAGATCACCCTTCCCCTGGCGCCGATCGTCGCAGCCTGCGGCGTCGCGGTCCCGCAGCTCTCGGGCCGCGGCCTCGGGCACACGGGCGGCACGCTCGACAAGCTCGAGTCGATCCCCGGGTGGAGGGCCGACGTGACCAACGAGCAGATGATGGCCCAGCTCGAGGACGTCGGCGCCGTCATCTGCGCCGCCGGCACGGGCCTCGCCCCGGCCGACAAGAAGCTGTATGCGTTGCGCGACGTCACGGGGACCGTCTCCTGCGTGCCCCTCATCGCGACCTCCATCATGAGCAAGAAGATCGCCGAGGGCACCGGGTCCCTCGTCCTCGACGTCAAGGTCGGGTCGGGCGCGTTCATGAAGGAGCTCGGGCAGGCCCGCGAGCTCGCGGAGACCATGGTCCGCCTCGGCACCGACGCCGGCGTGCACACGGTCGCCCTGCTCACGAACATGGAGACTCCGCTCGGGCTCACGGCGGGCAACGCGCTCGAGGTGCGGGAGTCCGTCGAGGTGCTCGCCGGCGGGGGCCCGGGTGACGTCGTCGAGCTCACGCTCGCCCTCGCGCGGGAGATGGTCGCGGGTGCGGGCCGCTCCGACATCGACCCGGCGGACGTGCTCGCGGACGGCCGGGCGATGGACGTCTGGCGTCGGATGATCCGCGCCCAGGGGGGAGACCCCGACGCGGAGCTGCCGACGGCCAAGGAGACCCACCACGTGCTCGCGCCGGCCGACGGGGTGCTCGTCCAGCTGGACGCCCTCGCGGTCGGAGTCGCCGCGTGGCGCCTCGGCGCCGGGCGGGCCCGCAAGGAGGACCCGGTCCAGGCCGGGGCAGGTGTGGAGCTGCATCACAAGCCCGGCGCGACCATCCGTGGGGGAGAGCCGCTCATGACGCTGCACACCGACGAGCCGGAGCGGTTCGCCCGGGCGCTCGAGGCGCTCGAGGGCGGCTTCACGATCGCCCCCGAGGGGTCGCGGCCGGACCTGCCCCCGATCGTCATCGACCGGGTCTCCTGACTCTCGCGTGCCCGTCCGCGGTGGTCGGCGGATGCTCCGACAGACCGGCCACCACGGGTCTGTGGCGCTGTGCCGGGAGCGATTTGGGGAATCCCGGGGGACCGGGCTACTGTTCTCTTCGTCAGCCCGACAGGGAGGAACGGACGCCACCGCGGCGGTGAGAGATCACCGAGCGAAGCTGGCCGGTCCCGGGGTCTGACGAGTGTCCGGAGTGTCCGACCCAGTCGGGTCTGCTCCGGAAAGCAGGTTCCGCCCGCATCACCGTGGTTTGACTCGGTGGGGCGCGGCGGGTAAGTTTGAAGGGTTGCCCCGGAGGCCTCCTCGTTGAGGTGGTTGATGGTGTGTGTCCGATTCTTGAGAACTCAACAGCGTGTCAAAAATCGNGGCGGGTAAGTTTGAAGGGTTGCCCCGGAGGCCTCCTCGTTGAGGTGGTTGATGGTGTGTGTCCGATTCTTGAGAACTCAACAGCGTGTCAAAAATCGATGCCAATTACCTCGTCCCGAGGCCTGGTTCGGTCCACCGTCTGGTGGTCTGGGTGGGTTTTGGGCGAATTATCCTTTGGTTGAATTGAACTTCTAGCTTTTTGAGCTGGT